>NZ_LLWE01000029.1 GCF_001562055.1 Polycladidibacter stylochi | reverse complement strand
AACGATGTTGGACAAGCTCTGGATCCTTTTGGTGAAGAATCCAGCACTCAAACAGATTTAGTCACTCTCAGCAAATGTGTCGTGTACTGTGGCTTCTATGAAATAGCAAGCTGCTTTATTCAAATGCCCTATAATTATTCATTGTTTTAACAGCCCAGTTTCCAAGAAAACAAACGATCACAGAAAGTAACAAATGCGTCTTACCTCTAAGTTTTGGACGACTGCTTATATCCGGCGCTGCTTTAGTGAAGGGGCGTATGCTCTTATAAATCAAAAAGGAGCGGAAGAAGCGGGGAGTATATTTGTTATAGTCGACCATATTAATGGCAGCTATGATTTATATGGTCCGGCACCACAGTCATATTATTGCGAAACAAAAGAGCAAGACCGTGAATTCGAGCGATTGAAACAACAAGTAACGCGCGAAGATATCCTCGATAGGCTACAAAAAGAAAAGCGTATGGATGCTGATTTCTGGGTCATTGAAGTTGAAGATAAAGAAGGACGCCATTTCCTGAATTTATCTAAGGGGGAAAATGAACACTCTAACCCACTGTTGTAGCTTTGGAGAGAGCAATAACAGTGATACAGAAGAGCAACATTATCAACCTGTTTTCGACAGGTGCTCTAAGCCTACATTACTATGCATAACACGATGAATAACTCCTAAATAAATTTATAGATGATAAATATTAATCTATAATGCCCTAGTCTGTGAGATAGGGCTAAGCATGTCATTTCAACAATTTCCTTTTCTAAAGATAAAACAGCACAATTATAGTCCTATAATTGTACTGGGCTTGGTATTGTCGCTCACAGCTTGTGCCCGCCCGCAAGGTGATTTCGGGCGTGCAAAACCGGACTATTTTCATGATCAAATTATGATGGAAGCTGGAAAAGCCAAGCGATACTTTGCCCGTGAAGATGTATCAACGTTGAATCTAAGTAGCGATGAAAAGCAGATGCGCAATCGCGGTTGGGCACTTGTTCTCCCCCCAAACCATAGTAACTGGATAGGTAAAACCCAAGCGGAATTGCGGCGCACAGGTTGGTTGACAACCAATCAGGCTCAAATAGCCATAGAGCGCTACTACGAGTTGTTACAAAAGCAAAATTACAAAGCTAGCGAAGTTAGATACACCAAACTGATAGCTGATACCAAAAGCGATCAGGCACTCTTGTTGCCTTACTGCCAAGTGCGCGAAAGGGTTTTTGCAGCTGATAAAGAACGTCTAGCAGCATTGGCCCGCACCCCAAACCCCACTCCAGCCATGCAATGGGGGGTCGTTGCCCGTACAAAAGAGAACAAAAATCTGGATGATTGGGTATTACAATCTTTACGGCTGCGTATGATGGCTTACCGTCATGCCATAAACAGCTTGGAGCTGGAAACACCATCAAAAAGTGCTGTTTGGGATGCCAATCAGGCGCAGGCGTCACTGACAGCAGAATTCATGGCAATGAATAAAGGCTGTAAAGAGTTGGCAACCTATAAAGAAAAAAAGAAAGTCCGCCGCTCAAGAATTTATAGTGGCTGGGGCTTGGAACGCAAAGCACCACTAAAATAATACAAGCGCAAATATGCCGGGGGTGCTGAAGCACCAGCTTAGTGAACAGTTGTCCTGTTTATAGTTGTGCCCCCAGCTCCACTTGGCATTGAGCCGAAGTAAGCCCTGTTTTGATAGATGGTAAATGTGCTTTTGACGGGATAAAAGCGCGTATCATGACAAAGCCTTTTGGATCTGTAGTTTCCTGAACAATCATGTTTTCAAGCTCAGCCGGAGGGTTTTCGCGCAAAACAGATAGTTGCTCGGTTGTGAGAACGAGTAAGGACAGGGCCTGGTCGCTGGCACTACTATTATTAAGGCTATACACCACCTGACCTTTACTATTAAAATAAACAAGCGACCAAAAAGGAGAGGGGATATCTCCTATCACTTTCAAAGGCCCGTTTTCCAAATTGAAGCGGCACAAAGCGTGCTGCATGCTGGGGTCCAAATCAAGTAGGGGTTCACTACGCGCAAGTACTGGAGGCAAAATGTTAAACTGCCGGTTAGGGCCGAACTTTGCAACACTGTCATACAGGCTAAAGGGTATTGCCTGGGGCACAAATAGAATAATCAGTATATGAATGATACTACCTAATAGGAAACCGGCAATCCCCCAAAGAATCCAGCGGGGGGATAAATATTTGACAAGCCAGCGCTCCTTGAATGGCCGGATAAACCATTTCGAGATGGGTTTTTGCCGTCCCTGAAAACCTGGAAGTAAAAAGCCGATAAAAGATTGTAGCCAGCCGCTAAGGTATATACTCGTAGAGATTATAAGCCCGACAATTACAGTGATTGCGTCACCAATCAACGTTTTGATCTGCCAACCTGCCAGCTTCTGCGAGAGGTTATGCTGCCAACCACGCTTTACCTTTATACTCATTGACAAAAGCTCCGTGTAATGGCGGGCAAACGCAAGCTGGAGCTGCCAATATCCGCACCAAGTGGCGTGTCATATAAACGTAGAACCAACACAAGTCCATCGCTCCCGCCACTAGGTAGCCAGTTACCCGCCACAGCTTGGGGTGATAAGGTGATATCATAGCCGCCTTGTGCGTTGCGTATTAAAAATGAGCTATTTAAATGCGCACGGTTGGCATCCGTTGCTAGCAAATGTAACTGGTTATCGGCAGCCGTTAACGTCCAAAGACGTGCAGGTAGAGGGCGTCCCTCTATCTCGTAGGTACATGTGGGATCAAGCGGCCGTCCGGCATCGTCAACCACTGCATAGAAAGCAAGCCCTTCACCACTACCAAGTGGAATGCGAAGGGTTCTTGCAAATATTGCAGTGCTATAAGGGTCATCCTGTTTTGTCCCTGCCAACGGATGTGCCACCCAAACACCGCTTTCGAGCGAATGAAAAGGCGACCCGTGATTAAGTGAAACATATGCACTGCCAACGCCAACGCAAACAGCAATAATTAAAAACAAAAGAAACGGGCCGAATGTGATGATAGGTGTTTTATAAAGTAACTTTGAAACTTTAGGCCATGGTTTTTGCCATTCAGTTTCAGGATCAAAATGATGAGCCTCTGAAGGTAAAGGAAGGGCAATGCCTATTTCTCCACCCCCAACAGCGCGGGTGTGAACATCTTTCCCCTCACTTTGATAGGAAGTAACCTCTGTAAGCTTGCCATCTTCAGCCAGGTGAGACGCCTCAGTTTTTTTCGAATGATTGTTTTTTGCCTTAACTTTAGCAGTAGAGGTCAAGCTCATCCCGAAATCTCCTGCTTTGTGCTGTCAAGAGTTGGAGTGAGATCAACTTGCTTTTCATCAAAGCTTTGCAACAGAACTTCAAAGCGGCGGTTGATTGCTTTCAAAACATTCTCAGAATCCTTATTAAGCAAATTAGGTGGGTTATTGATGGTGTTTTTGCCATCGGAAACCGAGCTTATCCGCAAATCATAGTCCGCAGGATCAACGCCAGGCATGGGCTTAAGTTCAACTCCTTCGTGAGCAATTTTCATGTAGGCTTGCCAAGTCATCGCTGGCAAGCTGCCGCCCGTCATCCGTTTTGATGGCGAAAAATCATCATTTCCGAACCATACAGAAGTTATAAAGTTACCGGTATAGCCAACAAACCATGCGTCCCGATAAGCCTGTGTCGTTCCGGTTTTTCCGGCAGCGGTGATACCTTCTAACCGGGCGCGTCGCCCGGTGCCAGCTTGTACCACATTAACGAGGATATCATTCATCTCCGCCGTTTTTTCAAAGGGTAATATACGCAGCGGTGTTGGGACATCACGCTTGTGATCGAAAATGAGTTTGCCTTTAGAGTTGCGAATTTGCTCCACCGCATAAGGTTGCACCTTAATACCGCCGCTGGCAAATGCGCCGTAAGCTCCGGCCATGTCAATCACGGTCACTTCGGCAACCCCAAGCGGGAGTGGACGGGAAATGCGCAATTCACTGTTTATACCCATCATATGCGCCGTTCGCACGATCTTATCACGCCCCACACTCTGTGCTAAACGTACCGGTATCGTGTTGATGGACTTGGTAAGCGCGGTTTTTAAAGTCACCGGTCCACGGTACCGCCGACCATAGTTTCTCGGGGACCAGCCGCCAATGTTGATCGGGGCATCACGAACGATGCTCTCTGCTGAATAGCCATTCATGAAAGCACTAATGTAAACAAAGGGTTTGAAGGAAGAGCCAGGCTGGCGCAACGCATTGGTTGCCCGGTTAAACTGGCTTTCATCATAGTTACTCCCCCCCACCATAGCGCGAACGGCACCACTTGGTTCTAACGAAGTTAATGCACCTTCCGAGGCACCATATCGCTTGCCATAGGTGGATAAGTTATTCGCAACAACATCATCCGCCGCCTTTTGAAGGTTCGGATCGAGCGTCGTCGAAACCGTTAATACTTTGTCATTTAAAAGCTCGGGATACTGGGCGGCCAAATCCTTCACTTCCTCAAAAGCATAATCCATATAATAGTCTGCAGCCGTTGAGACACCACGGTTAACCGGCGTTGCCGGGTTACGCCGGGCAGCGATAACTTGTCCCTCACTCATGAAACCGGCCTCGACCATATTGCTTAAAACTTCATTCGCGCGGGCACGGGCATTAGGTAAATTTTCGTGGGGGGCATATTTGGAAGGTGCCTTGTAAAGCCCTGCTAACATTGCGCTTTCTGCTAATGTGATTTCTCGAACATCCTTATCGAAGTAGTATTCGGCAGCCGCTGCTACACCAAATGTCCCCCCACCCATATAAGCACGATCCAGATACAGCTTGAGAATTTCCCGCTTGGTGAGATTTGCCTCTAACCACATGGCAAGATAGGCCTCTTTGACCTTGCGCACCAGTGAGCGTTCATTGGTCAAAAACAGGTTTTTTGCCAACTGTTGGGTAATAGATGATCCCCCCTGTACCACAACACCGGCGCGAACATTGGCAACAAGAGCCCGGAACGTGCCCAGAATATCGATGCCGAAATGTTGAAAAAATCTACGGTCTTCTGTGGCGAGAGTGGCTTTGATGAGATGGTCGGGAATTTCGTCCAGCGGTACTTTATCATTTAGAAGAATCCCGCGTCGTCCAATGGGATTCCCGTATCTATCTGTAAATGTTACGGAAAAATCTGAGGTTGTTTTCCAGTCCGCCCGTTGCGTTAATTCATAGGCCGATTGCGAATAGGCTCCCATGACAATGAGGCCCACAAGTCCTATCGTTAGTCCCTCTGAAAAAATCTCAACAAAAAAACGCCGTATCCCACGCACTTTGAACCGGTGAAGGAAAGTGCTGTAACTTAACCACAGTCCCCGTAAAAACTGCCATAAATTCCAAAGGGTTGAGTCAAGTAATGCATCAGCAGCGAGCAAATTGGCGGAAAAACGCTCATTCGAATCACTATCACCACTAGGTGATTTTTTTATGCTATCCTGTTTTTTTTGCGTGACTTTTTCGCCGCGATCGTTATCAGAGTTGTTTTTCACCTTGACCCATCCGTCTATGTGAAACTGGCACTAAAGGCCTTTGTTTTTAAAGCATTAAGCCAGCTAGACACCTATATGCCTATAGGCAATGGTGAGTCGCGCCAAGCCATCATTTTCCGGTAGTAGCAGACCGGAGGATAAAGCAGAAAGAAAACAATAAATGGTCACCAAGAAAAATACCGATCCCCTTCCTTTCTACAAAGCTAAAGCATTGGAACAAATGTCTTTAAGTGAGTGGGAAAGCCTGTGCGACGGTTGTGGCCGCTGCTGTCTTAACAAACTTGAAGACTGGGATACCGGTGAAATTCACTGGACCTATGTTGCCTGTACTTTACTCGATGGGAACACATGTAGGTGCAAAAACTATGAAGATCGGTTCAATTTCGTACCAGATTGTGTTCAACTGACCCCAAAAGTGGTGCGCGAGCTCAAATGGCTACCGCCAACCTGTGCCTACCGGCTAATAAAAGAGGGCAAGGAGCTGTACTGGTGGCATCCGTTGGTCTCAGGAGATCCTCAAACTGTGCATCATGCAGGTGTATCGGTGCAAGATAAGACCGTCACCGAAGATGGCCTGGAGCCGGAAGACTATGAAGACTTTTTGGTCAGCTGGCCAAACGAAGATCTGCCAGAAGATATTGATTAGAAAATAACCATTATTGGGGTATATTTGTAATTGCAATTTAGCAATACCCACAGGCTGAATAGGGGAATTACTTTGCTATATAACTGAAAAACCAATATTTAAATGATAATTACTTATAGGAATATTGGTACTATAAGTATTTTTAAAAAATACATTTGACATCGTGGCGGTTGTTTGCTACTTTTACGCCATCATCAAATGAATCCGTCAGTATAGTAAAAGTAGTGGTACAGGAAAGCGTGTACCTATACCTAGGCTTATGCCTATGGTTTTGACTGCGGGGCTACCTGAAAAAGTAATGCTGCCAAACCATAGGCTCTTTAAGAGTTACAACTTATTTACGAATGTTTTGCATCAGTATCGCATCGCAAATTTACCCACTACCCATTATCCACTACCCTATAATCCAATTACCAGATACCTATGGTGAAGTGACCGCTTGATGCACTTTGCATGAGGCTTTTTTGCGCTCAAATATATAGCAAAGTGCCTTGTTGACGCAGCTTCATTACAAGCGGGGCTTCAGGGTCTATCTGTGTCCAACGTAAATCAAGCCGGCGTAATTTGCCAAGCTCGAGAAGGCTTTCGGGCAGTTCGTTAATCGGGTTGCCGCGCAAGTCAATATGTTGCAGTTCATTCAATCTACCTACAAATGCAGGTAGCTGTTTTATATGATTATCACGCAGCACCAAAACCTCTAGTTTGCCATAGGCTTCAATGACCTTTGGCAACTCATGGAAATCACATTTTTGGCAATGTAATTCGCGCAACTCTTCTAGTAGTTCGAAGCTGGCTGGTAACTGGCCAAGAGCATTGCCGCTGAACCGCAGTTCAATAAGTCTCGCACACTGTCCCAATGCTTCTGGCAGTGTGCGAAGCTGGTTATTCTCGATATTCAAATAGGTTAAACTTTGGCATTGGCCTAATGTAGCTGGCAAATCCTCCAGCTTGGCATTGCTGCAATATAGCGTTTGTAATTTATCGAGTGCGCCGATGCTTGCTGGCAGCTCGCTAAGTGGCTGATGGCTTAAATCAAGAACTTGTAGCTGGGTGAGCTGCCCTAGTGTTTCAGGTAGGCCAGTAAGCCGGTTTCCATATACATACAGCCCTTGAAGTTGTGTCAGTGTGCCAATTAAATCGGGCAGTGATCTAAGCTGGTTTTGACCAATGAACAACTCTTTCAACTGAGAGCAGGAGAACAGCCATATGGGAAGGCTTTGCAAACCCATCTGTGTTAGGCTCACCCCTTGTGCACAAAAGTAATCAGTGTTGACTTCAGGGCTAATACATAATTGGCCATTTTGACGAAACCGAATAGCGGGCAACTGCTGTGCGCTTTCAAGCGCTGTTGATGCGACGTGATCCATACCAATATCCGCCTTAAATACCTGTGCGGTGTATCTGTGAAATATTTGCGTAAAACGATAATCAGCCAACCGGCTTGAAAATCGGCCCAAAGCAATTCAGGCCATTCAGATAATTAACCATACCATTGAGAGAGGGGCAATACTTTGCGTAAAATCCGCAAAAATAAACCGTTGCCGCCGAGCTTTTGGAGCAATTTGCGCCAACAGGTAGAAAGCAAAGAAGTGAATATAGCCCAATTGGCCCGCAGCCATAACTTGCCGCTCTCTACCTTACGTGGGCGCATGCGCCGTGAGGGGTGGCAGCGTTTTAAGGCGGGTAATGCAAACAGCCTGCCAGATAGTCAAACGGGCCAAGCGCCAGAACAAACACAACAAAAGCAGATGATAGCAAGGTTGTTTTCCGCCTTTGAAAACCAGGTGGAGGCACTTGAACACCAGTTGGCAACCTATGAAAACGGGCTGGAACAAGAAACCTCAGCTGGCCGCTCCAATACGGCGAGAAAAAACAGGCGGGAAAGCAAACCTAATGTGCAGACCGAACAAAAAATGAAGGCACTGATAGCAACCGCAAAAACCCTGCAATCTTTATTCGCGCTACAAGAAACCCAAAGAAAACAGCAGATCGGCAATGGCACAACCAAAAGGCAGTCAGACCATGTCATGCGACAGCAACTTGCGAAACGCCTTGCTAAAATGCACCAGCAAACCGCGCCTAATACGCTTTCTAAACACCCTAAGCCCTGAGGAAGTGGAGTTCCTATACTATGATTGGTCGGTGTTTGCCCATGACTACCAAAGGGCACCGAAGTCCAATTTTACCACTTGGCTGTTTATGGGGGGGCGCGGGGCAGGCAAAACCCGGGCAGGGGCCGAATGGGTCCGCATGCTGGCAAAAACCAGTGCGGCAAAGCTATCGCAGGACGAGCAAATTAAAGTCGCGCTTATCGGCCAAACCTATGCCGATGTCCGGGAGGTGATGATTGAAGGGCCATCAGGGTTATTGGCAGTCCACCCACCGAGCCAACGCCCGAAGTGGATACCTTCGCGGCGTTTGCTGCAATGGCAAAATGGAGCCACCGCCTATGCCTTCTCGTCCGAAGACCCCGAGGCACTGCGCGGACCACAGTTCACCCACGCCTGGTGCGATGAAATTGGCAAATGGCAAAACGCAATCGAAACCTATGACATGTTACAATTCGGTTTGCGACTGGGGGAGAGACCGCAACAACTGCTCACCACAACACCAAGGCCAACACCACTTTTAAAAATGCTACTAAAAAATCACAGTAGACACGAGGCCGTGACTGGAGGGGAAGAAAAGGCGGAAGTCGACACAGGGTTCTATTTAACTCACGCCACCACTAAAGATAATGCTGCCTTTCTCGCACCAAGCTTTTTGCAAGGTGTATTCAACAAGTATGCCGGTACCCGCTTAGGCCGTCAGGAACTGCAAGGTGAATTGATCGCGGACAGTGAAGACAGTTTGTTCCAGCGCGTATGGTTTGAAAAAGAGCGCCTGGCACAAGCACCGGAACTGGTGAAAGTCGTGTTGGCGGTAGACCCCCCAGCCACCAGCGGCAAACAAGCCGATGCATGCGGTATCGTTGCCGTTGGTCTGGATGAGAAAAGCCATTTATACGTCATTGCCGACCATAGCCGCCAAGGCTTACGCCCCGCACAATGGGCAAGTCATGTGGTGCATGTAGCGCAGCATTTACAAGCCGATTACGTTGTTGCCGAGACCAATCAGGGCGGCGAAATGGTGGCGCAAATGATTGCCAGCATCGACCCCGCTGTACCGGTAAAAAGCGTCCATGCCAGCACCAGCAAAAGCCGTCGTGCCGAACCAGTAGCCCTGCTATACGAGCAAGGAAAGGTACATCATACGGGAAGTTTTCCCGAGCTGGAAGATGAACTCATGAGCTTGAGCATGAGCGAAAATACAAGCGGCTATCGCGCCAAAAATAAAAAATCACCCGACCGTGCCGATGCGTTGATTTGGGCCATCCGTGAGCTTGCACTCAAGCCAAAAGCCACACCCAAAATGAGGGTACTTTAGCTATTTCAATAGCTTAATTGGTATTGTTGAATCATTTTTTCAACCAAAGTTCCAGTTGAATCAATTTGTTAACGTCTAAAGACCGCAGCTAAGAAAATACCCGCGAACCTGCAGGAAATAGGAAAGGTCAAATCGCCCACCCTCCTAAAAAAGGGAAGTTAAAACATGCGCTTACCAAGGTTACTTGAATCACTTTTTTCAAAGAGCGAAAGCAATCATTTCACCAGTAACAATTACACCACCAACCGGAAACCAGATTTGCCAGCCAGCGAGATAAAAGCCTCGCGGACAATGAAATTGGCTGCCCTAACAAAGCAGGGGCAAGCCCGTTGGACACCGCGCGATTATGCGGCACTTGCACGCGAAGGCTATAGTAAAAATCCTGTTGTTTACCGCTGTGTCCGTATGATTAGCGAAGCGGCGGCATCACTCCCGCTCACCTTGGTGAAGGGGCGGGATGAATTGCAACAGCACCCTTTACTGGAGCTGTTACAACAACCAAGCCAAGGCACTACAGCTGCGAGTTTTTGGGAGGCTGTTTATGGCAATCTCCTCACGGCAGGCAACGCCTATATCGAGCAGGTGAGTTTGAATGCAACACCACGTGAATTACACGTGCTGCGCCCGGACCGCATAAAGGTCGTAACCGATAAAAATGGCTGGGTAAGTGCCTGGGATTATCAGCTCGCCGGGCGTAGCATGCGCATTGCTACACAGCTTGATGCACCCATAGCACCATTGTTGCATATAAAAATGTTTCACCCCCTCAACGACCATTACGGCTTTGCCCCGCTGGAAGCGGCTTTGCTGGCACTCGACAGCCACAACGCAGCCGCTACCTGGAACAAGGCACTGTTGGATAATGCAGCCTGTCCCACAGGCGCACTTGTATATGGTGGCAGTGAGGTGATGAACCTCACCGAAGACCAGTTCCAAAGCTTAAAGGCAGAATTGGAAGGCAGCTATCAAGGAGCGCGCAATGCTGGCCGCCCGCTGTTGCTGGAAGGGGGGCTGGAGTGGCGACCCATGGGACTATCCCCCAAGGATCTGGAGTTCACAGCTGTTAAAAATCAGGCCGCACGGGAAATAGCACTGGCGTTTGGCATACCGCCCATGGTGCTGGGTATACCGGGCGACAACACCTACGCCACCTATAGCGAGGCCAACCGGGCATTCTGGCGTCAATGCGTTATTCCGCTGGTGCGTCGCTGCACCAGTGAACTCGCCTGTTGGCTCGCGCCCGCCTATGGTGAAAGTTTGCGCCTGGCCCCCAATTTGGATGCAATCGAAGCGCTTTCTTCCGAACGCGCTAATTTATGGCAGCGTATCAATGCGGCAGATTTTTTAACCGATAACGAAAAGCGCCATGCCGTGGGCTATGCCCCGCACCCGTCACCATAATCGCCATATAGGCGAACATCGCTCTATGGGCGTGCTGCGACGGTAATACTGCCCGCAAAATCCGACAACTTCCCGTCACGAAGACAAATACACAAAGGAGGAACTGCTTGCGTGTCCTGCACACCTCTTGTCATGGCCATTGAAGGCTATGCCAGCCGCTTTAATGAAGCTGATGCGGGTGGCGATATCATAAAGCCGGGTGCTTTTACCCAAACCCTTGCCAATAAACCCCCGAGCGCCATCAAGATGTTATGGCAACACGACCCCGCCCAGCCAATTGGTGTCTGGCAGCGTATCTATGAAGACCAAAGCGGCTTGTTCGCGCAAGGCCTTTTGATTGGCGGCGTGCAAAAAGCTGCTGACGTTATGGCTTTGGTGAGCTGCGGTAGCATCAACTCCCTGTCTATCGGCTTTAAAACCGGGCGTGCCCGCGCGCACCCGCAAGCTGCGCATCGGGAAGTCCTGAGTGTAGATCTTTGGGAAGTCTCTCTGGTGACTTTTCCGCTGCTCGCAACGGCCAGATTTTGGCCGCGCCCATTACCGAAAAATGACTTTTAGCGAAACCATTGCAAACTTAAGGAACAATATCATGTCCAAGCATACGAACAGCCCAAGTCCGTTGGAAACAAAAGACTTAACCCGCCAACCACAAATGCGGCCAAATACACGACCAGATACACTGGCCCCCAAGCAAAAAGGGCAGTATCAGTTTTCTACGCCCCCCAAATTCTCCTATGTGCCCGATAGTGTGCAGGCAGCCTACCAATCTCTCAACCATGCCCACGATGAATTTATAAAAACCAACGATACCCGGCAGGCACTGGAGCAAAAAGGCCAGGCAGATGTATTGCTGCTTGAAAAGCTCATGCGCTTGGATGGCGAGCTGGACACCAGATTGCAGGCATTGGAAGCATTGGCCTTAAAAACCCGCCGTCCGGCACTCTCGCAATACGCGCACACCACCGACCAACAAGGGGAAGCTGCGGAGTTCGCCCATCAGTATCGCGGTGCATTTATTAACTATATGCGCAAAGGCGCTGATGACAGTTTACGGCAACTGGAAAGTAAGGCATTGCACATTGGCGGTGATAGCGATGGCGGCTATCTGGTGCCAGAGCAGACCGAGGCACAAATACTTACCGCATTGACCAAAGTCTCGCCGCTGCGTTCCATTGCCGGTCAGCGACAAGTATCAGCCAGTGTCTACAAGCGCCCCTTTAGTATCAACGGTCCGGCCACCGGTTGGGTGGGCGAAACGGCTGATCGCCCGCAAACCCAAAGCCCCGAACTGGCCGAGCTGGCATTTCCAACCATGGAACTTTACGCCATGCCCGCCGCCACCCAGAGCCTGCTTGATGATAGCGCGGTGAATGTGGAAGAATGGATCGCCCAAGAAGTGGAGACAGCCTTTGCTGAGCAGGAGAGCGAAGCATTTGTTTCCGGAACCGGCAACAATATGCCCACCGGTTTTCTCGCTTATCCGATAATTGAGGAAACCAGCTGGAGCTGGGGCAAACTGGGCACGATAAAAACCGGTGTTAATGGGGCACTGCCCGCAACCGCACCGACCGATAAACTGATTGATCTCATATACACCTTGAAAAGTGGCTATCGGCAAAATGCCAGTTTTGTCTTCAACCGTAAAACCCAAGCACACCTGCGCAAGTTAAAAGATAACGACGGCAACTATATTTGGCAGCCGCCCGCCAACGCCAACAATAAAGCCTCCTTGATGGGCTTTCCCGTGGTGGAACTGGAGCACATGCCGGATATGAGCGACAACAGCCTGCCAATAGCATTTGGTGACTTTGCACGCGGATATTTGGTGGTGGACCGCTTGGGTGTCAAAATATTGCGCGATCCTTATTCCGCAAAACCCTACGTGCTGTTTTACATCACCAAACGCGTGGGCGGCGGTGTTCAAGACTTCAATGCCATCAAACTGATGCAATTATCAGCCTGATTTTACCGCGCCCGGCTTGCCCCAAAAGCCCAAAAGCCCTTGTGCCAGCGGGGCAAGTCAACACGCCCATTTTCAAACAAAGATCAGGAAACATCATGACAGCGGTTTTGGTCGAATACCCCAAAAGCGAACCGGTAACTCTTGCAATGGCTCGTATGCATTTACGCATTTCGCACGCCCATGAGAACGAGCTAATTAGCCACTTGATACAATCAGCCCGTCAACAAGTGGAACAGATGACCGGCCGGGCGCTCATCAACCAGCTTTGGCGTCTTTACATCGAAGATGTTCCCCAAAGTGGCCGCATCACGCTGCCCAAAGCGCCAGTGAGCCAAATTACCAGCATAACGGCCTATGATGGTGCCGGTTACCCCGTCCTCATCGATCAAGATAAATGGCGCAGCAAACTAAACGCCAATCCACCCGCCCTACAATTGTTGCCATTGGCCGAGATAAAGGCAAAAGCGCAAAATGGGTTGGAAGTTGACTTCATTGCTGGTTATGGCGAGAGTGCAGAGAGCGTTCCTGAAGCTTTGAAAACCGCCATTTTGTTACTCGTCGGGTTTTGGTACGAACATCGCACGGGCGCACATACCGGCAAGCTGACAGATTTACTGCCCCACGGCCTCGATCATGCCTTGTCACCGTTTAAGGTGCTGCGCCTATGAAAACGGGCAGCAACTATAATGAACCGGTAGAACTGCTAAGACCCGTATTTGATGCCGAAATGGAGCAGGTAGAAAGCTGGCAGACAATGGGCCTTTATTGGGTCCACATTGACAGCTTTCAAGCGAACGCACACAGCCAGATGCAAACCCAGCGCAGCGAGACCCGTTATCGGTTGCGTATGCGTGCGCCTTGTCCCTTGCGCCCCGGTTGGCGCATGAAAACTCAAAATGCACTTTGGGAGGTGGAGGCGGTAAGCTCAACACTCCAGCAGCGTGGTGATATCCTCGTGCTTGCAATTGAGCGCGAAGTGCGTGCCATCTGATGCTGGCCAGTCAAGGAAACAGCCCGAATGCTAGACCATAAGCAGCAAATGACGGCCATTATCATGGCTTTGCGCCAGCGCGCGCAGCTGACAAGGTTTCTTGGTGATCCCCCAAGAATATACAGTTTGCCACCACGCGGTTGCCCTTTTCCGTTTTTAGTGCTGGACCGGATCAACTCGCAAGCGTTGACAGCAGACCAACAGGCGTTGTGGCGTTTGAATTTCACGCTGATTGTTTACAGTGCTGGGCAAAAAAGAGGGCAGGGGCTGGCAATCATGGACCAGGCCGGAGAGGCGCTGCAAGATGCTGTGATGCGCGGCGACTTACTTGCCATCACAAGTTGGCAGCAACGTGCTGAGCATCGTAAAGATGGCAAAACAACTACAGTTTATCGCAGTTTTCAGCTTCTGGCGCAGCAATAAGCACCAGCCCTAGTGCAGGTTCGCGCACAAAGCCATTTCCTTTTTCATTACAATCAAAGCGAGGTCGATATGTCCGTAAAGACAGGGCGTGACTTGCTGTTAAAGCTCGATCACGACAATACCGGTAATTTTAAAAGCGTGGCTGGGTTGCGCTCGCGCCGCATTGCCTTCAACGCCAATGCGGCCGATATAACCACAACGGAAAGTGCAGGACGTTGGCGCGAATTACTGCAAGGTTCTGGAACACGCAGTGTTAGCTTATCAGGGCGGGGCATTTTCCGCGATGACGATAGCAGTCAGCAAGTACAGGCCCTTTTTTTTGCCAGCCAGCAAGTGCCATGGCGCCTCATCATCAATGGTTTTGGCCAGATTGAAGCACCATTTCATATCTCGGCACTTGAGTATGCCGGTGAATTTAACGGAGAAATGAACTACGAACTGGCCCTTGAATCGGCTGGCCAGGTCATATTCTCCGCGCTCGGTTAACGGTGCTTTGGGAGGCTCAATGATAAAGAACCAGATCGTTTCCCACCAATCGAGGGGGAACGCCATTCGCGGTGAAATCATCGCCAAAATGAACGGCAAAAACCAGCCACTCTTGTTGTCATTAGGCGCATTGGCGCAACTGGAAACGGCACTTGGTTGCAATTCGCTTGCGCAGTTGGCAACAGATTTAAGCTCGGGTGCGATTTCTGCCAAGCAAATTCGTGCTGTTATTTCTGCCGGAAGTTATGGCGCTGGGCACCCCTTGAGTGAACAAGAGCTGGACAGTTTGACAACGGCTAACGGGGTTGCCGGGCTGATTGCTATCACCCGAGATTTACTTGTGGCAACATTTGCCCCAAATCCGCAGGAAGCCGAAACGGGCAACCACAACGAGTCCGATCATGATCCAAAAGCTTGAACTGCCATTTGAGCGAGCAAACACCACAGCCAACATGCAGCCACAACAACTGGATTATCCCCTCGAATTGGCCTTTGTCAAAATGGCTGCACTCTTTGGTTTCGCGCCCCAGACAATATGGAGTTTAACCCCCAAAGAGGTGGCACTCTTGCTCAAAGCAGCCGCACAGTCACATCAAGCGCGACAAGAGCCACCAGCCATGAACTGCCAAGTCCTTGAGGGGCTTATTTCCAAGTATCCCGATACGTGAATGAAAAGGCTCATTATTTGAATAAGTGGCGAACGAGACAGCGCAACGTGGGGTCTCAAGTGAAAGTCGGGAGGGCTAAATGGACGATTGGCAAAGGCAGGATCAAAGTTCACTGCTTTCAAAACAACAGCTAAATCAGCTTGAAGAAGCTTTGCATGGCCTAGAAGGGCTGGCCGATAGGTTTTCTCATAAACTGGTGGGGGGCCTGAAAGCGGCTACGATAGAAGGCCAGTCCCTCTCGCAAATCATGCGGCAAATCTATTTGGACATGTCGCAAAGTGCCCTACAACATTCTTTGAAGCCATTGCAAACAGCACTCGCAACAGGTTTGCAAAGCATTTTTGCCAATACAGGCACCGCACCCTTGAGCTTTAACAATTCAGGTTCACGCGTACCCTTGCCGCAAATGTTTGCCAGCGGAGGTATAATAAATGCGCCAACGCACTTCAATTTACCTGCAGGAAATAGCGGCGTGATGGGAGAGGCGGGGCCAGAGGCCATCATACCGCTAAAGCGCGATAAAAGCGGTCAATTGGGCGTGGCCGGTCCTGCTGCGATGGGAGGAGGTAACATCACAATAAATATAAGCACACCGGATGTGGGTGGCTTTCATGCATCTTCTACGCAAATCGCGGCAATGGTGGCCCGCGCCGCCGGACGGGGACGACGCGGGCTATAACGTCGGCGTTGAAGAGGAGGGACTCAAGAACCGACGTGTTTCTGCCCCACTGGAGGGCGTAATTCTTGAACGTACTGTCAACGCGCGTTCAAGCGCAAAGCTGACAATCATGTGCAAAGCAATAGGTTACTTCAGTTTTTCCGTCCTTGAGAAAAGTCAAAGCCAATCACTTTAATGCGCATTCGCCCCTGAAAACTATGGGGTAATTTAAAATAGATACAATCTATTCAAGACCGCCCTGTTTTCGCCAACGACCGAGTTTCAGATCACAAAACCGAGGTAAGCATGAGTTTTTTGCAGCAAAGATTTCCCTTGCAAATTGCTTTTGGAATGAGCGGCGGGCCTCAATGGCAAACCCAAATAGCCACAATGACCAACGGTAAAGAAGCTCGAAACGGGACATGGTCGCAAGCACGAAGGCGATATGATGCGGCAAGTGGTGTACGCTCGCTTGCTGATCTGCAACAATTGTTTGTGTTGTTTGCCGCAGCGAAAGGTCGGTTAAATGGCTTTCGTTTTCAAGACCCCTTTGATTATTGCTCCTGTGTTTTGCCAGGCCCTCCCACACCACAAGATTGTTTACAGGCTTTTGCGACAGGCTCCCTTGAGAGCCGCTACCAACTTGTGAAGGTTTATCGCCCAAGCACAATGCAAAGCGAAAGTGCCCAAGAAGCTTTGGAAACTGAAAGCCAGTGGAACCAATGGGGCAAGCGGGCCATAACACGGCCACATCAAGACAGCCTGCTGATCGCCATTGAAGGGGTTGCATTGCCCTCAAACACATACAGTTTGGATGTGGCGAGCGGGCAATTTTATTTTCTTCAAGGAAGTGTGCCAGCAAAAGGGGCACGCATAACGGCCGGTTTTACCTTTGATACCCCGGTACGCTTTGACAGTGACACACTGGAAGTGACGATGGAGAGTTTTGAGGCCGGTCAATTACCAACCATTCCACTGATAGAAATTATTGAGGCGGAATTGCCGCAAATTGACTGGTCCAGCCCGTAGTTGAAGGAGGCGCTTGTGAAACACGCGCAAGATGGCCAAGGTAGCGAGGCGCTGCAGGCCGAAAAGAAGCTGCAAAAACATCTGGAAAGTGAGGTGACCACACTGGCCCACTGCTGGATAATGCGAGCTAAAACTGGCAGGCAATTGGGATTTACCGAACATGATAGCCCGATACTTTTAAAAACGGTTTTGTGTCAGCCAGAACTTGTCGTTACAGCGGGTAAAAGCCAAAGTGAAAAAGGCTTTACTCCGGGAAGCGAGGAAGTTCGGGGCATTATTAACTCAAAAGGTTTGGAGAGCGCCGACTTGCTCTCTGGGGTTTGGGATAATGCTGAAGTGCTGGTGTATTGGGTCAACTGGCAAGACAGCAGTGCCTATAAACTCATGCGCCGCGCCTACCTTGGGGCGGTGCGTTATGACGGCCAACTGTTCCATGCCGAATTGATGGGTCTCGCCGCCAAACTCGACCAACGAAAGGGGCATGTCTTTTCGCGTCAATGCAATGCCGAGCTGGGCGATGCAGCTTGTGGGGTAGATATTCATCACCCCGATTATGCCTATGAAATGCAAGTCATTGAGCAGCAGGGGGATCATCGCTTGCTATTAAACGCAAATGCAGCGGTTCCCGCGGGCTTTTTCACCCATGGAAAAATTGAGGTACTCACAGGGCCGTTAAAGGGCTTGGTGCAAACAATTGTCGACCATGAAGTTATCCCGTCGCAATCCGCTAGCGCCAGCACCACCATACGTTTAACACTGTGGGCAGAGTTGAAGCACACACTGACAACCGATGACAGAGTGCGCGTTATTGTCGGCTGCGATAAAGCATGGACCACTTGCCAACGAAAATTCAAAAATCCAATTAACTTTCAAGGTTTTCCGCAAATGCCCGGCAATGACTTTGTTTTGGCAGGCCCTGAGCAAGCCAGTGGCCAAAACGACGGTGCTACGCTTACTTAAAACCTTTGCACTTTACCTGCGCTCCCGCACATACACACGTCCAATAGGGATGGAAAATCATGGAACAGAGCCAATGGACCAATTTGGTGGTGCGTTTGGCAAGGAGCTGGATTGGCACTCCCTACCGCCATCAGGCAAGCAAATATCAGGTTGGTTGTGATTGTTTGGGGCTGGTGCGTGGGATTTATCGCAAACTGTACGGCGATGAACCGCAAGCTGTACCGCCCTATAATATGTATTGGGCGGAGGCTGCGAAAGAAGGTCATGACCCTTTAAAAGAAGCAGCCCAAAAATACTTAATGCCAATCTCAACACCCGCAATAACACCCGCCCAAGTTTTGCTCTTTCGTTGGAACATGACAAGCCCCTGCAAACATTTGGGAATTGCCACATCTAAAGACGCCTTTGTACATGCCTACGAAGCCGCAGGTACAGTTGAAAGCCCGCTTATCGGCGTGTGGAAAAAGAAAATCGCTGCCCGCTTTCTCTTTCCCATGCCTTGAATGCTCAATGGCCATTTATGCAAAGCAACGAGGATCATTAAAATGGCAACAATGGTTTTATCGGGAATTGGCGCTGCTGTGGGCGGTGCCATTGGCGGGCCGTTTGGTATGATCGCTGGTCAGGCATTGGGGGCTATTGGAGGCTCGCTCATCGACCAAGCGTTGTTTGCCACAACCAAGAGGACGCATGTTGGCCAGATCGGCAATGTCAACCTGCAAACCTCCACAGAAGGCCGACCCTTGACGTACCTATACGGCACCATGCGTTTGCAAGGTGAGATAATTTGGGCCACTCGCTATGAGGAAACGATTGAAACCGAAGAGCAAGGCGGTGGCAAGGCGGCTCAGCCCAGTGCCGAAATATCCCATCATCGCTATTATGCCAATGTGGCTTTGGCGATTTGCGTCGGCCCCGTCAATCATTTACGGCGCATATGGGCAAATGGCCGCGAGTTGGACCTGACAACCATTAACTATCGTTTTTATAAGGGCGATAAACACCAGTTACCCGACCCGCTTATCAAGGCGAAGCAGGGGGAGACCCCTGCCTATCGCGGCATTTGCTATATCGTATTCGAGCGTTTGCCCCTTCATGCCTATGGCAACCGTATTCCACAATTCGCGTTTGAAGTCATGCGCGCAGTGGAGCCACTTGAAAAACAGATACAAGCCATAACCTTGATACCAGGCTCTGGAGAGTTTGTTTATGAAACCGCTCAGGTCTTGCAAAAAACGGGTCTGGCAACATCAAAACTCCTCAACCGTCACCAGTGGGCACAGCAAACGGATGTTTTAAGCTCTTTAGAGGAATTGCTCGCACTTTGTCCGAACCTGCGCCAAGTGGCACTGGTAAGCTGCTGGTTTGGTGATGACTTGCGTGCAGGTAACTGCCGCATTACCCCCCGCGTGGCCCACCATGAAGCCCAAACAACCCCGCACCAATGGCAAGTGGACGCGCGCCAGCGCCGCCAAGTACCGGTTGTCTCAAGAGTGAATGGCCGCCCTGCCTTTGGGGGGACACCATCAGATAGCGCTCTTGTTTCAATCATGAAATGGCTCAAGCAACGTGGTGTCGAGGTTGTGCTCTATCCCTTTTTGATGATGGATATCAAAGACGACAATACATTGCCCAACCCTGATGCTCAGGGCAATCAGCCGCCGTATCCATGGCGCGGCCGCATAACTCTTGCAAACAAGAGCCATGCAGGAACCGCACAAGCGACCAATGAAATTGCTGCGTTTATGGGAACAAAGAACGACCATGGGTATCGCCGCTTTATTCTTCACCATGCCCAATTGGCCCGCCTTGGCGGCGCAAAGGCCCTGCTCATTGGCAGCGAGATGCGGACTTTAACAAGAACAAGAGCCAGTAAAGAGCAACCTCAAGGCGATCTGTACCCATTTGTAAACGCCCTTAAGGACTTGTTGCGCCAAGCACGAGAAATCGTGGGCCCTAGCAGCCAAACCAAACTATCATATGCCGCGGACTGGTCAGAATACGCTGCGCACCAGCCAGAGGCAGGAACACTACAATTTCCGCTCGATCCATTATGGGCGGATGAGAACCTCGACTTCATAGCCATCGATAACTACTTGCCCTTAAGTGATATTCGCGATGATGCGGGCGCGTTCGCTGCCTATCATATCCCAACGCTTAAATCTCAGATATGTGGCGGTGAATACTACGACTGGTATTATGCCAATGACAAAGCAAGGGAACAAAAAGAACGCCTGCCAATCACTGATGGTGACTATGGCGAGCCTTGGCTCTATCAGGCCAAGGCAATTGTAAAGTACTTTTCAAACCATCACTTCCCGCGTCACAAAGGCATTCGCCAGCAAACGCCAACAGCCTATAAACCCCTATCAAAACCCCTGTGGTTTACCGAGCTTGGTTGCCCCGCAGTTGATCGCGGCGCCAACCAGCCTAATGTTTTTTATGATCCCAAATCCAGTGAGAGTAGGTTGCCGCATTTTTCTAGGGGGATACAGGATGATTTGGCCCAAAGACGCTATTTGCAAGCCATGCTCGAGTATTGGCATGAAAAACAAGGCACTTTAGAAAACCCTGAATGGCGAGCGGGGGAAGCACTTATTGCGCCAAAAAATATGTTTATCTGGACTTGGGATGCAAGGCCTTTCCCGGCTTTTCCAAACCTGCAAGATGTATGGGCCGACGGCGATAATTGGCGTCAAGGGCACTGGTTGAACGGGCGTCTTGGTACCGTAAGCCTGCCAGGGCTATTGACAGCTATAGCTGCAGATTTTGACATCCCCTCGAACATCTTTACGACAGAGGAAACGCTTGGCACCATAGCAGGCTTCACAGTATCGGGCTTAAGCAGCTTTCAAGAGGCGGTTGAACCTTTATTACCGCTTTTTGACGCTGGGCTATATGATCGGGGGCCAGTGCTTAAACTGCAAAATACCAGTATGCCAATAAGCTCCAGCACTAAAGGGGAGCCATTTCTGAAGCTATCGCTAAAAAATGATTTGATACTGGCAAATTCGCGACCACAAATAGAGTTTTTTTATGAAGAGCACAGCCGACTTCCTAAAAAGGTGCAATTGGTAACCGCGGACCCGCTGAATGATTATGAAAGCAACGCATTCAGCACTGGAATCGTCTCTGGAGACAAAGCCGATATCATTGTTTCTTCATTGCCGGCTGCGATGGGTGCGCAGCAAGCCAGTTTATGTACGCAGTTAATGTTGCACCAGCTCTGGCAAAAACGCCAAGGATTGAAGTTTGTCACAGATAACAAAAAACTCGATATTGTTTCGGGGAGATTTCTAGAAATTGAAACGGCACAAAATGGCGATCTCTCGCAATCAACACGATGGTGTGTGGAACAAATAAATCGATCTGATAAGTTAGAAGTCAGCGCAGTTAAGGCAAGCGATCCGCTGTTAAGGGTAAACCGTCAATTGCAGCCAAGTTTTGGCGCACCAAAACAAAGGCATAACTCACTTCCCAGTGCAGGAACCCCTTGGGTTGAACTCTTAGAATTACCCCGCTTTAGAAACCAGGAACGCGACGAAGGGCAACCTCATATTGCTGCGACAATGACACCATGGCCAGGTGCCGTGGCCATATACAAAGGCGAAGGTGACAGCCATGCAATGAGCTTGAAACCGCTTATGCAAATAAAGCAACCGGCAACAATGGGGCGCACGCGATCAGTCTTATCACAAGCGTTACAAGACAGAATAAACCCCCATCAAATGCTAGATGTAGAGTTGGCGCACGGCCAGCTCTTGAGCCGCAGCCAAAACGAGGTGTTTGCAGGCGCAAATGCAATTGCGGTTAAGAATGGCGGTCCAATAGAGAGTGATCAATGGGAAGTGATACAGTTCTTCAAGGCCGAGCTGATTGCAAAAAACAGTTATCGCCTTTCGAAACTACTTCGGGGACAATTGGGAACACCGCCAAAGCCAATCGAAAAGGGAATGCCCGTCGTACTACTGGATCATGCGGTTCACAGTATACCATTCAAAATTGAGCAGATTGGTTATGAACATCATTATCAGGCTGTAGCACAAGGGCATCCTTTGCTGCCTATTAATGTTGCAAGGTTAACTGTGTTGAGCAAAGGGCGCAGCTTGCGCCCTTATGCGCCTGTTCATGCACGTTTGCGCCATTTTAATGATGGACTTAAGATTAGTTTTATACCGCGTACCCGTTGGAATGGTGATAACTGGCACTTATATGAAGTACCGTTAAATGAGACTTTGGAAAAATATCTTATAAAAATAATTGGTGACTCTGGAGATATTCTGCGAGAAGAAATAATATACAAACCTGAGTATTATTATTCTCGGGAAAATATAATTGCTGACTTTAAGGAGATTCCTAAGTATATACCCTTTGTTATGGCGCAGATATCAACAGTTGTAGGTACTGGAGATTTCTTATCTGAAAGGCTATATGTGCCACCTTCTTTTTTTATGTGAAGTTAATACAAAAGGCCTAAGTGCTCTTTAAACGTAAAGAAAATGAAAGAAACATTCATCTTGAGTTCAGGAAGGGCCAATTAGAAAGTCTGCTATGAAAAGACACCAACTCTTACGAAACCTTATCATGGCTTCTTTTGTCATGCTGTTGTCTATAACCAGTGTCGAGGCCGCTTGCCTTACAGCGCAGCAAGCCCGACATGCAGTTCAAAATAACCAGGCAGTCCCCTTGAGCGCCTTAGCAATCAACGGGCAGATAATTTCTGCCCAGCTGTGTCAGCAAGGGGGGCGACTTGTTTATGTTTTAAAGGTTTTGAATGAAGGTAATGTCAATCGGTTAGTTGTTGATGCAAAGCCTATAAAGAACCGCGGGGGATAGCGGAAAATTATAGGATTGGTATCGAAAGGTGGGAGCATGTCTTAAGCGGAGTATTTTTAATGCGATTGCTAGTTATAGAAGACGATAAAGACCTCAACCGCCAACTTGCTGCGGCCCTTACGGATGCAGGCTATGTTGTTGACCAAGCCTTTGATGGTGAGGAAGGGCATTTTTTAGGGGATACAGAGCCCTATGATACGATAATCTTGGATATTGGACTTCCTCAAATGGACGGCTTGTCTGTTCTGGAAAAATGGCGCCGTGATGGACGCACGATGCCAGTTATCATTTTAACCGCAAGAGACCGTTGGTCCGATAAAGTCGCGGGCATCGATGCTGGTGCCGATGATTATGTTGCCAAGCCTTTTCACATGGAGGAGGTGATTGCCAGGGTGCGCGCGCTCGTTAGAAGAGCGGCCGGATTGGCTTCCAACGAAATAACCATAGGTGATATTGTTCTGGACTTGCGTACCAGTAAAGTAACCAAGGATGGTTTGGCCCTTAAGCTAACATCGCTGGAATACAGACTTATAGCATACTTAATGCATCATAAAGGTCGGATCGTATCACGTACCGAGTTGATTGAGCATTTATATGATCAGGACTTTGACCGTGATTCCAATACTATTGAAGTATTTGTCGCAAGGCTCAGAAAAAAGGTTGGGGCACAATTTATAGAAACGGTGCGAGGCCTTGGCTATCGTGTAAAAGAACTAGAGCATCTGGAAGTCTAACAAAATGATTGGCGCATTCTCAAGCCATATTAATAGCTGGCATGCCTCCCATCCCTATGCGCTATCCTTTGAGTGCAAAACATATAAAATCCTCGCTTGGGAATGCGCTGTTTATAAAACGAGCAGAAGAATTATGACAGCTTTTGAATGGAAAGCATGTCGATGAAAATGATGCGAAAGCTTATGGCATCGACCCACCGTATTTCACTCGCACTTCGTTTGATACTGGTTGCTTCCATATGGGTGACGCTGGCATTGATTGTTGCCGGCTTTTTTCTCGTTAAACTGTTTCAAGATGCGGGCCAAAAGGCGCTGGATGATCGCCTAGATGTCCATATGACAGAGATATTAAGCGCTATTGCACGTAATCCTGGTAAACCCTTTTTTGCGGTCGTTGGCCGGGGTGAACCGCGTTTTTCTGTACCTCAATCTGGCTGGTACTGGACTGTCCGACTGGCGGAAGATCCAGATATCGTACTTTTTGACAGCCCCTCACTGTTTAGTGATCAGCTAAATATCTCTTCACTAGATGTTAACAATACCCTATCAGAAGACTTTCATCTTAGCTTCAAGGGGCCAGCAGGCGCACAACTGCGAGCTCTGGCACGCACAGTTCGCTTTGAGCGCCGCACCTCGTACTTAATTGTCGTTGCTGGTAGTACACAAGAACTGGGAGAAAGTATCAGTGCCTTTACCAATCAGGCAACCATAATGCTGGTAATATTGGGTCTGGGTTTGATACTTGCAATATTTATTCAAGTTCACTTTGGCCTACGGCCAATAAGAACGCTACAACGCTCGTTATTGGACATTCGAAAAGGACAAGCCGAAACGATTAACGACCAAATGCCTCGAGAGTTGCAACCGCTGGTCCATGAACTCAATGCACTGGTTAAATCAAACAGACAGATTGTCGAACGCGCCAGAGCCCATGTGGGTAACTTGGCGCATGCGTTGAAAACCCCGCTGGCTGTAATAATGAACGAAACCCGCAGCCAGTCAGATGATGTGACAGTAAAAGTACATGAGCAAACCTTGCTTATGAACGAACAAATTAAGCGATACTTGGAGAAGGCAAGAATGGCGGCACAGCGCCGTGTGGTTGGCGTTGCTTGTCCTGTTGAGCCGGTTTGCAAGAGCATGGCTCAAACCATGAAAAAAATATATCGCGATAAACAGATTGTTTTTGAGCTGAATTGTAATCAGCAAATTGCCTTTAGAGGTGAAAGGCAGGACCTGCAGGAAATCCTCGGAAACCTCCTTGATAATGCTTGCAAATGGTGTGTCGAAAAGGTCGCAGTTTCAGCGCAAATTCACGGCAATACCGAAGAGGAAACGTTTTTTTGGCAGCTTATCGTTGAAGATGATGGGCCAGGCCTGTCCACTGAGTTGCAACAGCAGGCCTTAAAGCGAGGCAAAAGACTGGATGAGAATGTGCCGGGTTCCGGATTGGGTCTATCTATTCTTGCTGATTTGGCAGAGGTTTATGGAGGGTCGATACAGCTTGATACCAGCCGCTTGGGCGGGTTGAAAGTGCTTATGTTTTTACCAATGACGGTTGTTCAAGTGACACCAAACCCTTGATTAATAGTAGGAGGTATTTATTATACTATTAAGTATAATTGGCTATTTGTAGTCCATATTAAGCAAGGGATTGATTCTAAGCGTGTTTCTAACACAAATATGCCCGACTTAATGGGTTGTGAACACAGTATAGAACAACAATGACGTTTATCGTGATTATGTAATTACTATTGGGAATAGCAGAAAGCCATTTTGGCCTTTTTTTTAATGGCCGTTGGCACACCAGGAGGGCCGATGTGCTCTAGTCAAAGGTACTTTATATTGCGTTGGAGTTTGATTTTCGGCTTGCTTTTTGTTCTTGCGGCATGCGCGACTTCACCTCAAGCCAACCTGCAGACAGATAGCGACGATTATTCCATTTTTGGTTTCTGGTCGCACTTGGACGGATCTAAGGAGGCCCAAGAGGCCATAGACAGTACTTTTAAAAAAGAGCTGGGATCGGTATTAAAAGATCGCGACTTGCAAACAGCCGTTGAGGCGCAGTCTTCAGCACTAAATAATATGGAAGGTAAGGAGCGCATTAACTGGAGCAATAGCCGCTCTGGACGTGGGGGAACGGTAAGCGTTGGCCCGCTCTATATGGTCAACAACACCCAATGCCGCGATTATGAACACACCATTCGCTTAGAGTTACAACAAAAAGTGGTCAGCGGTGCCGCATGCCTTAAAGATGGCCGTTGGCAACTTATTAATTAACCTGAAAGAGATGGTCTGTTGCACGCTCTCAGGATCTTCAGCGGCTCAGCAACCCCCTATCAATGTTAGATTATTGAAGTCGACTGCAAGAGTTGGGTAAAATGATCTTTGCATGCATGACAGATGCGCGTTAAAAGTTTAACTTGCATGCTTCGCGTCAATAATTGGTTAAGCATATGTGCCCATAAATAACGAAGGGGTACGAACAAGATTGGCGGCGATTCTGCAGAGCATAAGGTCACGTATGCAACGAGCATTGTTAAAAGAGCAAAAAATGAATGCATTGTTGGCAGACCTTTCTCCGAAGGCTCTGGCCATGCTTGAGCGTTCAGTACAAAAGACCAATTTTCACGGCTCCAGTTCGCAAGGGGCGGATATTCTTCTTTCAGTTTCGCGTTGTTTGTTAAATGGTCGGCCCATGCGTGCAAAGGCGCAACAACCACCATCATCCCTGACGCCTCTTCAAAAGGAAATATTTGCGCCACTACAACCTTTTTTGGTTGTGAACCCGCCCTTTAGTAAGGCTAGAGGGCTAATTGATAGACGTTTTATCGATGTCCTGTGGCAAATCGTTGAAGACCATTTGCTTGCCCCGGAGCTTGTTGCAGCTTTAAGCACAGCACAACGCAAAGCCGAGCAACAACAACGCGAACGCTTATCCTATGATTTAAAGCAGCTCACCGGCACATTGGCAGCGAACGAACGCGCATTATCATCAACAAAAGCGCCCTCCAATAATTATCAGCGGGAAGTTGAAGAGCTATGCCGCGAAGTGGCTCCGCGTTTACGCCGCCAAATCGTGGAGAAGGGCCAACTATTGCTTGTTGAGTTGAAAAAGGCGACGCCAGAAACTCGAGCACTGCGTGATCTACTCGAAGGCACAAAGGGCATTGCCGAGTTGGAAGATGCCATTGCGATTTTAAATGTAGCCCCAAAACTGCGTCATGTATTTGCGCAGCTGCCACCACTCGTTTCCCGAAACCACCATCTGGTTAACATCGAAGACTGCGGGCCACTCACTTCACTATTAAAACAACAGCCCGACATTGCTCCGTTTGCGGCCGTACTCCTGCATCAACGGGTGGGCGGGCAAAGCGCTACGCTGTTCAAGCTGGTTCAGTCATTAGCAAAAAATACCCTAGGAACTGAGCAGGAAACATCAAAGGACGCGTGCGGTCTCCAAAGCACGTCACCACTTACAGCACCCTTTGCAGAGATCGGCGAGTTCGCTTTTGCCATGTTCGAAAGTGAGCTGGAAGGGGCGCTGGTTTGGCGCAATGCAGCCTATGCCGAAATTGGCTTTCCGCAGGCCCTGGAGGGTGTCTTAAACTCGCTTGAGGACTTATCCGCAGCCGTTGCCATTGAAAAACACGATAAATGGGCACTACGACTTGAAAAATCCCGTCGGGCTCTTGCTGCCATATTACGCGAAGAGTTTGATTTGTTGATTTCGCAAATGAGCGTCGCCATGAATGCGCGCAGCATAGATGACGTATTGGCCACAGCCTCATATAAATCTGCACTCAAATCACTGCGCCTACTTAAGCTGGTGCGCCCGCTTGCACATACGGTTGCAATGGAAGCAGAGCTGGAAAAAACACATCAGAACCTCCTGCGTACCTTGTGGCAAACAAACGAAAACTACCTGCAAAATAGCAATGGCAGGCCAGAACAAGCCAGAGCTCCTACAGAGCTCAAACGTGAGCGCTTCCTGTCATTTTGCGAGAACTATTTAGGCACAGAAAAAACCGAGCAAATGCTTACAACAACACATATCAAGCATATGTTTCATAACTAGTTGTTTTTCCGCTCAATTTAATGTAGTTGGTCCATAGAAACTAAGCATTTGCGCGGATTCTCTAACAACTGCGACGGCTGGTCGCAGATAGGGCTGTTGCGTTTCTAGTTTAGAACTAGTCTATTGGCGAAACCATGACATTCTGGATTTTAATAGCGCTGTTAACATTGGCTGTGGCGCTTGCCGTATTAATTCCACTTCAGCGACAGCAGGCTGTGCAAGAAGCGCACGCAAGCGATGTGGAAGTGTTCAAGGCTCAATTGAAAGAGATTGACGCTGACTTGGAAAGCGGTGCGCTGGACGCGGACTTGGCTGAAGCAGCGCGAATTGAGGTATCAAGGCGTTTGTTGGCGGCGCACAAAGCTGCCAAACAAATAAAAACGGGTGGCAGCCATAAACTGCGAACGCGAGCATCGAGTTTGCTGGTTGTGCTTGTTATGCCACTGGCAGCTCTTGCTCTTTACCTTTCCTATGGGTCGCCAGACTTACCCGATGATCCCTATGAGCAGCGCTTGGCAAGGATGAACCAAAATCAAGCCAGCATAAAGGAAATGATCGCGCAAACAGAAGCGCACCTAGCAAATAATCCTGATGATGGCCGTGGTTGGCAAGTGCTGGCGCCAATTTATATGCGATCGGGCGAATACACCAAGGCAGCAAAGGCATTCCAGCAAGCCATTCGCACAATGGGCGATCTACCCGACTTGAAGATGGGGCTTGCTGAAGCACTTATTTTCGAAGCTGATGGCAAAGTAAATGATGTTGCTTTTGCTTTGCTGCAGGACTTGGAAAAAGTTGCTCCCGATGCCGTGAAACCGAGGTTTTATATAGCCGTGGCGCTTGGCCAACAGGGTAAAAGGCAACAAGCCATTGCTTTGTGGCAAAAGCTGATTGCACAAGCTGAGCCAGATGCCAGCTGGTTGCCGATTGCCAACAGTTATCTTGCCGATTTGCAAAACGAAGAAAAGCCAACCGAAAAAGAAAAAACAAAAAACGTTGATGACGCGCAATCAACAGCAGCTCAAAAAGAACCACTATTGAAAAACCCAGACGCGGAAACCGTTCGGGCAGCAAGTGAAATGAGTGCAACTGACCGCCAGCAGATGATTACGCAAATGGTCGATCAACTCAAAACTAGGCTGTATACAGATGGGGGCTCGTTGGCTGAATGGCAGCGCTTAATACGCTCTCAGATCATACTTGATGATACCGCTGAGGCACAAAATGCGCTCTGTAAGGCGATAGCAGCCTTTAAAGAAAATGCAGATGCAAATAAAACCCTTGAGCTTCTCGCATCTAAAATGGGCGTTTCCCCAAGTTCAGACTGTAAGAAGTAAAGTTGGAGTAAAAGCAACTGGTTAAACAAACGACACGTTTCATACGCACGGGTTTAACCATTGCCCCTCCAGGCAGGATTATAAAATGACACGTAAGCAAAGACGTCTTTCATTGATTGCGGTAGCCGGTGTTGTATTGGCCTGTGCAACCGCACTAGTGTTATATGCACTGAAAGGTGAAGTTTCTTTTTTCCTAGACCCAAGCCAGATCGTAACCAATAGGCCCGCGCCAGACCAAAGAATTCGTCTCGGCGGATTGGTTGAAACGGGTTCGGTAAAACGCGATCAAGGAGAGACCATCGAATTTCGTGTGACCGATGGTGAGCAAGAGGTAGCGGTAACCTTTACCGGAATACTGCCGGACTTGTTTCGCGAGGGGCAAGGAATTGTTGCCGAAGGCTATGTAAACCCGCAGGGTGTATTCGTTGCCGATCAAGTTTTGGCAAAGCATGATGAAAACTACATGCCGAAGGAAGTCGCAGATTCCCTTAAAAAGCAAGGGCACTGGAAAGACGAGTATCAGAACGGCTCGTAAAACATTCCTAGTATAATATAGAGTGTCTTGAACGCTTATAAGCGATAGGTAGGAGCACAGGGCGTATGGTTGCCCTATGAAAACAGCATGATCATTGAACTCGGTCACTATGCATTGATATTAGCTTTGGTGGTATCAGCACTGCAATCAGTGCTTCCTGTTTGGGGGGCACTCAAGCATGATACCCGCCTTACAGCTACTGCGCCCACGCTGGCCTACTTATCGTTTGCACTTGTATTGCTTGCCTTTTTGGCATTGACCCATGCCTATATAACCTCGGATTTTTCGGTTTTTAATGTTTTTGAGAACTCTCATACTGATAAGCCTTTGATCTACAAAATATCGGGAGTATGGGGCAATCACGAAGGCTCAATACTTCTTTGGGTGCTCATTTTGGTGCTATTTGGTGCGCTTGTTGCCGCATTCGGTAAAAACTTGCCTGCAGAACTCAAGGCCACCACATTAGGTACACAAGGCTGGGTTAGCTTTGCTTTCCTGCTATTCGTTGTGACAGCGTCAAATCCGTTTTTGCGCCTTGAGCAACCTCCGGTACAAGGGCAAGACCTGAACCCAATGTTGCAAGACATTGGATTGGCAATTCACCCGCCATTGCTCTATATCGGCTATGTTGGTTTCTCGATTGTGTTTTCTTTCGCCAGTGCCGCATTGCTGCTCGGGCGTTTGGATGCGGCATGGGCACGCTGGGTGCGCCCATGGGTTCTGGCAAGCTGGATTTTCTTAACACTTGGTATCGCAATGGGCTCCTACTGGGCTTATTACGAGCTGGGCTGGGGTGGCTGGTGGTTCTGGGATCCGGTTGAAAACGCGTCTTTCATGCCGTGGTTAACAGGTACAGCCCTAATGCACTCGGCACTGGTTATGGAAAAACGCGACTCCTTGAAGGTCTGGACCGTATTCCTAGCGATTGTAACATTCTCCCTCTCGCTGTTAGGAACGTTCCTGGTGCGCTCAGGAGTGTTAACGTCTGTGCACGCATTTGCCGTTGATCCGGCACGCGGCATATTCATTCTAACAATTCTGATAATTTTTATTTGTGGCTCATTGGCCCTGTTTGCCATGCGCGCACCATTACTACGTAAAGGTGGTATCTTTGCCCCCATTAGCCGTGAAGGTGCGTTGGTAATGAACAATCTGTTTTTAACCACAGCAACCGCTGCGGTGTTTTTTGGAACGCTCTACCCGCTTATTTTGGAAGCGGCCACAGGGGATAAAATATCCGTCGGGGCCCCTTTCTTTAATCTGACATTTGCACCCATTATGGTGCCGGTTCTCATCATGATGCCGTTTGGCCAGCTTTTGGCATGGAAGCGCGGCGACTTATGGGGCGTAACCCAGCGTTTAACCGGCGCATTTGTCTTGACCTTGTTAAGTGCAATTGCCCTTGGCTGGTGGATGGGTGGAAATCATATTTTCGCAGTAATTGGCTTTGGTTTTGCGCTCTGGGCCATCTTTGGTTCCCTATGGGAAATATGGGATCGCGTCCAACTCAAAAAAGTTGGTCCGGTGAGAGCTTGGAAACGCTTTTGGGGACTGCCTAAAACCGTATGGTCAACGGCGCTTGGGCACTTGGGTATTGGCCTGACAGCGCTCGGTATTGTCACCACCTCTGTTTATGAAACTGAAACCGTATTGGTCATGAAGCCGGGCGAGACCAGGCAAATAGGTGAGTATGACGTGACATACAAAGGCAACCGCGATCATGAGGGGCCCAATTATGTTGAGAGAGTTGCCTATTTCGATTTAAAACAGGACAACAAATTCCTTCACGAGATGGCTCCGACAAAACGCGTTTATAACGCCTCCGGCCGTCCGATGTCGGAAACCTCTATCGTGTCCTTTGGCTTCTCTCAGGTTTACTTTGCTGTTGGCGATGAAACCGAAGATGGTGGTATCGTAACACGAATTTATCATAAACCGCTTATACTGCTTATTTGGATCGGATGTCTTGTTATGTCCTTGGGCGGCTTTATTGGTATGATCGATCGCAGGTTACGTGTTGGTGCGCCAAAACCGGCCCAAAAACAACGTAAGAAACAACAGCAAGGAGCAGCGGCTTAAAGTGATTAAACCTAAAAAAACACAAGGGTTTATTGCAGTTCTATTCGCTTCGCTTTGGTTTCTATTTGCCCAGCAAGCGTTGGCGGTCAACCCTGATGAAATGTTATCGGACCCGAAACTGGAACAACGTGCCCGCGAAATTTCCAAGGAAGTGCGCTGTGTTGTTTGCCAGAACCAGTCTATTGATGATTCAAATGCCAAATTGGCAAAGGACCTGCGTATATTGGTTCGCGAGCGCATAAAGGCAGGTGATAGCGACCAGCAGGTATTGAATTACCTCGTTGATCGTTATGGCGAGTTTGTGTTGCTCAAACCAAGGTTCGAATTACACACGCTATTATTATGGATAGGTGGTCCTGTAATACTGCTCATAGGCATTGTGTTTCTCATCTCGGCGGCGCGCAAACGGAAACGGGATAGTGAACCGATGCCCTTGAGCGAAAAAGAAAAAGAAGAACTGGAAGACCTATTCAAGAACGAATAGGTCTTGTATGCCCCAATGATAACTTGGGGGTGTATAAAGCCAAAGATTACCAAATTGTAATGCTGGAGATAGGTATTTGTAAGGTTGCAGCTGTCATAGTGGCTTTCAACAAATTACTGTTGTTGCCATGAGATCTGGAGCTGACAAATGCCTCTCTATAATTGTTTATCCAAAACCCTGCGTACGCGCTTGATGGCTGGCACCATGGCTGTTGTCATGGCTGGTGGTGTTGCCACACCTGTTTTACTAGGCGCGCTGCCGGCAAATGCAGCACCTGTGAGTGTGAACGCTCCTGCCATAGCCAATTTTGCGCCCGTGGTGAAAGCGGTAAAGCCCGCCGTTGTGAGTGTGCGGGTGAAAACCGAGATCAAACAACAGGGTTTGATTGATGGTCTACCGCCAATGTTCCGCGATTTTCCCGATAACAACCCGTTTAAGCGCTTTTTTAAAGAATTTGGCGAGGACGGACAAAAGCACGGGAAAAAGCGTAAAGCTCCCAAGCGCTATGGACAGTCGCAAGGTTCTGGCTTCTTTATTTCCGAAGATGGTTATTTGGTAACAAATGAACATGTGGTCGATGGCGGCACAAAATTCACCATTGTGACCAATGATGGCGATGAATATGATGCCAAGCTTGTAGGTTCTGACAAGCGCTCAGACTTGGCACTACTCAAAGTTGATGAGAAGAAAAAGTTTACCTATGTCGACTTTGCCTCTGAAGCGCCGATGGTTGGCGAATGGGTAATTGCTGTCGGCAATCCCTTCGGTTTGGGCGGCACCGTAACGGCGGGTATTGTTTCTGCACGCGGGCGCGATATTGGTGCGGGCCTCTATGATGACTTCTTGCAAATTGATGCCTCTGTTAACCGCGGTAACTCAGGCGGCCCCGCTTTTAACGTAAAAGGTCAGGTTGTCGGCGTGAACTCGGCTATTATTTCGCCATCTGGTGGTAATGTGGGCATTGCTTTTGCCATTCCGGCGGCAACCACCAAAAAGATTATTGCCGATCTGAAGGAAGATGGCATGGTCACTCGCGGTTGGTTGGGCGTGCAAATTCAGCCAGTAACAAAAGACATTGCTGAATCGCTTGGCCTGGATAATGAAAACGGCACGATGGTTGCCGAAACCCAAAAAGGTACCCCCGCAGAAGCCGCGGGCTTCAAAGCAGGCGATATCATTTTAAAAGTCGATGGTAAAGAGGTGAATGGACCACGTGAACTGGCGAAGGTCATTGCCGGTTATTCTCCAGATACTACCGTTGAAATCGAGTTTTGGCGCAGTGGAAAAATTGAAACCACGGATGTGAAACTTGGTACTATTCCGAAAGATGAAAATGACAAGGCAACGCCATCTCAAAATGAAGATGCCAACGCGGCACTTGTCGATTCTCTCGGCCTTGAACTCTCGTCAGCCAAAGATGCAGGCGTTGAAGGCAAGGGTGTTGTAATTGTTTCGGTTGAACCTGACAGTCCGGCAGCAGATAAGAACCTGCGTGAGGGTTACATCATAACAGAGGTTGCAGGCACGAAAGTCAGCACTCCGGCAGATGTGGCCCAGCAAGTGGAAAAAGCCCGAGAGCAGGGCCGAAAAGCGGTCCTTTTGCGTGTGAATACGGCGAACAACACACTGTTCGTGGCTATACCGCTTAAAGACGATAAATAGAGCCCCCCCGAGAGCTCCAAGGTGGCTGGTAAGGTATACCAGCAACAACAACGGTGACAGCTCGCCCCAGCTGTCACCGCTTTGCATTTGCGCATAGCGCATGTATTCAACTATTTTTGGTATGCTTATGGTGTCAAAAGATTCTCAGTGAGAAAGTGTAGTCAGGCCAATACAAATGCGATTATTGCTAATTGAAGATGACAGGGAAGCTTCACAATACCTTGCCAAAGCTTTGAAAGAGGCGGGGCATAGCATAGAACAAGCATATGATGGTGATAGCGGTTATGAAATGGCCAGCTATGAAAACTGGGATGTGCTGATTATAGATCGCATGTTACCCAAGCGCGATGGTCTGTCTATTATTGCAGCACTACGGGAAGAGGGGAACACCACGCCGGTAATGATCCTGTCCGCTCTTTCGCAAGTTGATGACCGTGTAACCGGTTTACGCGCGGGGGGCGATGATTACCTGCCAAAGCCCTATGCTTTTTCAGAGTTGTTGGCGCGTGTGGAAGTGCTTGGACGCCGCCAGTCTATCGCTCCAGCCGATAACGTACTTAGCGTAGGCGATCTTAAACTTGACCGCTTGGCCCATACCGTGGAGCGGGCAGGGCAGGCAATAAACTTACAGCCGCGTGAGTTTCGTCTGCTTGAGTACCTGATGAAAAATGCTGGCCAAGTGGTGACGCGCACAATGTTGCTGGAAAATGTTTGGGACTATCATTTCGACCCGCAAACCAACGTAATTGATGTCCATATATCGCGCCTGCGTGGAAAAATCGATAAGGGTTTTGACCAGCAGCTACTAACAACAATTCGCGGCACTGGGTATACGATCCGTGACAGCTCTCACTAGACTCTTTCGCACCACTGCATTTAAGTTGGCGCTGATATATATAGGTGTCTTCTCTGCGCTCTCTGTTTTTTTGTTTGCGTTTATCACCCAAAACACCAACAATTTGATGCGAGAGCAAATCATTCAAACCGTTGATACCGAAGTGGAAGGGCTTGCCGAGCATTATGCCACAAACGGTATTAACGGCTTGACCATGGGCATTAGCCGCCGCGTGCAAAAGCCGGATGCCAACCTTTACCTACTGACAGATTTTGCCGGTAATTACTTGGCTGGTAACATCCGAAATATTCCCAAGGAAATATTGGCGCAATCCGACGGGCAAATAAAAATCGTCAACTACTCCCGCGACTTGCCAGGCGAAGGGCAAAATAAAAGCCCAAATTACACAGCTGTGGTTCGTGTTTTCTCACTGCCAGGGAACTTTAACTTGCTTGTTGGTCGTGATCTTGAAGAACAGTCACGCCTACATGATTTATTAGCTCAAGCACTGACAATGTGGTTGGTGGTAATGGTTTTAATGGCAGCCATCACGTGGTTCTTTGTCAATCGAAGGGTGTTACGGCGAATTGATAGACTAACAATCGGCAGTCACGACATTATGGCGGGCAACCTTTCAGGGCGATTGGAAGTTACTGGCAATGGTGACGAGTTCGACCGTTTGGCTATTAACCTCAACGCCATGCTTGCCCGCATAGAAGAGTTGATGCACGAACTTAAACAGGTCTCCGACAATATCGCCCATGACTTGAAAACACCTCTCACCCGTATGCGCGGCCGCGTAGAAGGAGCGTTGCGCCAGCAAATCGGCGCAACAGAAGCCAAAAAAAGCACGGTATTGCGGCAAGCCCTTGAAGAAACTCTGGTCGAAACCGATGATTTGATCAGCACTTTTAATGCATTACTACGCATTGCCAGAGTGGAAGCAGGAGCATCAGGGGTTTACCATAATGAACTGCAACTGGATGAAGTACTAAGCGATATAGCTGAGTTATATATTCCTTTAGCAGAAGAAAGCCCGGAACTAACAATTAAGCTGATACAAAACGAAAAGACCAAAATTAAAGGCGATCGTGAATTGCTCTCGCAAGCACTGGCAAACGTGCTTGACAATGCCTTGAAGTATGGTCGCTCTGAACAGGCAGATACGCAACAGGAAATAACAATTTCGCTGAGCCAACAAAATCAGCGTGCCTACATTGAGATAACAGATAACGGCCCGGGTATCGATGAAAGTGATCGTGAGCGGGTATGTCAGCGTTTTGTCCGCCTTGATGCGAGCCGGTCACAACAAGGGGCAGGGCTGGGCATGTCGCTCATAAAAGCCGTTGTCTCACTTCACAATGGCGAGATGCATTTAACCGATAACAAACCGGGTTTGAAAATAACTCTAGAGTTTCCAATACTTCAAGAAAAAGCACATAACGAGCTTATCGCACGCATATCCTAATACCTAAAACGTATAATTGAGAAAAATACAGCGCACGCTTTTGGAAAAACAACTATAACAAACAAATGGTATTCGAATGCTATGAGCGGTGCTTGAGAATTGAAGGCACCTAGTGAATGGTTATACGAGCAAAGAGTGTGTGAATGACAGCTATTAAAGAAGCCTCACTGCCCAAGCAAACCCAAGATAATCTGTTTTGTGAGCGCATTAAAGTTATACCGCCGCATTATGACAGTACAGATGCACAATCATTTTTGAATGATCTTGATGAAAAACTGGCCTTTAAAGAGCTCTCGCAAAGATTCGCGGTATTTGCAGAAAAACACACTTCTCTTATACCATTCTTGCAAGGGGTTGCGGAGAATTCGCCATTCTTGCGACAGTTGATTTTAAAAAATGTCCAAACACTAATTGATGTTATGGAAACTTCACCCGAGGTGGTGATTGCTTCCACATTGCAACACATTGAAAACTTGCGTGCTGAGAGCGAAGCTCAGCTCATGCAAGAGTTGCGTCAGGCCAAACAAATCATTGCCCTGACTACAGGGCTGGGGGATATTGCGGGTGCAATCCCACTTGATACGGTCACAAAGGCACTTTCCGACTTGGCCGACAAGACAGTTAATGCTGCCATAAGGTTTTGCCTTTCAGATTTACAACGCCGTGGGCGCTTTACACCCTCCAATGAATCAGAGCCAGAAAAAGACGCTGGCCTGTTTGTGCTCGCAATGGGCAAGCACGGAGCAGGGGAGTTGAACTACTCCTCCGATATTGATCTAATTGTTCTCTATGAACCAGAGCGGTGTAAGCTCAGCGACAACAGTGAAGCTTCGGTGGAATATGTACGCTTGACCCGGCGCCTGATTAAAATCATGAGCGAGAGAACGGGTGATGGCTATGTCTTCAGAACCGATCTACGCCTGCGCCCTGATCCCGGTGCGACACCGCTGGCAATTTCTGTTCCTGCAGCACTGGTTTACTACGAGAGCTTGGGGCAAAACTGGGAGCGGGCGGCGCTGATTAAAGCGCGAACATGTGCAGGCGATATTGAAGCCGGTGATATGTTTTTAAAAGAGATAACGCCGTTCATCTGGCGCAAGTATCTTGATTTTGCCGCCATATCTGATGTGCATTCCATCAAGCGGCAGATCCATGCCCACAAGGGATTTGGTAAAATCCGTGTGGCAGGCCATAATGTGAAACTGGGCCGCGGCGGTATACGGGAAGTAGAGTTTTTTGCGCAAACTCAGCAGTTGATTGCTGGTGGTCGTAATCCGGCGCTCAGACTGCGGCGCACATTAGATACGCTAGACTCGTTGGTTGCCAACCGCTGGATTACCGAGGAAGCGCGCGATGAGCTAAAAGAAGCGTATGTGTACCTGCGTAACGTGGAGCATCGTATTCAAATGGTGCATGATGAGCAAACACATATATTGCCGGATGATGACCAAGCTTTAGCTCGCATCTACCATTTATTAGGTATCGCGGAGCGTGAGCAATTTGCCACATCAATTCGCACGCGCTTTGAAACAGTGCAAAAGCATTATGCCAGCTTGTTTGAGGATGAGCCCGAACTCTCCAGCGATATGGGCTCACTGGTCTTTACGGGAGATGACGATCACCCGGAAACAGTCGAGACTTTACAGCAGCTTGGCTTCTTACGTCCGAGTGAAACCATCAAGATTATTCGCCAATGGCACTACGGGCGCTATCCGGCCGTCTATACTGCGAAAAGCCGCGAACTCTTGACAGAAATAACGCCGGCGCTTTTGGATGCCCTCGCCAAAACTGATAATGCAGATGAAGCCCTATTGGCTTTTGACCGCTTTCTATCCAATTTACCTGCTGGTGTTCAGCTGTTTGGTTTGTTGCGCTCAAACCCGCACTTAATGAAACTATTAACCGCCGTGATGGGGGCAGCCCCAAGAATGGCGCAGATTGTTTCTAAAAGAGTGCATGTCTTGGATGCAGTACTGGACCCTGCTTTCTTTGGCGACGTGCCAAGCCGCGAACAAATCAGAACCGGTCTTGCAACCACATTGCAACAAGCGCCATTCTATGAAGATGCGCTGGATAGAGCCCGTATATTTGTGCAGGAGCAACAGTTCTTGTTAGGGCTTCGCTTATTAACGGGCTCAATAAATGCACACCAGATGGGTGAAAGCCTGTCAGATCTTGCCGATGAAATCTTGGAGCAAATACTCCCCTTGGTGCAAAAGCAGCTGGAAGAAGCTCATGGTGTGATCCCAGGGGCAGAACTGGCCATATTGGCCATGGGAAAACTGGGCGGGCGTGAAATCAGTTGCTCTTCTGATCTCGATTTGATTTTGCTCTATGATGTACCGGAGGATGCAACAGCGAGCAACGGTAAGCGACCACTAGCTCCAAGTCAGTATTTTGCACGCCTCACACAAAGGCTGGTAACGGCACTAACAGCGCCAACAGCAGAAGGGGTGCTATACGAAGTCGATTTACGCTTACGCCCCTCTGGTAACTCCGGTCCGCTGGCAACGCGCATCGCAGCATTTACAGATTATCAGGCTAAAGAGGCTTGGACTTGGGAACATATGGCACTCACCCGTTCCCGTACTCTTGCAAGTAGCAGCAGTAGTTTTACTCAACAAATCCAGAGCGCCATAAGCCACGTTTTGTGTCAGCAGCGCCCTGTCGAAACCTTGAAAAAAGATGTATCGGAAATGCGGGCGCGCATCCAAAAGGAAAAGCCCACCACCTCGCCATGGCAAATAAAACAAGCGCCGGGTGGCTTGGTTGATATCGAGTTCATTGCCCAATATCTACAATTGGCACAGGCCTGCGAGATCCCGTCAATACTCGCCCCCAAAACTTCGGAGGTTTTGGAAAGTGCAACACATGCGGGCATCATAAACGGCGACGATGCTGATGTCTTGCTTCCCACTTTACGCCTTTATGGTGATTTGGTGCAGGTGCTTAAGCTAGCGCTTAAAGACAAGTTTGATCCAGAAAGCGCACCGAAAGGGTTGATTGATATGCTGCTCGCAGCAGGCCATGAACCGCAGTTCGAGCGCTTAACAGGCCTGTTGGCACAACGGCAAAGTGAGGTACGTGCTATCTTTGAGCGCGTCATTGCACCTGTCCAATTACCCGATGATAAGTAATTGTTTTCATGTTAAACAAACGAAAAAGCCGCGGGTGTTATCCGCGGCTTTTTTGTGTCGATTTATATCACCTTTAACAAGCGATTTTGCCAAGGTCCTCTAGAACTGGAATACCAGGTTTAACAGGCAATTTGACAGTAACTGTTGTGCCTTTCCCAACTTCCGAATGGAGTTCCATCCGGCCGCCGTGCAGCTCGCATAAAGAGCGTGCAATGGCTAGGCCAAGGCCGGAACCTTCATGGCTTTTAGTGAGCTGGTTCTCCACTTGCACAAACGGCTTGGCGAGACGTTCAATATCCTTGCGCGGAATACCAATACCGTTATCGCTGATAGATAACTCTATATGTGCACTGTTTTGCTCGCATTTCAGCCAAACCTGACCATTTTTCGGCGTGAATTTTACTGCATTCGCCAGCAAGTTCATAAGAATTTGCTTAACAGCGCGTTTATCGGCCTCAATGGTTAATGCCGGTACATTATCGCTTGAAAAGACAATATTCTTTTCTTTTACAGTGCCAGCAATGATACGGGTGGTTTCTTGAACCAGCTCATTGATATGTAGCGTCTCAACCGCCAGCTCTAAGCGACCAGCTTCAATGCGTGACATATCGAGAATATCATTGATAACATTGAGTAGATAATTGCCACTCGAGTGAATATCCCGGCAATATTCGCGGTACTTGTCTGAGCCGAGCGAGCCAAACAGCTCGTCGTTCATGATTTCGGAAAAACCAATGATCGCATTAAGCGGTGTGCGCAGCTCATGGGAAATGTTGGCAAGGAATTCAGATTTGGCTTGGTTGGCTTCTTCCGCATTGTTTTTCTCAGTTGCGTACTTTTCAGCCAGTTCAACAAGTTGCTGTGCCTGTAATTCCAGTTTTTGGCGTGACTGACGCAGATCCAGAACAGTAGCGGTTAGGCGGCGCTCAGAATCCAAAAGCTTCTCTTCGTGTCTCTTAAGTGGTGTAATGTTGGTGCCAACAGAGACAAAGCCACCGTCTTTTGTCCGTCTCTCAGAAATTTGTAACCAGCGCCCGTCGTCCAGCTCAGCTTCGTAGCTGCTTTCGCACTCGTTTTGAGTATCATCGCTGACAGGTTGAGTGGTAATAATGGGCTGGCGTGCAACAGCCATGACAGTTTCGTAGGGCGTGCCAACTTTAATGACATCTTCAGGCAAGCAGTGTAATTGTCGGTAATTACTGTTGCACATAACCAAGCGGTTTTCAGAGTCCCAAAGAACAAAAGCTTCCCCAATAGACTCGATAGCATCGCGCAAGCGCAAATCAGCTGTTCTCGACTTTTCTGCCAATTGCTTTTGTTCGGTAACATCAATGCAGATACCAATGAGATGCGGCTCTTGCGTCAAAGCATCTATTTGTACTTCAGCGCGTGCGCGAAGCCAAACCCAGTTGCCGTTTACATGGCGCATGCGGAATTGGGTATCGAGAACCTTCTCTTCGCTCTCCAGCAGTTCCTCAGCCATATCGTAAAGGTTAATATCATCCGGGTGGGTAAGGCTGGAGATTTCAGCAAAGCCCATAATATCATTTCGGGCAGGTAAACCGAGCATTTCATAGAGTGAGGAAGACCAGAAAACCCGGCCACGAGATAAATCCCAGTCAAACAAACCACAGCGGCCACGGTTTAACGCCGCATCAATACGTGTGCGCGTTGCCGCATATATGGTATCTGCTTTTGCAGCACGAGTTGCTTGGGCAAAAAAGGCATAAATCAAGAACACCAGGATAAACACAGTGCCTGCAAATATCGTAGCGCTTGCAATTGCTTTGCTTTGCCAGCTTTTGTAGATGTCGACATCGCTTTGCACCACAGCAACCATGCCAAGCTTGCCATTCAAGTGGTGCACAGTGGCTTGAGCCGCTTGTGGTGTGCCCTCGTGTATTGTTAATACCCCAGCCTGTTTGCCAAAGTAAGTCATTGGCTGTGTCGCACCAAGAATTTGTGTAAGTGCAACACCTTCTAAGGCGGGTTGAGAAGGAGAAGTGGCAACAATTGTGCCTTGAGCGTCACTGATATAAACCTTGCGGCCATCATTGGTCGCACGCGGGGGCAGGTTATCAGTGAGTAAGCTATGCAGACTGTTTTGAAAGCCCGTATCCGGAAGCTGCTTTTCTTGCAATAAAAGCTGCGCTTGTAAGGCAGTTGCAATGAGGGTGAGCTCGTCACTCGCTTGCTTGGCTACGCGGCTATAGCCATAACTCAACTCCAGCCCGCGAAACGCAGCCATGGCAATTAAGAACAAGAGAGATAAAGCTGGAATTAGTTTGCGCAATAGCGGTTCGTGCCGTACCAGCCGTTGGTACGTAGGCTCAGCCAAAAGCTTAATGTGCCCCGTTAATGCTTCTGCCCCGACAAGCCGTGCCCCCCCTGCTTTTGACAGGTTTGACAGACGACGTGTGGACGTGCCTCCCGCAAAGGCTCGTGCCATCAGTGCCCCCTAATTTTAAAGAATTCGCCGCATAACCCAGAAGAACACCCTTCCGAATCATCCCCATTTGAATCGATCCGAATCGGATTGTCTAGAGTCAGTTTCAAAAAAACGACGAACGGCGACTCAGTGGTCGCCGTTGAATCTACTAGTGTTTTTTATTGTTGACAGGTTATTGTAGGCATCTCTCCGTTATGTCGCGAATATCGATGGAAATGGCTTGTTTTGCGTCGAGGATTGATGCAAGCGCTTGTCTAGCAAGTTGACGCCGCGTTGGTTCCAGGTGCTGCCAAGAGCGGAACGCATTGAGAACACGCGCAGCCAACTGCGGGTTTTTGGTATCTATTTCGAGCACTTTTTGCGCAAGGTATTTATAGGAGCTACCATCTGCTTTGTTAAACAGCCTAGGGTTGCCAATTGTGAAGGGGTCCAGGAGAGCGCGTACACGGTTGGGTGTGCCCCATGAAAAAGCAGGGTCTTGTGCTAAACACTCCAACATTTCAACACCTGAAGAAGTTGGGGATGATGCTTGGGCAGCGAACCATTTATCCAACGCCAACGGTGTATTCTTATGCATCTCATAGAATTGTTGCAGTGCAACCTCGTAACCAGTGATCTGGTCATGAACCAATGTGATGAGTGCACTTATCTGGTCGCTCATATTATCCGCGTTTTCAAAATGCTTTACAACCAGTTCATGATGCCGTTGGTCACTTGAAATTCCAAGGTAGGAAACGATCGTATTGCGCAAGCTTCTCGCACCTGCTGACGTTGCGTCAGGATTGAATGGTGAAGCCGGTTTTACCTCACTGTAAATAGTTTCAAATAAAGGCAAAAGACGCTTGGTAATTTGTTTTCGTAATTTTAGTTTTGCTTGATAAACGGCCTCAGGGTCATATTTACCCGATAAATGCGGAACTAAATCATCGTGGCTGGGCATTTGTAGACACAAAGCTCTGAAAGCATACTCAAGGCTATCATCGCCAATAATTGCGGCAAGGGCTTCTGTAAAGGCATCTAGTTCAGGGGCTTCCTGACCCACAGACAGTTTCACAAGTATGTCCCCCGCGACATCTTGCAGGGCCTGCCACTTCGAAAAACCATCACAATCATGTTGCATGAGCAGTAACTTTTCGAAGCTGTTTAAATCGCTCTCGATGTTAACAGGTGCGGAAAAACCACGTAGCAGGGAGGGGACACAACCCTCGCTAACGCCCTCGAACACAATGGTTTGTGTCGCGTTCTCTAACCAAATTACATCGTCTTTGACCTTGGCTCCACGAATAGCCGAAAACGCCTGCTCATCACCGGTTTTAGCCAGTAGACCAAAGCGGATCGGGATCAACATGGGCTCTTTTTTCTCTTGGCCTGGGGTCGGTGCCAATTCTTGGCTTATGGTGAGGCTAAGTTCTTGCCTATCACGATTATATAAGCGGGTTACTTTTAGTAATGGTGTTCCGGATTGATGGTACCAAAGTGCGAATTGATCCAAATTAATTTGGGAACTTTCAGCAAAACAAGCTAGGAAATCCTCAATAGTCGCTGCGTCTCCGTCATGGCGTTCAAAGTAGAGGTCCATTCCTTTGCGAAAGCCGTCGATACCCAGTAACGTTTGCAGCATACCGCAAAGTTCAGAGCCCTTTTGGTAGACTGTTGCAGTATAAAAATTATTGATTTCCTTATAGGTATCAGGACGAACCGGATGCGCAAGCGGGCCGCTATCCTCAGGAAACTGGCGGGATTTTAATGAACGTACGTTTTGAATGCGCTGCACTGAGCGCGAACGTTCATCACTAGAGAATTCTTGGTCTCTAAAGACTGTCAGCCCTTCTTTAAGACAGAGCTGGAACCAGTCACGACAAGTTATCCTATTTCCGGTCCAGTTATGGAAATACTCGTGTGCAACAACGGTTTCAATGCCTTCATAATCAGCATCCGTTGCAACTTTGGGGTCTGCAAGAATATATTTATCATTAAAGATATTGAGGCCTTTGTTTTCCATCGCTCCCATATTGAAATCTGAAACAGCTACAATATTGAAAACATCAAGATCGTACTCACGGCCAAATCGTTCTTCATCCCACTTCATTGAGCGAATGAGGCAGTCCATTGCATAGGTACTGCGTGGCTCATTGCCATGTTCAACATAAATATTAAGTGCAACATTGCGCCCTGAGGCCGTTGTATATGGTGCGCTGACCCTGCCAAGATCACCGGCGACCAGAGCAAAAAGATAAGAGGGTTTGGGGTGCGGGTCCAACCACTCGGCAAAATGATAGCCTGCATCCATATCACCACTTGTCAGCGGGTTACCATTGGCAAGTAAAACCGGGTATTTTGCTTTCAAGGCTTCAATGCGTGTTTTATAAATGGCCAAACTGTCAGGGCGGTCATAAAAATAGGTTATACGGCGAAAACCTTCCGCTTCACATTGCGTACAGTAATTTCCCGATGACAAGTAAAGACCCGAGAGTTGTGTATTGGCACTTGGGTTTACTTGCGTGGTAATCGTGAGCTCAAATTCATCAGCAGGTGGCGTGAGCAAGCGAAAGCTGTTCGCGCTCGCCTCAAATTGCCCTTCATTTAAACTCTGGCCATTTACTTGGGCGCTGATAAACGTGAGTTCATCTCCATCAAGTACCAATGTGGTGCCAGCATCAGTTTGATGCCGACGCTCAATCCTCATTTTATTCTGGACGATCGTTTTTTCCGGGTCCAACTTGAAAACGAGATCAACCTCGCTGATCACATACTCTGTTTTTTGGTAATCTTTTAAGTATACATAGTTGGACAGGTCGGTTTTCATTTATCCTCCACTAGCAAGGCTATGTTAACGACAAAGTCGATTGTCACTCTTGTCTCACAGTAAAGTTGCAAAAGAGCGGTGCCTTTGCCCGAGCTACTGTGAATAGGTTTCGCGGTGATTGTAAGGCATAAACCCATGACAAAAGCTAGTGCGACACACTTGCAACAAACAGCTATTGTTCTCAACTTATGCGTTTAAATCGACAAATAACAAGGAGTGTATATGTGAGCGCACCATTAAAAGGTATAAAAGTACTTGAGCTTGCGCGGATACTGGCAGGGCCATGGGCAGGGCAAACACTGGCAGACCTTGGGGCCGATGTTATTAAAGTTGAAAGTCCTGATGGTGATGATACGAGAAAATGGGGGCCTCCATTTATCGGCGACCCTGATCAAGGAGGGGCTGCCGCGTACTTCCACGCGTGCAATAGAGGCAAACGCTCGGTCACGGCAAATTTTATAAAGCCAGCACATATAAAAGCCATTTATGAATTGGTAAAACGAGCTGATGTGCTTATTGAAAATTTTAAAGTGGGCACTTTACAAAAATATGGCTTGGACTATGCCGTTTTGAAAGAGTTGAACCCGCGCTTGGTTTACTGTTCTATTACTGGTTTCGGTCAAACCGGCCCTTACGCAAAGCGGGCCGGCTATGACTTTATCATACAAGCCATGAGTGGCCTAATGGATGTTACTGGTGACCCTAATGGTGAACCGCAAAAGGTAGGTATTGCGACAGCAGATATTTTTACAGGTCTTTATAGCACAATTGCTATTCAGGCTGCGTTGATAGAGCGACAGCAAACAGGGGTTGGCAAGTGGATAGACATGGCGTTGTTTGACTGCCAGCTTGCTGTTCTTGCAAATCAGGCAATGAATGCGCTTAGTACCGGTAAAACTCCAAAACGATTAGGAAATGCGCATCCTAACATTGCCCCCTATCAAACATTCGCGGTGAAAGATGGTCACCTGATAATCGCCGTGGGAAATGATAGCCAATTTCAAAAACTCTGTGACGTTTTGCAAATTGCCTCCTTAAAGCTGGAGCCGCGATTTGAAACAAATGCAAGTCGCGTTAAAAATCGCCATGAACTGACTGAAATACTAAAGGGAAAAATAATAGCCTACTCTTTGGTTGAGTTACTGGCCAAGCTGGAAAAAGCAGGAGTTCCGGCCGCTCCGGTCAATACCGTGCAACAAGCGCTTCAAGACCCTCAAATACTGCAAAGAGATCTAGTTTTTACGAAAACGACACAAGTAGATTCACATCACCAGCAACAGCAAATGTATGTGGGGACACCGATAAAATACGTAGACTCATCACAAAAAATAATGAATGGGACGAGATGTATAACTCGTGAAGATGGTGATAACTTAGCGTCAGTTACTTGGCAAACAAATAACGAACCATTATGAGAATACATGCATATAGAATATTCTGCTGATATCTTCCAAAATGGAACTACTCAATCGGAATATTGATTGCTTGATTGCAACTTTGGGTTCTGCCGTTGGCGTATTCAACTTTCAAAAGTTAGCATTGAGCGTGTTATTAACCTTTTAGTCTGGGGATCATTGGTGGGAATTAAATGGGCAACCAATAAAGCTGGTTTGAATGCCTTGATCTCAGTTAAAAAGTACTTTCAAAAATTCCAATGGTCACTTGCTGTACTTATGTCGGTATTCTTTGGGCTCTTGGTTGCAATTAGTGGCAGCAGTGTTTTACTTCTCTCCTCAAAAGCGAATATTAAAAACATTGAGGTGTTAGGTTGGGCCACCGGCTCATTGGCAATTGAAGCTATTCGAAATTCCATGCTCAACCATTTACAACCCTCAGAATTGGTTATTTCTGATTTGAGATGGCAATTTCAAAACGAGAACTACACAGCTCATGACAGGCAGGAAATGCTGACGCTTCTAATGGGAAGTATGTTGGGTGCCTCCAATATAAGCCGGTTGGTATTTGTTGAAGATACAGGTTTAATATGGGGGGTGAAGCAGAATAGTAATGATCTTGCCTTTTTTTCTCGCAAAGCCAAAACACACCCCCATGATTTGCCACTATGGTTGCGTAATGCTCCGGTGCCCTCTGTCAATGGAAAGCCCACATGGGGGGCTTTAAAGGAAGTGAAGGGTGGTCAGTTTGCCAACGTAACTGTGAGGGTTGAAACAAAAGCAGGCTTAAGTGGTTATCTAACTGCTGTCATCTCGATGCAGAAGTTGAGTGAGCACCTGAAGCGCCTACAAAGCAGCCTCAATACAACATTGTTTGCTCTAAATGATGAGGGCAGGGTTGTTGCATATGTTGCTGCACAAAATAGTACGTTGCCAACACAAGAACTGCTAACACCGGCAAAGAGTTTTGGGGATCCAGTTTTACTAGAGTACATAAAGACACCGAATAGTAAAATTATTTATTCGCCAGTCAAAAAAGATATATCTGCTTCATTAGTTAGTAGCGGTTCAAAAGATTTTTTTGTTATTTCGTCTCATGTTAAGGGATTTGCATTATCAAAATGGACTATAGGTTACTATTTGCCAGCTTCTATAGCCTTATCTACTTATGATACAATTAAATATACGTCAATTATTTCATTAATGGTCGTATTTCTAACCGTATTACTTGCGGTGCTTTTAGCTCGAAAAATATCAACGCCATTGCAAGAGGTTGCTAAAAGTGCGGGTTATTTAGCCGATTTTCAGCCAGGTAAAGTTAAACCAATGCCCGGCAGCAACATCAAGGAAATGAACCAGGTGGCCAATGCCATGAACGCTTCCGCTCAGGGGCTGTGGGCGTTGGCACGCTACGTGCCACGTAATTTGCTTTTAAAGCTCATGGAAGCTGGTTTTGAGCAAGCCATAACGGCAAAAGAAGCCGAAGTAACAGTAATGTTTACCGATATAGTAGACTTTACATCTCTATCTGAAAAGCTACCTGTAAATGAGCTTTCAAAATTGTTGAACGATCATTTCGAGCTACTAATCCAGGCAGTGGAAGCAGAAGGGGGAACTCTCGATAAGTATTTAGGTGATGGTATTCTCGCCTTCTGGAATGCACCAAATGCAATGGAGAACCATGCACAAGCCGCATTGAGAGCTGCTGATAACATTGCAAGAAAACTTGCCGAGCAAGCTGAAGCTAATGGGAGTTGGCCCATTCGAACACGCATTGGCATACATACTGGCCGGGCAATTGTTGGTAATATTGGAACGCAGACATTAAGCAACTACAGCGTAATTGGAGATACTGTTAATGTTGCCAATCGCCTACAGGTTCTGGGTAAGGAGTTATACCCTGATGCACGCGTTGCTATAATTGCAAGTGTAAATGCTGCGAAGGCTGCACAAAACTGCCATAGCTTGAAAGTCGTAGGGAAAAGGCAATTACGCGGGCGCCGTGTTCCTGTAGAAGTGTGGGGTAAAGACTATAAAGACGGTGGCGAGTAAAATAAGAAGTGTTTCATGAAATCTCTAAGCTTGATACTTTCCATCTAACTAAGGGGTAGCTTTTTTGCATTACAACTTCATCAAGATTTTAAAGGTGATATCTTGTGATGCAACACTTACAAAAAGATCAAATCCTATTAGAATTTAAAAACTTAAGCGTAGAATTCGAAAGTTCCTATGGTGCCAATAAGGTACTCGATAATATCTCCTTTAAATTAAATCGTCAGCAATGTCTTGCTATTACAGGGGAATCTGGATCAGGTAAAACGGTTCTCAGCTATGCTATTCTTGGGCTGCTACCTAAGAACGCACATATCACCAGCGGGCAAATTCTTTATTATGCAAATTCAAGAGAGGCACCTGTCGATCTGGTTCACTTAGCCAGAGCGGGTGAGTTGCGCGCGTATCGTGGAAGATCAATCTCAATGATTTTTCAAGAGCCGATGACCTCATTATCTCCTTTGCATACCTTAGCCGACCAAATAGGTGAGGTGGCCCGTATCCACTGTAATGCCTCACGCAAACAAGCGCGGCAATTAACGCTTGAAATGCTAAGGGCCGTTAGCTTTCCAAATCCGGAGCAGGCATTGAATACATATACGTTCCAGCTATCTGGCGGGCTACGTCAACGGGCTATGATCGCCATGGCACTATTGTGTAAACCTGCACTGTTAATCGCAGATGAGCCGACAACAGCCCTGGATGTTACGACGCAGGCAAGAATTTTAAAACTACTGAAAACAACTCAGCATGATATGAATATGTCTTTACTTCTGATAACGCATGACTTTGGAATAGTAGCCAATATGGCAGATCGTGCTTTGGTTATCTATCAGGGCAAGCTTATGGAAGCAGGCCGTGTTAACAAGCTTTTATATACACCCCGCCATCCTTATTTGAAGAATTTGATTGCAGCAGTTCCCAAGCTTCACTTTGATAGTGAGCCATTGAACCTTGAGAGCCAAGAACATGGAACGCCTTTTTTTCAGCTAAAAAATGTATCGGTGAGTTACGAAGATAATAAAGCCGAAAAACAATTGGCATTACGTGATGTGGATTTAACACTCTATAACGGGGAATGCTTGGGTTTAGTGGGTGAATCAGGTTCGGGTAAAACCACTTTGGCCCATAGTTTGATGGCAGCACTCCCGGTACAAGCAGGGCAGATAATCGTAAATAATGGCAAGGCAGCCTCAGTACTGGCTGAACTGACAAAGGAGCAATTGCGAGAATTTCGCAAAAACGTGCAACTGGTTTTTCAAGACCCACATGCGTCATTGCCCCCGCACATGAGCGTCGCCGAAATAATAAGTGAGCCACTGCTAATACATAAAATTGGCACACCAAAGCAGCGGCAACAAAGGCTAGATGAACTGTTAAATCTTATTGGCCTGCCATTATCCAGTAAGAACCGGTATCCCCATGCCTTTTCGGGGGGGCAAAAGCAGCGTATCGGAATTGCAAGGGCATTGGCTTGCCAACCACGAGTATTAATATGTGATGAACCCACATCGGCTTTAGATGTTACAGTGCAACAAAGGATTGTTTGCCTCCTAAAAACAATAAGAAAGCAATTCGCACTCACTTACCTTATTGTGAGCCATGACTTGGCTGTCATCCAACAACTTGCAGATCGTATTGCAGTCATGTGCCAAGGAAGATTGGTAGAAGTAGGACCAACAGCAGCCGTTATCAATCAACCGGCACACCCTTACACAAAGGCTCTTCTTCAAGCGGTGCCGACCATTGAGCCAGATCATAAAATGGACTTTGCACATTTGGCCGGTAAGAACGTGTCGTCACCGTCTATGTGGCCTTTACCCTATAAGCTGATGGGCCATGAGAAAACAAGAATGCAGCCACTAGGTAACGGGCACTATGTTGCATTAAACGAAGCACATATGAAAAACGTACACATTTCGTTGCCGGTGAGACCCCATGAGTAAAAAAGGAGTAGCCTCAACATTGATGTGCTTATGGGGGTGGTTACTGTTTGTGGGAGTGTCACAGGCATTGGCAACACCTCAACTTCGGTTAATCGAACCACCTTTTTTCGTCAATGCTGTTAAGGCAGGGCTGCCTCCGGTGCAACAACGGGTTCCGACGCCACACCACGTTACCGATATGCAGGCAATCAATCGCCAAGAGGGTGAATACGGCGGAACGCTGAAAACACTTGTAACCCGTGAAAAAGACAGCAGACTAATGAATGCTTGGGGGTATGCACGCCTTCTGGGTTATACGCCTGAACTGCATCTAAAGCCGGATATTTTACGCAGCTATTCAGTGGAAGAAGGGCGCATTTTTACTTTCGAGCTTCGAAGCAATCATCGCTGGTCAGATGGTGCACCATTCACAAGTCAAGACTTTCGTTTTTGGTATGAAGATATTGCCAATAATGACAGGTTAAGACCAGGGGGATTGCCATCATTTTTATTGGTGGAAGGTAAACCGCCACGATTTAAAGTTCTAAGCAAAACAAAGTTTGTTTATGCGTGGCATAAACCTAATCCTCAATTTTTACCGGAGCTGGCAAAAGCGCGCCCGCCCTTTATTTACCGTCCTTACCACTACTTGAAACAGTTTCATGCTAAATATGCGGATATAAAACAGTTGTCGATATGGGCAGAACAACGCCGACTACGCGGTTGGGCACCGCTTTTTAATCGCCTTGATGATATGTACGGAGCAAGAAACGCAGATTTGCCCACACTACAACCATGGCACAGATTGTTTGGCGAAAGTGCCCGGCGAATTGTGTTTGCCAGAAATCCGTTTTTTCATCGAGTTGATAGCAAGGGAAAACAACTCCCCTATATCGACCGTGTTATTATGACAGTCGTTGATAACAAAATTGTAGCGACCAAGACCCAAGCTGGCGAAACACATTTACAGGCACGAGGATTAAAATTCGCCGATATCTCTCTCTTAAAGCAAGCTCAAAGGCGCGGTGTTCTATCTTTAAAGCTTTGGAGGATCTCCAAAGGTTCACAAATATCCATTCTGCCAAATTTAAATGTTGCAGACAAAAGGTTGCGAAAGCTGTTTCAAAATAAACATTTTCGTCATGCGCTGTCCTTGGCTATTAATCGTAAGCTCATTAATAAAGTGCTGTATTTTGGGCTTGCGGTACCTGCCAACGATACAGTACTTCCAAAATCACCTCTATTTATGCCGCACTATCAAACCGCATGGACAAACCATGCCCCCGAGGTTGCCAATAAGCTTCTTGATGAAATTGGTTTAAAACGGCAAGGAATTAATGCCATGCGGCACTTGCCCGACGGGACCCCGCTACGGATTATTGTCGAGTTAAGTGGTGAGCGTCAGGAACAGATTGATGCCATGGAATTGGTGGCAGCAGATTGGCGAGATATTGGTATCGAGGTGTTTGTTAAACCAAGCCAGCGCGATGTTATAAGGGCACGCGCTCTATCTGGTGAGCTCATGATGTCGGTATGGACGGGCTTTGAAAATGGCATTCCCACCGCTCACATGCTGCCCGATGATTATGCGCCAACGCGCAGCGATTTTCTGTCATGGCCGCAATGGGGCTTGTATTATGAAAGCAGTGGTAATGCTGGCCAGTTGCCGCAATGGCTTCCGGCTAAAAGGCTGATTGATCTCTACAAAGATTTTCTAAGGACACAGGGGAATGGCCAACGTGAGAGTATATGGCGCGATATCTTGGAAATACATGCAAATAACACCATACACATTGGTCTGATTTCTCAAGTACGTCAGCCCGTTGCAGTCAAAGATCTCCAAAATGTTCCTGGGGATGCTTTTTATGGTTGGGATCCTGGTGCACATTTTGGCATTCATCGTATGGATGCTTTTTTCTTTCCAAAACAATAATCAATTATTCTGTAATAGATTGAATTAACTACCCAAAACTAACAAAGAACCTAGGTCTACTAACAATAATAATTGTTTGATAGTTTTTTATATTTAAGTTGGGATCGAAACAACAACACTAAAAAATGGTCTCTAAAGAACAGTTGGAGCTCCAGAGTAAATAAGGTAGAAAATTGTGCTGGCCTATACGCTTAAGCGGATATTGACCATGGTGCCCACATTACTTGCTGCCAGCATCCTCATTTTTATTATTATTGAATTGCCAGAGGGTGATTACATCTCCAACCAGATTGCTTACTTACGTTCTACGGGTGAACAGTCTTCCATTGAAAAACTGCTATATTTGCGCAGCGAATTTGCATTGGACCGGCCCTTTTGGCAACGTTATCTTATTTGGCTTGGCGCTATGCCGGGTCCTAGTGGCTTTAATGGCTTGCTGCAGGGGTATTGGGGATGGTCTTTTGAACATCAACGGCCTGTCATAGAGGTTTTGGGCAGTACACTGCCATTGACCATACTTCTTAATTTCTCAAGTATGATTTTCATATATGCAGTAGCTTTTCCCATAGGCATTTATTCTGCTGCCCGGCAATACTCATGGGGCGATCACGGTTTTACTCTATTAGGGTATATTGGCCTTGCCACGCCCAACTTTCTACTTGCACTATTAATGATGTATTTTGCCAACCGCTGGTTTGGCCTTTCCATTGGCGGCCTGATGGCTCCGCAATTTATTGGAGCACCTCTATCCTTGGAGAAGGTGGGCTCCATTCTCTCTCACTTGATAATTCCAACGATCGTGATTGGTACCTCAGGTACTGCGGCAATGATACGTCGTTTAAGAGCCAATATGCTTGGCGAGTTGCGCCGCCACTATGTCATCACTGCTAGAGCAAAAGGCATGGGCGAAACTGCGCTATTAATAAAATACCCCTTAAGGGTCGCAGTTAATCCGTTCATTGCAGATATAGGTAATTTAATTCCTTCAATGGTTTCAGGTTCGGTTATTGTTTCCGTGGTGCTGAACCTGCCAACGGTCGGGCCCGTATTACTTAGCGCATTAAAGTCGCAGGATCAGTTTTTGTCAGCATTCATTTTAATGTTCATTTCGTCGCTGACATTGATTGGTATGCTCATTTCCGATTTATTACTTGGCTTGCTCGACCCGAGAATACGCAAAGTTGGCTTTAAATTTAAACGGTCCAACAACCAGCTCTCAAGTCATAGGGAGGATAACAATGGTGTCTCCCCCAAATAATGAAAGGCCTAATAGCAGCCCCCATGAAAACGAGGATGACTACTATCTCTCCAAGCATCCCTATCAACCTCAAGCGAAGACCTCGTTAGCGCGAGAGCAAGTGGCGTTGGCAAGCGCCTCCCGTTGGAAGCTTGTGTACTATCGTTTTAAAAAGCATCGGCTTGCAGTATTTGCACTATACACGCTTTTATTATTCTACTTATGCGTACCCTTTGCTGAGCAAATTGCCCCATACTCTGCAAATACACGCAACTCTGATTACTTATATGCGCCGCCGCAATCTATACACCTTTTCCATGAAGGTAAGTGGCAAGGGCCTTTCGTGTACCCGATGAAAGCATCTGTTAATCTTGAGTTTATGCGCTGGGACTACGAGATTGAAACCCAAAAACCCATGCATCTACGCTTTTTTTGTAGGGGCGAACCCTATAAATATTTAGGTACTTTCAAACTCGACTTTCATCTCGTTTGCCCACCAGAGAATGGTGTTTTTTATCCTTTGGGAACAGACAGACTAGGGCGGGATTTATTATCCGGCCTGATCCACGGAGCCAGACTTTCATTAACGTTGGGTTTGGTCGGGGTGGCCATATCAATGGTGCTGGGCGTTGTACTGGGCGGATTGGCCGGTTACTTGGGAGGGCTGGTTGATGGTGCAATCCAAAGGCTCATCGAAATACTACGCTCATTGCCCGAGCTTCCATTGTGGATGGCGCTTTCAGCTGCCATGCCGGTTACATGGTCTCCAATTGCTGTCTATTTGGGCCTAACGGTCATACTGGGCTTGCTGGATTGGCCAGGACTTGCCAGAGCTGTGAGGGCTAAAATAATGGCGTTAAAGCAAGAGGATTACGCCAAAGCGGCGCTCTATATGGGGGCGTCTCCAAGCCGAATTATCTTTCGTCATCTACTCCCCGGTTTCACAAGTCACTTAATCGCGTCGGCTACACTGTCGATCCCCGCTATGATCCTTGGAGAAACGGCACTTTCGTTTTTAGACCTTGGCCTGCGCCGCCCTGCGGTCTCGTGGGGGGTGCTGCTCAATGAGGCCCAGAGCATTTCAGTTGTTGTACTTTATCCTTGGCTCATGGCACCCATGCTGGTTGTCATAATCGTAGTTCTGGCCTTTAACTTTTTGGGAGATGGCTTACGTGATGCGGCAGACCCGTACCACCACTAATTAGCAGGGGCAGTGGGGTTAAGCTGAAACAGAACATCTAGCTGCGGAAAATTAGCAGCACAGTGGTGGTGACAGCACTCAATAAAAAAGTCTAGAAACTCAAAACCGCGATCATCTTGCACCAAGTGGTGTGAGAGGATGCCAATCGGTTCATCGCTACCAGCGCGCCGCCGCGCAAACTGCAAACCCAGTTGGTGTATGAGCGCATCGTAACCACAGAACTCTTTGTCCCCTCTCCAATGAATGATGTCTAAGTGAGTTTGTACCTGCTCTGGGCTGAATTTTTTTGTAAACGCATAACTGCTTAGAGCTTTGTAGCCACACTTTGACATTGAACGCCAAAACTTGGGATCCAGTCGATTCCAAGGTGGTACGAAAACAGGCATAAAAAGCCCGTTGAAGCTACCGCGCATTATTTCAAAGCCCTGAGCGATCATCTGCAAACCTGTTGCCAATTCGCATAGGCTGCCAAATTCAGCCTTAACTGGCTCCACAACACGGCCCAATCGGTTGATTTGAGTAAGGCTAGTTTGCTCCATCACTGTAGGGCGATGAGAAAAGCCATGCCCAAATACGTTAACGCCCTTGTGCTGGCGCAAACAATCAATCAGCTTGCTTTGTTGTTCTATAGTCTCTTGATGAAATGCATATGGAACAACAGCAAGCGCCAGAGGCGTGGAATGCCTCTCTTGGATATGAAGCAGCCTGCGCAACGCTGTAGTCACACGGATACAATCATCATCACGCCACCAAAAAGAAATACACCGGCCCCGTGCCTTGAACCAATCCAACTCAGCATACAAAAAATCTTTGAATTGTATTTGCGTCATGAAGCTTACTCTTAAGCCTTACTTACCTACGATGCTTGGCAAGTGCATCTATCAAGATACGCGCTGAGTTTTCGGCACCATTCATATCAACCGAAAGCTCAGGCAAAGGAGCCGCTAGGGCCTTTTGAATGGCACAAGCCAAACTCTGCGGTGTAAGTTGGTGCTCTTCAACCACCTGTACACGCGACTTTTCCTGTAGGACTTGCGCGCGTTGCAGCTGCTCACTTTCATGACCTTGACTAAAAGGTATCATCACAGAACGAATTTGGGCACCTAACACATCTAGTGTGCTGTTATATCCCGCTTGTGACACCGATAACCGGGCTCGCTTGAGTAAGCGAGTAAAGTCGCTGCGTGCCCGCTCTACGATCAAACGGTCGCTTTGATACTGTTGTAACCTTGAAAAATCCTGCTCATGAATATCATTACCCACCAAAATACGCCATGTACCACTTTGGGCCATGCTTGCCAGACGATGACAAGCAATAGCGGTTTCGAGCAGTTTTAAGCCAACCGCGCCACCGCCACAGGAAATGATGATTTCATCAAAGCCGTCTTTTTCGTTTGCTGAACCACCTATTGTGTTGCTTTTGGCACTGCTGATAAAACCGGTATAGTGGATTTTATCCTCAATCAGACTGGTATAAGGGAAACTATCACGAAGCTGAATGAGGCTGGGGTCGCTATGTACCAGCACCAAGTCATAGAGTTCGCTCGCCTGCGCTGCCATCCATTGTTCTTTATAAGCCTGTTTTTTTCTAACCAGAATATCTCGGATCGAACTGACAACAAGCGGTCTTCTTTCCATGTTGCGGGCAAGCGAAATGAGGTAGAGGTACTCTTGCGCAAAACTCCGCCGTCCAAAAGGAAACGTTTCAGTTATAAAAATATCACAGGGTTTGGCAACTAGTGCCTCTCTGGTTGCTTTGAGGCGTTTGAGCCACCACACTTCATCAAGCGGTTTTTCTTGTTGGTCGAGGATTTCTTTAAAAAAAACATCACGCGTTTTTGCAAATGGAAGCGCCACCATCTCCAGATTATCGCAACTAAGCGTTGGCGGCAGTCTATTGCCATGGGCAATGCGAATGCGAGCTCCACGCGCTGCAAGAGCTTGCCCTAAGGCGCAAGCGCGTACAACATGGCCGCTGCCAAGTAAATGTTGCACATGAATAAAAACTTCCATTAAAGCCTCATAACTTGCAATTGCCGTTTTTAACTCAATTTCTCGACCCTTCCACTAGCGAACCTTAGCAGCAAAATTTTGGCAGGCAGTCTCCAATGTTGTGGCAATAAGCTGTTTACCCACTTGAGCACTATGCCGTTCGTTCATAAGCCTTTGGGCTGTTTGCCCCATGGTGAAGCGAAGTGGTGGCTGGTCCATAAGTTTTGCCAGGTTTTCAGCCAGTTTTTTGACATCTCCTTCAGGTAATAACAGCCCGCTTTGTTGATCGTAAACCACATCACCAACACCAAGAGAATGCCCTGCAACAACAGGAAGACCGTGAAATTGAGCCTCCAGAAAAACCATTCCGAAAGCTTCGCGAATTGCCGGCCAAATAAAGATATCAGCCCTTTGGTAATATCTGCTCATTTTGCTGGGAGAAATGCGACCAACAAAGTTTACAGTTTGCGGAGAAAAGTGAACAAACAGTTGTTCAATATCACGGCGGGCGGGGCCATCGCCAACAATCGTCAACTGCCAACGGCGGTTTTTGAGCAATGATAAGGCTTGGGCCAACGCAACATAGGATTTGTATTTATCCCCATAACGCATCATGGCAACGCAAAGCAAACGACAACAGTTAGTTGCTGCTTCATCACTTTCGCGCTTTACGCTGCTAGATACTTTTCCATCCCAAAAGGGGCGAAAGTTCAATAGCCTATGTGGTGCCACAACTCGTTTCAAGCACTGTAAATCAGCTTGTGTCATGGCGGCCACAGCATCGGCTTGTCGTAACATACCGCGTGATTGATAAAACCCGTAGGACCATGGCCCAAGCGCACGCTTTGGCGCATAACTACCCTCAATGATCACATAGGGTATTTTAAAATACCGGGCGATATATGCTCCTTGATAATCGGGTGCGCGGTGATAAAGGTGATAACAAACGACAGCTTGGGGAAGGGGAGAGTGACAATTGACCCATGCCCGAATATCACTTTGAGCAATTTGAACGCCTTGACTTTGCAAGAGTTTGGCGCGCCGTCGGCCTGCATGCCGTTGCCAGCTACAAAATGGTGTCATGGGAACCACGCAATGTCCCAGTTTTTGCAAACCTCTTACGATCTGCCGCGCCATTTGTCGGTCCCCGGAAATGGCAGTATCCTCAGGAGCGCCTAAGGGAAACGTACAGGCAATTTTCATTGGCTAGCCCCAATGCTTCTTTCAAAGCGGGTAGCCAGCTGGTCCAGTAAACTCTCACTATTAAAATTCTGTAGGACACGTCGCTGCCCGTTTAGTGCCAATTGCAACCGCAACCCATCGTTATGTGCCAGGTCCAAAATCGCTTCTTTTAATGCATTTGGCATATCGGGTGGAACCAGATATCCAGTTTCACCATCATCAATGATCTCGGGAATGGCCGAAATAGATGTTGAGAGGCAAGGAACGCCAAGCAACATGGCCTCCATAATAACATTGGGTAGGCCGTCCCTATCTCCATCCTTTGCAATTTTACATGCCAAAACGAACAAGTCGGCTTTGCGTAGGTGGCAAATGACTTGATCGCGTGGCAGGGCTCCTAAAAATCGCACACGCTGATCTATACCAAGCTCACCAGCCAGTTGTTGGAGCTCATCATTCAGTTCACCGGCACCAATATGCGTTAGTTGCCACTCAAACTCTGTAGGGAGATTGCCAAGCGCTGTTAAAAGGTCTTCATAACCTTTCTTCGCCACAAGCCGCCCGACACTAACGATTTCAAAGGGCGGATTAAATGCTTTTTGCTGGAAACTACGCTGCACATTCACAACAGGAAAGTCCTGCGACTTTAAACCATGATATACGAGTGAAACCTTCTGTGGGGTATCACTCAATTCTTGGAGATACTTGACGTTATAGCGCGTGCAACTGACCCCCCAGCTGGCATGACGAAGCTTTAAACGTAGCTCTTCAGGCCTACTGGTCCAAATATCTTTGGCATGGGCCGAAAATGACCAGGGGCGGCCGAGCAGGCAAGCACTGTAGGCAAGTACAGTACAAGGGCTATGCAAATAGTGCACGTGCAACCAGCCGACATCCTCTGGCAGCTCATGGGCTAGCACACACGCCTGCAAAAAGCGTTGCTGCTCCTCTCTGTCATCATATGAATTCGAGCATCGTAAAGCGGTTTTGCGGTGCTCTTGCAACTCCAATAGCCTATCATAATTTGCGTTTTTTTGTGCCCAAGAAACCGCCTTACTCACCCGCGCGTCCTTTTCATCAGGATATTCGGGTAGGTAATGTACTTCAGCGCGTATCATCCTATGAACTTCGTGCAAAAATGGGTCGTGAGGAGCACGAAGTGCGATGATGAGAATCTTGAAGCCACGTTGTTCCAAACCATAGATTTCCTGCGCTATGAAACTTTCAGATAAACGCGGATATCCTTTCAACACCACTGCAAGACGTTTCATAAGATCGAACCCTATTCTTTTGCACGTGGTGGTAAGCTGCTAGGCGGAAAATGGATGAGTTGTTCGCTGCTTGCTTTTGCGCGATGTGGTTTTTGCGGCTCTACAATACCTTTATCATGGACCTTTGTATCAAGCAGCTCCTTGCTTAACTCTTGAACACGCTCTAAGCCAGTCAGCATCATAGAACTGTTAAAGCGGGAGGGGTGCGGCGCAGCAGGGAGTTGCCGAAGCGCTGCAACCATGGGGGACACTTCGGGATAAGAATCGATTGGTAACACCTGCACCAAGCCTAAGGTTTTGGCTTGCTCTGCTCGAATGGCCTGCTCTCGTCTCGGCTGAATACGTGGTACTAATAGCGCTGGCTTGTCGTAGGATAAAATCTCGCAAAAAGTGTTATAGCCCCCCATGCCAACAACAGCTGTAGAGGCTTGCATGTACTGCTCTAGGTTGGAGGTGAAGCGAATAATCTCCACATCACGTAACCGCGCTGCCCGCTCTTTAAATGCCTCCGCTTGCGCCTGCGGTAAGAATGGTCCTAAAACAATGAGAGCTGGAAATAAGGGGGCGCTTTGCGACTCGTAAGCACGGATAACCCAGTCAACCAGCTCAGCTCCATCTCCGCCACCCCCAGGGCTTACCAGAATGAACGGTGTTTCCCCAAACGGCTTTTCAATATTTTGGGCCAGCTTAATACGTGAACGTCGCAGGTAGCCGGTATAGCGTATTTTCTCGCGAACAGATTTGGGCATTTCTATACCCTGTAAAGGGTTTGTCATGTAACTCGGCCCATAAACCCAAAGTTGATCATAGTATTCTTCTAAGGCAGGCAAAGCGTTTTTCCGTTGCCACTCCTCACGCAATATATTGGGATCATCCATAACATCCCTTAGGCCCAAAACAAGCTTGGTTCCTCTTTGTTTAAGGTAGCTTAAGCTTGGCTGAATTTCGCCGCGAAGCCCTAGGGGTTCTTTGTCAACAATCATCATATCAGGGGTAAATATCTTAGCGGTATGCTCGATAATTGAAGCACGTATCTTCACGGTTTCATCAATACCAAGTGGTAATGACATGGAGGTATAATCCCCCCCGCGAAGTTTAATAACCCCTGGTATGCGTACAAAGTCAACGCGTGAGCGAAACTCGAACCGGCCAATGATTGGAGAGCCGGAGATGATTAAAACCGAAAGATCCTCGCGAGAAGCCACAAGCGCATGCGCGATGGTTCTGCACCGGCGCAAATGACCTAGCCCGAATGTATCGTGGCTATAAATGAGGATACGCGCAGCACTCAAGTTTATTCCCTCAACGGCTCTAATGAGTTCACTTATTCATCGAACATAGGGTATTCATTCCTACCGGTTCAATATACTGGTTATTATTACTGAGTTATCGCAGTATAAAATCAGTATATTGATATTATCATATAGTTAAATCGAATATATGAATTATAAATACACGACATTTCATAGTTTTTTATAAATAATAAATTCATTCAAAGGTGATAGTTGGAAGCTCAGGGAATTGGAAGACATCGCTCGAACAACGTTTAAAAAATAATAAAAAGATGGAAAGATAATGGAAAAGAGCCTTATCAAGTTTATCTGGAGTTACTCCTCCCGTTACCAACTTGTCATATTGTTTGCCACATGTCTTTCCTATCCCGTTAGTTATATACTGCTTGAATTGCCAAAACAAATCACGAATGAAGCGATAAGTGGTACAGACTTTCCAAAAAATATTGCAGGTTATAGTCTGGGGCAAATTGAGTATTTACTAGTTCTTTGTTTGCTTTTTCTATTTTTAGTTATTGTTAGCAATGGCTTCAAATTATTCTTGAATATCTATAAGGGCCGTTTGGGAGAGCGTATGCTCAGGCGCTTGCGTTTTGACTTGTATCAGCGCGTGCTGCGCTTCCCGCTATCTCACTTTAAAAAAGTCAGCTCGGGTCAGATAATCCCGATGGTAACAGCAGAAGTAGAGGCCGTGGGCGGCTTCATAGGCGAAGCGTTAGCTCTACCGGCTTATCAAGGTGGTATGCTGGCTGTGCAAATTGGCTTCATTTTCATGCAAGACGCTTACTTGGGGCTAGCAGCAATTAGTCTATACCCCATCCAAGGCTATATTATCCCTAAGCTACAAAAACGTGTTTTAAGGCTGTCACGTCAGCGGGTTCAAAATGTAAGGGTAATGGCCGATCGTCTTGGTGAAACAATACAAGGTGTTACCGATATTCACGCCAACGATACCAGTGCGTATCACAGCGCCGATTTTGCTGATCGCCTCTACAAGAACTTTAAAATTCGTTTTGATATATATAACCGAAAATACCTCATAAAGTTCATCAATAACTTTATGAACCAGCTAACCCCTTTCTTTTTCTATTTAATTGGTGGCTATCTGGCTATTAAAGGCGAGCTGAGCATTGGGGCATTATTGGCGGTTATTGCTGCCTATAAAGACCTGGCAGGCCCATGGAAAGAGTTGCTTGCATATTATCAGCTTACCGCAGATGTAAACATTAAATACCAGACAGTGATTGAGAATTTCGATCCCGCAAACTTAAAGAGCATACAAAAGCTCACGAGTGATGAAGTCCAATCCCTAAAAGGTCCCCTTGTGTTAGAGGACGTTGTCTACCAAGCCGAGGTCGGTGCCAGCGAGCTTGATAATATAAACTGTCAAATCCCGTATGCAGAACACTGTTCAATTCTAGGGAGCGAAGCGGACGGCCGCAAAGACCTCCTCATGATAATGGCGGGCCTGCTTGACCCCGATAAAGGGGTGGTAAAAGCGGCCGGACATTGTCTTTCAATGATGAGCGAAGCAACATTGGGGCGAAAAATTGCATATGCGGGTCCCAAGCCACACATTTGGACCGGAACACTTCGTGACAACATTTGTTATGGTTTGCGCCACCGCCCGCAATCGCTTCCACTTCTCGACAAACAAAGCCAAAGAGAAATGCAACGCTGGCTATACGAAGCTAAAATGACATCCAACCCTCAACTCCTTTCAATCGCCAATTGGGATGACTTGGCTACTGCCAACGTCACACAACCACAACAGCTTGATAATAATATCTTGGAAATATGTGAAGAGACAGGGCTTTCACAAGATTTATATCGACTTGGCCTGCAAGCTATCCTCAATAAGGACGATCACCATGAGCTGCAAATCGACATTCTCAAACTTAGAGAAGAATTTGCTAAAGCCTGTAAAAATGACAGCTCACTCGCAAAGCTAATAGAGCCATGGGAGCGTGATCGCTTCAACAAGTCAGCAACATTGGTGCAAAATCTGTTTTATGCAGTGCCGCGAACAACAGGCTTTAAACTAGAAGATTTATTAGCAGACAAACGAATAAAGACATTTATAGAAAAATCGGGGCTGTATGAACCACTTGTTACAATGGGCTATCAAACCATTAGTCTAATGGTTGAGCTCTTTGCAGATATCAGCCCTGATAGTGAGTTGTTTTCTACGTACGCCTTTATAAGCTACGACGACTTGCCCCATTATCAATCATTGTTGCAGCAATGTGGCCCCGGGATGTCAAAGCGCCCCCCATCTGACAAAGATAAGAAGAAGCTGGTTTCAATAGCGTTGCGACTTGTACCAACCAAACACCGCCTTGGTGTAGTTACTGAGGATTTTCAAGCTCAAATAGTGACGATGCGTAATAAATTTATTGATGAAACATCGCAATATCCAGCTCAACTGGAACTTTTTGATGAAAAGACCTATATGCAAAACTTAAGCGTAGAAGCAAACATCATATTCGGTACCGTTAAACTGACAAAACGTGACGCACGTCAAAGAATAGAAACTGTAATACGTGAAATGGTCGAGGACAACTCCCTAGTAAAGCCCATTAGGTTGGCTGGACTAGAGTACCATGTAGGCATAGCTGGTGCACGCCTGAATGACAATCAAAAGAGGCAGCTTGGTTTGGTGCGAGCACTCATGAAACAAGCCGATATTGTCATACTGGATGAGGCACTTGCGAGTAAAACCCTTGAAGGACAACAAAGGCGAGAAGCTCTTCAAAAGTATTTGCGAAATAAAACACTTATTGTCGGTACAACGGACCCAGAAATTGCTTCGCAATTTCCAAGGCAAATGCAATTGAAGTCCGGCCAACTGGCCAATAGCCAGGGAATAGAACAACAGGAAACAGATCAAAATGGAGGCCATGATGACAATTGAATATGAAATGGCCGCTTTGAAAAAGGTGAGTTTTTTTAAGAGCCTGGACGAGAAAAAACTTAAGCTATTGGCCTATATTTCTGAGTGTATAGAGCTTTCAAAAGGTGAGACGCTTTGCTTGCAAGGGGATGAAGGGGACTGCGCTTTCGTTATATTGCAAGGTGAAATTGACGTGAACGTTGATGATACACGGGTTATAACGGCAACCACTGGCGATATACTTGGGGAAATAGCCATCCTATGTGAAATTCCAAGAACTGCCACGCTCGTTGCTGCAAATGAGGCAAAAGTCCTTGCAATATCTAAAGACAATTTCTTAAAGCTATTAGAAGAATTTCCAGGCGTTTCTTTCAAGATTATGCGAGAAATCGCATTCAGGCTTGAGCAGACAACACGAGAACTTGCAGCGTTAAAGGCGGAAACAAAGGTGTGAAATGAGCCTTGTATCAATAGCTTTGCTCCCATGCACATCAATGCACTCAGGGGGGAAGCGTGAGTGATTTCTATGTAAAACTATGGGGTACGAGAGGCTCAACACCTGTATCGGGTCCGCAGATGGCGAGATACGGCGGGGAGACAATCGCGCTTGAAATAGTTGCTGCAAATGAACGTATACTCATTGACTGTGGCTCTGGTGCACGAAAGCTCGGCCTTAGCCTGTCTAAACTTGATCAAAAACACTATGATTACTTTTTAACGCATACACATCTCGATCATATCTGTGGGCTACCGTTTTTTGCTCCAGCTTACGCGCCTGATTGCCAAGTCGACTTTTACGCTGGTAATCTCTCCTCAGACGAAGAGTTGCGAGCTACAATTTGCCGGATTATGTCACCGCCTATTTTTCCTGTTACAGCTAATAAGCTAACAGGTGTATCTTTTAAGCATTTTGAGCCAGGGCACAAATGGGTGAAAGACAGTGGTCTGACGATTGAAACTCAAGCTCTTAATCATCCAGATGGAGCTTGTGGCTATCGAATTACTTATAACGCTAAAAGCATCGCTGTTATCACCGACCACGAAATGGGCGTAGCCCATATTGATAGGGCTATTGAGAAATTCGTCTCGGGTGTAGACATCATGTTACATGATGCCATGTATTGTGACGAAGAACTGCCAAGGTTTAAAGGCTATGGCCATTCATCATGGCAACAGTCAATCGACTTGGCTTTAAAAGCAAAAGTCGCAACACCGGTTTTGTTTCATCATGACCCTAAAAGAACTGATGATGAACTGGATGCAATTGCACATCAAGCACGTAACTTGCATGGTGGAGCGCTGATGGCCTACGACGGTCAGATTATATATTTATAAAATTTGATTAAATACACACTTAAATGACCGAAAGAACTTTCACCTAACACATGTAGACTTAGACAATAGTGGCTTTTTTAGCTGATACGAGTAATTTGTCTATCTAAGGGTATTACAAGCCAAAGCTAAAACAAGCACCAAAAAGTTCTGATAACTCAACCAGATGCAAAACTGAGTTGCACTCAAACTGCCGCAACGAGCTGAAAAGAACAGCATCTTATGTGTACGGGTCATTGCTTTGTTCTCTAAAAAAGATAGTAAGTGCGCACCGCAAAAAATAATCACGAATATTTGGCGGGAGGGCCATATGCGAGCAGGGCTTAAAGAGCTCTTCACAGGGCCTGCTTGCACCATAGAGCAGTTACCAATCAGATTACAGGAGAAGGTTCGCGCAGAAGAAAATCAAGCAGAAAAACTCATTAGCCTAGTTCAGTTGCTTGTTCTAATTTTTTTCTCAAGTCTCTATTTTATAGCACCAAGAGCAGAAGGCGAAATGGGCTTTAATTACGTGCCTATTGCGCTGGGATTTTATGCTATTTTTACATCAATTCGTTTTTACTACTCCTTTACAAGCCACCTTTCACTCGTAATGGTATTGCTTTCAGCAGTGGTAGACATTGCTTTGGTTATGGGATTGTTGTTTTCGTTTCACCTGCAATACAATCAGCATCCGGCCTTTTATTTAAAGGCACCAACATTGGCCTATGTGTTCTTATTCATCAGCTTAAGGGCATTACGATATGACCCCAGGATTCTTCTGTTTATTGGTGGTATTGCAGCAAGTGCCTGGGCTTTTCTGGTCGCTTACGTGCTGTATACCCAAGACGGTATGAACCGTATAACCCGCAACTACATAGAGTATTTAACAAGCAACAAAATCCTCGTTGGTGCTGAACTGGATAAGTTCATCATCATCATTGCTGTTTCACTCATTTTGGCATTGGCACTTCAAAGAAGCCGTAGAATAATGCTACTTGCAATTAAGGAGCACAGTGCAGTTGATGACTTGAGCCGTTACTTTCCTCAAGAAGTTGCCAAATCCATTGTATCAGCAGATCAAGAGTTACAAGCAGGCGATGCCCAAGAGCGCCAAGCTACTGTTATGTTTGTTGATATAAGGGGCTTTACAAAAGTTGCTAAAAATATGTCTCCCACGGAAATCTTGAGGGTTCTCGCTTGTTACCAGCAGTTGTCCCTAGATGTGATCAAAGCGCATAATGGCGCCGTTGACAAATTTTTAGGTGATGGAATTATGGCAACATTCGGTGCGCTAGCACCATCAAACAGCTGTTGTGCCGATGCCCTATTAGCGGCACAAAATCTAATCAATAAAATAGATAGCAATCAACAAGAGCTGCAAGCTGCAGGTTGGCCGGGTGCCTTTCAAATCGGTGTTGGCGTCTCAGTGGGAACGGTCGCATTAGGTGTAATAGGTGTTGATGAGCGTCGTGAATTCACGGTGATCGGAGATGCTGTCAATCGGGCGGCAAAATACGAGGCGGCAACCAAATTTAGTAGAGCTTCCGGCCTCACGGACACGACAACTTACCATAGGGCTCAAGCCCAAGGCCTAAAGATAAAACTCCAAAACTCAAACCTTCGTCATATTGCAGGAATCGAGGAATATGTAGACCTTATATCCATTACAAGCTCGCACCATTAAGTCGGTAAATAACACTGCGAGTGTATACGTGGGGAGGTGTAAATGCATATTAATCGTAACCTTAATTCAATCGTTACGGGAGGAGCTTCGGGCCTTGGTGCTGCAACAGTCAGGCACCTGGCATCATTAGGAGCAAATCCTGTTATCTTCGATCTAAATGAAGAAGCCGGAAGCAAGCTGGCAGAAGAACTAAATACAAAATTTTATCGGGTTGATGTAACCAGCAAAGACAGCATCGCCAAAGCACTTGACCAAGTACAAGCTCACTATGGCGACATACACATTTTGGTCAACTGTGCGGGTATTGCCCCAGCAGCTAAAACCACCAGTCGTGGTGAACCCCATTCACTTGAGCTTTTTGAAAAGGTCATCGACATAAATCTGGTGGGCACATTTCGAATGATCGCGCTGGTGGCGACACGCATGAGCGCGCAAAGCCCACTCAATGCCACGGGCGAACGTGGGGTAATTATCAATACCGCATCCATTGCAGCATTCGAGGGGCAAATGGGCCAAGCAGCTTATGCAGCTTCAAAGAATGGTATTGTTGGCCTGACCTTGCCCGTTGCGCGAGACTTAGCGCGTAATGGCATTCGCGTTAACACCATAGCACCGGGTTTGTTTGTGACACAGATGTTGACCTCAATGCCTCAGGAAGTACAGGACGCACTAGAAGCCCAAGCGCTGTTTCCTAAACGATTGGGGCAGGGGGAAGACTATGCTCATTTGGTACAAAGTATATGTGAAAACGAAATGTTGAACGGCGAAACCATCCGGCTTGACGGTGGCATTCGTTTGCCAGTGCGTTGAGTTTCTTGGCGCTTAAATGCAGCCGTAAGTTGATTTTATAGTCAAGGCTGCTGGCTTTATCATCTACATCTTGACAAGCTAATATATTAGATATAGTGAAATTACCTATGCAGGGGAGTCTCGCCGAGGAGACTGAGAGGCCGACGAAGCATTTGCTTGGTAACGCGACCCTTCGAACCTGGCCCAGTTGATACGGGTGTAGGAAGCAAAGGGCATAATTTATTAATAGTTATCAGCATCTCCAGTTTCATATCACCGGAATACCTTTCTGTTGCTTTCCGCCAATATTCACTTGGTGCCTTTTATCGATAAATAATTAAGGAGCAATACATTGACTAGCCAAAAGCCATGCATCACCACAGGCTCTTTGCCAGCGTCCCATAAAATTTATGTTAAAGGCAATCTCTATGAAGATATACGGGTGCCTATGCGAGAAATCAGCGTTCATCCAACTGCAGGAGAACCGCCTTTACCAGTTTATGACAGTTCCGGCCCTTACACAGACCCTAATATCAAAACAAATATAGCGGAGGGGTTACCGGCATTACGGCGCAAGTGGATTGAAGCGCGTGGTGATACGGAGACTTATGAAGCGCGGCAAATTAAGCCGGCAGACAACGGTTTTGCTAAGGGAGAACATTTGGTCGCCGAGTTTCCTGTCAAACAATCTCCGCTTAGAAGTAAGGGAAATAAAGCGGTGACGCAGCTCGCTTATGCCCGAGCTGGTGTGATTACGCCTGAGATGGAGTTCGTAGCAATCCGCGAAAACCAGATGAGATCAAGCGCATACGAGGAGAGTTCCGGTAATAATTGGGGGGCGAATATACCAGACTATGTAACGCCCGAGTTTGTTCGTGATGAGATTGCAGCAGGGCGCGCAATAATTCCTGCAAACATTAATCACCCAGAGAGCGAGCCTATGATTATTGGGCGTAACTTTCTTGTAAAGATCAACGCCAATATGGGCACCTCCGCTGTAACATCTTCAATGCAAGAGGAGGTGGACAAGATGGTATGGGCAATCCGATGGGGTGCTGATACCGTCATGGATTTATCAACGGGGCGTAATATTCACAATACGCGTGAGTGGATAATTCGCAACAGTCCGGTACCAATTGGTACAGTGCCGCTTTATCAAGCCTTAGAAAAAGTAAATGGTATTGCTGAAGACCTTAGCTGGGAGGTGTTTCGCGATACACTCGTTGAGCAAGCCGAGCAGGGTGTAGATTACTTTACCATCCATGCAGGTGTGCGTCTGCATATGGTGCCAATGACTGTTAACCGAGTTACAGGCATTGTCTCCCGTGGTGGTTCCATAATGGCAAAGTGGTGTTTACACCATCATAAGGAAAGTTTTCTTTATGAGCATTTTGCTGAGATTTGTGATATCTGCCGCCAATATGATGTTGCTTTCTCACTTGGTGATGGCCTGCGACCTGGCTCGATTGCGGATGCAAATGACGAAGCCCAATTTGCCGAGCTGGAAACCTTGGGTGAACTGACAAAGGTGGCATGGGCCAAAGATTGTCAGGTGATGATCGAGGGGCCGGGTCATGTTGCAATGAATAAGATTAAGGAAAATATGGATAAGCAGCTGGAATGCTGCCACGAAGCTCCATTCTATACACTTGGCCCACTCACAACCGACATAGCACCAGGATATGACCACATAACATCTGGTATTGGCGCTGCAATGATTGGTTGGTTTGGTTGTGCAATGCTTTGTTATGTAACTCCTAAGGAACATTTGGGTTTACCTGATCGCGATGACGTTAAAACGGGCGTGATAACATACAAAATTGCCGCTCATGCAGCGGATTTGGCCAAGGGTTTGCCGGGGGCACAACGTCGTGATGATGCACTTTCACGTGCTCGCTTTGAGTTTCGCTGGGAAGACCAGTTCAACCTGTCTCTCGACCCTGAAACAGCGCGTGAGTTTCACGATAAAACATTACCGAAGGATGCCCATAAAGTGGCTCACTTTTGTTCAATGTGTGGACCTAAATTCTGCTCTATGCGGATTTCTCATGACATACGTGCAGAAGCTCAGAAAGAGGGAATGGATGCGATGGCGGCAAGATTCCGCGAAAGTGGTGAGTTATATCTACCATTAGAGAAACTTGATCAGTGAGAACTGCGGGGAGGCCGGTCTACGACGGGCTTCCCGCTTTTAAGATTAAATAACGAATGCTCATTGCTTAGGGGCGAAACCATGCTTCAGTCGGCTATTATTAATCAAATCTGAGCTGATACGCCCCTCAATAGTTTTTTCAAATTCAACAGCGCTTATAACGTATTCAATACGTCAGTATACTGTGCAATTATTAGGTGGAATGCAGGCATTTAATATCTTCATTACTGAAAATAAAGGCTTTGCGTAATTTTCTTGCCAAATGGCTATGTTATGTTTTATAAGCGTACTGCTTGGTACGCTATGGCGTATAGAGCTGTTAAAACCAAGAATTTAAACTTCGCCAATCCTTGAGGAATGCAATGCCAAACTATCGCTCGCGAACATCCACACATGGTCGCAATATGGCTGGTGCCCGCGGCCTTTGGCGCGCAACCGGTGTTAAAGAGGGTGACTTCGGCAAACCGATTATTGCTGTTGTTAACTCATTTACCCAGTTCGTCCCAGGCCATGTTCATTTAAAAGATCTCGGCCAACTTGTGGCTCGTGAAATTGAAGCAGCAGGTGGTATTGCAAAGGAATTCAACACCATCGCTGTCGATGACGGCATTGCCATGGGGCATGATGGCATGCTCTATTCATTGCCATCACGCGAATTGATCGCCGATAGTGTTGAGTATATGGCCAATGCCCATTGCGCCGATGCATTGGTCTGCATTTCTAACTGCGATAAAATTACCCCAGGTATGCTTATGGCGGCCCTTCGCCTGAATATACCGGCAGTATTTGTCTCGGGTGGACCAATGGAAGCGGGCAAGGTGGTACTTGCCAATGGCGAAGCGCGTAAGCTTGACCTTGTGGATGCTATGGTAGCAGCAGCAGATGACAGCTATTCGGATGAAGACGTGCAGTCTATTGAACGTAGCGCATGCCCCACATGTGGTTCTTGCTCTGGCATGTTTACAGCAAATTCAATGAACTGTCTGACTGAGGCGCTGGGCCTCTCGTTACCTGGCAATGGCTCCACTTTGGCGACCCATTCAGATCGTAAAAAGCTATTCTTGCAAGCTGGCCGCTTGATTGTCGATCTCTGTCGCCGTTACTACGAGAATGATGATGTCAGCGTTTTGCCACGCAATGTGGCAACGAGAGAAGCTTTTTGTAATGCCATGACCATGGATATTGCCATGGGTGGCTCTACCAATACTGTGTTGCACCTTTTAGCAGCAGCACAAGAAGGTGAAGTCGATTTCACCATGGCAGATATTGATCGTCTGTCGAGAAAAGTGCCTGTATTATGTAAGGTCTCGCCGAGCTTGGAGACGGTACACATGGAAGATGTGCACCGCGCTGGCGGAATTATGGGTATATTGGGTGAGTTGGATCGCGCTGGTTTAGTGGATAATACAGTGAATGTCGTTCATGCAGAAAACATGAAAGCGGCGCTGGACCTATGGGATGTAAAACGAACCAATGATAGCGCAGTTTATGAGTTCTTTTCTGCAGCTCCAGGAGGTGTCCCAACACAAGAAGCCTTCTCGCAATCCTCTCGCTATGCTGAAGGTGTTGATAGCGACCGCGAAAATGGCGTCATTCGCTCAAAAGAGCATGCCTTCTCGCAAGATGGTGGCTTAGCGGTACTCTTTGGCAACTTAGCCCAAGATGGTTGTATTGTGAAAACCGCAGGGGTGGATGAGAGTATTCTTAAATTCTCAGGGCCAGCACGGGTTTTTGAATCCCAAGACAGCTCCGTCAGTGCCATTCTCACAGGCAAGGTGAAAGAAGGCGATATCGTTCTGATCCGTTATGAAGGCCCTCGCGGAGGCCCCGGCATGCAAGAAATGCTTTACCCAACAAGCTATTTAAAATCTAAAGGGCTTGGTAAGACATGCGCTTTGATTACCGATGGCCGTTTTTCTGGGGGATCTTCTGGTCTGTCCATTGGGCACGTTTCACCAGAAGCTGCCGAAGGAGGCAATATCGGCTTGATTGAAGAAGGCGATATTATTCACATTGACATTCCAAACCGCAAAATTGATATTGCGGTTTCCGACGAAGTTTTGGCGCAGCGACGCAAAGATATGGAAGCCAAAGGCGACAATGCATGGAGGCCTGTAGAACAGCGCAAACGTAAAGTTTCATCAGCGCTTAAAGCCTATGCCAAATTGACAACCAGTGCCTCTATGGGCGCTGTACGTAAAGTCGACTAACCAAATCAGGAAAGTGTTGAGGTTGTTAGTAATGCAACCTCAGCACTCAAAATTGACCCATAATTATCAACCCCTATTAAAATGGGTGAGATAATCTATGGAACACGGCTCTGTGCATAATGTGGGGCGTTGTTGAATTCCTAACTATTTTCACTTATCCTAAATAACCAATGGGAAAGGGTGATTCAATGCGCGCTTTACGCTCCAAAATGGCCGACAGGGTATTGAACGATCCTTTAGGCCGAAAGCAGCTTCGCCAATACATAGCTAGAGGCGTTGAAACGGCAACCATTAAGCTTTCAACAGGTGAGAGCATTCAAGTTTTTCCTAGCCGGATGTACGCACAAAATAACTCAAACGAGCATTCAGCCTAATATTAATTAGTGTTGTCAATCGCTGTGTTTACTCGACAGCGACTTAAGCCATTTCGCCGGTAAACTTGATGCTTGTTTATAAAGCGAGCTCCTTAAATTCTAAGGAGATTTTAAGTGAATATCGCATTACCAGCATTTCTATTAATAATCGCAATAGCGCCGGGTTATCTATTTCTATCTTCGTTTAACCGCAAAGAAAGCACAACACTATCACCAAAGCCTTTCGATGTGTTTTCCGCCCAAGCGCTGATTTATGCTGCTCTGCTCCATTTGGGGGTATTAACCGGTATTTATGTGCTTGGTTACAAAATTGATTATACGGTTCTGCTGAAAATCCTAACGGGCATGGAACTTATAAATAGTGATCTAACTTTACTTAAAGGGCAGTTCCAACAGCTTGGCATTTATCATGTTGGTGTTTCTAGCCTTGGTTACGGACTTGGGAAAGTCTGTCAGTTTGTAAGGTTTAAAACCAATCCTTATAAGGAAAGCCGCTATGCCTATAATCTACCGTGGTACTATGAGCTGCGCGGTAAAATAAGCGCAATAAAAAAGGCAGATATAATCAAGGTTGCCTGCACGGTGCAGGCAGGGGATCAAACTTATATCTACTATGGGTTCCTGGATGCCTTCTATTTAACCCCGCAAGGTGAGCTAGACAGAATAGTGCTGGAAGAAGCGATGCGGCGCCCGTTGGTGGCAGATGGCGAACCTGTTTCTATCAGTTCAGGCAATATATTACTGGATCAAACCAAGCCAACTGGACCGTTTGAAAGCGATGAGCTGTGCCTAAACTTGGAAGACTTGGATGAAAGTGAAGTTCAACAAGATATTGAATCTTCTCACGATCACCGCTTCTATCAAATAAAGGGTGATCGCTTAATGCTTAAATATCAAGATATTAGTTCGTTAAATATCGAGTTTATCTCTTTCCGGCAATAGCCGGAACCAGCCCTAGCTACGCCATCTTAACAGCGCCTTTTCAGCTTTTCCAATCAACCAGCTCACAATTAACCCAAGGATAGATAACATAGCGACGCCGGCAATGAGCTGATCAGTGGCAAACAGTGAACCTGCTGTGAGTACATAAGCTCCGATACCATATTCTGCGCCGATCATTTCTGCAGCAACTAATAATATGATGGCTATACTGGCAGAAATCCGAAAGCCCGAAAGAATAGCTGGCAATGCCCCTGGAAGGATTATTTTTCGAACAATCGAAAACCAGCTTAAGTTGAAGGATTGCCCCATTCGAATGAGGTTTCTATCAACATTTTGCACGCCGCCATAACTTGCGATAACAACTGGGAAAAAACTACCAAATAAAATGGTGGCAATTTTAGAACCTTCACCAATACCAAACCAGATTACAAATAATGGCAGTAGGGCAATCTTGGGTATTGGAAAAATGGCGGATACAAGGGGAAACAAGCTGGCACGGGCTATAGAGAATAGGCCGATCAACATTCCAAACGTTACGCCCAGCAAACTGCCAATAGTCCACCCTACAACAAGTCTATAGAGGCTTGCTTTGACATGCTTAATGAGTAAGCCTGAGTGAGCTAGATCGATAAAAGCTTGGGCCGCCTCACTTGGGGCAGGTAAAACAAGATTACTGATAAAACCGGATCGAGATCCAACTTCCCAAAAGGCGATTAAAGCGGTGAATACAAGGGGAGGAACCCACGGCATTGGCTTGATAACAAAACCGCCACCGCGAAATCGAATTGGCCTTTTAACCTGAACCTCTGGCTCTCGAAGGCTTTTTTTGGCAAGATTTTCAAATAGCTTTAGCTGCTTGCTTTTTTTAGTCTGCATTGGACAGCTCCCTGTCGGCTGCAAGTGCCTCATCTCGCATCAGGTTCCACAACACCTGTTGACTATATTCCAACTCAGCAAGGTGATTGTGCCGCTCTTCCAAAGGTATCGGTATTTCAACGATTCTGCGAATAGTGCCAGGCCGCCGTGAAAGAACGATGATTTTATGGCCGAGCCGTACAGCTTCGTTTAAATTGTGAGTGACATAACAGGCCGTAAAGTTTTCCCTTTGCCACAAATCGATGAGATCACTCATGAGCAGTTCACGCGTTTGGCTATCCAGTGCTGAAAGTGGCTCATCAAGTAACATAAAAGCTGGATTAACAGCCAAAGCACGTGCAATGGCAACACGTTGCTTCATGCCGCCGGATAGTTGCTTGGGAAGAGCCTTTTTAAAGTCACTCAACTTGGTACGCGCAAGCACGCTGTCGATAATCTCTTTTCTCTGCACTGTTGGTATTGGATGGTCTTCAAGTACCAAAGAGATATTAGCTTCTACACTGCGCCAAGGTAATAAGGCAAAATCTTGAAAAACAAAGGTCAGGGGATTTATTGTATTACTAGGTATTTCGCCGGAAATATAAACATCGCCACAAGTCGCAGTTTCCAATCCACCCATAATACGAAGTAGGGTGGACTTACCACAACCTGAGGGTCCAATAATACATGCAATTTCACCTTGCCGAATACTAAAAGAAATTTCTTTTAATACATCCAGATTATTATATTTATGCCCGATGTTATTTAAGTGAAGTTCCATTTTCAAAACTTTGTGTGAGGGCAGGAAAGTGATGGCAAATCACTGCCATCACCCTGTTTATGAGTGCTTCAATTTAATGATGAGACATCTCAACAAATTGGGTATCAACCAGTGTTTCAATAGTAATATCTTTTGAAACAAGGTTCTCACTCTTAAACCAGTTAAGCTGGTCTTCAATGCTCTTGAGATTGAGCGATGCATTCTCATTTATTCGCATTGCACCATTGCGAATAGCTGGTGCAGCTTTTTTAAAGGGACGATCAGCGTAAACATATTTATGTATTAGCTTAATCATAGCTTCTTGCTCTTCTGCACTTGCTTTCTTTTCAACCAAAGTTTGGTTGAAATCGTGCGCTCCCCTAGAGAAAGCAACTAGAAACTTTTTCACCAATTCGCTTTTCTCACGAATAACTGTTGGGGAGGTGAACACAGTAGTCACTTGATAATCTGGTATATAATCAACAACTTCGCCAATTACAAAAACTTGCGAACTTGCAGCAAGCGCTTTGGCAATATGAGGAACCATAGAAATGGCATCAAGTTGTCCAGATTTAATACCGGCAATCATGGCACCAACCTTCTGCATAGGCCGGATTTTTATATCACTGCGTGCAAAGCCTTCCTTGTCGGCAATATTGTGTGCAGTGTAGTGGAATGAAGAACCAATTGTTGTGACACCATAGCTGCGCCCTTTAAGGTTTGCAGGGGAAACGAGACCTTCCTCAAACGCTTTCTTCGATGCCAGTATAAGCATGCCGTCAACGCCGGGCTCCTCTTGTAGAGCTCCGCCAACAACTTTAACCGCTCCTTTTTCGGCAAGGCTAATAAGTCCGCCAGTTATGGCAGTAATGCCAAAATCAACATCTCCTGATGCAATTGCCATTGCCATAGGTTGCGCTGCTTGGAAAAACTTGAACTCGACTTCAATGCCCTGATCAGCAAAGTAACCACGTTCCTTGGCAATAAAACTTGGTGAGTGTGAAGTAAAACGTAACGCACCAACAGTGATTTTTTCTGCAGCTTGCGCTGTAGCACTAAAGCCTAACGCAACAATCAGTAGCACAACTACTTTTTGAATGGAAAAACGCATTTTTCGATATAACCCAAACATATCGCCCCCAAAAGAATAGACACCCAATAAATGAAAGAAACAAATTATCTAGTGTTCATAGATAACTTGTTGCTATATCAATATCTGAACTGTGTAATAAAGGTAGTACAAAAGTGAATTATAGGGTAACTTTAAATGAAGAATGCATACATTATAGTTTAAGTGACTATGTTTGCATGCATTATTGTTACAATTGCCAGATATAAAATTGGGGAAAGTATTTTGATTATTTCATTCACTAAAAAATAATCTGGATTTTTTTATAGATGTATTCAATATGGTTTGGTTTCCGCATATGTACGGGTAAACATATTAATAATACAATTTTAAGTATGTCCGCTAAGGACGTGCAGGAGTAGCCGTTGCGATCGATTAATAAGTATGATGTTGTTGTCGTCGGAGGAGGGGCAGCCGGGGTTGCTGCGTCTGTCGGCGCAGCAAGGGCAGGTGCGAAAACCTTGCTTGTAGAAAGAAATCCATATTTGGGGGGAAGCGCAACCCACGCGGGTGTATCGTCTTTTTGCGGTTTTTATACAAGAGGTGAGAGCCCGCAGCAAATCACCGGCGGTGTAGGCAATATAGTTTTAGATTATCTTCGTCGTGAACAGGCAGATATCGAAATATACAAAACCTCAATTGGCAATCAGATCATCCAGTTTGAATCTGAGGATTTGAAATATCTACTTGATACCATGCTTCAAGATGAAGGTGTTGACATACTCCTCCATACGCACCTTATTGGCTGTTTTACTGAAAATGGTAAGATAGGGCGGTTGCACCTAATGGACGATGAAGGGGATTACTGGGTTAGCGCGAAATGTTTTGTTGATGCCTCGGGAGATGCCAATCTAGCCCGTTTTGCCGGAGCACCAATAAGGTGGGGTGGAGAGGATCAATCAGCTCAATTTGCCACGTTAATGATGCGAATAGAAAATATACCCGAGCACTTCAAGCTGACCCCTGCAATTATTCAAGATGCCATTGAAAAAGCTATTGCTGGTGGTATGCAAGGCTTCTCAAAGCAAACGGGTCTCATTCTCAAAAAGACAGGCAAAACAAGCGGTATCGCTATATTGCCCTCCTACAAGCTAAATAGTCTCGCCGCATCAGAACTGACAAAGGCAGAGCAGAATACGCGCAAACAGGCAAGAGCCTATATTGAAGCATTTAGAACCTATATTCCGCAGATGAAAGACTGTGTTATGGTGCTCTCTGGTCCGCGCCTAGGAATTCGAGAATCAAGAAGGATTATTGGCAAAGAAGTTTTAACGGGGTCACAAATAATAGAAGCACAAAAAAGCGATAATGCAATCGGTCGTGGTGCTTGGCCATCCGAGGCACATAATAGCGAAAGTGGTTTGGCAGATTACATTTTCGTGAAAGAAGGCGATTACTACCACATTCCAATTGGAGTTCTGGAAAACGAAACCATAAGCAATATGTGGAGTGCAGGTCGAACAATCTCGGTCGACAAAGTTGCCTATTCTTCAATTCGTGTCATGGGAACATGTTTCGTTACGGGGCACGCAGCTGGCGTTGCCGCTGCTTTATCTTCAAGCGAAAAGCGCAGTACGATTAAAAGCATTCAAGATGAACTTAAACGTCAAGGAGCGTTTGTTTAGCTACTATTCGTATTTTGTTCTTTAGGCACACTTTAAGGGTTAACGAAAACGGCTCTGTTCCATTGAGATGTATAAGTCTCAACTTAACCAGATACCGTTCCCTTCTGTTTTAACGAAAAGGGGACGGTATCTAAATAAGTCGAGACCTATTAACATTAGGGGAACAGCAATAGGCTTAACCTTTACGCTTCTTTACAAGCTGCTCAATTGTATTCTCGATTAATTTATGCCCCATATCCTGATCAAGCGACATTATTGATTCAGGGTGAAACTGGACAGCTGCAATTGGCTCTTCGCGATGTTCAATAGCCATTACGATGCCATCTTGGGTTTGGGCAGTAATTTGAACGCAGGGGGGTAAACTATCACCTTGAATATACAGGGAATGGTAACGCCCAACACTAACGGGTGAGCTCAATCCCTGGAACAATTTAGTATCTTGGCTGAAATCAATTTGCGAAGGCTTTCCATGAACCGGTACGTCGAGTTGGGCCAGGGTGGCACCAAAACTTTCGCCAAGCGCTTGGAGCCCAAGACAAACACCGAAAATTGGTAAGCCCTTACCACGTGCTTTGGCAATGGTATCTGCGCACCCGAAATCTTGAGGAGAGCCTGGACCAGGAGAGAGCACAAGCAACTCGGGTTTCTCTCTTTCTAGAATTTCGTCACTAATAGGGCTGCGGTAAGTTACCACGTCTGCTCCCGTTTGCCGGAAATAGTTGGCAAGTGTATGAACAAAGCTGTCCTCATGATCGACGAGCAAAATTTTAATGCCCGACCCAACCTTGTTGTTTTCCAGCTGTGATTGGGTTTCATATACCTGCCCGGCTTCACGAACAGCAGCGCGCATGGCAGAGGCTTTGAGCTCGGTTTCAGCTTCTTCGGCTTCAGGGTCACTATCGTAAAGCAATGTAGCACCGGCGCGTATTTGCGCAACACCATCTTTAATACGCACAGTCCGCAAGGTAAGGCCTGTATTCATATCACCATTAAACAAGATTGCACCAATTGCACCGCCATACCAGGCGCGTGGGCTTTTTTCTGTTTCCTCGATAAACTGCATAGCCCAACGCTTGGGAGCCCCTGTCACCGTAACGGCCCATGTGTGGGATAAGAATGCATCAAGTGCGTCTTTGCCATCCAACAATGTTCCCTCAATGTGATCTACGGTATGAATTAACCGTGAGTACATTTCCACTTGTCGGCGTCCAATAACGCGCACAGAACCGGGTTCGCAAACCCTGCTTTTGTCATTCCGGTCCACGTCAGAACACATGGTGAGCTCAGACTCATCCTTGGACGAATTCAATAGCTTACGGATTTGAGCTTCATCTTCAATGGCATTTTTACCACGCTGAATGGTGCCGGAAATTGGACAAGTTTCCACGCGCTTGCCACCGGTGACGCGCACATACATTTCAGGTGAAGCGCCAACAAGATATTCCTGATTGCCTAAATTGATGAGAAATGAATAGGGGGAGGGGTTTATTTGCTGCAGCCGCTTTGAAACGGCAGAAGGTGGATTAGGGCAAGGCTCATAAAAAATTTGTCCAGGTACGACCTCGAACAAATCGCCACGTTTAAAGTAATCCTTAGCTTTGCGAACCAAGTCGGCATATTCGCCTTTTTTATGATCGCCGCTTAAGTTGGGTGGCTGTCCTGCTTGATAATCGTCTCGTGAGCCGCAACGCTCTAACCCTTCAGTGCTTTGCCCGCTTACTTCAAAATCGTATCGCAAGAACTGTGCTTTTTTTCCGTAATGGTCAACGATTAATATTTCGTCGGGAAGGTATAAAACCATATCCCGTTGGTCTGCAGGACGCTTGAGTTTTTGCTCAATCGGCTCAAACTGGAAAGCCAAATCGTAACCGAATGAGCCATAGAGGCCGAGCTGGTCATCTTCGCAGGAAAATAGCCCGGTTATTGCCCGCACAACTGAGAATGTGGAGGGTTGACGTGAACGCTCTTCTTCACTGAACTCTCGCTCAGGTGTCTTCACCTCTAAGCTAATAAGCTTACTATTTCCGTTGATTTCTTTTATGTCGCTATGATCACGCAGGACACCAAATATCGCAGGTAATAAAATCTCGCCGCGTGCATTTAGGGCAGTAATTTTTACCCTACGGCCAGTTGCCTCAAGCATAACAGGCGGGTTTGCCAGTGCCATATCCCAACGGGTATACCGTCCCGGATACTCGTAGGAGGATGACAAAACAGCGCCGCGCTCATAATCGAGTCGTTGCATATATTCACTGGTACCGGTTTCGTAGTCAGCTTCCACGCTATGGCGTGTAATAACAATTCCACCCTGGCTTTCATATTTCACAGCTGCCGGTATAGGCATGTTTACTCCTCCTGTTTCAGCAGGCAACGAACGACCGCAGACACAAAAAAGCCGCCTGCGATTGTCGCGGCGGCTTGGTCAACTTCTAAGCTTTAACAAGACATAGCGTTGTAGGGCCGCCGTTAAGCGCGCCACCACCAATGCATGTTTTGTGTGCTCAAGTTCATCATGCAACACCAATAGCCCAGCATTGCAAGAAGTGCAATGCTAGAAAGCCGTGTCTCCTAAACAAAAATTAGGCACATGCTTTTGCAAGTAACCGGTCCAGAAAGGCCTCACATTTTTCGAGCTCTGAAATCTTGATAAATTCGTCGGGTTTATGGGCTTGTTCAATGGCACCGGGACCAACAACCACAACTGGAATATCTAACATGGACTGAAACAGCCCCCCTTCGGTGCCGTAGGCCACTTTTGCATGGTCATTGCGGCCGCACAGCTGTTTTGCCAGGGTTACGACTTCTGCGTCTCCTCTAGTATTAAGGCCTGGAATTTCTGAGTAAGGTATTATTTCAATTCCAGCATCTTGATGTTTTTGTTTCATCTCGGGCAGTAAAACATCAAAAGCATATTTCTTTATTTCCTCCACATAGGCATGAAGGTTTTCTTCAGGCAGTACGCGAAATTCAAAAACTACTTCGGCTTGGTCAGGTACGATGTTTAGAGCGGTGCCGCCATTAAATACGCCCACATGAGCAGTAGAGAAAGGAAGATCGTATAACGTATCTTGACGTCCTGCGGCCATTTGTGCGGCCATACTATCAAGCTTCGCCACCAGTTTGGCAGCGTAACTCACCGCATTCAAACCTTGTGGTGCTAATGAGGAATGGCAAGAAACGCCGCTAAAAACGGCTCTGTAAGATGCTTTGGACTTATGAGCAACAACAACTTGCATTTCTGTCGGCTCACCAATAAAGCACGCTTTGGCTTTAAATTGCTTTGCTTGCAGAGCCTCTAATAGATAGCGTACACCTAGGCATCCAACTTCTTCGTCAAAAGAAAAAGCGAGATGAAACGGAACTTGTAGATTTGCTTTCGCTATGGCTGGAGCCTTTGCCAGCACACAGGCTAAAAAGCCTTTCATATCGCAGCTGCCACGTCCAAATAGTTTACCGTCTTTTTCAACCATCTGAAATGGGTCGGTTTGCCAGTCCTGCCCATCAACAGGCACAACATCTGTATGACCTGATAAAATATAACCTTCTGTATCCAAAGGCCCAATGGAAGCCCAAAGGTTAGCTTTTGTGCCTTCCGGATTGGAAATGCGCTCACATCTAAACCCCAGCTCAGTCAAATAGTCCTCAGTAAAATCAATAAGATCTAAATTACTATTTGCGCTTACACTATTGTAGCCAATCAGTTTTTCAAGAAAGTACTGAGCATTTTTCTGTTGGGGGCGTTCCATAACTGAGCCTTTTATATGCTATTGAGAGTGATGATTTATAATTATAAACGGTTAGTTTGCTTTTGTTCGATTTTTGCACGCCGTTGTAAAGCTGCAGTAAGAGAAGGAGCAGCGGCCAAAAGCAATCGCGTATAAGGGTGTTTGGGTTGCTCAAAGACTCGCCGTGTTGGGCCGTGTTCAACAATTTGTCCTGCATTCATTACATAAACATAATCTGTTATCGCCCGTACAACCGAAAGGTCGTGGCTAATAAACAAATATGCAATACCCAAACGATCACGCAAATCAGCGAATAGGTTCAAAATTTGTGCGCGGATAGAAACATCAAGTGCAGAAACGGGTTCATCGGCAATAATTAACTTAGGCTCCGTCACTAATGCACGGGCAATGGCAATGCGTTGCCGTTGTCCCCCAGAAAACTCATGGGGAAACTTATCCAGATCAGTTTCAGAGAGCCCAACTGCCTTGATGGCTTCAACAACACGCTTCACCTTGTCGAAGCTGGTTAGCTCTTTGCCTTGCAAATACAACGGCTCGCCCACTATACGGGCAACGCGATGACGCGGATTGAAGCTGGAATAAGGGTCTTGAAAAACAGCTTGCATATTGCGTTGTAATAAACGGCGCTCTGCTTTTTTCACGCCATAAGGATTACGCCCCATAAAAGTGATGATACCCTCATCAGGATGGTCGAGCCCTAAAAGGGATCTTGCTAGTGTGGACTTCCCGCAGCCACTTTCTCCAACCAGGCCGACACTTTGGTGAGGAGCAATTGCTAAGGTAACATCATCAACCGCCCTCGTAGAACGCATGGGGCGCCAAAAAGCAGCTTTATCATGACGGTAGTTTTTTTCGATGTCTTTTGCGTATAATAGCGGCGGAACATTTGTCGGTACCGCTTTCTTACGTAATGGTGCAATAGCTTGTGAAGCGGTTAATAAATCACGAGAATAAGGGTGCTGCAAATTGGCAAACAACTGTGCAGTAGGCCCGTGTTCTAGAATACGGCCATTTTTCATGATGGCGACTTTATCAGCCATATCGGCCACAACAGCAAGGTCATGGCTGATAAGCAACAACCCCATTTTCTCTTTACGCACAATGTCTTTCAAAAGAGCCAAAATTTGCGCTTGTATTGTAACGTCAAGCGCAGTTGTTGGTTCGTCCGCAATCAAAAGCCGTGGTTTGCATGCAATTGCAATGGCAATCACCACTCTTTGTCGCTGTCCCCCCGATAATTGATGGGGGTAGCGTTTACTGAAGTCTTGAGCTGGTAGAAGTCCAACACGCTCCAGAAGTTTATGCGTCTTTGCGGTGATTTCCTCTTTATCACGTTTACCATGGCAAATCAGGCTTTCGGCGATTTGCTGTCCAATATTCATGACAGGGTTTAGGGCGGTCATTGGTTCTTGGAAAACCATAGAGATATGTCGTCCACGAATACGGTTGAGTAACTCTTCGTCCCCCTCCAATAACTCCTGGTTTTGATAGCTGATAGAGCCGGTTGTTCTGCTCCCCTCCGGTAACAGTTGCATCGCTGCCAAAGCGCACATGGATTTACCAGAGCCACTCTCACCCACCAGACCAAGAGTTTCCCCGCGTGCTATTGATAAATCCAGCCCACTAATAATCGGCTGCTTCCCGATATGCACATTAAGATTGCTAATTTTAAAAAAGGCCACTTAGCTAACCCTCCGGCGAAGTTTCGGGTCAAGCAAATCGCGCAGGCCGTCACCCATTAGATTGAAGCCAAGTACTGAAATGACTATGGCAAGGCCGGGGAGAATGGCAAGTTGCGGAGCGAATGAAATCATCGTTTGCGATTCATTCAACATTTTACCCCAGCTTGTCAGCGGTGGTTGAGCACCTAAACCTAAATAAGAAAGGCCGGCCTCGGCAAGTATGGCCATAGACAGTTGAATACTTGCCTGCACAATAAGTAAATTGGCAATATTGGGCAGGACGTGCTCTAAAGTAATCCGAAGCCGCCCTTTACCAGCCAACCTTGCGGCCAACAGATACTCTTTGCCAAGCAAACTCAAAGCGCCGCCGCGTGCCACCCGTACAAATACGGGAATATTAAATATACCAATTGCAATAACGGCATTTATTAAAGCCTGCCCATAAACACTTGTGATCAAAATTGCGATCAAAACAGAAGGAAAGGCAAAAATAAGGTCATTGAAGCGCATAAAAATAATATCATATATACCGCGCCGCCCGGCTGCCAATAGCCCAAGTGGTACCCCAATAACCATGCCGATTCCAACAGCAAATAGACTGACAATTAAAGATGTACGCGCCCCGCTCATGAGCATGGAAAAGATGTCCCTTCCATACTGGTCGGTACCAAGCAAATACACAAAGCTTGGTGCTTTAAAACGGTTCATAACACTAAGCTTGGAAATATCATGGGGCAGCCAGAATATCGCTATAACTCCCAAGGTAATGATGAGGAAGGATAAAGCAGCGCCCAAAATGAAGCTTTTTGAGTGCAAGGCAACTTTAAAAAACTGCCAAGAACGCGCTCGATCTTCAAGCTCACTAAATCTTGTGTCTTTACGCTTATCGGAAGAAACTGTTTTCTTTACCATTATGCAGACCTTAAACGCGGATCGACAAGAGCGTATGCAATGTCAATAATGAAGCTGATGGTAATTGTCATCGTAACCAACAACATGACGACGCCCTTAACAACGATTAAGTCGCGCTGGCTTATGGCCTGAAACACAAGGCGGCCCAACCCTGGTAGATAGAAAACGCTTTCAATAATGACTGTACCCGCAATGAGAAAAGAGAACTGCAAACCAAGAATAGTAAGAACCGGTATCAATGCATTGCGAACGCCATGATGCCAAAGGCAACGATTTTTACTAAGCCCCTTTGCACGGGCGGTTCGTACATAGTCTTCCCCGAGCTTATCGATGAGAGACGAGCGCATAACGCGGGCGATGATCGCACTTTGTGGTAAAGCTAAGGCAAGGCTCGGTAAAATCAGAGCACGAAAAGCGGCAAAAAAATCTTCATTCCAAGCGGTAAAACCACCCGAGGGCAGCAGCCCCAAACTCACGGCACAAACAAAAATCAGAACAAGGCCCAGCCAGAAATTGGGAATGGCCATCCCGATTTGCAATGTACTCATCAAGACACGGTCCAGCCAGCGTCCTCTGTTTCTTGCGGCGATCACACCAAGTGGTAAGCCGATACCAATTGAAAGAAAGAGTGCGAACAAAGCAAGCGGAATACTGACAGCTAAACGCTCACGGATTAGTTCGCCAACCGATACATCATAAGTATAGCTGATGCCAAAATCGCCCTGCAACATTTGGGTAATCCAATGGATATATCGCCAAAAAAGAGGCTGATCTAAACCAAGATTGTGACGCAACGCAAGTATCGATTGCGGATCAGCATTCATTCCCAGCATAAGTTGAGCAGGATCGCCCGGCAAAACTTCAATAAACAGAAAGAGGAGTATGCTCGCGATAAAAAGGGTTACCACAAGGCTCGATAGCCTTAAAAGTACATAGCGTAACATTTTGTACTCACCTTGTCGAACTGACCGTTACCGATACTAGTTTCAGGCGATCGGCTATTCGTATTGTCGTGCTTTTAAATCAAATCAAGGTGAGTAGTCTAGAGGCACCTACAAAAACTAGGCACCTCTAGGTGATTTATTATTCACTTGTAAACAGTCATCAAAAATGAATGCTTCTCAAGCTTATTGGCTCCATTGAACTGTTGTTAAGTCAATTGCCTGTATTGGGGCATTAACCCACAAGCCCTGCAGCTTGGCATTACGCACTGTTGTGTGCGGCAACTGGAACAAAAAGGCATTCACACAGTCCTTTGCGATCATGACTTGCGCCTTTTTCATCAACTCAAAGCGTGCACTTGTTTCTTCAGTCCGTTCAAGCTGTTCCATAACAGCTTTAAACGCGTCACTTTCATAATTGAAGTAGTAATCATCACGCGCATAAATACCGATATCCATTGGCTCAGTGTGAGAGACAATGGTTAGATCGTAATCTTTATTTTTAAAGACATCAGAAAGCCATTGGGCCCACTCAACTGGGATGATGGTGACATTAATACCGACTTGACTAAGTTCAGAGGCGATCAACTCTCCACTACGACGCGCATAGGAGGGGGGAGGTAGTTTTAAGGTTAAGTCAAAGCCACCTTCATAACCAGCTTCTTTCAAGAGTTCCTTGGCTTTTTGAGGATCATAAGGGTACAGCCCTGTTAAGTCGACATAAGCAGGGTGATGCGGTGCAAAGTGAGAACCAATCGGCTTACCGAAACCAAACATAGCCCCTTCAATAAGGAACTGGCGTTTAATGGCATGTGCAATCGCCTGGCGTACTTTTAAATTTGCAAGTGGCCCCTTTTTATTATTCATGGCAAGTATAGTCTCACCTTCTGATGTACCTATATCCACCTGAAACTGATCATTTGTCATCAGCTGCATCAATGCTTCAGGCGCTGGGAAACCAGAAAACGCATCAAGATCACCAGATAGAATAGCAGCAAGTGCCGCGTTCGGATTAGAAATAAATTTAAAGGCAACCTTGTCTAAGGAAGGTTTAGGACCCCAGTATTGATCATTACGTATGATAGTAACTTGCTGCCCTTTTTGCCATTTTTGAAAACGAAAGGGACCAGTGCCCACTGGGTTAGACTTGTTATCATTTGCGGATTTGGGCGAAACTATAACAGCGTCCCCCCAGCCCAAATTGTAAAGCAGGCTACCTGAACGATGGTTTAATCGCACAACGACTTCATATGGCCCAGGACAATTGACAGATTCGATAGACTTAAAAAGTTGCTTTTGGGCGTTGACGCTATCGCTTGCACGCGCTCTATCCAGCGAGAATTTGACAGCCTCACAATTCATTGCTGACCCGTCATGAAATGCTACATTTTCATGTAAATGAAATGTGTAGGTAAGGCCGTCCTTCGAAACATTCCAGAACTTCGCAAGTAAAGGTTGAACCTCGCCATGCTCGTCGATACGGGTCAAACCTTCGTATATATTTACATAACTAATGGAATCAATGGCTCCCGCGGCACTGGCAGTTGGGTCCAAATGCGGTGGTTCGAGAGCTATACCAATATTGAGGGAGTTTGTTGATGCATTAGCCATTGCCAATTTAACTGGGAGTATAAGATAGCTAGTCATGAACAATGCTATCAGCATATACTTATATAATTGCCCCATTATTTACTTCCTTAAGCCTTAGTATCTATCATGTAGATCACGAAATACACTAGCACAGCGATGAGATACCTAGATAATAAGTATTTCTATTAATATTTTTATTGAGGGCTTATTAGCAAATAAATTTCACGATGACTAGGTATATAAGCGATTTTTATTTAGAATAATTCAACGTTATGTTCGGGTTGCTATAGCAAGGTACCTTAGGTTCGAGGAGTAACAAACAGAACCAATCTTTCTTACTTTACGACTATTACCTTTGGGTAAGAACTCAAGTTTTCCCGTTATAAATAGCGTGGCTCTAAAAAAAAGGAATTGTCTCCATCTTTAAAATGTGGGAGCAAAAAACTACAGTTTAAAAAGGTAATGTAAATGGCTCTTGTATTACCGGTTGTACTTTCCGGCGGTTTTGGTTCAAGGCTATGGCCTCTTTCTCGGCGCATGCGGCCAAAGCAATTCCTTCCAATCTTTGATGGCGAAAGTCTATTTCAAAAGACATGCAAGCGAACATCAAACGGCATGTTTGCACCACCATTAATAATATCTAATGTTGATCACCGTTTTTTAATTGGTGAGCAGCTTGAGGAGATGGGACTTGAGAATTCTGGCATTCTTTTAGAACCAGTAGGCCGAAACACAGCCGCTCCTGCAGCTTTGGCAGCTTATATTGCGCTGGAAAAAGATCCTGACGCTCTAATTCTACTCGCTCCTTCCGATCATTTGATATCTGACGAAGAAGAGTTTAATCGCGCACTTCAAGCCGCAATACCTGTAGCTCAAGCAGGCACCATTGTTACATTTGGTATCAAGCCCAATGAACCCAACACGGGTTATGGCTATATAAAAGTTAATAATGGCGAAGGTGCAGTTAAAACTGTTGAGCGCTTTGTGGAAAAACCCGACTTAATGAAAGCAAAGGAGTTTCTTCAAGAAGGGTGCTATTTATGGAATGCTGGCATTTTCTTATATTCAGCCAAAGCAATGAGGGATGCTTTTACGCGCCATAAACCAGAAATTTGGCAAAGTGTTGGTGAAGCCTATGTTAAATCAAAAGTTGATTTGGATTTCCAGCGTTTAGATTTAGATGCGTTTACAGCATGTCCTTCAATTTCATTTGACTATGCAATCATGGAGAAAGCGCAAAATATTGCGTGTGTACCTATGGATCCAAACTGGAGTGATTTAGGAGCTTGGCCTGCCATATGGGAATCGCAGTTCAAAGACGAAAACAAAAATGTTTCTATGGGTGAAGCGATCTATCAAGATGCCAGTAACAATCTTGTTTATTCAGAGGATGCAGTCGTTTCTATCATTGGGCTAGATAACATCATGGTGGTGAATACACCTGATGCACTTTTGGTAGCAGCTAAAGATAGGGCTCAGGATGTTAAAAAAGTAGTTGAGCACCTTGATGGAAACAATCGCCAAGAAACCATTCACCACGTGCGTAAATACCGCCCTTGGGGTTGGAGCGAGGAAATTGCTCACGGTGATCGCTTTAAGGTGCATTCACTGATGATAAAGTCAGGACAAGAAATGTCTTTGCAGCGACATATGCATAGAGCCGAGCATTGGGTCGTCGTCAACGGGACACTAGAAATAATTATCAATGATAAAATAACACTAATAACTGAGAACCAATCCGTATATGTGCCGTTAGGCGCAAGCCACAAACTATCAAACCCCGGTAAAATTCCTGTTAGAATGATAGAAATACAATCTGGCAGCTACATTGCTGAAGATGATATTTTCAGGCACTAATCGAATTGCGTTTGACGATGCTGCGGAATAATTAGGAGTTATAATGTTTAGCAAACCAGAGGCTGCCTTACAGCCCAACACATTGGCCTATGAATGTAAGCCTCTCGTAAAGCCTACCGGATTTCGTGAATATGATGCTCGTTGGTTGTTTGAAAAAGAAATCAACCTCATGGGTATTCAAGCTTTAGGAATGGGGCTCGGTACGCTCATTAAGGAAATGGGCGTACGTCAGGAAATTGTCACCGGGCATGACTTTAGAGGTTATTCCTCCTCTATCAAAATGGCACTTATTAACGGCTTGATGGCAACAGGCATCAAGGTGCATGATATTGGCATGGCCATGTCCCCTATGGCATACTTTGCCCAGTTCGAGCTGGATGTCGCTTGCGTTGCCATGGTCACCGCATCCCATAACGATAATGGCTGGACAGGGGTCAAGATGGGTGTAAATCGCCCGCTCACTTTTGGTCCCGATGAAATGTCGCGGTTAAAAGAACTCGTATTAGAAGCTAAGTTTGAGCTTTCCTCAGGCGGTGCTTACATTTATCACGATGATTTTGCTCAAGAATATATTTCTGATTTAACGAACCGGGATAAGTTCAAGCGGCCAATTAAAGCAGTTGTTGCCTGCGGTAATGGCACAGCCGGTGCTTTTGCGCCGAAAATCCTAAGGGCTTTGGGTGCTGAGGTGATTGAGCTGGATTGCGAGCTCGATCATACGTTCCCGAACTACAACCCAAATCCGGAAGACATGAAAATGTTGCATGCCATTCGGGATAAAGTGCTGGAAACCGGTGCTGAAATTGGTTTGGGATTCGATGGTGACGGCGATCGCTGTGGTGTCGTTGATAATGAAGGGGAAGAAATCTTCGCCGATAAAGTCGGTGTAATGCTGGCGCGTGATTTAAGTGCAATCTATAAAGATGCCCAGTTTGTGGTGGATGTTAAATCAACGGGGCTATATCACAGCGATCCAGTTCTAAAAGAACTCGGAGCCAAAACCGACTACTACAAAACAGGCCATTCCTACATCAAACGCCGCGTATCTGACCTAAACGCTCTGGCAGGTTTTGAAAAATCCGGTCACTACTTCTTTAATGCACCAATTGGTCGTGGCTATGATGATGGCCTTGTCTCTGCGATTGCTGCGCTGGATATGCTTGACCGCAATCCGGGTAAAACAATGGCAGATTTGCGCCGGGAACTGCCAAAAACATGGGGTTCGCCCACCATGTCACCACATTGCGCCGATGAAGAGAAATACGCAGTGGTGGACAAAGTTGTGGCTCGCTTTAAAGCCATGCAACAAGCTGGTGAAAAAGTTGGTGGTCAAAAAATTGTTGACTTGATAACCGTGAACGGTATTCGCGTTGTGAGCGAAGATGGCACATGGGGTCTTGTACGGGCTTCCTCAAATAAGCCAGAGCTGGTTGTGGTTGTTGAAAGCCCGGTTTCAAACGAGCGCCTTCACGAAATGTTCAAAGCGGTAGATGCTGTTTTGCGTGAAAATCCTGAGGTTGGCGAGTACAACCAAACGATCTAGGTCTCTAGGCAAATAAAAACAAAAGGGCAGGGGATTTCCTGCCCTTTTTTCAATCAGATTACTATTAAATATGAAAATGCCTCTAAGTACTTTCTAACCGATCTTCATTTAAGGATTGCAGAACATTGCCCGATAACATGTTTCTTCCACCTTCAAAGTTGCAGCCGCTGATTACCAAAAGGGAAAGTCTGTTAAAGGCAAATGGAGAAATACTGGCCGTTAGCGTTGAAACCAGAAAGTCGGCTCTCGTACATCAAGCAACAGAAATAATCTGGGCTTCTTGCGATTCAATCTCGGTACTTCCCTATGACAGCAAGCGCGAGACCGTTTTATTGGTACGCCAAGCCCGTGCTGCGCCATTATTGGCTGATAACGCTGTAATTTTAGAAGCTTGCGCCGGGGGAATTGAAGATAGCGACGATGATATCGAGGCAGCAGTCCACCGTGAGGCAATGGAAGAAATGGGTTGCAAGTTAAATAGCCTTGTCAAAATAGCAACGGTCTATATTAACCCTGCTCGTATGAAGGAGCGGGCTCACTTGTTTTTAGCGGGCTATACTCAAGGCTCAGCAAGGGCAGAAATCCGCCAACAAGATGAAGATGAAAACATCGAAATTATCGAATTGCCATTAAAGCAGCTGCAACAAATATATAAAAATGGTGAAATTCAATGCCCGCGGTTGATGATGCTTTATCAGGCCCTACAGCTGCGTCTCTCATCCTAAGTGTAAAAAGAAAAACACAACAGAATTACGTTTATCGCTCATACTGTCTGAACAGATCGCGGTGCGTATCCACGAGCTCGATAATGTAGTCGGCAACAACACGCACGCGCCGTTGTTCGCGGCTACTCTCGTGGTAAACAAGGTGGTAGCTGCGATTTATGCCCAGTTCTGGCAAAACAGGTGTTAGGTTACGGTCATCCGCTGCAATAAACCCATGTAAAATACCTATGCCGGCCCCCGCGCGTACCGCTTCATATTGCGCCATCGCACTGGCACATTCAAAGCTGGCACGCCAACCCCGCCAAAATTCCTGCGCATAATCAAGGGCAGGGGACACAACAAGGTCTTCAACATAGCCAACCAGTTGGTGATTGGCTAAAGACTGTGCAGTTAGGGGGGGGCCATAACGGTCAAGGTAATGTGTACTGGCAAAAAGACCCAAGTGATAATCTACCAAACGGCGGGCGACCACACGCCCTTGCTCCGGAGCACCAACGGTAATGGCAATATCTGCCTCACGTTTGGATAAGGATAAGCTGCGGTGCATAGGAACCAGCTGAACATTCAATTGTTCATGCTGTTGGCTCAAGAAACCAAGATGTTTGGCTAAAAAAGCAACCGCGAAGCCATCGGGGGCACTAATGCGTACCGTTCCTTCAAGGGTTAAATTACCAGAACCAATGTGACTTTGTGCTTGCTCCATTTCAGCTTCAATACGTTCTGCATATTCAAAAAAACGTTCTCCAGCCTCGCTGAGGTTGCTTCCGCTGGGTAGGCGCTTAAATAGTTTAACGCCCAAAGCGTCTTCCAGGTTATTTAAGCGACGTGCAACGGTTGCATGGTTAAGGCCAAGCCTGTTTGCAGCGGCCAAAATCTGCCCATTGCGGGCTATTGCTAAAAAAATCCGTGTATCATCCCAATTCATAGATAGTCCATCACCTTAACTTTTTGATCTATATTTTACGCACAATAGATGCGCTTTATATAGCATTGTAACTTTAAAAATTTGATGATCAACTGTGAGGCGAGTGTAAAAGATAGAACGGGAGGGACAAATGGAACTTGGTCACTTTATTGGCGCAAAGCGTGTTGCAGGAACGTCGGGGCGTACAAAAGAAGTGTTTAATCCGGCAACCGGTGAGGTCATCGGCCATGTTGCTATGGCAAACGAAGAAGAGCTAAAGGCAGCCGTAGCCAATAGCGCACACGCGCAACCGGCATGGGCAGCGACAAATCCACAGCGCCGTGCGCGTGTCATGATGCGGTTCGTTGACCTACTCAATCGCGACATGGATAAACTGGCTGAAGCGCTTTCCAAAGAGCATGGCAAAACAATCCCTGATGCCAAAGGAGATGTAATTCGTGGTCTGGAAGTCGCCGAGTTTTGTATCGGTGCACCGCAAATGTTGAAGGGAGAATATACCGATGGCGCGGGACCAGATATAGATATGTACTCTATGCGACAGCCATTGGGTGTTGTCGCAGGCATTACCCCATTTAACTTTCCCGCAATGATTCCCATGTGGAAGTTTTGTACTGCCATAGCTGCGGGCAACGCGTTTATCTTAAAGCCATCCGAGCGCAACCCGACTGTGCCGATTATGTTGGCAGAGCTGATGATTGAAGCGGGCTTACCAGCTGGTATTTTGAACGTCGTTAATGGCGATAAGCAAGTGGTTGATGCTATACTTGACGATGAAACCATTCAGGCTGTCGGTTTTGTTGGTTCAACGCCAATTGCCGAATATGTGTACAGCCGCGGAACAGCAAGTGGTAAGCGGGTTCAGTGTTTTGGTGGAGCCAAAAACCATATGATCATCATGCCGGATGCTGATATGGATCAGGCCGTCGACGCCTTGGTGGGCGCTGGTTATGGTGCCGCTGGTGAGCGTTGTATGGCTATTTCGGTTGCTGTTCCAGTCGGTAAAGAAACCGCGGATAAACTGATTGCTAAATTGGCACCGAGGGTTGAGGCTTTGAAAATCGCTCCATACTCGGCAGGGAATGATGTTGACTTCGGTCCGCTTATCTCCAAAGAGGCGATGGAACGTATCAAGGGCCTTGTGAGCAGTGGTGTTGAAGAAGGTGCCAATCTGGTTGTCGATGGTCGCGACTTCACACTTCAAGGCTATGAGAATGGCAACTTCATGGGGGGCTGCCTTTTTGACAATGTCACGAAAGATATGCGAATCTACAAAGAGGAAATCTTTGGACCTGTTCTCTCAGTTGTAAGGGCCGAATCCTATGAGGAAGCCCTCGACCTGCCAATGAGCCACGAATACGGCAATGGAACTGCCATTTTTACCCGTGATGGTGATACAGCAAGAGATTTTGCTGCAAGAATTAATATCGGTATGGTGGGGATTAATGTGCCAATTCCTGTGCCGCTGGCTTATCACAGTTTTGGTGGCTGGAAGCGTTCAGGCTTTGGCGATTTGAACCAGCATGGTCCAGACGGTTTTAAATTCTACACCCGCACCAAAACAGTAACAGCCCGCTGGCCGTCGGGTGTTAAAGAAGGTGCAGAAATGACAATTCCTACAATGGGTTAATACCTGGGAAACAAGGTAAGCGCCACTCTACTTTTTAGGGTGGCGTTTTATGTCCAATAATTGAATTTAACCTGTTAAATGCCTTGCAATGGGTTATTCGTGAATTTGTTTCACTCAAAATGCAAACAGCCTTATCCTGCTTATAATTAGAGATGCGCTCTTTTGTCTCAGTACTCCTACGTGGTTTCGAATAAGAATAACTTGCGAATAGCCACGCATTAGCAGTATTCCCATAATATTGTGGGTACTGATTTGGAGCTGATGAGGGGAAAGCTGCCTATCAATTATCCCGATAAGCAAAAAATTCTATTAAGGAATGGATTGCCAAAAGGTGGAGCGAGGCATGCAGACATATGACTACAATTAATAAACAACAACAAACAATTGTCGATAATCAAAACATGCCGAAAAAGAAAAAGAGGAAGCGAAAACAATCCGTTGGAAGTAGCTGGCTGCAAACTGCAATCGCCCCAGAAAAAACAGCAATTTCTCATTCGTCCTATCTACATGCTGCCTCGGAGTTACTATGGGTAGCTCAGGCTGCGGCTCTTGCCTATGCCATAAATTGGCTTATGAGCGAGCACCAAGGGCTTAAGGTCGCAATACTGGCAACGCTTGTTATTATCGTTATAAGTGGGATACGCGCGTACTTGCGCTTAAAGGCTGATCACATTGCAATCGTGGCTGCTGCCAGAACACGACAAACACTGCAAGAAAAACTACTCTCTCGAATATCTGGTGTTTCTCCTGCAACACCACTGCCAGCAAGTGGTAAGTTTGCAAGCTTAGCAGTGGAGCATATTCAGGCTATTGGGCCTTACATTGCAAAGTATCTACCAATTGAGCGTCGTTTAATTTTGGTGCCTCTGGGGTTCCTAATCGCCATTGCAAGTGTTAGCTGGTTCGTAGCCCTGCTACTGATTGTATTAGCACCTTTAGTGCCACTTGCTATGGCGCTTGTTGGCATTAAAGCAAAACGGGCAAGCGAGCAGCAATTGGGCATACTGGCAGATATGAGCGCTTTCTTACTTGATCGGCTGCGTGGTTTGGAAACACTGCAAATTTTTGGGGCCATAAAGACCACAGAAGCAGATATGGACCGTTTTGCGAACCAGTTCAGAGCTTCAACAATGAAAGTCCTGCGCATTGCATTCCTTTCAAGCACTTCATTAGAATTGTTCAGTGCTTTGGGCTTGGCCCTTGCAGCAATATATGCCGGTTTTTCGCTACTGGGCTATTGGAGTTTTGGCAGCTATGGTGTTGAACTTAATTTGGGAACGAGCCTGTTTATTCTTCTGCTTGTGCCAGAGTTTTTTGCACCCTTACGCTTGTTTGCCCAAGCCTATCATGACAGAGCAGCTGCAATTGCGGCGGCAGAGCTACTGGCAAAGGCTGATGATACCCCAAACAATCAAACAACTGTGAAAGCGCAACCGCTACAGCCGCCATCCAACATTGACCTGTCAGTTCAAGGAAAGCTTATCATTGAAAATCTTGGCTTTTCCCGAGATAGCAAAACTATTCTAGATAAAGTATCCTTCCAAATGGATGGGCCGGAACTCGTTGTAATTACTGGTGAAAGCGGCGCAGGTAAATCCACTTTACTTGACGTACTGCAAAAATTTATCACACCTGATAGCGGCACGATTAAATATGCGGAGAAAGATTTAAAGCATCTTGACCACTCATTATGGCAAAAAAGCATAGCGGTTGTCTCTCAATCACCAAAACTGTTTCATGGCACGTTGCGCTCGAATCTTCATTTAGCAAACCGCGCTGCCAGTGATGAGCAGATGATTGCTGCATTAAAAGAAGCTCATGCTGGACAGCTAATTGAGAAAATTCAAGGTGGGCTTTCCGGAGGTATTGGCGAGGAAGGCCTTGGGCTATCTATGGGTGAACGCCGTCGCTTCGCCATCGCAAGGGCAGCAATTCGTGATGATGCACTAATAATACTAGCGGATGAGCCAACCGCAGATTTGGACGGCTACACAGCCCAGCAAGTGCTATCCAGCCTTGTTAAACTATCAAAGCGAAAGCCAGTGTTGGTTGCAACGCACGATAAAAGCGTTTGTGAAAGGGCAGACCGCCTATATGAGTTAATCGATGGGCAATTGATAACAAAACAAACCAATAAAAAGACGAAGTTTCTCTCGAAAAGCGGTGGAGAAGAACAATGAAAGCCATTCTTATTCTCTTAAACCGCTTGCAAAAGCAACATCCAATAGCCTTTTGGGTTGGTGCGTTTGTGGCATTACTTCCCGCCGCATCTGGTATCGCTCTGCTCGCAGTGTCGGGTTACTTCATCAGTTCTGCTGCATTGGCCGCTGCAGGAGGAGCGGGGCTACTCTTCAATTACGCGCTTTTTTCTTCACGTATCCGTACCTATGCCATATTGCGCATTTTCGGGCGCTATGTAGAACGCGTTGTCACTCATGATGCCACATTCCGTTTTCTTGCCCTTTTACGCCTGCAAGTTTTTAAGGGTATGGTTGCACGCATGAAGCAGCCAAATCACATGCAGCGCTCTGCTACGGCATTGAACCGTATTGTAAGTGATGTCGACCAGCTAGACGGTTTGTATTTGCGTCTTGCACTTCCGTTATTCACCACACTGACCATAACGGCGTTAACAGTCTTTATCCTTGCACATTATGCACCGCTTGCAGCTATGGTAATTGCTTGCTTACAAGCGGGAACACTTGCAATTCTTGCATTAAGCGCCACAAAAGCCGAGCGCAATCGGGCAAAACACATTGATGTCTCACGCGATGCTTTAAGAGTGCGCATTTCTGACCTTGTACGTGGTCGCCGCGACTTAGCGATATACGGTGGCCTTAAACGTCAAGAAACAAAGGTTTTAAAGGCTTCCAGTCGCTTGGAAGAAGATCTGATTACCTCGCAGCACCATGAACAGCGCAATCTGGTACTTGTCTCAACACTTTCTCAAGTGCTGTTGGCCGTGACCTTTTTACTTGCTGCAATGGCTTACGATCAAGGCGCTATGGAATTTAAACATGTTGCGCTGTTTGCGTTTGTAGCGCTGGCACTACCGGAGCTTTTGGTTTCAACAGCCAGTGGCGCTGGTAGCTGGAGTAAAATGGCTAAGGCTGCTGAGCGTGTAATAAGCTACACCAAACAAACAGCAGATGAACCCGTGCTAACCGGCTCAGACCAATCAGCAATTGCCAATGCACCTGCAATCGCTATTGCTGGCTTGTCCTATAGCTATCCGGGGAGCAATTATGCACCTCTAAAACAGATAGATTTAACTGTATCCCCCGGGCAATCACTGGCAATCATCGGTCAAAGCGGAGCTGGAAAGTCCACACTAGCAGCAATCATTGCGCGCTTACTCCCAGATCATACGGGCAAGATCAGTATTTTCGGAAAGCCACTTGCACAAATACCCGAAGCAGAGCTGCGCCAACAAGTAATTGTTATTGGCCAAAAAACGGAGGTTTTCCATGCCTCTATTGCTGACAACTTACGGATAGCAAAGCCGGAGGCAAGTGATGCCGAGTTGTGGCAGGCCTTAACGGTCGCTGGCTTGCAAACACGCATCAAGGCAATGCCGGAGCAGCTGGAAACATTGATGGGTGAAGGAGGGCAAGGCCTTTCGGGAGGTGAAAATCGCCGACTGGCAATGGCGCGAGCTTTTTTACGACAGCCGCGCATATGGATCGCTGACGAAATGACAGAAGGCCTGGATGCGCAAACGGCGTCGCAAATAATGCAGGCATTTTGGCAACTAAGCCAAGGGTCAACAGTACTTCTTATCTCCCATAGGGCGCTTGAGTTGGAAAACGTAAACAAAGTTTATAGTTTGCAAGATGGCGTACTCAACGATCTGGGAAAACCTGCAACCCCTGAAGTACAAACGGGATTACGCCAAGACTGATAGCATTGCTCCAGTAAGATGGACCAGCAAATGGGGAGGCAACTGCCCCATTTGCCAACCATTGTCTGTTCAAGGTGATGGCTTTATGCCGCAAGCTGGTTGAACTGGGCAATATCGCTTGTGTCAGGTGTATAAAGTGCACCATAGCGGTTTTGCAAAAACTGCTCAAAGCAGATGTCTTCTTGATGTATAAATCCGCTTTGCGGCAAGTCGCCAGTTCGCATAAGATCAACACAAGCGCAAATACCAGCAGCTGTTGTTATCTGAATAGCGCTCCAGGCCTCACCATTAATCTTTCTGGCATTGATGTTATTCAAATAAGAGCGCTCTTCAAAGCGACCATCAATCTCGCCGCGAGCGGTTATAAATACCAGTACCCTGTCTTGTATGGTGGCAGGAATAGCCTCTTCCATAACTTGCTTTAATAAATCGCGCCGCCGCTCCAGGCCTAAGTCATGCAAAAGCAAACGCATAACATCACGGTGTCCAGGGTAGCGAATACTCAAATAGCGCAGGTTCTGCACCTTACCCGATAGTGAATTTGCCAGTGAGCCTAAGCCGCCAGAGGTATTAAAGGCTTCATAATCCGCGCCTTCAAGGCTAAAACTCTCGTAGCCCTCAAGCGGTGCCACATGGCGCAAGCTACCATGATCAATTGCAATGCACGGATTGCAATATTCATTTATCAGTCCGTCCGTTGACCAGGTTAAGTTATATTTTAACCTGTTTGTTGGGAAGCGCGGTAGCGCACCAACCCGTAAAACAAGGCTCTCAAGCGAGTCGAATTGTTTGGCCAGAGCACTGGCAGCAATACTCACAAAGCCGGGCGCAAGACCGCATTGCGGAGCAAAAGCAGTTTTTCCGCCGCGCGCAAGCTTTTCGACAAATGCTGTAGAAGCAACATCCTCGGTTAAGTCAAAGTAATGCACACCAGCATTGAAAGCAGACTGGGCGATTGTTTCGGTAAGGTAAAAAGGTGCAGCAGAGATGACAGCATTGTGTCCGCGCAATGCGTTCTCTAACCTCTCTCCATCTTGAATGTCCACATGATGGCATTCAATAAACTCCGGCAGACTATCTAAAGCTGTTTTGTTTTGATCAAAAACACTTACATGATAGGTGCCGCCAGCATGTAGCAGGTTGGCAATCGTCCGCCCGATTTTCCCCGCCCCTATAACAGCTAGTTTCCAGTTCGTCATGTCCACTCCTCCCTAAACTCTAAGAGGAAAGGCTAAGTGAATTTACGTTCACTTCCTAGGGATGGAAATAACGGGTTAGATATTGATATCCGTTAAATTGACGAAATATCCAGCAAAATGTATAATCTAGCGTAAGAAAGATCGAGGAAGAGTTACCCAAGTGGAATACTGGCGCGGGGTAAAAACGGTTTTTGCCGCTCAAACCGCTTCGAAAGCACAATTGAAGAGCGTGAGCGCAGAACGCCGGGAATTTCAGCAATGTCATCCAAAATATCGTCGAGGTCTTCAAGACGATTGGGTTCAACCACCAAAAACACATCAAATTCGCCGGAAATGGTCACGCAGCTTTTTATCTCGGGAAAGGATTCCAACTGCTTCACCAATTCCCGTGAGTGTTGCTGCGAAACAGAAAGCATGACCAAAGCTTGTAGTTTCTGCCCTTCTTCCAAATCCCCAAGAATGGCGGTATAGCCAGCAATGACACCGCTTCTCTCCAAGCGGCTTATTCTTTCTTGAACAGTAGAGCGAGCCACATCCAGTTTTCTAGCAATGGCAGAAACAGGCTCACGTGCATTGGCCTGTAGAATTGCAATCAGTTTTCGGTCTAGGTCGTCTTTAATTTCGGCCATTTATAGCATCCTGTTTCCGTCCTTCTAACAAAAAACCGGCAATTTGTCAGTGTGTAGCCATGACAATAAACAGTTTAGAAATAAAGCTTGCGCTTATTGCGATGTTATATTATCACATTCGTGATGTTATATTGTATCAGTATACCAGCTACCAAGCCCCACAAGAGCTAGCCAACCCCATCGCAAACGTAACTTCATGATAGTGCATCTATGAGGATCAAGTGACCTATTATCGTTTCCCTAAAAGTGCTTCTTTTAAAAAAAATGTTTCCAAGCTGCTTCTAGCAACAAGTTTGCTAACAGCCAGTTTTGCCTCGCATGCCAAAGCTGACGAGGCACCGCAAATCGTGGTGTCAATCAAACCTGTCCACGCGCTAGTCGCATCAGTTACAAAAGGTGTGACAACACCAAAGCTCATTGTTACCGGAGCCGGATCTCCACATACCTATAGCTTAAAACCATCGCAAGCACGAGATTTGCAAAATGCAGATATCGTGTTCTGGGTTGGTCCGCAGTTAGAAACATTTTTAGAAAAACCGCTCCATTCATTAGCCGAAAATGCCAGTGTGACAGAGCTCTCGGAAGCTCAAGGAATGGAAATTTTAAGCCGTCGCACGGGTGATGGTTTTGAAAAGCATAGTCATGGCGCGCATGAAGAACACGATGAACATGCAGAACACGAGCACGAACAAGAGGGGCATAAAGAGCACGCGGATCATAACGATCACAAAGATCATGATCATGACGAAGCTCACGATAAGCACGAAGGTGAACATCATGAAGAGCATGAAAAACATGCAGACCATGAAAAGCACGAGGAAGGTCATGGCGAGCATGAAGATCATGATGGCCACGCACATCATGGAAATGCCGACCCTCACCTATGGTTAGATCCACATAATGCCATAGCAATGTTGAAAGCAATAAGTGCAAAGCTTGAAAAAGAAGACCCGATTCACGCTGAAAGCTACAAACAAAATACGAAAGATGCCATTGCGAAACTAAATAAGCTTGATGAGAAAATTAAGCACCGGCTTGAACCATATCAAAATAAGGGCTTCATCGTGTTCCATGATGCCTATCAGTACTTTGAAAAGCACTATGGTTTACATGCATCCGGTTCTATGACGCTTAACCCGCAAGTAACTCCAGGCGCTAAGCAGATGCGCGAAATTTCCCAACGTTTAGATGGCAAAAACATCTCATGTGCTTTTTACGAGCCGCAATTCAACCCAAAAACGATTAAAGTTTTGGCACAAGAGCAACATACAAAACTGGAAAAAATTGACCCATTAGGCGCAGAATTAACGCCAGGCCCAGACATGTATTTGCAACTCATCGAGGGTGTGGCAAATTCCATGGAAAAATGCCTGAAATAGCACGAAAATCTATAGCGGCTTAGTAAAACGTTTCAGCGTTAATTGCGGGGGGGACCAGTGGTGCTCCCCGTATTATATTGAAATTTTCAAACTCGTTATAAATCTATCATTCAATAATTGAGCATCTTAACCCAGAGTTTTTCGTAGCAATTATTCTCTCAAATCTTGTGTTCAAATTCTATAAACAGTTATCCACCTACTGAATTTTCAAAAAAATGGGGTGATATTTTGTCGCAATTCAGAACTGGTAAACCAACTGTATTCGTGTAAAACGAGTAACGAAGAAGTTCATATATAAAAGAAAATTGAGCCAATAGAATGGTTCACTTTATAAAGCATCGACTAACATACTAGAATTCAATCATTATTTTAAGAAGCAAACGTGATTGGCGCTAAAGCGCTTGGTTTTGGTAAGTGATTTTTCTTTGAAAATAAATATGTGCATCTCAATCACGCCACAGCTTTTAATATACCAGCGCTATTGCTTACGTAGAGCTCCCAGCTTGTTGCTAAAACGTTTTTTCATTTTATTGGAATTGACTCAAGGGAAGTCAAAAAATAATGGGAGTATCACTGTGAAAAAACGTTTTTCTATCTGCCTTGCGGCTGCATCAATCCTTATGGCTGGAACTGCACTAGCTGCCGATGTCACTCTTAAAGTGGCTCATGGGGCACCGGAATCGAACCATATGCATAAAGCATGGCAAAAGTTCGAAGAAATTGTCGAAAAACGCACGAATGGCGATATTGAAGTTGAAATTTACCCAGCAGGTCAATTGGGTGAAGGCCGTGAGTTACTTGAATTCGTTCAAATGGGCGAAATTGACTTGAATGCGGAAGCCGTCGGCGTTCTATCAGGCTGGGATGATATCTTTGCAGCAACAGAATTGCCTTATACTTTTGCAAGCCGTGAAGTTGCCCGTAAAGTATTCTTGGGTGAATACGGTGATTGGCTTGGCGAAAAAATGGAACCTATTGGTCTTAAATCCATGGGTTGGTTTGAAATCGGCATTCGTCAGCTGACAAACAGTCGCGGGCCTGTTTACACACCAGCGGATGTAGAAGGCTTGAAACTACGCACCATGCAAGTTGATGCGCACATTACTGCTTGGTCTAAGTTGGGTGCTAACCCAATGCCGATGGCTTCTGGTGAGGTATATTCAGCGCTACAACAAGGTGTGATTGACGCGCAAGAAAATCCGCTCTCAAATATCCGCTCCATGCGTACTCATGAGGTGAATAAGTACATCTCACTAACCAACCACGTTTATTCAGCTTACACTGTTGTAATGAACCCTGCTAAATACGAAAGTCTCTCAGCAGAGCAGCAAAAAATCGTCTCTGATGCTGTAATTGAAGCTTCCGAGTACCAGCAGGACCTCATCAAGGCAGAAGAACCAGAGTTAGTTGATTGGTTCCGTGCGCAGGGTAACGAAGTTAATGAGCTTACCCCTGAGCAAATGGCTCAGTTCCAAAGCAAAATCAAAGAGCTCAAGCCTGAGTTCCAAAAACTGGTAGGCGAAGAAGCCTACGGTAAGCTTATGGCAGCGGTTGCCAAAGCAGAAGCTGAATTGAAATAAATTTCAGCATTTGTCGGGGTCGCGCCTAGTGGCCCCGTTTTTCCTCCAGTTTAAGTGAACAAAACAATGAAAATGCTAGCCTATCTAGATAAGTATCTGGAGCGGGACCTGCTTGTTGTCTCTTTGGCATCAATCGCCATACTTATCTTCCTTCAGGTTTTTATGCGCTACGTGGTGCAGAACTCTCTCTCTTGGTCAGAAGAATTAGTCCGTTGGCTATTTGTCTGGTTTATCTGGCTAGGTATTAGCTATGGTTATAAAGAACGTAAACACGTCGCAGTAACCATCGTTTCTGGTAAGCTTTCGCAAAAGGGCCAGTTATATCTTGGTCTGTTTCTTTCAGCGGTAATGCTGGTTTTCTTTGCTTATCTGGCTGTTCGCGGTAATGCACAGGCAACCAGCCCGTTTGTTATCAAGCAAACATCACCTGTACTTTTCGTACCTGGAACTTCAACCCGTATCAGCCTCGCATTCTTGTACTGGTCAATGCCAGTGGGGGCAGCTCTTGCTTCATTTCGGATTTTACAAAGCATGATTGTTGACTGCAAAGCGCTTAAAAAGCTGTCTTCATTGCGAGCCAACACAAGCGTGAAAGGGTAGACCATGTCAGGAATTGTCTTATTCTTTGGCTTTTTTGCACTCGTTCTACTGGGAATGCCAATTGGTGCTGCTCTTGGTGTGGCCTCCTTGTTTGTCATGAGCTTCCTGCCGGGAACGCCCAGTGATATCTTGCTCCTAAAAAGTGCGGTTATGGGGGGGAATAACTTCCCACTTGTAGCGGTGCCAATGTTTATTCTTGCTGGCGATATAATGCAGTCAGGTGGCTTGTCACGACGTATTGTTGGCATGGCAGCCCGCGGTGTGGGTCACTTAAAGGCAGGACTTGCATATGTAAATGTGTTGGCTTCCATGTTCTTCGCCGCCATTTCCGGCTCTTCACCGGCAACCGTTGCGGCTATTGGCTCCAACATGATCCCGGAAATGGTGAAGCGTGGTTACCCGAAAGAGTTTTCTGCCGGCCTAACCGCAGCCTCCGGTATGTTGGGTGTCATGATCCCACCTTCCATTCCTTTCATTATTTACGGCGTTACCTCGGGCCAATCTATTGGCAAGTTGTTTATGGCGGGTCTCATTCCCGGTTTTCTCTTCGCTATTAGCTACGTGCTCGTTTCCAAGTACCTCTTGCGTGACCGAAATGACCTCGTTTCTACAAAAGAGGAACTGGCCGCTCAAAAAGCAGAGGAAGATAATGGAAACACCATTTGGGCGCTTCTCGTACCAATTATCATTTTGGGTGGTATTTATGGTGGTATCTTTACGCCAACTGAAGCCGCAGGTGTTGCCGTTATCTATGCAGCATTTATTTCCCTCTTCGTATACAAGGAAATCAAGTTTAGCGAGTTGCCTGCAATCCTTGCCAGATCCTCACTGACCGCTGCCACTTGCCTAGTAATGGTAGTTATGGCTTTTGTCTTTGGCCGCTTGCTGACTATCGAGCAAATCCCGAATACTGTTGCCAACATGATTACGTCATTCTCTGACAACATGTACGTAATCATTTTGCTGCTGAACCTCGTACTGCTCGCGGTTGGTATGTTTATGGAAACAGTCGCAGCAATCATCATCCTTACACCAATTTTGTTACCAGTTGCCGTGAGTGTAGGAGTAGACCCAATTCACTTTGGCGTGATCCTGACTGTCAATCTGGCGATTGGTTTTTGTACACCGCCACTGGGTGTCAATCTGTTCGTCTCCTCATCTGTCGCTGATCTTTCCATTGAAGCCGTATTCAAAGCAATCGCCCCATTCTTGGTTGCCATGATGATCTGCTTGATTTTGGTCAGTTATATTCCGCAGATATCGCTGCTGTTGCCGACGCTGTTTGGCTAGAATAAAAGGATAATAAAATGTCTAAACGCTCTGATATTATTACCAAAGGCTATGCTGCTGCTAATCAGCGTTCTATGCTCAAATCTGCCGGTATGAGTGATAAGGATTTGGCAACGAAGCCAATTATTGGGGTCATTCACGCTTATAACGAGATTATCCCGGGGCACCAAAACCTTCGTCAGTTATGCGAGCGTGTAAAATATGGTGTTTATGAAGCCGGCGGATATCCATTTGAGATGACAATGCCCTCAATTTGCGACGGTATTGCCATGACACATGTGGGAATGCACTATCCATTGGCAAGCCGCGAATTAATTGCCGACGCCATTGAAGTGCAAATCCAAGGCCATCAGTTCGATGCAATGGTGTTGATCACCAACTGCGATAAAATCACACCAGCAGCCCTCATGGCAGCTGGCCGTCTTAATATTCCTTGTGTGCTGCTTTCGGGCGGATGTATGGAGCCGGGTTATTTTGATAATAAGCGCATTGACGGCTCCATGATGTGTGAGACAATTGGTGAATATGCCGCTGGTCACATTGATATGGATGAACTGCTAGCGCGTGAAGATGTTGCAGGACCCACAATCGGTTGCTGCGCCCACCTTGGTACAGCTAATTCCATGAATATCATGGCAGAAGCTTTGGGTATGACGCTGCCAGGTTCATCGACCATTCCGGCAACCTATAGCGAGCGCAACCGTTTGGCTAAAGACGTCGGCATCAAAATTATGGAGCTTTTCGAAAAGCAGGTCTTACCGCGCCAAATCATGACACGCACTGCATTCCATAATGCTATGGCGGTTGATATGGCTATAGGCGGCTCCACAAATACCATGCTGCATTTGTTGGCCATCGCAAATGAGTGTGATGTAGACTTGGATCTGGATGATTTCGATCAGATCAGTCGTGAAGTACCAAAACTCTGCTCATTTTCACCAGGTGGTGAGTTCCACATTCAAGACCTTCATTTGGTTGGTGGCCTAAAAGTTGTCATGAAGCACTTGAAAGATGGTGACATGTTCGATGGTAGCGCATTGACAGCTTCAGCAGTTAACTTTGACGAGCTTATTGGCAAACTAGATGCAAAAAGTTCCGATGTTGCCCGCTCGGTTCCTGAAGCTTACAAAGCAGAAGGCGGCCTCGCTGTTGTTTACGGTAACATCGCTCCTGAAGGTGCTGTGGTCAAAATCGGCGTTGTCGACGACAAAATGAAGCAATACACTGGCTCAGCCCGTGTGTTTACACGTGAGGAAGATGCGGTTACCGCTATCAACTCCGGTAAAATTGTACCGGGTGATGTGGTTGTGATCATTTATGAAGGGCCTCAGTCCGGTATGCGTGAAATGCTCTTGCCAACCGGATCCCTTTGCGGCGCTGGGCTGGATGATAAAGTTGCACTCATAACTGATGGACGCTTTTCTGGTGCAACACGCGGTGCAGCAATCGGCCATTGTGCACCTGAGGCCAGTAAGGGTGGACCGATTGGTTTGGTACGCGAAGGCGATAAAATTGCGATCGATCTTAAAGCCAAAACAATCAATGTTTTAGTTAGTGACGAGGAGTTGGCAGAGCGTCGCCAATCTCATAAGCCATTACCGCCAAAAGTCACAGATGGTTATTTAGGCCGCTACTCCAAAATGGTATCCTCTGCAAGTCTGGGGGCCATCTTCGAGAACTAATAGAATTAATAGATTGAACCGGAGGTACACGAGTGTAACTCCGGTTCAATATCGAGCCATGAAAGATAGCTAAATATCCACGTTTGGAAGTTTGCCAAACTTCATCAATCGATTAATAATTCCAGTTCTGTTCATGGAATCGAATAATGTCAAAACCTACTATCGTTGATATTGCCAAGTTTGCAGGTGTTTCTATTGGCACAGTGTCAAACGCGCTGAATAACAAAGGACGTATCTCGGAAACGACGCGCAAAAAAGTTATTGCAGCAGCTGAGGAATTGGGCTTCGTTCCCAATTATAATGCCTCCAAATTAAAAAGCGGAAAATCCAATCTCATAGGCGTAATAGTAGAGGACATAACCAACCCCTACATGTCCGAACAAACGGTAGCCCTTGAAGAAGTATTAGCGCAAAAGGGTTATCTACCTCTTCTGGCAAACACGAATGATAATGTCGTAAGCCAGCGTCGTCTTATTGAAGAAATGGTCGGGCAGGGTGTTGCCGGAATTGTTTTAGCACCTTCCAATGGCACTGAAGTTGCAGACATGGCGCTAATAAAGGCGCGTAAGGTCCCGTGCGTTTTAAGCACACGAGAGCTGGCGGATTTAAGTTTTGATTTCGTTGGAGCCGATGATTATCAAGGTGCAAAATTAGTAACCAAGCATCTCCTTGATGCAGGTCATCGAAGAATAGTCAAAGTTGGTGGGCGCGAAAGCGTTAGTACAGGGCGGTTACGTACAAAAGGTTTTTGTGATGCCTTCGAAGAGCAAGGTATCTCCATGGCAACATCTAGAATAATTTCCGGTGATGCCACAAGGGCATTTGGAAAACAAATTGCCCAAGACCTCATTCAAAATCCAATGTTTTATACAGCGATTATGTGCCAAAATGATATCGTAGCAGCAGGGGTTTATACTGCCCTTATGAAAGCCGGTGTCAAAGTGGGCAAAGATGTTGCAGTTACAGGCTTTGATGGCCTCAAGGATACGGAGCTCTGGGCACCACCCTTAACAACAGTTCGCGCGAATCCAAGTGCAATTGGTAGGGATGTTGGTTTACATCTCCTGCAAAGGCTAGAAGGTGATACTTCGCCTGTGCGGCGCACGCGCTTGATGCCCGAGTTGGTAATTCGGCAATCAACGGCAAACATGAAAATCAATGCAGACACAAACTTTTAGATCTCTTGATAGTAGAATCTCGAGAGAGCAAATTGACGTGAGAAAAGCGGAAAAAAATCAACATTCTAGCCTAGATTAAAACTTGTAGTAGGCCCGCCCAATAGCCAAGCTTGTGGTTGTGTCCCATACAAAACGTTGCAGGCCCGGTTTGCCGTTATCATAATTGGCATAGAGTGCTTTGAAGCTCCCCTCTAAGCCAAAGCCGCTCTCAAATTCGTATTGCAAACCCGCTTGTACGCGGTACGTGAAGTCAGAGCCCAGACCAAAGCCACTAAATCCGCCAATATCGGCAAGACCGCGAAAACGTAGAGGGCCGTATATCTGGAAGTTAGTCTGAAAGCCCCAAAATGGATCAACCCAAAAAGAACCACTCGATCCGCTAAAGGGGTCGGGCCTTTCAGGGCGAAACAGCTGCAAATTTGCATCCACATCCCAATAACGGCCGCCTACAAACACCTCGATAAATGAATCTTCCTCGTGCCATAGCCGGTAACCGCCACGTACTTCAATTACAGTTTGTTGAAACGTAAAACCCACGCGGTTTATTGCGTTGAGTTGAACAGACTTGCCAAAGTCACCGTATGCTCCGTCAATAGAAAAAGAGTACTTCTTTTTATAGGTGGCTTCCAAGTCTGCAAAAAAAGCAAACCGGATTGTGTCGAGAGCGTCATGCGCTGTGAAAGATACACTCGACCCAACCGGCCCAGCCTGTACGAAACCGGAAACCCAAGGCAATTCAGCATATAGTCCGGCTACAAAATCCCAGTTCTCGAGTAGTTTTACTCGCGAACTTTCTTTTTTTTCAATGGTTTCGACGTCATAATCGGCCGCATGAGTAGATAAAACATAAGCCAATATAAATGCCAAAGCATACGCGCCAACAACGAAATGTTTTAGGCAAGTAAGGCCTAGTTTCTTGAGTGCCGTAAGCAAATTGCTGCAATTGTGCCTACGAATAATAACCGTATTTATGACGCAATAATGCTTGCAACTGCAATTGCCTTTCAATTGGCCAGATATCATCGCTCGCAACCTGCTTCTATTTTATAATTCAAAACCAAGTACAACGAGTATTGTCATGTAAAAAAACACAGCAAAATATTGGTAATTAAATAGTTAAAAAAATACATGATATTTATATCGATAAAAAATGTGTATTAACTTGATTTTTACTAGTAAAATGAAGCAGATTTTGAACTCTTGTTGAGTTGGATGATATATTTGCCACATTTTCTGTGAGTTTCTATTATGAGTGGGATGAAAACATAAGACAAAGCCAATGTCGCCACTTGTTTTCTAACCAAGAGAAAAGCCAGAAAATATTTCAAGTTGTTAAATAACAATAGAGAATTCTTTAGCGTTAACTCTTCAAAGGGAGCTCTAGCGCACTCGGCAGTGTTATATTTACGGGCTAATGAGACTCGAGCGTGAACAGCTGTAACGCGCAAGTTCGTAATGGAATCTGGAAAAGTTTGCGGGAATAAGTGGGATTAGGCGGGAATATACGGTTTTTCAATGGCTTATGTTGAACTAGCTGTCACCCTCTTAGAAAATGCCGCGCAACTTCGAAATGGAAAAATCCTGCAATTTTGTAAGTGGGTAATTTTTAGGAATCCCAGATTTCTGCGATTTAGCGTCACGAACTTTTCCATTTTGTAGAGCGGATGGAAAAGTATAAGTGGCAGAAAACCGCCACTTTTTGATTTCAACTTTTCCACCTGATTTGCTTAGTATTTCCGCGCAGCTAAATGTATTGCTTCAATTCCTTTCAGTGTTTGTGTCGCACCGGTTAATTGGGTTTCTAATCCTGCCAACCCACCGAACACTATATTGCGCTGGCTTTGCAGGTCCCGGTTTTCAGTAAAACCTTCAAGCGCCAACTTGGCTCTGCTTGTCGTGTCCTCAAGTTGCTTTACAAGCGCTTCAAGTGTCGCCTTGACTGCAGCGTTTGCGGTTTGATCGTCCATTGTAAACTCCTTTGTTTTTTACACTGGACATGTGGAGCACAGCGACTGCATTGCCAGCTCATGGCATTGCTTTGTTCAGGTTATCTCAGCAATGACATTGCTCACGTGCACGCCGCGTTTGTAATGAGCAATTCAAAGGCTTTTTTACCTTTATGAGCGCTTGCCGAGTAGTTCAGACTGACCTGCTCTTGCGCGAAGTCGCGAAAGATTTCCCGTATCTCCGGGGTGTCGTTTATGGACATTATAAACCTGCCTTTAATGCCCTTTAAAAGCTCGGCAAGCGCTGTAAAATCTGCTTTGGAAAAAACCCCTTTTCCATAGTAGTGCTCGGTATCCCAGTATGGCGGGTCGAGATAGAACAGGGTCTCTGGTCGATCATAGCGCTTGATGCAGTCCTCGTATGGCAAGCATTCAATCGTAACGCCCGACAGACGTTCGTGTACATCTTCCAGCAATGGTACCACTTTTGTTAGGTCAAATCGTGCGGGGCGCAGAGAGACGCCAAAAGTTCGTCCGTCCACTTTACCACCAAAGCTGGTACGCTGGAGATAAAGAAAGCGGGCAGCCCGCTCCAGATCAGTCAGGGTTTCAGGATCTGTTTTAGACAGGCGCACAAACTCCGACCGGCTTGTTAGTTGGTACTTAAGCACATCCAGAAACTGTGGGTAATGCCGCTGCAGAATGCGAAACAAGCCCGAAACATCGCGGCTGATATCATTTATGACCTCGCATTTCACTTGATGATCACGGCGCAGAAACACACCGCCCATACCCACAAAGGGTTCAACATAGTTATCATGCTGGATACTTTTAATCCGTTTTACAATGTGTTTTGAAAGCTGGAGTTTTCCGCCAATATACGGCGCGACAGGTTTAACGGGTGTTGTTGGTTGCATGGTAATATGCCTTGGATTGGATCTCGGCGGATCTCACATCATTAAATGTGCCACAGCGGGTACATTTGATTTCAATTCGGCCTTTTGTGGCCGTTAGGTTCGTTTTAAAAAGAAGTTTTGTGCAATTGTTGCAGCGGATAGACTCCATTCCAGTTCTCGCATAAATAAAGCTCCTGCTCATCTGCTTAGGTGAGTTTATGTGGCGGGAGCGATGTTATGCTTGTCTACATCGGTCGGGGTCTGGTTGGTGCTTGAACCCGACATCCGGAAGCTCAATCTTCCGGGTCTCTCGCCTCAATTTTTTGGCTCACATTCAGCTGTCGTTGTATATCCATCCGTCTCTGCATTGTATTCATGGGTAACGGTTACAGGTGTCCAGATGCCATCGATGTCCGGGGCGAAACCAGCCAAATGTAGGTCAATCTGTTCCAATAGGTCAGGATCACCTTGTCTGGTCTTGATTGAGGCACGCTTTTGCGCCCGCTTTAGCTGTTTGGCTTTACTAGCTGCTGCTTTTTCGGCAACTTTTTTATCCGGGAACAAGCGCCTGATTTCATAATAAGGATCGTCTTTATTCAGCTTCTTCACGGCGCTGATCCGTTTTCCTTTTTTCGGGTCAACGGCCACCGCTTTGACACCACCATATTGCGCCTTAAAATCCTTGGTGAAGGTAAGCGTTTGCACATCTGCCCGCGTTAGCCGATGCTGTAGCTCTCGCCCAATGATGTCCTTGCCACCGCCTTTGGGGAGAACGACTATTTTTTTGCCAGAGTACTTTTCAATGGCATCATGGACATCAGCCAAATCACCGATCATCTGATAGAGGGACTGGCTATCGCGAGAAAAATGACTGTACTGAAAGGCTCCTAATGCCGGATCAATCTCCACCTGATAGCCGTCTCGTGCGGCTTCACTTCTGATTATGTCACCTAGACTTGTGTTTTCATAACTCGCGCTGCGCCGCTCCTTTCCCTTGCCGTTAAAATCTACCGAGGTACAGGTGATGACCATAATGTCACCTTCTTCCGCCTCCACCTCACGTGTGTACTGGTCCACCTTGAATGGCCCGAAACGACGCTGTTTTCCCTCAAAATAGCCAAGTGTAATAATCAGCTCGGCTTTTTCTCTTGGTGCAGGTAGTTGCAAGAATGGATCCGCTAAAACAACATCACATTTATCCGGGTCGTTGCCGGAGTTGAGAGTTAGGGTGAGCGATAGCAGCTGTTTTGTCACCAATTGCGATTGCTTACCATCCCATTCCAACAGGCAAACTGGTTTCATCTGGCGGTCACTCCACCATGTACAGCTGGCTGTTTTGGTTGCTCAAATTCTGGAATTACGATGACTATTCCAGCAGGCAATACCAAGCCATGATCAGCCAGAGCGGGATTAGCTTTGTGAATCGCCGAGCGGCCTGCTTCATTGCCGTATTCCTCATAGGCAATGAGATCGACCATATCGCCATCTTTGCTCATGCGTGTTTTGATGTGAGCCGCCATTAAAATAACCTTTTAACCAGCTGTGCAGCTGTGTCACTTGCCTTTGAAATTAGCCCGTCTACACCCTGCGCCATACCGGATAGAAGCGTGTTACGGTACAAGGTGCCTTGAAAGCTGGAGAGCTCCAGCTCGTAAGAGGCTTCAATGACTCCACCTGGCCCTGTCGTCTCGTCGGATAAACGTAGCGAAAGCGCTTTATAAAGCCCAAACGGCTTGGTGATTGAAAATAGTGGCAGAATATGGCCACGCTCTATGCTGAGACCGACCGCAACAGCCGCCTCATATCCGCCATAGCTTTGCGGAAACAACACACCTGAGAGCATAAGAGTGCGCGGCGTTGCCCCTAAAAACTGATCCACGTGGCTGCCATTTGCCGTAAAGTGCTCTTTCCAGCGTCCAGCAAATTCACGCTCCAGTTTTTGATAGTTCAGCCCTTCGATCCGAAAGCGGTGAGGACCAAGTGCAAGTAGTGCCATGCTCCCTCCTAATCTGTATCACGCAGCGCCCGGTTATTGGCAGCAGCGGCAACCCCCATTAACCGGTTAGCAAGCGCACCGCCGCCTGCAGTGACATTAACGGTATAATGATTGGTCTGATTGATGGTTTTCGACTGGTCTAAGGATTGCGGTCCGAGTGATGCTGTAAAGTCCTGAAGGGCTGTAACAGGATCAACCTGCGGTGATATTGCCGGAAGATATGGCGGGATTGCCTGTGCCCGATTATCATTGGCCGCAGGTTGAGGATCGTCTACAATACCTAAAAATTTCCCCATATTCATGAGCCAATCCGGAGGGTCTGGCCAGTTAATTTCAAAATCAAACTTGAAGAACTCTTTGAGTGTATTGATCTGTCGCTCCAGCCACGCTTTAAACTCAGCCCACCTTTCTTTAAAACCGGCAATCAGCGAGGAACCCCATTCTGCCCCAATTTTTGTGAGCTTGAGTGGACCGGTGAGCATGAATGAGACCCAGTCGAAATAGGCGGATGCCACACTTATTCCAGCTGTTTTCCCCTTGGCCTCTAGGCTGGCCCGCTCTTCATCGCTCAGCTCTTCTTGAGAGAAAAGATTATTAAAAAATTCACTGACTTGCGAGTAAGCCCGATCCAGAGGTTCACCAATCCAAGAAAAGTCAAAGGCATCTTCAAAAAACGTTTTGATTTTTTGTTTTTGTTCTTCATCCAGTCCCAGTAAATCACCCAAATCAGAAAAGTAACCGGCTAGTGAGGCTTTTGTTTCTTCATATGTTTTATCAAGATTGGCAAAGCCTTTTTCTGCTTCTTCGGCGATGCCCTGCCAAAAACCATCGAACCATGCTTCCAGAGGATACCAGTATTTCCAAATTACGAACGCACCCAGTGCCAGCAGCCCGATAATTGCTGCGATTGGGGCACTAAGCGTTGCCAGACCAGCGGCTAACGGGATAACCGCAAGCCGAAGCGCGGTGAAGATTTTTCGCATTCTGGTGAGAAGCCTGATCCTTCGTAGCCACTTGGCTCCAAACAGCTTGGATGCAGCCCCTTGCAGGCGGGTAAAGCCACCGGCGACCAGATTGATACTAAAACCGGCAACCCGAGCAATCACGCCAAATGCTAGCAAACCGGTGCTGGCAGTTAAGAGAAATTTCGTTAGCTCGGGGTTCTTTCCTGCAAAATCATCAAGTACTTTGAGCCAGCTGCGAAACTCAGCAATAATTTCCTTGATTATGCCAAGCAGAGCCGAAGAGCGCGAGTTGATGTTATCCAACTCGATACCTGCCGCCTTGCCTTGTTCAATCATCGTGTCCATCATGCGATTGAAGTCCTGGTCTATACCGCCAGAGGCATTCAGGCTGTCATCACGGATGCGTTTATAATCATCCAAGTCGGCAATCATCGGCTTTAAAAACTGCTGGACCTGCATATCACCGAACAACTCACCAATGATACGCGGGTTCTCTTCGGCAAGGTCATGGATGCGCACCAGCATGTATTCCAATGGGCCTTTGCCATTGGCGATGGCGTTATCCAACTCCGTGTGCAGATCAATGCCGATTTTTTTAAACTTGTTTACCGCTTCAGGGCCTTCAAATTTAGCCAGAAAATTTTTGAAATTATTGGCCGCCTCGGCGGGGTCCGCTGCGCCGCGCATGGCAATTTGCAAGGCAGCACCGAGCTTGGCTACGGCGTCAACACCTTCCATTCTCAAATTTTTGGCAGATGCTGTCAGTCCCGGAAAATGCTGGGCCATGTCTTTGAGTTCAAAGCCGCCCATTTTTCCCGAGGCACTCATCACCTCAAATGCTTCGCCCAAATCGTCAACAGCAACATTGAGGTTGCCCAAGGCCGCATATCCGACCCTTGACAGGTGCTCCACACTCGCTCCGGTAGCAGTCGCGGTTTTACCGATATTCTCAACGACTTTTACTGTGCCATCAATTCCGACCTTGTCGTGAAGTCCAACACTCATCAACAAGTTTAGGCCACCTAGCAACTCTGTGGCATACTGGTTGGTTGTACCAGCGCTTTTGCGTAGCTCCGCCTCAATCTTCTTAAGTTTGTCACTGGTTAGCCCAGCCACATTGCCAAGGCTGGCCATTTTGTGCTCGAAATCACCTACGCGCATCAACGGTGCAACAACAGCTGCGCCCATGGCCAGCGCTCCTGCCAGCTTGCCGCGCATTTTATTGGCACGAGCCTCAATGCGGCTCATGCGTTTATCAATGCGTTTTTGATCAAAGGCACGATCAAACGCTGCATTGGTTTTACGGGCCATATCTTGCGTAGAGCGTTCAACCTTGTCAGCCATGCGCTCGACAGCGCGGGCAACAGCCTGCGCCTTGGGCGTCACATGCTCGACAAAACGCAGCACCATTTTGAAGTTGAGATCACTCACGCATTTGTCCTCTTCAGCTGATCGCGTAGTTTTATATGGAGCCGGACAAGGGCCTCGAACTCCATCTGCAACCAGCCATCAGGCCCGCCGCCGCAATGCAGCATCAGTTCCACAAGTACCGCTTCGCAGTTTATGAGGTAGCTGCCAGCGCCCTCTGGATAGCTGGAAAAAAAACCGTTAACCGGCGACCGATTTCGATCAAATCTTCCAATCCAAGCTGTTCGGCATCACTGTCATCAAGCGCTAGATAATGGCCGACTGCATGATTGAATGCGTTAAACCGGTCGGCATTGAGCAGATGGCGCGATAAATCGGCACCGGTTGCTGCATCCAGCTTGCCTGCGGCTGCTTTGGTCAACACCTCGGCCAAAACTTCCGAGCCTATCGCCAGCATAAATTTCTGAATATGACACAGGCGCGGCTTAACCAGTTTCACCGTGGTGATGGACGAGCCATCACCTTTGTCAATTGGGTCAATCAGTTTGTATTCATTCATGTTTAAACCCTTTAAAAACGCTTTTAACCCAGCTGTAGGTACGAACGTCGCTTTGCCCAGAGACGGTTACCATTCAGCATCAAAGAATTGGTTTTCAAGCTGCCTTCATCAATCAACTTGTCATTCTTGAACTTTTGATAGAGACGGGTGTTCTTGACCTCATAGTCCCACTCGGGCAGATCACCCGGTTTGCGATCAGACTCGCCGGGCAAGTCCAGCTCGCCATGGTAAACATGGCGAAGTCCGTGCTCGCTGCCATCATTTTCGTCCACGAGGTACTCTGTAAACGATAGGATCAATTGCTCGCCAATTGGCAGAGCATCAAAGCCATCTGGATAGGCTGCCACTTTGAACTTGAAGGGCTTAAACTTGAAACCGGTGATCGGTTGGCGGTCCAGCATTGCACCGCCCGCGCGATAGTCCTTGCGCTCCACCTCAATACCGCCGGGTGTGACCGTGCTCAGCTGGCCATAGAGGTTCTGGTTGCCATTGATGACGAGGTTAAAGTCGCGCGGGATCAGTAATCTGCTCATATGCGCCTCCTATGCCTTGAACTGGGTTTGCTTGAGCACATCGGCCACGAGGAGGTCGAGATATTGCGGCTCGTCCTCATATTCGACATTAATCTGGGTGATCGGTGGCGGCGCGAATGACTTGTAGTTCACGGTGATTTTGCCCTGTTCGAGTGCGTTAACCGAATTGCGGTCACCCTCAAAGTATGCAGTACCGCCCAGTAGCTTACCCTCGTTCACCAAATCAAACAGCAGTGCGTTCATTCGATCCAGCAGTGTGGAGACCTTATCGGCAATCAAGGGGTCGGATACCACTTGCCAGATATGACGGGACAATGCCTCGTTGATGATGTCACGAACCCGTGTTTGACAGTAGAACTGGCGTGCAGCATTGGTCGTGGCGGCATAGTCGCCCCATGTGCGCCAGCCACCTTGCTGGTTGATAAATGTGTTGATCTGGTGCGAGAGCAGATAATTGGCGCGGTTATCCGAGTGGCGCATATGATGCTGGATCGGGCGCGATATTCCCAGCGCCCCGGGTACCACCTTGTTACCCCAGCTGGCGTGATAGCCAACCTCGACATCTGTGTTGACACCAATCGCGGCAACAAACGGCTCGGGCGAAGCCAGACCTTGTGCCGTTTTGATGAACGGTTCAAACAGGATCAAGCGCTCGTCATCAAAGTCTTGCCGGAAAGCAAAAGCATCAGCGTCGGTTGTGCCCGGAGCGCCGGATATGTGGACTGCGCCGAGCTGCTTGGCGATGAGCGACTGGGTGGCCAGCACGGGATTGGCGGCATTATCGACACGATAATTGGTCACACCCGGTGTGAGTAGAATTTTTGGAGCAATACCGAAGGTGCTGACAGCAGCGACCAAGGCATAAAGCCCAGTGAGGCTGGCTTCAGAACCGGCTGCATTTTCCAGTGTTTTGTCAGTAGTCGCGCCGGTTTCGTATAAGTTGACCAGTACGGCAGCAGAGGCAACACCGGCAAAAAAGCGATCAAGGCTGCGCTTGGCATTACCGGTCTCACCCAGCTTCAGGCGCTTTTCATGATCGTGCTTGAAAAGGAGAAACGGCTCATTGCGCGGCAATGAATTGTCAGCATCGGGAGCTGTGAGGTTCATGCCGACCGTGTTGGTGTCATGCACGCTAATCGCGCCGATACTATCGCCGAGTTTGCGCTTGAAGCGCAGGCCATGGTGAAATTCGTCTTGGGCAGCCATAAAGGGTCTCCATGCGGTTTATGAAGACCCTATACAATCAGTAATGATATGGGGGCGGTGACAGATTACGCAGGCTTTAAAATGCATGGCGAAACTTTAGTAATATCGCCAGTCCATGCACACCTGCTGTTGCGTTACTATAATTCATACCGTGAAGTGGATTTTCCTCTGCCACCCCCCTTTCACCTGCGATAATATTTCCATCCTGCGTTATTGCGGCTCTTGGTACGTACAGATTTGTACCAATGGTCGTTCCGGCTGGAAAATGATGAAAACTTGTAACATCTATATATTTAAATATCTTCGCCACTACTGGATTAAATCCGTATCTGTTCAGATATGCGAGACTTTCTCCAGCACTTGGTTCTGTAACTTCCCCTTGCGTTTTAAAACCGCTGCCATCCATTGCGAAAATTGGGCTTGTTAATGCCAAACCGCCCTTACCACCGCTAGCAAAATATTCAACATTTGCCCCCTTAAAACTGATTTTGGTTGCTCCACCTTCTTCACCATCAACATCATCTTCAGGTATGGTCACGGCTTTACCAACTGTGATATCAAAGATTTCATCAAGTAGACAATTATGTAATAGACGGCCGCCACGTCCACCATGTTGCCATTTTTGTTCTTGACCATTCCCACGACCACCGCCACCAGCGCCAATCAGCAAAAATTGAGCATGGAAATACTTTTCAGACGAGACAATAAGATCACTGGTGTCCTCACTAATTAAATCGACATCAATATCAACACCACCTTTAATCAGAATTTCCCTAAATACGCCAACATTTATCAGCTGGTTATCATCAGATGAAATACTATCAATGGTGGCAACATCACCACTTGCCAGCACGTCACCATTTTTACTGGTGAACCCAGCCGCCTCTACGATGGTTTTACCATCTTTGCCCTCTGTCCCTATCGGCATATCAGAGACTATATGCAGCCGATTTTTACTATCATCATGCCATATGCAGTCCACATTATCACTACTCGACAGATCAGCGTCATCCGCTATGTTGAACACAATTCTACGGCTTTTCACATAGATCCCAGCAGCAAAAGTCTGCATTTTTTTAAATATATTAGGCTTTTGAATGTCAGCCTTGCTCGCCATTGTTTTCATTATCGCAGCTATTGCATCCGCATCATCATTCAGCCGTTCACCCAGTTCCTTGATGGTATCCAGCTCGGCCTGTGTCGCCCCGCCCATGATTGTTTCGATGGCATCGTTTTTGGCGGCGACAATCGCCAGCGCCAGCGCTGCCACGTCACCATCAATGGCTTTGATGGCGTCGTTCAAACGCAAGAGACAATCGATCTCGCTTTCGCTTAATACGGCCAGCGGATAGTTTTTATTGTCTGTGGTGCTCATCATGAACCTTTCTAAACGCTGACATCAAGCGGGGCGGCATAGATGTAAGCCATAATTGGCCGGTCCCGTGCGCTGCCCTTGGCGGTGATGCGCACAGCTGTTTCCGGTGTGCTGACATCGGCGCGGCGATACACTTTTTTGTGCCAGCCATCCCCGTGGTTCTCTTGGGCGTGAAGCGGCACATCAAGCCAGTTGTCATCAGCGGTGCGGATGGCGAGCTCGAATGAACTGGCTCCGGGTGTACGCTCAAAGCTGGTGATCTCAACGGTGCGGTTGTCACCGCATTTAAATGCCCTTGAAACGTAGCTGCCGCTTTGCTCGATTTGCGCCAGTACCAGCTGCGGACTGGCCAGCATCACCGGCGAAGCCGCATTCGTGCCAACCAGTTCAACCGAGACCTGCAGCTCTTCGTTTAGCTCTTCTGGCAGATTGATAACCTCGCCCGGCAACATGCGGATCTCACTGCTGTCAGGACGGGTGAGGATCAATTCTACGCGGGTTTCGGCGCTTGGGTGTTCCACGCCGGCCAATGCCAATAGATCGGTGGCGATTGTGGCTGGCAGTGCGCCCAGATCGACCCGTGTTTTGGTGCTGGTAAACACCGCTTTTTCAATCACCGTCCATAAATCGCGGTCATGGTGGTAGGAAAATGCGGTGTTGTTGGACGATGATATGCAGACCATATTGACATTGGGCTGGGCACGTACCCATCCATGATCCGGATCGCGCTTTCCTAGCCGGGCAATGGCCAGTGCATGGGTTGGATCATCGCTCAGCCATACGTGGGCGTATTCGGTACCAGCTTCCAGCCAGAGCGGCATTGGCAGCTCAAAGCGCAAGATGTCACCAACTTTAACGCCGTGCATATCCAGCTCGACCTCGGCCAATGGCAGGCCGGTTGGCTGGCTGGCGAGTGTCTCGCGGACCTGCAAAATTATCGGATTATCGGGATTGCCGATATCTGTCACCTTAACGCTAACCGCACCCAGCGGCATCCGCTCTTGCGGTGTCCAGATGTAGCCCAATGGATCAAAGCGGCGCGTGGTGAGAATGCGGCGGGTGGTGGTGACGCGGCGCATTTCTGTTACCGTGATGGTGCCACGGCCAATGTAGCTGGCCTCGCCAAAGCTGCCTTGATCTCCCAAAAATTCCACCAGTTTGGAACCGGCTGGCACACCATCAGGGATCGTGAAGGCACCGACAAGTACGCCGCCCTGATCTGCAATCGGTGCCGGATCCGGTAGCGGTAAATCTCGGCCATCAAAGCGGATTTTTATCAAACGCTCGCCAGCCTCGAAACCTGCGATCTCATAGGCGACATCGCGTACGCGTAGCAACTCGGCCGCGCGCTGCTGGCTCGAGAGCACCTGCGTGGCACTTGTGCTCACCAGATCGGAATTTGTGCGCGCCCTCTGGCCGGATCCAATAAACCGGCGCACATCCGAGAGCCGCTGGGTGATGGCCGAGCGCCACTTTGTCACGTTTTGCGCCCATTGGTCGGAGGCAGGTGTGAGTTTGACCTTGGCAGGTAACGGTTCAAACGCCTGATAGGGATTGACTTTCATAGAGCCGGTTGCCAGCTGCTGCACCAGCACTTCTTCATAATCATAGGTGTTTTGCCAAATCCCGTCGCCCAGATCATGGATCAAGGTGGCGGTCAGCGGCAGGGTTAAAAAGCCTGAGACGATTTCCAGTGTTTGATCCACTCCGGCATCGCGCTGGCTGTCATCAATGAAATTATCTACCCAGATGCTGCTTTTTGCATAGCCGTTGGCGCTGCCAGCCTCCAGTTGTAGTTGCAATCGTCCTACCTCGTTCATGGCGGTTATGGCCAACTCTCGCGTGCGTTCCTGCTCCGAGACGGGTACGCGGCGCACAGCAACATTCACCAAAGTCGGGTCACCGTCCCAAGTGTGGTGGATTTGTGCGAGGGTGAGATCGTTTGGTGCAGCTTGTGGCACTTGCGGACGATAGGGCCGCGATACGCCTTTGACCCGTTTGAATACGCCATCACGGTCCAGTACCAGCAAATCAATGCGTGGCATCTGGTGGCTGTAATCAATCTCAACCTGCGTGCCGGTAACTGCACCGGAGATTGTCACCGATGTACTGGTTTGTGCGTCGGCATCAATTGATCGTTTGTAGCGGTATGTGACCTGATAGGTGGAGCCTGTTGCCGGTTCACCGCCGTTTTTCGACCAGTCCACCTCATCGCCGAACAGATGGTAATCGTTACCGGTCACAAAAGTAGTGTCGCCCTGTTTAATCTCGACAATACCGGCGATTTGCGCATCAGGGAGCGCGTCGCGGCCTCCCGCAACCAGACCGCGTTTGACCTCAACCGTTTTTTCTTCCAGCACTGAGATATCGGAGATTTGCGCAATCGGTGTGCGATTCAATGTGATGGTGAGAGAGCCAGACCCGCCATCGTTGAAATAGTGTGGTTCGGCCTTGATGATTTCCAAATCCGGATCGAAGGGCAGATCAAACGGCGTGGCGTTGGGTTTGATCACCTCCAGCCCCCAAACATGGGCTAGCCCCTCTTTAACCGAGAGGAGGCTTTTATCTGCTTGCTTGCTGACAAAAGCTACATCCAAGCCCTCGACCACATAGTGACCGTTGGCCTGCCTGTCATAGCGGGCGAGCCGCGCATCAAAGCCGGTGAGTTCCGGTGGCGGTGTATAGGCAACCAGCTGTCGATCATTGATTTCGTAAATCGGGAAAAAGCGGTAGCTCGTTTCCGGTGTATCATCTGGTACTTGCGTGGAGAGCGCCCAGCTTGGCACTTCTTCAACTTGCGCGGCGCGGGGTTTTGCCAGTGCAAGATAGGCAGGGTTAATAAACGGCTCACCCGGCACCACACGCATTGCCAACATTACACCAATAAACAATTGCCCCTCTGGCAATGCAATAGTGGCCGCACCCAGATCACGCACCAGCCCATCAGTGTAAAGCTGGGCGGGTTCCAGATGGGCCGTTCCATCACCATCAATGGTCAAAGTGCCACCGGAGGTCAGCTTGCCATCTACCAATAACGCATCACCAATCGACGCGATGCGGCGGTGCCCCATATCGCGGGCAACCGAGTGGTCAATGGCAAAGGCATACTCGCCTTCGCCATAAAGCAGCGAGGTGCGGTTATCGTCAGGGTTATAATCGCTTTGAGCGTTTGCAGGTAGCTTCATTAGATCACCAGAATTAGAGCAAAATCAGTGCCAAGCGTGCCGTCACGCGGCACCGGTAGGCGGCGCTCGATTGCCAGCGCCGTACCAGTTATTTCCACCTGATCGGCGTCGTAATAGATTTGATCTTTCGGTGCATCATCGGCAATTTTGCAGCCAGTCATCAGCGCAAACTCGTTGATGTCATCGCCAACCGCGTCTCCAGCCTCCAGCTTGCCGCGTATGAGCAGCATGCGAGTTGGGTGATCAACCAGCTGGTAGTGGATCCCGCCAACCGTAATGAAATCACCTTGGGGTACCTGTCCTTGTGGGATATGTTCCAGATACGACAGTCCGGCGATACGCGTGCGGCCAACCTCATTCACCAAACCGGATACAGCCAAGGGTGGAGGCGGTACATGGGCGCGGTATTTGACTGTAACTTTGGCACCATCAGCAACGGCGCTATTGGGAGACAACATAATACGACCATCCATGCGCACATCATAGGCTTGTGGATGGGCTGGATGATCATCGCCATCTACAATCAACGTCACATCGGCAAGATCATGTGGCGGGTGAGCAAGCTGGATTTGCCGCTGCGTTGAAAAAACATGAGTTTCAACGAGCTTGCGACCCCACCAATGCTGGCCAGTGCCTACGGCAATCATGGTGCTACCGGGGTGACCATGGATCATCTTCTGGACCTGCTCGACAATCGTGGCACGACCTGAATTTGTGTAAACCGACATATCAGTCCTCGAAAACAACAAAAATGGTTTGGGGGCTTGTGCCCGGAAGGTGCGTATCTGGCGGTAACCCGCTAGGTGGAGCCGCTATGATTTCTGCTTGGCCGCCAACATTAATAGTAGTTTGCCAGTCTTCAACCTGCTCTACAGCGGTGACAGCTGCGAGTGCGCTACGAGTTGAAATTGCTGGCAATTGCGTTGCGCCATAACGAATGTCGCCCTCTAAATGCGCAACACTCACGACTACTTGAGAGAAAATTGCAAGCGGATCGGCCTCAGTAGAGACAGTGAAATGCGCGTGATCTAAATATGACAATAACGGTCCGATCGAGCTATACGGCACGCCGCTATCTGCGCCATAAATCATATGGCCATAACGGGAATGATCACTTGCGAACTGGAATGCGCGATGGTCCAGATTGTACGTGAGGCGATGTAGATGAGAACGCAATGACACTGACGCTTTGGAAAGTGCAATTACTGCCTCGCTTTGCCGTCCGCTCGTTGGGGCATCCAAGTGCAGCGTTGTGTATTTTTGTGCATGTTGTTCATGGTCTGCGCTCACGCCAATCCATTCGCGGGCCATGTGGCCTGCGTCAATAGTCCCGCGTATGCGCTGCCACGCGCGCCCCTTTGCAAGCGCAGCGCGCGGGTCTTGCAGGTAATTGACAACAACGCCCAGTCCCCATTCCCAGATCAGGAACGGCAAGTCCTCATCTGCCGGATTGTTGAACCGCTGTGCTATGCGCTCTGGCAGCGCCCGCATATCATCTGGCAGGGCCATGGCAGCAGCCAGCGCCCGCATGAGCGGTGTGGCGCTCACAGGTAGCGGCAGACTCATGCGCTCTCTCCCTTGCCGTGTAATCGTGCGCCCTGTACCCGTGGCTCCAGTTTAACTGCGCTCAGCAGCGGCACTTGGTTAGGCAAGATATCTGGCGGTGGTGCGCCCAGATTTTGCACATCAACAATGCCAGCGCCCATAAACTGCGACGAAATCCAGCTCCATGCGTGTTTGCGCCCCAGCGCACGCTTGGCAGCCCATGTCATGTGAAAGGCGGTTTCAAGTGGCTTTAAAATGGATTGATCCGCGCCGCGCTCGAACACAATTGCGGCATGGACAAACACCGGCACGCCAACAGCCGGGACAACAGAAACAGCAATATGATCATCCGGATGCGCATCATCCGCTTGCAGACGGGCATTCACTGCTTGCAAGAGCTGAGAGCTTGGAATGCCCGTCGCATTGCTCGCCAGTACAGTGACACGCACATGCGAGAGCTGCGGGAAATCGACCTTTATGTCGGCAATCTCGTCCGGAGCCACCCCGATGCCATGACGGCGATACCACTCTGCCGGACCAGCTGCAGAGGATCCGGCCCGTTGTAATCGTATCCGCTCCTGTTTGCGTGCACGGCTCTCGCCAGCAACCGGCTGCAAGCCTTCTTCGCTCAGCAAAAGATCCAGATTGTCACCATCTGCAAAGTAGACAAAACGGGCACGATAACGGGCATTCTGGCGCAAGCGCTCGTTATACTCATCCTCTGCCGCCGCGCGCAGCAATGATACAACAGGGCTGCTCTCTGTTAGCGCTGTAAAATCCTTGCCTGTCTCGGTTTTATAATGACGCAAAAACACATCCAGTTTTCGTGCCAGTATGTCCTCAACGCTTGGCTCGCCAACCAACAAGGGCGCTGGCAATAACGATAGATCGTTCATATGCGCACTCCCTTTTCAATAATGCGGGTGTGGATTTTGCCAGAGGGGATAAATTTTGCCCGATATGAAATGCGCAGCATGCCGGTCGGTGTTGCCTGCTCCAGTCGGTAGTCGAGCAGTTCCAGCTCGGGTTCCCATAAAAACGCATCCACCAGATCGGCGGCGATTTCGATCTCGCTCTCCTCATTCATGGGAGATGAGATGCGCAAGGGTAAATCGGAGCCGTAGCCACGTGCACCAACCTGCGATTTGCGCGGGGTTTCCAGCGTGGCTTCTACAGATTGAAAGGCCCGCTCGGGGCCGGATAGCTCGGCCCCGTTATAGCGGTCCATACCAACCAGCATGTTTACGCGTATGCCGTGGTAAATCCGGCTGCATCCCAGTTTTCGACCAGTTCACGGGTGAGAACGAGAATGTCATGATGCGCGTTGAATTTGACGTCGCCGCGATCATTGATCAGCACTAGTGTGCCTACCTTGTAAAGTTTACCAATCATCACCTCACGCTGCAGGATACGGGCATCCTGTGCGCTATAGCCCTCGGGTAATACGGGCTGTTTCGCTTCGTCTGGTTTTGCGGTTTTTGCGGGAGTTCGGGCCATCACTACCTCACCATTTAAAGGCTATTAAAAGGAATGCGTTTCGCCCGTTAATTTACTGCGCGAATGTTCGCTTTGCGCCGGTGACAATCGGCCATAGCCCTCTGGAGGAGCCACGATCAATTTGCACCATGTCGCCAACCCGCGCCACCGCTGGTCCGCCAGTCGCGCCAAGGTCCACGCGCTTAGATGTGAGTTCGGCCTGCTCGGGCAATAGTCGCTGTGTTGTTTCACCAACAATTGTCACATCCTCCACCTCTGCCGCCGACGGGCTGGGGTTGGTCTCTGTGCTACCGATCGGTATGGCGAAGCTGGCTGGGCCGAACTGGCCACATGGCGATATTACCAGCACCTGTTCCCCGGCACTGATGGTTGCCCGGCGCTGCACAGCACCTGATTGATGCAGGAACGGGATTGGCGGTGTTTGCAGCCTGTCACTATCGCCATCACTTTGATCCTGTGCCACCAAGCGGTTGTTTGTGGCGTCAAATGACGTAACCGTGGCAACGCGCACCATATTGCGAATTTGCGCTTGCAGATCGGTAATTTGCGCCTGTAGCGCGCGAATGTCTCTTGCATCAACCATGGGGCCGGTCCTCTGCAATTCGCTCTGCAGGTTTGGCGGGCGTTTGCGGCTCGCTTAGAGTTAAATTCTGTTTCCATGTGAGGGCGGTCAGCGTTTGGTTTTTTTGCCGCTCACTACTGGAGACCACCGGAATGATCTGGAAATCCGTTGGCTGGCTGATTTGTGTCAGCTCCCACATATTGCGATGGCAAAGCTCCAGCGTTTTGGTTGCCGCTTGCCACGCGCTTATGCGCCGGTCCGTCGTTTTGGCAACAATCATGACAGCAAGCGCACACATCAGCCGCACTTGCCCTGCGTGCTGAATGCGCGGGGTGGCGCTGGACATGGTTACAAATGCAGATGGACTGCGAAAGCTGCGCGTATCCAGATCCTCAATACGAAACTTGCCATGCAACACCTCCACATCGGCAAAGATGTTCATTGCTTCAATCTGCTTGCAGATATTATCTAGCAACGTGTCTGGATCGGGGTAAGCGCTCATTCAATCAGCTCCGTTAAAATATCGGTCACCAGCTCTTCGATTTCCCGTGTATTGTCAGCAGATAGCCCCAGAAATGGCCGCGCCGGAATGGTGACCTGTTTGGCAAAGATTTTGCGGCCACCGGCGTTAAACACCAGATGCTGCGCTTCCTTGGGCACTATCGTGCCGCCAAACTGGTGGATAGCGCCGTAGATCATCGGCGTGCCGACAATAATGTCATCCCCCTCCAGCCGGAGGTCGATGGTATCGCGCAGCGCGCCGGTTTTAACCAGCGTTTCGCTGCCCTCGCGGTTGGCAGCCCATGGTTCGCCGGAGGGGGATGTTTTCTCCTCGTCAATGCGCCGCTGGGTCTGGCTGACAACCAGAGCGCCAATGGCATCGCGCAGCTCGAACGTGCGTAAATCGGTCAGCGCACTGATCGCTCGGCTGATCTCATCAATAGGAAAATCAACGGTAAAACCGGTAGACATTACATACCGCGCAGGTTTTGGCGGGTCATCACCCGTTCAGGCGGTGCGTCGAACAACACATTGTCACTGCCATCCGCATCGCCGGGGTTAGTGGCCTCCGGCTCTGCCAGTCCCAGCCCCGCCTTACCATCGGCCACACGCTCTAGAAACCGCACCGCGTGTTTGTATCTGGTCTCAATGGCCTCGGTGAGCTGTGCATGGCTTTGCGCCAACAGATAAACGGCAATATCAATTGCTTGGCGGCGCAGCACCACCGGTTTACCTGCCAATGGCAGTTGGTAGCGCATGGTCAGATAGCCATCAATCTGTGCGCTGGCATCGTCCAGCGCCGTTTGCACCAGCGCCAGATCGGCTTTGCCACTATGCTGCGGGTCCGCCAATGTCAGCAGCTCGTCCTCGCCAATGGCGCGGGTTAACTCGTCAATGCTTGCGTAGCTCATTGCAGGGTCCGTTAGCTTGATTGATCGGTTTCTTGCAACAATTTCAAGCAAACTTCATAGCGTTGTCCGTCCAACAGAAATGACCATTTAGCTTGTGAGCCGGGACACACACTATCAATCGTTTTCAACCGATCCGCAGTATCCAATAGCATTTGCCCCATGTGCTCAACCACTTCTGAACTGGACAGAGCGTCATTTTGAAATTCATGCATAACTACCTCTGAATTTTCAAGCGAGATCATATTCGTCTTCAGTTTCAAACGTTTTCCAGCTTACAGAAATATGAGTTTTTATGAAGAATGTCTCACCACATGAAAAGCAACCAAACTCCGGATCTGCATTATCATCATAGGGCAGCTCCCCTGGAAACTCCTCGGCATGATCAAAGCCGCAATGAGGGCACAAACAAGTCATCGCATACCTCTTTTAAAACTTTAAGCTATGAAGAAAAATGTGCATCAAAGGCAACTTGTAGAGGGGTTACCTTGTTTTGCCTGCAAACCGAAAGACGTGTTATGCCAACGGCGCGTTTGTCCATTGATCCTTGGTATCTCACTCAGGCTCAGAACTTGGCAAGACGCTTATGCAGGCTTGGAAGGTTATGCCGTCCAACTCAAATGACCATTTTGCCTGAGATCCGGGACAAAGGTCATCGACCACCTTTAAGCGATCGACTGCCTCGAGCATCAGCTGCCCCATCTGGTCAGCAATCTCGCTCTCAAACAAAAAACCATCTTGAGTATCCTTCATGCTTCACCTCAATAATCTAGATGTTGATTTGCAGTCAGAGAACACCTGCCACGTTGAACGAATCCAGCGCGGCGGGTCTAGGCGAAATGTCACCCCAACGCTGTGCTAGCTGGCAGGTGCTTTGGTGGCCGGTTTGCGGCTGCGTGGTTCACTCCCGCCAGTCGACGCATCATCCCCAGCACTCGGCTCTTCTTCACCTTCCTCCGGCTCCAGCTCGAACGGTGCTGACACATTGAGGATTGGATCATCCATCAACGTATCAAGTAGTTTCTTATCGTCCTCGCCAAGTGGCACCGTCACCGGCTGGTTCTTGAGGAACTTTAGCCCACCACGTCGGCGATCTGTCAGGGCGGTGACAGTCACCGCCCGTTTCGTTGTCGTGTTCTCTTGCATGGTTTTACCCTTTGAACTTACGCGGTAATGGCAGAGCTAGTCGTTCAGCCACAGAGCTAGTCGTTCAGCCACGGAGAAACCACGACCTCGACCTTGCCTTTGTGCGGGTTCGGCTCGCCATTGATTTTATCGGCGCTCATCAGCACCTTGGCCGCATCTTCGTGTGCGCTTGGCACCAGCAGCACATTCGGGCGCAGCGCCAGCTTCCTGCCATAGTCGCCAGTTTGCGAGGTCATGGCGGTGTACATTTTGGCAAAGTGCTCGGCGGTAAATTCCTGCTTGCTGGCAAATGCCATCTGCCAGAACCCGTAGCCCACATTCTCGCGGGATTTGACGCCGTAGAGCACCTCGTCGAGATTGAACACATGGTCTGAACTAATGTCACTGAGAGTGGCAAATTCAGGTTTTTGCCGTACCTGCCTAATGAGCGGCTTGAGTGCACGGCTGGTATCCATCAAGAACCAAGCCGGGTTGTTTTCCTTGCCGCCAAACAGGTTGGAGACCGGTTGCTCCTTTTTGTCTTTATCCAGCACTGGGTGTTCGGCATCAAAGAAGTTCTGGCCATCATAACAGGACTGGCTGAACCCCGCCAATAACGCTTCAAATACCAGCTCGTCCGGATGACGGGCCGCCGATTCGCCCATGCCCTGCATGAGCGGGCGATAAATGCCCACATTGTCGTCGGCGAGTTTGTCGAGCAGCACCGCGACAGTGCTTTCAAACTTGCGGTTTTTGAGTGTGTAATCATGGGTGCCGATTTGGTTGATCACACGCTCGCCCAGCCATTCACGCATGGCCGGAAACGCGCCCAGCCAGCCATATTCGTTTTCGCTTGTGGAGGATGGCACCTCGGTGGCGATTCTTTGCCACAGCGGGGCAACACTATTAAAACCGATATTATAAGCGGCTTTAAAACCGACACCGGCAGTACGCAAATTAGTATGGTTTAAATCCATGGGAGCACCTATTTAAACGAGATCCAGACACCGGTGGCATCCACATCGCGAACGATGCCTGCAACCGAACGGGTGTTGCCGCCATGGGTTTTGGCGAGCGTTGTGTCATCAACCACAAAGCAGTCGCGGCCGATATCAGCACGGCTGATCGGGTCATCGGCACTATTGGCAAACGGGAACCAACCATCGCGGCGAATATCGACGCTGGCGGTTTGTCCGGGAGCCGCCGGGTAAACGCTATTTTCGGCAATGCCCACGCACACCAAACCTTTTGCGGTTTTGCCGGGCACAGCAGTGTTTCCCTCAACCATCACCAGTGCACCTTTATAGATGCCGGTTTGCGGTGCTAGCGGCAGGGTGATGCGTTCGCCCGCCCGCCGTTCATATAAGCGGCCTCGTGTCAGCATGCTCCTGCCTCCTTCAAATCAGCCAGTGCGGCCGCCTTTTGTTTCTCGTCATTCAAGTCAACGCCGAGGCTTGCAAGAATGCTCTGCTGGTCCTTGTTGAGAGCCAGTTTGGTGTCCGGCTCGCCTTTTTTGCCAGCGCCCGGCTCCTTGATGGAGGTTTGCATTCCAACCAGCTCGCGAAATCCTTTTAGACCGTCCTCGGCTTTACACGCGGCCAGATGGTAGTCCTTGCTTGACGGGGCGATTTTGCCAGCCTTGATTGCGGCATCCACCTCGGCCTCAATGGATGCGTGGTGCGCCTCATTGATTTTGTTTTGCGCCTCGATAAGATCGCCTGAGACCTTTTCATAATCGGCACGCGGCACGAACAGCTTGCTGTCAGGCTGCTGCGCCTTGTTCATGGCCAGTTTTGTGTCATCCTGCAGCTTGGTTACCGCTTGCAAAATGGCACTGTCCGATGCTTCGTCGGCCAGCCCCAGCTGGCGACACAGCGCCAGCCGCTGATCTTTGTTCATGGTGCTCTCCGGTAAGAGGGGTGTTTCAAAAGGAATGTGAGCGCGTGCCTCCGGCGTGTGGCCAGAGCCTGCCTTGTTAAGCGCTGTTAATTTGAGATTAGGCAGATTGGTGAGCGCAGCAGAACGCAGCGCGGAAATTTGTCCGGTAGATGCGCTGTAGGTAAAAACAGGCGAGATGAAACGGTATTCACGCGCGGCGATCATTTTATTGGCCGCCTCGGTCCACTCCACATGCCCCCAAATCGCGCCATCACGGTTTTCAAGGCGGTTGATCCAGCCGCTGGCCGGTGCCGACTGACCATCATTGAGATGCGTGGCATGCTCGTAATCGACAGGTAGCGGATTGCCTTGCCTGTTAAACGCTGCAATCACCGCATCAGGCTGGCTGTTGCGCCACTCGCGCCCGTCAATACCCTGCATGCGCCCCTTGGGTAGCAGCTCAATCATGGATGGCACAGCGGATTTCTCCTCAGCGCGATTGAGCGCCAGAGCAATACCGGTTGCCGCAAGATGGTGTGGTTTCGTGTTCATGGCGCGAGTATGCGGCACGAACCCGTTTTTAGGCACGGTGACAGCAGGAACGGGCCATCACACGGGCTAATTGTAATGTGGGGGTGGAGTGGCGGGAAGTATTTCGCCGTTAAAAGGGGTTTTGAAAGGTTGGGGCGGCGTTTGGGTTCGCCGTGCCCCAACATACCAGAGAGGTTGTAGAGACGCCTCTATGGCGTTTATTCTGAATTGTTGTTTTTGAAGGCTTCCATGCCTTCTTCACAAATGCTCTGCATGTCGTAAATTAAATCGAGTTGATTATCGGATTCTCTTATAAACTTTGCGAGAGTTGTGTTGCCCCGTTTGTAGCTGATAACCTCATCTGCGTAGAGGACCACGAATTCGGTTAACAATTGGCAATGGCGCAATTCACGAGGAGAAAAGTCATGTCCTCTATCGCTTGCCTTTCGAAATTGCGGATAAAACCGCTTGTAAAGGTATTCTTCAAACTCCTCTGCCTCCATCAGTAAGACGATGTTCTGGTACTCCAGTAGTTGATTGGCTTGATAAACAAAGCTTTCGACTTCCTCCAAGGTGTATGTTTTGGCTTGGGCCGAAATGGTTAAGAAGCAAGAAAAGAGTATTCCTAAAAGAAAGCGCATTTAAAATCTCCTTGATTGCAAATCAAAATGCACCTAACTATAGGACAGCGCCCACGCAACGGACAACCATCGCACCTGCGATGCGAGGGGAAACCCTCTGGGAGCGGTTTCCGGCTCTCAGGGCGCTACTTACCTTCCCTAATTGTTTTGAACTTCCGCGGCCTATTAATAGGTTCATTATCATTCGCTCTTCGGAATGACTTCAAAAACAACTGTTTGCCATCTTTTGTCACCCGGAAGGCTGCAAACCAGTAACGATTATCGACAAGGCCGAAAGCCGAGAAACTGCGTTCGCGTTCATGTAATATGACACCATTGTCCAAGAGTTGCTGAACTTTCAAATAGTCATTAGGCTGCAGGTTCAATCCATCCAAGCCGTCGCGCTTGCGAATCTGCTTGGCCGCATCTTCTGGTGAGAATAGCGCCACTCGTGTTGTCGCGCCCATTTGTTTGGCAACATTTTGCGGCACAATGGCAACTGGCACAAACACCTCTTTACTGGTCCCAAACGCGCCGCCTTGCACCTGCTTGAAGACTTGGGAATTCAGCATGTCATGCATGGCTGCACTGCGAAGTGGCGCGGGCGCTGCGTCCAGTTTGCCGCTGAGATGCTGTGCCAGATTGCGGGCGCGGCTCTTGCCGGGGTTGGTTTGCCAACCTGCGTCAATGCCCTCGGGCACCTGCAACACCTCGCCGGTGCGCTTGTTAGTCCATTCACGCATTGGCACCTGTGGCGGGGTGCTCTCGCCGCCATAGTGCTCCGCCTCGCGTCTGGTGATCTGTCGCAGCCAGCAGTTACAGCCCCAGCCATTAGGCGGGTACCACGTATCCCAAAACGGGTGGTCAACCGGCAGTACCACATTTTCCTTGGCCACATGATGCGGGCGGTGCTCGTTGGACACCCCAAGCCGATACACAAAATAGGGCAGCGCTTTTTTGGTACGCTGCGCCCGCTGCCACTTGCCCGCGCCATATGCGGTGCGGGTGTTGGCCCAGTAAATGGTTTTCAAGCGGCGGTTGGAACCCAGCTGGACAAGTTTGCGTTCGCCGGTTTTCGGGTCGCGCATTTCCTGCTTGCCCCACCAGCCCATAGCGCGCAATTCGGGCGTGAGCTGCTTTTTGAACGCTTCAAACGGCAGACCCTGATCAATCGCAGTGCGTGTGGCCGTGTGTAGCTGCGTCAAGACATCCAGCTGCGTGGCTTTGGCGACCGTAAAATTAAACGCGTGCTCTTGGCCGTAGATGTCGCGCCAATCGAAACTGGCGGCAACCGTGCGGGCATCCAGATAGGCAGCCACCTCCGGCGCAGGCCCTTGCGCAAAGCGGAATGTGTCACTCATCCGCTGCCCCGCTCATGCGTGCTGTGATGGTGGCCTGCGTCAGCGCATCGGTTAGCGGACCCATATCCTGCTGTTGCATCAAGCTTTCAAGCGCCTTTAAAAAACCCGTGTAATCGTGGGCTTGCTCCAGCGCTTTAATCACCGGATCCAGCAGCGGGTCACCTTGCTTTTGCCAATCGGCCAGCCCGTCTTGGATGATCGTGTCCAAGTGATCCGGGTGATCATGCGTGTGTTCATGCGCGTCATTTGGCAGCTTTTGGCGGTTAAGTGCAGTGCTCATAGGCGGCTTATTGGCAGGTTTATGCGGTTCCTCTTTCTGTTTGCCCAGGAACACGTCCTCCTTATCCTCCGGTGCCCGCCAACCGAATTTATCGCGTATCTGCGATCGCGATACGTCCAGACCATTGTTTAGCAACGTATCCAGAATTTCCACTTCGGTTTTGAGGTCTTCCGGCTCATCAATCACCAGCTTGTAAACGGGATAGTGTTCCTGCCGCCCGAAATTGAGCATCACATAGGGCTGGATCAAATGGGTATTAATCGATCTAGCCAGCTGCGCCGCGTCCGCCGCCTTGATGTCGGATCGTACATCATCGTGCACAGTAGCCTGTGACTGGGAGGAACCATCATCGGTGGTCATGGTTTGGCCAAGCACCGCTTTACTTATCTGTTTGTCCAGATATTCCGCCAGTTCTTTAAATACGGCCCCGCCAGAGGATTTGCTCTGGATCAGCTCCATATCCATGGATTGCGGAATGATAGCGGCTGCATCACGGGCGATTGAGCGCACCGCCTGCAGCAGCGCTCGCTTGTCCTTGTCACTAGCATTGGCGCTGTATTTGCCAAGCCGTAGGGGCTGGCCAAAGATTTCGCCAAACGCCGCCCAATCCTTGAGCGTGTAGCTTTTTAGCATCCATGACCAAACAGCCAACCGCGCCAGACCGCCGCGCACCGGCAGGCCCGACTTGATCTTGGGCAAGTGGGTGACATACTTGAACTCTTGCAGCGCGGTGCCCTCTGCACTTTCATCCTGCTTGAGGCGGATTTCGCGCCGTGTTTCTTTGTCGAACTGCAGCCAGCGCGGATCCACCCAGTCAAAGGCGGCGGGTTTCCAGCGTGGGCCGGATGTGTCCCACGTGATTTCCACCAGCGCCACCCCTTTGCCGAGCGCGTCCAGCAAATCCATTTTGAGACCATCAAACAGCGGGTTCTCTAAAATGTCCGTGCGCACAGCCTCGGCAATCTCGAAGGCTTTTTTGTCACTGTCTTCTGCACCGAGTTCATCTTCCAGCCCTATCAGCGCAAGCTTGCGGGTTGAGATCACGGATGCGTAATGGCCGTCGCGTTCCTCCATCTCCTGCGCCAACTCGAAAAAATCTGCCGGGTCATCGTCAACGGCCGCCTTCAAAATACCCGCCAGTTTTTGCGGGGTCAGCGCATTGGCAACCGGTTCGCTCACCACCGAGCGCACACCCTGCGCGGTGGCGGTTGCTTGGCGCTGAGCCAGTTTTTTAGGCTTTGCAAAGCGCTTTAAAGTCTCTTTTAAATCCATCAGACCAATCCATCTGTGCGCGCATTATAAAGGGTTGCCTCATCGTCCCAGTCATCCTCGTCGGTGCTGTCCAGCTCATCATTTAGCTGTGTAATGTAGGCGTATTCGGCCACGTCCATATCACTTGCATATTTGGCTAGCAGCGCTGCAATTGCGCCATCGCCATGGCGTTTCTTGCCCTTTGAGGCCAGCTCCAGTGTACGCTGGTCGCTCGGCACCTGCGGAATGCCACGCTGGGTTTTAATGGCGCGAAAATCGTTGTGGATGTCATCATCCTTGGGGATAGCAAAATCGCCATCCTCAAACCCAGCTTTCAGAACAGGAAAATTGTCGCGGTAAAAACTCTGGCTGAACAGAATGATCTCGATACAGTGTGCACCGAACTGCTGCTGGATAACCTCGGCCAGATGGGCACCATTACCGCCACCATCAAGGGCGGCAGAGGAGAATAGTGGCAAGGCTTTGAGCACATAGAGCAGGATTTGTTTTTGTTGTTCGAACGGTACATTGCGCAGCTCAAGCACAAACGGTGTGCGCAGGGCCATATTGCGCTGCACCTGCAAGGGCCATAGTACAGTCAAATCGGCCACACGGGCAAAATCCAGCCCGGCATGATGGCGCAGATCCGGATCAAGCGCTGCCAGCACCGGAGCCACATGCTCCTCCAACCAGTCATTGGTATCAGCGATGCGCTTTTCTTCCGGCTCATGTACGAACCCGTCCGGACAGGACCAGCGCAGCACCGGCACGTCTTCCATACGGGCGCGAATAAGCGAACTTGGCAAATAAGCGCCGGAACCTTTTGACGGTACACAGTACAGCTCTTCTTCTGCGCCCTCGCCATAGGAGGCGATGAGCTTTTCGCGCCACAGCGCTTCGCCTTCTGCGCTCCAAACCACGGCTGTGCGCAGGCAAATACGCTCATACAGTCCCTCGATAAGCGCATCATCCAGATCAAAGCGCAGCAAGGCGTAGGGCTTGCGTCCCGCACGCACGTCATTCACCAGCTGGTTGAACGGGTTCTCGTCGCCATCATGAGTGGAAATAATACAAACCTTACCACCCCACATAAGCAGGGCAAGGGCTGCTTTTAAAAGCTCTTTTAAATCGTCATGAAACGCGGCCTCGTCAATAATTACATAGCCCTGACGGCCACGCAATGAACGCGGCTTGGAGGAAAGCGCCACGATCTGGAAACCGGAGGCAAAGCGGATCCGGAAGGCTTGGATATTGTTGTCCTTGCCATCCGGCAATTTGCCATCGGTAAACAAATACTCCTCGATCTCGACTGCCAGATTATGGAAGGCACTCGCCCACTCGCCGCAGCAATCGATAAACTCGCGCGCCATCTCCAGATTAAAGCCGATGTAGTATGTGTTCTGGCCGCCATCGGATTTTGCCGTTGCGCTGGTCAAAACCGCATCGGCCCCCAGCGCCCATGTGGCACCGGTTCGGCGTGATTTTTCAACCACTGTCACCTGATGGCTGGCGGTTGTTAGCAATAAGCGCTGCTGATACCCCAGCAGCACATCTGTTTGTCCCATGTCTGCCAGATTGCCGACTGCTGGAGTTACGCGCCCACTATCGGCTCGCAGTTCTGCCCATTGCCGTTTTGTTAAGCGCTCGGCGCTCTCTATCTGTTTCTGGCGAACGGGTGCGCTCATTATTTACCCTCCATGTCCACACCCAGAATGGCGGATTTGATGGTATTGGCCGCGTCTTTGGAAATGCCTTTTTTCTTGGCAACACGGTCAACGGCCGCCTTCGCCTTTTCTTCAAACTCGCGCTCGACCTTGGCCCTGCGATCGGAGGAAATATGCTGGGCTGCTGTGGCCTGTTTGAGCGCCGTGGCCAACCGCATGGCCTCAACCGGTGCAAGACCGGTTTCGCCTGCATCGCCAAGGATTTCAAAAATCAATGTCTTGATGGCTTCCGCAGCCAGAATTGTCACCTCATCAGAGCTTTGTGTGCCCAGATTGAGCGCCATCGCCTTGGCGATTTCACGGGTGTTTTTTTGACGCCTTGTCATGATTGATTGGCGGATGGAGTAGCGATTGAACGCCGATCTGGATATGGGACCGAGCGTTGGATCAATGATCTTCAACCGGCTGTTAAATTCTTCCAGAATGTCTTGCTGGGTGCGGTCGGTTTTTGCCAGCTCCTGCGCTGCCCATTCCACCACGCTTTGCGCTTCGTCCGGCAGCAGATCAATATCGGACAAACGCCCACGACTGGCACGCTCTTTTGCCATTGATCATGCCTCCGGAGAGGGGCGATCAACGCCAGTCAGTACACAGCGGCGCTCCACATGATCGCGCCCCGACTGTGTGAGCTGGGCGATGAGTATAGACCCGGCACTGCGCAATGTGAGCGCCTGTACTTCGCGCTCCAGATAGCGCAGCTGATTGTGCACATAATCACGCGATTTCACATGGCCGAACTCCTCCAGAATTTTGGTCAGGATCGACGAATTCAAGGAATAATCCGGCTCGTTATAGAGTGCGCGCAATACAATCAGGCGCACATCAGAATTTATTTTGTCGGCATAATTCATTTACCGCTCTCCATCAGGTGGTTTTCAATGCGCTCGGTGGTGCGCTTGATGCTCTCGAACGACGTGGCCATGGTATTAAGACCGCCGCGCACCTCGGCCAGCGTCAATTCGATCTGATGCACCGCCTCTTTGCTCGGCAAATGCTCCAGCTCGCGTTCCAATGATTTGAGCGTGCCTTCGGTTTTCACCAAACGCTCTGACAAGCGCTCAATTTTGCCGGAGTTGTCACGGGCACGGGTTTGCAACCAGCCCCAGATGGTGGTGATGATGGCGATGGTCGAGAGCGATACCGCCAGCCAGTTTCGCAAATCTTCGGCGCTCCACATTTACCGGCCTCCCTCAATCTCGAAGCGGCTCTGGCAATCAATGCAACGAATGGCACTGGGGCTCGCCGCGCGGCGACGCTTTGGAATAACCGCCTCGCAATCGACACAGCGCTCGCACCCTCTGGCATCCAGCTGTTGCTGGATAGATGTAATCGCCTCGCGGGCCTCGGCTTCAACACGCTTTCGTGCCTGTTCGATCTGGGCCTCTTGGTTCACTACTCTATCTCCGGTTTGGCGATGGGAATGATCGACGAACATTGGCGGGCATAAACAGCGTTGTGGCGTTTGACGCCCTCAATGGTTCGGCGCGTGTCATTTTCGTGCCAGCCGAGCGGCGTAAAAATCAGGCATTGCATGCGTGGCAAATCACCCATCTCCGGAGCGTTTGTAGCCGTCATCGTCGTACAGCCGCTCAGGATTGCGCAGTAAATCACGATCAAACTCAGTACGCGTTCGCGCGGCCAATTGCAGGTCATCGCTCATCCTTTGCAAAAGCAGTGCGATCACCTGAGTGCGGCCTGCTTTTTCTGATTGCATCTGTTTTGAGTATGTTGCCACCGCACCCAGAAATTTAACGAGTGCGGTGATCATGGTGAGCCAGCCCATCAGCTAGCCGATTTTTTTGCTGGTGAACCACGTGCGCCAGATCACCACCGCCACACCGGATACCGCCGATATGGAAGCGGCGATTTTGGCCTGTAATGCCGGGTCGATATCAATGCCGAACACGGTAGCAACGGCTGCCAGTGCGCCGATGGTGGCTGTCCAGTTGATTTTCGAGGCCCAAGCGGATTTGGTCGGGGTCATTTTAAAGCTCCTTTAAAGCCGGGGTTTTGAGGTTTGATGATGGGGCCGCGTGCATGTGTTGATGTTTATTGTTGCAAGGCGCGTTGCAACGCCTTGCGGGTTTGCGGACCGACGATACCATCAGGCGCTAGGCCCTGCTGGCGCTGGAACCGCTTAACGGCCAGCCGCGTTTGCGGGCCGAAATCGCCGTCTATACTCAAGAAACCTGCGTTCAGCTTTTTCAGACTTTGCTGTAGAACTGTCACCAGATCACCACTACAACCTGCGGCCAGCACAACGCCTTGTTTATCTACTTGCGTTTGAGCATTTGGAAACTCGGGATTGGAGCCAGCGGGGTATTTTTGCCAGCAAAGCTGGAAGTGCGGACCATCGCGAAATGATGACCAATTGCCACCCCATTCCAGATCCACATTCAGCTCGTCTGCTGCGGCGAACATGGCATCAGCAATGTCGCAATAAAGCGAGAATTGCCATAACGCGCCGGAGCCGTCTTCCTCGGTTGCATAGAGATCAATCGCATGGCCGGTTAAATGGCGCGAATTCAATGTGCGGGTGGCTCCGCGTTTTAAAAGATTTTTTTGCCGCTCAAGTGTGCGTCGACCCTCACTAATTTGAAAGGGCTGGCTGGTTAACTCACAGGCCCGCAACACAACTTGAAGTAAATCCGGGTGGATGTCTTCAAGCTTACTCACAGAACGTTTTGACAATATATTATTCATGCACGCAACTCCAAACAATCAACGCTCAAAGATTGCCATTACGTGCAGTAAAAAGGGACGGTGACAGGTTCACCGCCCCTAGGGGAAAGAATCTTTATTCTGCATTGACATTGTTATTTTCGCTTTGGTCGCGGGTGGTGGCCGGCAAACATGTCCGGTTGTTCTTGCTGGCTGCGGTTGCTGGTACCCTTAACGTGGCGGATGGCAGTACGCCGGTTGATGCCGGTAAGCTTGGCGATTTCGTTATAATTCAGGCCCTCACGATCCAGCCGCCGGATGGCCTGATGCCGCTCTGCAGATGACGAGAACGGCCCTAACGGTAGATCGATATCCTCGCCGCCATAATAATCGGAGAGTAACGTAGCGTTTTTTGCGCCAATCAGCCCGCATAGCCAGTGGTCCGCACCGGGGCTGCGCGGGATGCGGATGCGGCAGCCACCATGGCTTTTGATAAGCATCTCAACCGCCACTTGAGATATGCCTGCCAGCTCAATCATTTCATTCATCTTGGGTGTGAAATAACGGCGATCCATCGGCATCCCTTTCTCCTCAAGAGGCGCGGCGAATTGCGGCTTTGCCAAGACCGCCACGCACATCACGTAGCCGTTCGCCAAGTGCGTTTTGCACCCTTATCCACTGTGCGGGTGTGAGATGCGTAAGGCTTTGCAAGCCGGTATGGGCCTCGATAAAACACTGTAGGCCACGCAAGGTTGATTCCTCTTGTGTTCCCGCCACTTGCTGGAGCACGCGGTAAATGGCAATCGCCACCTGAAAGCGCGGGTTGTTATATGGTGCAGGCTGGTTGTTATCTGTGCTCCAGTCCACACCGCCATCACGCGCCAGCCACCCCTTGAGTGCTTCAACTACCCGCTTGCCATCGCGCTCACGGCTGAGCCATGTACCATGATCCAAACCGGTTTGCCGCTTGATAAATGCATACAAAGCGGCATCGCGTTTATCGCGCACCAGACCCAGATTGTATCCGGCAATCCAAAGCGCCCGCGCCTTGGTCAGGTATGGTGAGGATGCTTTGGTGCTGCGTGGCGCTGGACCCATGCGCTGTAGAATCACCTCATAGGTATCGCGGCTGTGACCACGCAAACTGTCACTGCCGGTGATCTGGCGGGCCACATCCCGCAAGTCTTCCTCGGCCAGTCCAAGCTGGCGGGCGCGGCCAAACAAGGCTTTTATCGACGTCATTCCACACCTCCATTTGCAATGGTTTCCAAAATCACTGTGCGTTTATTGGCCTGCTGCGTAATGTGCTTAAGCCGTTTGTCTTTATGGGAAAAATAGATCGGCCCAAATTTGGGCCGATCTTTTGACAGGCCATTTTCCATGGTGTTTGACAGCTGCGCCAACTGCCAGCGGTCAATGATGGCCTTGCGTAGCTTGAAGTTGTAGCCGGTAACCAGAGTGAGAGTTAGGTCTTTGGGAAGGTTGTAGCATTTTGCTATTTTGCTCTGTGGGGTTTGATAGGTGCCCTCAAATTTGAGGTGTCCTATTTCTAACTCATCCAGCATCTTTTCAATGTCACGAATGACGTGTTTATTGACCCACTGCGTAATGTGCTTAAACCGCTTGTCTTTATGGGAAAAATAGCTCACCTCAAATTTGGGCCGATCTTTTGATAGGCCCTTTTCCATGGTGTTTGACAGCTGCACCGGCTGCCAAACACTTTTGTGATTACTGTGGCTTGGCATTAGTGCTCTCCCAACAGCTGTGCCACCTTGTCATAGGCAGCGGCTTTGCGTTGCAACTCGCTATGGGCGGCGGGCATATCCAGCACCAGCGAAGGACCAGCAAAGTGCCGTTGCCATGCCTGTTCTTCCAGTTGCTGCCAGCGGTCAATGATGGCCTTGCGTAGCTTGACGTTGTAGCCGGTAACCAGAGTGAGAGTTAGGTCTTTAGGCAAGAGATAGGATTTTTGGTCGCGCCCATAGCTGTCTTTTGAGATGTGCTCAAATTTGAGCCGATCTTCTGACAGGTCATCCAGCATCTTTTCAATATCGCGAATGACATGTTTATGCTGCTTGTTGCAACGCTCGGCAATTTCGCGGCTCGACATGGATTGAGGTACTTGTAGCGGCGGTTGCCCACGCCCCTGCGCGCACCCCATGAGAAAAGCTGCCAGCTTGGCTGTGCGGGGTTTGTGGCTGGTTCTGAACATCTGCTCCAGCCCGACAACATCGGTGAAAATGCATGTTTGCAACCCGAAGCGGGTGGGCAGCTGGCATAAATGGCGCTGTTCGGGGGCAAGGCGACGGCGCAGGTGGATACTGCTGTAATAGCCCAGCACCCGGCTAATATCGCTGACCATAAACAGCGGAGCTGTGGGCCGATTGATCATGCGGATGATGTAGGGTTCGAAATAGATAAAACTGATCTCATGCATGGCCGAATTCCTTTGCTGTCAGACAGTCATAAACAACGCACAGATTGTGGTTGGTGCGATCGGCGGAAAGGTCGGGAGAGATTGCACGCTCGTGCAGCAGACGGGCGAGCACATGAACCGTTTCATGGGCAGAGGCATCCTGCTTGCTCTGGTCGAGAACAGTTACAAGAGCGCTGGCCAGACTTCTTATCTCCAGCAGCCCCGCATCCATGTCATCAAGGGTTTTTCGGATTTCTCTCAGCGCATTGTGGGCGCTATTCGCATGGGTCATATCAAAAGCCTCTTTGTTGGCAGTTTGGGAACCACTCAACAGAGAGTTTCTGACGACCCACTGGTGAGCGGGAGGTTCAGAACCTTCACAAAGAAAAGGCGGGTTTATTCCCCTTACGGGTATTGTATTCACCGCCCTCCCGCCCATAGCGAGATCGTGCGCCGGATAGATTCCGGGCACAAAAATACCGCAGGCTGACGGGTGCGGTGTCCGCTTCGTGAGAGGTTCTGACGCCTCACCCGCCACTATGCTGGTTAATTGCTGCGCTGTCAAATGGTCAATGCGCGGGATCATGGCAGCCTCCCTTGCGCAGTCTTGTAATTGGCAGCGGCTGCACCGGTGCTTTGACGCCAGTCCAGCCATGGGGCAGGCCATTACGCAGGCCAGAGGCTATCCACGTTACTCTGCCGTTCTCAGTTATCTCGCTCACCACAGAAATGGTGAGCGGATAGCCACGACGTGCCCACACATCGCGAATGAGCATGGCGTGTTGCATGGTCATGGCATCCTGATCGCGTGATAAATCGCCCATAATGCCCCCTTACGCTTTCGCCAGATCAAGAGTGATCGGCTCAAAGGCACCGGTGCGCTCGTTGCGCTGATAAACGCGCACGTAAGTGGCCGTTTCATAGGGGCGAATGGCATCGGCGATGGCACCCATGGCCTTACGCCAATCCGGATCATCCAGATCGTGCTTGCGCAGCCCCATAATTTTGGCAACCGACAGATTGCCCTTGCGATCGGTCTCGAATGCGCTTTGCACAATGACCTTTAAATGATCATTGGCTCCAACCGACCAGCGTTTGATGCACTCGTCTATCAGCTGCTGGGCGACCTCCAGCTCGGGACCGAACACGATGCGGTCTGTGTTCTGGATTTCCAGCTTGAGGCTCTGGTCGTAACTGGTGAGCGTCATGTTGCCCTTCTTGCCACCACGTTTGATACCGTATTCGCCTGCCAGCAGGTCTTTAAACCCTTCCGTTTCTTCAAGAACAGTGCTTTTAAACTCAGTTAAAAGCTGCGATAGCTCGGCGGCTTTGATAGCAACAGTGCGCACCAGACCATCTTCAATCTGGTGTTCTGTTTTAATGGCACTGATCGGCACCAAGCGGCCCTTGCCATCCTTCCACATTACTTCTTGCTCACTCATTTGGGTTGCTTGCTCACTCATTTGGAAACCTTTCGCTGTTTGAACGGGCGTTGCTTGAACGGGATGATCGTGGCTGCTCTTTCCGGCTCAGCCGCAACCTTTAAAGCCGGATTAAAAAGCTCTTGAAGGGTGCTGTGCGGCAGGCTCAATTCCAGCTGCGTTGCCGCGCGGGCGGCCTGCTCGCACATGTCGGAAAGATCAAGGCACAGCTTTTGACTCATGGGTGCGCCCGCTGCCTGTTCCAGCAGCTTTTCACGCACATAGTTCAACGTGATAATGATCGGCACTTCCATTAGCTCTCCTCCAGTTTGGAATGCGGGCATCCGGAGCGGCAGGCGCGATAAACACGTGTGCGCACGCTGCTGGTGGCGACAAAATCGCGGCTCTGGTTGTTAAGACAGATGTCGCGGGTGATTTCGCCCAGTACCGGACACTCGACGCACTCGCTTAACAGTGCCCCGCGCACCAGCTCCTCGATGCGGCTGAGATCGCCCTTGTACGAGCGCTTTAAGGTGCCGGAGATCAGTGCATTGGATACGCCCAAGCGGCGGGAGACCTTAACTTGGCTGGTACGGTCACACTCACCAGCCAGTGCGGCCACCCAGTCTGGCACCGGCTGCCAAAAATCCGTGATCTGCTCGCTAAAGGGGCGCATGTCACGCAGTGTCATTGCTCTCCTCCTGTGCGCTGATGGTTTCCATGAGTTTGTTGAGGTTGGGGTCAAACACCACTTTGGTTCTCAAGATCAGCGGCGCTTGTGGCCCTGTATTTTGCGTCGGTTTGAGACGGTAAAGATGCGACTTGAGCTTGCCGGTTTCGCGTACCGAGAGATAACCGGCCTGTACCAGTTTGCGCAGGTATGCCTGCGCTGTCGCACGGGTGGGCTGATAACAGTCGGTGGTGCTGGCAATAGCCAAATCCTGTGCGGAAAACCATTTGAGCTGGCGGATGGCATTCCACATATGCTGTTGCCCTTTCATGGGCAGCAACGTGCCATCGCGGCGGATACGTGGATACGCCAGTTGCCTGCGCACCAGCTTGTAGCCCTGCATCTGGCCAAAGCGTACCGGCTCGATAAACTGCGCCAGTACCAGCCTCTTAAGGTAGTCGCGTACATCGCTATCGGCACCTGCACTGCATTTTTGAGTAATATCAGTGGCGGTAAACACTGTTTGTGTCTTATCCAGCTCGCGGATAACCTGCCAGATGTGGTGGAAACCACGCTTGATCTGGGCTGTTTTCACATCAACTGCGAATATCTTGCTCATTTGCCCAGCCTCCGTGTTGCCGGAGACGCACCAGAGATGATTTTGCCGGTGTAGTCAGCGCTACCTATGCGCTCCAGCCCGGCATTGGTGGCAAACTCACGCACAGCCACCAAAGTGGTGGCAATGCGCCTTGCGCGGCCATGGGTTTCATCGCAAATGCGCTGTGCCAGATCCTCCATGATGTCCAGTTTTGGGGCATAGCAGCGGGCCAGCGCTTGTGTGTCGGCCAGATCGCATGGCAATGCGCCTACAAATTCCAGCACGCGGTTATGGGCGCGTTCATATTGTTCCAGCTTTTGCGGCAACAGCTCTTCGCCCAGTAGCAGTACGGGCGCTTGGCTGTGCTCTTGGATTTCGCGCACCAGCTCTACCAGCTTTTTCTCAATCAGCTTATCCGCTTCATCAATAATCAGCGGCTGATGCGGGTTGTCCGAGAGCAGGTGAATGGCCTGTTCGGTGAGATCGGCAATGGTGCCGCGCGGTTTTTGTACGCCCAGCTCCATCAAGATGGCCGAGACCATTTTCTTTTTCGTCCAGCTATCAGCAATTTCGATGCGGGTGGCACCGGTTTTGTTCTGGACGAAAATGCTCGACTGGGTTTTGCCAAACCCAGAGGGGCCATAAAAGACACCAAAGCCGGGTAAGCTAAAATCACGGTCAATCAGCTTATTCGCCAGTTGCATGGCTAGAGCGACATTTTTAAGCGGTGCAAAGCCGCCATTGACAACATTCCGGTTACCTGTCATGTTTTAGTCCTCATTAGAAGATTGGCCGCTTTCGAGCGGTCTTTTTTTTGGGAAGGTCTAGCCCTCCAGAAAACTCTCCCCGAACTCGTCAGCCATGATTTTCATGGATTTGTATTCCGCACCTTCGCGATATCCTGCCAGCCAACGGGCATCAGCCTCACTCAGCGGATCGCCTGCGCTGATGCGTTTTTCCAAGGCCAATGCGCGGCGATAACGGTCGAACTGGCTCTCTGCCTTAATGGGGCGGGTGTTTGCGGCCGTGCTTGGCCGCGATTGTCTTGGTGTCTTTGAGGGCTGGGCGGGCTGTTCTGGCTGTACTGGCTGTACTGCCTCACTATCCAGCTCGGCTTTTATTTGCGCCATCACATCATCCAGCCCGTCCGGCAGTTCCGGCTGGGTGAGTTTTGTCACCTCGCCAGCGGCCGAAAGCATTGGTGTGCTGTGTGTCTCGCTTGGTTTCGGGAAGGCTGTGATGTTGCTTTGGCCCTGTTCCAGCACCGCGTTCAACACATCGCGCGGGCCGATCTTGCGCATCTGGCGACGCATGGAGGTGATCTGTTCTTCCTCCAGCGCTTTTTGCATTTTGCGCACATGCGCGATGGTTTTGACCGGATCCAGCCCAGCCAGCACCGGTGCAAAGGCATGGCCGAGGAACTGCTCGCCGTCATCTGAAAACACAAACAGCTTGCCCAGATCGCGAGGGTCTTGGCGGCAGAACACCCGCTCGCCCACCATCACGTTGCCGATCAGATAGTGCTCGTTGTTGCAGCGGATGCCCGATTTTGTCACTGTGCGAATACCATTGCCGCTGGCAATTGGCGCCAGCAGCACATTGAGTGCGGTTTCACCAACCGTTTTAATGGAGCCTGTGTATTGCTGTGCCTTGGTAAATGGCGTGCAGCCTAATGCGCCGTGGCGATTGTGCTCGTAGACTGTCTCTACCCATTGGGTAGAAGCCTCCTGCAACTCTTGCGGGGATAGATCGACCGCAAATATCTCGGCATCCGATGTGCCGAGCCGATCAGAAAACTTCCTGCGCGATTCAATGACGGAGCGGTCCGCAACGCTGTGGCCCACATAGCCGGGCAGTAACTCGGCAAATCCACGCTGCCATGTGCCAATAAACCGCTCCACGTGGGGCTTTTGCTCGGGGCTGTAGGCATCACAGGTCAGCACCTCAATGCCAAGGGCGGCGAACAGCCGCTCTGTCTGTTTGGCAACAAAGTCGCTACCATTATCTGTTTTTACGGCCTCTGGCACACCCCATTTTGCAATGGCGTCCCGAATGAGCACACCCACAGCGTCTGCACGCGGGGTTTGTGTCACCAGTACCAATGCGCGGCGCGAGAATACATCAACACAGGCGTAAATATGCCAGCGGCCCTCGGTGGTCATGACATCGGCGGGTGATGCATCAATTTCCCATAACTGGTTCAGGCGGTGGATATTGGCGCTGGCACCGCCAGCGGCCACCATACGCACACTGCCCTTGTATTTATCGGGGTTGGTGAGGCGTAGCAGCTCGTTGGCGTGCTCCTGTTTCCATGCCTTGATATGATGCTGGAAGGTGCGCAGCGGCGGGCAGGCAACGGTTTTGACCTCGCCAGAACGGACCACCAGCTCAAAGCACTCGCCAAACTTGGCAATCACCGCGGCGCGTATCGGTTTGCAGCTCAGATGCGGTTGCTTGGCAATCAACCCGAGGATGAATTGTTTGACAGCACCGCTATGCGCAACCTCCAGCACACCAGTTTGTGCACGCGACAGTTTGCGCGTACTGGCAAGGGCCGAAAAATCACCATTTTTCATGGCTGATCGCCAATTGTAGACAGCCGATTTTTTAAAGGATGGTATTGCGTCCTTCACCCAAGTGGCGATTTTAAATTCACCCGTATTGTATTGATGGGAAACAACCACTAGCGCCTTGGAAAAGCTGCAATTCGCTGAATTCTGATAGTTTTCAATGGCTGAAAGGATTGCCATTCTGGCATCAAGTTCGCTTCGCTCAATAGCGTTGCTGGCCGCATCGTGCTTGTAGCCGATTTGCTCACAGCTTTCGTTTACTGGCGCATTATTTATACGTGCCATAGCCTCTTTGGCCGCTATCGCATCCCGCGCTTTTCTTGGTAGTAATGTGTAATGAACTTCGTAAGTGCCGCTAGCACTACCTGCATTACGCCGGTACTTTTCGGGATTTTCTGCCCAATTCATCGTCACTGCACAACGTGATACAGCAGCAGCCGATGATAAGCCCGGTAAACGAGCGGCAATTAATTCGCGCCTAGTCCACCATTGTTTCATTGGCTGCTCCCCCGATAGGTGGCGTCGGCAAGTGCAATATCGCTTTCAAGCGCCTTTAAACGTTCCTTTAACAGCTCTCTTTCCAAGAGGGCACGCTGGCGCTGATTGATGACAGTTAAGCCAAATAGCGATGGTAAAAACTGGATGAGATGGCTGTCATTCGTCGCGTGAATAAAAGCAGCAAGGCGGGGTAGTGACATTTGTTTGTCACCAGCAGAAGGGGCTGCATACTGGTTTAACTGTGCTTCGCTAATTTTAGTGCCCAGATAAAGCGTCATTCGATGGGCGATTTCGGCGCGGCTGAGAGGGCTGCGAGCCATAGCCTCGCTCAGTTCCAGTTTTAATGCCGCGCTCACCTCGGTGCCTTGGAGAGCACGCGTCTCTCCCAAGTCGTCAATCCCCCATGTTTTGCAGAGGTCGTTCATTGCTTGCTCCCATGAGTAGGCAAACAACTACAAACGTGCGTGCTACACTGTTCTGTAGCTAAATATTGGCAATCTGTTTGACATTGTGCGGGTAATGTTTTCGGCGTAGTTTTTCCTTGTTGGACGTGCCGTTTGCCGTGGCAGTCATATCTATCTGGCCATAAATCGTGTCCGGAATAGCCTGTGGCTGCAATTATTAGCTCTTCACCTATAAGGGTTGGGCGGTAAAAAGCATTACGACAGAGCGACTCAGAGTAACCGGCATCACGAGCAAGGCTTGTTAATGTGCGATTTTGTGCCGCCAATCGTCTCTGGACGTCAAACTTATCGCGGGCCGGTTTGTTCATAACTGCGCTCACTTTGTTACATTTGTGAATAAGCTAACAGTCATATGACTATGTTGGCAAGTGTTTTGTGGAGACATGGATGCCAAACGACCAAACATTAGGGCAGCGCATGGCCATAGCTCGTGAGCCACGCACGCGCAGATCAGTTGCCACTCTTTTTGGAATAGCTGAATCAACTCTCTCCAATTACGAGCTGAATAAGCGCCAGCCACCGGCTGATTTACTGGCTAGATACGCCGAGCAATTTGGTACGGACCTAAACTGGCTGATATCAGGTGAAGAAAGAGTGCCTGTGCTTTCCGGCTCTATAAATGAAACTGTATTTAAACAAGTTTTTGAAATCGTACTGAGTGAGCTTAAAGCTCGGAAATCTCTAGATGAATTCCAGAGCGCACAGATTAGCGGTATACTTGCAAGCGCCTATCAATTGGCACTGAGTAAGGCTGATGCAGAGGGCAATGTAGCTAAAAACAAGCTGGCAACCCTGCCGGATGTGATTAAGTTTTTGTTAGATTGAGCGGCTATCCAGAGTTGTTACTCGTTCACTTGCTGTATGACATGAATAGCGATGTATATTGCTGTTTACAATTTGTGAGTATTTACCACTCCAAATGAATGTAATTGAAAAGTCATTCAACTGTTGATAACTAATCATGTGTGTAGTTATTAATGGAGTTTGACCACATGAGTTTTGCCAGACTTGCTGCTCAATGTAATGAATTGGGAATCGAATACGTCGCCTATGGGTGCCTGAGTGGCCATGTAGGGATAGATCACCGATCTCCTGCGGTGCTTTTAAATTATCCAGATGCGTGGGTGGACGAGTATTTTGAGCAGGAGTTGAACGCGAACGATCCAGTCATCAATAACTGCGTAAAAGCTGGTATCGCGCTAGATTGGCATGAACTTACTAGCTGCAAGCAGGAGACAAGGGTATTGGAGGCAGCGGCTTCTCACGGCCTACGCCACGGGTTTGCAGTGCCTCTACTGGGTCCGGGTGGCGCTCGGTTCTGCCTGTCATTTGGATCCACCCAGAGAATTGACCGTCAGCAGACAGATCAAGCCATTGGCGCAGGGGCGATTTTTCACTCTCAATCACTTGCAACTTATGACACAGACCTGTTTTCACACCCTTTGCAATCATTAAGTCCGCGCCAGAAGGAAATTCTTCAATATCTTGCCGCAGGTATGTCCGGCGAAGAAATCGCTGACACTCTGAATATCACCCGCGATGGCATTAATTGGCACCTGCGCAAAGTTTATTCAAAACTTGAAAATGGAAATGCAGCCACCGCTATATCTGCAGCAGCACGACTGGGCATTGTTTGATGTCACCCTGCCCAAACTTATAGAAACCGACTTTAGTGCCTCAAGAAACGAGAGGTTCCATGAAAGTCATTATAACAAATTGGAAGCAGGCGAGTTCTGGATGTAAGGCATGGCCTGCCCAGCATATACTTAGGGCTGAAAGCTTCATTGACAGACTGGCATACGATCAAAAATCCATGGGACAGGTCCGTAAACACCAAGGCTGGGAATATGATCAATATGACACACCAGAGGCTGAGTATGTGGTCGTATTGAAAGATGGTGTAGCTATTGCCTGCTGCCGTTTAATTAACTGCACTTCTGCAACAATGGCCTATGATCACTGGATTGAGCAGACCTCAACAATATCCATAAAGCCAGCCAGATTAATTGAGGCCAGCAGAATATGCACCGCAAAGAACCTGCCGCCCCCAGAGCGACAAAAAGCTTTGGATCTGCTCATTCAAAACGTACTAAAGCGTGCCAGCGAACAAGCGGTAACCCATTTGCTAGGCGTCATGCATCCAGTCATTATGAAGGCACTTTTAGCGCAGCGACGCGTACCATTCAGCGTAGCTGCAGAATGGATTGTAGATCAGCAGCGTTGCATTATTGGATTGATTAATGTGAATGAGGCTCTTGGTAAATTTAAGCCGATATTTGAAGATATGTGAACTGGAATAACTTATCGGCTGTTATTTCTTTGAAATGCGCGGCGCATTATTTTCCATTACGAAGTTGCGCGTTTTCCATTACGAAGTTGCGCGCTACAACAGCTTAGCAACAAAACTGTAAAACACACTGTAAAACATTGGGTCAGTTTGGTTTGCTAAATGCTGTAACTTATTGAAAAGAATGGCGATCCCTGCAGGATTCGAACCTGCGACCGTCGGCTTAGAAGGCCGGTGCTCTATCCAGCTGAGCTAAGGGACCGCGTATCGCTACATTTGTAGCGACGATGCTTTTAAGGCAGAAAACTTATAAACTCAATGCTGAATTTAATGTGTCCACGGAGCAATTCTGTCATGGCGGAAATTTTCTGAATACGAAGCAATTTGGGTTTTCTTCTTGCGTGGTTCAATTAGCTTATACGCAATGTTTTCACGCTCGGCATAGGCAACAGCTTCTTCCTTGCAGGAGAAGGTAATTTTAATTTGCTGGCTCATATCACCACTAGAGGTATACCCCATAAGCGGGTCAATTGTTTTGGCAGTTTCGGGTTCGTAAGATAAAACCCACTTGCCTGCTTTGCCCTTACCCGACTGCATCGCATTTTTAGCTGGGCTATAAATCCTGGCGCTCATGATATTTCCTCATAACTTCAAAATATGCCGAAACCAAACATCTCACACCTATGAAACAAGTTACAAGCGTCTTGTTCAAGGTGCACCCTGAGGTTTACTAGCAGATTTTATGGGTAAGTCGAATTATATTTATGATATTGAATAATATTATGATTTTATTCAGTAAATTAATTAATAATAACAATTACTTATAATTTTTTATTGCGTTTTCGTGACAAAGCTCTTCCCACAGGGGCTAAGTAATCGTATGAACGAGCCAGCAAAGTATGCTTTTTTTGTGCATATGTCGCAAGTGGTTGATTTGTATGTATCGGCCACTGTAGCACCGGCACAGCATCGAAAGCAGGCTTTTAAAGAAAACCGAAGGTAGGGGCTTATTATAAATGTAATAGGTCAAGCGATAGAAACGGAATGTGCCTTTTACCCCACGTCCGCTCTAAAGCGTCCTGCAAACAGAGCTATTAGAAGTAACAAAGTAGCCGAATGTCGTATTCACCAAAAAAACCTACGCTGGACAAAGATTTAGACAAGTTTGTCGGGCTTGAAATTGCAGGCTTTACCATGGCGCGACGCCTGTTGGCACCTGCAATTGCATTTGTTTTCCTTCTTGTGGCAATGATGGTTGCCAGCTTTTATGTTTCCGGCGGTTATGGCGGTGGCATTATCATTGCAGCCGCAGGTATCGGCGCATATCTTGCCATCAATATTGGTGCCAATGATGTTGCCAACAATGTTGGCCCCGCCGTAGGCTCGCAGGCCCTGTCCATAGGCGGTGCCTTAATCATCGCAGCCATCTTCGAAAGTGCTGGTGCGTTGATTGCTGGTGGTGATGTGGTCTCCACAGTATCAAAAGGCATTATCGATCCGGCCAGCACGCAAAATAGCTATGTTTTCGTCAATGTTATGTTGGCTGCACTTATTTCCGCAGCTTTATGGGTAAACCTCGCCACATGGATTGGTGCACCGGTTTCCACCACACATGCTGTTGTCGGCGGCGTTGCCGGTTCGGGTATTGTGGCTGCTGGTTTTGCGGCCGTTAACTGGGGCACTATGGGCTCCATTGCCGCGAGCTGGGTTATCTCTCCACTGCTCGGCGGCCTGATTGCCGCAGCTTTTCTAGCCTTCATCAAAACATTTATCATTTATCAGGATGATAAAATAGCTGCAGCAAGGCGCTGGGTGCCGTTGCTTATTGCTATAATGACAGGGGCTTTTTCCGCTTATCTAGCACTTAAAGGGCTTAAGAAAATCGTCAAGATCGATTTGCAAATGGCCTTGTTGATCGGAGTTGCCATGTTCTTTGTTGGCTGGTTCGTCACAAAGCCGATCATTCGTCGCCAGTCAGAGGGGTTAGAAAATCGCAATCAGTCCTTGCGTAAATTGTTCCGTGGGCCACTGATTTTCTCTGCAGCTCTTTTATCCTTTGCCCATGGTGCTAACGACGTTGCCAACGCCATTGGCCCCTTGGCTGCAATTGTACACGGTATAGAATACGGTGAAATTGCTGCAAAAGTGCAAATCCCCCTCTGGGTAATGATAATAGGTGCTTTTGGTATCTCCTTTGGCTTACTGCTTTTTGGGCCCAAGCTCATCAAAATGGTTGGGGAGAAGATTACCAAACTCAACCCCATGCGCGCCTATTGTGTGGCGCTATCTGCTGCCATCACCGTTATTATCGCTTCTTGGCTTGGCCTGCCGGTTAGCTCAACACATATCGCTGTTGGCGGTGTTTTTGGTGTTGGTTTCTTCCGTGAGTGGTACACCAAGAACTCAAAACGCAGAATCGCTTATGTACAAAAGTCCACGGGCACACAGGACTATAAAAAGGAAAAAAGCGATTCCGGTAATCGCCTGCTCGTACGGCGCGCCAGTTTCATGACAATTATTGCTGCTTGGGTCATTACAGTGCCGGCAACCGCATTATTGTCAGGTGGGGTGTTCTTAGCCCTGTCATTTGTACTCAAGTAAGGCAGTTCGCATGCAATTCTGGCCACGGTGATACTCGCCGTGGCTTTTTTGCGCCTAAATGCCTTGCAAATACCAATGCAAGGCAGCTGGGCATTGCTTTAAGGTTTGAAACCGAAGGCCGGCAATCAACAGCGGTCTTGATTGCATGCTAATCTTGATTATATGTTGCGCTAAAATCAGCGGCTGCGTCAGCAACGCAAGGCCTCTTGAATAAACACCGGGTTATAAAGTTGAGTTGGAATAATAGAAATGCCAGAAAAAAAACAAACGCTTTATAGCCTGGGCACGCCGGTATTTTCAGTTGCACCGATGCTTGACTGGACCGATCGCTATTGCCGTGCCTACCATCGGGTACTCAGCAAAAAGGCATTGTTATATACCGAAATGATAACAACGGGCGCACTTATCCATGGAGATAAAGAGCGCCATTTGCAGTTTAATCGCCAGCAAGAGCAGCCGGTAGCCTGCCAACTTGGCGGTTCAGACCCGAAAGTACTGGCGCAATGCGCCAAACTCATAGAAGATTGGGGCTACGACGAGGTTAACTTGAATGTTGGTTGCCCTTCAGACCGTGTGCAATCCGGCCGTTTTGGCGCCTGCCTGATGTTAGAGCCGCAACTGGTGGCCGATTGTATCGCCGCCATGAAGAACGCGGTGAGCATTCCGGTTACCACCAAGTGCCGCATTGGTGTTGATGAGCAAGACGAAGAGGCGGCACTCAATGCTTTGGCCGACGCAGTTGTTGCTGCAGGTACCGATGCCCTATGGGTTCATGCACGTAAAGCATGGCTTAAGGGCCTTAGCCCCAAAGAAAACCGCGATGTGCCGCCACTCAACTATGAGCTTGTGTATCGCCTGAAACAGCGCTTGCCCCATATCTTTGTTGGTATCAATGGGGGTATTGCCACATTAGAAGAAACCAAAGAGCATCTAAAGCAAGTCGATGGTGTTATGATGGGTCGCGCTGCCTACCAAAACCCCATGCTTCTTTCCAATGTAGACCAAGAGGTATTTGCAAGCGATATGCCACCGCTCACAGCAAATCAGGCGGTAATGGCGTATCTACCGTTTATCGAGGAACAGCTTGCGAAGGGCGAGCGCTTGGCTGCGATAACCCGCCATATGCTCGGCACCTTTCAAGGGGTGCCAGGTGCCCGCCATTTCCGCCGCATCTTAACCACCGGGGCCACAAAAAAAGGTGCAGGCATTGAAGTGGTGCATGAAGCCTTAGCAGCCGTAGGCGGCTTTGCAAAAGATCTACTGCCTTCAGACTAATGAGCTTGTGATAGGAGACATTCTTGCACTTTCATAGAGTGGGGAATTAGCGCGGTTAAGGAGAGCAGTTAATCAGCGGGACGAATGAAGAGGAAATTGGTATTCAAACTGTTAAGGGCTGTTGCAGCCATACAGGTATCCAAGATTTGCTTTATATTTTATTCAAGAAGTAGTTGGTCCAAAATAGGCCTCAATAAATTCAGTGTTATCAGCTTTATGCAATTAGAAATCAATAGACGATAAGAGCTCTAAGCTTAATTAAAATGATTAGTTAATACGATAATGGTGGCTGTACTACTAGGCAGTAGGCAGGAAGCAAATAATCTTGAATATGTACCTATTGTGTACCCGTATTCCGAAAAACTGAAAAATTTTAATGGCCTAACTATTGTCGACCACTTTTCGAGGCTCTTGGATTGCTTCACGCTTACGCACTTTCAATAGGAAAAGCTCGATAGGTGTTTGCAGCTATAGATTGCTTCAAAATGTAATGACTGGCAAATGGCGAAAAAGAAATCTCTTTATAAATTCAATCCACTATTTGAGACAACTATAGCTCTCCTTATGAAAGAAAAATCTAATAGTGATAACCCAATCTACTATAAAATATGTAAAAAAATCGGAACATTCAATATTTAACTATCATCAAACTACTGTATCCCGGAAATCCCCCCATTTTTGGAGGAGCTTGGCTGTAGAGTTACGCTGCCAGTTTTAGTTTAGTGGCAGGTGTTATGCCGCCGATGGCCATGTTGGGCCG
>NZ_LLWE01000042.1 GCF_001562055.1 Polycladidibacter stylochi | reverse complement strand
TCGATGCTTTCATATTCTGCTCCTTCCCAGCCAGGAAATTCGTCACAGAAAATTCTAACTCAAATCGAGGGACTTTTCAGGGAGCACATCATAAGATTGAGGTGGGATATGAAGCGTTCGCGTTTTACGGAAGAACAGATTATCGGGATGATCAAGGAACAAGAAAGTGGTGTGCCGGCGGCAGATGTTTGCCGCCTACACGAGGTCAGTAAAGCATCATTCTACAATTAATGAGCTGCTAGACCGCCATTGGTTCAAGGTCAGCAGCGAATGCGAAGTATGGCGGCATGGATGTGTCCGACGCGCGCAAGCTGAAAGCTATGGGAGATGAGAATGCCAAACTGAAAAAGCTGCTCGCCGAAGCGATGCTGGACAATGCCATGCTCCGCGATGTGAACGCAAAAAAGTGGTAGGGCCCGCTGCCGCACGCCAAGTAGTTGCTTTTCTTTGTCAAAACTTTGGTGTGAGTGAGCGGCGGGCCTGTTCTGTTCTGCAGGTTGACCGGTCCAGCGTGCGTTACAAAAGCGTGCGTCCAGACGATAAACCTTTGCGCGAAGCCATGAAGCAAATCGCCCATGAGCGGCGGCGTTTTGGTTATCGTCGGATCCATGTTCTTTTGAAGCGGCAAGGGATTACCATGAACCTGAAAAAGCTGCGGCGCTTGTATCGTGAGGAAGGATTGCAAGTGCGCAAGCGTGGTGGTCGCAAACGTGCGCTTGGAACCCGCAGGCCAATGATCGTGCCTTTCAAGGCCAATGAACGCTGGAGCCTGGACTTTGTGAGTGATGCATTCACCGATGGCAGGCGCTTTAGAATTTTAGCTGTGGTTGATGATTATAGCCGCGAATGTCTGGCCCTTGTTCCCGATACGTCCATATCAGGCGCCCGGCTTGTGCGCGAGGTCAAAGCCGTTATTGCACAGCGGGGAATGCCAACCACAATTGTCTCGGACAATGGTACCGAAATGACCAGTTCTGCGGTGTTACAGTTCTGCCAGGAGACAAAAATCAACTGGCATTACATTGCTCCGGGAAAGCCTATGCAAAATGCCTTTATTGAGAGCTTTAACGGCAGCTTTCGCGATGAGTGTTTGAACGAAACCCTGTTCTCCTCATTGCATGAAGCAAGGAATGAAATCAGGTATTGGCAGCACGACTATAACACCCAAAGACCGCATTCGTCTTTGGACAACCTAACCCCAGCCGAATTTGCGCGGCAAAACCGACTGGAAAAAATGGCCGCATGAGGCTTAAATAGAAAACAAGGATCCTCTCAAAACTTGGAGGGAACTTGGGGCTCAGGTCATTACTCATATACATATTTGTATTTTTAAAGAATCGAGCATATAAATTATCGAGTAAGTGGTAAAAGTGCGCCTGTAAATAAATTAACAGCAAAGAAGTTAAATATAACCAATTAACCAAATTCAAGTTAACATGAATAAATGTTATTTATCAGTTACTTAATGGTATTAACTCTAGTTTTAACGCGGCTTGGCTTATTTTGTTGCACAGAGTAGTGTCGGGCCTGAGATTAACACGTCAAAAGAGACGAGAGCATATGGCTGGAACTGAAACCAAGTCTTCTGGTGGTCGCTCCAAGGGACCTTCCAAGGCAGCCGGTGCGTTGAAAAACGTACCTAAGACCGTCGAGTTCAATCAAGACGAAGAGCTCAAAGCTTACCGCGAAATGCTGATGATTCGACGTTTCGAAGAAAAAGCTGGTCAGCTTTATGGTATGGGCCTGATTGGCGGCTTTTGCCACCTTTACATCGGTCAGGAAGCAGTTGTTGTTGGCATGGAAATGGCCAAGGAACAAGGCGACCAGATGATTACCTCTTACCGTGACCACGGCCATATGCTGGCCTGTGGTATGGACCCGAACGGTGTTATGGCCGAGTTGACCGGTCGTAAGGGCGGGCTGTCCAAGGGTAAGGGCGGTTCCATGCACATGTTCTCCAAAGAAGCAGAGTTCTACGGCGGTCATGGTATTGTGGGCGCACAGGTCGCACTGGGTACCGGTCTGGCCTTTGCCAACCGCTATAAGGAAAACGGCAAGGTTTCCATGGCGTTCTTCGGTGATGGCGCGGCGAACCAGGGTCAGGTTTACGAGAGCTTCAACATGGCCAAGCTCTGGGATCTGCCGGTGATCTATGTGATCGAGAACAACAAATACGGTATGGGTACCTCAATTGAGCGTGCTTCATCTACCACTGATTTGTCCCAGCGCGGTGCCTCCTTCGGTATTCCGGGCGTTCAGGTGGACGGTATGGACGTACGCGCTGTAAAAGCTGCGACCGATTACGCCATGCAGTGGTGCCGTGAAGGCAATGGTCCTTACATCCTTGAGATGATTACATACCGCTACCGCGGTCACTCCATGTCTGACCCTGCAAAATACCGCTCCAAAGACGAAGTGCAGAAAATGCGCTCCGAGCACGATCCGATTGAACAGGTTCGCGCCCGTCTTCTAGAGAAAAAATGGGCCGACGAAGATAGCTTGAAGGCTATCGACAAGGAAGTCCGTGCCATTGTTGCAGCCTCCGCTGAATTTGCCCAGAACGATCCGGAGCCGGATGCTTCTGAGCTTTACACCGATATCACTCTTTAAGGCGGAGATAGAATTAACATGGCTATCCAGATTTTGATGCCGGCTCTTTCGCCAACAATGGAAGAGGGCAAGCTTTCCAAGTGGGTTAAACAGGAAGGCGACGCGGTTACTGCAGGTGACGTGATTGCAGAAATCGAAACCGATAAAGCCACCATGGAAGTGGAAGCGGTTGATGAAGGTGTTTTAGGCAAAATCCTTATTGCCGAAGGCACTGAAGATGTGAAGGTGAACACACCTATCGCAGTACTTTTAGAAGAAGGCGAAGACGCTTCTGCCGCTGACAATGTGGGCAGTGCACCAGCACCAGCTGCGGCTGAAGCGCCAGCACCGGTTGCTGAAGCTGCGCCAACCACACCGGCAGCGCCAAAGGCACCGGTTGACGTGGTTGAACTGGCTGACCCTGAAGTGCCTGCGGGTACAGAAATGCGCCAGACAACAGTGCGTGAAGCCCTGCGTGACGCAATGGCGGAAGAGATGCGTGCTGATGAGCGCGTGTTCTTGATGGGTGAAGAAGTGGCACAGTACCAAGGTGCCTACAAAATCTCCCAGGGTCTGCTGGATGAGTTCGGCGAAAAGCGCGTAATTGATACGCCAATCACCGAGCACGGCTTTACCGGTCTGGCAGTTGGTGCGGCTATGGCAGGTCTGCGCCCGATTGTTGAATACATGACATTCAACTTCGCCATGCAGGCAATTGACCACATCATCAACTCTGCAGCCAAGACACTTTATATGTCTGGTGGTCAGATGGGTGCGCCAATGGTGTTCCGTGGAGCCAACGGTGCGGCCGCGCGTGTGGGTGCGCAGCACTCGCAAGACTACGCTGCATGGTATGCCTCCATTCCGGGCCTGAAGGTTGTTCAACCTTACTCCGCAGCTGATGCGAAGGGCTTGTTGAAAGCGGCGATCCGCGATCCGAACCCGGTCATTTTCCTGGAAAACGAAATTCTGTACGGTCAGAGCTTCGATGTGCCAGTAATGGACGATTACATCGTACCGATTGGTAAGGCGAAGGTTGTGCGTGAAGGGTCGGACGTTACCATCGTTTCTTGGAGCATGGGTATGACCTATGCAACGAAAGCGGCTGACGAGTTGGCAGCACAAGGTATCTCGGTCGAGTTGATTGACTTGCGCACCATCCGTCCTTTGGATATGGCGACAATCTTGCAATCCGTACGCAAAACCGGCCGTCTGGTTTGTGTTGAAGAAGCCTTCCCGATCTGTTCGGTGTCTTCTGAGATTGCCTTCCAAGTTCAGCGCGATGCCTTCGATTACCTCGATGCACCAATTCTGCATGTAACTGGTAAAGATGTGCCAATGCCATACGCTGCCAACCTTGAAAAGCTGGCACTGCCGAACGTTGGCGAAGTTATCGACGCGGTTAAAGCCGTTACTTACACCGCTTAGGGCAAGGATTAGAAATCAATGGCTATTCAAATTTTGATGCCAGCGCTTTCCCCAACCATGGAAGAGGGCAACCTTGCCAAATGGCTGGTGAAAGAGGGCGATACGGTTTCTGCCGGTGATGTTATTGCCGAAATCGAAACCGATAAAGCAACCATGGAAGTTGAAAGCATCGACGAGGGTGTTGTTGGCAAGATCCTCGTTGCCGAAGGTGCACAAGGCGTGAAAGTGAATGAACTGATCGCGGTGCTTTTGGAAGATGGTGAAGACGCATCGGCTGCCGATAATGTGGGCAGTGCCCCGGCACCTGCAGCTGCTGCGACCCCGGCACCTGCTGCGGATGCTCCTGCTGCAGCGCCAGCGGCAGCACCTGCTGCGGCAACTCCGGCAACATCTGGCGAGCGGGTTTTCTCCTCGCCATTGGCGCGCCGTATTGCCAAGCAGAACGGTCTTGATGTGGCGCTGATTTCCGGCACTGGTCCTAAGGGCCGTGTTGTGAAGCGCGACGTAGAAGCTGCATTGGCTAATGGCACTGGCAAACCAGCTGCAGCAGCAGCTGAAGCGCCAAAAGCTGCGGAAGCACCTAAGGCAGCAGCACCTGCTGGCCAGTCTGATGAGGCGATCCTCAAGCTGTTTGACGAAGGCTCCTATGAGCTTGTACCGCATGATGGCATGCGCAAGGTTATCGCCAAGCGTTTGACCGAGTCCAAGCAAACAGTGCCGCACTTCTACCTCACAGTAGAGTGTCAGCTGGATGCCTTGTTAGCTCTGCGTTCACAGCTCAACAAATCAGCGCCGGTTGATAAAGACGGTAAGCCAGCCTACAAGCTCTCGGTTAATGACATGGTCATCAAGGCCCATGCCTTGGCACTGAAAGCGGTACCAGCTGCTAATGCCTCTTGGACCGATAGCGGTATGTTGTTGCACAAACACGCTGATGTGGGGGTCGCAGTTTCCATCGATGGTGGCTTGATTACGCCAATCGTGCGCCGCGCGGAAGAGAAAACTCTTTCGACCATTTCTATCGAGATGAAAGACTTGGCCAAGCGGGCGCGTGAGCGCAAACTGGCACCACAAGAGTTCCAGGGCGGCACCACTGCGGTTTCCAACCTTGGCATGTTCGGTGTGAAAAACTTCTCTGCCATTGTGAACCCACCACATGCAACCATTCTGGCTGTTGGTGCGGGCGTAAAGCAGCCGGTTGTCAATGCAGAAGGCGAGATTGTACCTGCCACCGTGATGTCTGTGACCGTATCAACCGACCACCGCGCGGTGGACGGTGCGTTAGGCGCAGAGCTGTTGCAAGCCTTCAAGGGCTACATCGAAAACCCGATGTCTATGCTGGTTTAATCCAGATCAAGGCAGGGGGCTTTGCCCCCTGTTTTTCAAAGAGCCGGTTGAGCCCCCATCTTCTCCCGGCACAGTGAGACAACACCGGTGGCCGCTAAAAAAGCACCCCACCGTATGAAGGATAGCATGATGAGTGGCACCAATTACGACGTCATCATTATCGGCTCTGGCCCAGGCGGTTATGTAACTGCGATCCGCGCTTCCCAACTGGGATTGAAAACCGCGATTGTCGAGCGCGAGCACATGGGCGGTATCTGCCTGAACTGGGGTTGTATCCCTACCAAGGCACTGCTGCGTTCCGCTGAAGTTTACCAGTACATGGGACACGCCAAAAACTACGGTCTGTCTGCGGAAAATATCAGCTTCGATGCAGCTGCTGTTGTTAAGCGCTCTCGCGGTGTTTCCGGCCAGCTCAATGGCGGTATTGGCTTCTTGATGAAGAAGAACAAGGTCGACATCATTTGGGGTGAAGCGAAAATCACCAAGCCGGGCGAAATTTCTGTTGGCGCGCCATCTCGCGCTGCCTACCAGCCACAACATCCGGCACCAAAAGGCACCAAAGGGCATGGCACCTACAACGCCAAGCACATTATTATCGCTACCGGTGCCAAGCCGCGCGTTATTCCGGGTATCGAGCCGGATAAAGAAAACATCTGGACCTACTTTGAAGCTATGGTGCCGGAAAAAATGCCTAAATCCTTGATTGTTATGGGTTCAGGCGCAATCGGTATCGAATTTGCCTCGTTCTACAACACCATGGGCGTTGATGTGACCGTTATTGAGATGATGGCGAACATTATGCCGGTGGAAGACCCTGAAATCTCTGCGATTGCGAAAAAGCAGATGGAAAAACAGGGTATCAAGTTTATCACCGAAGCCAAGGTCAACAAGGTTACAAAGGGCGGCGGTAAGGTCACCGCTTCTGTTGAGACCAAAGACGGCAAAACCCAGCAGCTGGATGCGGAAAAGCTGATTTCGGCTGTGGGTGTTGTGGGCAACATCGAAAACATCGGCCTTGAGAATGTTGGCGTGAAAACCGATCGTGGTTGTGTGGTGATTGATGGCTTTGGCCGTACCAATGTACCGGGCATCTATGCGATTGGTGATGTGGCCGGTCCGCCAATGCTGGCACACAAAGCCGAGCATGAAGGTGTGATTTGCGTTGAGAAAATCGCTGGTCTTGACGCCCATCCAATGAAAAAAGAACAGATACCGGGTTGTACCTACTGTAACCCGCAGGTGGCTTCTGTTGGCTTGACCGAACAAAAAGCGAAAGATGCGGGCTATGAGATCCGTGTTGGCCGCTTCCCGTTCATGGGTAACGGTAAGGCGATTGCGCTTGGTGAGCCGGAAGGTCTTGTGAAAACTATTTTCGACAAGAAAACCGGTCAGCTTTTGGGTGCCCATATGGTTGGCGCTGAAGTAACCGAGCTTATTCAGGGCTTTGTGGTTGCTATGGGTCTTGAGACCACCGAGGAAGAGCTGATGCATACCGTCTTCCCGCATCCGACACTTTCTGAAATGATGAAGGAAAGCGTGCTCGATGCTTACGGGCGTGCACTGAATATGTAGTTATATCTTGGGGCAAGGCAAGCGCTTTGCCCCAATGATAAAAGCTTAGTCAATGGTATGCTTTGGCGCAAAGCCCTTGCGATTGCGAGGCTTTTGCCCTAGAGCACTGTTAGTTTTCCAATTGCTATCGCAAAAAATGGCACACCTGATAAGAATAATAGTGTCGACTGCGAATAGCGAAACACCGAGTGGACCAAATGGTTACAATCGTAAACACGCTTAATCGTCCAAGTGATACCGATGCAGCTCCTGAGGCTGTTGCTGCGCAAGCCGAACGTCCGCGTCACCCTGAAAAGGCGCACCGACCGGACCAGCAAGTGGCCCGAAAGCCCAAGTGGATTCGCGTTAAAGCGCCAACATCGCCGGTTTATAAAGAAACCCATGAGGTGGTGCGTAAAAACAACTTGGTGACTGTGTGCGAAGAAGCGGGTTGTCCGAATATTGGCGAATGCTGGTCGAAAAAACACGCCAGCTTTATGATACTTGGGGATACCTGTACCCGTGCCTGCGCATTTTGTAATGTGCGCACCGGAATGCCAGGCCCTGTGGATCAGAACGAACCCAAAGGTATTGCCGAGGCTGTCGCCTCTATGGGGCTGGAGCATGTGGTTATCACATCGGTAGACCGTGATGACTTGGAGGATGGCGGCGCCACCCACTTTGCCAATGTGATTAAAGCCATTCGTGAAAAATCCCCCACAACAACAATTGAAGTGCTGACACCGGACTTCTTGCGCAAAGAAGGCGCACTGGAAATTGTGGTGAAGGCCAAGCCAGATGTGTTTAACCATAACCTCGAGACTGTACCTTCCAACTATTTGAAGGTGCGTCCGGGTGCGCGTTATTTCCACTCTATCCGCTTGTTGCAACAGGTGAAGGAAATCGACCCCGAAATGTTCACCAAATCCGGCATTATGGTTGGGCTTGGTGAAGAGCGTAACGAAGTATTGCAATTAATGGATGATTTGCGCACCGCAGATGTGGACTTCCTAACCGTTGGCCAATACTTGCAGCCCACTAAAAAGCACCATCCGGTGATGAACTTCCCGACACCGGAAGAGTTCAAGGCGTATGAGCGCATTGCTTACACCAAAGGGTTTTTGAAGGTATCTGCCAATCCGCTGACTCGTTCCTCTCATCATGCGGGTGATGATTTTAATGATCTGAAAAAAGCGCGGGCGGCAAAGTTGGGGCAGGTGGCTTAAGCCATTCACAACTTTTGAGTAGAATTTCTGCCCATAAGCAAAGCATCCTGACATGGTTTGTCCGCTTTTAGGCAGCTATTTACACCTTGCTATGATTTTTTTCTTGGCAAAGGCCCGTCTCTCCCCTAGAGCATGGGCCTTAACTGTTGTGAAAATATATGCCAGTCTAAAAGGCTTGGAGCGTTTCACGTAAGCTTTACTGAAAGTCAGGAATAGCCGATTAATGCCTTCGTTTCGTAATTCTCGCCTTGTTGCCCATAAAGCGGAAAACATGTTTGCGCTGGTTGCTGACGTGGAACACTATCCACGCTTTGTGCCGCTTTGTCAGGCGCTCGAGGTGCGGGGGCGGCGCGATTTGGGCGAGGGGAAAGAAGTACTCATCGCCGATATGACTGTGGCTTATAAGGTGTTTAAAGAAACTTTCACCAGTCGGGTGGAAATGGATAAAGCAAGCCTTAAGATTAACGTTGAATATCTGGATGGGCCGTTTAAGCACCTGAAAAATATTTGGGAGTTCGTGGTGGAAGACGACAAGGCTTGCCACGTTAATTTTTACATCGATTACGAATTCAAATCGCGCACCCTAGGGGCGATGATGGGCGCGATGTTTGATAAGGCATTCAAGAAGTTCTCTCAGGCATTCGAAATGCGGGCCAACGAGGTTTACGGCCCCTCTATTTAATGCATCAGATTGTTTTATCATGGTTTTTTTGTTGTTTTTTCATCTCCCAGTAAACCGCCAAGTCCATGTAGCGGGCTGCGATCATTGAATGTATTACGGATGGTTTCAAAGCGGTTTACAATGCCTTGCTTGGGGCTGGGGCCTTTGGCAGCATCAGCAAGTGACTGGTGAATGCCCACTTGTTTAAGTGTTACCTGCTCCTCGGGTGACTTACATAGCACGACCCACCCGTCTTGACTGTTGATCTCAAGGTTAACACGAAAACCTTTTACATTTGCCTGCTTTGACCAAACGACAGTTTGTGGCCTGACAAAATACGGCTGGCCACAAAACTGAACAAACTTGTAACCACTTCGATAATGGGTAAGAACGCGGTGGCCCTCGAAGAATTTACCGCTAGTTTCTCTTGCGATAATGTAACGATCACCTTGTTTAACCTGCGCAAAACACAAAGAAGGAATGGTCATGATAAGGAGTGAAAGCCAGAGTCCAAGATAATTCCACATAGACTTATCCTCCCCATAAACCTTAGAGAATTATTGCACAGATGCCGATTCTACAGCCTAATAATCTGTAGGCTGCATTTATTAATGAACTAAATAAATTCACTAAAATACCTGTGCTTTATAAAACAATACTCCTGTTATCCCCAGCGTCACTTACACATTCGAGGCCTGAGTTTAAGCGGCTAAGGAATGTTTCAATGCTGAATTTTAAGAATACTGTTTTGGAAACAGATCATTGTGATCAATATAGAAACGATAAAGCGTTGAGTTTGCAGCTGAAAGAACGTTAAAAGCCATTTCTCTTTCATGTTCTGGCACATACCAAAGCGCCGCATGCCAACCCAGGTCAATAAGCTGGCCGGGAAGTTTCGGTCGATGCTCTCTGCGCAGTGACTTTATGCGTCGGTTTAACCTGTCTTCCTCGTTTGGGCTTAGCTTCGGATAGTTGTCATATTCGAATAGCATCTTCAAGGTAGACAGCTGCGCCTCGCATACAAAATTATATGGATAGACATTACGAAACAGCCCTTGTTCTATCATACGAATTGTAGGGCGGGCTAAACGATCAAACCAGAGAAGCTCTTTCGAAAACCTATCATAGGCATCCTGCGTTATATTGGGGAACTCATCTTGGCCAAGCATTTCTGCCTCAGGGTATCGTGAAATAAATCGCGTTGGGACATCTGGAATTACGAAACCGGAGCTATGAGGAACAGCATTTAAAATATGCCGACCACAAGCAGCTAATTGTTTCATCCTGCCTTCAGGCGATTTTTCAAATACTTCTGAGCTGACAAAAATGCTCGTACTGGCTTCTTTCGTAGGGTCAATTATAAACGCCATAGCTAGTCTATATTCGGCTACACCATCATTTTCCAGCCATTCAATAGAATGGCCTTCAAACAAAATCCCTTTTTCACAATCAAAAGCAGGCGCTTCATTTTTCTTAGTATTAATGAATTTATAAATGTCATCTATAAAGTTGATATCAGGTGTATCGACGAAGCCTTTAAATTTCATCGATGTTACCTCGCGTTCAAAATCATCAAAAATCGATCGCGCTATCTCATACATGTCCTTGTAAGAAACAGCTTTGTGTGTACTAAAGTTAATTTGGATTGGCTCATTAACTAACCCCATGGCAATCTCTTTACCTCTATTTTCAAGTCTTTATTTTCACTCAGATTAGGCAATATGTGTTTTTCAATGTGACTGCCATGGTTTGGGCTCGGTGACATCTCTTCTATCACTACGAATCGTGCTCTTTTGGAAACAGATCCTTGTGATCAATATAGAAACGATAAAGCGTTAAATCTGCAGCTAAAAGAACGTTAAAAGCCATTTCTCTTTCATGCTCTGGTACGCACCAAAGCGCCGCCTGTGAACCCAGGTCGATAAGCTGGCCGGGAAGTTTCGGTCGATGCGTATCACCCTTTGAGCATATGTGTTTGTTTATCTTGTCCTCTTCACCTGGGCTTAGCCTCGGATAGGAGTCATATTCGAATAGCATCTTCAAAGAAGCCAGCTGCGCTGCGCATACAAAATTATATGGATAGACATTACGAAACAGCCCATACTCTGTCATAAGTGCAACAGGCCGACCTAGACGGAAATACCAGAAAAGTTCTTTTTCAAACTTATCATAGACATCCTGCGAGATATTAGGAAAATCCGCTTCAAAAATCATCAAAGCTGCACTGTATTTACCTAAGAATTGCCATGGAACACCCAAAATTGTGAAGCCCGCTGCTTTTGGAACAGTTTTGAAAATATGTGCACCGCAAGCAGAAAACTGTTGCAAAGTGCGCTCAGCGGATTTTGCAAATAAATGTGAGCGTATTTCTATTGAAATATGCTGTTCAGTTATGGAATTAAACGTAAAATCTACAGACAATTCACTGTCGGCTCCAATATCTCTCTCCAAACCTTCGATAAGGTTGGTTGTAAACGAAAACGTTTTTTCGCAATCAAAACGCGGTGCAGCGGTTTTTTGACTATGAATAAATTCACAAATATTATTGATGCCGTGAACGCTAGGCGTATCATAGAAATCGATAATATCCATTGAGGATATTTCACGCCCGAATTCAGCGAAAATCGATTGCGCCAGCAACAACATTTCTTTGTAGCTTATAGCACTCACTGTATTGAAACAAAGTAGAGCTGGGTCTTTTTTAAGGTACATGAATAAAGCCTTACTAAAGTAAATGCATATCAACTTCTTTATAACTTGAAATCTTGGTAGTGACTATCGTTTTAAACTTTCTTCAAAGGAATTATTCTACATCCAAAAAGAAAGGTTGTTATATTAAGTTTAATTAAATCTGGGGCAATATGACTGAAATACTTATTCGAGGTAGGGTTTGGGGGTAACAGTCGCTTCCTTTAGCAATTCAAGGGCTTTTTGCAGCGCGCACATGCGAATATGATCGCGGCCCTTGTTCTCAAACAGGCAAGGGGCATGGGTGAGGGTGCCATGTTTACTGGCGCAAGCCAGATGCACGGTTCCAACGGGTTTTTCTTCAGAGCCACCAGAGGGGCCAGCGATGCCGGTAATTGACACGGCAACATCGACATGAGCCGCGTTGAGCGCACCTGTTGCCATGGCTTTGGCTACTTGGGCACTTACTGCACCATGCTCGATAATGAGCGGCATGGGTACAGATATCATTTCTACTTTAGCCTCGTTGGAATAAGTGACAAAGCCGCGTTCGACAACAGCGGATGAACCGGAAATATCGGTCAAGAGACCGGCAAGTAAACCTCCCGTACAGCTTTCGGCTGTGGCCAACCGCCAGCCCTTTTCTTTGTAAGCGATAATAACTTCTTCCGCGAGCTTGGTTAACTGACGATCAAAGAGCATGGGAGCCTCGCTTTAGCAGGTTTCATCAAGATCAAGCGGCAAGCGAATGGTGGCGCTGGCCATGGCGGCAATACCTTCTTCCCGGCCGGTAAAGCCCAGTTTTTCCGAGGTTGTGGCCTTCACGGCAACGCGGGAGATTGGGACATTGCATATTTTTGCAAGGCTTGTGCGCATGGCTTCCCGGTGCGGGCCGACTTTTGGCGCTTCGCAAATGATGGTGACGTCCAAGTGTGCCACAATACCTTGTCTTTGTTTTACTTTATCAATGGCGTAGGCAAGGAATTGGTCGGAGGCAGCCCCTTTCCATTGCGGATCGGAAGGGGGGAAGTGAGAGCCAATATCGCCGTCAGCTAAAGCTGCGAAAATTGCATCTGTCAGGGCATGCATGGCGACATCGGCATCTGAGTGCCCTTTGAGCTTTTTGTTGTGTGGCACTTTAATGCCGCATAGCATGGCGTGGTCACCTGCTTCAAAAGCGTGGACATCGTAGCCGGTACCAACACGAATATCTGCCAGTGCTGCAAATTGCTCCATAGTTACTTTCTGTCTTGCTAGAGCCAAATCATCGGGGCTTGTGAGTTTAACATTGGCGCTGTTGCCGGTGACCAGTTCCACCTTATGCCCCAGCCATTCAATAAGAGCGGTATCATCGGTAAAACTATTGATTTCTTTGAGGGCAGCTTGTTGATGCGCTTGCCATATGGTTTGAAAGCAAAAACCCTGCGGTGTCTGCGCTTGATAAAGGTTTGTGCGGTCAACCGTCTCAAGAACATCGCTCTTATGCGCTCGCCGCTTGAGACTATCACTCACTGCAATGGCGGGTAGGGCAGCTTGCGCACCTGCCAACAAGGCGGCATGAGTATTACTCAGTGTTTGCGGGTCGATAAACGGCCTGACACCATCATGAATAAATACAAAATCAGGGTTAAACGGCGCTATAGCCAGTAGGCCGTTATAAACGGAGTTTTGCCGTTCGGTGCCACCCGTTACAGGGGGGAGTAGGCGCGGGTCATTGATTTTATTGGCAATAGAATCATACGCTTGTCGGTCATCAGCATGAATAACAACTTGCAGATAATCTGTTTTATCAAAGGCCAAAAGCTTGGAGATTGTTTGTTGTAAAACAGGCATGCCCCCAAGGTCGAAATACTGCTTGGGGCCATTTTCATGGGCTGTTTGCATTCGCGAACCACGTCCTGCGGCAACAACTAAGACGGCAAGTTTGTTGTAATGCTTTTCTAGGTTTTGTTGGTTTAATGCTGTCATGCGGGCCCTGTTCAGGTTAAAAACGGCTCATGTCGCGTTGTAAACAAGCATATCGGCACAGCTAAGCTCAAACTGCTGCAAGTTAGACTATGTTTATCAAGGCGGTTGTACTGCTATTCATTTTTGTTGTGGGCTATTTTCTTCATAAGCTCAAGGTGCCGCAAGCTTTTTTAAACCATTTCCCACTTGCCATTATTTTACTATTGCTTATTATATAAGCATTGATGTTTAGTGCCTATGAAAAGGGCACCTCATAAGGTTCCGATAAGATACCATGGTGCAAATTGCTAATATCCAGTTGAAAAACAAGGTGGTTCTGGCCCCCATGTCCGGTGTGACCGATTTGCCGTTCCGCCGCTTGGCACTGCGCTATGGTGTGGGCATGGTGGTCAGCGAGATGGTGGCAAGTGATGCGCTCGTCACTGCCCATCCGGAAAGCTTGATGCGTGCGGAAGGTGAGGGCATTAATCCGCATGTTATTCAGCTCGCAGGCAAAGATGTGCGCTGGATGGCGGAAGGGGCCCGCATTGCCGAAGCTGCGGGCGCACACATGATTGATATCAATATGGGCTGCCCTGCAAAAAAGGTGACCAGTGGCTATTCTGGCTCCGCCTTAATGAAAGATTTAGACCATGCGATGCGCTTGGTTGAGGCGGTAATTGGTGCAGTAAAAGTGCCGGTAAGTTTGAAAATGCGTCTTGGCTGGGATGAGACCTCCATGAATGCGCCAGAACTTGCCATGCGGGCCGAGGCCGCAGGAGTGCAAATGCTGACAGTGCATGGCCGCACACGCAATCAGTTTTACAAGGGAAAAGCAGACTGGCAAGCGATTAAGCGCGTGCGTGATGTAACCAGTGTGCCATTGGTGGCAAACGGAGATTGCTGCAGCTTTGAAGATGCCGACGCCATGCTGGTGGCCTCTGGCGCTGACTTGGTGATGGTAGGGCGCGGTGCATATGGGCGACCATGGTTGCCGGGGCATATTGCGCATTACTTGATGACGGGTGAAAAACTCAAGGCACCAACAGGCGCTGCGTTAGCCCGGCTCATTTGCGAACACTATCAAATGATGCTGAGCCATTATGGCCATGAAGTTGGTTTGCGGGCGGCTCGAAAGCATTTGGGCTGGTATCTGGAGGCCAGTGGCACCTTGGGGAGCAATGGTCAGATGAGTGAAACTGGTCGGGCATTCTTGCGGCAAGTGCAAACGTGCGAGCAGCCGCAAACGGTTATTTCATTAATAATGGACTGGTTTGAAGACTACGCAAAAGCTCAGGCTGCTGCATAACTCTTTGCATTTTAGGGGGCGTAATGCTCAAGCTTTTAAATGGTGATGGTCAACATGTACTAGACTCGCTTCCCCACCCGGTAATGGTTGTGGGTGAGGATGACCGGATTATAGCGGCAAACAGTGCGGCTGAGGTGTTTTTTCAAGCCTCGCTCCCGGTCATGCAACGCCACGATATCTCATGGTTTGTTCCTTTTGGCAGCCCGTTGCTCAGTTTAATAGAGCAGGTGCGCAGCCGTGGCGGTGCTGTGAATGAATATAAGGTGGATATCAGCTCGCCCCGTATCGGCAACGAAAAGCTCATAGATGTTCACGCTTCCCCCATGAGCGAGCGGCGCGGTGCGGTTGTATTACTGTTTCAAGAGCGTTCCATCGCCGAAAAATTGGATAAACAACTAACCTCGCGCGGTGCGGCGCGTACGGTCATTGGGCTGGCAGCCATGCTTGCACACGAAATTAAAAACCCGCTCTCCGGCATACGCGGCGCAGCGCAGCTTTTAGAGCAATCAGCCGAGCCGGAAGATCGTGCATTAACGCGCCTGATAATGGATGAAACCGATCGGATTGTGAAGCTGGTAGACCGCATGGAAGTGTTCTCTGACGAGCGCCCCATACAGCGCGAGCCGGTTAACATCCATGGGGTTTTAGATCATGTCAAGCGATTGGCACAAACGGGTTTTGGCCGCAATGTTCACTTTAATGAAAAATATGATCCGTCTTTGCCGCCGGTTTTTGCCAATCGCGACCAATTGGTGCAGGTGTTTTTGAATCTGGTTAAAAATGCCTGCGAAGCGCTTGATGGGGTTGTTGACGGACAAGTGACCATTTCAACCGCATTTCGTCCCGGTATTCGCCTTTCTGTTCCAGGGGCTCAAGAGCGGGTGAGCTTGCCGCTGGAGTTTTGTGTCAGCGATAACGGACAGGGTGTGCCCGATGATTTACTGCCGCATTTATTTGAACCATTCATTACCACCAAAACCAATGGTTCGGGTTTAGGGCTGGCTCTGGTTGCCAAAATTGTTGGCGATCATGGCGGTGTTATTGAATGCGATAGCAGTACAAACTCGACAGTTTTTCGAGTGTTGATGCCTGCCTGTGCACCACAAGATAGCCAAATAATTGAAGATATTGATGGGGATTGATTATGCCACGCGGAACTATTTTAGTTGCAGATGATGATGCCGCCATTCGCACCGTGCTTAACCAGGCTCTATCTCGGGCAGGCTACACCGTTCGCTTGACATCCAATGCCACCACACTTTGGCGCTGGGTGAGCTCTGGCGAAGGTGATTTGGTCATTACCGATGTGGTTATGCCTGATGAAAATGCCTTTGATGTCCTGCCACGCATTCGCAATATTCGCCCTGAGTTACCCGTGGTGGTCATGAGTGCGCAAAACACATTCATGACAGCCATTAAGGCATCCGAGTTGGGCGCCTACGAGTATCTCCCCAAACCCTTCGACTTAAAAGAGCTGATTGGCATAGCGGGGCGTGCACTATCAGAACCTAAAGTGCATAGCTTCAACTCCGATGACGCCGAGGGCAGTGAGAATATCCCGCTGGTCGGACGCTCACCAGCCATGCAGGAGATTTATCGCGTTCTGGCCCGCTTGATGCAAACGGACCTGACCGTGATGATCAACGGGGAAAGTGGAACGGGGAAAGAGCTGGTAGCACGGGCGCTACATGATTATGGCAAACGCCGTAACGGCCCGTTTGTGGCGGTTAATATGGCAGCTATTCCGCGCGATTTGATTGAATCCGAGTTATTTGGCCATGAAAAAGGGGCGTTTACCGGAGCGCAAAACCGTGCCTCTGGTCGCTTTGAACAAGCCGATGGCGGCACGCTGTTTCTGGATGAAATTGGCGATATGCCGATGGAAGCGCAAACGCGCCTATTGCGTGTATTGCAACAAGGTGAATATACCACTGTGGGCGGGCGCACCCCCATTAAAACAGATGTACGCATTGTTGCGGCCACACATAAAGATTTGCGTCAGGCTATTGCACAGGGTTTGTTCCGCGAAGATTTGTATTTCCGCTTGAATGTGGTGCCCATTCGCTTGCCACCTTTACGCGAGCGCACCGAAGATATTCCTGACCTGATCCGTCACTTCTTCTCTTTGGCTGAAAAGGAGGGCCTGCCAGCCAAGCAAATCGAACCGGCGGCCTTGGATAAGCTGCGCCGTTATCGCTGGCCGGGCAATGTACGTGAGCTGGAAAATATGGTGCGCCGCTTGGCAGCGCTTTATCCGCAAGATGTTATTACGGCCAGTCTAATTGATTTGGAACTCAATCAGCCGAGCCATAGCAATGCCGAAGGGGGGAGTGACGAAGGTAGTTTGGAACCGGTTGCGATCAATACTTCAATGGAGAGGTACTTTACCAAGTATTTTTCCGAGTTTGGCGAAGATTTGCCGCCTCCAGGGCTATATCACCGTGTTTTGCGTGAGGTGGAACTGCCGTTAATCACGGCAGTTTTAGCGGCAACACGTGGCAATCAGATCAAAGCCGCAGAACTACTTGGGCTGAATAGAAATACTTTGCGTAAAAAAATAAGAGACCTGGATGTTCCGGTTTTCAGGAGTGCAAGGTAACCATAACATCTAGCTATCCGATTATCGACGGTGGGCAGTTTTGCGGAGATCGAAGGCTTTGGCGGCTTGCCATAGCTCTTCCATTTCCTCAAGGCTTAGATCGTTCAATGGACGCTTTTGCTGTTTGGCCCCGGCTTCAATATGGGCAAAGCGTTTGCGGAATTTTTCGTTGGTGCGTTTGAGTGCGGCTTCTGGCAGAATGTCGAGGTGACGCGCCAAGTTTGCTACGGCGAAAAGTACATCGCCGAGTTCTGCTTCAATACAATCACGGTCTGGTGAGTTGGCGACAACTTCTTCCTCTAGCTCTGTGATCTCTTCACGGATTTTGGCAAGGACCGGTGCGGCCTCGCCCCAGTCAAAGCCGACTGTTGAGGCATGACGCTGTAGCTTTTCGGCCTCTAATAGTGCAGGAAAGGTGCTAGGAACTTCATCCAAAAGTCCCTGTTTGCGCGGGGTGATACCTCGTCGTTCTAATTCCTGCAGTTTTGCTTGCTTTTCCTTGGCTTTAATGGCTTGCCACATGCCTTTTTGCATGCCGGCCTTACGCTGTTCTTGAGTGCCGAAAACATGAGGGTGGCGGCCAATCATCTTTTTGCAGATGGCATATACGACATCTTCAAAGTCGAAGGCCTGTTGTTCTTTCGCTATTTGTGCGTGATAAACCACTTGTAGCAAGAGATCGCCAAGCTCTTCTTTCAGCTCTAGCATATCGTCGTTGGCAATAGCCTGTGCCACCTCGTAGGCTTCTTCTATCGTGTAGGGAGAGATGGAGGCAAAATCCTGCTCGATATCCCATGGGCAACCAATTTCAGGGGTGCGTAAGATTTCCATAACCTCTAGCAAACGTTGAATTTGGCTGGACGCTTCGAGGTTTTCTGGAGTAGTTTTGGACATTATGGCGACCTAAATTATTGAGCAGGGTTATTGACGGCAACCTAACAGGGTGTGAAAGCGGGGGTAAGGGGCAAAACTCCCGGCCCAAAGATTTTTAGAGGTTTTAATGCAGTTTGAGAAAACAATAGCGGTAAAAGATGGCGTGGTGATCCGGCTAGAGGATTTACGTTTTGATTTTATTCGCGCTTCCGGTCCTGGCGGTCAAAACGTCAACAAGGTTTCGACAGCTGTGCAACTGCGCTTTAACCTGCGAGAAAATACGACATTGAATGAGGGGGTTAAAACCCGATTGGGGCAACTCGCGGGGCAGCGCTTGACCAATGGCGGCGAAATTGTTCTCACAGCTGATAGGTTTCGCACCCAAGAGCGTAACCGGGAAGATGCCATGGAGCGCTTACTGGAGCTAATCACCAAAGCTTTGTATGTGCCTAAAAAGCGGCGGCCCACCAAACCGACCAAAGCATCGCAAAAGCGGCGGTTGGATTCAAAAAAGAAGCATAGCCAAACAAAAAAGCTGCGTGCCTCACGCAGCTACGATTAAGCCTTAGCTGTTCATTGGTACTTCGGCGGCGGGGCTGTTATTTCTCATGCTCAAGCATATCCACAAGGGCGTCAATAGCTAGCATATAACCGGTGGTCCCCAACCCACAAATCATACCTTTTGCCACCTTGGATACGAAGGAGGTATGGCGAAATTCCTCACGGGCATGAATGTTGGATAAATGTACCTCAATAACTGGACGTTCAACGCTAGCAATGGCATCCATAATGGCAACGGAGGTATGTGAATATGCTCCGGCGTTGAGTATTATGCCGTGACTGGTACCGCGGGTTTCGTGCAGCCAATCTATTATCGTGCCTTCATGGTTAGATTGACGGCAATCAACCTCAAAGCCCATTGTTGCTCCGTGGACACGACAATGTTCTTCTAATTCTGCCAAGGTGGTTGAACCGTACACTTCTGGCTGTCTTAATCCCAAGAGGTTTAAATTAGGTCCATTGATAACGAGAATTTTTTTCGCATTCATAGCAGCTGCCTCTCTTCTGCCCAATGACGATTTCTTATCGAAATTTTTTACAACCCGCAAAACTATTAATGCTTTTTCGGGTTTCAGTGTTTGCTAGTGTTTATAAACTAGCATTCTTAGCGGGAACATTTTTAGATTAAATTTTACCTATGAATATGTCTAGATAATTTGGCTATAAGTAAAATATACAACTTAAGTATTAACTCTTGAGTTGCAGTTTAATATTGTTGCATTTTTCCTTTGGTATACAGGTATTTGTTTCAATTTTTCTCTTGTGATGATGGTCGTAAACAGATTTAGTTCATGTTTGTTAAACAAGACGTCACGACCCATCGAGAAATATAAGGTTGGCACCATGAGCCATTTATTTCCCCGTCATTGCGCCAGTGCGCTTCCAACAGCTGTTAAAGGTGATGGTTGTTACATTATAGACCAAGAAGGCAAACGCTATTTTGATGCATGTGGCGGCGCTGCTGTATCATGCCTTGGTCATTCAAATACCCAAGTTATTGAGGCCATTAAGTCTCAGGTAGACCAAATAGCTTTTGCTCATACAGGCTTTTTCAATAGTGCTCCTGCGGAAACGTTGTGTAATCAGTTAATTGAGAAAGCACCGGCAGGACTTGACCGCGTATATTTGGTTTCAGGTGGTTCGGAAGCAACTGAAGCGGCTTTAAAGCTTGCACGTCAGTATCATTTAGAGCGGGGAGAAGGATCGCGCACGAAAGTTATTGCCCGTTTGCAAAGTTACCACGGCAATACCCTGGGGGCTCTTTCTGCTGGCGGCAACATGTGGCGACGCGAACCGTTCGAACCTCTATTGATCGAGATGTCGCATATTGAACCATGTTATGCATACCGGCACCAGAATACTGATGAAAGTGATTTGGAATATGGTTTGCGGGCAGCACAAACGTTAGAAGATGAAATTCTGCGTCTTGGTGCTGAAAATGTGGCAGCATTTATTGCTGAGCCTGTAGTGGGTGCGACTATGGGCGCTGTACCAGCAGCGGCGGGTTACTTTAAGCGTATTCGAGAAATATGCGACCAATATGGTGTGCTGCTTATTCTGGATGAGGTAATGTGCGGTATGGGACGGACCGGCCATATTTACGCCTGTGAAGCAGATGGTGTGAGCCCAGATATACTTTGTATTGCTAAAGGGCTTGGCGCCGGCTATCAGCCAATCGGTGCTATGATTGCTACACAAAAAATCTATGATTGCATCGCACAGGGCTCTGGCTTCTTCCAGCACGGTCACACTTATATTGGGCATCCAACAGCAGCTGCAGCGGCTTCGGCAGTGTTTTCGCAAATTTCAGCTCCTGGCATGATGGCACATGTGCAAACAATGGGTGAGCTACTGGCCAAAGCACTCGAAGAACGCTTTGGCGAGCACCCATATGTGGGTGATTTGCGTGGGCGCGGGCTTTTCCGTGGTATCGAATTGGTTTCTGATCGGGCAAGCAAACAGCCGTTTGACCCGAAACTCAAGCTCAACGCTCTGGTAAAGAAGCAAGGTATGGCGCATGGTTTGATGTGTTATCCTATGGGGGGCACAATAGATGGCAAGCAGGGTGACCATGTATTGTTAGCGCCACCGTTTATTATTGAAGCGGATGATGTTGAGCTGATTGTGGACCGTTTATCATTGTCCATTGAAGCTGCTTTGAAAATTGCCGGAGTACCGAGCCATGCATAACACCCAACAGCGGGTTATTATGTGCGCCCCAAACGGGGCGCGCCGTGGCAAGGCTGACCACAGTGCATTGCCAGTTCAAATTGACGAGACAGTTGCTTGTGCCAAACAGGTTTGGGCAAAGGGTGCCAATGCGTTACATGCTCATGTGCGTGATAACAGTGGGGCGCATGTGCTTGATAGCGGTCTCTATAAAGAGTTGCTAGCTGAAATGGAGCAGCAACTTCCTGAAATGCTTGTGCAAATAACCACAGAAGCTATCGGGATTTACAGTGCACAGCAACAGGCACAAGTGGTACGGGAGGTGATGCCAAAAGCAGTTTCGGTTGCTCTACGAGAGATGATGCCTGAAGGTGAAAACTGTACCGTTGGGCATGATTTTTATTGTTTTGCCCAAGAGGCAGGCATAGCGGTTCAACATATACTCTATGACGCTGCCGATTTAGAGCGGCTGGTTGCTCTGCAAGATAGTGGCAAACTTCCTCAAAGCTTCGGTAGTCATTTGTATGTTTTAGGGCGCTATGCCAAGAACCAGTTGAGTGATCCGCGTGATTTACTCGGATTTTTATCGGCACGTGAAAAGCTGGAAAACACTCATGTCCCCTTTATGTGTTGCGCATTTGGGCAAAGCGAAACAGCGGCTTTGACAACGGCGATGGCATTGGGTGGTCATGCCCGTGTTGGCTTTGAAAACAGCCTTTGGAATGGGCAAGGTCTATTGGCTCTTGATAATGCGGAGCGTGTGGCTGAGGTTAGTATGCAACGCAAAACGCTTGGTTTTGGTGGGCCAGATTGCCAGGAGCAAGTGCTCTGCGTACTTGGTGGCTAAGAACCTTATGTTATCTACCCTGACTGAAGAGCTATCATCAGGGTAGATACGATTTGTTTAGACGAGCTTATTGGTTGCGTGAATTCGTTGCATGCCGAGTATACATGATCATTGGAAATACGAGTATAACGGCAACTAAAGCTGTGAAGATAGAATCTTCAAAAGAACCGGGTCTGAAGTAGAAAATATCTATTCGATTGCCTAATCTGGGCATTAATGTCGTTAAGCCGAACTTGACAATGATGTTATCTGCTATGGGCTGTAAAACAACAATAAATGGAATTGATACTATAGAAAAAACTAGGAATTCTTTTAGTTTCATCATTCTTTTGTTTTTTGAATAGAAAACAATTGCAGCATAAATTGCGGCAGGGAATGCAGCATATATTGGAGTTCTAGCAATGAAGGGCTCTATCTTCATCTTGCCTGCGTAGCCCACGTAAGAAATGAAAACGCCAATGCACCAGATAGCTGCAATGGTTATTAAAAATGTAATTAAGTTTTTCATTTAAAATGCCCTCTAGTTATTAGTATTTACCCTAATGCGTAGAGGGAGTTGATAAGTCAAACGCTCTTTAAAATTTGTATGCGTTTTTCCATATATTAGTGAACGTTTAAACCTTGGTCTTTGAAGACCTGTTGCACATGGGCCAAAGACTCAGGTGTTGGTGGTTCGGTATTATTGAGCTGGTAAGACATACCCATCTGCTGCCACTTGTGTTCACCCATTTTGTGGAAGGGGAGAACATCCATACGGCTGACATTGTCGAGTGAACCAACGAATTTTGCCACACCCTCGACATTTTCTGGGGCATCGGTCAGGCCGGGTACGAGAACAAAGCGGCCCCAGACTTCCTTACCCATTTTTTGTAGGCGTTTGGCAAATTCTAATGTGGGTGCAATTTCAACGCCTGTGACGTTCTTGTAAGTTTCGGGCACCCAGGATTTAACATCCAGTAAAAAGAGGTCAATTAAATCAATCAGCTCGTCATCGGCTTTCTTGCCAAGGTAGCCAGAGGTGTCAATGGTTGTGTGAATGCCCATTTGTTTTGCACCCCACAACAACACACGTAAAAATTCGATCTGAGCTAAAGGCTCGCCGCCACTTACCGTGATGCCGCCACCGCCTTGCTCAAAGTAGCTGCGGTATGTGGCTATATCCTTCAACAGTTCGTAGGCGGAGGTCATCTTTCCGCGTTTCATTTTCATGGTATCGGGATTGTGACAATACTGGCAACGTAAAGGGCAGCCTGACAGGAAGATGATGTAGCGCAAACCCGGACCATCAACAGTACCGCCAGTTTCTACGGAATGGACATAGCCCATGACATCTTCCATGATTTTTTCCCTTTTTTGTGCCTGCCATTAGCGCTGCGCGCTCATAATGGAATAGTTATAATATAAGGCGTTTATTATTGTTTTGACAGTATTTTTACTGCAGGGCAGCCATTCGTTTTTGGCTGATGTGCGCTGGTGTCGCACCACATGAGTTCTGGTATTATTTTGTTCGCATTGGGCAACTTAGATGCAAAAAGGGCGCGGATCAACCGCGCCCTTGATGGTTTATTTATCGGCTCTTAGCGTTGACCGTGGAAAGTACGGTTAATCACATCTAGCTGTTGTTCGCGGGTGAGCTTGATGAAGTTCACTGCGTAACCGGAAACACGAACTGTCAACTGTGGGTACAGTTCTGGGTGTTCCATCGCATCTTCAAGAGTTTCACGGTTGAAGACGTTGACGTTGATGTGGTGGCCCATGTCGTGCATGTAGCCATCGAGCAGGTTGGAGAGGTTCTCTACGCGTTCTGCTTCATCTTTACCAAGAGCACTTGGGATGATGGAGAAGGTGTAAGAGATACCGTCCTGGCTGTCTTCATATGGCAGTTTGCACAAGGACTTCATGGAAGCCACAGCGCCTTTTTGGTCGCGGCCATGCATTGGGTTAGCACCAGGAGCAAATGGCTCGCCAGCTTTACGTCCGTCCGGAGTAGAGCCTGTCTTCTTACCATAAACCACGTTAGAGGTGATGGTCAGAATTGACTGGGTTGGCATTGCATCACGGTACATTGGCTGGTTGCGAACTTTACCCATGAATTTCTTCACGAGGTTTTCTGCAATTACATCCACGCTGTCGTCATTGTTACCGAAGCAAGGGAAATCGCCGTTGATTTCATAGTCAACAGCAAGACCGTCTTCGTTGCGGATTACTTTAACTTCAGCGTTTTTGATTGCAGAGATACTGTCGGCAACAACAGACAGACCAGCAATACCACAAGCCATGGTGCGCAGGATGTCACGATCATGCAGCGCCATTTCAATGCGCTCGTAGTTGTACTTGTCGTGGCTGTAATGGATACAGTTCAGAGCTTGTACATAGACCTTGGCAATCCAGTCGAGCATTTGGTCGTAAAGAGGCTCAAGTGCATTCCAATCCAAAACATCACCTGTAAATGGCAGTGTTTTAGGGCCAACCTGCTTGCCGGATTTTTCGTCGATACCACCGTTGATGGCGTAAAGCAGTGCTTTAGCCAAGTTGGCACGAGCGCCGAAGAACTGCATTTGCTTACCGATACGCATTGCAGATACGCAGCAAGCAATACCGTAATCGTCACCCCAGTAAGAACGCATCAAGTCATCGTTTTCATACTGGATAGAAGAAGTGTCGATGGAAACTTTAGAACAGAAGTCCTTAAAGCCCTTCGGCATTTTTTCAGACCACAATACTGTGAGGTTTGGCTCTGGTGCAGGGCCGAGGTTCACAAGAGTGTGAAGTACACGGAAAGAGTTTTTGGTGACCAATGTGCGGCCATCAACACCCATACCAGCGATGGATTCTGTTACCCATACAGGATCGCCAGAGAAGAGAGCATTGTAATCCGGTGTACGCATGAAGCGAACGAGGCGCAACTTCATGACGAAGTGGTCCATCAGCTCCTGAGCTTCAGATTCAGTCAGTGTACCGTTGTCAATGTCACGCTGGATGTAGATATCAAGGAATGTTGAGGTACGGCCCAAAGACATGGCAGCGCCGTTTTGTTCCTTAATAGCAGCCAGGTAGCCAAGGTATAGCCACTGAACAGCCTCTTGTGCGTTTTCAGCCGGACGGGAGAGATCAAAGCCGTGTTGTGTGCCCATTTCCTTCAATTCGTTCAAAGAACGATATTGTTCAGAAATTTCTTCACGCAGGCGCAGAGTATCTTCGCTCAGTACGTTGCCGTCTAAAGAAGCATGCTGAGCTTTTTTGTCTTCCATTAGCTTGTCGATACCGTAAAGAGCAACACGGCGATAGTCACCGATGATGCGGCCACGGCCATAAGCATCTGGCAGGCCTGTTACGATACCGGCAGAACGTGCGCGGCGAATTTCAGGGGTATACATATCGAAGACGCCATCGTTATGGGTCTTACGATGTTTTTTGAAAATCTCAGCTGTTTCCTCTGAAATCTTATAGCCATTGCTTTCAAGGGCATTAACAGCCATTTTCAGGCCACCATAAGGCATAAGAGCACGTTTCAAAGGTGCATCAGTTTGCAGGCCAACAACTTTTTCTAGATCTTTGTTAATGTAGCCTGGAGCATGGGAAGTGATAGAAGAAACAACGGCTGTGTCTGCATCCAGAACGCCTTTTTTGTTTTCTTCTTTCATCAGCTCAAGACAGTCTTCCCAAAGCTTATTGGTAGCTTCGGTTGGACCGGCTAGGAAACTCGCGTCACCTTCGTAAGGTGTGTAGTTCAGCTGGATGAAGTTGCGAACATCGATTTCCTTATTCCAGTCGCCTTTGACAAAACCTTTGTAGCATTTTGGCATGTCGTCGTCTAGGAACGGAAGGCCGCCGGCCTTGTCGATGTCTTGATGAACGCCCATGGTTCTTTCCTTCATATTTGGCAATCAGGCCTGAACTACAAGTTAATCCCAAAGTCTTGTAGGTTTGTGCCTAATCGCTTCCTTCGCTTGATGAGCAAACATTACGCCTCACACCGCAGTTTTGATTGATTTAGATCAATTCACAAGTGATCATCTGCTATGCGTAAAGCGAAACTCGAATATATACATTTGAATACATTGTTATGCTGTAGTTTTTCTTCAAGGTGCTGGTGGAATATTACGAATATAAGCGAATAATAAAAAAAGTATAATTTATTGATATTAAAGTATAAAATCGTGATATTATGTCGCAATATATTAGCTGATGGCGTGGATAATTACAAGGCCAAAAAGCACGGTTTTTCTTGCTCTTTAGCTAAAGAGCAATGAAAATGAAGATATGCAACAGCGGAATGTCAGTTATGCGAGTGCTGAAATATTAATTGAACAAGTAGTTGGAGGTGATTTATTTTGGAAGTTACATCAATTTCCGATTTAAAGTGATTCCAAATTTCCGTTTTTGACGGCTGAGCACACTTCGAAAGATTCACCCAAAAGGGGGGAAATCAATTATCGTGAAGGCATCGGTATTTAGCAGATATGACGTTGATCTAATATTCAATGAATAAACTAACATAGAATTGTGACTTCTTTGCCAGAAATCAAAAACAATAGGGGATGGTTTACAGAATATTAGTGTTTTTTCCTAGGCGTGATTTGTCGTACTGCTAAGGTTAGTGAGGTGAATCGATCACAAGATATTTGGCGCTTTAAAGCGAATTCAGCTTTATACTCTGCGGTAACTTGTGAAATTTTGAATGCGGCACATTAGTTGGGGCAACAATCATGGTGACAAAATCAGCGCCTGAGCTGGCCTCTGTAGAGAGTTTGAATGACGATACTTCACTTGATGTTATGCAAGTTATTGGGCGCATTAAGTGGTTTGATGTTGGGAAAGGTTTCGGTTTTATAGAGCCAGAAAATGACCTGCCGGATGTATTGTTACATGTTACTTGTTTGCGAAGAGACGGATTTCAAACGGCCTACGAAGGGGCCCGGGTCGTTTGTGAGGTGTTAAACCGTCCACGTGGTTTGCAAGCATTGCGCATACTTTCTATGGATCAATCGACAGCTGTTCATCCCTCACAGCTTCCACCTTCGCGCACACATGTGCAAGTGGTGGCTGAAACACAATTTCTAGAAGCCGAGGTGAAATGGTTTAACCGTGTGAAAGGTTTTGGCTTTTTAAGCCTTGGTGAGGGAACTGAGGATATTTTTATTCATATGGAAACATTGCGCCGTTTCGGGATTACGGAATTAAGACCGGGACAGAAGGTAATGGTTCGTTTTGGGCATGGTCCAAAGGGGCGTATGGCAGCGGAAGTGCGGCCGATTGGGGAGGGTACGCACATTCCGCAATCTCATTAGCCCGAATGAATAGACAGGAAGTGTTGAAGGTGTATGTGATAGCGCTTAAAGTGCATGTCTGGTTGGTCTTGTTAGAGGGGACGTGGATATGCGCTGTATTTGCTGTGCGCTATTAACGTGTAGGAGCTTTATAAGGAGTACCTTAAGTGTGCTCCTTTTCTTTGTGTGCAGCTTACAAGCACATGCCTTTGATCGCGTGCAATTGCATGTCACGACAGCCGAGGGAAACTCTATTTCTTTTAATTGCGAAGTTGCCCAAACGCCAAAGCAGCTAGCTCGTGGGTTGATGTTTCGCAAAAAACTACCTGAAAACAATGGGATGCTCTTTGTTTTTGATAAAGCTGATGAACAGCTATTCTGGATGAAAAACACGGCCATTCCATTGGATATTATCTTTATTAGAGCAGATAAAAAAGTGCACCATATTGCACAAAACACTGTGCCATACTCTAAAAAGGTAATCTCTTCACGCGGTGCTATAAAGTATGTTCTGGAAATAAATGCTGGGCTTTCGAAAGAGCACAGCATTATTGTTGGATCGCAAGTGGACTGGAAAGCGCTTATTGATTAAGTGGCTTGAGCTTCGATAAATACTTTACTGACCATAGGATGTTTCGATTTAATCTCATTTTCGAGTGTGCTTACGATTTGCTCCACTTCATGTGCCTGTATTTGGTCTATGAAGTCCAGCGAGGCGACAACCAGAACGTCATTTGGGCCTAAATGCAGGGTACGTAATTCATTGAGGTTTTCAATTTCACTCGGAGCGCGCAAGATCTTTGTTATGTCGGTAACTGTTTCGGTGCTAGCGGCTTCGCCGATCAGTAGGCCCTTGGTTTCCAGTGCAAGAGTAAATGCTGTGCCTGCGAGGATAAGGCCAATAACCATAGATGCAGCACCATCTAGCCACGGCACTCCCAGGAATTTTGCCCCCAAAATGCCAAAGAAGGCTACAATTAGGCCAAGCATGGCGGCAGTATCTTCAAACAGTACTGTGAAAACTGTCGGGTCTTTTGAGTCGTGAATGGCGGCGACTAAAGATTTCTTCCCCTTGCTCTTAGCGAATTCTTTGTAAGCTACCAGCCACGCCCAGCCTTCAAAAATCATAGCAAGAGCCAAAACGCCAAGAGCAATTCCAACACTCTCAATAGGGTGGGGGTGTATAACCTTTTGGAAACCCTCATAAAGTGAAACGCCAGCACCTACGGCAAAAATGAGTATGGCTACAACAAATGCCCAAAAGTATAGCTCTGATCCGTAACCAAAAGGGTGCTTTTCATCTGCCGGTTTGGCTGCTTTTTTCATTCCATGTAACAACAAGCCTTGATTGCCTGTATCAACTAGGGAGTGAATTCCTTCCGAGAGCATAGCCGCAGAGCCTGTGTAAGCAGCTGCTGCGAATTTTGTAATTGCAATGAGTGTGTTACCAGCTAGTGCAGCAAAAATAACTTTTTTAGAGCCATGGGCCGCCATTGAAATATCCCTTATTAATGATTGGGCCTTAGATAGTGATTAAGTGCAGTAGTTTTAAGTTTTATAATTCAGATATTAAACAAACTCATGATGCCATCGGCAACAAACTGAACAGAAAGCGCGGCTAATAGAACCCCAAACAAGCGGGTGATGATCATTTGGATGGTTGGATTGAGATAGCTAGAGATTTTATCGGAAAGCAAAAATACCAGAAACACACCGCCCAAAACAGCGGCCAAAACAGCAAGTAAGGCCATTGATCCCGTCATACCCGGAGCCTCACCTGCCAGCAGTATAACGGCACTGATTGTGGCAGGGCCGGCAATGAGAGGGATAGCTAAGGGAAAAACGGCTACGGTTGAAAGGTCGGCTGCCTCGTCGGAAGCTTTTTCTGCTGACTCAGCCTTACGTTTTTGTCGATGCTCAAACACCATTTCAACAGCGATAATGAAAAGTAACAATCCACCGGCGACTTGGAATGCAGGTTGAGAAATTCCCATAACTTTCAGGAGGCTATGGCCGGCAAACAAGAATGCGAGGAGGGTTGTCGCCGAAATCGCCAGAGCTTTAATGGCAATGGTGCGGCGCTGCGTAGAGCTGGCACCGGCAGTCAGCGCCAGGAAAACGGGGGCGAGCCCAATGGGATCGATGGTTACGAAAAGCATGGCGGCTGCATTGCTTACAAATTCTGTTAGTATCATTATTGGTTGCAAAGCCCCTGTTTTTGGAAATGCATTTACTCTGTCAAATCGCTAGCAAATCATCTCACCTGCTGCAAGGGGCAATGTTGGATGTCGTCTGCCGGTAGATAATTTGCCGCCTAGTGATTACTTTCTTTGATTAAATAACGGTTTATGCGCTTTTGGCTGTGTGCATAGAGGTAAATGAGAGTGGTTACGTTTGGTTCTGTGAATTGAATCGTATATAGATAATGTCGATTATAACCAATTGATGAGAATAGTCCTTGGCTGAACAGGATCAAACACCACCTCAAGGTGGTCTTCCCAGTGATATTAAACCTATTTCGATCACTGAAGAGATGAAGCGCAGTTACCTTGATTACGCCATGAGCGTGATTGTGTCGCGCGCGCTCCCTGATGTACGAGATGGCTTGAAACCGGTCCACCGCCGTATTCTCTATTCCATGTACGAGAATGGCTACGAGTGGAACAAACCCTACCGCAAATCGGCCCGTGTGGTCGGTGATGTGATGGGTAAATATCACCCTCATGGTGATGCGGCAATTTATGATGCGCTGGTACGTATGGCGCAAGACTTCTCCATGCGCTTACCGCTGGTCGATGGGCAGGGCAACTTTGGCTCTGTAGATGGCGATCCGGCGGCTGCTATGCGTTATACCGAGTGTCGCTTAGAGAAAGTCTCGCACACGCAACTTTCGGATATCGACAAGGATACGGTTGATTTCCAAGAGAACTACGATGGTTCGGAAAAAGAACCTGTCGTGCTACCGGCCCGCTATCCCAATTTGCTGGTGAATGGCGCTGGTGGTATTGCTGTTGGTATGGCCACTAATATTCCCCCACATAATCTTGGGGAAGTGATTGACGCGGCGATCGCCTTGATCGAACGGCCTCACATGACACTCCCAGAGTTGATGGAAATTGTTCCGGGACCTGATTTCCCGACCGGTGGTATCATTCTCGGCCGAGCAGGTATCAAGAATGCCTATGAGAACGGCCGCGGTTCGGTCATTATGCGTGGTAAGGTCAGCGTTGAAGAAATACGCGCCAATCGTGAAGCGCTGATTGTGAGCGAGATACCTTACCAGGTTAACAAGGCCTCAATGATCGAAAAGATCGCCGAATTGGTACGTGATAAGCGTATTGAAGGTATTGCCGATATTCGTGATGAGTCTGACCGACGCGGTATGCGCGTTGTTATTGAGCTCAAACGCGATGCGGTGGCGGATGTTGTGCTGAACCAGCTCTACCGTTACTCGCAGTTGCAGCAGTCGTTTGGCGCGAATATGGTTGCCCTAAATGGCGGCCGTCCTGAGCAGATGACTTTGCCTGCCATGTTGAAGGCGTTTATTGCTTTCCGTGAAGAGGTTGTTGGGCGCCGTACGCGCTTTTTGCTGGCAAAATCACGCGATCGTGCCCACATTCTTGTGGGTCTTGCTGTAGCAACCGCCAATATTGATGATGTTATTCACCTCATCCGTACGGCACCAGATCCAGCCACAGCGCGGCGTCAGCTTATGGAACGTAATTGGCCGGCCCGCGATATTGAGCCGCTCATTAAGCTGATTGATGATCCACGCTATGCCATTGCCGAAGATGGTACTTTTAAGCTGTCCGAGGAACAGGCGCGTGCTATTTTGGAACTTCGCTTGCAACGTTTGACAGCGATTGGCCAGGAAGAGATTTCCGACGAGTTGGATAAACTGGCTGTCGAGATTAAGGACTATCTGGATATTCTACATTCGCGTGAGCGCGTGCTGGAAATTGTTCGCACTGAACTTGAGGAAGTGAAAAGCGAATTTGCTACCCCAAGGCGGACAGAAATCACCGATGGTGGTGGTGACTTAGATGATGAAGACCTGATTGCCCGTGAAGAAATGGTGGTGACCGTTTCTCATGGCGGTTACATCAAGCGTGTGCCTTTGGATACCTACCGTGCTCAGCGGCGCGGGGGTAAAGGGCGCTCTGGCATGGCGACCAAAAACGAGGACTTCGTCAGCCGCTTGTTTGTGGCCAATACCCACACGCCGGTCCTGTTCTTCTCCTCACGCGGGATTGCCTATAAAATGAAAGTGTGGCGTTTGCCGCTGGCAACACCGCAGGCCCGAGGTAATGCGCTGGTGAATATGCTTCCTTTGGAAGCGGGGGAGCGGATTACAAGCATTCTGCCCTTACCGGAAAATGAAGAGAGCTGGAGCGAGCTGGATGTCATGTTCGCAACAACGCGCGGTACTGTGCGGCGCAACAAGCTTTCTGATTTTGCCCAGATCAACAAGAACGGCAAGATTGCCATGAAACTTGATGAGGGTGATGGCATTGTCAATGTGTTGACCTGTACGGAAGACAATGATGTGTTGCTGACGAGTGCGGCGGGACAATGTATCCGCTTTGCCGTGAATGATGTGCGGGTGTTTAACTCACGAAATTCTGTTGGTGTGCGCGGTATTAATTTGGCTGAAGGGGATAAAGTGATCTCCATGGCCGTATTGAACCACTTTGATTGTACTTCAGAAGAGCGGACAGCCATTATGAAGCTTTCCCGTGCAGCACACGGGGATGACGAGGGCGATTCCAGTGGTGATGACACATCGGCTTTGAGTGAAGAGCGTTTTGAGCAAATGAAAGCCTCTGAAGAAGTCATATTGACAGTTTCAGAAAACGGTTATGGCAAGCGTAGCTCTTCATTTGAATATCGCACTACCGGTCGTGGTGGTAAGGGCATTACGGCAATGGCGGTGAATGAGCGTAATGGGCCACTGATTGCCTCGTTCCAAGTGGAACCTCGTGATGAGATTATGCTGGTGACCAATGGCGGTCAGCTTATTCGTTGTCCGGTTGAGGGAATACGTGTTGCAGGTCGCTCAACGCAAGGTGTGATCGTATTCAAGACGGCTGTCGATGAACAAGTGGTTTCAGTGGAACGCATTAATGAGGTTGAAGAAGAGCAGGGGGATGAACCTGGTTCAAGCGGGGAAGATCAGCCGCGTCTCGATTTAGATGTGAGCAGTCCACCGTCTTCCGACGAAATCCATTAGATCATAAAAAAAGGGGGCCTTTGCTCCCTTTTTTCTTTGGAATTAAAACTATTCGAATGCGTTGCGGCTGGACCAATTACATTTTATTGTAAGTGGCTTTCTTTTGATTGAGTGAACACGCTTCGAATTCGAGGGGCAAATGAAACGTATTGCTTTATATCCTGGATCATTTGATCCACTTACATTCGGACATTTAGATATTATTGAGCAATCTTTAGCTCTCTGTGACGAGTTGGTTGTTGCAATTGGTATTCACCCTGGCAAAGCGCCGGTGTTTAGCTTTGAGGAAAGAACTGAAATGATCCGCCGCGTTTGCGAGGAACGGTTTTCCCAAGCTGAAGCCCGTCGGGTCCGAACGATTTCTTTTAGCGGGCTGGTGATTGATGCAGCACGTGAAGAGGGGTCGCAAATACTTGTGCGCGGCCTGCGCGATAGCACAGATCTTAATTACGAAATGCAAATGGCGGGTATGAATGGTGCGATGGCACCTGAGGTTAAGACCGTGTTTTTGCCAAGCTCACCACCGATGCGCCCTATAACTGCGACATTGGTGCGCCAAATCGCAAAAATGGGGGGTGACTACTCGGCGTTTGTACCATTATGTGTTGCTCAGGAATTGAAGCAGCGCTTTCTTTCCGGTGCTGTAGAATGAAAAGAGGTATGAGAGTGAATAAAATACTTGCTGCAATAATTGGGATGTTGTCCTTACTTAGTATTTCTATACAGGCTAAGGCAACGGATTTAGAAAACACTCTCTATCTTGATTTGAAAGATGGCCGTGTGGAAATCGAGTTGTTGCCCGATGTGGCTCCCGAGCATGTGAAGCGTATTAAGACACTGGCACGCCAAGGTTTTTATGATGGAATTGTCTTTCACCGTGTGATTGATGGTTTTATGGCGCAAACTGGTGATCCCACTGGCACAGGCCGCGGCGGTTCTGAGCTGCCCGACTTGAAGGCGGAATTCTCCGATGTTCCATTTACACGTGGGACATTAGGCATGGCGCGCTCGTCTAACCCGAACAGTGCAAACTCTCAGTTCTTTATTATGTTTGCAGACGGTCCATGGCTTAATGGCCAATACACTGTTTTTGGCCGGGTAACGAAGGGTATGGAGTTTGTTGATGCCATTAAGCGCGGCGAACCTGTACAAAACCCTGATAAAATTGTGCGTATGCAGGTTGCGGTTGATGCGCAGTAAAGGTTATTGCTTGTGCGGTAACTATTTAAAATAAGGATGGGCCTGTGACTGATATCAAAGACCCCGAAAACACACTCTTGATGGAAACCACTCAAGGTGATGTTGTGATTGAAATGCGTCCTGAGCTGGCACCAAACCATGTGGCACGTATTAAAGAATTGGTGCGCGACGGCTTTTACAATGGCATCGTATTCCACCGCGTAATTGACGGCTTTATGGCCCAGACCGGTTGTCCTATGGGCACAGGTACTGGTGGTTCTGGCAAGAAGCTGAAGGCAGAATTCAACGAAGCCAAGCACGTACGTGGCACTTGTTCTATGGCGCGTTCTATGGATCCGAATTCCGGTGACAGCCAGTTCTTTATTTGCTTTGCTGATAGCTCTTGGCTTGATGGTCAGTACACTGTTTGGGGTCAGGTTGTTTCCGGTATGGAAAACGTTGACAAGATCAAACGTGGTGAGCCTGTACAAAACCCTGACAAAATTGTGAGCATCAAAGTGGCTGCTGACGCTTAAGCTTACAGAAAACTTGTTTGAATAAGCCGCGATGACCCTGAGTTGTCGCGGCTTTTTTGTGGGAGAAAATGATGATGATATGAAAACCTATAAATAATACTTGGCCAGCCCTGATAGGGGCTGTTGAACAATATGAAATGCAATCTTATAGCGCAAATTGCAAACCAGTAAAATTTCAAGGAAGATATTAAAGGGTGGTGGTACGCCCAAGGGGAATCGAACCCCTGTTTCCGCCGTGAAAGGGCGGCGTCCTAACCGCTAGACGATGGGCGCTTACCACTTTGCAACACCTTAGTGTTGCTCGGTGAGAGGGCTTATAGGGGGAATTTTTAATGCTGACAAGAGCTAAATGTGCTTTTTTATAGTTTTTCCAATACTGAGGAAAACCGTATCCCAAAAGAACAGCTTTTTGTGGGACACGGCGTTTCTTTTTACCAAGAACCTGTATTTTTCATGGAATTCCAAGGCTCTTGAGGGGGAAGGGCGCTGCCCTTTTGTAAAAGCTCAATTGAAATGCCATCTGGCGATTTGATAAAGGCCATGTGACCGTCGCGAGGGGGCCGTAATATGGTGACGCCTTTATCCTGTAAGTCTTGGCATGTTTGGTAGATGTTGCCGACTTCGTAAGCTAGGTGACCGAAGTTTCTACCGCCCTCGTATTCTTCTGGGTCCCAATTATATGTTAGCTCCAAAAACGGGGCGTTTGTTGTGTCTTCATTTATATCTTGAGGGGCAGCCAGAAAGATAAGTGTAAAACGACCGTTTTCATAGTCGGATCGTTTTACTTGCTTCAAACCGAGCTTGTTACAGTAGAAGTCAAGGGCGCTTTCTAGATCTTTGACACGCACCATCGTATGTAAGTACTTCATTTTTTTCCTTTGTCTTTTAGCTCTCAGCCATGGTTGATTTTGCGAACTTTATTGCGGCGCTGATGGTCTCAATACTTTCTTCCCCCGATAGGGTGTATTGGTTATTAATAATTATAAAAGGCGTAGCAGCGATACCAAGAGATTTAAGGTTTGCATCAATTGACTTCACACGCTCTATGTCTTTTGGGCTTTGCAGCCATCTTTCAATTTCCAAAGTGTTGATATCAAGCTTTTTAACGAGTGAAATCAATTGATTAGTATTCGAGATATCTATGCCATGCGAAAAGTAGTTTTGGAAAATGATTTCTATGCACTGCTTCTGATAGGGCGTGTCGGCAAGCCATTGAACCACTCGATGACAATCGAGCGTGTTGGGGATATTTGTTATTTTAGAAAAATCGAACTGTATGCCATACGCTTCACTCTCACTTTTGAGCGGGGGTAAGATTTTGCGTAAATTCTCTTTTGATCCGAACTTCTTTTGAAGGAAATGGTTTCTATCCACTCCGGTCGCTGGTAAATCCGGCTCAAGTAGGTAAGGGAGGTAGTTTATTCGCTTTTCTATATTTTTTGTTTGCTCAATAACGTTGTCAAGTTTTTTTAAAAAAATGTAGGACCATGGGCAAATGAAATCCAAAACTACTTCAATGTTGAGTGCAGGAGCTGTTTGCAAAGCAATATAATCCTTAAATATCAATGGTTAGGTACTGCTTTACCCACCTAACCATTACCAAGGCCTGTGGTTTGCACCATCAAAAGAATGCGTGATGACAACTCATCCAGCCCTTGCTTGCTTCTTAACACGGCTACAGGGCCATAACCTTCGACGTTTGCGACAAAATCCTCATCTCTGCACACTGCCATCGCGATGGATAGAACTGTGCCGGTAAGATGGTCGCCGTTATTGGTCAACTGGCTGAGCTTACAGTTGGTAAAACGTTCAATTAGCTCTAACAGGTTCAGCTGATTTATGGTTTCTCCGCGTCGTTTTGTGGAACGTTTTAAGCCGTTCATATAAAGATCAAAGACCCGCTTCGAAACGACACCACTGTTATCGCTACGTGATAACCATTGGCTTGATCGTTGCAGCATGGCATCGCTTATTCTTGAGCGGCGCTGTGACCTTAAAATGACGTTTAAGTGGGAACGAAAGGCCGAGGTTGTTGTGCCTTTGAAGAGAACGGCACTGGCACCAGAACTATATAGACGCTCTGTCTCGTCAATATCATGACAAATTGCGATGATTGGTAATCGTTGTGTGCGAAAGATGTTAGGTATTTGCGGAATAATATTCACGGTTGACCATTCCGGGCAATCGATGACGACGGCGTCAATTTTCTGTTTGTCGTCTGCGGGAATGGCAAAAAGGTCCTCGTTATTGCCAAATTCAATAATTTTGCGCCCAGTTATATTTTGTATTAGCTGAGCTTTTTGATGATGGCCATATAATAGGATCGCTCTTGATTGGTCATGCGTAGTGCGTTCTGTTAGTAAGGGACCAAAGAGCTTCCGTCTGACCTTCGCCTCTTCGGCACGAATGATAAACCGTTGTAAATGTTCAACTTCGTCAAGTAATGTTTGTATTGGGACAGGCTCGCAAAAAACGCTATGTGGCTTGAGGTCTGGGGGAATGATTGCGTTTTGGCTGGCGAAAATAATGAATGGGATTTCAATTTGGCTGATACGACGAAACTGCTTGATTAATTGTATATATTCAATTGTTTCGGGTGGATTGACTGTGCGCCAAGTTAAAATAACAGCTTTGGGCAGGACATTATGAGCCGAAAAGGCGGCTTTAACGGCTTCGGAGGATTGGGCTATGTGAAAAATAGTTTGTGCTGAAGTGCGCCAGCCCCAGCGGTCGCGCAGATGGTGGTTTCCTGGCGCGATAACCAAGATTTTATTGGCAGTACTTTGTTGTATGTCCGTTGCGCCGTTTTTATTCACGCTGTTATTCTTCTCCTACCGGTACCTATTTTAAGCCACAGCTCCTTTTAAAGCTGGTTGTACGCGTATTGCGAGTTGTTCTCGATCTATTTGGCCTCGTATGTCTTTAGGTAATCTCTTCAAGGCTATTATTTTATGCGGCAAAATGGCTAGGCTCACTCTTGCGGCATCTAAATAAGCGTAGAAGTCATCTACTTCCACCATGCGGCTGTCCTTAGCGACAACGGCTACCATGAGGCGATGACCTACGATTTCATCCTCCACTAAAAATGCTGCAGCTTCCTTTACACCGGGAAAGCCAGTGAAAATATCGTCAAGACGAGGTAAATCCGTCATCCCCGGGGCATAGCTTTCAGGCCGCTTGAAGCCGTAGATAATGGCATCATTCTCTTCGCAAATATCGAGAGGAATATTTGTTTGCAGCTCGCCGCTTTCACTAAATGTAAATGCAGGTTTTTTATCGGGCCAGGCAACATCTGGAACCATAGCGCCTTTAAAAGAGGCGTGAATGTTTTCGGGTAAATCCTGTTCTGCAGCACTTATTTCAAGCAGCGTCGGGGCATGTGGGCTGGCTGATGGTGCACTGATGCTTCCCATTCTAAAGGAATTGGGAAGGGTACTTTGACCGCGTAGCTTTGCAACCATGCCATATTCTTCTGCAATATGCAGATCATAGAATTCACCTTCTGGCTTGTACTCAAGTGGCGTCATTGCCGCCACATTCCATGCCGCGATAACTTTTGTCCCCCAAGAAGCCAAGGAGCTATCTACGTTGGGAGCAATAGAGCCAGGCACAACGATATAATCGGCTTCAATCCAGCGCGCATGATCAATGAGCGAGTGAAGGGCAAGGGGATGGTGCAGGTGCAAAGTTCCTTCGGAAAGTAACCATGGCACTAAACCCGCGCCAAGCCCGGTGAGGCCGGAGAGGATGTAAGGAATGACAAGCTTTGCAGCGGAGGGCAAGCGCGTTTCCAAAAAGGGCATTAAGCCAGCTGCAACCCAATGGTTATGACTGCGCGGTATCGGCTTGGGGCCTGCTGGGGTATGAACCCATGTGAGTGTGGCAATGTGGTTGGCTGCATGCCCTTGGCGAGAAATGCGTGGCTCGGGAAACGCTTCGGGCGATTCTGCAATCATTGGTGCCATATCAATGAGGCCATCCGGTAATTGCTTGCCCAGCCCGAAGACAAATTTTAGGGAAAAATAATCGGCTGCCGTATTAAGCGCATCTTCTCCAAGCATTCGTGTTTCAACCCGGTCAGCGGTGATCAAGGCTTTGGCACCGATATCACTCAAGCATGGTAGAATTTCACTATGACGCCAGTGCAGTGGGAAGCTGGATACAATCAAACCCGCTCGAAGTGCTGCTAGAATACACAATACTGTATCTACAGTATTGGGGGATTGGATGGCGATAATATCATCGGGTTCCAAGCCAACAGTATTAAAGAAACCGGCAATGCGGCGAATTTCTGTTTCTGCCTGTGCATAGGTTAAAGACCTTGGCGCACCGCCGGTCCAGTCTTGACGGTCAGGAGCATCTACCAGAGCGATGCGGTTCGGGTTATTTTGTGCAGCCCTGCGAAACAGGGCGTCTAAGGTAACATTTCCCCATACACCGCTTTGGTTATAACTTGTTATTGTTTTTTCCGAGGACAAAATCATATAGCAGGCTGCTCCTGAAAGTCATAATCGCTTATTTTAATTGTTTTTTACAGTTTGCCACCATGTGTCAAACTGTACCCCATATAAAGGGGTTGTTTTAGGGTGCGAGAGTTTTTTCCAAGTTGCCCACCACTCTGCCGGAGGGTGATAGAGCGGGATTGCGTAGGCACCTGATATTAGAACTCGGTCGAGTGCTCTAACCGTTGCAACAAAATCTTGCTTTGAACGTGAGGCCACAAGCTTATCCAGCAAAGCATCAATAGCAGGTTCTTTCGCACCTACTATATTACGAGAGCCTTTTATATCAGCTGCTTTTGATGACCATCGGGCGTACTGTTCGCCACCAGGAGAAAGTGAGGCAAACCAAATGTTAAAGGTGGCATCAAAATCAAAATTTGTTCGTCTCTCTTCAAACTGAGCCGCATCTACCATTCGGATACTCATTGAAATGCCGATGAGCTTCATTGTCCGTTGTAAAACAAGTGCGACCTTTTCTTCATCATTATTCTTAATCATGACTTCAAATTGCATTTGTTTGCCGGTACGCGAGTTTAAAAGGCGGCCCGAGTTTAGCTTATAGCCAGCTTTGCCGAGCATGTTTAAAGCTAATTTGAGGGTTTTTCGATCAATACCGTGGCCATCAGGTTCGGCCGCGTGCCAAGTACCGTTCATTACATCTTCAGGAACCAGGGCCGGGTAAGGACTTAGTAATTCCCGCTCTTTTGGGGATGCTGGGTGAGATATAGATGAAAGCTCAGAGTGATCCCAGTAACCGTTTGTACGCACGTATAGATTGCTGAATAGTGTGCGGTTGATCGTTTTAAAATCAAATAGCATAGATAGGGCACGGCGCACTCTTACATCGGAAAAAACTTCTTTTCTGGTGTTAAATGCCAACCCCACTAAATTAGGGGGCGTTTTTCTTGTGAAGGCTAGATTTTGAAGATCGCCTGCTTTGGTGGCAGGAAATGTCATTGTTTCAGTCCAAAGCGCAGGACTGGTGAAGACCATTGTGTCGATTGCGCCTTTTTTCAATGCTTCAAGCATGGTGTTATAATCGCGATAGTACTCGACGATGATTTCATCGAAATTATCAAAGCCACGTTTTTGTGGCAGGTCCTTTGCCCAATAATCTTTCGTGCGCTCATAAACCGTACGACGACCCGGTTCTATGGCTTTGAACTGGTAGGGACCAGTACCCACTAGAGGGGTTAACGTTGTATTTTCGAAAGAATTTGGATCTGTGGTTTCACTATTAAAAATAGGGGCTAGCGATACCAATAGGGGCAATTCGCGGTCAGAACCATCTTTGAAATGTAGTTTAAGTGAATTTGGCCCAGTCTTTTCAAAGTTGGTAACCTTTTTATACCAGGAAGAGTAGGGGGGGCGTGCGTGATCGCGAAGGGTTTTGAAAGAAAAAACAACGTCTTCTACAGTTAACTGCTTTCCATTCGAAAAGTGAGCTTTAGGATTTAGGCGAAACTCGATCCAGTTGCGCTCCTCTGGCATGCGAACTGCTTCAGCTAAATGAGTATATAGTGTGAATGGTTCATTGTTATTTCTAATGAGTAAGCTTTCGAGGATATTATTACCCATGGGGCGTTCGCGCATGCCGCGCGCCGATGTCCACGCCCCTTTAAGAGCATATGAATTTAGTGAGTTAAATGTTCCAAAGACACCAAATACAACTTTACCTCCTTTGGGGGCATTGGGGTTGGCGTAGGCGAAGTGATCATAATCGGCTTCAAGTGCAGGTGTGCCGATCATCGAAATGGCGTGTTGCCAAGGAATATCCTCAGCTGCATTAACATTAACTGGTAAAAAAGCGGCAATAAGAAGCAGCGTTGAGATGCATATTTTTTGAATTAAGATTCTGTAATACCTTAAAAACACCATTAAATCCCCCTAATCAGACTGGTTGAGACTACCAGTATTCCGCTTTCGAACAACCCCTAGTATAAGCAGCTTTGGAAAAGCTTGAAACTTTGGGCATTCTACAGGTGGAAATTTGTTGCTGACATGTTTAAAGAAAGAGTGACTGGCATAAGTGACAGGCTTACGAACTGTCAATTACCGTTTAACGTAGTTTCTTAGCGTTAGCTTGCTTGCGATAGGAAGAAATGCACGTTAAGTCTGTCATGACCAAAGGAGAGGTTCTAATAAATCGTTTAGAGCAACTTCGAAAAGTTAAGGATATTTTGGGATGGCCAATAAATTTTGGAATTTTTTGACAGCTGGTGCCTTTGCTGCTGTGACAATGATAGGAACAGCGGGTCTGGCGCAAGCCCAGAGCGCTAACGACCCTTGGATAAAAGTATGTAATACGGACCCTAAGTCCAAAAAAGAATTTTGTATGATTACGCAAGAGCTGCGGACAAAGACTGGACAGCTACTAGCTCAAGCTGTTGTTCGCGAAATTTCTGGGGAAGCCCGTAAACTGTTTCACGTTGCTGTTCCCCCTGGAATGTTGATACAACCAGGTGTTCGCATTCAAATTGATGGCAATAAGCAAAGTGAAGCAAAATACACAATATGCTTTCCTAATGCCTGTATTACTGAAATGGTGATTGATGCCAACTTTATTGGCGCGATGAAAAAGGGCAGCAAGCTGATTATTACGACTTTCAATCAGCAAGGCAAGCCGCGTCCTTTTGAGTTGACCTTGTCAGGGTTTACCAAGGTTTATGACGGCGCAGCTATGAAGCCCGAGGAGCTGCAGGCAAAACAAGAGCGTTTACAAGCTGAATTGCAAAAACGCGCTGAGGCAGCGCGTCAGCGCTTAATCGAGCAGCAGCATAAAGCGAGTGAAAATGCCAATTAATAACTGGTCGTAATTTGGCTATTCTATTGGGGCCTCCGATTTCTAATCGGGGGCCTTATTATTAGGGTTGTTTCTCGGCACGTTGTATGTCGGTCTGTGGTTAGCCTGTTAATGCAACTCAACATCGCGCGGTTTGTAAGCGCCATTTTCATCTTCAAAGAAAATTTCGTTTATTTGTGGGTGTGATACTGGTGTACCGCTTTGATCCAATTCCAGATTTTGCTCGGAAACATAAGCCAGATAATCTGTCTCGGAGTTTTCAGCCAAAAGGTGGTAGAAAGGCTGGTCCTTATCGGGGCGCACATCTTCAGGTATTGATTCCCACCAATCCTCGGAATTGTCAAAGGTCGGATCAACGTCATAAATTACACCACGAAACGGGTAGATGCGATGACGTACGACCTGCCCAATACCAAACTTAGCTTCTCTCATTTTCTCCATAGCATACCATTACACCAGAACTATTTATCTTTCTGGACTTTAAAGCGCTCGGCGCATTGAAGTGTTGATACGGTTTAATGCACGAGGCAAATAAACGGCGCTGCCATCAAAGACGTCAAACCATCATTACCCTAGTAAATCAGATGGTTCACGTATGATAGAGGCAGCTGTATCAACACAGTTAAATATAGCTCACGAGACTATTATATCGCAAGAGCGGAACTAATGGCATGATTTGAATTAAAGTCAAGTCTTCTATTGATTGTCTTTAACCCTTACTAGCTGATAACAGTGAAACTATTATCCGCTAAGTTACATTTCTTTTTTTGCAATGAGATCCGCCAGATCAGCCAATACTTTTGCTTGCTTCCATGTGGCATCATCTTGCATTTTGCCATCTATCATCACGGCACCTGCACCATTGGGCATCGCTTGTATAATACGTCTTGCAAAATCGACTTCTTCTGGGTCTGGTGAAAAGACACGGCGTGCGATTTCAATTTGAGAAGGGTGGAGTGTCCAGGTCCCCATACATCCCATAAGAAATGCATTGCGAAATTGAGCCTCGCAGGCGTCAATATCAGCAAAGTCGCCAAAGGGGCCATAGAATGGTTTAATGCCGTGAGCCATACAGGCATCTACCATTTTGCCAAGTGTATAATGCCAGAGGTCTTGTTGATAGTAAGCCCGCTCAGGTTTGGAATTATCTTCAGTGTTCGAAGGATCAGCCAGCACTCTGTAATGTGGGTGACCACCACCAACACGTGTTGTTTTCATACCACGCGAGGCGGCAAGATCAGCGGGCCCTAAGCTCATGCCTTGCATACGTGGCGAGGCTGCCGCTATGGCTTCGACATTATTCACGCCTTCTGCTGTCTCTAGGATTGCATGAATCAATATCGGCTTTGTAATCGCGCTACGAGCTTCAAGCTGAGCAAGCAATTGGTCAAGATAATGTATATCCCAAGGGCCGTTTACTTTCGGTAGCATTATCACATCGAGCTGGTTACCACATTTTTCGACTATTTGTGTTATGTCGTCTAGTACCCAAGGGCTTTCGAGTGAATTTATACGCACCCACAAGCCTGTTTCGTTCCAGTTATTCTCTTGGGCAAGTTTAATAAACCCTTGGCGCGCATTTTGCTTTTCTTCAATTGGGATAGCGTCTTCTAGATTGCCAAGAACAACATCAACCTGCGAAATAATCTGTGGCAGTTTCTGGTGGATTTTTTCCAAATGCGGGGGGATAAAGTGAATCATTCGCTCCACTTTTGTGGGCATTTGTCGAAAGGGCTGAGGCGCTCCCATGGCGAGAGGGGAATAGAATGAGCGATAATTTTTCATAGGGTGCACTCCAACTGTATAATGTTGGTTCAACTCTAACAGAAATTGTGCACTGCAAAAATCCACCTATTGGTGGAGTTTATTCTTCTCCGTTCCTATGTAAACCACTTACGCATGATCCACATCCAAGCACCGGGGTCTTCCTTGATCCAGTTTTCAAAACAGTCGTGAATGGCCTGTGTGGTAACTAAAGCATCTTGGGTGCGATTTTTTGTAATGGAAACGGGGATTTCTTGCGCCCGAATATTGAAATGGCTTCCATTTGTTCTCTGCGCGTAGATAGCCACCAACGGCACCTTGAAAGCGCGGGCCAACAAAGCGGGGATATGTGTTGCCGTGGCTTCATTACCCATAAACTTGATTTGAACGCCTCGCTTGTCTCGCACGTCAGCGACAAAAGCAACCGAACCGCCCTGTTTGAGTACAGACATTAATTTCGGCCCTGTGCTGTGGCTTTTTTGAAATAAACCGTATTTGTAGAGGGGGAGACGGCGGCGCATTAAAAAGTCCTCAGAGCGCTTATTTGATAGTGCCTGATAGACCCCAGCAATACCATTTCCAATGGCATCGGTGCGCAGGCCCGCGACCTCCCAGTTTCCAGCATGAAGCGTTACATAAACACATGCTTTGCTTTTGGAAGTTGCATTATCTAATACGTTCTGATCGATTATGGTTGCGCGTTCGGGCTGTGCAATCAATTGGTCAAGTAAGAGTGTTTCTGCTGCTACGCGGCCCAAATTTTCCCACATTTGCAGGAGTATTGTATCTTGCTGCTGCTTTGATAGTTCAGGGAAAGCGGTTTGCAAGTGTTGGCGTGCTCTTTCGTGGCGTTTGGTTAGCGGCGCAATAACGCGCCATGATGTCCCCATAAAAGCGGAGGCACGATCCAAAGACATTGCCCTTAAAATGCTGCTTACAAGAATTAGGCCCAAATATTCTGAATAGTTTGCCAGATAGGATAGTGCTCCCCTGAAAGGTTTTATGAGTGCTTTGTATTGTGAGAACATCTTAAACAGAACAAACTTTTCATTTTGGCAGACTGCTGATGCATTGACTGCGATAAGGGCGTTACTAGGAAGGTTCAATACTCTTTAAATCCAGTGAAATCAATTGTGGTGTGATAATAAGTTCCTATAGGATATACTGCTTTGATGGAAAACGATGCTATCCTGCCTTGAAGTGGTGGGTAACAAGTAATTGTGATCACATATCTAGGGAAAAGGGGTAGGTGATGATTGAAGTTTTTACTTTAGCACTTCCCTTCTTCCTATTGATATTTATAGGATATATCTCTGGCAGGTTGGGGCGACATCCTAAAGACGGCCTTTCCTGGATGAATTTTTTCGTTGTTTATTTGGCTCTGCCAGCCCTGTTGTTTCAAATGGTTGCACAAACGCCATTAGATAAGCTTGCTTCCTTTGATTTTGTGGCCGCGACAACGGCAGCTACCTATTGCGCATTCACGCTTGCCTTTTTTGTCGGCGTCTTGGCGAGTTCCGGCAGGATGGCAGATGCAACAATTCAAGCGCTTGTGGGGTCGTATTCAAATATTGGCTTTATGGGACCGGGGGTTACGCTTGCCGTTTTGGGGGAGCAGGCTGCTGTGCCGACAGCTTTGATATTATGTTTTGATACCATATTGTTGTTTGTGCTCGTGCCATTACTTATGTCGATTAGTGGAAATCGACAACAGAGCTTGCTGCAAGTTCTGGTGTTAATCACTGTGAAAATTGGCACGCACCCTTTTATTATTTCTGTTGCCGCCGGTGTTCTTGTGGCTGCATTGAAGCTTAGCTTGCCAACTTTTCTCGATGAGACGCTTTCACTTCTTCGAAATGCGGCAGCTCCTTGTGCTTTATTTGCCATGGGTATTACTGTTGCGCTGCAAAAAGGTGAGCGATTTACCGCTGAAATACCTTTGCTGTTGCTTATGAAGCTGTTTTTGCACCCGGCGCTTGTTTATCTGCTGCTCAGTTTCGTCGGGGGGGTCGACCCTGTTTGGCTTGCTGCAGCCGTTTTAATGGCAAGCCTACCACCTGCGGCAAATGTTTATATTATGGCACAGCACTATCAAGCGTATGAGCGCAGAGCCTCCAGTGCTGTTTTAATCGGCACGCTTGTTTCCGTTATTAGCGTGCCCTTGATGATATATTTGGTCAACACCTATATTTTACCAGGCAGCTAGCCGTTTCTCTCATTACTTGCTTTGCGCATATTCTTAGGTGTGCGCCACATGGGGGCGATGCCCTCGTTCATTATCAGGCGCCGTAGGGGGGGGAGAGATGCGAGCGTGTAAAGTCCTATTGAGCGCACCATTTGAATTGGAATTGCGTTGGAGAGTAATGATCTATTGAGTAGGTCGACAGCTGTTGTACGCGTACTGACGTCTAGTTTACGTTTTTGATCATATGTTTGTAAGAAGGTTTCATTACCAATCTCTGGAGTTTCAGGGTCAGTTTCAAATGCGGATGTAATCTGACTGCTTAGCTGCGCAATATCGCGCATTGTTAGGTTTAGCCCTTGTGCGCCTATGGGCGGGAAGGCATGTGCGCTTTCACCTATGAGGACGGTGCGTTGATGGGCAAGCTTATTCACGCTAAAGCCAGACATAGGGTAAAGTTGCCGCTTGGAAGAAACGGTGAATTTTCCGAGCGTGGAGTAAGCTAGTTTTTCCAAGGCGAGTGCCAACTCATCATCGGTTAAAGCATTCAGTTCTTCTGCCTTTGAGGGGGAGAGGACGCAAACCAGAGAAGATTCATTTCCAGGCATCGGCACGAGTGTAAATGGGCCCGTTGCCCGGTGGAACTCTATGGATGTATTATTGTGTGCTCGCTCGTGTTTGAGGTTCAGTACCAGCGCCGTTTGTGGGTACTGCCATTTTTTAATATTTATATTTGCCAGCTCACGGCATTTCGAGTTACGTCCATCAGCGGCAACAATGAGTTGACTGGTGAAAGTTAAGGTATCGCTTAATCTAACTAGTCTACCTTCCTCATATTCATCACATGTTTCAAATGTAGTGTTGTGCCATGTAATGTGAGGCGATTTTTTAAGCTGAGCAACGAGAGCTAGGTTTAAGTCTTTATTTAAAATATTGTAGCCAAAAGCATCTTGATTTATCTCTTCAGCTCTGAAAATTGTTTCCGGTGCGCGTATGAGCCGTTCTGTGGCATCAATTATCCGCATATTCTGCAGTGGCGTCACCTTACTGGCAAGGGGTTGCCATAGGTCGATATTTTCAAGAAACTGTTTTGATGCTTGCATCAACGCCGTAGAGCGGCAGTCTGTCAAGCTTGGTTGAGGTCCAACGAGGGCAATGTTGAAACTAGGAGGCAATTTTCCATTTTCAATCTGTTTTGATAGTGCTAAGGCGGCAATTATACCTGCAGGTCCTGCACCAACGATTGCTATACTATAGTTTTTTGGGGGCATTGATTGAGTGATTTTTTGCATTGAATTGCCATCGCTTCGTCGTTTCTATTGGCAATCTAGGTATTTCTTCTGTTAAAGCAAGTCTTGCCATGGGCGTGAATGCAAGACATCTCATATTTGTTTATATGATGGTTCTCTGATAGCTGTGTATATGGCCTATCTTGTTTCGTTAGGCAGCTGTTGTCGTTGGGTTGTGGGGTAATGAGTTATGAGCGGTAATAAAATGTATCGGCCAGAGACTGCTGGTGCGCTATATCGGTTTACTCACACATATTTGGCATTCATTATTGTTGCAATTGGCATGATGGCAGGCTGGTTGTACTTAGGGCTGATGGTTGCCGATATGGTGCAGCGCATGGATATGGGGCAAATGGGCCCCGGTATGGCACTGTTTAACGAAATGAACATGTTTGCAGGGCTTGCGCCAGAAGTTCGTGCGCAACTGGCGGCTTTATGCTTGCCGCTAGCGGGTGAGTCTTTTGGTATGCCAGATCTCATCAGTTTCAGCTTCTACGACTTTACAATGGTATTTATCATGTGGCTGATGATGGTGTTGGCTATGATGTTGCCTACAGCTTATCCGATGCTTTATAGTTACCATAGTCGGCGTTCTGACTGGGCTGTCATTTGGGTGGTGCTTGGGTATATATGCGTTTGGGGCGTATTTTCATTTATTGCCAGCGCATTGCAGCTTGCCTTACATGCCTTGGGTGGGTTGAACCCCATGATGGCACCGGCACTATCGTTTTTTGCAGCCTCAGTCATAATAGTCGCGGGTTTTTATCAGTTTACATCTTTTAAGCAGGCATGCCTTTACCGTTGCCGTGTCCCTGTAATTGCCAAGGCAGTGGATGCCAGTTGTAAATCGATGAAGTCACCCGGTAAGGCAAGCTTTGAATTTGGATTAGAGCAGGGTGTTTATTGTCTTGGCTGCTGCTGGGTTTTGATGTGTTTGATGTTTGCCGTAGGGGTTATGAACATCTTCTGGATCGCAATACTTGGTCTTGTGATGGCGCTTGAAAAAAGTTATGGAACTCGACAGTTAAGTTATGCTATCGGGGTTCTGCTTCTTATATGGGGTGGTGGTTATTTATATTTTGCTACTGATGAACTGCCCGTTCTACAACACTTCATTGACCGGCTTATGGGTACATAATCTAGATAGATTAATAACAGCAAAGGGCTAAAATAGTGCGCTTGAAAAATAATAATAAGCTATTTGCAATACACTTGCTCACAGCACTAGGGGCACCATTGGCTTTACTTGCTGTTATTGCTGGCGCACAAAATGATTTGCCATTGATGTTTCTTTGGTTGTTTATCGCTCTTTTTGTTGATGGTTTGGACGGGCCTTTAGCGCGCCACTTTGAAGTTGCCAAGCGGTTACCTCGTTGGAGTGGTGCTATTCTCGATTTAGTGATTGATTACGCTACCTATGTTTTTTTACCCGCCTTTGCGCTTTACCAAAGCGGCCTAACCTCTGATTTGTGGGCATTAATATGCGGCTCAGTTATCGTATATAGCGGTGCGATTTATTTTGCAGATGGTAATATGAAAACGCGCAGCGGCGGCTTTAGCGGTTTTCCAGGTGTCTGGAATATGGTTATTGCTGTTTTGATTGGGTTACAGGCTTCGCAAAGCGTCATTTTATTTATGGTCGCCCTTTGCACAATACTAACGTTTTTGCCTGTCGAGTTTGTTCATCCTGTCCGAACAAAAATGTGGCGTCCTTTTACACTGATCGTATTGGCTGTTTGGGTCGGGGGCTTGGCTACTTCATTTGCTCAAAGCTTTGTAATCTCTGATCTGGTGTATTGGGTCATAACTGCCACGAGTTGTTATCTTTTTGCAGCAGGTGCCCTCCAGCAAGTCATAATTGGGCAGCGCGAAAATTAATCCGCAGCTTTGCATTATTTTTCGATTCAGTAATATTTTTTCGCGCCCGAATTGATGTTGAAATACCCGAGTTTTGTAGGGTGAAAAAAATGTATTGTGGAGAAAAATCCATCACTTTTATAGTGATGGATTAATTAAATTATTGTTTTTATTGATATTTATCAACTTCTCACGCTGAGAGATATTACCATACGAATGGATAAACGCGCCCTGCCAATTAATTTCGTTGTTCTAGACCTTTTCAATTGGTTCACTATGAACTAAAGGAACGGCGAACAAGACGATATGGACATCATTTAAGTCATAATCCCCTAGAATAGCTAGGGTTTCTTTAGATATGTGTGTCAATTTGGTGTGGTCTTGGCAACTTTAATTATTGCTATGACAAATAGAAACAGGTGAGAACGTACAGCTATGTGGTTTGTGCGCCTCTTGTGCTTTCTCCATTGTGTTTTTGGAGTATTTTGCCATCTGTTATCTTGAATGGTCTTGCAATCATACCCGGTTTTACGGGAGAGAAGAAGGGGTTCTGTTATCGTGCCTGATGAGCTGCAGACCAGTGGTGAGGATGATCATGCTGATTACCTCATTGAAGCACGTAATATTTCAAAACAATTTGGCAGTACCCTTGCGAACAATTGTGTAAACATTGCCATTAAGCCTGGAGAAATTCATGCTTTACTTGGTGAAAATGGTGCCGGAAAATCTACACTCGTAAAAATATTATACGGCGCCCTAAAAGCAAGTTCGGGAACGTTATTTTGGAAGGGGAAACCTGCCGAGGTTTCCAGCCCCTCAGCTGCGCGTAAGCTGGGAATTGGAATGGTTTTTCAGCATTTCTCGCTGTTTGATTCACTGAGCGTTACCGAGAATATTGCACTTGCCCTGCCAAAAGGATTTAAAAAGAAGCAACTGGCTGAGCAAATTGCACGTGTATCGCACTCCTACGGGTTGCCGCTTGATCCGCATGCATTGGTTGCAGATTTGCCCGTTGGTGTGCGCCAGCGCATAGAAATTGTGCGTTGCCTTTTACAAAACCCTGACTTGATTATTATGGATGAGCCGACTTCGGTTCTAACGCCTCAAGAGGCCGAGCAGCTATTTGTTACCTTGAAGCGACTTACTGACGAAGGGTGTTCCATTTTATACATCAGCCACCGGTTGGAAGAAGTGCAACTCATATGCCATAACGCGACGATAATGCGGCATGGGAAAGTTGTACACTCATGTGATCCCTCCAAAGAAACGGCTGCAAGCCTTGCGCAAATGATGGTGGGTGGAGAAGTTCACTCTATTACATCGCACCGACAAACAGCAACAAGTAAGACGCTGCTCGAAATTGATGCGCTCAGCCTTGAAGGTAGCGGTCCGTTTTCTGTATCTTTAAAAAATATAAGCTTACAGGTGCAAGGTGGCGAGGTTGTTGCTATTGCCGGTATAGCCGGGAATGGGCAAGGGGAGCTCTTTGATGTGCTTTCGGGTGAAACGCGCCTAAAAGATAGCTACGCAATAAAATACCTTGGCGTACCTTGTGGTCGACGCAGGGTGAATGCGCGCCGCCGCCTTGGGGCTGCTTTTGTCCCGGAAGAGCGGCTGGGGCATGGCGCTGTACCTGATATGTCCTTGACAGAGAATGTTTTGTTAACGCGCCATCGTAGTGGTGATGCGCTTGTTTCTGCTGGCATGGTGAACAAGTCGCTGTGTCATGCGCTGGAGGCACGCATTATTGATGAATATGATGTTCGTATGGCTCACCCTGGATCGGAAGCGGGTGCTCTATCAGGTGGGAACCTGCAGAAATTCATAGTTGGCCGGGAACTCGACCGACGCCCCAGAGTGATGGTGATAAATCAGCCGACATGGGGTGTTGATGCGGGGGCGGCGGCACTCATACGTCAGTCAATCATTGATCTGGCACGCAGTGGGGCTGCTGTGGTTGTTATTTCTCAAGATCTTGACGAAATCTACGAAGTTGCTGATAGAATTAGCGTTATTTCCCGAGGGCAACTCTCAAAGGCGGAACCTGTCGCAACTATTAGCCGTGAAAAAATAGGTCTTCTCATGGCTGGAATGGCAGAAAATCAACAGGATAATGAGGGTCCTTATGCGGCTTGAACTTGTTAAAAGGCAAGAGCATTCACGGCTAATGGTCGTCGTTTCTCCTATTCTTGCTATTACATTAACCGTAATACTTGGTGGCGGAATTTTTGCGCTTTACGGGGTTTCACCGCTTGAGGGGCTCTATGCGTTTTTTATCGAGCCGCTGAATAGCTATTGGTCTCTTGAAGAGTTGCTTGTAAAGGCAGGGCCGCTAATTCTCATAGCGGTTGGTTTATGTGTCTGCTTCCTCTCAAATACCTGGAATATTGGGGCTGAAGGGCAGTTTACGATTGGCGCTATCTTTGGTTCAATAATTCCGATTTTATATCCTGAATGGACTAGTGGCTTTGCATTGCCCGCGATGATCCTTATGGGTGCAATTGGCGGTATGCTTTGGGCTAGCATTCCTGCCTTATTGAAGACCCGCTTTGGCACGAACGAAATTCTTTCCTCGTTAATGCTCGTGTATGTTGCCCAGTATCTTCTTGATTATCTTGTGCGCGGACCTTGGCGCGACCCGGACGGATTTAATTTCCCTGAAAGCCGCATCTTTGATAGTGCACATGTCCTTCCCAAGTTTGGGGATGGACGCTTACACCTCGGGGTGTTGATAGCAATTGTTGTTGCTATTTTAATCTGGTTCTTACTGAGCAAAACCTTGAAGGGTTTTGAAATAAAAGTACTAGGGCAAAGCCCAAGGGCAGGGCGGTTTGCAGGATTTTCCAGTAATCGAATGGTTTGGTTTGGCTTTTTGCTTTCTGGGGCTTTTGCTGGTTTGGCGGGAGTGTTTGAAGTTAGCGGATCCATTGAACAGCTAACCCCTGTTATCTCTCCTGGCTACGGTTTTACGGCAATTATTGTTGCATTCTTGGGACGATTGAATCCAATCGCCATTATCTTTGCGGGACTGTTACTAGGCCTATCGTATATTGGCGGTGAAGCAGCACAAGTTAGCCTTGGCATAAGCAATAAAATGACAAACGTATTTCAGGGAATGCTGCTCTTTTTTGTATTGGCCTGCGATATACTCATACACTATCGGGTTCGACTGGTTAACCCTAGGGAGGCCGGTAATGACGTGGCTTGAGCCTATACTACTCACAATTGTTACGGCTTCTACACCGCTGCTATTAGCGGCTCTTGGTGAGCTGATTTGTGAACGTGCCGGAGTTTTAAACCTCGGTGTCGAAGGGATGATGATAATCGGAGCTGTTTGCGGTTTTGCTGTGGCGCATACAACGGGTTCTATGAGCCTTGGTGTTATTGCTGCTGTTGTCTGCTCGATGATAATGTCACTTCTCTTTGGTTTTCTCACATTACATTTATTATGTAATCAGGTAGCGACCGGCTTGGCTTTAACTATCTTGGGCCTCGGGTTGTCCGGCTTGATCGGTGAGAGTTTTATTGGTGAACCCGGACATAAGCTTCCGCAGCTTGAACTGCCGTTTTTAAGTGAGCTGCCTTATGTCGGTCGTCTTTTATTTGCACAAGATGCCCTTGTTTATATTTCAATACTGGGCGTTATTCTGGTTTCGTTCGTATTGTTTCGAACCCGCCTAGGGCTAATCATACGCGCAACGGGTGATAATCACCGCTCCGCGCATGCGTTGGGCTATTCTGTACGCAAAGTGCGTTATGGTGCTGTTTTGTTTGGCGGGGCATGTTCCGGTTTGGCTGGGGCCTATCTTTCTCTGGCCTACACACCGCAGTGGACAGAGGGGATGACAGCAGGTCGCGGATGGATTGCGTTAGCGCTGGTTGTATTTGCCTCTTGGCGGCCATTACGTTTGTTATTAGGCGCTTATCTCTTCGGAGCTGTGTCTGTTTTGCAATTTCATGCTCAAGCATACGGAATTGCCTTGCCATCGCAATTAATGTCTAGCCTGCCTTATATCGTCACTATTTTTGTTCTGGTGATTATCTCGGGCAATAAGCAACTTACAAAAATAAATACACCGGCATGTTTGGGTAAGCCATTTCGTCCTGACCGATAAAGAATTCTGTTTGCGTTATATTAAGCGGCTCGTATGGCGCAAAAACCTTCCAAATTTGGAGCCGTTGCTTGAGGGGAGGTGCTTGATGCGCACACTTTTAAAGCTTGCAACCGCAGCTGCCATTTCATTGGGCGTTTCTGCCGGAATGGCCTTGGCCAAAGATAAAGTCAAAGTTGGTTTTATTTATGTGGGGCCTGTGAGTGATCATGGCTGGTCTTACCAGCACGATCAGGGGCGAAAGGCAATTGAAGAACACTTTGGTGATCTGGTTGAAACGACCTACATTGAAAGTGTTTCTGAAGGTCCGGATGCTGAACGTGCGATTGAGCGTCTTGCACGCAGTGGGCACGATTTGATTTTTACAACCTCGTTCGGGTTTATGAACCCTACGATTAAGGTTGCCAAAAAATATCCGAAAATTAAATTTGAGCACGCAACAGGTTACAAGCGCGCTAAAAACGTTTCCACTTATGGCTCACGTTTTTATGAGGGGCGTTATGTTCTAGGGCAAATGGCGGCACAAATTTCCAAGAGTGGAACAGCGGGCTATATTGGGTCTTTTGCAATTCCCGAAGTGGTACGGGGTATGAATGCGTTTATGCTTGGGGCGCAGTCCGTAAACCCTGAATTCAAGATCAAAACTGTTTGGGTGAACTCTTGGTACGATCCGGGCCGCGAAGCTGATGCTGCCAAAGCGCTTATTGACCAAGGTGTTGATATTATGGTGCAGCATACTGACTCGCCAGCCCCCTTACAGGTTGCTCAGGAGCGCGGCATTAAAGGTTTTGGTCAAGCTTCCGACATGATCAAATTTGCTCGGGAGGCACAAACAACAGCGATTGTTGATTACTGGGATGCCTATTATATTGCTCGGGTTCGTGCTGTGCTTGATGATACTTGGAGCTCAACGGATACCTGGGGCGGTTTTGATAAAGAGATGGTGCACTTGGCTCCTTTCACTAATGTTAGCCAAGAGGTTGCAGTGAAGTCTAGCCAAACACGGGATGCAATTCAATCTGGCCAACTTCAAGTCTTCCAAGGTCCAATCATTAAGCAAGATGGTACCGTATTTTTAAAAGAAGGAGAAATTGCGAGTGATAAACAATTGCTTGGCATGAACTTCTTCATAAAAGGGATCGACGATAAACTCCCTGAATAATCGACGGTTTTGGGCGCGCGGTTTTAACTGACCGCGTGCTTTTTTGGTGCAGTAAATGGTGGAACAGACTTTAGCTATTTGTTTGCCATAGATTTTTTTGGGTTGGCGTCAACGTATGCCCAGCCTCTATAAGAGCAAAAAGCTCATAATAAGAACCTCTAGAATGAGGAAAAACGCAAATGCGTAAAATAATAGCAATGATCAGCGCTGCCTGTGCAGCATTCGCCCTTAATATGACTAGTGTATTGCCTAGTCAGGCAAAAGAACCTCTCAAGGTTGGATTTGTATATGTGGGGCCGATTAGTGACCATGGTTGGTCCTATCAGCATGACCAGGCGCGTATCGAGGTTGAGAAATACTTTGGTGATAAAATCAAGACCAGCTTTATCGAAAGTGTTTCAAAAAGCAGCGATGCCGAGCGGGCTATAGAACGGTTGGCAAGAAGTGGGTATGAGTTGATTTTTGCCACTTCATTTTCCCATATGAATCCAACTATCAAAGTGGCACGCAAATTTCCTCGTGTGAAGTTTGAAACGGCTACAGGTTATAAGCTGACTAAAAATGTTGCACCATACGGTGGACGTTTTTATGAGGGACGTTTTGTAATTGGCCAGCTTGCCGCTAAGGTTTCAAAAACTGGTGTTGCCGGTTATATTGCCCCATTCGCCATACCAGAAGTCATCCGTGGTATGAATGCCTTTGTTTTAGGGGCTCGAACAGTTAACCCTGACTTCCAGATTAAACCGGTCTGGGTGAACTCATGGTATGATCCGGGCCGCGAAGCCGATGCTGCCAAAGCGCTTATTGACCAGGGTGTTGATATTATGGTGCAGCACACAGATTCTCCGGCTCCGCTACAAGTTGCACAAGAACGCGGTATTAAAGGATTTGGCCAAGCTTCCGACATGTCGCGATTTGCTCCTGATGCGCAAATAACAGCTATCGTTGATTATTGGGGGGCTTATTACAAGCGCCGCATACAGGCTGTTTTGGATGGGAATTGGAAGGCAGAGAATACCTGGGGTGGCTTTAACCAGGACATGGTGCATATGGCACCTGTAAAAAATGTTAATGCCGAACTTGTTGCGCTCGCTAAAGATACACAAAAGAAGATTAGCGATGGAAAGATTGTCATCTTTAAAGGGCCGCTAAAGCGGCAAGATGGAACGGTCTTTCTCAAAGATGGTGAAGTTGCAACAGACAAGCAGCTCCTTGAAATGAACTTTTTCTTGGAAGGTATGAAAGCACCACTCCCCAATTAATTTTTGACTTGAAAAGCCCTCCAAAGTTGAGGGCTTTTTTATTGGATATACCGTATTTGTGCGTTGTGATGTGCGCTTGTCTTCGTGATTGGCCGTGATAAGGTGTCATAAACTTAATGATGTATACCAATAGAAGAGGTTGAATTAAAATGGATGCCGCTATTGAGCAGTCCTTTGAGGAAGAGGTTGCATTTCTTAAGCAATTAATCGGCATTCGAAGCGAGAACCCACCAGGAGATAATGACCAAGCGGCTGAGCAGATCGCCAAACTCATTACAGAACTAGGGTTTGAGGTTGAGGCTTATCCGGTCCCGGAACCATTTGTTCGCCAACATGGGATGACTTCAATTACCAACCTGATTGTTCGGCAGAAGTTTGGTGACGGGAATGGTCCTACTATCGCATTAAATTCGTATGCGGATGTTGTAGGGGCGGGCGAGGGCTGGTCTAGTAATCCCTTTGAAGCGAAGATTAGTGACGATAAAATATTCGGCCGTGGCGCAGTGATCGCAAAATCAGATATTGCCAGCTATTTATTTGCTCTAAAAGCTTTAAAAAAATGCAGCGATCACTTGCAGGGGCAAGTGGAGCTACATGTTACTTTCGATGGTGAAATGGGGGGGCATGTGGGGCCTAAGTGGTTGCTTGAGCAAGGTTTGAGTACTCCAGATTATGCCATTACCACCGGATTTTCCTATGAAGTTGTTCGAGCGCATAATGGTTGTTTACACCTAGAGGTGATTTGCCGAGGACGACAGGCGCATGCGGCAAAACCTGAATTAGGTTGTGATGCGCTTGAGGGGGCGCATTATGTTTTATCTGCCCTTTATAAAGAGCGTAAGCGATTGCTTTCGATCTCTAGCGAGACAGAAGGTATTGCAGGTCCGCGCTTGACAGTTGGTGTTATCGAGGGGGGGATACATACAAATGTTGTTCCTGAAAGAGTGGCCATTAAAATTGATCGCCGACTAACCCCAGAAGAAGCTGGTGAGGATGAGGAAGAAGCTTTGGTCGCTCTGATTGAAAAGAGTGTACCGGTTGAGCTTGGGGTGGAGGTTGAGTGCCGTCGACTCATGTTGGCAGAACCTCTACGCGTTACGCCAGCACAAGATACACTTACAAACCTGTTATACTCTAAAGCCAGAAGTTGCTTTGGCGAGAGTGTGACGATACAAGGTGCTCCGTTATTTACAGATGCGCGCCATTATGCAGAGGCCGGTGTACCCACCGTTGTTTATGGGGCAGGACCTGAAACGCTGGCCGAAAGTGGGGCTCACGGAATTGATGAGCATTTACGAATGAATGATTTAAAAGGAGCCAGCTGGGTTGTTGCAACAGCCCTATATGACTTACTTAAATAAAAACTATAAGACATTGTTATTTATAAATAAAAATCCCCGCATTTCATAATTGAAATGCGGGGATTTTTTATGGCTCATTATTTGTTGAACTTGCAGCTTCTTTTAAAGGAACACCAAATGAGCATTTTGCATCGCAGCATAGTTGTGAATCAATTATAGTGCAGCGTATTCCATTTCGGAATGATCATTTTATTTGGTTAAGGATTTTTGATGAGTGTGGATTCTGCTCGAATTTTAAACATCAACGATATTGATGATATTATTGCTTTGTACATAGAACTCGTTGGTGAGGAAGAAATAATTTCATGCAATGCTGATCGTATTGACGGTGTGACAGCAATCCTAGAACATCCAGGAACGTTTATGATTGGCGCTGAGTATGAGGGGGAGGTCGTTAGTATGCTAACGCTTCATCTCTTACCTAATTTTACAAGGCTCTGCCGACCCTATGCGGTTATTGAGAATGTGGTGACCAAACATAGACATCAAAGAAGTGGATTTGGACGCAGAGTTATGGACTACGCAATCGCTCTGGCTGAGGATTCGGGTGCTTATAAAATTATGTTACAAACTGGCCTCAGGGGAGAAGCCGTTGGGTTCTATAAAAAACTAGGATTTAAGGAAGGAAACAAACTCGGTTTATCTATTCGAAGTGCTGCTGAAAGAATACCTTTGATTGAGCGCCAGAATTAGGAGGCTAACATGAAGTAACTACCTGATTTACAAAGCTGTTCCCTACAAAAAGTCTGGACTATAGAAGTTCAAACGCGTCCAGGTGATTGTGATCGTATTCTTGATGCGGTGATGACCGTTTGCCCGTTAAGCTATGGTCGCTATCAACGCAATGCTAGCATCAGCGCTGTTGGACAAGAAACCTATCGAGCAGAGATGGGGACGACTACGGCCATTCATAGGGAAGGATACAAGAAGGGCGATATAGATAGCTTCCCTGTGGTTGAGCTTAAAATCTCAATTAAACAAGATACTGCATTATTGGATAGAGTTTTGAAAAATACTTGAGCAGCACCATTATGAAGAGCCCGTCATATTTATTAGAGATGATTGGGCAACGCGCTCACATTATAATCCGAAGCGAGATAACAAAAATAGATGGTGGAACGAAGCTGATTAGAGAGAGTATGACTATTATTATAGGAATATATAATTCGCATAATAAATATTATGGAATTTTATTGTTTATGTCACCTATAACCACGAGTGTGGTTTGCCTATCTAAGGCAACTAACGGCAAAGATAGTAACCTATACGCGTTGATAATAAGTAACAGGATGCAACCGCTAATTTTGAGCACTGTAACGCGAGAGCACCCGTCTGTTGTGTTTCTATGGTATTCAGTTATTGCCATTAAACTGTAAATCGCAAAGGTGATGGTATGTGCCATTTTGTGCATAAAGCTCTTCATGGCTACCACTTTCAATTACGCGTCCCTTATCCATTACATGGATACAATCAGCGTTGCGAACTGTCGCTAATCGGTGTGCTATAACAATTGTAGTACGCCCATGCATAAGTTTCTTCAGGGCATCTTGGACATGTGCTTCGCTTTTTGCATCTAGTGCTGAAGTCGCTTCATCCAGCAATAATATAGGTGCTCTTGAAAGCATCGCCCGCGCTATGGCAATACGTTGCCTTTGACCGCCGGACAACCTGCCACCACCTTCACCAACGATTGTATCGTAGCCATTCTCCAATTCGCAAATGAAGCTGTGAGCATGTGCATTTTGAGCGGCCACTTGTATTTCTTCTTTTGTGGCTCCAGGTTTGCCAATGGCGATATTTTCGGCAACTGTACGGTCAAACAAAAAAGTGTCTTGCGAAACAATCGCTACATTGCTGCGCAAACTAGTAACGCTGACCTCGTTCAAGTTTTGGCCATCAACTGCAATCGTTCCATTTTCAATGTCATAATAGCGCTCAATCAACGAAAATACTGTAGACTTACCAGCTCCCGAACTGCCGACGAGCGCGGTCACCTCTCCGGCTTTCGCTGTAAAACTTAACGCTTTTAGTACCCGCTCTTCACCATAACAAAAATCAACGTTATTGAACTTAATTTCACCATGAGTGATTTGTAGCGTTTTTTTGTTTTCTTCATCGGGGTGTGCATCCTCTTGATCAAGAATTTCATACATCAAGCGCACGCCTACAAGCTGTGTATTCAAATTCACTTGTAGTCGCGCAAGTCTTTTTACAGGGTCATAAGCCAATAAAAGTGCTGTGATGAACGAGAAGAATGCACCTGGGTCTTGCCCCAAGTGTATTACCGCATAACCGCCATAAAGAATAATCATAGCGATAGCAAAACCGCCAAGCGTTTCCATTAGTGGAGAAGTTCGAGCTGTGAGCCGCGCGATTTTATTTGCTTGCCCTTCGACCTCGGATATGGCGGTAGTCATGGCCGTTTGCATCTGGTTTTCATAACGAAACGACTTAATAATGCGAATGCCAAGAGCCATTTCTTTTACTAATGAGAGTATTTTAGTTTGAGAGATGAACTGGCTTTTCGCAATACGCTTAACGCGCCGTACCAGCTTTGATACGGCAAAAACTGCTGGCGGCATTATCACGAATGCAATCAAACTCAATCGAGGATTTTGATAGACCATCACTGAAACAAGACCAACAACTGCCATTATATCACGGCCCAGTGTGAGGATCACCAAATCCATAACTGCACGCGCTGCAGCTGTATTTTGTCCAAATCTGGTTGCTAAATCACCAAAGCTTGTGCGATCAAAATATCGAATACCAAGGCCGAGTGTTTTTGCAAACATCTTCTTTTGCAGTTTTGCAACTATTGAGTTCCCAACGCGACTAAGAATGACCAGTTGGCCATATGTTGCCAAACCTTTGATCGTAAATATTGCCATTACCGTGAACGAGATCACATAAACCATGGTGGCGTCTTGGGCTATAAAAACCTCGTTGATAATATTTTTCATGATGGCAGCACTGGCCGCCCCTGCCCCGGCTGCAAGAGCCATCAATATGAAGGCGAGCAGATACTGTCCGCGGTAATGGTGAAAATTCTCTTTGAGCAAGCGCTTAATCAAACTACCGGCACTTTCAGGGTCTTTGAATAATTTGTTTTGTAGCGCTTTGAACACGATTGAACCTCACATCTCTCAGGTGGCAAGTATTACAAGCAATAGAGCCTATTTGATAGTATTGCGTCGGTATGGCAAGTGGACCTAAACAGGAAAGCAGGCAGCTGCTTATAACAACTGCCTGCTTTAATACTTGTAGTCATTTCAGACTTGGAAGTTTATGCTTCCGGCAGGTTCAAGCGAATATGCAGATCGCGCAGCTGCGCCGGGAAGACATCGCTTGGCGCGCCCATGAGCAGATCCTGCGCCTGCTGGTTCATCGGGAACAGGGTCACTTCACGCAGGTTTTTAGCGCCAACGAGCAGCATAATAATGCGGTCTACGCCCGCTGCCATGCCGCCGTGCGGTGGAGCGCCGTACTCAAATGCGCGCAGCATGCCGCCGAATTTCTCTTCCAGCGTTTCCACTTCATAGCCCGCGATTTCGAAGGCTTTTTTCATGACCTCTGGAGAGTGGTTACGGATCGCACCGGAACCGATTTCAAAGCCGTTACAAACCACATCATACTGATAGGCATTGAGCTCCAGCGGGTCTTTGGTATTCAGGCCTTCCAGACCACCTTCTGGCATGGAGAACGGGTTGTGGCAGAAGTCGACCTTCTTTTCTTCCTCGTCCCATTCAAACATCGGGAAGTCAACAATCCAGCAAAGTTCGAAGGCATCTTCGTTGATCAGGTTCAGCTCTTCACCAACGCGGGTGCGGGCTTTACCAGCAAAGTCGGCGAATTTCTTCGGATCCCCGGCGGCAAAGAAGACCGCATCGCCCTGCTCCAGCCCCAGCTGAATGCGCATGGCTTCAGTACGTTCGGTACCAATGTTTTTAGCAACAGGGCCAGCGCCTACTGTAGCGCCTTCTTCGTCACGGAAGAAGATGTAGCCCATGCCCGGCTGGCCTTCGCTTTGCGCCCAAGAGTTCATGCGATCACAGAAGGCACGTGAACCACCCTTTGGAGCCGGGATTGCCCAAACTTCCACTTTAGGGTCGCTCTCGATCATGCGGGCGAACACTTTAAAGCCAGAGCCGGCGAAATGCTCGGTTACAGCCTGCATTTCAATCGGGTTGCGCAGATCCGGCTTGTCGGAGCCGTATTTGCGGATGGCGTCGGCATAGGCAATGCGCGGGAATTCTTTGGTGACAGCTTTGCCCTCTGCGAACTCTTCAAATACGCCGCGAATAACCGGCTCCATGGTTTGCAGCACGTCTTCTTGGGTGACGAAGCTCATTTCCACGTCAAGCTGGTAAAACTCACCCGGCAGGCGGTCAGCGCGAGGATCTTCATCACGGAAGCAAGGGGCGATCTGGAAGTAGCGATCAAAGCCGGACATCATTAGCAACTGCTTGAATTGCTGTGGCGCCTGCGGCAATGCGTAGAATTTACCAGGATGGATACGCGATGGCACCAGGAAGTCACGCGCACCTTCTGGGGAAGATGCGGTCAGGATCGGGGTCTGGAATTCATTAAACCCGATGGTGTTCATGCGCTGGCGCATGGAGTTAATGATCTTGGTGCGCTTTACCAGGTTGTTGTGCAGGGTCTCGCGGCGCAGATCTAGGAAGCGGTATTTAAGGCGAATGTCCTCTGGGTATTCCGGTTCACCAAAAATAGGCAGCGGCAGCTCTTTAGAAGAACCCAGCACTTCAATATCGCGGATGAATACCTCGATATCGCCGGTAGCAAGGTTTTCGTTTTTAGTTTCTGCAGAGCGTGGTTTCACTTCACCATCAATGCGCAAGCACCATTCGGCGCGTACGGTTTCTGCAAGCTTAAACGCTGGAGAATCAGGATCGACCACACATTGGGTCATGCCGTAGTGGTCTCGTAGATCGATAAATAGCAAACCGCCATGATCGCGTACACGATGTACCCAACCGGACAGGCGTGCCGTTTCACCTTCATTCGTTGCCCGCAGTTCTCCGCAGGTGTGGCTCCGATAGCGATGCATAGCGTCCTCAGCCTTGGTATTTCTAATATTAAAATTACATAGTCTTGCCCTATAACATGGGCCAAGGTTGGAAAAGACATGCTCGAGCAACAATGTCAAGTTTAGCAGTGGAAATGCCCTGAAAAATTACAAATCACGCCATTTTAAAACTATTTTGTTGATAGCTTGAGCCGACACATAAGGTATTTTCTATAAAACTTATTGTGAAATACCTATTTTCACTAGGCTTTGACTAATTACAAGTTTTGGGCTTAATTAGCCCCTTGTAAAACATGCATAAACCGCGACGCTTTGTGGCGGCTTACAACTTTTTACGCGACATTTTAGGCAGTGTGGGGTATAGGTTCGCAACCATGAAAATGATCACAACAACTCACGAACTCGCAGCAACTTGCGAGCGCCTTTCCCAGTTTAGTTTTGTTACCGTAGATACAGAATTTCTGCGTGAAACAACTTTTTGGCCTAAACTCTGTGTTATTCAAATTGCAAGTGATGAAGAAGCGGTAATCGTTGATGCGCTTGCACCTGAGCTTTCACTGGAACCTTTTTTCGAGCTTATGCGCAACTCTGCTGTTGTTAAGGTTTTCCACGCTGCGCGACAGGATGTAGAAATAATCTATCACCTTGGTGGTTTTGTTCCGGCTCCCATATTTGATACGCAAGTTGCTGCCATGGTCTGCGGATTTGGCGATTCTGTCTCCTATGATCAACTGGTGAATAAGATTACCGGTGAACGGATTGATAAAAGTTCTCGTTTTACTGATTGGTCACGCCGCCCTCTCACCGAGAAGCAGCTAGAATATGCACTAGCGGACGTCACCCATTTGCGAGAAGTCTACCAATACTTAACGCGTGAGCTTGAAGGAAAGCAGCGTACGCATTGGGTGGATGGTGAAATGGATACGCTGCGCTCTGAGGAGACGTATCGTAGCGAGCCCGAAAAAGCTTGGCAGCGGTTAAAGTTACGCATTCGAAAGCCAATGGAGTTTGCTATCCTAAAAGAGTTGGCAGCTTGGCGTGAAAGTGAAGCTCAATCGCGTGATGTACCTCGCTCACGGGTGATTAAAGATGATGCGATTTTTGAAATCAGCATCCAGCAACCAACCAGCTCTAAAGCGCTCGGGCATTTACGTAGTGTTCCACGTGGTTTTGAGCGTTCTAAACAGGCAGACGAAATACTGGCTGCTGTAGCGCGGGCTCATGCAATTGCCAAAGAGGATTTACCCGAGGTCCCAAAGGGTAAACCGATGCCAGAAGGCTCTGGCGCCGCGGTCGATTTGCTCAAGGTTTTGCTTAAATTAAAAAGCGAGCAGTCTGGGGTTGCCGCTAAACTAATTGCGACAGTTGATGACCTTGAAAAAATTGCTTCTCATGAAGAGGCTGATGTGAACGCTTTAAAGGGATGGCGCCGCGAGTTGTTTGGCGAAGATGCTTTGAACTTGAAGAAAGGCCGTGTTGGATTGGCATTTAATGGTCGCGATATTGTTGTTTGCAATCAAGGCGAGCCAATTGAACGCGTTGCCAAGCAAAGAAGCACACGGGCGAAACCGCGTAAACCCAAAACGGTTTAATGTGAACGAGAAGAGAACCCAATCGCCCCACGTAAGTTTGCGATTGGGTTTGATTCTCTAATGTGCAAGTTAGCAACGCGTACGAACTTCGCCGCGCAATTCCAATATTTTTGCAAGTTGATGCAAGCGTTTTTGTAAACGTTCACCATTTAACGCTGATAGTTTTTCTGGCAGGGCTAAAACGAGAGCATCACTCTCAACCGTTATTGTGGCATTGAGCAAGACACCATCAATTGATGCGGAAACGAGTGAAGCAACACGCATAGAGGCACCAATTATTCGCGCAAGGCGCATGAGGCGCGGTGTGCAAAGTCCTTTAATTTTTGGGGAAACGGCCTCATCTATCAAACCTTCGTGTTGATAAAAAACCGCTAAGGCCAAATAGGCTCTGCCTGAGTGGTTAATGCCTATAAAACCCATATTCGAGATGACATTGAGGGACTGTTTCCCACGATAATCCGGGTGCGCTCGCCAACCGATGTCTGACAAATAACAGGCTGCTTTGCGAAGCCTTGTTTCGGTCTCACTTTCTTCTATGCCTGCAATTGTGAGTATTTTTTCCGTCCACTCCATGAGTTCTTGAGCGTAACGGGGGGAGCGTGATCGCAATACGCACAGTTCTCTGGCAGCTTCCAACAGTGGATCTTGTTCTTGCTTTTCTGCAGACAGGTTATCAAACAGCAGCCCCTCTCGAATTCCAAGCGCTGAAAAAACAACCTGGTCTGCGCCTGAACGTTGCAAAACCTCTTTAAGCACAACGGCACCATAGGGCAATAATGATCGCCGTGCTTTTGAAACCACTTCAATTTTTGGTTGACTGGATAACGGGGTGAAAGCGACACGCTCACAAAAATCTATGGCTACTTCTGCCGGAATTGCATAATCGTGCATCACATGTAGTGGATAGCGCTCTTGAAAGAGATGTAAGCGCCCTAGTGAGCGCCAAGTTCCACCTATGGCGTAGAATTTCCGCATCGCAGCCTGCGAAATCCAGGGAGCTGTTGCCAGTATGTCCGATGCAATTTTCGCAGCGGCTTCAGGAGATTTACCCGCCGCTTCTTGTAGGCGTATCCCCCCAAGTGGATAAGTATGCCCCTCGCCCAGCCCATGAGCGTTGATATCGACCAGCTCAAGAGAGCCGCCTCCCAAGTCTCCAACCAGACCATCGGGCTTCCAAAAGCCCGAACGCACGCCCATAGCTGAGTAATACGCTTCATCAAAGCCTGAAAGAATTTTGACTTCTACACCACATATTCTTTCAACTTCAGCTATGAAATCAGGGCCGTTTTCGGTTTCTCTTGCAGCAGCTGTTGCAATGATCGAGAGTTTTTTGACCCCCACGTGATCGCAGAGGGCGCGAAAACGCACTAAAGCTTCTAATGCTGTATGCACGCTTTTATCGGATAATCGCCCGGTCTCACCAACACCGCGACCAAGCCCTGCCAACACTTTTTCGTTGAACAGGGCCGTTGGAAACCTTGCCTCACGCTCGTAAATCACCAAGCGTACGGAGTTTGAACCAATATCTATAATTCCAAGGGAGCCAGCAGCCGTAAAACGCCCCCTGGGACTCCCATCATGCAAAGTGTCTGGCACCTTAGTCTCGTTCGTCGAATGGTTTTGGTTTATCATCTATTGACGCGCTTCCTCTACCAGACAACGACGGGTGTGTCATGAAGTATTGATGCACGTTGAATGGGTCTTCATCCGGTGCTGCGATAATTCGCTCGTGCGATCCGTCGGGTAACAAGCGCCAGCTTTGCTGGTTATCCTCCAGATTTGCTACCATAACTTGATCCAGCATCTGTTCGTGAACAGTAGGATTTTTTATGGGGATGAGTGTTTCCACGCGCCTGTCCAAATTGCGGGGCATCAAATCTGCCGAGCTGATATATACGCTCGCCTCGCGCGATGGTAAGCCATGGCCGTTACCAAAACAATAAATGCGGCTATGTTCAAGAAAGCGGCCAACAATAGATTTTGCACGAATATTATCGGAAAGACCGGGAACTTCTGGTCGTAAGCAACATATGCCACGCACGACTAGATCAACCTGAACACCCGCTTGCGAGGCGCGGTATAAGGCGTCAATGATACCCGGGTCGACAAGAGAGTTCATTTTGAGCCAGATTTGAGCCGGCTCACCTGCTTTCGCGTGCTCTATTTCCTGCTCGGTATGTTCGAGGATTTTCCGGCGCAAGCTGACAGGCGAGAATGATAGCTCCTCAAGGCCACCCGGTTGGGCATAGCCCGTAATATAGTTGAATACCTTCGTTGCATCACGCGCCATGCCTGGGTCGGCAGTAAAATACGACATATCCGTATAGATTTTTGCTGTGATGGGGTGATAGTTACCCGTTCCAAAATGGCAATAGGTGCGCAAACCATTGTGCTCGCGGCGCACGACCATCGAAACTTTTGCATGCGTTTTCAGTTCTAGAAAGCCGAAGACCACTTGTACCCCTGCCCGCTCCAAATCACGCGCCCACTTAATGTTGGCTTCTTCATCGAAACGTGCCTTCAGCTCCACGAGTGCAGTAACCGATTTCCCTGCCTCTGCAGCTTCTGCTAATGCTTTGACAATGGGTGAGTTGTTAGAGGTGCGATAAAGTGTTTGTTTAATTGCCACCACATCGGGATCTTGTGCAGCTTGCAGTAAGAATTGCACGACCACATCAAACGACTCATAGGGGTGGTGTACCAAGATGTCTTTTTGCTGAATGGCGGCAAAACAATCGCCGTTTTGCTCTTTCACCCGTTCAGGATAGCGCGGTGAATACGGTGAAAATTTTAACTCATCCCTATCTAAGCCAACAGCTTGCGAAAGATCGTTCAAAGCTAGTAATCCATTGACGAGGAAAACTTCCTCCTCAAGGACTTCCAATTGCTCGGCGACAAATTCCCGTAGTATAGCCGGTGTGCTTTCCTCAATCTCCAAACGGATAACCAAGCCACGACGCCGGCGCTTTAGGGCGGTTTCAAATTCACGTACTAAGTCTTCTGCTTCTTCTTCAATTTCCAAGTCAGAATCGCGCAGGACACGAAAAGCGCCCTTCCCGCGCACCTCATATCCAGGAAAAAGCTTACCTATGAATAAACTAACGATAGTTTCAACAGGGATGAAACGGGTAATATGACTTGCAGCACCTTTCGCTTTTGGCAAAATTACAAAGCGGCCAATTTGGTTTGGCATTCGAAGCAGCGCTGTCATGCCCGGGCCTCCGTTCACTGGCACTAAATCCAGAATTAACGAAAAGCCAAAGTTGGGAATAAAAGGAAATGGATGCGCTGGGTCGATAGCCAGTGGTGTCAGTACAGGGAAAATATGATTTAGAAAATACCCTTCAAGCCAATCAGCCTCCGCTTCACTCATATCGTTGGCATCTATGATGTAAATGCCTTCGTCTTCTAATTCACTTTTTAACTGGCGAAAGCGGCCTTGCTGTTCACTTTGAAGGCGACCAACTGCAACAGAGATTTTTTCAAGCTGTCCGGCAGGAGTGAGGCCATCAGCCGAAACTTTGCTAATTTCCGCTCGTTTTTGTGCCCGCAAACCAGCCACGCGGACCATGAAAAACTCATCCAAATTATTGGCGGAAATTGAAAGAAAACGAAGCCGCTCTAATAAAGGATGGCTTGGATTCATCGATTCTTCGAGAACGCGGCGGTTAAACTGCAACCATGATAATTCGCGATTCACAAAACGCTCTGGTCGCTCCATCAGTTTTGCGCCAATTATCGCCTTCTTGCCCTCACCCGATATGGAGCTTTGTTGCTTTTGAGTGGCTCCGTCATTACTGGTGTTCATGGGCTTTTTTCTCCGCTCTGATTAATAAACAATAAGAAACAGGTATTCATCACGCGTCATGACAAGAATATGACAGCTACCTTTGATTATTCATTAAGGTTTTCTAATAGTCTAGAGGCCATAACGCGGGTTATTTTCGTTCCACTTGCCAAGGCTTGCCGGTCGAGCAGCTCAACAACATTTCTTGCAGCGTAAAGGGAGCGTTCGATACGTAAAACCAGATAATCTATAAGTGTTGAATCAACAGCAACCTGGCGGTCTGCGAAGAGTTTTGTCATCACCATTTTCAGCAGCATATCATCGGGCTCATGTATTTCAACTGGTGTTGTTGCGCGAAAACGTGAAGATAAATCAGGGACTTGTATATTTAATGCTGCGGCTGGTTTGCGTGATGTTAAAAGCATAAAAGAGTTTTGTTGGCGAACGGCATTGAATAGATGAAACATATTTCGTTCATCAAAACCTTCATGTAAATCCTCAATCGCAACGGGACCGGCTTCAACCAGTTCAGGCAGCAGTTGTGGTGTCAGCTCTTTAGCTTGGCATATATTTGCACCACTTATTTCGCTCCACGCACTCACCAGATGCGATTTTCCCGAGCCAGCGGGACCATTGACCATCACAATAGGTGATGGCCACTCGGGCCAGCTGGTTACCAGCTTATATGCAGCCTGATTCGTATCGGTTACCAAATAGTCATCGGCTCCCAATGCCTCCTCGTGTGGGAGCACTAGTGGTAATTGTTGCGGATTGGCCGTTTCATTCATTCCAACTCTTCCTGAGTATTTTCTGTGGGCGCAGCGCCCCTATATAACTTGCTGGCAAGATATTGCTCTAATGCAAATCGCGCTAGTACCCCTACCACCGCAGCAGCCGGAATTGCGATTAACATCCCCGCAAACCCCAGTAAAGAACCAAAAGCCAGCAATGCAAACATCAACCACACTGGATGTAAGCCAATGCTATTGCCTAATAATTTAGGTTGCAGAATGTTTCCTTCTAAAAACTGCCCGATTGAGAAAATGATAAATACCGTAACAATCATAAAATAATCTGGCCAAAACTGTGCAATAGCCACACCTATTGACAACAGAAAGCCAACCAATGCCCCCACATAGGGAATAAAGCTGACAATACCCGCTGTAAAACCAATAAGTAACCCGTAATGAAGCCCCACAGCCATGAGGCTAACCGCATAAAATGTCCCCAGAATCAGACACATCATACTTTGACCGCGGATAAAACCTCCTACAGCCCTGTGCATTTCCATTGCAAGTTCTTTAATGGTGTCGTGTTGATCTCTTGGCAGCCAGCTATCGATTTTTTCCATCATACGGTCCCAGTCTAGCAGAATGTAAAAGGCTACTACTGGCGTAATCACGAATAACGATAGTAAGGAAAGCAGCGCTTGCGAACTGCTCCATATGGAAAGAAGTAATGTTCCAAGCCAGCTTGCCGCTTGTGTTACCAATCCTCCCATTTGGGACTGAAGCTTATCGGTTGTAAAACCAATGGCTTCCAAACGGTTTCCTATAACAGAGTTTAAGATAACCTGAAGCTTTCTAAGAAGCTCGGGTAAAGCTGCAACCAATTGTAATAACTGATCCCCAAGCAATGGAAACATTATAAGCAGTGCAACAACAAATATAATGAGAAAACTCAACAAGATAGTAAGAGTTGCCCAAGTTCGGCTCATACCAATTTCTTCCAGCTTATCGGCAATGGGATCAAGCAGATAAGCAAGAATTAAACCAGCGATGAATGGCAGGAGAATGTCTTGAAAGAGCAGCATAAATAAAATGAAGACCGCAAAGGTTCCAAGCCAGAAATATATTTTCTTTTTTAATGTCATTATGCCCTCTTTACAGCAGTGAAGGTTTAAATGAAAAACTATTCATAAAGTGAAATCATTTCAAAAACACTTCATGCATCCGGTCCACAATCAAAGTTTCTAGCAGATTTAGAGAAAATACCCGAATTAACCCTAGAACTACTGTGATTAAGCATTCAATTCTCTTTATATCACTCTTGCATTTATAATGTCTTTTGGGTTCTATGCCAGCCCATAGCCTTCATTACACATCTGGTTTTCCATAGGCCAGAGTCGATTGAAAAAGGAACCCCTGAGAATGAACCAGACTGGGAATAACGGTCTTACATATAGTGAAGCCGGTGTCGATATTGATGCGGGTAATACCCTTGTCAAGCAGATCAGTCCATTGGTTAAAGCCACGCGCCGTCCTGGTGCTGATAGCGAGATTGGCGGCTTCGGGGGCTTGTTTGATTTGAAAGGGGCCGGGTTTAAAGACCCTATTTTGGTTGCCGCCAATGATGGTGTGGGCACAAAGTTGAAAATTGCCATTGAAACTGGCGAGCATAGCGGGGTTGGCATTGATCTTGTGGCTATGTGCGTGAATGATCTTGTGGTGCAAGGTGCCGAGCCGCTTTTCTTCCTTGATTATTATGCTTGTGGCGCGTTGGACGTTACCGAGGCAACCTCCGTGGTCTCTGGTATTGCCGAGGGCTGCAAGCAAGCTGGTTGCGCCCTTATTGGCGGCGAAACCGCTGAAATGCCGGGTATGTATGCTAAGGGAGATTACGACCTAGCCGGTTTCGCTGTGGGTGCAGCAGAACGAGGTGCATTGTTGCCAAGTCGCGATTTACAAGCGGGCGATGTACTACTAGGTCTTGCTTCCTCGGGTGTCCATTCTAATGGCTTTTCCTTGGTGCGAAAAATCATCGAGCATGCTGGTTTAGGCTTTGGCTCCCCTGCTCCATTTGCCCCAAACTCTTCCCTTGGGCAAGAGCTAATGGTACCCACCCGTATTTATGTGAAGTCCCTACTGGCTGCCATTCGTGGTACACAAGGCGTGAAAGCTTTGGCCCATATTACTGGCGGTGGATTGCCAGAAAACCTGCCACGTGTTCTACCAGATGATTTAGGTGCAAAAATCGATTTGACAGCAATTAACGCACCCGCTGTATTTGGCTGGCTCGCTCAAGCTGGTAATGTGGCTGAAAGTGAAATGCTGCGGACATTTAACTGCGGCGTTGGTATGGTGGTTGCTGTGAGTGCCGACAAGGTGGCTGAGGTTACTCGTATACTGGAAGAAAATGGCGAACGCGTTTGCCAACTGGGTGTGCTGGAACCACGTAATGGTGAAGCAGTCCAATTCACCGGTTCACTTGGATTTTCGCAATGAGCGTTTACCGGAAGAAAGTTGCCGTACTCATCTCCGGGCGCGGCAGCAATATGATTTCGTTGATTAATGCAACTCGAACTGCGGATTTTCCCGCTGAGATTGTTGTGGTCGGCTCTAACCGCCCCGACGCGGCGGGGCTAAGTTATGCCCGAAACGAGGGCATTGCATGTTTTGCCCTTGATCATAAACAATATGGCAAGGACCGTGAGGCCTTTGAACGGGATCTTGATGCAAAGCTTGAAGAGAACGGCGTAGAACTGGTAGTGTTGGCCGGTTTTATGCGGCTGCTGACCCCGTGGTTTGTTAACCGCTGGCATAACCGCTTGATTAATATCCACCCGGCCTTACTGCCGGCCTTTCCCGGGCTTGATACCCATGAACGGGCCATTGAAACCGGCGTAAAGGTGCATGGTGCGACGGTGCATTTTGTCACGGCCGAAATGGATGTTGGGCCGATTATAGCACAGGGCATTGTGCAAGTAGAAGATACCGATGATGCCAATCGTCTTGGTACAAGAGTTCTTGAAATCGAACACCAAATCTACCCGCAAGCCCTGCGGTTAATTGCTAGTGGCAACTATCGAATTCACGGTATGCGTGTGCTGGCGACGGACAAGTAGTCCCAATTTTCCTGTTATCACGGCCTTGGTTCGCATTGTACAAAGATAAATTGTTTGAAAAAGAGGTAATACGCCGTTCAATTGAACGGCGTGTTTTCTAATCACCAGCCAGATGAGGTTGTTATGAGTTTAGCATGGTTGGCACTAATTCTCGGCGGGTTGTTTGAAATTGGGTGGCCCTTAGGATTGAAAAACAGCTATTCCGAGGCCGGTACAAATTTGGGCTGGATCGCATTTTCTATTGTCTCGATGACACTCTCTGGAGCGATGCTGTTTTATGCACAAAAGACCATTCCTATGGGCACAGCCTATGCGGTCTGGACCGGCATCGGAGCCGCAGGTACGTTCGCGGTAGGTGTCGTATTATTTGGCGATACTCTTAACGCTATACGAATGGTATCAGTGCTCTTGATTATCACCGGGGTGATTGGTCTTAAACTGGCATAGGCAAAGGGGCGCTGTTTCTTTAGCAGCTGTTATATTGGCTCAAGGCGCACGGCAATGTCATGGAAAGCAGCGCCGCCATAGGGCGCGGTTTGATCTGCACCTGTCAAGGTATTGATGCCGCAGCCGTTAATAAAGCACTCATTGGGCCATATCCCTTCGCTGATTAAAATGCCGCGCTGCTGCCCCTCTCCCGATCCGATGTCTTTTGCAATTTTAGCATGAAGCTCAACACGGCCGCGGGTGTTGGTAAGTGCTACCGGCGCTTCTTCTTCTATACCCAATTGCTGGGCATCTTCGGCATTTATCAGCACGTAAGGACGGCCTTCTTTGTCGCGAGAGCCCTTGGTTTCGTTAAAGGACGAATTCAGGAATGAGCGCGCCGGTGCCGTCACCAGTTTAAATGGCACCTCTTCACTTACCGCCTCATTCACCTCCCAATGATCTGGCAGGCGAGGCATTTGCTGCCATGGTCCCATTGGGCCAGCATTTGGTGCTGGAATTTTACTCCAATCTGGAGCAAAGCGGAATTTTTTGTCGCGATACCCAAAACCACTCAGATAATGCGCTTGTTCAAAATCAGGCTGACAATCCTTAAACCCATGCTCTTCCATCTCTGCCAAAGTGCCATGACCGGAGTTTTGCAATATCCAGTCCACATGCTCGCGAGCGCTCATGTGATGCCCCTTATGATCCGTACCATTCAGCCGTTTGATAAGTTCGTTTAAAACCCAAAGGTTTTCTCTCGCCTCTCCCGGGGCTGGCATGAGTTTGGGGCCCAATAAAATTGAGTGGCCACCGGCTGCCTTATAGATATCGTCGTGCTCGGTAAACATGGTGGCTGGCAATACAATATCAGCAAAGCGGGCGGTTTCGGTGAGGAATTGTTCATGCACCACAGTGAACAAATCTTCCCGCTTCAACCCCTGATGCACAAGTGTTTGCTCAGGTGCCACACTAGCGGGATTGCAGTTCTGGATAAATAGTGCGTTTACAGGCGGGCCATCGTGTAAGGCTGTGTCGTCTCCAGTGAGAACACGGCCAATTTGCGACATATCCAGTTGGCGGCTATGGCGGTCTGCCAACTCACGCGCTTCAACGCGGGAGGTATTGAGACCATAAATTGCGCCATTATTATGAAACGCACCGCCTCCCTCATACTGGTAGTGGCCACCAACAACAGCGATACAAGAGGCCGCGTGCATATTCGTCACGCCATTGCGCTGACGGGTAAAACCATAACCCAAACGGAAAAATGTGCGCTTATTCTGCCCTACCAAAGCGGCAAAATCTTCGATCTGCTCAACGCTTAGCCCAGTTATTTGGGCGGCCCACTCGGGTGTTTTTTCACGCAGATGCTCCGCCAACTCCTGCGGGCAATCTGCATATTTTTCCATATAGGCATGATCGGCATAACCATCTCGAAACAAAACATGCATTACGGCACAAGCAAGAGCACCGTCGGTACCGGGCCGTAGTATCAGTTTGATATCGGCTTGCTGCGCCGTGGGCGTATCGTAAACATCAATAACAACGATTTTGGCAGCGCGGGTTTTACGTGCCTTGATGGCATGGGTCATCACATTCACTTGCGTGGCCACGGGATTGGTACCCCATATGACCACGCAATCAGAAACCGCCATTTCCTTAGGGTCTGGTCCTGCCAGTTTGCCCGTTCCGGCAATATAGCCCGTCCAAGCCATATTGGTACAAAAGGTCTGGTACATGCCCGAGTACCCTTTGGCATGACGTAGGCGATTGATACTATCTCGCTGCACCAGCCCCATGGTACCGGCAAAGTAATAGGGCCACACGGCTTGCGGGCCATGCTGTTGTTCTGCTTCAAGAAACTTTTGGGTTATTTTCTCCAGTGCTTCATCCCAGCTGATGCGCTTAAACTTTCCCGAGCCCTTAGCTCCAGTTCGCTTTAATGGGTATAGCAGTCTATCCGGGTGGTGTTGGCGCTCGCTATAACGGGCGACTTTGGCGCAAATCACGCCGGCGGTATAGGCATTCTTTTTGGAGCCATAAACACGCCCCAAACGACCTTGCGGAGTAATTTCTACTTCCAGAGCACAAGTTGAAGGGCAATCATGCGGACATGCTGTTTTATATTTTTGCATTGAAGAATGCCCTTTGTCCTCGTTAGAAAACACAAATGGAGGACTAATTTGAACTATTCTATTTATTTAAAACTATGCTCTTCGGAAGGAAAGCTTTGATTTTTGACTTCACTTGCATATTCGGCAACAGCTTTGGAGATGTTCTCCTGTAAATTGGCGTAGCGTTTGACAAATTTGGGCTGGAAATCAGCAAATAGGCCCAGCATGTCTTCGGTCACCAATATCTGCCCGTCGGTTAAATTGGATGCGCCTATGCCGATAGTCGGGATAGTAATCGCCATTGTTATTTGCTTTGCCAGTTGCGTGGGGAGCTTTTCCAGTACCACGGCAAAAGCCCCGGCGTTTGAAACGGCAATAGCGTCTTGAAGAATTTTGTCGCCATCCTCACCGCGCCCTTGCACCTTGTATCCCCCAAATGAGTTTACCGATTGCGGTGTCAAGCCAAGGTGCGCCATAACCGGAATGCCGCGCTCTGTTAAAAATTCAATGGTTTTTGCCATATAAGCACCCCCCTCAAGCTTTACCGCATCACAGCCGGTTTCGCTCATAACACGTGCAGCAGCTTCAAAAGCTTGCTGAGGGCTTTGCTCGTATGTTCCAAAGGGCAAATCAACAACCATCACTGCTTGCTTCAGCCCTTTTTTGACGGCTTTTGCGTGCAGTATCATCATTTCTAAAGTGACTTCGAGTGTTGATTCCATACCATGCAACACCATGCCCACACTATCGCCGACCAGTACCAGTTCGCAGTGCGGGTCGAGTAATTTGGCCTGAGGCGTGGTATAGGCCGTCAGGCAAACTATTTGCTGATCGCCTTTCATTGCCTGAATTGTCGGTATGGTTATTTTTTTTGTTTTCTTGGTGACACTCATTTACCGCTCAGCCTCATAGATCTAACAGTATTTTATGTAGGAGTACTTAGTTGCAGAAAATAAGAGATAAAGAATAGTCTTTTTGCTGTCAAAGATAAGATACAAAAAAGGGCCGCAAAAGCAGCCCTTTTCGCTCAATTCTAGGCCAAAGTATTAGCCAACAATTTCAGTTCCGGAGAACCAGTAGGCAATCTCTTCAGCAGCTGTTTCAGGAGCGTCAGAACCATGAACAGAGTTTTCGCCAATTGAAAGCGCGAATTCTTTGCGAATAGTACCTTCTGCAGCATCCGCTGGGTTCGTGGCACCCATTACTTCGCGGTTTTTGGCAATTGCGTTTTCGCCTTCCAAAACCTGAACGATGGTTGGGCCGGATGACATGAATTCGGTCAACTCACCAAAAAATGGCCGCTCTTTGTGTACTGCATAAAAGCCTTCTGCCTCGCGCAAAGACATCCATACGCGTTTGGAGGCAACAACACGCAGACCTGCTTCTTCCAACTTTGCGGTGATAGCACCGGTGAGGTTACGCTTTGTTGCGTCTGGCTTAATCATGGAAAAAGTGCGTTCAATAGCCATAGAAATCTGCCTTGAATTTAACAGCAATGCTGCCGGTCCTGGACCTTGTAGATTCGTTTGTTTTCAAGTTGCTTCTAGCAACCCCATGCGGTTGAGATATACGTTCAAAAAATGCTAAAAAGCAAGTTTGCGAGGAGTTCTTGAGAGTTACAAACTGTGCTTATCCCGTAATTTTTTAAGTAATTACGATTATTTTAAAGGGGTGACAAAATCTAAATTTATTGCCGTATTTTGAAAGTCATCGTGCAAAGGTGCTCATAAACAGCGTGAATTTGATATTTGATAATCTTAGAAAGAAATCGATCATTCCTTGATTAAAATCACCAAGGTAACGAAGGGGCTTCATTTCCTTAGGTGCGAGTTCACAAATTGATACCGGTCATTTTTCTATGTATCAATCGAGGGTAACTTGAGTTGAACTCATGGGGCCAGCGCCTCATAATTGTTTCGCATTTCACTTTACAGCGCTTTGCGCTCTACCTGAGGACGGATCAATGAAGGCTGCCTTCACTATGTACGCTGCTTATAACAAGTGGGCCAATAACCTTTTACTTGATTGTTGCGCGGCAATACCCAGTGATGACTATCACAAGGATTTAAAGGGATATTTCCATTCCATTCATGGTACATTAGAGCATCAACTCATTGCCGATAGAGCTTGGTTACAGCGTTTTACTGGTGAGGGAGACCCGGTAACCTCGCTTGACGAGAGTATTTGCGGTGATTTTGACGATTTACGTGCACGGCGTGAGCGATTGGATGAGCGTATTTGCGGGGTCGTAGAACAGATGCGTGAAGCCGACTTACTACGCACGCTTATATACCGCACCATCCGCAAACCTTTAGTTATGCAACAACCTTTAGGGGCCGCCCTCTTCCACTTCTTTAACCACCAAACGCATCACCGTGGTCAGGTGCACAGTTTCCTCACACAATTGGGGCATAAGCCGCCGGCGCTTGATATGATTTATTTCCAACGTGAAACGGGTCATGGTATGTCACGGGATGAAGACAAGGTTGAGACTCAGTAGTTTCATCAAGGTCTGATAGGCGAGGAACTTTGTAGCTGACAAATTTGCAGATTATATCAAGAAAACAGCTTTAGACTCTTGAAATGCATTGGTAGACGCGTCAAACACGATGCATGTTACAGATTTCGAACCTGACCTACCGAATTGCCGGGCGTTTGTTGATTGATAATGCCACGGTTACCATTCCTTCCAGCGCCAAGACTGGCCTTGTGGGCCGCAATGGCGTTGGAAAATCGACACTTTTTAAACTATTGGTTGGCGACATTACCCCAGAAAGCGGTGATGTGCATATGCCGCGCCGGGCAAAGGTCGGACAGGTTGCGCAAGAAGCGCCGGGTACAGACGACAGTTTGCTGGATGTGGTGCTCGCGGCAGATACCGAGCGCAGCGCATTGTTAGCTGAAGCTGAGACCGCTCTCGATCCGCACCGGATTGCCGAAATTCATACCCGCCTTGCCGATATTGATAGCCATAGCGCGGAAGCACGTGCCGGGGCGATTTTACATGGACTTGGTTTTGATGCGACAGCGCAACAGCGCCCTTGTAAAGACTTTTCTGGTGGCTGGCGCATGCGGGTGGCCTTGGCTGCCCTCTTGTTTTCCGAGCCAGATTTTCTACTGCTTGATGAGCCAACCAACTACCTTGATCTTGAAGGTACCCTTTGGCTGGAAAACTTCATAGCCCGCTATCCGCATCAGGTGATTTTGATCAGCCATGACCGTGATTTGCTGAATAATGCGGTTGATTCCATTGTGCATATGGATAGCGGCAAGCTGACCTATTACCGTGGCGGTTATGACAGCTTTGACCGCCAACGGCGCGAAACCATCGTTTTGCAAAAGAAGGCAGCGGAAAAACAAGAAAAAGAGCGCAAGCATTTACAGGCGTTCGTTGACCGGTTCCGGGCTAAAGCAACTAAAGCAAAACAAGCGCAGTCTCGTGTTAAGATGCTTGAAAAGCTTCAACCGATTATGGTTTTAGATGAAAGCTCGGGATTGCCGCTGACGATCCCCCAACCTGAGGTTAAACTCTCTCCACCTATCATTAAACTGGAACAGGCCAGCGTTGGTTATGGTGAGAAAAAAATACTCTCGCGATTGAACCTCAACATTGACCATGATGACCGGATTGCGTTGCTTGGGGCCAATGGCAACGGTAAATCGACCTTTGCCAAGTTGCTGGCGGGCCGCTTGCCACTTATGGATGGCCATATGAGCGTGTCGACGAAACTAAACACGGCTTTTTTTGCACAACACCAGCTGGATGACTTGATCCCGGAGGCCAATCCAATTGAGCATGTGCGCCGCTTGATGCCTGATGAACCGGAAGCCAAAGTTCGATCACGTGTCGATCGCTTTGGCTTACCAACAGATCGTATGCTGACGCCTGCAAAAGATCTTTCGGGCGGTGAAAAAGCCCGTCTGCTATTAGGGCTTGCCACATTCACCGGCCCCAATCTGGTCCTACTTGATGAGCCGACAAACCACTTGGACATTGATAGTCGCGAAGCACTTGTGCACGCTATTAATGATTATCAAGGGGCTGTTATCCTCATCAGCCATGACAGGCATTTGGTTGAGGCATGTGCCGACCGGCTATGGCTTGTGGGAGAAGGAACGGTGCGCCCTTATGATGACGATATGGAGGCGTACCGCCGTTTGATTTTGCAAGGTGATTCTAAGCCTAGCAATAGCGCGTCTACCAATACCAGTAACTTTGAAGCCGGTGCGACATCTATATCGGCTCAAGATAGACGGCGTGAGGCCGCAGAAAAACGCGCCCAGTTAGCGCCTTTGAAAAATAAGTTAAGTGCTCTTGATAGGGAGATCGCCAAGCTACAACGCTATATTGAGAAGCTTGATGCCCTTTTGGGGGATCCAGAGATTTATATCAAGGCCCCTGACAAGGCTAGTGAGCATGCAATTCGCCGCGCTGGTTATGTAAAGCAAATCGAAACCGCCGAAGAGAAATGGTTGGAGTTATCCGAGGAAATTGAGAGCCTTAGTTCTTGATAAAATAGTTTGATAAGCTGATTTAATATATTGGCAACAAACCCATATATTACATATTAGTTTAATCTAACTGAGGTGGCATTAGCCTTTTCTGGGTACGCTTTTGAGATCGAGATTTGCGCTTTTGCTCCACTGTACTCAAGACAAATGCGAGCTCTTTGCACGATTGTTGTGGTCTTTGCGATTGCTCTTCTCTTTGCGTAAAATTGCTAATCGTTACGAAGTAAGATCCAAATCTTTCGGTGACAATTCATTAGGGCGCGACTTCTTTCTTCGTCAAATGTCACCATAGCAATTGCTTTACAGTCTTGATGTAGTGTCGTTTTTGCAGAGTTTTGTCCAGAATTTAACCATCCTGATCCAAAGTGCACTACAAGGAATATCGATGTCCTTGTAACATAACTACAACCACATCAAGGTACCATACATTTGAATCACTTACATCTTTGTACTGTAGGCGGAGAACCTATACTGAAGGATAAGCGATGGTAAAACCAAAACACGTGAGTTATAATCTTAGGTGGGAGACACTGACGTTTATAACTGATCGCAGCCAATGTCATCCTCACACTTTACAAGATAGAACTGTTTACAATGTTATGTTGATAATACCCATTACAGCGTCAGTTTGAGCGATTAACCCAATCATATGTATTCAAGATACTGTAAAATTACACCAACGTAAGTGATTGATAAGAAATAGTTTTTGCTGCGGATTTCGTAGTAACTCAAAATGCTATATTGAAATACATAGAAATAGCCCTTGAAATAGTTGACGCGATCAACTATCTAGTTTCCAGATTATGAAAACGAAACTTAAGGGCTAAAGTTCTATGGATGATTGCTGTCCAAAAGAGAATATTTGCGATACGCTTTTGTCTATTTCCTGGTACTTGGGCAACCAATGCTGCGATGATAGCCCGCTGATACCCGCAGAATATCAGGCCTTAAAAGTCATACGCGATACACCTTCTTGCCCGGTACAAGCCTTAGGCTGTGCGTTGGGGATTACAAAAAGTGGGGCCTCGCGTATGGTTAAAAGACTAATTGAACAACAACTAATCGAAACATTTGTTGACACCAATGATGCTCGCTTGCGTAAACTTGTATTAACCGAGCTGGGCCATACACAATTACGCCAGATGGCGGCATCGCAAAAACGACACATATCGAAGCTACTCGTTGAGGTGCCAGAAAAAGATATGTTGCATTTGCAAACTTGCCTAAAAACCATCGCCAAGGCTGTTCCATCAAAAACAACAGCCTGATTTATAGCTTGGAAAGAATGCGCCCATGGCAGGAAAATCCCGTCTCAACCTTACCCCCATCAGCGAAGAGCACGCCAGCGTATTACGCGGCGCGTTAAAGGTTGGTATTGAAAAAGAAGCTTTGCGTGTTACCCCAGATGCAAGTATTTCGCAGCATCCACACCCAGAGGCATTGGGCCAAGCACTGACCCACAAATACATTACAACCGATTTTGCCGAGGCACAGCTTGAATTTATTACACCCGCTGAAAGCCATATGCCAACAGCGCTGGAAACCTTGCTGAACCTACATGTCTTTACAGCAAAAGCATTGCCTCAAAACGAGTTGCTGTGGAATGCCAGCATGCCCCCAGCCATTAACGGCGAGGATGAAATAACTATCGCGACATATGGCAACTGCAATGCGGCACGGATAAAAACTCTTTACCGTCAGGGTCTTGCCTATCGTTATGGCAAGACAATGCAAACTATTTCGGGCATCCATTATAATTTTTCGCTTCCCAACGAGTTTTGGGAGCTGTTGCGTAAGCAACAGCATGATAAGCGTGCCATGCAAGAGTTCCGCAGCGATGGCTATCTGGCGCTCATTCGCAATTTACAACGCCATGGCTGGTTATTGCTGTATTTGTTCGGCGCATCCCCAGTGCTGGATAGTTCCTATGTGAATCAAAAGGTTGAAGGTCTTGAGCCTTTGGGTGACCACAGTTTAGCAGGTGAATTTGCCACGTCGCTGCGTATGAGTGATTTAGGATATTCTTCTGTTGTGCAAGGCAAGCTGGATATTCATTTTAACTCGATGAAAGACTATTTGCAGGGTCTGCGAAGCGCTTTGGCAACCTCTGAAAAGCTGTATGAAGACATTGGCCTTTTAGAAGGGGGCAGCTATAAGCAAATCAATACCCACCAGTTGCAGTTGGAAAACGAGCTTTACGGTTCTGCAAGGCCAAAGCGTGTGGCGCGCAATGGCGAGCGTCCTATCGAAGCCCTCTGTCATCAAGGGGTGGAATACATTGAGTTACGCTCGTTGGATATCAACCCGTTCTTGCGTGTCGGTATTGACGAAGAGCAAATAAATTTCCTCAATACATTCTTGGTGTTGATGTCGCTGTTACAAAGTCCGGCCATTTCAGGTGAAGAACAAAGGGCTTTACAAGCCCAACAGTTGCTTGTTGCCCGTGAAGGGCGGCGACCGGGTTTAAAAATGCCTGCAATTGAGAATACACCAACGCTGAAAAATGCCGGTCATGACATTTTAGCCAAGGCACGGGAAGTTGCTTTGCTATTAGATGGTGGTGTAGCTGCTGATCATGTGCAAGCCGTTGAGGACCAATTGGCGAAACTGGAAGATGTGCAAAAAACACCAAGTGCAATGGTTCTGGAACGCGCCAAGCACTACGGCTCTTGGCAAGATTTCGTGCAAGCTCTTTCCAAAGCACAAACAGATAATTTCCGTGCAATGACACTTGATATTGACGAGCAGCGCCATCAACAGGCGATGGTCGCGCAATCAAGAGTGGCCCATGCTCAAATGGAAGCCGGAGCGGAACAGGACTTTGACCAGTTCTTACACAATCAATATGGCATTGCCTGTCCGCAACAATCAAATTAGGAATAAGAGGCTTATCTGCTTAAATTAATTTCGCTGCTAAAGAACAATAGATCCCATGCAACTAGCGTTACTACAGTGCCTGCCTTGAGCACTGTAGGGGTTTCTTGTGCGGAAAGCATTAAGTTTGAACTAAGCTTTATAACCTAAATGCTCAGTCCCGTGGAGAGATGGAATCAGTTTACATTTTCTTTCCTCACTTCGGGAGGCTTCATGCGACAAGTTCTGCACGGCAGCGCCACGGCCACTCACGCCATAAGGGTGGCCTTCCAGCGCACTAGCGCGACCATCCTGGAACTGGCCAAAGACGTCCATCAGGGACTCAAAAGTACAGCACCTATTCAATATTGCAAAACCCTAGTTCAGGTCCCTATACGCCGCAGGCGGATTTTGGGTTTTGAAAACACCATCTCGATTGGTTTGAAGTCAGAAGAATTTGGCGGCTGGAATAGAAATCAGCACTGACGGTTTTCAAGTCACTCGACTCGCGTTTTGCGAACATCAGGTTTGTCTTGCTATGCTGCCACCAGTGATTTTTTATATGTGAAACCAAGGCGTCGGAGCGCTTTTGAAGTGTCGCCCCTACGTTTCAAAGTTATAAATCCACGCTTTAAAAGCTCAAAAATTGCCTTAGCAAATACAATCGCTTAGCGATTAACCAACTCCAACATTATATGGTTTATTTGGCGGCCGTCAGCTTTCATTTGGTGGGTGAAGTGCTTGGCAAACAAATTCATATTTAGGTTGCAAATAGCTGCGATCTCTTGGTCAACCAATGGTAGCGGTGGCTTTAACTCGTCACTCATCATCTGCGGTGAGTACCTGGATAAAATAAGCAATCGTCCGTTTGGTACTAGCAATTTTTTCAATGCACTAACGGCTGCAATACGTCTTTTACGCTCTAAAGCCTGCAGCGTATAGCATTCATAGATAAGGTCATATTTCCCAACCCAGTGACTGGGGGGATCAAATAGGTCTGCGCAGTGATAACGTTTGGCATGACTTGAAAACCGCTTTTGAGCCCACTGAATTGCTGCTGGTGCTATATCGAAGCCTTCTGCTTGATAGCCATTTTCGTTCAGTGTTTGGGTGTTATCTCCAAGACCGCAACCAACGTCCAAAGCCTTTAGCGTTCCATCTCCCGGATTGTTTTGAAGCCAGTTCACCAGTTCACTCTTAGGCTTACATTCGGCCCATGGCACCTTTTCTGCATCTTCATGGGCAGCGAGATAGACTTCATTAAACCACTGGTTTCTTTCGCTGATAGTACCACCCATAGCACCCTTTAAGCTGTCAATCTGCGCCTTATGTTTGGTGATAGAACTCATGCTTTTTTCTCCCAACCGCCCTGCTCTGTTTGCGCCCAGTATGTTAACTGGTGTTCACTCGCCTTCATGAGCTTCCATTGTTGCCGCGCTTCTTGAAGGGCTTCACTATCATTACCATCGAATATATAGACTACGCGCTGGTAGCTCTCTGGGTTGGTGATCGAAGCGCGGTCAACAACAAAACGCACCATCGCATTGTTGGGATTGTCGGTTTCATAGGTCAAATAAATGGGTTGTAACTCTTCATGGCCATCTTCTCTCGTACCATGAGGCAAGAAACCATCTTCAGCATAAGTCCAGAGGTAATTATTCATCGCGTCGCAACGCTGTTTGGAGCTGAATTGCACTGCAACGACCCAGTCTCTTTCTAAGCAAATTTCCAGTAGTTTGGGCAGCGCTCGATCTAATGGAAATTTTGAAAGCTGATAAAATAGTATTTCGCTCATTCACTGGGCCCTAAGGTTCGGGATGCCTACAATACTTGGCGTAAGTGCCATTTATAACTCAAGCTGCAACAGCTATTTCGTAATTTTGTTTTATTGGTTTTATTTCTATATACAAACTCGAAGTTAGTGGGAATTAATCTGCTGATAATCCATGTGAATAGCCAGAGTGATCAGATCAAAAGACGAACAAATTTTACGAAACTAATAAAAGGATAACTATATAATTTTAAACGATATTTTAGTGTGGGTATTGTGTTTTGTTGCCTTGATATTGCCGTTGTGGCTTGCAAAAGTATCCAACAGTTTGTGCTTGTGGCGAGTCATTCTTTAGCTATGCTACACGCTATTTATAAATAGATTCGAGTTCTGAGTGATAACAATGATTAAAAGAGTAAGCATTTTTATAGTTTTGGTTTTTGCTCTCGTTGGTGTTACAGCTGCTGTCGGCGCGATGCTGCCTGAAAAAAGTTCCCAGTGCGAACATTATAAGACCTGTTAGATATGGCAGAGTAACTTCTTACTCTTCTGCTATTTCCAAATCTGGGATTTTTTGTTTCATCATAAGAGTTTTCGTTCAAGTTATGTTTAAACCTGTCTTTATTGATAGAAATAGGTGAATATTTATGCCAATCTAAGTGTGCAAGACCTTTTGTTAGAAAGTGGTATGTACATGAGATTACTATTATTTTTGGTTATGAGTTTTGTTGTATCAACCTTAAAGGTTAATGCTGAACCCAAACCAACCTTTTCCTTTCACGACTGGACCGTTTATATTGACGAGGTTGATACGGGAGAAGATGTCCGCCTTACTTGCAACGCCTTTACACGTGCAATTGGGCGCAGAGGGCGCGGCCAGCCAACTGTAACACTTTCTATTTCGAATGGCGATGTGGGACCTCCACATGTGTATCCTCATATTTATTACGAGGACTTTACGCATAATGGTCGTCGCCCAGTTATCTCCGTAGAGAAACCAACCCGTTTTGTATTTGATAACGGTATTATTATACCAGCTCTTGGCCATGGCTTTACAGATGAATATAATATCAAGCGGGCAACAGCTACTGCAGCGCCAGAGCTCTTGCAACCGTTATTGCGAGCCATGAGACGCAATAAAACAATGTCGATTTATGGCGGTGATCAGCTTTCGATTAAAATATCGCTAAGAGGATTTACAGCTGCATATATCAAACTTATGGATGTTTGCGGCTTTAGTTCTTATGGGGTTATCGACCCACCCTTTGAAAAATAACTATTGGAACCAAACATGGGCTAAGAAATTTTCCAAGCCCATGTTTGGTTGCCTACATTGCTTCTCAGCTATGCTTTATTTTTCGTAGAAGTCCGCAAGGAAGCGGTCAAGCAAACGAACACCAAAGCCAGAAGCCCAACCTTTGGAAATTGATGTTTTTGTTGAGCCCATTGCAGTACCTGCAACATCAATATGGGCCCACTTGGTTTCACCGACAAATCGCTGCAGGAGTTGCGCTGCGGTTGTTGCGCCTGCCATACGCGAGCCACCCGTATTTTTCATATCTGCATTGGGGGTGTCGATCATTTTATCATACTCTTTACCCAATGGCAGACGCCAGACTTTCTCTGCAGTTTTTTGACCTGATTGCGTAATCTGTGCAGCTAAATCATCATCATTAGAGAAGAGACCTGCATGATGGTTGCCTAGGGCAACCATGCAGGCGCCTGTAAGTGTTGCAAGATCAACAATGAACTGCGGCTTGAAACGGTCATTCGTGTACCAGAGTGCATCAGCCAAAACGAGACGACCTTCAGCATCGGTATTCAAGATCTCGATGGTTTGCCCGGACATTGTAGTAACGATATCACCTGGACGCTGAGCCTTACCATCTGGCATATTTTCGACAAGACCGAGAACACCGATAATGTTGAGGTTTGCTTTGCGGCTTGCCACGGCATGCATCAAGCCGATTACTGCGCCTGCGCCGCCCATATCGCCTTTCATCTCATCCATGCCAGCACCGGGCTTTAATGAAATACCGCCGCTGTCGAACACAACACCTTTACCAACGAAAGCAACAGGCGCTTCGTCTTGTTTGCCACCATTCCACTTCATGATAGCAAGACGTGATGGCCGCTCGGATCCTTGACCAACGCCCAAGAGCGCTCCCATACCCAGCGCTTGCATTTGCTCTTCATCAAGGACTTCGGTTTCGATGCCGACTTTGGAAAGCTCTTGTGCTTTTTGTGCAAATTCGACAGGCCCTAGATAGTTGGGGGGCAGATTAACCACCTCGCGTGCAAGAAGCACACCTTCAGCAACGGCTTTTCGCTGTTGCCATGCGGCTTCAGCTTGCGCCACATCGGAAACAATAAACGATAGATTTAGCTGAATGTCAGCATCTTCTTCTTCATCTTTTTTCGTCAAAAACTGGTCAAATTTATAGGCCCGCAACAAGGCCCCTTCGGCTAACAATGCAGCTTCTTCGCTGGTAAAATCACTCAGAATGTGTGCACTCTTAGCTTTTAGAGCCAATAGTTTGCCGCAGATATCACCGCCTAAATAAACAAGATCGCTTTCTTCTAACTTTTGGCGCTCCCCTAGCCCGACAAGCAGAAGACGCTCAAGTTCAGTCCCTGCGGGGGTCAACAGGTTTAAGAATGTAGATTTTTTTCCAGTGAATTTTGAAATATCTGCTGCTGTTTTGATTGTTTTTTCGCAATTAGAAACTACTTCAGCAACAGTACTTGAAAGCTCTAAGTTTTTAGCTACCGGAAGCACCAGCGTTTCGCTTGTCGTTGATCCAGCTTTTATAAATGTAATATTTGGTAATTTTGCCATATGATCCTTCTTTCATAGGGAAAGCACGATCTTCAAATATATGAGGATACATGCAACCATTGTTTTTAATTATATATAGTCATTTACAGCAAGCATTTGAAAGGATTGTACTCTTGAAGAGTGCTGACCGTTACAAAGCTGGCGAGATTTATCTTAAATCGTAGGGTGACAATGGCGGTTGTTTTGATTGTTTTCAAGGGAATAAACAGCAACTGACCCCAAAAGAATGTCTTAAAGCTGGTGAATGTTTTATTTCATTCACAGCATAACTTCGATTATGGAAATGCACATAAAATACTTTAAAAAAACAACCTATATGAGCGCTTAAGCATAATCCATGCTATGCAAGTGATGAATCAATCGTTTATGTGGCTGTGACAGCGCATATCATTGCTTTCCGATGAATAATTGCCAAGGTACCAATGAAGACCATTGAACGCTATATTATTAAAAAAGCCCTTGGCTCGTTTTTAATAACACTATTGTCGATGACGGGCGTCGTATGGGCTACGCAAGCGTTACGACAACTGGATCTCGTTACAGCTAAAGGTCAAACACTTCTTCAGTATTTATATATCACCTCGCTGGCGCTACCCTTTCTTGTTGTTATTGTTGCCCCATTTGCAATGATAATCGCGATGGTAATAGTTCTTAACGGTATGTCTCGGGATAGTGAACTTATCGTCCTGAACGCAGCAGGGGCTTCCAGAAGTATCATACTTAAGCCTATCATGCTTTTTGCTATTCTAATATCAGGGTTCATTGCTTATTTAACGCTATCGCTTTCACCAACTGGTATGGCACTTTTGCGCGGAGAAATAACTCGCGTTCGTGTGGACTTGGTCGCCAATATCATTAAGCCTGGGCGCTTTATTGGTATCGAGAAGGGGTTGGTATTTCACATACGCAATCGCTCGGGGGACGGTTTACTTGAGAGTTTATTGTTAAACGATCGCCGAGAAGATAAAGAATGGTTTACCTATACCGCTAAGCAAGGGCGCATTGTCGAAATTTCCGGCAGGACACTATTGGTAATGTTTGATGGCACTATTCAAAGACGTTCGGTTGAAGATAACAACCTTTCGATCGTTAGCTTTGAAAATTATGGCTTTGATCTATCCAGTATGGTAGCCGAGGAGCAAACGCCCGTTTTAAAAGCAAGTGAACGCCCAACATTTGACTTGATACGTACCGATTATAAAGATGCGTATAGTTTACGAAAACGAAGTCGTTTTATTTCCGAATTTCATGACCGCTTTAGTCAACCTCTTTATCCAATCGTTTTCGGCATGATTGCCTTTATTTTTATGGGTGGAGCCAGAACAACTCGGCAAGGCTCTGGGGCGGCTATTTTCGGTGCAATGGCGACGAGTATTCTATTACGCACAGCCGGTTTCGGCGCAACAATGCTTGTAACAGCCATACCTAGTGCATACCCGGTATTATACGCAGTTCCGTTAACTGCATTTTTGTTTTGCTTATGGTCGATACTCTCTGGCCGTGAAGTTCGCTGGTTAAGAAAGCTTGGTGATTACGCTGACTATTTTATGAGGAAAATTACTTCACGCAATAAAAACACAGCACATGGGGGCTAATCACATGTTCTTAACGCGTGGCTTCACCTTGCAATGGTATATTTCAAGTCGTTTTTTTAAGTCAATTATTTTACTCTTTTTGTTCGCTGCATGCCTGATTTTTCTTTTTGATGTATTGGAGCTCATTCGTCGCGGTGGCGATAGAGATGGCTTTTCTATCACCACCGTATTACTCATTTCCCTGTTCAGAGTTCCATTGCTCTTAGAACAGGTTATCCCCTTTGCTGTACTTTTCGGGTCAATGTGGGCTTTCGTATCCCTTTCTCGAAGCTTGGAGCTAGTGATTGCCCGAGCCTCTGGGATGTCTGTTTGGCAATTTACAGCGCCCGCTGTACTTACTGGCCTTTTTCTAGGCATATTTGCAGTTGTGGTTTACAATCCAGCTGCTGTTCGCTTGAAGGAGATTTCCGATAGTTTTGCAGAAGGTCTATTCAGTATTGACCAGAGTTATATACTGAACAGCTCTGGAGAAGTTTGGTTGCGGCAAGACGGTATTGATGGCGAGTCGATCATTCATGCCAATCATGTAATGAAACACGGCGCAAAACTGAACGGAGTTACCGTTTTTTCGTTTAATAGAAATGGCGATTTCTTTGAGCGCATCGAAGCTGTAACCGCACTTTTGGCTAATGATAATTGGCAGTTAAAGGACGCTATCGTTTACTCTCAGGATCGAGAGCCGCAGCACTATGAAAACTATACTGTAAGTACTTTTCTCACACCCACAGAAATTCGAGAGACTATCGGAACGCCCGAATCGATTAGCTTCTGGCGCTTGCCCCGATTCATTGAACTCACACAACGTGCGGGGCTTCCTGCCTATCGTTATGAGCTTCAATACTATAGCTTATTAGCTAAACCGCTGCTGTTAATTGCAATGATTTTAATCGCTGCGGCAGTTTCCCTCAGAATTTCTCGCTTTGGGGGGATAGGACACCTTATTGTGGGTGGTATTATTAGCGGGTTCGTGCTTTACGTAGTATCTGAACTAATGAAGGATTTAGGTGGCGCCGGCATTATACCAACTGCTGTAGCTGCTTGGGCGCCAGGTGTATTTGGAGTACTTATGGGTTATTCAATTCTCTTAAACAAGGAGGACGGCTAATGCCAAGACCGTTCCCGCGTTGGCGAGTTGAAATGACCGGCAAGGTATTCGTTGCTTCGCTTTTGAAAACAACTTCTGTAATCGCTTTGTTGGTTAGCGGGAGTAATGCACTTATTCCATTAAGTGCTGACGCTACGCCACTTTCTTCTGTAAAACATATTGGAGCAGAAGCTGCTGATAATCAGCCGATGATGCTTGAAGCTGATGAGCTTACCTATAATATCGATCAAGATGTGATCACAGCTCAAGGGCATGTGGAGATTTACTACGAAGCCTATACGGTTACAGCACGTAAAGTTGTATATGATCGTAAAAGTGCCCAATTTAGTGCGCATGGCCATGTCAGGATGACTGAGCCCAATGGGAATTTAATCGAGGCCGATAATTTACAGCTCTCCGATGACTTTGCCCAAGGATTTATTGAGGCTGTTACAGTTTATACGCCACAATTTACAAAGATGATAGCGAAGCGGGCAACAAGAGAAGCCAACCAAGATATTATTCTGGATCAGGGTGAATATACTGCCTATACTAAGAAAAAGCCGCTTTGGAAAATTAAAGCCACAAAAATAATTCACCGCGAAAAAGAAAAAACAATTACGTTTCAAGGGGCTAGTGTTGAGTTTCTTGGTATACCTATAGCGTTATTTCCTGACTTCACAATGCCTGACCCTACGGTAAAACGGCAATCTGGCTTTCTTACACCCAAATATGTGCATACGGACCGTGCAGGATACGGTGCAGCTGTTCCCTATTATTGGGCCTTGGATCCGAGCTATGATTTAACCGCGACGCTTATACCACTTACAAAGCAAGGTGCTTTTGGAAAAGTTGAATGGCGACAAAAGCTTGCTAGTGGTTCCTATCAAGCGACACTCGGTGGAATACATCAATTTAATCCGCAGGAGTATAATGGCTCAAGCGGAAATGTTGATAATAGGTTCATGCTCAATTCGAGCGGTAGCTTCAGCATTGCCTCCGGCTGGACATTAGGTTGGGATGGCACCTATAAAAGTGACCGGGCAGTTGTGAATGATTACTCTTTTGCCCAGTTAGGAACCGCCTCTGATAAGTCAGAGGTGTATTTAACAGGAATAAACGACAAAAATCGCTTTGATGCACGCATAATGGGCTTTCAACTTAGTCAGGAAGATCGCCCTTGGAGCGGTAACCCTAACAATCCGAGCGCTGAGTTCTCACCGCTTAATGATGAGTTACAAAGCAAACAGCCTATCATACATCCCGTAATCGACAATTCTATTATATTTGATCAAAGTGTTATGGGGGGAGAACTCTCCTTTGATGGCAATTTAACCAGCCTAACACGTAGTACAACAGATGCGCTTAGTATAAATGGCATCAACCGTTTTCGCGGGGTTGAGGGAACATTTACACGACTGAGCGCTAATCTGAACTGGCGCAGAACCTATATAGATTCTATTGGACAGGTTTTCACACCTTTTGCTTACGCTAAAACGAACCTTTATTTTTTAGGGACAGTTGACCACAATATACCTGACTTAACCGGTGATGCCGTGGTCTTTCGCGGTATGCCAGCCGTCGGGCTTGAATATAGATATCCCATGTTGGCCAGCTTTAAAGGTGGTAATCAGGTTATTGAACCGATTGCCCAACTTATTGCTCGGCCAAATGAAGCGCATATTGGCGAACTACCCAATGAAGATGCGCAGAGTATTGTTTTTGATGCTTCGACCCTATTTAACTGGGATAAGTTTTCCGGCTTTGACCGTAATGAAGGCGGTGTTCGAGCAAATCTAGGGTTGCAATATCGACTGCAGTTTGATCAAGGATCGTTTGTTAGTGCCTTGTTTGGGCGCTCATATCAACTTGCCGGTCAAAACTCATATGCCACCCCTGATATTTTGTTTGCAACCGGAGATTCCGGGTTAGAGACGTCCGGTTCTGATTACGTTGGTTCACTTTATATTGATACAAATAGTGGCTTTAGGCTTGGTGCCAACGCCCGATTTGATGAAAGCGGCTTTGATTTACAAAGAACGGAAGTTAATGCAAGTGGACGCTTTGGTCCCCTCACCTCTTCTATTGGTTACGCCTTTTTGAAAGCGCGCCCGGATGCCGGTGTGCCTGATGACCGTGAAGAAGTATTGGGTTCAAGCGCCCTTCGGCTGGCTGACAGCTGGCGTTTATACGGCTCTGCCCGTTATGATTTGCAAAATAAGAACTTCGTGCAAGACACTGTAGGCCTTGGCTATGACGACGAAGGTTTTTCCATGTCGGTTTCCTATAGCGAAGATAGAAGCCGCAATGACGGCGAAGCCGTTAATCAAATCTATTTCTTCCGGTTTAACTTCAGAACCATTGGTGGTACCGACTTTTCTTCCAGCGTTGGTAAATAAAAACGCCGCCTTCATCTGCGATTAATCCAAAGTGCGTCAGATTATAATAATGGTACTAGAAGTCTTTCATTTTAAAGAAATTTGTGCCAATTATCACTTACGTTAAAGAGATAACGTCATTTTTGCTAGTGGGAGCCTAAATATGCCAAGGATTCAGGGCCAAATAATAAACCTGTTTCATAAAACTTTTTTACTACTTAGCTTTGTTCTTATCTCTAGTCTCCCCTTGAAGGCTGCTACGAGAATAGAAATGGTCGTCAATGACCAACCTATTACAAATTATGAGCTCCAGCAGAGAAGTAAATTAATAGCGCTGACCACACGTGCTAATTCTGCGCTTGCAAAACGACGTGCTAGAGAAGAGTTGATAAACGAAACACTTAAACTGCAAGAAGCCAAGCGCGTTGGTGTGAAAGTGCAAGATAAAGAAGTTGATAGCGCTTATGCTTCCATTGCCGCACGCTTAAAACTAAGCCCAGCAAATTTTAGTAGTGCGCTTAAACAAAACGGCGTTAATCCGAGAACCTTGAAAAAACGGCTTCGTGCTGAAATTGCTTGGTCGCATGCAGTTATGCGGCGTTTTCGGGCTACTGTACGCATTAATGAATCTGATGTGATTGCAGCTATGCAGTCTAATGGTGCGAAAAGTAATGAGAAAACTGTAGAGTACAATCTACAGCGCGTTTTATTTGTCGTTCCGGAAAAAGCAAGTAAGGCACTGGTCAATAAACGTAAGTCGGAGATGAAAAAGTTACGCTCTCGTTTTACATCATGCACTTCAGGGCTGGAACTTGCAAAAGGACTTAAAGAAGTTGTCGTAAAGCCTGTTGGGCGCCGTTTAGAAACGGAAATACCAAGAGCAAACCTTGAGCAACTTGAAAAAATGTCTGTTGGTCGGTTAACTGCGCCAACAAAAGTTAGTGCCGGTTACGAGATGATCGCACTTTGCGGCAAGCGCTCCATTAACAGTGATGCGAGTGCTCGACAAGAGGCTGAAGGTGAGCTGCGTAATAAAGAGGGGCAACAAATGTCTCGCCGCTATCTTCGTGACCTTCGAACCCGTGCTGTGATCGAACAGCGTTAGCGCTTTTCTTTTTGAAAATGAATACCTGTGCATGACAAATGCGCAGGTATTTGTGTTTATGAATTATACAGTTGCCTTAGCCCTTCATTGTAGTAAATGCATATAAGATGTATTGATCACTTGGTATGTGTTTAACTTGGGAAGCTGTTTAATGCTACATTTGCAAAAACCGATTGCTGTAACTATGGGCGATCCTTGCGGGGTTGGACCTGAAATAACGCTTCTAAGTTGGTTAAAACGCTTCGAGTTGGAACTCCCATTGTTCTACTGCATAGCTTGTCCTGACATGCTGCAGGAACGGGCCGAGCAACTGGGTTACCATATACCTTTCCAAGTTATTGAAGAGGATCAACTCGTTGAGTTAGATCCAAATCAATTGCCAGTCATACCTTTAAAGCAGCAGTTTAAATCCAGTGTTGGCGCACCAACGTCAGCAAATGCTGGCGCTATTATTGAGTCTATTGAGTGTGCCGTTCGCCACGTTCAACAGGGTTTTGCACGTGCTGTGACAACTAATCCAATAGCAAAATCTGTCTTATATGATGCTGGTTTCAAGCACCCTGGGCATACCGAGTTTCTTGGGGAGCTAACCAAGCGATATTATAATCAGGATGTTGATCCGGTCATGTTGCTTGCAGGCCCTGACTTAATGACTGTTCCGATGACGGTACACATCCCTTTGAAAGATGTCGCAAACACTTTGACAAGTGAAACGATGATATCTATTGCCCGCTGTGTGCATAGAGATTTACAAAAATACCTCGCAATACAGCAACCGCGTATCGCCATAGCTGGGTTGAACCCGCATGCCGGCGAGGACGGCAGTATGGGACGTGAGGAAATCGAATTCATGCGTCCTGCTATTAAGCAGCTGCAAGATGAAGGACTATCTGTAACCGGCCCTCATCCTGCAGATACGCTTTTTCATGAAAGGGCACGACAAAACTATGATGTCGTTCTGGCCGCTTATCACGATCAAGCGCTTATACCGGTTAAGACAATAGCCTTTGACGAAACTGTTAATGCGACATTGGGATTACCTTTTGTTCGCACTTCACCCGACCATGGTACAGCGTTTGATATTGCCGGACATGGTATTGCAAACCCAGAAAGCTTTGCTGCTGCCCTTCGACTGGCAAGCGCATTTAGTGAACCGGAAAGCCTTTGATGGCCCAAATTGACGACCTCCCCCCCCTGCGTGAAACCATCGCGACTTATGGCCTTGATGCGCGCAAGTCTCTTGGCCAGAATTTTTTGCTGGATTTAAATCTCACATCTCGTATCGCGCGAAATGCGGGACCACTTGAAAACACTTGTGTTTTAGAGGTTGGTCCAGGACCTGGGGGATTAACACGCGCTCTGTTAGCAGAAGGCGCTTCTAAGGTTATTGCGATTGAAAAAGATCGGCGCTGTTTACCTGCACTTGAGGAAATAAGTGCCCATTACCCTGGGCGTTTGCAGGTAATTGAGGGAGATGCTCTTGAGTTTGACCCAAGTATTTTAGGGGATGGCCCAATTAAAATTGCTGCAAACCTTCCTTATAACGTAGGTACTCAATTGCTGGTGAATTGGATCACCAGTGACCGGTGGCCAAGTTTTTGGCAATCGCTGACTTTGATGTTCCAAAAAGAAGTTGCCGAGCGAATTGTGGCTAAAGTGGGCAGCAAGGCCTATGGGCGTCTTGGCGTTTTGGCAAACTGGCGTTGTAATACGGAAATTCTTTTTGATCTTAATCCAAAGGCTTTCACTCCACCGCCAAAAGTTGTTTCAGCTGTCGTACAATTACACCCTAAAGAAAGCCCGCTTGAGTGCAATTTGAAAAGTCTGGAGCGTGTCACGGCGGCTGCATTTGGTCAACGGCGCAAGATGTTGCGAGCAAGCCTGAAATCACTTTCTAAAGATGCCGAAGCTATTATCGTGGAAGCTGGCTTAAAGCCGACTGAACGTGCCGAGACCGTCGATGTGGAAGGCTTTGTTGCGCTGGCAAATAAGTTTGATGCTGCAATGAGCGCGTAGCAAATATCGTCTAAGGCGAGAATTGATTTTTTCTTGAAGTCAGTTTGATGGTGGTTCATCTGCTCAAACTGACTTCAAGATAATAGCTTCTGTCGTTATTTGGCTCAACTTTGTGATCCAGTTTACTTTAATAAATTGGACCATCTAATTGAATGATTAGCTCAACGTGTTTTGCTAGTGGTTTGTTATTGCGATATTTTTTTCTTTAAATCTTCAATGAAGGTGCTCATCTCGTTTAAAAGCCCTTGCTGGCGTGTTCGCTTTTGCCTTTCGGCTCGTAAAATTGCTTTTATTTGTTCAAGCGTTTCAGATAAGCGATCATTGACAAGAACATAGTCATAGGCTTGCCACGCCTCGACCTCACTTACAGCCGTTTGCATACGCCGCTTGATTGCTTCTTCACTGTCTTCAGCACGCTTTGTTAAGCGGTTATGCATTTCAGCAACAGAAGGGGGCATGATAAAAATTGATACCACATCATCCGGCATTTTTTCAGATAGCTGACGTTTACCTTTAACGTCGATATCAAACAGAACATCATTCCCATTAGCAAGTGATTGCTCAACCACATCTTTTGGTGTTCCATAGTAATTGTCGTGTACTTGCGCCCACTCCAGGAACTTGCCTTCCTTTATGCGGTTTTCAAACGTCAGCTTATCTAGAAAGTGATAGTGTACACCATCTTGCTCTGTCGACCTTTTTGCACGTGTGGTTGCCGAAATAGAAAGGACGAGCTTATCTTCATCAGATAAAAGTAAGTTCGCCAAAGTTGACTTTCCTGCACCTGATGGCGAGGATAAAACCAGCATTAAGCCGCGGCGATTGAGTGAACCATTTGCTAACGACAATGTTGTGCTCTCTTCTTTTTAAAGCGTATTCCTGAAAAGTGGATACCGGTTTTCGGCTATGAATACGCGTCAAAATAATAGTTTAAAGCAGTTTGAGTGCTTCTATGAAATAGCAAACTTCCTTTAAAGGTGTTTTTATCGTTTATTCAACGTTTTGCGTTTGCTCTCGGAGCTGGTCAATTACAGTTTTCAACTCTAATCCGATTGCTGTGAGTTCAACACTGTTAGACTTTGAACATAAGGTATTGGCTTCGCGGTTAAACTCTTGAGCCAAGAAGTCCATGCGACGGCCGACGCTACCATCTTTGTCGAGCAATTGCTGGCAGGCCTCTACATGTGCCTTTAAGCGGTCCAATTCCTCTTGAATATCGGCTTTCGTTGCTAGAATGGCAACTTCTTGATAAAGACGCTGCTCATCCAGTTTTCCGGCACTCGCGTTCATTATATCATCAAGAAGTTTTACAAGTTTGGCTTTAATTGCCTCGGGCTGACGCGATGGCAAAGCCTCTGCTGTTGCTGTTAAATCACTTATTTTGCCGAGCTGGTCAGTTAAAAGCTTATGAATGGCTTCGCCTTCACTTTTACGCATGGCCTGTAACTCAACTAGAAGCATATCAAAGCTGATAAGTAGTTGCTGTTGCAGCTGCTGCTTTGCTTCTTCTGTTTCTGTCTCTTGAGCTTCCAAGATACCTTTTTGAGCCAGGATACTATCAATTGTAGGTGAAGGCGCATCCGGCAATAGTTGTTGTAGTTTGTCTACAATTGAAAGGTATTGTTTCAATACCGTTTCATTTACAACCAATTGCAGGTCGCTTTGGTCTTTGTGGAATTGAAGATTAAGAGAGATATTACCACGACGCAGCACTGCGGATATTTTTTTTCTTAACGTGGCCTCGATGCTATCACCAACCTGTGGTAAGCGCATACGTATATCCAGCCCCTTGCCGTTAACGGACCTTATTTCCCAGGCCCAATGGTATTCTTTCCAGTTGCCCTCAAGGCGTGCAAAGCCTGTCATACTTGACAGTGTCATCATACACTCCAAAATATCAGTTTGAGTGTGCGAAAGAGGGCTGCAAGAAAACAGCCCTCTTGGCGTTTAGTTGTTCTTTTTTTCTTCGGCCTGCTTGCGGCGCTTTTCACGCTCTATTTTGCGCCATTTAACAACATTTCTTTGGTGCTGTTTATAGGTTTGCGCAAAAATATGTCCACCAGTACCGTCAGCCACAAAGTACAAGTCTTTTGTATTGGCCGGGTTCGCTACTGCATTCAGAGCATCACGGCCCGGGTTGCCAATTGGTCCTGGAGGAAGGGCGCGAATTTGATAGGTGTTATATGGGTTTTTAGCTTTTAACTCAGAGCGTTTTATCGCAGAGCGGTCTTTTGTCCATGCATCTCCCCCATACAATCCGTAGAGAATAGTCGGATCAGATTGTAAAGGCATTTTCTTACGCAAACGATTAACGAAAACCGCAGCGACCATTGGTCGCTCATGGGCAACGCCCGTTTCTTTTTCAACGATAGAGGCGAGAGTTGTTAACTCTTCAGGAGATTTTATTGGCAAATTCTGATCGCGACCTTCCCAAGCCAAAGCCAGTTGCTTTTTCATAGCCATTTGCATTTTAGCAACAAGTTCCTGACGGGTCATACCACGGGCAAAGCTATATGTTTCTGGCAGTAACGAACCTTCATCCGGCGTGGATTTTAGCTCACCAGTTAATACCTTGTTTGCATTGATACGTTGAACGATTTGTTTGGATGTCCAGCCTTCAGGGAAGGTAATCGAATAATAAATAGCTTTGCCGCTGGTAAGTATTTCCATAATTTTGTGCATGGAAACACCGGCTGGTAAGGCGTACTCACCTGCTTTTAGATGGGCATGCTGTTCATAGATGCGCACACCTGCTTCAAAGATATAAGCATCGCGAATAATTTTCCGCGCTTCCAGCTCATTAGCAATGTCGCGTAGCCGTGCACCCGACTTAACCATAAATGCGGTTTCTTGTTTTAAAGGTCCTGGCTCATCGAACGATGTCTTACCAATGTAAATTGCCACAACAGCCGCGATAACAGCAAAGACAGCCAAGGTAAGTAAAAAGTTCAAAATGGCGATAAACGGACTACGCCCTTTACGCTTTACCGGTGGTGGGGGCACATCGGGAATAATTGCTTGGCGCGCACTTTTGGGTCTGTTGTATTCGACGTTATTTTGCGCTGGCGCTTCTGGGTTATTACCCTCACTCTGCCCGTTGTCAGTGGACTGTGCCATACTCACCTCTAATTACATCGCCCTTTTACAAGGCAATTAAATCTTAAAGACCTTAAAAAAAAGGCCAGAAACCGCACTGCGAATTCTGGCCCCTTAACTATTTAGGGATCAACGATTATGCATCAACTTTTTTAAGTACAAGCGATGCATTTGTACCACCGAATCCAAAACTGTTGGATAATGCATAATCAATCTTCATTGGCTTAGCCTTGTTTGGCACCAAATCGATTGGTGTTTCCACAGAAGGATTATCAAGATTGATTGTCGGCGGTGCGATTTGATCACGTATGGCCAAGGCGGTAAAAATTGCCTCAACGGCGCCTGCAGCACCAAGCAAGTGACCAACAGATGATTTAGTCGAAGACATGGTCAAATCTTTAGCGGAATCCCCAGCCAAACGCTCTACGGCACCTAATTCGATTTCGTCACCAAGTGGTGTTGAAGTACCATGGGCGTTGACATAATCAACGTCAGCCAGTGAGATGCCAGCACGTTTTAGCGCGGCCTGCATACAACGATAACCACCATCTCCATCTGAGGCTGGTGCTGTAATGTGGTAGGCATCACCAGAGAGGCCATAACCCACAACTTCGGCATATATTTTTGCGCCACGTGCTTTGGCGTGCTCGTATTCTTCCAACACGACAACGCCTGAGCCTTCACCCATTACAAAACCATCACGGTCTTTATCATAGGGGCGCGATGCCTTTTCCGGCTCATCATTGTAACCGGTGGAGAGTGCTTTACAGGCGTTAAAGCCAGCAATACCAATACGACAGCAAGAACTTTCAGTACCACCTGCAACCATTACATCGGCATCGTCAAGAGCGATCAAACGGGCGGCATCGCCAATGGCGTGCGCACCGGTGGAGCAGGCTGTAACAACAGCGTGGTTTGGCCCCTTAAGGCCATGACGGATGGAAATCTGGCCACCAGCCAAGTTAATCAAACGGCCAGGAATAAAGAACGGACTGACACGGCGCGGGCCTTTTTGCTCCATCATAACGGCGGTTTCAGCAATACCTTGCAAGCCACCAATACCGGAACCTACCAACACGCCAGCGCGGCATTTTTCTTCTTCACTCTCGGCTTTAAAACCTGAATCTTCCAGAGCCATATCAGCGGCTGCAATGGAAAATAGAATAAAATCGTCAACCTTACGGCGCTCTTTTGCGCTCATCCAGTCATCTGGATTAAAGGTTCCATCGGCTCCGTCGCCAAGAGGCACCTGACAGGCAATCTTGGTTTGAAGATCGTCTGTTTCGAAGCCTTCGATGCGTGCGGCACCGCTTTTGCCTTCAAGAATTCTCTGCCATGAAATTTCTGCTCCGCTTCCTAGCGGGCTCACCATGCCAATACCAGTGATGACGACTCGACGCATGACCTTGCACTTTTCAAAAAGACCATAAGCCCAATGGATTTATGGTAAATAAAACAGAAATAGGCGATGAGCTGTAAACAGCTCATCGCCATGATACCATTTCTGGTGATTAGTTCTGCTTAGAACTGATGAACTTAACAGCATCACCAACAGTCTGGATGGATTCTGCTGCATCGTCAGGGATTTCAACGCCGAACTCTTCTTCGAAAGCCATAACCAGCTCTACGGTGTCCAGGCTGTCTGCACCCAGGTCGTCGATGAAGCTAGCAGCTTCAGTAACCTTGTCGGCTTCAACGCCGAGGTGCTCAACAACGATTTTTTTTACCTGTTCCGCAACATTGCTCATTTTTAGTCCTCAAGTGGTTTCAAGGTAGTTTTCAGTCCGCAGCGCGGGCCCTTCATATGGTTGATTGATGTATACTATAACATCTTGAGTTTTTCAGATCATTATTGCCATTAGTATTTGTAATAGTGATCTCAACCGGACCCCCGCTTGCAAGAGGAAACTCTAATCGGCGGGTTGGTAGCACACTTTATTTGCGTTGACCACCCATCAAAGAAAGAAGCCTCAGTTCTCAAAAGAAAAGGCAATAATCTGCCCTCTCCGGTTATTAAATCATGGCCATTCCGCCGTTTACGTGCAGCGTTTGACCTGTCACATATGCAGCTTCATCACTCGCCAAATAAACAGCCGCAGAGGCAATTTCAGCCGCTTCGCCAAGACGTCCGGCAGGAACGCTTGTTAAAATCGAATCGCGTTGTTTATCATTGAGTTCATCAGTCATTGCTGTGGAAATAAAGCCAGGTGCAATGGTGTTAACAGTGATACCACGGCTAGCAACTTCGCGGGCCAAAGACTTGGACATACCAATCATGCCAGCTTTTGCCGCAGAATAGTTCACCTGACCCGGGTTACCTGTGACGCCAACAACAGAGGTAATACCGATAATGCGACCAGTACGGCGCTTCATCATGCCTTTAATGGCAGCGCGACAAATACGGAAAGTTGCAGAAAGGTTGACTTCCAGCACCTGATCCCACTCGTCATCTTTCATGCGCATGAAAATATTGTCGCGGGTAATGCCAGCGTTATTTACCAGAATATCAAGGCCACCCATAGCCTCTTCGGCACCAGGTACCAGCTCGTCAACACTGGCACGATCAGAAAGGTTCGCCGCTTTAATGAATGCGCGCTCTCCAAGATCTGCAGCAAGCTTTTCAAGTTTCTCAACGCGGGTACCGGATAATGTAACCACCGCCCCTTGAGCATGCAATGCACGGGCGATTTCTTCGCCAATACCGCCGGTCGCACCAGTGACCAGTGCACGTTTGCCGTCTAAATTGAACATGCCGCTTATCTCCTCGGCTTTTTTAAAATTACGATTGCTTTCGAAGCCAATCAGGCTTCGGTAATTTGCGCAATAAATGCATCAATATCTTCACTGCCGTTAATCGCCACAGCTTTTGCAGATTTTTCGATACGCCGCACCATGCCCGACAGCACTTTACCTGCACCAATCTCAAGCAATGTATCGACCCCCTGGCCAACCATGAAAGAAACGGACTCACGCCAGCGAACGGTTCCTGTCACCTGCTCAATCAAGCGCTGCTTGATTTGTGCCGGATCGACAATTTCGCTAGCCAGAACGTTTGCCACCAACGGTACAGATGGGGCATTCATTTGTACTTCTTCAAGTGCTTGCGCCATTTTTTCTGCAGCCGGCGCCATGAGCGCACAGTGGAACGGTGCGGATACAGGTAGCATAACAGCGCGGCGAGCGCCATTTGCTTTGGCGATTTCGCAGGCACGCTCAACAGCACTCTTATGGCCGGAAACCACGACCTGACCACCACCATTGTCGTTTGCTGCTTGGCAGATTTCCCCTTCAGCGGCTTCGTCCGCAACTTTCATCGCAGCATCAAAGTCCAAACCAAGGAGAGCTGCCATCGCACCCTCACCTACTGGTACAGCTGCCTGCATGGCCTGACCGCGCGTGCGCAATAGTTTTGCCGTGTCTGAAATAGAAAAAGTTCCAGCAGCTGCAAGAGCTGAGTATTCGCCCAATGAATGGCCTGCCACATACTTAGCGGTTTTTGCTAGGTCTAATCCTTTGGCTTCCAGAACGCGAATGGTAGCCAGAGAGACAGCCATCAATGCAGGCTGGGCATTTGCCGTGAGTGTAAGTTCTTCTTGTGTCCCTTCCCACATAATTTTTGAAAGGGACTGATTGAGAGCAGCGTCAACTTCTTCAAATACAGCGCGGGCCTCTGGATAGTCTTGGGCGAGGTTTTGCCCCATTCCAATGGCCTGACTGCCCTGTCCTGGAAAAGTGAATGCAAATGTCATTTTCTGCGTGCTCCAACTCTTAATTCGTGACCTTTTGCCAAGTGATTCATTTAAGGCACCTTAGCAAAGGTGGTACAATTATTCTGCGATCTTTTCGCCCTCTAAAGCATCACACTCCAGAAACAAGCCTCAAGTATCCCAAAACAGCACCTATAACCCAACGTAACCCTAGGTTTTTGCCATATGATCGTGGGTTCAGCTGCGCGGACATGAGCCGTTTAAACACACAAAAGTCAAGTGCCCAATTGCAAAAACCAGCTTTTTTGAACAGAACCTCTTGTGTTTTGGCGGATATCAGCTATAAGCAGCCTCGCATTTTTCGTATTTCGGCCGGGAGCTGAAAGATAGGTGGCTTTTGCCATAGGAATCAAAGTGATTGCGTCTATCCGTGTTCCCGCTCTTGTTAAAGACACTTCTCGCCTAGAAGCTCTAGTGCACGAAGAGGCTTTGCGCCAGATACGAATAATACATAACCAGAAAGGCATATCACATGGCGCTCTACGAGCACGTGGTTCTGGCTCGCCAGGACATTTCTACCCAACAGGTGGAAGCGCTGATTGAACAGTTTAAAACTGTTCTTGAAGAAAATGGTGGCAAAATCTCCAAGATTGAGCCATGGGGTCTTCGTACCCTTACTTACCGCATCAACAAAAACCGTAAGGCACACTATGTGCTTATGAACGTTGATGCACCGCATGCAGCTGTTGCTGAAATGGAACGTCAGATGGGCCTGAATGAAGACATTCTGCGCTTCATGACAGTTCGCGTTGACGAACTGGACGAAAATCCATCTGCTATGATGCAGAAAAAAGACCGTGACGATCGCCGTCGCAGTGACCGCCCGCAAGGTGGTCGCGAGCGTGGTCCTCGTCGTAACGAAGCTGCAGCGGAGTAATCGAAAATGGCTGAATCTTCTCCAGCACGTCGCCCTTTCTTCCGTCGTCGCAAAACCTGCCCGTTCTCTGGTGCTAACGCCCCAAAGATCGATTACAAAGACATCCGTCTTTTGCAGCGTTATATTTCCGAACGCGGTAAAATCGTTCCTTCCCGTATCACCGCCGTTTCTGCAAAGAAACAGCGTGAACTGGCAAAAGCTATCAAGCGCGCGCGCTTCCTCGGCTTGCTGCCATTCGTGATCAAGTAAGCACGATTTAAGCTTATAAAGGCCGGCCTTGCTGGCCTTTTTCTTCTCTTACCCTGTTAAGAGAAGCCCGGTTGAAGCCCTCGGGAGTTCCGTTTGCGGCTTCTAACTGCCCACGAGGGCAGGACAGCAACTCCTTGGAGAGAAAAATGAAAGTTATTCTTCTTGAGCGCGTGGCCAAGCTTGGCCAAATGGGTGACACTGTAACAGTACGTGACGGCTATGCCCGTAACTTCCTGTTGCCACAAGGCAAAGCCCTGCGCGCAAACAAAGCAAACCTCGAGCGCTTTGAAACTGAACGTGTTCAGCTTGAAGCTCGTAACCTTGAGCGCAAGCAAGAAGCTGAAGCCGTTGCTGAAAAGCTGGCTGGCAAGAGCTTTATTGCTATTCGCGCTGCTGGTGAAACCGGCCAGCTCTACGGTTCTGTTGCTTCACGCGACATTGCCCAGCTGGTTAACGACGGTGGCTTCTCCATCGTTCGCGGTCAGGTGACACTGCGTCAGCCAATCAAAACAATTGGCATTCACGAAGTGATTATTTCCCTTCACCCAGAAGTGGAAGTTACTGTTTCCATCAATGTTGCGCGTTCTGAAGACGAAGCTGCACGTCAGGAAGCAGGTGAAGACCTCACCACTCGTGAAACCGATGCCTTCGAATTTGAAGAAGACGAAGAAGAGCTGGAAGACGGCGAAGAAGCTGTTGAAGGTGATGAAGAAGTTGAAGCAGAAGAAGAATCCGAAGCTTAATTCGCTCATCTGTTGCTTAGTTAAGAAGCGGGCCTTGAGGTCCGCTTTTTTAGTTTTCCCCCTCCCCCCAATATGCTGTCGAACAACGACCACTAGAATCATAATAAATTGTTGAGCAGCCTGCTTCTTGGCCTTAAAATTACTTTTTGATTTTTTTCAAATATCAACGAAGAGTATATACAATCTTCGTTTTCCCAATAGTGCAGTCGTATAATCCCTTACAATATCATCACTATTTGTAATTGTTGTATTTATCCTGGCAACTGGGACTTACCTACCTATTTCAGTTAAAATTTGAGAAAAATTTTCCTATTGATGTTCCTGTATGAGACAAATAGTATTCTTAGATCAATAAGAAAAAAAATGAATTATTTTTATGCCTTACGGCATTATCCGCAGTGTATCCATGTAAGTTACTGAGGGGAAAATCATGGGTTATTTAAAAAGGTCAATTCTTGTAAGTGTCTGTACTTTTTCATTAAGCTGCTCCTTGAGTTTTGCAGCTGGAACGCACCCAGAAACGGGCGAAAAACTTGCTGAAGATCAAACTTTTACCTATAGAATTCTTGATGAACATGCCTCGCTTGACCCGCAACTTGCCGAGGATGTGACCGGCGCTGAAGTTTTGCGGGATTTGTTTGAAGGGCTTTACAACCAAGACAAGATGGGCAATCTGGTTCCCGGCGTGGCGCTTTCCCATGATGTAAGCGCAGACAAGACCACTTATACGTTTTATTTGAGAAAAGACGCTGTCTGGTCTGATGGTAAGCCGGTCACAGCCCACGATTTTGTATTTGCTTGGCGTCGCTTGGCTAGTAAAGAGCTGGCCTCCCCCTATGCCTGGTTTATCGAACTGATGAATATCGAGAATGCCGGCGCTATTGTTAAGGGCGAGAAAGACCCTAAAGAGCTTGGGGTTAAGGCCATCGATGACCATACTCTGCAAGTTAAATTGCAAACTGCCCTGCCCTATTTCCCACTCATGACCATCCATGCCTCGACATTCCCAAGCCCGCAATGGGCTATTGAAGCACATGGTAAAGAGTGGACGAAACCGGGCAATATGGTTTCCAATGGTGCCTATGTACTGGCAGAACATGTCCCGCAAGAGCGTTCAGTGCGGGTGCGGAATGAGAAATACTGGAATAATGACGCGACTTTTATTGAAAAAGTAGTGACTCTGGTCATTAACGATGAAAACGCTGCTTTTACGCGTTTTTTAGCGGGCGAGTTGGATCGTACTAAAGTACCGACTGGTAAGTTCCCAGAATTGAAAGAAAAGTATCCGGAAGAAACCGTCGTGTTTCCAAGGCTTTGCTCATATTATTACAATATCAACCTGAGTGATAGCGCCCCTGAGAGCTTGCGCGACAAGCGGGTTCGGCAAGCCTTGGCGTATGCTGTTGATCGTAAAATCATAACCCAGAATGTAACCAAGGCTGGCCAATTCCCGGCATTTACATTTACACCGGAAGTTACCGCCGGATTTAGTGCACCTGAAGTTCCCTTTGGCAAAATGAGCCAGCAAGAGCGCGATGAAAAAGCACGCGAGTTACTCGTAGCAGCGGGATATGGCAAAGATAATCCCCTCAATCTGTCATTGCTCTACAATAGTTCTGAATCACATAAGAAAATTGCCATTGCTATTTCACAGATGTGGAAGCAAAAGCTTGGCGTTCAAACCACACTTGCCAATATGGAATGGAAAACGTTTCTTGAGCGGCGCGGCAAGCAAGACTACGAGATTGCCCGGGCTGGCTGGTGCGGTGATTACAACGAAGCTTCGACCTTCCTTGATTTGATGCATAGCCAATCGGGATATAACGATTCCAAATACAACAATCCCGATGTTGACAGGCTACTTAAAGAGGCGAAAACCGCTGATAACCCGCAGGAAAATTACACAAGGATTGAGCAGATTATTGCCGAGGATATGCCGATTATCCCGATTTATCATTACACTGAAGATTACATGATGCGGGCAACCTTGAAAAACTGGCCCACAAAGAATGCGGAGCAAAACTGGTACTCGAAAGACCTTTATAAAGTAGCTGAATAGCGGTGTTTGCGGGTGGCGTAACCCGCTGCCCGCCTTCCACTTTTACCATTCAATAATTGGAAAAACACATGCTCAGTTACATTTTGCGCCGCTTGGCGGTGGCGCTGCCCACGCTGCTTTTGCTGGTGGTGGTCTCGTTCCTGATGATGCAGTTGGCACCCGGTGGGCCGTTTACCTCAGAGCGTCCCTTACCGCCCGAAGTTCTGGCCAATATCGAGGCTCAATATGGGCTTGATAAACCATTGTTTGAGCAAATGCTGCGCTATATTGGCGGTATTCTCGTTGATTTCGATTTCGGTCCCTCATATCGCTACAAGGACCGCAGTGTGAACGATATTATAGCCGCCGGATTTCCTGTTACGCTCACCTATGGTTCCATCGCTTTTGTGCTGGCGGTCGTTATTGGTGTTTCCTTGGGTATTGCTGCTGCGCTCAACCATAACAGCTGGCTGGATTATTTTGCCGTTGGTATTTCGATTGGTGCGCAGGTGCTGCCCAATTTTGTAATGGGGCCTTTATTGGTGCTGGTGTTTGTACTGGCGCTGGAATGGCTGCCCGGCGGTGGTTGGAATGGCGGTAAGTGGCAACATATTGTCCTGCCAGTTATTGCCTTATCTACCAGTTACATGGCCTCTATCGCGCGGCTCACCCGCTCTTCCATGCTGGAAGTCTTACATATGGATTTTATCCGCACCGCAAGAGCCAAGGGCTTACCATCGCACTACATTATCTGGCGCCATGCGTTAAAGCCCACGTTAATGCCTTTATTCTCTTACCTTGGGCCTACATTTGTCGCCATGGTTACCGGCTCGGTGGTGATTGATTTTTATTTTGCCACGGGTGGCATTGGTTATTTCTTTGTGAACTCGGCCTTTAACCGCGATTATGCCGTGATGATGGGCATTACCATACTCTTTGGCAGTTTAACCATTACTTTCAACCTCATCGTCGATTTGCTCTATGCATGGATCGACCCGAAAATTCGTTATTAGGAGGCGATTATGCGATTTTCGTTGGCAGAGCGCTTCTCTATTTTTAACGGGTGGCGTCGCACTGAAAAGGACGCGTGGACACCGCAAGAGCTGCCTGCGGGGCGCTCGTTATATGCAGATGCAAGAAGGCGGTTTTTGCGTAATAAAGCTGCTGTTTGCAGTTTGGCAGTGATACTGCTGGTCTTTATATTCTCGCTAGTTGGCCAGATGATAACACCTTGGTCTAACGAGGAAATTGATTGGGAAATCATGGGCTCGGTCAGCGATTTGGGCAAGCCCTCCCTGACCAACGGACACTATTTTGGTACTGATGATCTGGGCCGTGATTTATATGCCCGTGTGGTTCAAGGGACCCGCATTTCACTCATGGTGGGATTGGTGGGTACCTTAATTGCGGTGGTGGTTGGCACGCTTTATGGCGCAATTTCTGGTTATGTGGGCGGGCGCACCGATAACATTATGATGCGGATTGTCGATATATTGCAATCTGTGCCCTACATGTTTGTTATCATTCTGCTTCTCGTGGTGTTTGGTCGCTCGGTGATTATGCTGTTTGTGGGGATTGGCCTGCTTTCTTGGCTGGATATGTCGCGGATTGTGCGCGGGCAAACGCTTTCACTCAAAAACAAGGAGTTTGTAGAAGCGGCACGTGCTAGCGGTGTGCCAAGTGCTGTAATTATCCTACGCCATATCATTCCCAATTTACTTGGTATTGTGGTGGTTTATGCCACGCTTTTGGTACCCAATATGATTTTGACCGAGAGCTTTATTTCGTTTCTCGGGCTTGGCGTGCAAGAGCCGAATACCAGCTGGGGCGCTTTAATAAGCGAGGGAGCATCAAGCATGCAATATGGCACCTTGTGGCAATTGTTCTTCCCATTGTTTTTCTTCGTAATTTCACTGTTCAGCTTCTTTTTTGTGGGCGATGGCCTGCGCGATGCGTTGGACCCCAAAGACCGCTAGGAGCACCCATGAGCCTACTTGAACTGAAAGATTTAAAGGTCCGCTATAACACACCCGAGGGTGTTGTGCGGGCTGTTGATGGTGTGAGCTTTGCAATTGATCGGAGTGAAACCCTAGCCATTGTTGGGGAAAGTGGCTCTGGCAAAAGCCAAAGTTGTTTTGCGGCCATGGGCTTACTGCCCAAGAATGCTGAGGTTAGCGGCTCTATAAAATATCAAGGTGAAGAAATTATTGGTGCTTCTGAAGCACTATTAAACAAGCTGCGCGCTAATGAAATGGCGATGATTTTTCAAGATCCAATGACCTCACTCAACCCCTATATGCGTATTAGTACGCAAATGAGTGAAGTGCTGCGTTTTCATCCTGTTATGGGCAAAAAGCTCAGCGGACGCGAGGCACATCAAGCCTGTATCGACATGCTGGATGCCGTGAAAATACCCGATGCCAAAAACCGCATTAAAAGTTTTCCGCACGAATTTAGTGGCGGTATGCGACAGCGGGTGATGATTGCCATGGCATTACTTTGCAAGCCACAACTTTTGATTGCGGACGAGCCCACAACGGCGCTGGATGTGACGGTACAAGCGCGCATTATGGACCTGTTGATGGAGCTGCAACGGGATTTGAAAATGGCGATTATTCTTATTACCCATAACCTTGGCCTTGTGGCAGGGAGTTGTGCGCGTACTTTGGTTATGAACCACGGTAAAATACTGGAAGCCGGTGAAACAACCGCGATTTTTTCCAATCCGCAACATGCCTATACGCAGCATTTACTTGATAGCATGCCACGATTGCATCCGAAAAAGTCAGCTCCTACAATGAGTTCCATTCGTGATGATGCGGCTCCCACACCATTAGGCGAGGCATCTCGATGACAATACCCTTTTTAAAACTTGATGATGTGCGGGTTTACTATGAGAACCACAGCCCTAAAACCCTGCCCTGGCAAAGGCCGCTGGTTATTAAAGCCGTCGATGGTATTTCTTTTGAACTTGATGAGGGCGAAACGCTTGGCATTGTTGGAGAATCCGGTTCTGGAAAGTCTACATTAGCCCGAACCCTATTACAGCTGGTCCCCGTTTATTCCGGCGCTATTTGTTTTTCAGGGCAAGACCTTGTCGGGGCAAGTTCTAAGCAAATGCGCCGCGTGCGGCGTGACATACAAATGGTGTTTCAAGACCCGCTTGCCTCTCTTAATCCGCGTTTGACTGCAGAGCAGATCATTAGCGAGCCATTAAGGACGCATTTTCCCAAACTATCTCGACAGGAGGTCAAGGGGAGCGTGCATAAACTGATGGAGCGTGTGGGGCTACAGGCCAATATGTGCAACCGCTACCCCCACGAGTTTTCTGGAGGACAATGCCAACGAATTGGAATAGCGCGCGCTCTGATAACCAATCCCAGGCTTTTGGTTTGCGATGAGCCGGTTTCTGCTCTGGATGTTTCCGTTCAAGCTCAAGTTCTTGATTTACTACAGGAACTGCAAAGAGAACTAAGCTTATCCATGCTGTTTATTGCGCATGACATTAGCGTTGTGCGGCAAGTGAGTGACCGCATCATGGTGATGCATCATGGCAGAATGGTTGAGTGTGGGCCGAGTAGCCAAATAATTGACGAGCCGCGAGAAAAGTATACGCGCGAGTTGATTGCGGCTATTCCTATCCCTGATCCAGTCTTGGAGAAGCAGCGATTGGCGCAGCGTAGCTTAGCTGCGCCGCAAATTTAACCAATAAATCGCCCTACCCTTTATGAAGAGGTTTTACTATCCGCTTTATGCGTGGGGCCTTTCTCCCCTTCCAGCTCTTTTATGCCCGCCAGTTTTTTCGGGTATTCGGGGCTGACGAGGCCTGCTGAAATCACCAGTTTAGCGGCATCTTCAACGGACATTTCCAGCTCCATAATATCTTTTTTAGGTACAAATAGCAGAAAACCGGAGGTGGGATTTGGGGTGGTTGGCAAAAACACCGAAACCATTTCATCGTCTTGTTCGAGTTTCGCTGCCACTTCTCCTTTGGTGTTTGTGGCTAGAAATACAATAGCCCATAGACCTTTGCGGGGATATTCGACCAAACCAGCCTTGGTGAAGGTTTGCCCTTTTTCTTGTAGCACTGTTTCAAAAATCTGCTTCAAAGCTGAATAGATATTGCGCACTAGCGGCATGCGGCCAACGATTGACTCACCAATACTTAAGAGCGTACGCCCCGCAATATTGGCGGTTAAAAAACCTAAAAGGGTGAGCGCAATTAAAACAACGATAAGTCCTACACCCGGAACCTCAACTGTTAAGTATGTGTCTGGGTTATATTTTTCTGGAATCCAAGGTAGTATCCAGCCATCAATTAACTGGATCAGCGACCAACTGAGATAAAGTGTAATTCCGATGGGTCCTGTGATGACCAAACCCGTAAAGAAATAATTGCGTAATTTTGTCATAACCCCTTGTTTTTGTGGTTTGACATTGAGCTGAGTAGTGCCCTTTAAATCATTTTCCGGTTTATTATTCATAGATCCCGCCATGGGCTTTAAACTCTGCGTTGTATTAAGCTTGATAATAGTTTATGAGTTTAAAACTCATAATTAATTGCATATAATGCCGTTGAACATTAAATCACCAAGTTCCTATAGTAATTGGTGTTTATATATGATTTTGCAAGGCTTTTTTGCAGGTAACCATAGCTTGGAGGTAACATTGCAAAGGCATTTCTACAACTTCCTAGGGCTCGTTTTTTTAGGTATCGGAACACTAGGCATTATCCTCCCCCTTTTGCCAACTGTCATCTTTTATATTATTGCTGCTGCTTGTTTTGCAAAGAGTAATCCACGGCTAGAGGCCTGGATTTTGGAGCGGCCGCACATTGGGCACTATGTCATTGCCTGGCGAAACAACCGTGCGATACCGCGAAACGGAAAAATTGCAGCAATAATTGGCATGAGCGTAGGTTATCTATTCTTTTTATTAAGTGTAGATAGCCAGCTATTGGTTAAGGTAATCGTTGCACTCACGTTTGTTGCCATTGGCTTGTATATTATTAGTAAACCCGGCTACGTGCCTGATTAATAACAATATTTATATTACTAAATCTGGGTGCAGCACGTAAACATGAGCCATAATCTGGCGACCATCGGCAAGCTCGACCGGTGTTTGCACCCGTTGGTACTCTACGCCCTCATAAGTATCAATTTCGGTCCAAAACTGGTGCAAATCGTGTGAACTTAGTACCTTACCGTGTACATAGGCCGCGTTTTCATCGAGAACTATGGCCGGGTAACCCTGACCGGTTGACCAGCCGCGGTCCAGATAGCGGGCTTTGACTTTTGCGTCGTGCCAAGTCCCCCCTGCCCTTGCCAGTAACTTACCCATAGAAGCATCGGGTGCGAGGGAACCGTAAACGAACAAATGTTCTCGTTTCAATATGCCAGCCTTTGTGAACGGAAAATATGCGCATTAATTTACCATTGCTGACATAACGAAATCATATGATAAAAGCAAACTCGCAATAACTATTATTCTTTGCTCAGTGCATGCCTAAGAGCCTGTGTTTTGTTGAAACGACTTAACGTGCGAGCAATTTCACAGAAATCGCTTTAGGAATTGCAAGCGGAAAACAACATTAAAGCAGTTTGCTTAAACCTATTATTTTTGACGCTTATTCTTACCCGAAAACCAGCATCCACTTTTTGGGAATGCGCTCTAACTAATATTAGAGGTATCCGTGGCGCAAACACGCAGACGATGCCCGTCAGGATCGTTCGCAACGAAAGTATAGCCAAACGCAAGGTCTTGCGGCGGCAGCTCAATATTCACCCCCATATCACTCCATTGGCTATGAAGTAAATCAACGGTCTTTCTGTCCACATCGCTCAATGAAAGCTCTACGCCACCAAAGTGTTCCTGCGCTTTAGGGTCGATGCCTTCTTTTGCCTGAAGACCTAACATAAAGTCTCTTTCAAGAAGAAACAGCGAAAACTCTTCAAAGCTTTGAACAGGTGCCTTACCCAGTATTTTTTTATAGAAATCAGTGCTGTCTTTGACATTAGAAACATATAAAATAACACTATTTGGATTAAACATGCATGTCTCCCAATAATTGGTAGTACTGTAAAACCTGCTGAAACAACATTTAAACAGCGGATACACTCTTGACGCTATGTATTTTGTTGCAAAATCGACGCACCACACTTGCACGAACACTGTCATGATCTGTCAAACGTGTTTATATTGCGCCTGTGATATATTTATGACTTAATCGCTATAAGCGATCGGGAATTTTGTTGAAAGAGTTTACAAAAGAAGTTTTTTTGCTGAAAATAATTCGACGCATACACGCTCATAGCGATTTTATGCGACAGTGCCAATTTGAGTTGCCCTGCTTCAAGTAAAACAGGGCAACGCTCTGAAATGCTCGCCTTTAAATTGGCGTGTAACCACCAATTGTAGAGTTTTCTTCATCCTTGGGGTGCTTCACCGGAGCACTGAGGTTTGTACCTTGCTCAAAGAACTTGCTAAACCGGCGTCGAACCGGCTCTCGCTGATTATCTGGCACGCGCACTTCAAGTTGGATGCAATCCTCTTTATCGCTGCGCGATAAAATCTCGCAATGCTGATAGAGCCAAGCCAAATCGGCTCCCGCACTTAGCGGCAGATTAATTACCACTTGATCGAGCTTTTCTGCAAGCCGCCCCTCAAGACGGTTAAGTAGCCTATCGACCCCCTCACCGCTTATGGCCGAGAGAGAAATAGGCCCTTCCTGATCTTGATTTTGTGCCAGTAACTGCAGCCGGTAATCATCGTCTAGCTTGTCAATTTTATTCCAAACTTCGATAACCCGGTCAGTCTCCGATACTTTGAGACCAAGTAAAGCGAGTGTCTCGTCCACATCTGCCGCTTGGGCTTTGGTATCCTCGTGAGAAATATCGCGAACGTGGAAAATAATGTCCGCGTTGACGACTTCTTCTAGTGTCGCCCTAAAGGCAGCAACAAGATTGTGCGGCAAATCCGAAACAAAGCCAACGGTATCGGAGAGAATGACCTCACGGCCATGCGGGAGTTTTAGCCGGCGCAATGTCGGGTCTAGCGTCGCAAACAGCAAGTCCTTGGCAAAAACTTCCGAGTTGGTGAGCTTGTTAAATAAGCTGGATTTACCCGCATTGGTATAACCGACAAAGGCAATAACCGGATGAGGCACTTTGCGCCGCTGTTTACGATGGAGCTCGCGCGTACGCTGAACTTGGGAGAGCATGCCTTTTACGCGGCTGATACGGTCTTGAATGATCCGGCGGTCAGCCTCGATTTGGGTTTCACCCGGTCCACCAACGAACCCGAGCCCGCCCCTTTGGCGCTCCAAGTGTGTCCATGAGCGCACCAAGCGGCTTTTTTGCCACGTCAGGTGCGCCAGTTCCACTTGCAGGCGGCCTTCGCGGGTATGGGCACGTTCACCGAAAATTTCGAGAATAAGGCCTGTTCGGTCAATGACTTTTGCTTTCCAGTCCCGCTCCAGATTACGCTGCTGGATCGGTGTTAATGCGTGATCAACAACAACCAACTCGATTTCTTCGCGTGTAACGCGTTGTGCGATTTCCTCAACCTTACCCGAGCCGAACAGAGTTCCGGGTTTAACGTTGCTGACTTTGACTAGACTGGAGGATATAATATCCAGCTCAATTGCTGCGGCAAGGCCGACGGCCTCGTCTAATCGAGCGGCATCTGATCGCTGTGCAGCGAACGCACGCTCTCCACCATTAAAGCGCGCGACGGCACCTGCTGAAAGAACTGGGACAATAACGAGTGACCTGGTTCCCCGGGTCACTTCAATTTCACCGGCCTCAAGGTTTGCATCCAATGCATCCTGCTTCAGGCCGGTCTCATGCTTATCGTGGGGCTTCATCAGCCTCCTGCTTTTTCTGTTTCTTGCTCTTGTGGCTCAAACAGCTGAACAGGGCTGCTTGGCATTATTGTTGATATTGCGTGCTTATACACCAGTTGTGAGTGCCCGTCACGCCGTAGCAATACACAAAAATTATCAAACCAAGTTACCACTCCCTGCAACTTAACGCCATTAATGAGAAAAATAGTTAAAGGGCTTTTGTTTTTACGAAGGTGATTTAAAAATGTATCTTGAAGATTCTGAGCGCGGTCAGCCATATCTCTTTTTTTCCTATTTTAGCGGACGCGGCCGCGGCATCCGCCGGTTTCCTTGTTGTTACCAAAACATCCCTTACAAACACAAACACAAGTTGCTGCAAAGGCATGATGCACGTTTTAGCACCACAATGTATCCAATTAATATGCGCCTGTCTTCAATATCAAGCAGGCAACCTATAGTTTAGTCAGTTCTGAAGCTTCATGAAACGTTTTTCTCAACTCCTGTGTCAGTTCTCCTGGAGCTCCGGCTCCAATTATTGTGTCGTCAATATGTGTTACGGGCATAACCAAGCCACTGGCAGAGCTGCAAAATGCTTCTCTTGCATGTTTCGCCTCATCCACTGTAAATGGCCGTTCTTCAACGGTAATCGCCTTTTTCGCAGCCAGCTTCATGACACCTGCACGTGTAATGCCGCGTAAAATCCCTGCTTCCGCTGGCCGTGTTACCAACCTACCATCGTTAAGAACGATCCACGCATTCGTTGAGCCACCTTCAGTTACAAAGCCGTCTTTATCCACAAACCAGGCCTCATTCGCCCCTGCTTCCTTAGCCTTTTGCTTTGCAAGCACATTAGGCAGAAGGCTAACACTCTTGATATCGACCCGCTCCCACCGATTCTCAGGGGTTGTGATGACCTTTATGCCCTGCTCACCTTTTTCAAGCCATTTCTTGCGGTTCACATGTTTTGCTGTCACCACCAAACTGCTTGGAGTTGTCGATTTCGGGAAGTAATGATCACGTGGGGCAACGCCGCGTGTTATTTGGATATAAACCAGCCCATTGGTGACCCTGTTGAGTGTTATCACCTCTTTAAGAATACGTATTAGCGCCGCACGCTGCATTGGTGCGTTGATGCGCAGCTCACGCAAAGAGCGGTCCAACCGGTCCAAGTGCGGCCCCATATCGATGATCTGACTGTTGTGGATTTCACAAACTTCGTAGATGCCATCGGCAAACTGGTAGCCACGATCTTCAATATGAACACTTGCATTTTTATGGGGCAAGTAGCGCCCGTTTACATAAGCAATTCGGCTCATGACCTATTTCCTATAGTTTTGACAGTATAAGCTACGCCAATCATATGGTCGGTTATAGAGGATTACCCTTTGCAACACGAGCTGAGTAGACTGCGTAATCGTGTAGCTACTTGTTTACGGTAAAAGAGTGCTTTGCAGCACCCTTTTAGAAGAACTCCAATGACACCCGGAACATTTGTTCCACCAAACGCACATTTTCCGCTGTTGCAAAGATGACCACTCGGTCATTTGCCTGGATACTGTCTTCACCTGTCGGTTTTATGACTTCGCCGCGTCGGTAAATAGCCCCGATACGAATACCGCCAGACAGTTCTACCTCTTTTAACGGCTTACCCACCAAGGGAGATGTTTCCAGAGCTTCGGCCTCGATAATTTCCGCCGCACCATTTTGGAGTGCATGAACCTGACGAATACGGCCGCGTCTGACATGTTGCAGTATTTTTGAAACCGTCACCTGACGCGGGTTAACAAAGGTATCAATACCCAAAGCCCTTGCAAATGCCGGATAACTTGAGTTGTTGAGCAACGTTAGATTCCGCTCGCACCCCAGCTTCTTGGCCATGACACAAGAAAGAATATTGACCTCATCCTCATTGGTTAAGGCAACGATTGTATCGGCATCTTGGACATCGGCTTCTTGCAACATAACCTGATCGAGCGCACTACCATGTAACACGACCGTTCGCTTGAGATCATCGGCAATTTTAACCGCACGATCCCTGGATAGTTCGATAATCTTTACTTTGCTTTTGCTGTGGCGCTCTTCAAGCTGGCGCGCCACATAGGAGCCGATATTGCCGCCACCTGCAATAATCACACGTTTGGCTTCGGGTTCTTCGTGCCCAAAAATACCGAGCGTTCGTTTTACTTGCCCGCGCTTGGCACAAACGTAAACCAAATCACCTTCATGCATTTCATCGTTTGAGCGCGGTACGAATATCTCACCATTGCGCTGAATGCCGACCACTATAGCCGAAAGATCGGGAAACAGCTCTGTCAATTGGCGTAAAGGTGTTTCAAGCACTGGGCAGTCTGCATTACAATCAATCCCGACAACAACAACTTCATCGTCGGCAAAACGCACTGTTTCCATTGCCCCAGGCAGTGCAAGGCGGCGCAGGATCATTTCGCCAACTTCCAATTCCGGCGAAATAATAACATCAATGGGCAAGTGCTCGCGGGTAAACAGGTTTTGCGTTTTCGAGGACAGATAACTTTGCGCCCTGACCCGCGCAACTTTGGTAGGCACATTAAACATGGAATGCGCGACCTGACAGGCGACCATATTGACTTCGTCGTACAAGGTAACGGCAATAATCATATCGGCCTGATCGGCACCAGCTTGTTCCAGCATATTGGGGTGTGCGCCATGCCCCACAAAACCACGTACATCCAAGGTATCTCGAATTGCATTGATTAATTGTGGAGATGTATCAATCACAGAAACATCGTTTTGTTCTGCAGCCAGCTTTTCGGCAATGCCATAACCAACCTGACCTGCACCACAAATAACGACCTTCATAGGCAAATTCCTTTATTGTTCCCAATGATGACAGTATGTAGCCAGCACTAGAGCGTATGCGCTTTTGCTTATAAGAAAAAGCACCGTAAGAAAACAAGGCTTTTGATAGTGACGCATGATATGCAAACAGTTTGATATTCGGTTGAAGCAATCAAACTGTTTCATCATTTTACGTGGTTTCACCTAAAGCCAGTACCCACTTTTCAAAAGTTACACTGCAAACTCTGGCAATGTTCAAGTTATGGTGCAATCCTTGCAAAAGTACTTAGTCTCAGCGCAAATACTTAGTTACCCGCTGATTACCTGGCAGCTTTTATAGCCCGATTTTGGCACTAGCTTAAACCAAGGGTTTTAAGTTTGCGGTGTAGCGCTGAGCGTTCCATACCGACAAATTCGGCTGTTCGCGATATGTTACCCCCGAAACGCTTCACCTGCGCTTGTAAGTATTCGCGTTCGAATTGCTCGCGCGCATCACGCAACGGCAGCGACATCAACTCTTCTCCACCGTGGTTTCCCGGCATATTTGGCACAACAGACGCCACTTCGTTGGGGAGTAGATCTGCAGTGATGACAGCCTGCGTGTCTGCCCTGGTCAAGATCATCAGGCGTTCCACGTTGTTGCGCAACTGGCGAATATTGCCCGGCCAATCATGTGTTTGTAAAACCGCCATCGCATCTTCGCCAATGCGGCGCATGGGCAGGCCTGTGGCATGGGAAATTTGCTGCATAAAGAAGTGAATAAGCTGGGGGATATCTTCGCGCCGCTCCTCAAGCGCTGGGACACGAATGGGAACCACACTCAAGCGGTGATATAAATCCTCGCGCAGTCGGCCATCCATAACCTCAAGCTCCAAATTGCGTGAACTTGAAGATAGAATACGCACATCCACAGATACTTTTGTGCCGCCACCAACACGCGAGAAAGTCTGGTCCACCAAAACCCGCAGGATTTTGTTTTGTGTTTCCATTGGCATATCGGCAATTTCATCCAAATAAAGCGTGCCGCTATGCGCTTCTTCCAGTGCGCCTATTTTGCGCGCACTTTGCGGGGTTTCCTCAACACCGAACAAAGCCTCTTCCATGCGCTCTGGTGTTATTGTGGCCGCGCTAAGCACAATAAAGGGGGCTTTTGCCCTTGAAGATGCCTCGTGGATGGTACGCGCCACCAACTCCTTACCAGAACCCGACGGTCCGGTTATCATCACCCGGCTATTGGTTAGCGATATACGCTCTAAGGCTTGACGCAAATGATTCATCGCACTGGAACTGCCGATAAGCTTGGCCGTATCGCCAGCACGCTGCTTTAAATCTTTAAGCTCTCTTTTTAGAGAAGATGATTCAAGTGCCCTCTCAACAACCAGTATTAACTTATCGGATTTAAAGGGCTTTTCGATATATTCATAGGCACCCTTTTTTATGGCAGCCACCGCTGTTTCGATATTGCCATGTCCAGAAATAATCACCACTGGTACATCCGGATTTTGCTCTCGCAAAACCTCCAATAGCTCAAGTCCATCCAGCCGACTACCCTGAAGCCAAATATCCAGTACAATAAGCGAGGGTCGACGCGCGGTTACGGCTGCCAAGGCACTATCGCTATCGGCTGCTGTGCGTGTTGTGTAGCCTTCGTCTTCAAGAATACCGGCGATTAGTTCACGAATATCGGCTTCGTCATCAACAATAAGAATATCGCTTGCCACAGTTAAATCCCACCAAACCTGTTTGTTTAAATCTTGTTATTTCCATGCCGCTTGCAAATAGCGCTCACGCAGGTGAAGAGCCTTCTTGATCTGTACCCTGTCCACCATCAAATGTGTCTTCACCCGTCATTTGTTCTTTACTCTTGCCTTCTGCTTCTCTTGTTTTGGCACCGGCTTCAACTGGCAAATCCTGTGGGTTTTGCTTTTCAGTTGTGCCATCCCTCGTATCCAGCAGTGTTAAGCGTACCATGGCACCGTGTCCCCCTTGCGCCACATCCGGTGCATCCATCAGCTCGATGGTTCCGCCGTGATCCTCCATGATTTTGCGCACAATGGCCAAACCAAGCCCGGTGCCCTTTTCACGTGTTGTCATGTACGGCTCTAAAAGGCGCTGCCTGTTGGCTTCTGGCAAGCCAATGCCTGTATCGATCACATCAATAAAGACCATAGCACGTTCACAATAAACTTTGACATCAATGCTGCCTTGTTCCTCGCCTTGCTGTTTTGCAAGATATGCCTCTACAGCCTCGCCGGCGTTTTTAATCACATTGCCAACGGCTTGGCCAAGCAGCCTTTCATCAAAGCGCATTTGTAAAGGCTCGGGCGGCATGTGCGTTCTAATGCGAATATGGTCGCTGGTTACTGAGCGCAAAAAGGCTGCTTCGCGTACCGTTTCGACTAAATTACCCATGGACATTTTGGGCTTGGGCATACGAGCGAATGAGGAAAATTCGTCGACCATACAACCAATATCACCGACCTGCCTGATAATTGTATCCACACAGCGGTCAAAAACCTCTCTGTCGTCATCACGCACTTGTTTGCCATAACGGCGGCGAATACGCTCGGCTGAAAGCTGGATTGGTGTTAACGGATTTTTGATTTCGTGGGCAATGCGTCTTGCAACATCGGCCCATGCGGTATTGCGCTGCGCTGCGACGAGATCGGTAATATCGTCAAGCGTCACCACAAAACCGTGTTCGGAGCGGGCCGCCTCTTCATTGGTAACCCGAACATTTACAATACGTTCGCGACCGCGTGAAATAAGCGCCACCTGTTTGTCGCGGGCCTCGCGCTTGCCTTCCAGAGCCTCGTTGACAGCCACGGCCAATTGCGGCACGCTCTCTTGAATCTTCTGATCTAAAATCTGCTCGTCTGCCATGGACAATAGATGGCTTGCGGAGCGGTTGATCAAGGTCACATTGCCATCGTCATCAAGGCCAATCACACCGGCCGATACACCGGCCAAGACCGCTTCTGTGAAGCGACGACGGCGGTCGATTTGATCGTTTGCTGCAAGCAACGCATCGCGCTGGCCACGTAATTCGGCAGTCATATTGTTAAAAGTTCGTGCCAAATTCCCTAAATCACCACTCGATTTACGTGCCTGTACCTCTACATAATAGTTGCCTTTGGAAACCTGATCGGCCGCTCCAATGAGGTTTCGAATGGGCTTGACCAGCTGGTTGGCAAAACCAAAACCGCTCCACATGGCCGAAAGCAAAAGCACCAAGGCCACCCCCACATACACCATAGCAAATGCCAGCTGCACACCAAAGCGACGCTTTTCCAGCTCCGCATATTCGCTGACCCCCGCCTCGGCCAAGCGCTGGTATTCAACCACACGTGCATCGAGCGAACGGGTGACATAAAGATACAAATTGTCGTAGTCGGTCAGCTTCATCACCCCACCCACAAGGTTCGACACCCCCGGGGCAATGAGTACAGGCGCACCGTCTTGTGCCTGACGCATTGCCACTTCCGGTGGCAGCAGCGGCTCTACCTCCGGATTACGCAGTACATGTGTGACGACTGAACCGTCGCTTTTCAAAATATACGCGCCTAATAGGCCACGAACCAAAATCTGGGTTCTAAAAAAACGGTCAAAACGTGTGGGATCATAATAGTACGCACTGCGGTTGCTGTTTACATCCCGCGCCATGGCAATGAGTGAACTGCGCAGAACATTACCATGCTCTTGCACATAGGCTGCAGCCACAGACTGGGCATTACTGATAATCTGGCGGGTGCGCTTTTCAAACCAGCGGTCCAGCCCCTGATCCAAGGTAATCGTTGCCGCAATCGCAACCACGAAGGCGGGAATAGCGGCGACTAGCGAAAACATGGTGACGATTTGCACATGCAGCCGAGCAGCTGCCTTACCGCGCCGACGCGCCATTAGGAGTTTAGAAAACTCCCAAAGAATTAGCAGGAGGAGAATCGCAACAAATGCGCCATTAACAATAAGTGCCGTGTAGATAACGCTTTCAGTTGGCTTAATCGGTGAAAAACCCATGAGCACGAAAAAGGAAATTGCAATTGAGCCTAACGCCAAAAGAACAATTACAAGCCCGAGAACGCGCGAACCACGGCGCTTTTTTTTATCCTCGGTCCCCTCAGACTGTGCTTTATTTTGAAATATCATTACAACCCACATTCTGCTTGCATGAGAGCAAGAGCACACCAACTGCCAACGCTTAGACAAGCAAACTTTAAAGTGGCATTAGTAACACACATTGTTGCGATAATGCGACATACTCTAGGGCAATAGAACACAAAATGGGGAAAACCATTATCCTAGTGTCTTCTTAGGCCAATTCTGAAGGAGGAATAGTCACTATTGACTACACCTCCACCTAAGAAATTTTCCAAGTTAAAAGCTATAGGCAACTGGATAGATGCCTACATCTAGGATGGGATACTTGCACGCAGGAAACATTTGCAAGTTACGCCAACTCCTGTTTTCTATTGGATACCACTTGTCCCGTTTCGGTAGCTTCCTCTTGCATATTTTGAGACACAAATACGCTTTTGAATTTGTGCAGTAACTGGGTAAAGTCTGCCCATATGAGCAGCAAAACCGGTATCAAGATAAGCGTAATTGTGGTTGCGAATAGTTCCCCGAATGCCAAAGAAACGGCTGCAGGTACCAAATAGGCTGCTTGCTCAGACTTCGCACTAATAAGAGGCAGCAAACCTATTACCGTGGTTGCCGTGGTTAGGAATATGGCTTGGAAGCGGTCACGCCCACAAGCGAACGCTGCCAGCTTTACTGATATCCCGTCTTCGCGGCGCTGAACATAATGGCTCATCATGACAAGGGAATCGTTGACCACAACTCCGATAAGTGCCAGCAGGCCAAAAAACGAAAGCAGTGAAAACGGTAGTCCCATATACCAATGCCCCAATGCCGCACCAACAAAGCCAAAAGGCACCACTGACATAATAATGAGGGGTTTAAAGTAGGAGCGAAGCGGTATGGCCAACAGGGCATAAATAAGGAATGCGACAATGAGGAAAGCGCGAATTAACGAGCGCTTCACTGTTATACCCTCTTCCATTTCCCCTGACGGTTTCATTTCAACACCTGGAAACTGCTTTTCAAAACCGGCTTGATAGCCCGCAAAAAGCAGCTGATGAACGTCCTCGATACCAACAATGTCACGATCGATATCTGCCCAAACACGCACATTTATTTTTCCGTTGCGCCGTGAAATGCTACCTTGCCCATAGCTGGCTTTTACCGTGGCGACCTGATCAAGCGAGACCCACTGCCCGCTCGCGCTTTTTAATTGCGACGCCATGAGGTCTTGCAAAGAGTTCCGCGCTTCACGTGCGGTACGCACCACAACACGCACCTCATTACCTTCACGCATTACTTTTTGTGCTTCACTGCCGCCAAATGAATAACCAATTTGCATTGCCAGCGTTGTTGGGGTGAAGCCCAAATGTTGCGCGAGTGGTTTTAAACGAAGCCGCAACTCGGGGTTCCCGCTCTTTAAACTATTGCGAACATTCGAAACGCCTTTAATAGAAGTCAGCTTTTGCACCAGAGCCACGCTCGCCTTTTTTAGATCGGCATAGTTATTTGACAATAACTGAACGCTTAAGCCGCCGCCGGTTTGCTGGGCTTCGGTAAAGTTGATTTTCTCAACACCTTCCAAGCGGCCAATATTGGCTTGCCAGAGCTTCATAAGCTCTTTTGTTTTTATGTTTTTCCTCTTTGCAAGGGGCACAAGTTCCATATAAACCCCAGCAGAGCCCGCGCCTTCAATTATCGTGAAGTAGTGGTCTATCGGTCCTTCGCTTGTATCGCTTTGTGCGGCAAAGTGGTGGTTGGTTTTTTGCGCTGCATCTTCAATCCTACGAATATTCTCGCGGGTTAAATCAAGCGGGGCACGCGGGTCCATAGTTAAACTGACCTGCAGAACCTGGCTTGGAATATCCGGGAAGAACTCCACTCTAATTGCGCCGCGGACCATTAAGCCAATGACCAGAACTGCGATGGATATAAAACCAAGCAAAACAGCATAGCGGTGCTTGAGTGCACTTTTGAGTGCCTTTTCGTAGATTTTTCGGCGAAACCGCTTGAGGCCATTTTGAAAGAACGCCTGCGTTGCCCGAAAGCCAAGAACCAGCGGGTTGCGTGTGGGCTTTTTCTCCATGGAAACGTGCGCCAAGTGTGCAGGTAATATCAACTTGCTCTCAACGAGCGAGAACAACAATGCCAAAATCACCACACTGCTAAAGCTGGCCAGTATTTTGCCCATGGGGCTATCGATAAGCAACATCGGGAAAAAGGCTGCAACTGTTGTTAATACGCCAAACACAGTGGCAAGAGCTACTCTATGCACACCGGCTTCGGTTGCCAGAAGCGGATTTTTTATTTTCTTACGCTGCTCGTAAACGCTTTCCCCCACTACGACCGCATCATCGACCAATATTCCCAGCACGATTATAAAGCCAAAGGTTGTGATGTCATTGAGTGAGTAATCAAGATAACTGGTGGTTGCTGCGGCCAGTGCACCTGCCGTTGCAACCGGAATGCCCATAGCAACCCAAAAAGCCAGTTTTATATCCAAGAAAAGCGCCAGTATGATTACCACCAGCGATAAGCCCAAAAGCGCACTGGTGCTGAGCATCTTCAAACGATCAGCAATATACTCAGCTGAGTTGCCCCATATTTTTATGGTTACGCCCTCTGGTAGTTGCGCTTGATATTGCTCGATGATTTCTTCAGCCGCTTCCGAAACCCGCAGCAAATTGTCCTTTTGGCCAATTTTAACATCCATCCCCACGGAGGGTTCGCTGTTAAAATGGGTTTCTATTTCTTTTTCCTCATAACCCTCTTGGATATTGGCAAGATCGCCAAGCCTTAGAGTGCGCCCATCGGCATAAGTTATTATCGGCAGGGCTCTGAATTCTTCAACACTATTGGCCCGCTGGTCGGCCAACAAGCTAATTGTTTCACCATTCCTGCGGATACTCCCCCCTTGAAAGTACAGGGATTGTTGCGAAATACGTGAAACAACTTCTGCAATTGTCAAATTGTAGCGCTTGAGCACTTCCGGTTTGATTTCAATTGCTATTTCAACTGTTTGAATACCCCACTTATTGACTTTAGAGATATAGGGAGAATCCAAAAGACGCTGTCTCAGCTCTTTCGATATGCGCTGTAGGGATTGTAAATCGGTATCACCAAACACCTGAATATAAAGTGCCGGCATATTAAAGTCGGAAGTTTCGATAACCGGTTTCAGCGCTGCAGATGGCAAATCGCCAATACCATCTACTTTCAGGCGCACGCGGTCCAATAGCTTTTGCAGGGAGTAACCCGGATTTTTTTGTATGGAAACACTTGAGACACCTGCTGAACTGTTGGCAGTAACCTGCTTGACACCATTCAAGCTTTCAACAGCCAAAAGAATTTTTTGCGTTATTTGTTCATCAACCTGCTCAAGATGAGCACTGGGATAGCTGGTTATAATTGTCACCGTATCCGCAGGTATTTTCGGAAAACCTTCGATGCGAATTGAAAGAACCGAACTTACCCCCAAGAAGATGATAAGTGCCATTAACAGGTTGGCCGCAACCGGGTTTTTTAAGAACCAATGTACAAGAGCTTTCATTTTGAGGCTTCCTGTTCATTCACGTATTTAGGTTCAACCACTTGACCGGATATGAATGTCGATAAGGGGTGTAGCAATACCCGCGCACTCTTTTGCTGGTTATTATTCACTGGTGCATCCAGCATTATATAGCCATCTTCGCGTATCAGGATTTGCGCTTTGCGGCGGCGCAATTTGTTTTCCTGATCGAGTATCCAGATATTGCCATCTTGTGTCAGCGCGGTTTCAGGGACACGAATACTGTTTTCAACCGGTGCAGTTGGTAAAACAAGTTTGACGAACTGCCCAGGCAAGACCCCACGAGATTCATCGCTAGCTACTTCGAGGAAAATACGATAGCTTTGCGTTTCTTTTTCAACATAGCCACCACCCCGTTTTAACAATGCAGTGCCTGCCTTGTGGCCAAATTCATCAATAATCGTTGCACGCGACGTTCCCCAGTTTTTTTCGAGTAATCGCCATTGGGTCGCATCTAAAGAAGCGCGTAAATCCAAAACTTCGTTGCCAACGAGGGTGAAGAGCGTATCACCTGTCGTTACGTTTTGCCCTAAACCCACATTTCGGCTGGTGATAAAACCGGTAAATGGCGCTGTTATTGTGGTTGCATCGAAATTGTATTGCGCTTCTTTAACTTTTGCCTTAGCGGCGATCACTTCTTCACGCCCCATTTGTAATTCGGGCAAGTGCACTGCCATTTCCGGCGCTTTTTCTTTCGGGTGAACCGCACGCCAGTTTTTAACGGCCAAAGAGTTTTTGTTTTCTTTCTTCTTCAAGCGAAACTGTGCTGCAGCAAGGGCCGATTTGGCCTCTGACAACCGCGCTGAATATGCTTCGTTTGCCAAAGTCAGCAGGTTTTGACCTTTTTGAACCCGCTCCCCTTCCAGAGCACTTGGAGAAATGGCAACGACCTTAGCGCCAACCTCGGCCTTTACGCTGATGGACCAGCGGGGTTGCACCTGCGTAAACACATTAAGCTGCCCCTTGTGTTTAGAAATCGGTGCTTGAAATACACTTACCACCGGGTGAATAACGGCTTCTTTTTCCTCAACGACTTTTTCTTCAGGCTGCCAAACCAGAACAACAACAATGCAAAGAATAAAGAGGATTATAGCGCCAAGAAGCTGCTTCCATTTTTTCATCGAAATTTCCTAGGCATTAAATGTGGGGGAGACGAGCCATAAATAACCACAGCCATGACGTGCAGAAGACTCGCGTCATGCGCGAACCATAACACAAAAATTTCACTTTTCGATCAATAATTACTGTTTTTCAATAATTTTCATGCAATAGCAATTATCAACATTGAAAAATAAATTGGAATTTTCGCAATAACCTACAATTTCATAGTATGTTTAACTAAGCTATTAATGCCCTTAAGCACAAGCTTTATACGCTTTTAATAATTCCTCAATATCTTCAAAAAACTCTAAATGACCATCATTAAGAAGCATACCACACTTGCAATACTGTTTAATTGTACCTTCAGAGTGAGAAATCATGATGATTTGGCTTGTGGCTAGTTTTTCATTGAAAACTGATTGGCTCTTTTTTTTAAATTTATTATCACCAACGGCGGTTATTTCATCAATCAGATAGGTCTTAAAGTCAATTGCCATACTAAGACCGAAAGCCAACCTTGCCTTCATACCACTGGAATAAGTTTTAATAGGTAATCGCAATGATTGACCCAACTCAGAAAACTCTTCAACATATTTAGTAACTTGCTCTGTGTCTTGACCATAAATTCGGGAAACAAACCGAATATTCTCTATGCCTGTCATACTACCATTAAAGCCACCTGAAAATCCTAGTGGCCAAGATACATTTTGATCTCGGTATATAAACCCAGAATCTGGAGGCTCAGTGCCTGCAAGTAACCGCATTAATGTAGATTTACCCGCCCCATTCTTTCCCATTATGGCAATATTTTTTTCTTCAGGAAGAGTTATCGTTACATCCTTAAGGATAACTTTAACGATACCCTTAGCCTTGTAGGATTTGGAGACATTTTTCAAAGACAACATATTAAACTCTCTTCTTTCGAAGAAAACGTTCGCCAGCTAATCCTAACAACATCAGCAACATACTTACAAAAATGGGGTAATATATATTCATGATCAACGAATTATAGTTGTCGTAAAAACCCGTTCTTGTCCATTCAACTAACTGCAAGATTGGATTCCATTTTAAAATATTAACAGCTTGAGGTGGCAGGTGGCTTGGAACGTAAAATACACCAGAAACAAACATTAATGGCTTAGTTATAACTTTTTCTATTTGCGACCAAGTTTCCCACACAGACAGAATTACAGCATTTACAATCCCAACACTCGTTCCAAAAAAAGCAGTTGCAAAAAAAGCAAGAATTACGTGCTCAGGATGTGCGGGGGCATCGGCCAGCCCCACCAAGTAAAGCGAGTAGTAAAAAATGAAAACTATTAAAATATACGTTATAATTATGAGCAAGGCCCTCGCTATAATAGTATCTAAATCTTTAATAAGCGGATATGTGAGCAAAGCTTTATTTGCATTCAAAACATTCATTAACTTGCCAGACAGCTCATTATACAGCTGTAGTGTGAACATTCCTGTTCCAAAGAACAGCGTTAAGCTAGCACCATAAGGAGCATGACGTCCGGCAAGTGAAAATATAAATACAAGAAGTGCCACGCCGGCTGTGGGCGTAATAATTGCCCATAAATATCCGATACTAGAGCCACCAAAAGTAGCGCGAGTTTCCCTAAGAACGAGACTTAAGATGACGCGTACCTGGAGTTTGAGCAATTCATTGGTCGATAATTTCACGTCAAATGGTCCCTTACGGAGTACACAAGCAAACTACCAATTCCCCAAACAGAAAAGAATATAAATGCGGCAATAAGTGAATTGCGAAAGCGTTTGGGGTACTCGGCGAGTTCAGGTTCTCGAGGACTAAGATGGACAGCTAGATACCGTTGCTCGCGATCAGCATCACGACGTGCCTGTTCTAGTGAATTTAGAGCAGATGCATATGCACGTTGAACAAGCTTTTTTTCCACCTCATAGTTTTCAAATTGCACAAGATTAGAGGTTAAGGATCCATTTGCTTGAGCAGTATGCCGTTTGCCACTTATGTCGCTTTTCCGAACTTCAATTTCGTTAGCTAATGCGTTTGCTTCTCTTTTCAAAGCCACTAAGGATGGCGCATTTTTATCAAGCGCTTTCTCTTGCAAAGATATCTTCGTGTTTAAACCAATCATCTTTGCTTCGAGCTTAGCAATAAGCTCCATATCCAATGCAGCTGTTGCCGACAAATCAACGGTTTGCATTTTCTCACGAAACCTACGAATTGTTTCATGTATTTTTTTAAGTCTCTGCTCTTGTAAGGTAACTTCTTTTAAAGCAAATTTTAACGAGTCTTCCCTTGCACTAGCTGACAAATCATTAATTAAATTCTGAGAGGCTACAACAATACCCTCGGCAATTTTCTTAGCCATTGGTGCTGAAAATGCTTGAACTGTAATGTCAATTATTCCGGAGGTTGGATCGTAATTAATGTCTATTCGTGATTGCCAATAGTCCGCAAACTCTTCAATTGTGGCATCAGGGTCCATACGCGATAGGGAGTCGATATCTTGCTGGCTGTAAGCTGATCGCAGATCAAGCTGTTGATCTAGCTTTTCAACCAACTCGCGACTTTTTAAGTACTCAAGAACTATGTATGAATCAGATCTAGTCGAACCACTGCTTGCTAATCCTGTAATGGCACCTAAGCCATCCAATCCCATGCTAGTTTTAATACCACGTATTGAGAACCCAATTGTTGTTGCGTAACGCTCCGAAGCAATAAAACTGTAATAAGTAATAGATAATAACGTCGGAATAACAAAAACAACAATAAAGCTAATGAAAAGCCCACTTCTTCTTATCTCTTGCTTGCTTTTATTTTTAAATAACATCATTTTATGCACTCTAAACTATTAACATCAATGCAAAGACACCACACACTAATGCCACCTCTTCCAAGATTGAATTATTTTTCTTTTGATAAAACGAACGCCATTAGGATTTCTCTTGTTTGCTTTTATTTGTTGGTACAGCTCCTCAATTGCCTCCTCAGGGCTAAGAAAGTACTTACTGTTACCAACATACCTAGGGTAATCAATCAAGCTGCCATAGACTAAGTCGTCAACTGTCAAAGTCCTGCTTCGACGTTCATTCTTCACTTTATCTTCCGTTATTCCCCAACCTGAGTAAAAAGGTAACCCGTAGCACACAACTTTGACCCCTCGCATGAGCGCCTCAAAACCCATTAGAGACGTCATCGTATGCAGTTCATCAATTACATTTAATAATTCATGCGATGATGTTTCAAGTATTATTTCATCACAGAAATTTTTAGCCTCAACTTCCCCCTTTCCCTCGTCTCGCAATCCAGCCACCACGTCCGGGTGCGGCTTATAAAGCACATAGGCATCTGGGTTCTGTTCTCTAACAGTTTTTAGAAATATTAAATTATTTTTTATTTCTGGGGAGCCATATTTTAATGAGGCGTCACTCTCAACCTGACCAACAACTAAAAGAACCTTTTTACTTCCATCTGGTCTTTGCCAGCTACCAGCTCCAACATTATATTTAGTAAGCCCCATCTGAATAATTTTATTTCTAAGGTGGTGCGCTCTATCTAGTTGCTCTGTTTTATACTGAGATTCATTTAGTATTTTTTCTAATCTTGAAGGTCTAGTTGCGTCATAGTAAATACCCATATCATCTATTACTAGTGAAAATGGTCGAATTAAATCCGCCCCCAAACCCGATGATCGTAAAAAACCATCTTCAATTCTTAATAGTTTACTACCAGATTCATTTAGTTCTTGATATTTGCTGCCCCAAACAGCAATATTATTTTTTTGTTGATCCAAGTTTTCATTATTGTTGATGTACTTCACAGGACTTCCAGCTAAATAATCTGAAATAAATCGCTTTTTCCATTTTGAAAAACCTATTGCCACAACGTCACCGGCAATCATCAGCCTGTTTCGTCGTTGTAAAGCAATAAAATTAGCTGCTTCAAAAAAATCACACTCTTTATTCGTTATTGGACTCACATAGCGGGTATAACTAACAAACGCCCTGAAAACCAACTCCTCAAGTGTGCATTTATCGCGTCCGGATGGTGCCTTTAACTGATCTTCACTTAAGCCGCGTCCGGCATAAAATGGCATACCAAAACAACGAACAGGTTTACCCCAAATAAGAGCCTCAAATCCAACTTGAGAAGTAACTGTATAGACTTTCTCACATTCTTTTATAAGCCTTACAACATGACAACTATCTGCAATAATAGTAATACGTGGATTAAGACTTAGCTTCTCAAGATTGAAATGCCCCTTAGCTGAGTTACTAAAGATATCTGGATGAACTTTCAAAACTACCTGGCAATCTGGATTCTCCCAAAGTGCCTTATCCAGCATACGATGAAAGCTGCTTACGTCAGCATCCCCATATTTAATGGACAAATCACCACGAACTTGGTCAATGACTAGTACGTACCTTTCTGGTAATGGCCCCTTGTATTCTTCTAAACTATTATATTTAGATAAATTCAAATACCTCCAAGTGGTGATGATTTCCTGAGCACAGGACACTTCATTCTTTGTAAGTTTTTTTTCAAGCAGTTTATCAAGTGTACAGGTCTGGCTAGAATCATAATAAATTCCTTCATGATCAACAACCACAGATATTTTTTTTCCGTTACGATCTACCGAAGACAAAAAACTATCTTCGAGTAGTACAAAACGCCCCCCCATCATACGAGCAAAACGAATTGCTCGCTGACCAGACTTCTTCCGCCCCCAACCGAAAAAGCAAGCTCGCTTAAGCACAAAAAGAGGTATTATAAATTGCACCTCTTGCTCCCATAGGCTGCCAATTAGATAGTTTCTCTCAGGTAAGCGAATTGAAAACGTAAAGTTTCTACTATTCCCTAAATATCGAAAATTTGACCAAACCCCCTCAACCACTACAATGAGGTAATGAGTTAAAAAACATAAATATTTCAGTGAGTTCTGCAGCAAAACCAAGCCCATACCTTCATTAATTATTGTTATGTTGGTACTTTCTCTTCACAAGAAGATAATTGTTGCACCTTCCAAAACAATTCATTTCAAAGGAGCAATTCAAGCGCAGTGTAGCACTTACCCCTCACCAAGCCCCAAGTTTCTTAACCTGTGACGATAAGCTTAGACTTGGAGAGATAAACGTTCGAATGAACTTATTGAATTCGCTTGCATCAGCTGTGGCAACAAAAACAATATCCCCTTCAGACAGCATAAATTTACTAGCAAGAATAAAAGCATCTGGCCTTTCAAAATTTAAGCGATAAACCTTCGTAGGGGAATTCTCCTTCGTGTATTTATTTTCTCGAAAAATGAAAACTGACCTTGCTTCAGCCAGGTTGTCATTCAGTCCACCTGAGGTAGCTAGCAAATCAGATAGTTTAACAACAGGCTTATTTACAGCAAAGTTACCCGTCTTGCTAACAGCTCCATAAACTGAAAATTTTCTAGGAGTACGTTCAACCTGAACAACATCCCCAGGCAGCAAAACAACATTATTTATGTCTCTATCCAGAACATAGTCATAACGTATTGGAAAAGATATATTTTTACGTTTTATGGTGAGTACGTTCTCCCATGTAGGCCCGATCACGCCCCCCGTCATGGCCATAACATCCAATAGCCTCAACCCATTCGCTGGAATATCAACCCTTCCAGGACGTTTAACATCTCCAAGAACAGAAACGCCTCGACCAACCACCTTTTTTACGTGAATATTCACCTCTGGATCAATGGCTTTGCCTCGATACATGGCAAGTAATTTTTTTCTTATTTGTTTCTTTGTTAAACCACTTACATGAATATTTCCGACATAAGGCGGGTTTATATCACCAGAATTTGAAACAGTTAGTGTAAATGCAGAATCATCATTATCGTTATACGAAAACAAGCCCTCCCGCGACATCTCCCAAAATTTAATAATCAACTCATCACTAGGCCCTATAACTTCATCTGAAGTTAAAAACTGCTGCTTGATAAAATTATTGGGAAATTGCCGAGACTCTTGTTTCAGCACAGGCATAATATTACCACTTACATCTATTAGCTGATATGGCAATAAACTGTCAGAAACTACAAAAGTTGGCATGGAAGATGCTTGTATATCGTCAGCAGAAGGTCCAAAGGCTGGCAAACTTGAGCAACTGGCTAGCAACAAAGTACACAAAACAAAACTAAAGCGAACCCTAGACATCAATTCTATCACCACATTCTTTAGTGTAGTATGGATAAGTTTTTATAACACTAGAAATTCTTTTAACTACATTCTCAGCAGTACACCTCATAACCATTGGCGAATAGAAGTCACCAGGTAGCAATGAAAAACTTTTAACTGTTGATATGAATGTATCAATATCCCTAGCACTTCGACTAGCTCTTCCCTTCATAAAAGTATCTATATCCTCACCATCTCCACCTAACGTGACCACAGCATCGTGCCGATATATAGCATCCCCAAAAACTAAAACTGGAACACGATGATGAAGCGCTGAAAAAGCAGATGTCGAATTAATAACAATCATCCCTGACGATTTAGAGGTAAGCTCACCAATCTTCCCAGATTCGATAACGATTACTCTCTCTGCTACACCTTGCCTCAAAGAGACCTGTCGAATAAATTCAGCAAGCTTACAGGCGTCTCGATCAAGTGGGTGTGTTTTAAAAACCAGCTTCAAATCAGTTAAATCACTAGAGAGTGCTCGAATAGCTTCTTCGACCAGCATTTCATTCGACCACCCTCTCGAAGCTTTCACTAACTGCGAATCAGTTGGCGTTTGCATTGGAATCAATAGATATTCACCAATATCGCCATTAAGGATTTTAACAATCGTACTTTTATCTCTTATCTTACCTCTAAACTTTCTGATAAAAACCGCAGGCCAAGCTATACTCTCAGCAACAACTCCATACGTTACTCTGTGGTACAATTCTACCTCAATACTCTTTTTAGTAAAATCCCTATAAAGATAATATATCATACCAAACAAACACATAGCAGAATACGCCCATTTAGCATCAACAGGTTTTCTGGATTTAACTCTTCGACTTACTGAACGCCATTTCTTTAAGGGGGAGAATTGGTTATTACCACCTACTTCACAGGTAATGTACCCAGTTCGCAGGTAACCTTCTTCAAGCGAAACAACAGGCACACCATATTCTTCAGCAAGCATTCGAGCTACCGCATGCGCCGGACGACTTGAGCCAAACATAACTATGACAGAAGGGCTATTTTTTACAAACTCTTCACGAAGCCAAACACTCCAATCGTCTTCAGTCCCGGAAAAGTTATACGTATCTTCTTTACGGGCAAACAAGCGGTCTGCATCATGAAAACAGATACGTTTAACAGAAAAGCCATTAGCATTCAGTTGCTTATGCAGGCTCTTAAAAAAAGGCCCCACAGGACCTTGCAACAGCAACACATCATACCCTGTAGCGCCTTCGGGTAATTTGTTTTCTTTACCCATCATAGCACACCAAATATCTTAACATATTAAAATTTAATGATATTTTGCACACAACGACTTTCTCACAAGAGCATCTATTATCTGAGAAATGGAAGCAAAACACACAAGCCCCTAAATTACACAAATAATACTTGGTGATTTTAACCATTAAGCTATTAAGTGAAATCGATTTAGCTATCAAGTCATTGGTTAATTCATTTTTAGGAAATTTCATGTTTTAAACAACTTTATAAGTTGCAACGAATAAATAATAATTTCTACTTAAATAAATTAATCAATAAAAATTGCCGTTGAATTAGGGGCAGACTTATTACAGTAGTTATCCCTGCATTACTTTAAAGAACTAATATGCCCGTACTTTTCGAATAAACCGGCCAAGTTTCAACTTAAATACCAAGCTGTCGTCGCATTATCTGCCACACCGACCAACACAGACCGCTTCCAACACAAGCTATTCAATTAAGAACGAAAACTGCGCGTGCTTGTTGCGAGTAATAAACAACTGTTGAGAGCTGTAGAGGTGCAGCTCTCGCTTTTTGAATGCACCAACACCCAAGAAGAGTGTATCTCTGCTCGCTCTTGGAGAGTATGGAGATACACATACTATTATCACTCTCAAAATATATGCATCTTGGCATTAACCTCATTTGATTTGTTTGTTGTTAGCTAATTGCCAAGTCGCTTGTATAAATACATATACGACTGGTGTGCTAATCACGCCAACAACAAAGTAAATCGCATAATACAAAGCTAAACTAAGCGAACTTAATGTTTGAAGTAAGATTCCCAAAAAAGATACAATACAATAAAAAGCTAAAATAGAGATTACAGGAAGCCACATCTGCTTGTTGACCGCTTTTGTCAGAACCCAAGCCTCGGGAATAGAACCTCGCCCCGTTCTGGCCAATATTACGAATGCAGGCAGCACTCGCGCAAAAAACCACAGTGCAGCAACCAAAGTTATGAATGAAAGTGCCAACAGAGCAATCATACCCATCATGTTAACTGACGAAGTCGCAATAATAAAAAGCAAAAGACTCGGCATAAGCGAAAAGAAGCACAAACCGATTAAAAAAGACAACCCAATATAATCAATAGATTTGGCTAACACCTTACGCCCGGGCTTTGCCTGACCGTTCATTTCCTCAAACCAGTACCCCGCAATAAAAATGTGCAGCGCAATTGAAATAATATAAGGTACGAAACTTAGAAAGCCCTCTTCGGTTTTAATCTGTATTTGTGCTGTGCTATATATTGGTAATAACGCCACAAGCACCCAAGCTATTAAACTACGTCCACGTAACAACTGATAACTAGGTGTAAGGAAATTATTAGCCATTCCAACATCCACTCAATAAATAATGATATTTACTCATATCTATTAGTGTGAATATTCCAAGACCTATTAATAAAAAGTCACAATATAATTATTGACAACTCCATTATTAATTAACTTTAATTTTATACACTAACTTGGAAACCGGATTAACATGACCAACATTCAAAAACTACGATTAATATTCCAAGATAACTTTCAAGGGCAGCAATTAAACCACTCCAACTGGTTGCCGCATTACCTACCCCACTGGTCAACACAGGCCGCTTCCAAAGCAAGCTATTCAATTAAGAACGAAAAACTGCGCTTTTTTTCGCCGAAGACCAGCAGCCTTGGTGCCCGGAATTTGACGGCAACATTAAAGTTTCAGGCATTCAAACCGGCCAATATGCCGGGCCACTTGGCAGTAAAATCGGCCAACACCGTTTTGCTGAAAACCTAATAGTGCGCTCACAACCAGCCAATCAAGCACTGTTTCTTATGCACTACGGCTTTCTAGAGGTTAAGGCCCGCAGTTTTCTGGGACCGCATAATCTAGCGGCCCTTTGGCTTATCGGTTATGAAGAAAAACCAGAAAATAGCGGCGAGATCACCGTTTTCGAGATCTTCGGTAATGATTTGCAGCTAAATGCAGATGGCATAAACATGGCGACCATCGGCCAAGGCATCAAGAAAATACACGATCCAAATCTGCAGGATGAGTTTAACCGCACCACCATTTTTACAGATGATGGCAAATGGCATATCTATGCCATCGACTGGCGAGCGGATGGGATCCGTTTTTATATTGACGGTCAACTCACTGCCTCATCAACACAATCGCCCCATTACCCCATGCAGTTAATGTTGAATTTCTACGAGCTTTCAACGCCCTTAACAACCTCAAAAGCCCAGCAACCATCCTGCTTAGAGGTCGATTACATTCGCTGTTGGGAACGATAAAACCCCACAAACTAAAAAGCCGCCCAGAGTTTCCCCCAAGCGGCCCAATAAAGCACGGTTGCAGGTTATACTCGCCGCGCGACCACTAAATCACGCAGGATCGCTTGGTCCACCTTATGCGCAAAACCGCTAAAGGGCGGCTCTCGCAACACCTCAAAGCCGTGGCGTGCAAGAATTTCCTGTGCTGTTGCCACAGGCAAGCTGTGGCTATTGAATGAAATCGCCAATGCGCCGCCAACCTTGAGCGCTCGCTGCCAACCCGGCAACGCTTCATCCAGCAATTGGTCGGGGCGACGGTCCATTTTACCCTGCCCCACAGTTTTACTGCCGTGTTGTACCCCATAGGGTAAATCACTCACCAAGATATCGCAGCTTTCCTTTTTCACCAAGACGCCAAGGTCACGCGTATCAGCGGCAAAAGCTTTTATAGACTGGCGCTCGTTATTGGCAAAATCATCGCGGTCAACAGCGGTTTCAATTAAAAACCCGTCGGCAATTTTACGTCCATCAGGACGACTACGTTTTTCTTTGCGTACCCGATGTTTAAACCGGCCGGTTTTAAGATAACGGATCATGTAAACCTGCAGCTCCTGCAGCCACTTGCCGTTAATCTCGCAGCCCACCACATCAAAGCCGCGAATAAGCCCTTCAAACAAGCTGGTGCCTTTGCCGCACATGGGGTCCAGCAGTGTCTTTTTAATTTCCGGCGTTTGACAGGCACTCAAAGCCAAGTTGACCAACAGCCGCGTAAACTGTTCGTTGGTTTTACCAGAATATTTGAGAATTTGCCCCAAACTCTCTGGCAAGCCCGCAAAGCCCGGTAGTACAACAGGCTTTAACAAATCGTCCGCTGTAATCTCGAACAAGGCATAGGCAATGGAAGAGGAAGCCACAGCCGCTTTCGCTGCTTGATCAAGCGCAACTTCGCACTCAAAACACACGGCCTCAGGCAAACCGGCAGGGCTTTCTATAAAACGAGGCGCGCGCGCTCCGCAGCCTTCCAGAAGCGCGAGAAGTTCTTGCTGGGCAAATTGTAAAGATGCCTCGAAATAAATCCGGTTATGGCCCGGATGAGCCAAAAGTGCATAGCGAACCACGTAACCACTTTCACATTCAATTGTTTTACTGCGATTTAGCAAAAATTAGCGGCGTTGACTACGCACTCCAAGCAAAAAGCACGCAACACATTCGATTAAGGCTTACAAATCAACCCAAAAACTCAAGCCGTCAAAGGCGGGCTTGACATGTTCGGGCAATAAACTCTGCACAGCGTCATAATCTATTTCGCTATGCATATTGGTCAATATGCCTTGCTTGGGGGCAATTTTCTCTAGCCACGCCAGCGCATCATCCAGACAAAAATGGCTGCGGTGCGGTGTGTGGCGCAGTGCATCAATCACCCATGTGTCCAAACCCTGCAAATGCTCAAGTGAGGCTACGGGAATATCATGCACATCTGGTGTGTAGGCCAGCGGGCCAAAACGAAACCCCAGTGCATCAATATCGCCATGATGCACCAAGAACGGTAGTACCGGTATATCGCCGCCCTTACCACTAATTGTCACGCTTTTCCCTGCCACAAGCCGGTTATCGGCAAGTATTGGCGGATAGCTGGAACCGGGCGGTGTATGAAAACAATAGCCAAATGCATCTAAAACCCGATCAGCGGTTGCTTCATCCATATAAACCGGCATCACCCGTTTGTGCTTCATGACAAAGAAACGTATATCATCAATACCGTGAATATGGTCTGCATGCGGGTGGGTATATACCACAGCGTCCACATGACTAATGCCCGCGCTCAGGACCTGCTCGCGCATATCCGGCCCTGTATCCACCAGCACCACGGTCGAACCTTCATCAGAAAACCGCTCAACGAGCAAGGCGCAGCGCCGCCGTCGGTTCCTGGGGTTCTCCGGGTTACATTTACCCCAATCATTGCCCACCCGTGGCACGCCGGTAGAAGAACCACAACCAAGTACGGTTATTTTCAGTTGCCCGCCTGCACTCATTGCCTCACCCCTTGGCCTGCTCATAAGTGCCGACACGGGTAAACAACCGCAAAAAGTTCTCTGTGGTGGTTCGTGCCATTTCAGCTTCGCTTATCCCGTGTACTTCCGCCAAAACCTTGTTGGTATGGGTCACATAGGCGGGTTCGTTGGTTTTGCCGCGCCATGGTTGCGGTGCCAAATAAGGCGCATCTGTTTCCACCAGCAACCGATCCAAGGGAATTTGCGTCGCAATCTCGCGCAACTCGGTTGAGCGCTTGAAAGTCAAAATACCGGAGAACGAAACATAAAGCCCAAGTTCCAAGGCCTCGCGGGCCAACTCAAGTGATGAGGAAAAACAGTGCAATAAGGCCGGAAATGCCCCGATTGCCATTTCCTCGCGCAAAATCCGCGCCATATCCGCATCCGCATCGCGGCTATGAATGACCAAGGGAAGCTGGGTTTGCCGGGCGGCAGCAATATGCGTGCGCAGCACCTTTTCTTGCACATCGCGCGGTGCGTTATCGTAAAAATAGTCTAGTCCGGCTTCGCCAATCGCCACAACTTTATCGCGCTCTGCCAGCTCTAGCAGCTGTTCAAGGCTGACATCCTCTTCTTCCAAAGCATTATGCGGGTGCGTGCCAACCGAGCAGTAAACACACTCGTAATTTTGGGCAATGGCGTGAATCTCGTCAAACTTTTTGACACGTGTACAAATGGTTACCATGCGCCCCACGCCCGCATCATTGGCACGCTTGACAATCAAATCACGCTCGGCTTCAAACTGCGGAAAATCAAGGTGGCAATGGCTATCAACAAGCATCAATCTATCCAGCTTTTTCGGTTTGAAACAAGTGGTTTCAAACCTGTTACATTCAACTCAACATCAAGAAACGGGCAAGTTACCCTGCCCGCTCCCATAGTTCTTTAATTAGCTAACAGCCAAAGGACTTAAGCCTGCTCTTCTTCCACATAGCGTGGGAAAACACCGCTCGGCTTGGAAATAGCCACACCAGCAGGCAGACGGCTTTCCGCGCCCAGCTCGGCAAAGCTGCGCTTGCCTTGCGCCACTTCCAGCAAATCAAGCAGTTTTGCAGCAGAAGTCGGCATGACCGGCTGCGCCAAAATCGCTACCTGACGAATAATCTCGGCTGTGGTGTAAAGTACCGTGCCCATGCGCTGAGGATCGGTCTTTTTCAACGCCCAAGGCTCTTCCCCAGCAAAGTACTGGTTTGTTTTGCCTACAACGCTCCAGATCACATCCAGCGCCTTGTGAATCTCCTGCTTATCCATGTGCACGCGGCACTTTTCAAGCATAGCATCGGCCATATCCAGCATGGTGCGATCAGCATCGCTAAAGGTGCCCGGCTGCGGAATTTGTCCTTCGCAGTTTTTGAAAATCATCGAAAGCGAGCGCTGCGCCAAGTTGCCAATATCATTAGCCAAATCGGCATTAATGCGGTTGACCATCTGCTCATGGCTATAGTTGCCATCTTGGCCAAATGGCACTTCACGTAAGAAGAAGTAGCGAATCTGGTCCAGTCCGTACTGTTCCACAAGGTCTTTGGGTGCAATCACATTGCCCAAAGACTTGGACATTTTCTCGCCGCTGTTAAACAAGAAGCCGTGGGCATATACTCGATTTGGCACCGGCAAACCGGCAGACATCAAAAATGCCGGCCAGTACACTGCGTGGAAACGGATAATATCCTTACCGATAACGTGCAGGTTTGCAGGCCAGAACTTGGCCATTTTGCCTTCCATATCCGGATAGCCAAGCGCGGTAATGTAGTTGGTCAGCGCATCAACCCACACATACATCACGTGCTTTTCATCGCCTGGCACCGGTATGCCCCAGTCAAACGTGGTGCGTGAAATTGAAAGATCACGCAAACCGCTTTTTACAAACGACAGGATCTCGTTACGCCGTGTTGCCGGACCAATAAAGTCCGGCTGGCTCTCGTACAATTCCACGAGTTTGTCTTGGTAGGCCGATAGCTTGAAGAAATAGCTTTCTTCTTCTACCCACTCAACAGCGGTGCCTTGCGGGCCATAGCGCACGCCATCGTCACGCAGCTCGGTCTCACCCTCTTGGTAATAGGCTTCATCGCGCACAGAATACCAACCGGCATAACTATCCTTATAGATATCGCCGTTTTCCTGCATTTTCAGCCAAATGGCTTTGGATGACTCGTAATGGCGTTCTTCATTGGTCTGGATGAAATCATCATTGGAACATCCAAGCATTTCAACCATTTCACGGAAAGCCGCAGAATTCTTATTGGCCAGATCGTTCGGTGACATGCCTTCCTTGACGGCGGTCTGAAGCATCTTTTGACCATGAACATCGGTTCCGGTTAAAAAATGAACTTCACGGCCATCCAGTCGTTGGAAGCGGGCCAGCACGTCAGTTGCAATTGCCTCATAAGCATGGCCGATATGCGGCACGCCATTGGGGTAGGAAATCGCAGTTGTAATAAAGAAAGGCGATTTTGTGGTCATATTCGCGTTTGATCTTCGCTATTGTTCCGCCCATAGTTTATGGGCGGCAAGTGGTTTCAATATCCGGTTAATTTAAGCATCACAGTTTCTTCAAATCCATAAAGAAATTTAAAACAACCTGCTTGCGGTCCAGATTCAACGCTTCGGCATCAGCCGCAGCACGGGAAACCTTTTCCCATAGCTCGCTCCACCTGACAAGTGCCGATGGCGCTTCAAGCGCATGTTTATGGACTTGTTGATGCAAGAAACTACGCACGAGGTCCAAAAATGTCTGCCATGCATCCTCTGCCCCGCGCCCGCTAACCAAATCGGCAAACCCGTGCACCTGCGCCATATCCAACCGCAACATGTTCGAACACAGCTCCTCAAAGCGGCTGGCAATGTCCAGCGCGGTGCCCTGACTAACCATAACCGCTTGGCGCAAGCTGCCATCAGCCAGCATTAAAAGATGAGCTCGAGCAGTGGGGTCTTGCGGTATACGCACGCCCAATTGTACCAGCGCCGTTAAAATCTCATCATCTTTCAGCTTATGCATAGAAAGCATACGACAACGCGAGCGTATAGTGGGCAGTAGCCGCCCCGGATTATGCGAAACCAACAAAAACAGGGTCTGTTGTGGCGGCTCTTCGAGCACCTTGAGCAGCGCGTTGGCTGCGTTGGTATTCATCTCGTCCGCCGCATCGACAATACAAATCCGCCATGCCCCACCGGCTGCGGTCGAGCCGAAAAAGCTTTGCGTCTTGCGCACTTCGTCAACGGTCAAGTCACGCTTAAAACGCTTAGATTTCTCATCATAGGGACGCCTTAAGTGCAAAATATCAGCGTGAGAGCCAGCGCTCACCATTTTGGCATGTGCTGCATTTACAGCCACATCAAGGCTTTGCGCCATTTGTACAGATTCATCTTGCGCCTGTGGATTTTCGAGCAAAAAACGGGCAAAGCGAAACGCCAATGTGGCTTTCCCAATACCTTTCTCGCCCCCCAATATCCATGCATGGTGCATCCGCGACGATTTATAGGCGCTCAGCAGGCTTTGCTGCGCTTGCTCATGGCCGATATAATAGCTTTGGGCTCGCGGTAATGCCACACCCTCAATCTGGTCAACTTCGGGAGCTGCCTCAATTATTGCGGCTTTCGCCATTATCCCAACACCTGATTATCTATCGTGATCACGTTTTGCTGTATACTAACGTAAAGTACAAAGCTACAAAGTGAGTTTTTGCAGGAAAACCACTAGGGGCCGATTATCTCTTACGCCCCCGCCGACGTTTACCCCGGTTGTTATTCTTTGGAGTGTTCCCACCACGCTTGGCGGCTGCATTGGGTAGGCTCGCCCGCTCATATTCTAGTGAAGATGGTAGCTCAGCCTCAAAGCGCATAGAAACCACTTTTTTAATTTGCTCTTCCACCTCGTTGGCATGACGAGAGCCATCAATCACTGCAAAGCGTTCACGGTTTTCCCGCGCTATTTGCAAAAACAACTGCCGCCGCCTCTGGTGGGTTTCTAACGAGTCTTTTTCAAAGCGGTCCGGCGCATTGTCCGGCCCGTCTTGACTGCGTTTGTTGACCCGTTTTAATCCCAGCTCTGCGGGCACATCTATTAAAAGCGTCAGGTCCGGTTCCACACCATCAACAGCGATACGCTGCAAGTTTTCAATAGTTTGCTTATCAACTCCCGCCTCGCCCTGATAAACCCGGGAAGAATCGGCGAAACGGTCACACAGCACCCAAGTTCCAGCAGCAAGCGCGGGACGAATAACGCTGTCAATATGATCTGCGCGTGCTGCCGCAAACAACATCGCCTCCACCTCTGGCCCATGGGCATGTACCGCACCAGATAAAAGAACTTCGCGTATTACTTCCGCACCTGGCGAACCGCCAGGCTCACGCGTACAAATACATTCAAGCCCTGCCGCTTGTAACCGCGCCATCAGCAGCTTTATTTGCGTTGATTTGCCGGCACCTTCGCCGCCTTCAAACGTAATAAACTTACCGCGCTGGGCCGCATCCTGTTTTTTGTAAAACAGCACCATATTCCTCGAAAGCTTCTCGCTAAAATCCAACGAGCTTATAAACCAACTCGCGAACGGAGTCTTCTGCGCGCTGTTGCAAGCTACCTTTTTTAACTGTCCCCCCAGTTACTAAAGGTGCCGTGTAAATAATATCTTTTTTTTGTTTTACACGCACCTCGCCCACCATAACACCTTTTTTTACTGGTGCTTTGATAGGCCCAAGGTAGGTATATTCCAGTGTGTAACGATCCTTCGAGTGCGGGTTCACGAGCGTTGCCACGGCTTCAGGTGTTACCAACTCCACATAGTCTTGAGCGCCGCCAAAGACCTTGGCTTTTCCCACTGCTTGTCCCTGCGCATAAATCGGGCGTATTTTCCATCCCTTTTCTTCCGGAGTTAGCAACAACTCCATGTCTGACAGGCGATCTTCTACGGAAGTTGCCCCGGCAACCGCAGCCAGCACTTTGCGGCCTCCTGTTTTCAGCACCCCTAGCGCTAAAAAGCCCTGCCTTTCAGTGTAAGCGACACCAAAGCCAGCCATACCTTTGATCTCACGCAGCAAGGGGTTTTTATTGCGCTGTCTAATTTTATTCCAAATAAATTCATCGGCAGAAAACAGCCGCATTAAGCCGCTGTCTTTATTCACAATATAGCGCCCTAATGTGGTCAGGTCCTGCAGGGTCGTCACCTGTTTATCATTTGCATATCCGGTTGCGTTGACAAAGCGCGTGTCCTTCATACCGATTGATTCAGCAAATGCATTCATCCTTTTTACAAAGGTCTTCTCATCTCCCGAAATACCTTGGGCCAACACCAAAGCTGCATCATTGGCACTTTGAATGGTCAGGCCGCGCAGCAAATTTTCGACAGATATTAAAGAATCAACCCGCGCAAACATTGTGGTCACCCGAGCAGGCGCACCGCCTCGTCGCCACGCGTCCTCACTCACCTGAAACTGCGTTTCAAGGGCAACATCTCCCTTGCGTACAGCATCCATGACCGTAGCTGCGACCATTACTTTTGTCAGGTTACCCGGTTCAACAGGCATTTTTGCTTGCCTGGTAAAAATATAATTGTCTGAGGATAAATCGTAGAGAACGGCAGCTTTTGACTGTAAATCAACAGCGTATGCTGTTTGGCTAGCAAAACACATGAAAATACACAGGAGCTGTAAATACCAGTATTTGCAGCATGTCAGCCTTTTTTTCATTATCACTGCCAACCCCTTATTCTTCAAGTGTAAGATATATTTTGAGTAAGCCGTCTTGCGCTTGTTTTATGATAGCTAGCAAACCTGTAATGCTCAGGTCTGAAGCCCATAAGCCAACAATAGCGCAAGCACGCTTTCGGCTCAGCCTTAACAAAACAAGCTTGCATTAGAATGACTAAAGACCGCTTTACCCACCGACCCAATGCAAAAAACGCTATAAGTTACAGTGAATTCTCACCAAACTGGTTTAGATTTAGGCAGTGGTACAACAAGTGAGTGCAAAGAACGGCCACCACCGATATTTATAAGAGGGTTTGCTCTTTGAGTCTTTTCGGCTCGATATGAAGAAACAGGGCGCACTTGCGGCAGCACTTTGCCTTGTTGCTGTGTGGCTGGTGGCAATAAATTATAGGCGGGTGCGGCCCCCATAGGCGCATATGTTGGTTGCACCCAAACAGGTTTTGGCGAAGGGTTATACCCTCTTTGACTATCAGCCCTTTGAGGTTGATAGGATACGCGCTCAACTGCCTGCTCTTGTAATAGCTGGCCGATCTGATCGTTCAAGCCTTGTATTTGTGCCACTTGTACCGGATCGCGCTGTACAGGTTGCATGCGCTGATAATAATAGGCCGGGTCTGATTGTGGAGCCGCATACGCCATTCCCAAAGAAGCAACCTGAATGCTTGCGGGTGTGCTGTAAGGCCGCGCTGCCGGAACGGGTATATTCGCTCGCGCTACTTGTACTCGAGGTCTTGAAGGACGGGCCGACGCAATCATCGTATTCGGACGACTTGCACCAGGTGTTACCGCGCCCGGACCACGATAAGAGGCTAAAAGGTACTTTTCGTCATTACCATGTAATGGCGCACGGCCCACATATTCGACCTTTACCCTACCAATTCCTGCGGACTTAGTGCCAAGAATAGTTGCAGCGCGCTCGGAAAGGTCAATCACCCGGTTGCCATGGAAAGGTCCGCGATCGTTCACGCGTACAATTATCGACCTACCATTTTTTGTATTGGTCACTCTTGCATAACTCGGCAACGGCATAGTGGTATGTGCTGCGGTAATCGCATTCCTGTCGAAAATCTCGCCATTGGCAGTCATTCGACCATGGAATGTCGGCCCGTACCAAGAAGCCAAACCAACCTTTTTATAATTGGGGTCCAACTTGGGCTTATACCACTTGCCCGCAACCTTATAGGGTTTACCCACAAACGAGCGCCCCCCACCTTTGGGCACTTTGCTCCCCTTCACCATACGCGGAGAAGCAGAAACACCGTATTTTTCTTCGGAAAACTTCACTTTTCCCGAATCGCCGCAGGAAGCCAAGAGCAATGAAGCGAATGTAAGTGCCACAAAGCCCTTCATATGATCAGGCATACGCCATGATCTAGTCGGCTCCCGATGAATAAGGGATACCCCATGAAGTTGACCAGTATTGTACCTCGTTTTACCCGCTAAAGGCTTGCAGCTATTTATCATTTTACTCAATACTCAAAGATGGGCAGATCATTTTGGCTCAAACAGCACTTTGGAAAATAAGAGTTGAACCAAATTGCCTCAATTTTGCTAGTCAAGTATAAACTATCACAGCTACGCTGGCAATTGTGCCCGTTAAAAGCGAAGGCATTTTGACTGCAATTCAGGACAACTCATTAACCGCATAACCAAAGTTTCCGAGCAAGCCCGCACCCTCCGAATCCCATAGTGTTGGCGATTCGGCCGACACTTAAAACAAATACTCCTAAAAACTTAAGGTAAATAAAACAGCTTGAGTTATGTGGTTTTCTTGCACAAGCGATCAAGCGTATCCCATGGATAGGCCATTTCCATACAAAGATAAAAAAAGTGCCTGCTATATTGGCAAGCAGGCACCCTTAACAAGCAATTCTAACCGGATAATTAAGCAATCAACCCTTCTACCGGTGTGTGAAGGTTCAAGCCAATAATCAGCGGGTCATGATCGGAAGAAGCGAAGTGGTCATCATTATAAAAGCCCGGATCATTGTACTTGGAATTGTAGTTCAATAGGTCCGGTTCATCGGCATTAATATGCCATTCGGTGATACCACTCACTTGGCCCGCCATCGATTGCGATGCCAAGCCATGATCGAGTGTTCCGCGCTGGCCATCAAAAACAAAGCTGTAGGCGTCAGAACCTAAAGCCTCCTTCACCAGGTCAGTATAGCCATAATTATCTCGAATAACCTGTAGCGGATCTTCCATGGCATAGGCATTCAAGTCGCCTATCAGCAAATGGTCCCCATCTAGCGCTGCACCGGCATAGCCGTTTTTCAACCAGTAAACCAGCTCGTGAGCCGCATCATCCCTCACATCATTCCAAAAAGCCTGACCATTACCATGATCGAAGTTCCGGTCTGCTTTCAATGCGGCCAAATCTGCCTGTACTTGCGCCACTTTATCAGCAGGCACCAACCCGCTATCAAGCGCCTCTTGTACATCATCCGCCAGATCTTGCAGGTTGCTATCCCCTTTGGACTTAAAGTGGCTGACGGCCAAAGTGAAGCTCTCGCCAGTCTCCTTGTGCTTAAAAGTGGCCGCAATTGAAGGTCGGTTACGCTGCAAATCCAACACATCGTTATTCGAATATGCCGCCAACTTATCCGCAATTGCAAAGGTTTCGTCAGCAGACCTTTCTTCAAAGACGATATAATCACTTACTTGCACATCCAGCACATTTGCGCGGTAAATAATACCGTTCGTTATGGCGTCAGTACCTAAATAACCATCGCCCTCGCCTTGGGTTGGATCAACAAAAGTGAACGAAGCATCTTCGCCGCGCTTTGCCGCTTCTTCATTTAATGCATTCACAAGATGCTGGATCGCGGAGGCATCATCAAAACCATTGTTCTCCAGCTCTTGCAATCCCAAGGCATCAGCACCGGTTTTCAAGATGGCATCAACGATTTTATCGGTTTGCCGCTCCAAATCAGCCTCAGATGAAGCCCCGCGCGGGTTGAGCCCATTAGGGCCCGAGCCTCCCTGACCGCGAAGTGTCGTAAACAGATTTAAAACATTAAAGCTCGCCACTTTTAAATTACCCCCCACATCAGTCGGGGCATCCGTACGGGCACCTGCGTTTGTTGTCTCGTCAATGGCCAATTGCCCATCCACCAGCACGTTAAACTTACCATAGTTGAAGTCCAGTACACCTTCTACCGGCTTTTCGATTTCAGCACCAAGGCGCAAGGTTGGTCCTTCTGCACTAAAGTCATCGCCAGCATCCAGATGCCCGTTGCCATTATCGCCCTGATTGGCTGGCAGGTAATCAAAATGGTCGGGGTTCTGGGCATTGCTGCCATCATCAATGGAAATCCGGTTATTCAAATTCTGCGCAGTATGCTGCGCAATTTCTGCCCCTTGCGTTTGCGCATCATAAATTTGCGTGGCCTGAACCTGATTGCCGGCACTAATTTCAATCTGGCCATAGCGGTCCAGATTATAGTTTTCAATAACGGTCAAAGGCTCCATTCCCTCAGCTGAGGAAATTGTCACCTTCATGCCCTCATACATTTCAAGGTTCGACATATCGGTTTCACCAAGACGAATTTGCGCCGCCTCTGGAAGTTCATTGCCCGATGAAACAACTTGCAAATCCTGCACGTAACCCAGCTGGGTTTCGCCTTTAAACTCGTTGACCTTACCAGAAAGAGTAACCAGATCGCCGACCTCGACGCTGGACTTTTTGTCATAAACAAAAATACCTTCCGAGGTCAGCACATTGCCATCACTATCCTTGGTTTCTTCCTGCAAGAAGTAGCCACCAGCCACCACTTTGGTCACAATGGCAGAAACGCTCACCCGCGCCCCAACCATCGTACTTTGCGCGCCAGTACCTTGAATTTGTGAGATCAACGTCGTGCTCACATCATCATTAACCAGTGTTGTTGTCGCCGAAGCATCGCCAATTGTCCCTTGCGAGGGGTTGGAAAGCGTCACTACCAGCTGCTCATCGGCTTCAACCAGCGTATCCCCTTGCACAGCAATGCGGATTACAGCAGTATCTTCACCAGCTGCAAACTGAACTGTGCCACTTGGCAAACCGCCAACAAAGTCGGCACCATCCACATCACCGGAAACATCAAATTCAACACTCGCAGCAGTGCTAATATCGCCGCTACGGCTCACACTAAAGGTAACAACGGTTTCACCGTCATTACCTTCATTCACTTGCGCCGCATCTGCAACCACATCGAATTGCGTCGTACTGCCACCATCGGTTTTCTCGCCAAGAATTTTCATATTTTGCAAGGCCACAGCTTCGCTGCCACCATCGGTTTTGGCACTCACTTCAATCGTCAGTGTGCGCCCTTGCCCCTCCAGTTCGGTGCTCAGAGTTTGCAAAACATTGCTCAAGGTCATGTCGCTGCCCGCTACGGTAAGCGGATCATTCAAAGTAAACTGGTCACCATCGGCAAGGGTATATGTGTGTTTGCCCGCTTCATTGGCAACAAACGAGAACGCGGTCTTTTTATCGCCCCCGTCAATGGAGTAGCTGATTTTGAAATAATCGTTACTTTCAAAATCACCCATGGCCCCTGCATCCAGTTGCAATGAGAGATCGCCATAGCCGCTCACATCAAACGTCCAGCTTGCGCTTACCAAACCACCCGTTGAGCTGGTATTGCCGTTCACCGTATCGGTAATGCCAAAGAAGCTATCCTTATTGCTATTACTATCAATAATGCCTTGACGGTCACGCGGATAAACAACAGCACTATCATCGACAATGGAATAAGGCACATTATCTGCAACCGTGTATTTGCCAAAGCCGTCGGCCGGGCTGCTAAATGTCGGTGCGTTGTTCACGTAGGAAATTAGGTTCTGGCTTTGCGATCCCACCATATCAAAGGCAATCACGGTTGGCCCTTGGTCTTGCACGGCAAAACTCAGCAGCTGCGATTGCACACCGCCATTACCGTCATCAACACTCACTTCCACTTCGTAGCTATTATCTAAATCAGCATCACTCGGGGCTTCATAGTCAAGCGGTGCTTTTAACGACAGCGCCCCGCTTTCACTATCAATGGTAAACTTATCGGCATCCGCCCCGCCGCTAATCGAAAAGCTCAAATGCTCACTATCAACATCGCTTGCTTCTAACTGTGCTACAACCCCTTGGGTGTTTTCAAGAATTTCACCCGTGCTAGCAACGCTCAACACAGGTAAATCATTGGATCCGGTAATCTCGATAGTCACAACAGCAGTGCTTACACTACCCTGCCCATCTGTGACTTCATAGCTAATCTGGTCTTGAGCACTTTCGCCTGCCCCAAGATGATCATAGGCAGTACCGGGGTCATAGACAATTTGTTCATCTATAATCTGAACAGCAATACCATTGGCAGAAACCGTTTCCACATCATGCAGGCTTAACGGGTCACCATCTGGATCAATATCATTTGCAAGCAATGATTCCGCTGAAAGTACCAGTGTGCCGTTTTCATCCATGCTGGCAGCATCATCGCGCGCCAAAACCGCATTATTGCGACCATCCAGATAATAGGTGTAATCATCCGCTTCAAAATATAAGGCTTCCACGGCTCGGGCACGATCAACGCTTACCGTCTTGCCGTTTTCATCAAGCTGGCGAATGGTGGTGGTTGGCCGCCAAGTGCCTGCCCCCGTTTGAATGTCGTAGTTCTCAACCGATCCACTAAATACAGCGGTATCAAAGCCAAAGCCCCCTTCAAGCTGGTCGTTACCAGCACCGCCTTTTAAGGTGTCATCGCCATAACCACCCTCAAGCACATCATTACCAGCGCCGCCATCCAGCACATCGTCGCCAAACTCGCCAATCAGCTTGTCACGGCCCGCCCCGCCAAGCAGTGTATCATTGCCGAAGCCGCCATTCAGCCAGTCATTACCCGCGCCGCCATCAAGATGATCATCACCAAACTCGCCAAAAAGATGGTCGCGTCCCTTACCACCGAAAAGCCGGTCATGTCCAAAGCCGCCCCACAAGGTATCGTGCCCTAAACCGCCATAAACTTGGTCATTACCAAAGCCACCATAAACGGTGTCATGTCCTGCTCCTGCGTCGACATAATCATCACCATCATTGGCAGCAATATATTCATGTAGTGCCGAACCTATAAGTGTTTCCGCAGTACGGTCACCAAAAATATATGTGAGTTGAATGTTTTTATTCCGTTGATTCCAGTAGGACATGGCTCACCTCAAATAATCGCCACCTGCTGCTCACCGTTGTATTTTAATGGTTTCTTATTATAGCCAGCAAATAGACTAGATAAAACTTACAGGCACTCATAAAACATCGAGATGACAGAATAATAAATTTTTAATTGTATTTTAATTTTATATATCCGTAAGATATATGAACTGCAGGACCTGTAAATTTTGTCAGTATTCAGATATTTTTTTAAGGTTGACCCTTGGAGCAACAACCTGTTCAATGCGCCCCATCGGTCTCAAGTGCTACTCACAAACAACTAACGATAAAACTGCTCAAACCTTTTGCAAAACACAGCCAAACAATCTACTTCCTCCCCATAACTTCAAAATATATTTTCAATAAATCTTTCAGCGACTTATCTGTGTAATTGCTTATATCGATATTGTCGTAAGCTAAAAGTGACACTAATGCGCAAGTATAATCGTTCTCATCTGCTGGCACTGAGGGCTCGTTTAGTGTAATAATAAATTTCTTATTGTCCTGAACATCAAAATCGAGCACTAGACATTTTTCATAATTATTATTTCGTATAGTTTCTAATAAATTATTATTTAATTTAGGAAATGCTTCTATCAGTAGTTCGGTATCAATTTTTCCATTCAAAATGAATTTTTTACTTGATAAAAAGTACAACTCTGGTTTGACGTTTTCAGTTTTATTATTCTCATTCGAAAAATTGTATATCAGCACAATTGATTGAAAAAAGTGATTTAAATCCTCATCACCAATCACGGAATACGATATAAGTTTATTAGCATGTGCAGCACTATCAAAAATTGTTAGACTGGCGAATAAAGCAATCAAGCATGTTTCTTTTATTTTTTTTAGCATAACTACATCCTGTAATTTTAATATATGCCCAATAAGCTGAATAAATTCATCCGTTAGTAGCTTATTATACGAACCAATCCTAAAGTGTAACCATACATTCAAAGCACCCCTACGGCTTCCGATGGGCTTTCTCAATTTTTACTCACAGACAATCAACGATAAAATTGCTCAAACCTTTTGCAAAACACAGCCAAACAACCTACTTCCTCCCCATAACTTCAAAATATTTTTTCATCACGTCTCTTAAAGGTTTATTGGTGTAATTGCTTATATCTACACCATCAAATGATAACAAAGATAGTAATGCACAAGAATAATCATTTTGATCAGCAGGTGCGGAAGGCTCATTTAAAGCAATTATAAATGTATCTTCATCATTTCCATCAAGATTTAGTATAATGCAATTATTATCGGCAAGATTACTCGTATCATCTAATAAATTGTTCTCGTTTAAATTTGGGAATATATTTTTTAGTGATTTAATATTAATATTTCCATTTAATAAATAATCATCACTTGAAAGGAAAAAGAAATTTAAATTATCGTTGTTAGCACCTCTATTTGTATTTAAATAATTATAGGTTATCGCAATAGATTGAAAATAATGATTTAGATTTTCATCTTTTATTACTGAATATGACCTGATATTATTTGCATGTGCATTGCTATCAAAAATTGTTAGGCTTGCGAATAATGCAAGCAAGCATGTCTCTTTAAATTTTTTTAACATAGCTTCCTCCGATAAATTTGAATCCTGCTTTTTTGCTCAGTTTGTGAAGTCTTGGAAGTTCTACATCCGATGTTGCGTGTAAGAGCAAATCTTGCGCGCCGCGCGCTTTGGCCCACATACTTGCACCGCGTAATAGGCCTAATGCCGCTCGGCCGCCACCAATTGAAGCTCTTATTTCACGTAGTACATTGATATTGTAGATTGTGGCCAATAAAACATTCTCGCCAATGTGATATTCACCCACGCCGCAATATAACAAACCTACAGGCCGTTCGCCCAAATAGGCTAACATGATAGCAAAACGATCCGGCCGCTTAACTGCTTGCTCGACAATTTTGCGAACTTTTTGCTCTGAAAAGGGAATGTAGCCCAACCGGCTTTCCTCATGCGATTTTCTTGCAAGCGTTATAATCGCTTGAATCTCGGCTTTGTCCCCTACGATTCTTTAGTTTTACGAATTTTGTCGTTCATTTTTTGCATACATATTCCAATACCACCACAATGAACATTTGTTTATGATTATATCATAATGCCTGATGCATACTCGTTGAGTAAAGCCGTGCTGTTACGTTCCCACAGCTTAACTCTCTTTCAAGGCATGGGCGATCTGGTCACGCAGCGGTTTGATAAAGTAGGAAAGCGCCGAGCGGCCACCCGTTTGAATAAACGCCTCCACCGTTTTCATTTGGTTTTTCTTCAAGCCGCTCGCTTTAACACAATCATTTTTAGCAATTATTCAATTGCGGTTACCTCTAGAACGTTTTGTAGTTGTTCTGGGTCCACATCATATGCATCAGCATAAAAGGCCAAACCGTCTTGCATTGCTTGAAGTTCACGTGTTGGTGCGCTTCCCGCAACTCTCCAGTGGCCTGATTGGGCATCACGAACCATAACGCGCACCAAGTCTGGGCGTGCATAGTGGCCAAAACTATCTAATATGGCCGCTCTTGCTTTCCGCATCCAAGACGGGCATTGCGAATAAATTATAGCAGCTTGTCCAATTCTTGGTTTTTGCATCGGTACACCCATAGGGGTAATCATTGCACTACCACCATTGGAATGGCGATAATTACGAAAACTCTCCTCCCCCTTTTTGTGGGCCAAATCCTCTGGGATGTCTTGCTCATCAAGCCAACTACAGGCCATGGCGACAAATGCACCGGACTCAATGGCATAAGAGCGTGATAACGGCAGGCCAATAAAATTATCCTGATGCGCATCATTTTCAACCATCGTAGGCCCTTTAGCCAAATGATAGGAACCATGCCAGAGCGAAACATGAAAGTCTTCACGCTGGGCAATCATTGCCGCTTTGAGCGGGGTCATGGTATGCTCACCACATATTAGTCCGCCAAGAAAACCAATATCGGTTTCAAAAACTTTGATATCTTGCGCATCTCCCATGCCCCAGAACATTTTCTCCTGAAAAGTCGGCATGGTTTTTCGGTGGCATCCAAGAACTTTGCCATCAGGGTCAAGAAAAACAATCGAGCTGAAAATTTGATCCGATTCCGGCCTCGGGTCATGCTCGTTACAACCAATAGCAACGTAGGCATCAGCTTTTTTTGCAGCATTCCCCAATCGCTCGGTATCTTGTGAACCCACTAAAATAGCAGCGTCATGCCAATCAACGGCACTTTGTCTGAACTGGTCTAGATCCATATTCCACCCCGGCGACCAGTAAGGATAGCCGGCAATATAATTTTCTGGAAAAACAATGAGCTGCGCACCATTTTGCCCAGCTTCTTCAATCGCATTGCAGGCCAGCTCAATAGTTGCATCCCTATCAAGATATGGTTGAGAGAGTTGTACAATAGCCGTCGTAACAACGTCATGCCCTCCCATGAAACGTTTTCGGTTCTCTTGCCGAGAAGTTATGTTTTGAGCAAACGATTTATTAGCCATGACCAACCTGCCTTGTTGTAAAGGAATATTGACGACTCCATTTTGGTACGGTACAGTACCGTACCAAATATAGGAAAAGAGTCAAATGGCCACACCTAACACGAGCAAAAATAAGCAAACAAAAGAAGAGCTCCGAAAAGCTGCGCTCGTCTGTGCCGCTGAGCAAGTTTTCTTTGCAAAGGGTTATGCAGCTTCATCCTTAGATGAAATCATTGCTAAATCGGGTGGTTCCAAACGTAATATCTATAATTATTTTGGTGGCAAAGCAGGTTTGCTTGGGGCAGTTATTGCCAAACTGTCAGAGGAGCTATTACTTCCTCCCCTTAATGAGAAGGGCGTTGAATGTCCTTTGCAAGCACTTAGCAAACTCTCACAGAGTTTCGTCTCTATCATATTCTCACAAAAAGCGCTTTCATTCTGGCGAATGATGATTGCAAATGCCGACCAAGGACCGGACGCTATAAACCAGTTCATGCAAAATGGCCCGTTACGTGCACAGCAGGCTTTTGCCAAGGAGCTACAACGTGCTAGCGAGAGCGGGCAATTAGATATCGATGATCCCACCTGCACAGCGGCAGAATTACTCGCTCTGCTCAGAGGGCAACAACATGTCGAATGTCTTATCGGCTTTTCACAACTGCCTACGAATAGTGCGTTGCAACAACATGCCCAATCAACATTAGAGCGATTCATACAAAACAAGCGAAAAAACTAGCAATGCACGCGTTGCCATCACCATAACAATTGCCATCACCATAACAATTGTCAGGCCCTAGATAAATCAGGGGAACATAAAAAGAAGTCACGCAGAAATCGGGTCATTCAGTCTCGCCTTACATCTTTATTCTCACTTTTGAAAACACTTCGAAGAAAGGATATGGAATGTCGCTATTAGATAATAAAGTTGCTATTATTACGGGTGCCAGCTCTGGTATTGGCCTTGCAACAGCCAAGCTTTTCGCCCAAGAAGGAGCAGCCTTGGTTATTGGCTCACGACGCGAAGCGCGTCTCAACAAGTTAGCAAGTGAACTACAAGCAAGCGGTAGCCAAGTGGCGGTTTTGGCTGGCGATGTAACAGCTGAAGACTATAACAAGGCGCTGGTTGATCTCGCGCTAGAAAAATACGGCAAGCTTTCCATTGCCTTTAATAATGCGGGTATCTTGGGTAAGTCCGGGCCTCTACCCGAAACGAGTTTGGAGGAGTGGAACCACACCATTCAAACCAACCTCACCAGCGGTTATCTGGCCGCAAAATATCAAATACCTGCCATGCAAGCCAACGGCGGTTCAATCATCTTTACCTCTTCGTTCCTCGGCTATACCATCGGTATGCCAGGCCAAGCGGCATATTCTGCAAGTAAAGCAGGTTTAATCGGTCTTACCAAAGCATTGGCAGGCGAGTATGGTCCGCAAAATATCCGGATAAATGCTTTGTTGCCAGGAGGAACCGACACCGATATGGCGGCCGAATTTGGCGACAGTGAAGACGTTCAATCATTTCTAAAAGGTCTGCATGCACTTAAGCGCTTGGCAACACCGCAAGAACAGGCAAAAGCCGCCCTCTTTTTGGCCTCTGACCTCTCCAGCTTTACAACCGGTATAGCGTTGCTGGTGGATGGGGGCGTTTCGATTAACAAAACTTAGCTTTCCCATTTTACTTTAACACAAATGAGCCGAACACTCAGATGAGACTACCCAAGGCAAGCATTATGAGCACTTAATGCTTGCCTTATTCTTGGCCACACGATGTTTTAACTCTCTTTCACATATAATAAACTCTATTTCTATTTAATAAAATTCTTTGCATTTGTTTTCTTCGCAATAATCAATGCTAATACCCAGCAGATCTAGAACTGCTATCTTCGCTTTATGCTTGCTTTGCGTGTTAAAAAAACGAGCTCTCATTAACCAGTTCTCACCGTATTCTATGATGTCAATGCTCGCTATAGGGCCGTAGTATTCAGAGTATGGAACACCTTTTAAATCAGGTTTTGTTCCAAGGATTGGTATTGCTTCTAATATTGACTTCTCCAAAACCTTCTGGTCGGCAGGGATTTTGCTTAAGCAATGGGATATTTTATTGGTTAGTTCTTTTAGTCCCACAATGTAAAAAACACTGTATCCATCATTGATAACTGGGGCTGTTTCGAGGTCCAATATTTGGGGTCGTGCTCTATTTGGGAATCTTCGTTCTATAAAATGTGATAGTGAGCGGACTGTTAGCTTATCCAGTTCCGAGCAGATATAAATTCTATCTGCAGCATTAGTTTTGATTGTTTCCTCGGTTTTCACGCCAGCTGAAGCGTGATTGACGAAAAACACAAATGCTGCCATCAGCATCATCACAATCCGTAGTCGTTTTCCTATTAACGAGCTGTAAATATTAGAGTAATTCATTTATTTTTACCTGTACCTATAATTTCTACCAAAGGTAGAAACACCCATGTTTTATGAGTTAAACAGGGTTATCACAGGACACGTCCCCACAGCTTAACTCTCTTTCAAGGCATGGGCGATCTGGTCGCGCAGCGGTTTGATAAAGTAGGAAAGCGCCGAGCGGCCACCGGTTTGAATAAACGCCTCAACAGCCAAACTGTTAGAATTATCGATAAAAGTTACATTCGTATGACCAGTAAAGGAACTAGAACCGGCTCCATGTACATTAAACTGTATTTTATATTCAGACATTTAATTAATTTCCAAATGATAAATAGAAAACCCTTGGCATTTAATTATTTTCTTAATTCTAAAATATTTATCTTTGAGTTGATCATAGTAAATACTATCAAATTGTACGCCTTTAACTTTAACAAGTTTTTCAGCTGTTTCTTTATTTAATGAACCATTATTAATTAGTTTTTGTATATCAAATACATGGTACATCGCTGCTATATAAATGTCAGCGTTTCTTACTGATCTTCCAAGAAGATCAGTACCGATATTTAATCGAATGAAAAAAGGACTATTCCAATCTGCAGAAACCCACAGATCACTGGGTATTTCAGCATTTAAATTATTATTTATTATAGAATTTATTCGGTTATTTTTTATAATCCATTGATTATAAGTAATCATTTCTAGATCGTTGCACTTAAGACCACCTTGTAGCCATTTTGATCGAAACCCAGCAATAGGTCTTAAATTAATATAGTCATCTCGAAGCTTATCAATAGGCGGCGGCCTTCTAAATGCTTGTACCTTGTTAAAATCACTTTCCTTTTCGTATTGTAAACGTATTGCGAACTCAAAAAAGAGATCAATATTTTCAATGCGACTACCTAAACTATATGATGCTGTGGGATATAACATTGCAGCCAAAGTTAATACTATTAAATTAAACCTAGTATTAGATACATTAAATATTTTTCGACTAAATAAATTATGATTATATCGATTTAACATAACTTCCTCCGATAAATTTGAATCCTGTTTTTTTGCTCAGTTTGTGAAGTCTTGGAAGTTCTACATCCGATGTTACGTGCAAAAGCAACTCTTGTGCGCCGCGTGCTTTGGCCCACATACTTGCACCGCGTAATAGGCCTAATGCCGCCCGTCCACCACCAATTGAAGCTCTTATTTCACGTAGTACATTGATATTGTAGATTGTGGCCAATAAAACATTCTCGCCAATGTGATATTCACCCACGCCGCAATATAACAAACCTACAGGCCGTTCGCCCAAATAGGCTAACATGATAGCAAAACGATCCGGCCGCTTTACTGCTTGCTCGACAATTTTGCGAACTTTTTGCTCTGAAAAGGGAATGTAGCCCAACCGGCTTTCCTCATGCGATTTTCTTGCAAGCGTTATAATCGCTTGAATCTCGGCTTTGTCCCCTACGATTCTTTAGTTTTACGAATTTTGTCGTTCATTTTTTGCATACATATTCCAATACCACCACAATGAACATTTGTTTATGATTATATCATAATGCCTGATGCATACTCGTTGAGTAAAGCCGTGCTGTTACGTTCTCACTGCTTAGCTCTCTTTCAAGGCATGGGCGATCTGGTCGCGCAGCGGTTTGATAAAGTAGGAAAGCGCCGAGCGGCCGCCGGTTTGAATAAACGCCTCCACCGGCAAACCGGAAACCAGCTCCTGCTTGCCCAGTTTTTCCTCTTCATGGGCATTCAGACTTAAGGTGGCGCGGTAATACTGCTCCCCGGTTATTGGGTCCTGTTCCAGATCAGCCGAAACACTTTTCACCGTAGCTGCCAGTTCCGGCGTGCTGCGTTGGTCAAATGCGGGAATACGCACAATGGCTTCCTGCCCCTGATGCACCTGGTCCACATCCAATGGCTGCAATCGGGCCTCGATAATCAGCGGGGCATTTTCCGGCACCACCATCATCAAGGGTTCGGCTGCAGAAACCACACCGCCCACCGTATGCACATTCAGCTGGTGGATGATACCATCTTGCGGCGCTCTGATCTCGATACGCCGCATACGGTCTTCACCGGCAATCATTTGCTCTTCAAGCTCGGCGATTTTGGCTTGTACCTGCTGCAACTCCGCCAGCACTTGTTCTAGAAAATCCTGATCGAGCTGCAATATCTGCAGTTTCTTTTCTGATATTGATTGCCGTGTTTGTGCAATACGCGAAATAGTCGCGCCGTGCTCACCGGCAAGCTCGGCCTCTTGTCGCTTCAAGCCGGTCACTTGCGACTCGCTAATCAAGCGCTTGTCAAACAAGGCGGCATAATCGGCCAGCTGCTCTTGTACCAAAGATAACCCACGCGCTTTGGCATCGCGCTGGATGGTCAAGCCCTTTATTTGCTCTTCCAGCTGCCCCGCCTGTTCGGACAATTGCTGCTTGCGCCCTGCCTGCGCTTTCAAACGGGCCTGCATCAGGTGCGTTTGTCCTTCCAAGGCCAGCCGGGCATCGCGCATTTCCTGCGCCATCTGCAGTAAGTCTTGGTCAAACTCCGGCGCGTCCTTGCCTTGCCACTCGGCTTCCAGCCGCGCTTTTTGCGCCCGCATTTGTGCCAGCTGCTTGGCTATCACAGCCAGATTAGCCGCAACAACAGTGTCATCCAGTTTTACAAGTAAATCACCTGCAAACACATGGTCACCATTTCGCACCAGTATTTGTCCAACAATACCACCTTCTTGATGCTGAACTTTTTTAATATTCCCTTCCACAACAAATTTACCCGCAGCAATAACAGCACCGTTAAGCTGCGCAAAAGTTGCCCATCCGCCAAGGCCAAGAACAAGCATGGCTACAAGTAGAAAGCCAAGAATAATATGCTTTTTTTGCGAGTTTTGTATACGTTGCAGACTTTGAGCACGAACCGTTTCATCATTTAAAGTCGTTTGTTCCCGATTCATTTTTGCACCACCTGCAATGGCTGTCCGCTACTAGCACCAAGTGCAGGACCCGCCATCACTTTAGGCAGAACCTCATCTTTGGCGCCAAACATTTGCTGTGTTCCCTCTTTCACCACAACAACCAAATCCAGCGCAGCCAGCGCACTGGGACGGTGGGCCACCACCACCACAATCGAGCCTGCTTGCCGCATGGTTTTAATAGCGGCGGTCAAAGCCGCCTCACCTTCACTATCAAGGTTGGAGTTTGGCTCATCAAGCACTACTAAAAATGGTTTATTATATAGCGCCCGTGCAAGGCCTATGCGCTGTCGCTGACCGGCCGAAAGCCGCGCACCCCCTACGCCAACACGCGTATCATAACCCTCATTAAAACTGGTGATGAGTTCATGGACATGGGCCAGACGCGCTGCCTCCAGTATTGCTTCGTTATTACGCTGTGCTGCAAAGCGGGCTATATTCTCGGCAATTGTGCCATCAAATAATTCAACGTCCTGAGGTAAATAGCCAATGGCTGCGCCCAAACGTTCCTCTTGCCATTGCTGCGGTTCAGCGCCATCTAACGTCAGCTTTCCGCGCAGCAATGGCCATACCCCAACCAGTGCGCGAATAAGCGAGGTTTTACCAGAGCCAGAAGGTCCAATGACTGCTAAACCATCGCCGGCATTTAAAACAAAATTCCCGCCTTGAAAGGTTGGCACACGCTCACCCACAGGTGCTGTTGCAAGTTGTAGGATTTCAAGCTTTTGCTTTGGTAAAGGCAATTCGGTTTCCGGCTGCGTATCGCCAATAGCCGCCAACAGTTTATCCAGCCTTGTCCGTGCTTGCCGTGCCCCGACAAAAGCCCGCCATTGCCCCACGGCTGCCTCGATGGGAGCAAGGGCCCGCGAGGTAATAATGGAAGAGGCGATCATCGCCCCGGGAGAAACCTCTTGCAACAGGGTCAGCCATGCGGCCACCGCCAGCATACCCGATTGCAAGATAAACCGCAGGGTTTTGATCGTGACAGTAAAGAAAGCCGCACGGTCCCCCGCCTTTTGCTGGGTTTGGTAGAGCTTGTCGCTCATCCCCAGCCACGTAGTGGTAAAGCGTGGCCCCATGCCCATGGCTTTCACCACTTCGGCGTTGGTGCGGGCACCGCTGGCAAAGCGCGAGCGCTGTGCGCTGGCTTCACCCATTTGCTTGGCAGGCGCACGTGATAAAAACTCGTTTGCAAGCACAAGCAAAAAGATAAGAACCGCACCACCGAGCGCAATCAGCCCCAGCCAGAAATGCAGGGCAAAAACCAGCCCCAGATAAATCGGCATCCATGGCACATCGAACATGGCCGCAGGGCCTGGACCGGCACAAAACTGGCGAATACTTTCCAAATCACGAAGCGGTTCTTGCCCTCGTCCGCGTGCGCCCAAACCAAGCGGCAATTTCAGATTAAGTCCAAATCCCTTGGCGCTTAAACGCAAATCTACTTCTTGAGCAAAACGGGTCAGCATTCGGCTGCGTATGCCCTCAAGCAGCCCGTATGCCACATAAAGCCCGCCCACCAAAGCAGCAATAACAGCAAGGGTTGGCAGAGAGTGGCTGGAAAGTACCCGATCATAAACCTGCAGCATAAACATCGGGCCGGTCAGCATTAACAGGTTAATAACCAGACTGATAACACCTATACTTGATAATGTACCCCGGCACTTGCCAATCACCTTGGCAACAGTAATTTGCGGCTTTGCCCCTCGCCCGTTATAATCCATAGAACACCTAAAACCCCATATACATGGGTAAAAATGAGAATGATAAAATTTAATTAGCTTTTTAAATTATAAGCTAAACAAAACAGAAATTTGAATTCAAGTTAAAAATTCACAATTATATAGCTCATTATTCAACTTTTTTAAGAGCTATAGGCACCACTAGAATAATGCAGTTCATAGCTATGACTATATATTTCTAAAATATTACCAAAGGGATCTTCCATATAAATCATACGGTAAGGTTTTTCTCCGGGGTAATAGTAGCGCGGCTTGGGCATACGCTTTTTCCCACCCGCTGCCACAATTTTCTCCACCAAGGCTTCCAGATTGGGGTCTTGAATGCAAAAATGGAAAACACCCGTTTTCCAGTATTCAAAGTTATTTTCGCGCTCTTGTTTGTTATCAAACTCGAACAACTCTACGCCAATACGATCACCGGTTGACAAATGGGCGATGCGAAAGCGTTTCCAGCCGGGGCCAAAAACATCGCTGCACATATCGCCAATGGCACTTGGCTCCTCCACCACCTCTGTAGGTGGCATAATCACATACCAGCCGAGCACCGAGCTATAAAAGTCCACGGCCCTATCAAGATCCATGACAGAAATGCCAATATGCGAAAACACACGGGGGTAAGAAACACTCATCTGGTGGTACTCCTGACTTTATGGAATGGATTAAAGGCAAATAACCACTTGTTCAAAAGAGCAAGAAAGTGCGGAGGGCGAGCGGTTCCTTAGTGCCGGGGGGGGGCTTCAATGGGTTGCCACCATCTCGCGCCTTGCCGGTGCCGCCGCCTCCGGCTAACAACAGTTAAAGACTACAAGATACGGCATATGCTTTCAATGGCACCCATTATATTCCAGGGGTTTCCTCATATGCCCAGGGTCTGCCTCATATGCAAAGAGCCTCACAACACAGCCTCAGCAATTTTGCCACCAACCGATACCAAATTTAAAACCTCGTACTTCTACGAATTTAAATATTCTATAATTAGAATATTCTATTAAATGAATTTATCGGGATACTAACAAAAATGTCGAACACAAATTTAAAACTCTCCAGCCTTGCCAGTCGTATCAGACGCGATGCGCTACGGTTGGTTCAAAAGCACGAGAAATATTGTTTGTGCGACCTCGCTGCTGCTTTAGGTGTACCACAACCCTCCATGACGAAGCACATGCAAACCCTGAAAACAGCCGGTTATGTTCGTGCACGCAAAGAGGGCCAGCGAATAAACTTCAGTATTTGCGAGAACCTAGAAGCAAAAGAGTTATCCCTGTTAGAAATTGTCCTGACAATGCCAGAGGAAGAAGAACCACAGGCGACAAACAAATGACGACAACAAATACAGATAACAAATCTCGCCTTAACGAAACGGTAAAAAATCTGCGCCTTTTGATTTATGGTTTATTGGCGCTTACCCTTTGGTTCATTGTTTATTGGAACCTTAACGATGCCGCAACTTGGTTAACCCTTGCAATGAGGTTTACACCTAATACCCATATTTTTGATGCACTACAATTCTTCCTCTATGATACCCCTAAGGTCATCATGTTGCTGTCATTGGTTGTTTTTGCCATGGGTGTTGTGCGTAGCTACTTTTCGGCGGAGCGTACAAGGGCACTGCTATCCGGCAAGCGTCAAGGGTTTGGCAATATCGCGGCTGCCTGTCTGGGCATTGTAACTCCATTTTGTTCTTGCTCAGCCGTCCCGCTTTTTATTGGTTTTGTATCCGCAAATGTCCCGTTAGGCGTTACATTCTCTTTCCTGATTGCCGCGCCAATGGTGAATGAAATCGCCATAGGGCTACTATTCGCGCTGGTTGGCTGGAAAGTGGCACTGGCATATTTGCTCTTCGGGCTCACCATCGCCATAGTTGCCGGCATGGTTATCGGCAGACTAAACTTGGAGCATTGGCTTGAACCTTGGGTTCTGGAGTTGCGCAGCTCCCATGCCACTGCAGCTGAAATAAAGCTCACTTTGCAGCAACGTATGCAAGCAGGGATTGATGCACTTAAAGATATACTGGGCAAAGTCTGGAAATGGATACTTCTCGGTATCGCGGTTGGCGCTTTCATCCATGGGTTTGTTCCGGCAGATTTACTATCTACTATCATGGGTAAGGATGCTTGGTGGTCTGTGCCAGGGGCGGTTTTGCTTGGCGTTCCCATGTACTCAAATGCTGCTGGCATTATACCGGTTGTTGAGGCGTTAATCGGCAAAGGCGCAGCTTTGGGTACAGTACTGGCATTTATGATGAGTGTTATCGCCCTATCTCTGCCAGAGATGATTATCCTTCGTAAAGTATTATCCGTGAAATTAATCTTGGTATTCGTCGGTGTTGTTGCTAGCGGAATATTAGCAACCGGATTTATCTTTAACCTTCTGTTTGCATAGGAAAGAAAATGAAAACGATCAAAGTCTACGGCCCGGGTTGTAAACGTTGCGAAACGGTTGCCAATTTGGTTTTGGAAGAAGCAGAAAAGCTCGGCATCGAGGTTGAGCTTTCCAAGATCACCGATATGGCACAGATTGCCATGGCGGGCGTTCTCTCAACTCCAGGTCTTGTAATCAATGGTACCTTAGTACACAGCGGGAGCATTCCCAAAAATGAAGAGGTCGCAAACTGGCTAAAGAGCTAATGCTCTGCTCAGCTACAGCCCAATATACAAGTTGGAGGAGAACGATCTCGTCCAACTTGTGTTGAGCACACTAAAATAATTTTCCCAGGCATCTTGCATGGAATTCTTAGAAATTTTTATTCCTGCCGCAACGGCAAAGCTAGTCATCTAGCATAATTGCCACATCATCCGGGTGTACGAGATTCAAACTTGCCCGTGCCCGTTCATCGACCAAGTCCGGATCCAGGCTTTTCGGCGATAATAATAAAACCCGTCTTTGCAATATAATCCGCTCTTGTTTAAGCACATCGCGTTGCGCTTCCAGCTCGCGGATACGCTCTTGAATGGTTGCCCGGCCAAACAGACCGAGCTCCCCATTCAATGCGTGGAACAAAAAATAAAACGTCGCAATAAGTGCCAGTACCGGACCACTTAAAGTCTTGATACGTGATGATCTTTTGCGCTGTCTTGTTCTTGCTCTCACGATTACAGACCTACTCAATACCCTATGGCCGTCACCGGATAAAATGCACCACGACGGTTAACCAAGCGTTTCGATCTTTAAAAAAAGAGGGTGAACAAGGTGAAAATCACAAACTTATTATATCGCCTTATCACGCGGCGCTAAGCAACGCTCCACCTCGTTCACATGAGCAATTACACAAGCACCAGGTAATGCTTCAGGATTTTTAGAAACTGCGATAACAATAAAATCATCAAATTGCGGAAACGCATCTTCCAGGCGCTTTTGCACGTCTGCTTGCGTGACATCATTCAACTCATCTAGCAAATTCAAAACACGAGATGCCTTAAAACCAGTCAGCACATTTTCAAAGGTAGTAGTGTTCAGATGGTAATAGTCTTCTTTGATTTTTTTCATACTATCAATCAAAGGCTCCTTTAACTCTGTCAATTGTCCTGCAGTACCCACTCGCTTAAATTCACCATATGCAGCTTTGATTGCCGCGACACTCTTTTCAAGTTTTGCATCATCCACCGCACCAGTCATAAATAAAAACCGGTTGTTCGTATTGTACTGCGCAAAGCCTGCTTCAAAAAAATAGGATGCCCGCAATTGCTCACGTACCGTTTTGTGAAGCACGCTTGTTTCACCATAACCAAGAGCTCTTTGTAACATGATATCAGCAAACGCATGCCCTTCATGAACAGGCGGCATTGCAGCAATAAAGATCAACTGAGATTGTGCGGCACTCTCCTCATGCAAAACGATTGTAGTCGCCTCATAGTTGGCCTCTATAATCTTCGAAAGCGACTTTTGCCGCTTAGGCAGCCCTGCAAGCAACTGGTCAACGGCTTGCTCTGCTTCACTCTCAGATAAATCACCGGTGATAACAACCGAGTGCGGATCACTCACGATCGTCTTTTCATGCCAACGTACGATGTCACTTCGCTCTACGCCATTTAAGAGATCTTGCTGGTCAAGTGACAAGTAGCGTCTTAGCGGCTGATCACCCATGACAATTGCTCGCGCTACATTAAAGCCTTTGGCGATAGGCTGTTTTTTTACTTCGGTTATCTTTTTAGCAAATTCATCCTCAATTCGCGCGCGCCACTTTTCTTCAAAAAGTGGTTTATGTAAATGCGCCTGTGCAATTTCAATCGTCTCACTCAAGTACGCTTTTTCAAAGTAAAGCTCACCAAATGCATAGTCCGAATTTGTATTGATAAAACCTTGCGAGTCCCAATCAGCAAATTTCTCGCCTGCAACACCTGCAGGAAAACCAACCGCCCCTCCAGCCAAAAGCAACTGCGCACCAATATATGGTGCAATTGGATTGTTGTCCTCCCCATAAGCCCAGTCACTCAACCAAGCTATTTTAATAGCAACACGCTTTTCCTCCGGCTTTTTCACCAAATAAAATCGGACACCTTGTGCGGTTTCCCCTTCAATAATTGTAGGCTCGTTATTGCTACAAGCAGCCAGAAAACTAAGACTAAACAATATGTAAAGAATTCTCTTCATCTAAAAACCTCTTCAGGACCTATAAAAGCAATAACTTGAGCACCTTCGCCAACTAAAAGTTTTAAATATTTATTTGTTTCTTCCTGTGAAATCCCGTTTTTCATTCGCAGTAATTTTTTTACGCTTTTGGGTTCTTTTTGTTGATATATTGAACTAGTCACATAACGGGCATACCACTTCTCAACATTTCCTTGATCTTCTAAATCGGGCCAATAATCATCAAAACGCTTTCTCAATCTCTGCCACGTTTTGGGTGGAATTCCCTGTTTTGCGAGTTTCAATAGTTCTGCTTGAAACTCGGCTTCTACATCGACCAATTTCACCCCTTTATCGGGTTTCCCACTAAAATTAATTTGTAAGTGCTTCTCATCAAGTGGAAATACTTGAAAACTAAAGCCACTGGTAGTTGTGCCGTCAAACCGCAAAGGACCTGCCAGCCCTCCAGGTAAATTGCTCTCTAAGATAGAGCTTAGTAACGCTGTTTGAGCCCTAAGTAATTCCAATTCTACGGGTGTATCCAAGGCAATAACTTTTTGCCAAACAAATCTTGGAACTGTATTCTCATCGGCAAACTCGAGCCTTTGTGTAAAAGCCTTTTTAAGATGATAACGACCAGCACCGAACTGGTTTGAGGTGCTGGCAACAGGCCATTCAACCCGCTCAAGTGCACGTCTCAACTGCGATAAACTCACATCCCCTGTAACCACAAGCTTTGCTTGCTGCACTACATGGGACTTTTGATGCAAAATAACTGCATCATCATAACGCAGCTCATTTATTTGCTTAGGCGTGCCAATAACAGAGGTAGCGATCCGGTTACCTGCATGTAATGTGGCATTGATTTCTTCAAAGGCTTGAGCACTATAGTTATTGCCCAGTCGAAAGTCATACTCGTTTAAAACGATACCGCGTTCTTCAAGAGCATATTCCTCTCCGACCTCTAGCGGTTCAATAGTTTTTCTTAAACTGGCCAATAATTGCTCAAGCTTGTCAGGCTTACCGCTACGCCAATAACCAACACTATATCGAGTAGTCCAGGCATTGGCGTGTTGCACAAAAACTCTATCGTTTGGCCCTTTAATATTATGGCCGACCAAATGCTCCAGATAATGCATAAGCCCGGGTTGATCTGAAGTATTTTCAAATATTAAGTGAACCGAAACCGCATTACTGCCATTAATTGGGGCATAATAAATGTTGGGAGCAATCTCAGGGTTTTGCTTTTCTTGACATCCACTCAGACCAAATATAGATAATACTAAAATAAACATAGCAATAAATTGAGCATATACAAACATAAATCACCAATAAACTATATACATTAAGTAATTATTTTTTACTAGTTAAGAAGAAATTATGCAGATTTTAGAATTTGTTATTATCAAATTAAATAAGACTTTAGCACTAAAAAACTATTATATTACATAGGCCCCCTTCTCCACTCTAACTCTGGAGAATAATTACGCTACTTAGTGTATGAAACTTTGAAAAGACACACTTAACCTTTATATGTAATTGCTGGTTTAATTATAGATTATAATCGTATCATTTAGTTATGGAATTTATTATTATTATTATTCTTCTAAATAGGCTTTATCGATCAATGAGCGCGTACAAAAACAATCTTCTTGACATATCACATATTCATCGTATTAGTACGATACATCGCAAAATAACGATAATAAAGTGTGATCATCAATGACCCAACAACTCCTCGACACTCTCAAAATGTTCGGTTTTCTATTCACCGAACTTTCCCTGTTGTTTTTGGCCATCAGCTACTTGGTGGTTGTTCTGCAATACTACATCCCCCCTGAAAGAATTCAGCGTACGCTGTCCTCGCAAAATGGCCGGGGGTATATTGTCGCTGCATTTTTAGGTGCCATAACACCGTTTTGCTCGTGCTCGACCATACCGTTCCTAAAAGGGCTTATTCGTGCCAAAGCCAGTTTCGGGACAATGATGGTGTTTTTGTTCGCCTCTCCCCTTTTAAACCCCATTATCATCGTGCTCTTTGCTGCAGTATTCGGTTTTGGCATTACCGCGTGGTACTTTACCTCGGCAATGGTTATTTCCATCGCCGCTGGCTATATTCTTGAAAAACTCGGCTTTGAACGTTATGTCCGTCCTCAGGCAAAAAGCGATAGCGCCAAAAGCTGTTGTGCGGCGAAGCCAGCGCCCTCACAAGAAGGCACCCAAACATCGTGCGGCGATCAAGCCCAAAGCTGCGCCACACCTGCAAAACCTTCTATGAAGCAAAGTAAGTTTTGGGGCTTTTGGCTACAATCATGGTCCGATTACAAGGCAGTGCTGCCCTATTTGCTACTCGGCATTACCATTGGCGCTGTAATCTATGGCTATTTGCCAGCAGATATCATTGCCCAATACGCATCCTCCAGCAACCCGCTCGCTATTCCTGTGGCCGCCGTTATCGGCATCCCGCTCTATATCCGCGCCGAAGCGGTCATCCCCATCAGTGCTGCGTTACTGGGTAAAGGCATGGGTCTAGGTGCCGTCATGGCGCTGATTATCGGCAGCGCAGGCGCTTCACTAACAGAAGTCATTCTGCTCAAGTCCATCTTCAAGTCCAAGCTCATTTATGCATTCGTCGCGGTTATTCTCTTCATGGCGATTGCCAGCGGTTACCTGCTGGATGCATTTATGGCACTTGCCTAACCAATAAGACCGATCAGCTATAATAGCGTATCTGCAATAAATCACCCCTTTGCAGATACGCAATCTATTCACTAACCGCACCAGCGACACTAAGCCTAACAACGCTAACTACAAAAGATATATTTAACGTTACGTTTATAGTTATTAATGTTAAATGGGTTAACCTGTAACAGGAACATTCCCGGACGAGAAATAACGTTTCGGATTTGGGCGATTGCAGAATCTTGCATCTAATTAACTAGGAACACACTAAAATTATTGATTTCATCTGGAACACTAGAGGAATCCCCGCTCAAGCACTTATCGTAAACAGCCCCGAAGAAAGCTGAATTCACTATATCAGCTAAAATCACAGGAAGCTCGCTATGTATTTCTCCCACGACTTCCCATCCTATAATGTAAATTTGTTTTTCTTTGCCCCAATTTTCGCAGAACCAATCGCTCATAACATCGTTTAATGCATCAAGGCTATTTCCGTTTATGAGAGGGCTATCCTTACCTTTGAGGATTTTGCCCATGGACCTCAGAATCTCCTGTTTGCTTTGAGAGCCCCTGAGATCAACAACATATTTTTTTCCAACAGTAGCCGAATGGGCTTTCCACTGCGCAGCTTCAATGAACTGGATCATTTGATCCTCACAAATGGCTTTCCAAGATTACTCCCGTAGTGTGTGCCTGTAAAATAACGTCGACTATCACTACCCACGACTATTCGCTCTGTGCTTGCCCCGGTCTGATCTGCTTGAGGCCGGGCGACGCCATTACCAACGCAGTCGCTTTTCTATCTCCGGAGCATACCTCTGCACCCATCTGTAAATCATGGCATGGTCAACGCGAACCCCGAACTCTGCCATCATCTGCTCGAGGTCACTATAGCTGATGCCTTATCGGCAATACCAGCGAACCGCCCACAACACGACTCCACCACTGAAATAACGGCCTTTGAGAGCAATCATTAAATCACCAAACCAGCATTGAGTAATGTCTCTTTCGCAGCTACTATAGATTTTTGCAACAGAGCCCGTGGCTCAGGATAACTACTCTTTTGGCAGCTGAGCAAACAGCCGTTCAATATCATCTAACTTCAATCCTGTTTCAGATAATATTAGAGATTCTTTCCCATGTGGATAACCTAAAAGGTTAACTAAAATTCCTCTTACTGTAAGCCTTACACTTTCTTTAGTAAGCTCAACATCTGGCCATTGGTTTAGAGTTGATCGCGCTTCTTCCAAGCTTGCGCCAGTCAAAATTTGAAATTCCCAATTTGGAAAAATCAAATCGTCTTCAATAGACAGGGCAATGCATCTTTTGATTGCTTGCATTTCGTTTAAAGTGAAAATATCTCTAGGATGCATAATATTACTTCAACCTTTACACATAAGCTAAACCGTTAGTTGGTCGGAACGCTGTACCAAAATCCATAAACAGGTGAAGTTGAACACCAATTATGCCGACAGGCTTATGTAAGCTAAATCATGTCTCTTAAAGTGCTTAAGCTCATTAGAAATAAACGTTGAAAATATCTTTTCTCTATTGTTTGTCAAAAATATTTCGTCACCTGAAAATAATATGTGAAATATACCGCTATCATATTCAATGGAAAATCCTACAAACTCATCATAATTGGCTGCGAAACAAGTTGTAATTTTGTTGATGTTTGCTTCACTTGTAATTTCTATGAATGACAGAGTTAACTCATCGTATAGACCATACAAGTTAAAGTGATCGTAGCAAAGATAATCTTGATCCGTACAAATAAGTGGATTTGCACCGTTCATGTAAAAATTCAAGATTCCACGCTCAGTTTTAATTGCAAGATAATTGTCAACTACATATTGGTAGTCATCTCCCTTCGCTACAAGTTTTCCGAGTGATAGGCTTTTGCATCCAAGTAGGTAATTTTTGAGAAGATTACTTTTTTTACTTTGAAAGTTATTAGATGACATTAATTTAGTCCCAGATGGCTTTTTACGAAAGGTGATGCTCTTGTTGCATCCAAAATGTGAGAAATTCACCATTAGTTCTTGCAAGAACAATGGAATCGCCCTGAACGTAGCTGTTAACCATCACTTTGTTCCACTCAAATGGATCTTTATTTCTTCTATTAGAACCGGTCGTGATCTCGTTTATGTATCTTCGAGCGGCTTCCCAATCACCCTTATTGATTGTAACACCGTTTTCCGGGCTGTTGAGTAAATATCTTGAGCATGTTTTTTAAATTTCTTTTGCGCATTTGGCCCCCACCGGATGTCGCACGCATTATGCACGAGTACTGGTGGTGCATTTGGATTGATCGGGTCGGTTACGTAATACGTGTGGGAGTGTGCAACCTCGATGTTCCACGCGGTGAATGGCTTCTCGATCAGGTCCCATTTTTGCACCTGCACGGGCGTCCCGCTACAGGTTTGCAAGTCCATGCCGACTTTGAGCTCTGCCGCCGGTACCCACTTGCCTTGTCCCGCTGTTTGGGACCCCTCTTTGTTTGGAGCTACAAAAAACGGGTGCTCATGAGTGGTGATGATCTTGGAGGTCTGCTGTTCTTGCGGGTAGAACAGTGTCAGATGGATCTGGTTGTCGTGATGCTCGGACCAAACGCCATTAACCTTGCTAAGAACATTGCCGGTTGCTTTGATTTGCTGTTAGCCATTTGCTCCGGTTTTGCTGATAAATTCCCGGTCATGGCGCTGATCATCGGCAGCGCGAAGGTATCCAGCTTGCTATAGCCACAAAGCCCTCCCCCTTTCGATGCTTCCAAACCGGCGACAACAGCATCTCTCATTTTAAACGCCTCAGCAACATCACTCATTTAGTTATGGAATATTTTGTCATTATTACAAAATGCAAATTCAGCTACCAATGCGCAAACCACCCAAAGAAAAACCGTGGCAGGTCATCCCCACCACGGCATTCTTAAAAGCCAGCATCCTTTAACGCCCGAGCTATTGCAAACTCAATTAATGCGACTGCGACAAATCAAACGCACAACAGCGTCAAACAGCGATAAACCGTTCTACTGCCCCGCCAGCTTTGCCAGTTTCAGCAAAATCGCCGCTGTTCCCTTCAATCGGTCATCAGCGCTTGGCCAATCGCGGGTTAAAACAATTTTCTGGTCAGGGCGGATTTTCGCCAAAATGGTTTGCTCGGCAATATAGCCCACCAAGCCCGCCGGGTTGGCAAACTCGTTATTGCGAAATGCAATCACCACTCCCTTGGCACCGGCATCCACCTTCTCCACATTGGCGCGGCGGCACAACAATTTAATGTAAACAATCTTCAAAAGGTGCGTCACCTCTTCCGGCAGTGGCCCGAAACGGTCTATCATTTCGGCTCCGAAACCATCAATCTCCTGCGCATCTCCCAAATCGGCCAAGCGACGGTAAAGCTCCAGCCGCAACTGCAAATCCGGCACATAGCTTTCCGGTATCAACACCGGCGTGCCCACGGTAATTTGCGGCGACCATTGCTCCTCTTCAAAATCAACACCACCACTTTTCAGTTGCGCCACCGCTTCCTCCAGCATTTGCTGGTAAAGCTCATAGCCCACTTCTTTAATATGGCCCGATTGCTCATCGCCCAGCAAATTACCCGCGCCGCGAATATCAAGGTCGTGGCTGGCCAGCTGGAAACCGGCCCCCAAATTCTCTAGGGATTGCAGCACCTTTAACCGCCGCTCCGCCGGTGCCGTCAGCACCTTTTTCGCCGGGGTGGTAAATAAAGCATAGGCGCGGGTTTTAGAGCGTCCCACCCGTCCCCGGATCTGGTAAAGCTGCGCAAGGCCAAACATATCCGCCCGATGCACAATCAATGTATTGGCATTGGGAATATCAAGGCCCGATTCCACAATGGTTGTGGCCAGCAGTACATCAAACTTGCCCTCGTAAAAGGCGTTCATAATATCGTCCAGCTCGCCCGCCGGCATTTGCCCGTGCGCCGCCACCACCTTCACTTCCGGCACATTTTCTTCCAAATAGCGTTTTACTTCAGCCAAGTCGGAAACCCGCGGGCACACATAAAAACTCTGCCCACCGCGATAATGCTCGCGTAATAAGGTTTCACGCACCACCATGGAATCAAATGGCGAAACAAAGGTGCGCACCGCCAGCCGGTCCACCGGTGCGGTGGTAATGAGCGAAAGCTCGCGCACACCGGTCAGCGCCAGCTGCAAGGTGCGCGGTATCGGCGTTGCCGAAAGGGTCAGCACATGCACATCCGTTTTCAGCTCTTTCAGCCGTTCCTTGTGCTTCACACCAAAATGCTGTTCCTCGTCAATAATCAACAGGCCCAAATCCCGAAAACCAATGGCCTTACCGAGCAAGGCATGGGTGCCCACCACAATATCAACGCTGCCGTCTTTCAGCCCCTTCTTGGTTTGCGCAAGCTCCTTGGAACTCACCAGGCGCGATGCTTGGCGCACATTCACAGGCAAACCGGCAAAGCGCTCGGCAAAGGTGCGGTAGTGCTGGCGAGAAAGTAAGGTTGTCGGCACCACCACAGCCACTTGCCGCCCGCTCATCGCCGCCAAAAACGCCGCCCGCAACGCCACCTCGGTTTTACCAAAGCCCACATCACCGCACACCAAGCGGTCCATGGGGCGACCGGAGGATAAATCCTCAAACACCGCATCGATGGCGGTCATTTGGTCTTCGGTCTCGTCATAAACAAAACGGGCAGCAAATTCGTCATAAACCCCGTCCGGCACACTCACCGCAGGGGCGGTACGCAGCGCCCGTTCGGCAGCGGTTTTTATCAAGCCATCGGCAATTTCCAAGATGCGCTTTTTCATCTTGGCCTTGCGCGCCTGCCAAGCGCCGCCGCCCAGCTTATCCAGCTGCGCTTCTTGGTCAGCCGAACCGTAGCGGGTTAACAGCTCGATATTTTCGACAGGTAAGTACAGCTTGTCCGAGCCCGCATACTGCAATTCAAGGCAATCATGCGGTGCGCCCATGGCCTCAATACTCTTCAGCCCTATAAACCGGCCAATGCCATGCTCCACATGCACCACCAAGTCATAGGGGCTAAGGCTCGAGGCCTCGGTAAGCACGTTTTTCCCCTTGGCAGACTTGCGCCGCTGGCGCACCAAGCGGTCTCCCAAAATATCCTGCTCGCCAATAAAGGCGGTGCCATCGATTTCAAAGCCCTGCTCCAAGCCCAAAATCACCAGCACAGCCAAGCCAGCGGGCACCTGCGCCAGTTCCTGCGCATTGCCGGCAAATCCCGTTTGGCTTAAACCGTGATCGGCAAGAACCTGTGTGAGCCGATCGCGCGAGCCCTCACTCCAGCAGCACACCACCGCGCGCTTGCCAGCAGCGCCCAGCGCTTTGATATGGGCAATAAGCGCATCAAAAATGTTGGTGTCTCCAGCGCTGCGCTCGGCGGCAAAGTTACGCCCCACCCGCCCGTCAAGGTCCACGGCATTCATGCCACTTCCCGGCACTTGCGCAAACGGGCTTAGCCGCGCACTGCCCCGATCTGCCAGCTGAAGCTTAAAACCCTCAAGCGAATAATAAAGCTGCACAGGCGGCACCGGCTTATATGGCACACCCGAGGCAATAGCCTTACTGCTCAGCCCCTCTTCACGCGCCTTGAAATGCTCGGTTACCTGATCAAGCCGCTGGCTCGCAGCATCGTCCACATTCGGGTCCAGCAGCACCGGCACATCGCCCACATAGTCGAACAGGGTTTCCAACCCCTCATGAAACAGTGGCAACCAGTGTTCCATACCCGCATAGCGCCGCCCCTCGGAAATCGAGTGGTACAACACATCGTCCGGCCCAGCGGCCCCGAACTGGCTCACATAGTTACGCCGGAACCGCGAGATGCTCGCCTTATCCAACACCACCTCGCTCATGGGCACAAGAGTAAGCGATTTCTTTTGCGCCAGTGTCCGCTGGCTTTCACGCTCAAAGGTGCGGATTGATTCAAGCGTATCGCCAAAAAAATCAAGGCGTACAGGTTCTTTGCGTCCCGGGGCAAATAAATCGACAATGCCACCGCGCACCGCGTATTCACCGGTTTCACGCACCGTGGTTGTGCGCATATAACCGTTATTCTCCAGCCACATGATAATAGTGTCGAGTTCAAAGCGGTTACCCGGTGCCATAAACAGTGATTGCGTCTTAATCCATTCGCGTGTGGGCATAAGTTGTAGCGCCGCGTTAATAGTTGTCAGCACCACCGTTTTTCGGCTTTTATCTGCCCCCAGCGCCAAAGCACGTAAACTGGCCAACCGCCGCGCCACGATAGAAGGGTTGGGCGATACCCGGTCATAGGGCAAACAATCCCAGCTCGGCAGCTCGATAACCTTCACATCAGGTGCAAAGAAAGATAGCCCCTCTTTAATCGAGGCCACCCGCGCCGCATCACGGGCAATATAAAGCGAGCAAATTCCCCCTGTGTCCTGCTCACCAACCAGTTTGGAAAGTGCCAAGGCCTCAGCCCCATCGGGTACCGAGCAAATGGAAATATTCTCGTGGTTGTTTCGCAGATTTTCAAACACAGCTTAGTTCCTGATTTTTTCCAAATTTCTATTCATTATTGCCCGCGTCTGCCCCCATATGCGAGCATTCGCTTAGCCTCACAACGGACCACAAACATGTAAACCAAAACCGCAAGAATCAAAGGGGGCATCACGAACGCCATAGTGCACTGTTTATGAACCTTCTCTCACCACTTATTGAACCGTTTTGCATCACATAGTCATACGTTTCTATCAAAGCGGTTCAATTTCACAGCTAACGCATTGTAAATATGTGCTTCTACAGTTTTTCGTTTAGCTGATCACGGTAGAAAGCCAACACCTGTTGAAACAATGGTGTATTATGCTCGGCCGGTATCGGCTTACTACCAATAAACCAGGCGTACAAATCCTGGTCCTGCAAGCTCATAAACGCTTCAAACGCATCCAGTTGTCCCCCGTCCATTTGCGGAATATGCGCGCGCGCATAGCTACCGAGCAACAAATCCATTTCCTTCATACCCCGGTGTTCACAACGATAAATCATACGCTTACGACGATTTTCCAACTGAATGTTCTCGTTTTGATCCATAATTTCTCTCCCCCATAACATTAAGGCAAATGCATTGCCACACAATTATCCCCGCTGCCAAGCACCTAAAATCAGCTGGAGCACGACAAGTTTCATGTGGCGGCTGTATACCTGTGTCCACCTCTTCTGTCAGTTACTTATCCTCCCAGCTTGCACAAAAATCGTGTCCATGGCACAGAATAGGTAAATGTTCTTGTTTCGGTCCTATTACAAAAAGTGTTGCCATGCGCCCGTCCCGTTTAGATCCCCTGTTTACCCCCGTATCCACCCTACAAGGAATCGGCCCTAAACTGGCGCAATTACTATCAAACTTGCTCGGTGCACCACAAAGCCAGCAAGCCCGTATTATCGATCTGCTCTTTCACGCCCCCACCAGTATTATTGACCGCCGCCTGCGCCCGGGTATCAAAGGCGCACCCGATGGCGCAACGGTCACGTTGGAGCTGGTTATTAACCACCACCGTCCCGCACCAAGAGGCTCCAAGGCCCCTTACAAAGTGGCAGCCCACGATCAAACGGGCAGCATCGAGCTGGTCTTTTTCCATGCCCGCAACGACTACCTGCAACGCATCTTGCCAGAGGGTGAACAACGGCTGGTTTCCGGTAAAGTAGAATGGTTTAACGAGCGTGCCCAAATGGTGCACCCCGACTATATCGTCACCCTGCAAGAGGCCGCCACCCTGCCGATGATAGAGCCTGTCTACCCCATGACAGCAGGTCTGTCCCCCAAGGTATTGCAAAAGGCCATGGGCGCAGCCTTGCCACTTTTACCCCCCCTGCCAGAGTGGCAAGACAGCACCTTCCATAGCCAACAGGGTTTCCCGTCATTTCATGGGGCTATCCACGCTTTACACCGCCCGCAAAACGCTCAGGACGGCGCTTTAGAGGGGAAATCTCGCGCCCGCTTGGCCTATGATGAGTTCTTGGCCAATCAGCTCGCCCTTGCTTTAGTGCGCAATGCCCACCGCACACATCACGGCGTATCCCGTCCTGGCACGGGCCGATTACGCCAAGAAATCCGCAAGAAACTGCCATTCCAGCTCACAGATGCACAAGAGCAAGCCCTGCAGGAAATTAGCGATGATATTGCCCAGCCCAATAAAATGTTGCGCCTGCTGCAAGGCGATGTCGGTGCGGGGAAAACTATTGTTGCCCTTATGGCCATGGCGCAAGTCATCGAAGACGGCGCTCAAGCCGCTCTCATGGCCCCCACCGATATTCTCGCCCGCCAGCACTATGCCTCAGTAAAACCATTGTGCGACGCAGCAGGCATTCGCCTTGCCGTGCTCTCAGGAAAAGATACCGCAAAGACAAAACGCGAGATAACACAAGCACTTGAAGATGGCGAGATCGACCTTATCATCGGCACCCACGCACTTTTTCAAAGCACGGTAAACTTTACAAATCTGGCTCTGGTCGTGGTCGACGAGCAGCACCGCTTCGGTGTTCACCAGCGCCTCGCCCTCTCGCAAAAGGGACGCGGCGTCGACGTGCTGGTCATGACCGCCACCCCCATCCCGCGCACACTGGTGCTCTCGTATTTCGGCGATATGGACGTCTCGCGCCTTACCGGCAAACCGGCAGGCCGTCTACCCATTAAAACCGTCAGTATCTCTCTTGATCGCATAGGAGAAATTGTCGAGCGAATACAGTCAGTTATATCAAAAGGACAAAAGGTATACTGGGTTTGTCCCTTGGTTGAAGAATCGGAAAAAATCGACCTTGCCGCTGCGCAAGAACGCTTTACCGATTTACAACATGCGTTGGGCGATGTGGTCGCTCTCGTCCATGGCAAGCAAAAGGCCGACGAAAAAGAAGCCGCCATGCATGCCTTTAAAACCGGAAGTGCCCGCGTTTTGGTGGCCACCACAGTCATTGAAGTGGGAGTTGATGTCCCGGACGCCACCATCATTGTTATCGAACATGCCGAGCGTTTCGGCCTGGCCCAGTTACACCAGTTGCGTGGCCGTGTGGGCCGTGGCAGCCAAGCCTCCACCTGTGTATTGCTCTATAAGTCTCCCCTAACCGAAACCAGTGCCGCGCGTATAAACATTCTACGCCAAACCAATGACGGTTTTCTCATTGCCGAAGAAGACCTTAAGCTACGCGGTGAAGGAGAACTCCTCGGCACCAGACAATCAGGGACACCGGGGTTTAAACTGGCCGATTTAGAACACCACAGCCAACTTATGGAAGTCGCCCGTGATGATGCACGCCTCATTTTAACGCAAGATCCTAACCTTGCCAGCGAACGCGGACAGGCCCTGCGCTATTTGCTCTATCTATTTGCCAGAGATGAAGCAATCCAGCTGCTACGGGCAGGATAGCACCAACAAACAGCACGTTTTACCCAGCGTTATCCTGCAAATACCAAGTGCATTTAAGCCATAATAAACAACGTCAGAACGGCTGTGATAACAATACCTGATAACAAAACCACGTGTAAGGCGCGGGTGATATCTTCTCCCCTTGCCAGAGTTGTCCCCGCACTATTCATGTAAGGGTCATCCACCGAATACCCCTCGTATTGTCGAGGCCCGGCCAATGCCAACCCTAAAACCCGCGCCATGGCCGCTTCCGGCCAGCCCGCATTTGGCGAGCGGTGTTTAGGCGCATCGCGCCACATACAGTGCAAACTTGCAAAAGTATCCCCGCCCGCAGCCGGGGCACAAATACAAAACAGCACGCCCGTAATGCGCGAGGCTGGCAGGTTCACCAAGTCATCAAGACGGGCCGAAGCCCAGCCGAAATAACGATACCGCGGGGTTTTATGCCCGACCATGCTGTCGGCAGTGTTAATGGCCTTATAAACCAGCAAGCCGGGCAGACCCAGTACAAGAAACCAAAAGAGCGGCGCCACAAAACCGTCAGAATAATTTTCCGCGCAAGATTCGATTGCCGCCCGGCTCATCCCTGCTTCGTCCAGCACACTGGTATCACGCCCCACAATCATACCAAGCTTGGCCCGCGCCAATGCTATGTTCGTACCACGCAGCGCATCGCGCACCGCCGCCACATGCTCAAACAAACTGCGCTGCGCTAAAAATATAGCGCCCACAAACACTTCCAGTAAAAAACCATAGGGCAACTGCGTACCAATGAAAGCAATACCCACAGCAAGAGCGTAGGCTAAGCCAACCAGTAGCCCTAAAAACACCAGGCCGGTAAATCGACCAAAAACCGCCATTTGCGGCCGATGGTTCAATAACCTTTCAAGCCATTCAATAAACCGCCCGATCAAAACAACCGGGTGCGGTAGACGCGACCATAAAAACGACGGTTCCCCCATGAGCGCATCCAACACAACGGCCATCAGGCACACAGCCGTTATCCCCACATCCTGTGGTATATATAGTTCCATATTCAAAACATCTTCAAAGCATGTTCAAGCCGATCCAATTCATTTGAATTGCGGCATAATCCCAATCTCAGCCAAGTTGCATCATAATCAAAAATCCGCGACCAAATTTTGTATTCAGCTAAATGGGCGTGCAACTTTGCCCCCTCCCGCACCCTGATAAGCTGATACAGTTCAGTTCCCCCAATAATCTCAATTGATTGCCGTTTGATAACATTTTCCTGCAATTGTGATAATCCGTGTAGTTGCTCTCGCATTTCTCGCTGCCAGCGCAAATCGGCAAGCGCCTTATGCCCGATGGCAATGGCAGGACCAGAAACCGCCCAACACCCGAGAAGCCCCTTTAAGACGCGGCAAATGTCTACCGGACCACAAAAGAATCCAAGCCGCAAACCAGCCAGACCAAAAAATTTACCGAATGATTTCAACAAATAAAGGTTATTATAGCCGTTCAAATAGGTCCCGATACTGGCACTGGGCATCAACTCGCCATAAGCCTCATCCACCAAAAGCGCCGAACCGCGTTGTGCCAACCCATCCACATGGTGAAGAATATCCTCGGCCCGGTACAAGCGGCCATCCGGATTGTTCGGGTTCACAAGTATCTGCAGGCAGTTGGGTGTTTCGGGCATTTTTAATTCATTGATAAGATGAGCTTTTTTTCCAAATAACTGCCAAGCATCTGCATAACTGCCATACGTGGGGCCCACAATCTCAACCCGCTCGAACCCCGCAAACAACAGCGGTAAAAGCTGTATAACTGTTTGCGTACCAGCTGCTGCAACCACACTTGTTCCCGGGCTGATTTCATAGGTTGATTTGGCTGTCTCGATTAATTCGGCAAGTGCACCATCCGCGGGAAGCCGTTGCCAGCTTGCAGCCTCCGCCACCCCGTCAATAGGATAGGAAAACGGATTGATACCGGTAGAAAGATCCAGCCAATCCTCAAAATCCCCGCCATACACCTCAATCGCCTGTTTTAAATCACCACCATGTAGCATGAGCAAACCCGTGAATCTCCAGAGTATTAAGAGATTTACTGCCAAGTGTCCGGCTGAATCTCGATAAAGATATGCCCTATTACACCATTTTCACTGAGTTTTCAGGGCACAAAATACATCTTACCGTTTCTGCCTTGCCAAGCCATGATTGTTCTGTATATGTTCCATCATTAATGCCATATTTTTATTCAAGGGCTGGCCTTTGATAGGATTACGCCTTAGGTGAGAGTTGAATATACTCCCCGCGCCCCGAACGAATTAACTAAGGGATTATCTAATGCCAAAAGCGCAGACCACAACAAGTCCCAATACCATACCCTCAGGACACAAATACATTTCTGTGCGCGGCGCACGCGAGCATAATCTAAAAAATGTTGATATAGATCTTCCGCGCGATAGCCTCATAGTTATCACCGGCCTTTCCGGTTCAGGCAAATCTTCTCTTGCATTCGATACCATCTACGCTGAAGGTCAGCGCCGCTATGTGGAAAGCCTAAGTGCCTACGCCCGCCAGTTTTTGGAAATGATGCAAAAGCCCGACGTTGACCAGATCGAAGGGCTTTCCCCCGCCATCTCCATTGAGCAAAAAACCACTTCCCGCAATCCACGCTCAACTGTTGGTACTGTCACCGAAATCTATGATTATCTCCGCCTTTTGTTTGCCCGGGTAGGCGTTCCGTATTCACCTGCGACCGGCCTGCCGATTGAAAGCCAAACGGTCAGCCAAATGGTTGATCGCATTATGGAATTGGAAGAAGGTACCCGCCTTTATCTGCTGGCACCCATCGTTCGCGGCCGTAAGGGCGAATATAAGAAGGAATTCGCCGAGCTGATGAAAAAAGGCTTCCAGCGTGTCAAAGTTGACGGTCAACTCTATGATATTGCTGATGTTCCTGCGCTCGACAAAAAATTTAAACATGACATTGATGTGGTCGTTGACCGACTGGTAGTTCGCGCCGACATGGCCGGCCGCCTCGCCGACTCTCTTGAGACCGCCCTAGAGCTGGCCTCGGGCCTGGCAACCATAGAGTTTGCCGATAGAAAAGACGCAGAAGGTAATGCTGAAACCCTTGTTTTTTCTGAAAAATTTGCCTGTCCCGTCTCTGGCTTTACCATAGCTGAAATCGAGCCGCGCCTGTTCTCGTTCAACAATCCTTTCGGCGCTTGCCCTTCATGTGATGGCTTGGGAACCAAGCTGGCTTTCGAAGCCGACTTGGTCGTGCCCGACAAAACCCTCTCTCTCGCCAAGGGGGCCATTTCACCATGGGCCAAAACGGGCACAACTTCTCCCTATTATACGCAGACACTTCAGGCTCTTTGTAACCACTATGGTCAATCCATGGACACCCCCTGGAGTGATTTACCCGAGGACTTTAAAAAGAAACTACTTTACGGCACAGGACGTGAAAAAATTGCCCTCCATTTTGATGACGGCACCCGATCCTACAAAACTTCCAAAACATTTGAAGGGATTATCGGTAATATCGAGCGCCGCTGGCGAGAAACAGATTCCCAATGGGTGCGCGATGAACTGACGAAGTTCCAATCCGACCATGATTGTGAGGCTTGTTCGGGATACCGCTTAAAACCCGAGGCCTTGGCTGTTAAGATCAATAAATGCCACATTGGGCAAATAACCGCCCTTTCCATTCGCAGCGCGCTGCAATGGTTCAAGGATGTGGAAAGCACCTTTACCGAGAAGCAAAGCGAAATTGCCACCCGGATTTTGAAGGAAATCCGCGAACGCTTGCATTTTCTCAACGATGTCGGACTGGAATATCTCGCCCTTAATCGCGCCTCGGGCACCCTATCGGGCGGTGAAAGCCAGCGCATTCGTCTCGCATCACAAATCGGCTCCGGCCTAACCGGCGTTTTGTATGTCCTTGACGAGCCATCCATTGGCCTGCACCAACGCGACAACGCCCGCTTGCTGGAAACTCTCAAGCATTTGCGTAACTTAGGCAACACGGTGATTGTGGTCGAGCACGACGAAGACGCCATTTTAACCGCTGATCACGTGGTCGATGTCGGCCCCGGAGCTGGTGTGCATGGTGGTCAAATCGTTTCCCAAGGCACCCCGTCCACCATTATGTCAGACCCTAAATCTTTGACAGGGCAATACATTTCCGGCGCACTCACCATTGACCCGCCGCAAGAACAGCCGCAAATCGACATGAAGCGCAAGCTGCGTATCGAAGGCGCCCGCGGCAACAACCTAAAAAATGTTTCCTGCGATATCCCCTTGGGAACATTCACATGTATTACGGGTGTTTCAGGGGGCGGCAAGTCCACGTTCCTTATCGATACAGTCTACAAACAGGCTGCCCGCGTGCTCAACGGTGCCAAGCAAAACCCGGCACCCCACGATAAGCTTGAAGGCTTGGAACTACTCGATAAAGTCATCGATATCGACCAATCCCCCATTGGCCGCACACCGCGTTCCAACCCCGCCACTTACACCGGTGCATTTACCCCTATTCGCGAATGGTTTGCTGGCCTGCCAGAGGCTAAGGCGCGTGGTTATGCCCCCGGCCGTTTCTCGTTCAACGTCAAAGGTGGCCGCTGTGAAGCCTGTCAGGGCGATGGCCTGATTAAAATCGAAATGCATTTCCTTCCAGATGTTTACGTCACCTGTGATGTCTGTAAGGGCAAGCGGTATAACCGCGAAACTCTGGAGGTTCAGTTCAAAGGCAAATCCATTGCCGATGTGCTGGATATGACGGTCGAGGAAGCCGCCCAGTTCTTCTCTGCCGTACCTTCCATTCGCGACAAGATGGAAACCTTGAACCGGGTCGGACTGAGCTACATCAAGGTCGGCCAACAAGCTACGACGCTCTCAGGCGGCGAAGCACAACGCGTCAAACTCGCCAAAGAACTATCCAAGCGCTCCACGGGCAAAACCTTGTATATTCTCGATGAACCCACCACGGGCCTTCACTTCCACGATGTCGCTAAACTACTGGAAGTGCTGCATGAACTTGTCGCGCAAGGCAACACAGTACTGGTGATCGAGCATAATTTGGAAGTTATTCAAACCGCCAATTGGGTTATTGACCTTGGACCAGAAGGGGGCGATGACGGCGGTATGATTGTTGCTACAGGCACCCCACAAGACCTGACAAACATTAAAGAAAGCTACACAGGTCAATTCTTGCAAGAACTGTTCGAGCGTCGCCAGGCAGCCAACGCCGCTCAAGAGAAGACCATTGCAGCGAAGCCGAAGAAACGCCGCCAAGCTGCGGAGTAAATCATTACGATTTTATGAGCGCTATCCAAAACCAAGCAATTGATAGCGCTCATAACTTCAAACCATAGTTTCATTGCTTTAAAGAGTGATAGAAAGACAACTTCTACCAATCACCCCCAATAAATGACCAAATAATGTCAGCCATGCAATTTCCACATGTAAATATTTACTTTTTCTAAACATAAAACTCTAATTCCATGAAATTCCTAGGTAAATTTTTTCTCAAATCATATAATATCGGTTCAGCTATGCATTACTATAATAGCTGACATGCAAAACAAACTATTCTCATTTGCAAATAGGAACGCTATATAAGTTCTCAAGAGAGCAACGCTTCCTCCCAATACGCTGCTCTCCGAGACGCTCATGCTTGACAATCCTCCCAATGTCGCGTGAGCAAACATATCGCAGAAGTACTTCCTCCCACTTCTGCCTATCAGCTTCGCCCGCCGACCCTCCCATCGGCGGGCGCTTGCTGTTTTAGGAGACTTTAATTCACAATATCTTCAAATATTTCAACTCAGCATGACAAGCCAAGGCATTTCGCACCTATACACCGCCAAGGCATTTCGCACCTATACACCCAAGACCACTAAATATATTCTGGAAAATTATTCTGATTAGATTCGCTTAATTACATAAGGCTAAAGTTAATGCAAACATTAACATATCAATACAAAGCAAGATCACTAATGTTTTTTGCATGTTTTCTCTTAACTGCTGCCATTTCATTTTCACTTTACTATTTTGGTGTTATGGCAAAAACAACAGTTCACTTTAAATTCTTTACATTAGAGCCCTTTGCAGCAATAATATTCTTCTCTCTTCTTATGTTTATAACAGTGCCAACCGCACTATTCTGCCTTTACGCGACCTATCGCGGCCTAACACTTTCACAAGAAGTAACTCTAACAGATACGTATATACGCACTCCAAAAAACGGCTTCTCCACCATTCACCGAACTATCCGCTACGATGATATTTACGGCATCAACTATCAAAAAGTTGGCGCACAAGAAATTATTAGTATCCATCACCACAACCAAAAGACTGAGCTTTTAAAGCAAATGTGCCGCAACAAGGCAGAATTTGAATCCTTACGTGAAAACCTCGTTAAACGCGTAGACGACGCTACGAGTGACTGGAAAATGCCTCGCAACCTCACATAGCCCTAGACCTATGAATCATAAGTGACTATCGCCCCCGGGCAATTTCTAACAATAAATCCAAATCCAAATAAGTTTCCAAATGAGTTGCCAATGCCTCCAGCGCCGCCTCAACACGCGCCGCATAGGCAACCTCGCCTCTTCCGCCAAGCGCACTCAGAAAGCCGGCGCGAAAACCATCATCTTGAAACAAGCCGTGTAAATAGGTTCCCATCACCCGGCCTTGCGGGCAAATGGCACCATCATCTTGCCCACCATCCAACACAAACATTGGCCGCTGACAATCCGCCCCCTCACTCAGCCCCAAATGTATTTCATAGCCCGTTACATCGGCCCTAAAAGCACACGCAGCGCCACGCCGGTTCACCACGGTCTTATCGGCACTCAACACCGTTTCCACATCCAAGTGCCCTAAGCCATCAACAGAGCCAGCCTCACCCTCGATGCCCAAGGGATCATGAATACGTTTACCAAGCATCTGGTAGCCACCACAAATACCCAGCACCTTACCACCACGGCGCACATGAGCCGCTAAATCAATATCCCATCCCTGCGCTCTGAAATAAGCCAGATCACCAATGGTCGACTTACTACCCGGCAACAACACCAAGTCTGAATCCGCAGGTAAAACCTCGCCAGCATTAACCAAAACCAATTCAATCCCCGGCTCAAGCCGCAGAGGATCAAGATCATCAAAATTCGCTATCCGGCTGATCACCGGCACAGCGATTTTAATCAAACGACCATCACCACTCGAAAATTCAGAGGTTAAATCCAACGCGTCTTCGGCAGGCAAATCCGCTGCCTGAGAAAACCAAGGTACCACACCAGCACACAGCCAGCCTGTTCTTGATTCAATTTGTAAAACACCTGAATCAAATAATGAAGTATCGCCTCTAAACCTATTGATAGCAAAAGACTTTATACGCTTAGACTCATCACCTTCAAGCACGCCATGCGTCCCCACAAGTGAAGCAATCACCCCGCCACGATCAATATCGCCAACCAATAGAACCGGCAAATCCGCAGCTTCCGCAAACCCCATATTAGCAATATCACCAGAACGAAGGTTTATCTCCGCAGGCGATCCAGCCCCTTCCACCAAGACCAGATCAGCTCTTGACTCAATCTCTAAGAAACTTTCTATAACCCTCGGAAGTAATTGAGATTTTTTCTTACCATAATCATGCGCCTTCATCGTTCCAAAGCGTTTGCCCTGCACAATGATCTGCGCCCCCACATCCGTTTCCGGTTTTAATAAAACGGGGTTCATATGCACACTTGGCGCAACCTTGGCAGCCAGTGCCTGCACGGCCTGCGCCCGGCCAATTTCCCCACCATCTTCGGTCACAGCGGCATTGTTCGACATGTTCTGCGGCTTGAATGGCATGACCTTCAACCCGCGCCGCGTAAAGGCACGCGCCAAACCAGCCACCAGAACACTCTTGCCAACGTTCGAGCCTGTCCCCATAACCATCAGTGCTGGCTTACGCATGCCACTCGCCATTTCAATACCTTTTAAAACTCGATACCTTCTTGCGGCTTCACACCAGAGCGGAACGGATGTTTAATCTGCGTCATGTCCGTCACCAAATCCGCAATCTCGATCAGCTCTTCCTTGGCATTACGCCCGGTTATCACCACATGCACATCCTCGGGCTTTTCATCACGCAAAAAGCCAACAATCTCTTCAATAGGAATGTAATCATAACGCAGCACAATGTTCAGCTCGTCACACAGCACCAAACGATGCTCACGCGATAAAATAAGCTCTTTCGCCGCATCCCACGCCGACCGAGCCGCCGCAATATCACGCTGACGATCCTGCGTTTCCCAGGTAAAGCCTTCACCCATGCGCTTGATGGTCACCAAATCCTCAAAACGATCCAATGCCATGCGCTCACCCGTTTCCAAGCGCCCCTTAACAAACTGCACCACCGCTACTTTATGGCCATGACCAAGCGAGCGAAACACCATGCCAAAACCAGCGGTCGATTTACCCTTACCTTTGCCCGTATGGACGATAAGCAAACCTTTTTCGATGGTTTTTGTTGCCATGATCTTATCACGCGCCGCTTTTTTCTTGCGCATTTTATCCGCATGGCGGGCATCAAGTTCAGCTTCGGTTAATTGCGGTTTTTCTGTCATAATTGCACCTCTACAATCTGTCTCAAGTGTTGATTAAAGCTGCTTTAACTGCTGCTGCAATTCTCTCAAGCCATCATAAGCACTATTACGCCGCGCTGACCAGAGACCGCGCTCCTGCGCTTCAATAAACCGATCCACCATCTCTTTCAGGGCAGCCGGATTACTCTCACGCAAGAAATCAAAAACATCGTCATCAAGAATATACGCTTCATGTAACTGGTCGAAGTGGTGCGATTGCACCGCATGGGTGGTGGCCGCAAAGGCAAACAAATAATCCAGTGTCGCCGACATCTCGAACGCCCCCTTGTAGCCATGGCGCATTACACCATTAATCCATTTCGGGTTAGCTGCCCGCCCGCGCACCACACGGCCAATTTCTTCTGAAAGAGTGCGTACAACCGGCCGCTCGGGCCGCGAATGGTCATTGTGATAAACAACAGGAGCTTGCCCGCGTAGGCTCTCAACCGTTGCCGCAAGCCCGCCCTCAAACTGGTAGTAATCATCACTATCCAGCAAGTCGTGCTCACGGTTGTCCTGATTATGGACAACACCGTCCACGTGTCGCAACCGCTCTGTAAAGTCACCGCGCAGCTCCGCCCCTTCGGCCTCCAAGCCATAGGCATAACCACCCCAGGCCAAAAATGCCTCTGCGAAATCATCACGTTCTTGCCAAATACCCTCGTCAATCAATGCCTGCAATCCGGCACCATAAGCACCGGGCTTACTACCATACACCCTGTAGGCCGCCCGCTTATGCGCCACCTCCTGCGCAATTCCTTGCGCCTCAAACTTGGCAGCATCACAGCGCACCCGCTCAGCCAGCGGGTTCGCCCCCACCGGCTCATCCAGCGCGGCAATCGCCCGCACAGCACGATCAAACAACGAGATCAACTGCGGAAAAGCATCACGAAAGAAACCGGAGATGCGCAAAGTCACATCCACACGAGGGCGCTGTAACTCGCTCAGCGGAATGATTTCAAATCCCGTCACCCGGCCAGAGCCAGCCTCCCATAAGGGCTTAGCACCAATGAGCGCCAATGCCTGCGCAATATCATCACCGCCAGTACGCATATTTGCTGTACCCCAACACGATAACACAAGCGCTTGTGGCCACTCGCCTTCATCTTGAAAATGGCGCAAAACCATCGTTTCAGCAGATTTCAAGCCCAAATGCCATGCGGTTTGGGTAGGTACTGCCCGCACATCAACCGAATAGAAATTACGCCCCGTCGGCAACACATCCGGCCGCCCACGCGAGGGCGCACCAGATGGCCCTGGCGGCACAAACCGTCCCGCCAACCCTTGTAGGCAGGCGGCGATCTCGCACGCACCGCTCGCATCCACATCAACGGCCAGCTGGGTCTCGATTGCCTCCAGAACAGCGGCAGTTGCATCAAAGTCCGCAGGTATATCCACTTCACCATCCAAAAGGCGCTGCGATAAAAGCTCCAAACGCTCTACCGTATCACCGCAACTGCGCCACACGTCAGCATTCATTCCAGCAAGCAATGCCGGCCGCGAACCTGACCACTCAAGCTCAAAAGCACAATCCAGCGGATCAAAACCAACCAGATTCAAATCCTCAGCCAATGCCCGTAGAAGACTCATTTCATGGGGCAATTGCCCTCGCGGAACACGTGAAAGCGAAAGCAATAAATCACGCCGTTGCACACTTTCAGGGCTACACCCTAAAATATGCAGGCCATCGCGAATTTGCAGCTCTTTCAAGTCGCATAAATGCGCATCAAGACGTGCAAGCTTGCTTTCATTATCCATATCACTGGTCAGGCCCACATCAAGGTCCAATCCGTGACGCGCCGCGCAATCAAGAATTTCCTGCCCTAAAGCCTTCATCCGCCGGGCATCAACCCCGCTGGCCAGATAATATTCATCCAGCAGCGTTTCCAGCTCAAAGGCAGCCCCATGGCTTTCAGCTCGGGTCAATGGCGGCGTGAGATGGTCAATAATCACCGACCCCAGCCGCCGCTTGGCCTGCGCCCCTTCACCCGGATCATTGACAATAAACGGATACAAGTTGGGCATTGGCCCCAAAACCGCCTCGGGAAAGCAGTTTTCACTCAACGCCAAGGCTTTGCCCGGCAACCATTCCAAATTGCCATGCTTGCCCAAATGCACCACCACGTCCACATTCGCCACAAAGCGAAGATAGAAATAATAGGCAAAATAATTATGCGGCGGCACCAGATCGGGATCGTGATAGGTTTCTTTCGGGTCGATATTATAGCCGCGCGCAGGCTGGATACCCACATAGGCATTGCCATAGCGGTGCAATGCCAGCCGAAAAACCTCTTGATGAGCCTCCTGAGCAATATAGGGGTCATCCTTTGCCGCGCCCCAGCGCTCCAGCACTTTTAAACGCAATTCCTGCGGTAACTGGCTAAAGTACTGTTCATAGGCAAATAACGCTAGCTGAGCACCGCCCGCACGTGCAGCGCGGTCTTGCAACGCATTGGTAGGCCCCGCACTCAACTGCGCCATTAACGCAGCGCTTTCACGCGGAAACGCCCCCAACGTATAGTCTTCCTGTGCCATTGCCTTGAGCAGCTCACAACACGAAGCTGGTGTATCCAACCCCACACCATTCGCCAAACGCCCGTCCTTATTGGGGTAATTAGCCAAAATCAACGCTACATTGCGCTGACTTTCTGGTTTATGACGCAGCTTGGCCCAGCGCGCGGCACTTTGTGCCACAAATGCAATGCGATCAGTAACAGGTGTAAACTGAACCGGTGTGTACTGGGTGGTTTCATCAAATGCCGCTTCTTCCTTAAAAGAAACCGCGCGGGTCAATATGCGACCATCCAACTCTGGCAATACCACATGCATGGCCAAATCCCGGGCAGAAAGCCCTTGATCACTATCCGCCCAGCCAGAGCGTGAGGATGAAGAAAAAATCACCTGCAGCACCGGTGCGCCCGGTGTATCAAGTACAGTTGGTGAATGCGCAACACCCGCCTTGGATAGCGCAAACGCACTCGCATTAATCACCACATCCGGTGGTTGCGCTTCAAACAACGAGGCAACAACCGCAGCGCTTTCCGCCTGTTTTAAGCTGGCAACAAACACCGGCAGGCAATTCACACCCTGCTCATTCAATGCTGCAATGAGCGCATCAACTGGCGCAAGCGCACCACTTTGATAAAGGGCACGATAAAACACCAAAGCAGCAACGGGTCGATCGGTTTCACCCCACTGTGCCTTCAAGTCCTCAAGGCTTGGCAGGCTATGACCGCGTAAATATAGCCCTGCTTTGGGTAACGGGCGCGGCAATAAGGGCTTAGCCCTGCGCAAGCCCAGCGAATAAGCGGCAAAACCAAGAGCATTGGCCAGATTTTCAGGTCCACCCTCGACAAAATACTGGAATAACTGGCGACACGCCTCCAAACCCCATGTGGAGCGGGAAACCAGCGCCTCATCCCATGTATCGTCACCCGGCAACACCACCAGTTCAATATCACCACTAGCCGCCAAGGCACAAAGCTGCTCCAGCCCATAGCGCCAATAATCCGCACCACCTAGCAGCCGCACAATAACCAACTTGGATCCTTGCAGCGTTTTCTCGGCGTAAAGATCTATCGAATAAGGATGAGACAGCGCCATCAGACTGGCAAGGCGTAGCGAGAACTCGGCAGAACCGTCCCCCAGCGCCTCATAGGCATTGCATAAACCAGCCAACTCCGTATCCGCAGCTGACAGAAAAACAATATCGGCGCAAGACTGCCCTAAATCTACAGCCTCTTCACCCTCGTCAAGTCGGCGCGTTTGCCCAGTTAGAATATGCATGTACTTTTATGAACTCACCATTGCACCAAGCAGGCCGCGCACCTTGGCCAAATCGAAACCGGCCAAACCGATAACAACCAACTGCCCCGCACTCTCAGTACCAGCGGCAAACCAGCATTCAACGCGTGGTCCAACCGCTTGTACCATTGCAGGTGCCTTTTTGCCCGAAACCTGTAATGAGCCTTTAATTCGCAGCACACCAGAAACCGCCATAGCCTCTTGGACTTTTGCCTCAATCTCTTTGAGAGATGCAAAAGATGCGGCCGGAATGACAAAACTCTCGAAATCATCATGCGAGTGGGAATGCGTGTGATGATGGTGGTCGTGGTCGTGGTCGTGGTCGTGGTCGTGGTCGTGGTCGTGGTCGTGGTCGTGGTCGTGGTCGTGGTCGTGGTCGTGGCGAGAATGTGCATCCCCATCAGCCTTGGCAATACTTTGCGCCTCGGCCAGATGCGCTTTTTCATGGGCAGAGAGCCGCGCTGCCAGGTCATTTTCCGCCTGTGCATCCCGGCCCAATAATAACTCAAGGCTTAAAAAGCCGTTCTGCGCACTCACAACCTCAACAGCAGGGCGCAAACGTGGCGCCAATTGTGCTTTCACAGCACTAAGACCCGCACCATCCACTAGATCAGCCTTATTCAGCACCACCAAATCGGCACAGGTCAACTGGTCAGCAAACAGCTCTTCAATAGGGCTTTCATGATCCAGCGCTTCATCGGCCTTGCGCTGTGCTTCCAATGCATCTCGGTTGCTCACCACCCCGCCAGCCAACACCGCAGGGCAATCCACAACCGTCACAACACTATCAACGCTCACACGTGTTTTGACTGAAGGCCAGTTAAACGCCTGCACCAGCGGTTGCGGCAGCGCTAAACCGGAGGTTTCAATAATAATCGCCTCGGGTGCCGGATCGCGGGCAATGAGCATTTCCATAGTGGGTAGAAAATCATCGGCAACCGTACAGCAAATACAGCCATTGGCCAGCTCAACCACCTCATCCGCCTTACAATCGGGGTCCGCACAGCCGTTCACCAATGAACCATCAAAGCCCATTTCGCCAAATTCATTGACAATCAGTGCAATGCGCTTACCACCCGCTTGTTTCAAAAGATTGCTTACCAAAGTGGTCTTACCCGCCCCTAAGAAGCCAGTAACAATAACAGCTGGGATCTTAGAGGCCGTAACAGGATTAAAAAATGTCATAGGGAGAACTCCGAAACAAGAGATGGTTTTAACGGCAATGGCAGACCGGAGGCCATAAACAAGACACGCTCACATTGTGCCGCCACAGATTGGTTCAATCGGCCCGCGTTATCACGAAACTGCCGCGCCAGTTTGTTTTCAGGCACAATGCCAAGGCCAACTTCGTTAGAAACCACCACAACCGGCCCTTGCGCCTTGGCCAAGGCAACACATAACGCTTCACCTCCTGCAATCAGATCATGTTCATGATGCATTAAGTTACTCAGCCACAAGGTCAGGCAATCAATAAGTATGCAGCTATTGGCCGTTGAGTGGGCAGCAATCGCCTCGGGTAAGGCCAAAGGCTCTTCTACCGTGCGCCATGGTATCCCGCGCCGCAGTTGATGCAGTTGAATACGCTCACGCATTTCCTCGTCATAGGCTTGTCCAGTGGCTATATAGACCGGCTCTAAACCACTCTTAAGCACCAACTGCTCACCATATGCGCTTTTGCCAGAACGCGCACCGCCCACAATAAATACTGTGCGCACATCACCTAATGCCCCTTTATTGGGTAGGCTCATCTCTTCCTCCTTGCCCTGTCCGCCCGACAGTCAAAGTCAAAACAGTGCTTTCAGCCGGTCTCCTGGCTCACAGCTCAATCAAAAACCTGTCCCTTCCCGGTTAAAACCAGTGGCCATTTACAGGTTTTCTCGCTGCTTACAGTTGCGGGGGCAGCTGCGGCTCCTCCCCAACCTTTGCCTGCCACACAAATAGGCAAACAAAACATCGGGGCCGCATTCCCGTTTCATTTAGATAAATTCTCTAAAAAACTGAAAGCGATTTGCAAAAACCGTTGTGAAGGCAAAGCAGCAAACTGTCAACACTATGAGTAAAAACAGCATTTCCACAATTGGTTGAACTCTTGCCTTTCTGCCAATTTCCGCTAGAAACACGGCTTTTCACGGCAAAATACATGGAAAAATGTCCACAAAACACAGATTCATGAAAAAACACACTTGGCAAACACCTCAAGCCTTTGTAAAAGCTGCCTCACGCAAACGGCGAGGCAACTTGCCAACGGTGAGTAATCCCCGGTAGCTCAGTGGTAGAGCAAGCGGCTGTTAACCGCTTGGTCGCTGGTTCGAATCCGGCCCGGGGAGCCATCACCATTTGCGAAACGTCAAGGCAACCTACCATTGCTTTGAAAGTGATCCCCGGTAGCTCAGTGGTAGAGCAAGCGGCTGTTAACCGCTTGGTCGCTGGTTCGAATCCGGCCCGGGGAGCCATTTTCAAACAAACCTTGACCGTGATCCCCGGTAGCTCAGTGGTAGAGCAAGCGGCTGTTAACCGCTTGGTCGCTGGTTCGAATCCGGCCCGGGGAGCCACTTTTATACAACTTTCTCAAAACCTATAATAATTCGCTAACTATAGTTTTGTTAAACAGCAATAATAAATGCTATTTAACTTAAACAGATCAGCTTAATGATGCTTTTTTAATGTGTTCTTCCCATACTTCCCTCAATAACCAATAAGCGGGGAAGTAATGAAAAAGAAACTTCACGTTCAATCAATAGTATACAATCGTTCCTGCGATGTAACACGGCATCTTGGCATTCTCGCACTCATATTTATTTGTGCTTGTTCTATGGCCTCAACAAATGCAAACAGTCAAACGCGAGGCAATCAACTCGATACCCCAGCTCAGGCCGCACAAGAGTTGCCCCGTTTTGGTGCTCTATACTACCTTCATGCCGATATGCTTGAGGTCTACCTAACCCCCACAGAAGGGCAACAGGGTGACCCACTCAACACCGACAAATCGCTCTGGGTTGGTAAAGTGTATCGAGATGGCAAAGAAATACTGTGGGTCGAGCTCATCGACAAATATGGTGAAGTCATTTACGAAGCCGAACTTGGAGAAAACGAAACCCACCTATTGCCAGATGGCCGATCGATTGCCGTAACCAAATCCACGACAAATGACGATTCTCGCCAGCAAAACCGAGCTGCAAAACAAAACCAGATGCAGCTTGTCACAGACCCCGGCCTCAAAATGAGCTTTTCCCCCTATCCGGCTAGCCCGCCGCCTTACCAAATCACACTTTTAGAGCCGCAAACCCAAAAAAAAGAAAAACGCAGCCAATCATCATTAATTGAATTTGCAAAAAACGGCGAAGCAATTGCTAAGCTGTGGCAACAACCCGCAAACAACATAAAAAAGCCCAAGCCCAAACCTTGATTGAAGAGCATTGAAAGCAAATCTAATCTTGAAGAAATATTCTACCTGTTACCACATGGCTTAGAGTATTTTTTTTCGCCAACTCTCCAGCACTCCAATCATCATGCCTTAAATGATCGATCACCAATCATTATTCTAGGAGCTCATTGCACAGCACCTTTCACTCCTTACTAAAGAGCTAGAAAGGTGCCAACCTTTATTGGAAAAGCGCTGCTCCCTAGGAGGTTCTATGGTCATTCAGCAATCAATGTTGCAGGCAATTGGTAACACGCCACTGATTAAGCTCCAAAAAGCATCGGAAGTCACCGGATGTAACATATTGGGCAAGGCCGAGTTTATGAATCCAGGTCAATCAGTTAAAGACAGAGCAGCACTTTTTATTATCAACGCCGCGATTGCATCAGGTGCCTTGAAACCGGGAGGCATAATTGTAGAGGGCACAGCCGGAAATACAGGAATCGGTCTTTCCTTGGTTGCCAATGCGCTTGGCTTTAAAACTGTTATCGTCATACCCGAAACTCAAAGTGACGAAAAAAAGCAAATGTTGCGTCTTGCAGGCGCAAAGTTGATTGAAGTCCCTGCTGTTCCCTACAAAAACCCCAATAATTATGTAAAGCTATCGGGCCGAATTGCTGCAGAACTGAACGAAACCCACCCTCAAGGGGCAATTTGGGCTAACCAGTTCGACAACACAGCCAACCGCGACGGCCACATAAAAACCACCGCCCAAGAGATTTGGCAGCAGACCCAAGGCGAAATTGATGGTTTTATCTGCGCTGTCGGCACAGGCGGCACATTAGCTGGCACAGCAATTGGCTTGCAAGAACACAACAAAGACATCAAAATCGGCCTTGCAGACCCTGAAGGTGCAGCGCTCTATAATTTCTATAAAAACGGTGCGCTGAAGTCAGAAGGATCGTCAATTACTGAGGGTATTGGTCAAGGACGCATTACAAATAATCTAGAAGGCACAAGCATCGATCTCCCCTACCAAATACCGGATAGCGAAGCCATACCTGTTGTTTTTGAACTGCTACAAAATGAAGGTCTGTGCTTGGGCGGCTCCTCGGGCATCAATGTCGCCGGAGCCATGCGAATGGCCAAAGAACTCGGCCCCGGCCACACGATAGTAACTGTGTTGTGTGATTATGGCACACGTTACCAGTCCAAGCTCTTTAATCCTGACTTTTTGCGCAGTAAACACCTGCCTGTCCCCGCATGGTTAGAGCAAGAACCACAAATTAGCATCCCCTATGAGGCAGCCTAGAGCGATCTTCCAATATGTAAGTGCTCAACTCGAACGATGAGCACTTACAAGCGAGATTAATCGGGTGGAAGCTGCTTGTGTTTCAAGCTCCAGCAGCTTTTGCTTTCGCCACAAGCCGCCCCCATAGCCTGTCAAAGAACCATCAGCGCCCACAACACGGTGGCAAGCGATAAGAATAGCTATCTGATTGGCTCCATTTGCCTGCGCCACCGCACGCACTGCACGCGGCGAGCCGATTTCCCGCGCAATATCGCTGTAGCTGCGTCGCTCACCAATTGGGATAGACTGCAAAACCCGCCAGACACTTTTTTGAAACGCACTACCATGCAAGGCTAAGGGCGTCTGAAACGCCGTCAATACGCCGGCATAATAAGCATCCAGCTCACTTTTCAATTGCCGATGAATGGATGTTTGCCCCAAACCCAAACGTCCGACCTTGCCATCAAACAAGCGCTTAAGTTCCTTAGATAGTGCCTTGCGGTCTACAAACTCCAGCAGGTGTAAACGCGTTTCATCGCATACCGCCACCATGGGGCCAAGCGGCGTGTCGATCCAATCCATTTTTAGCAGCGCATCTCCTGAAAGCTTTGAGGGCGCAATACCCAGTAACTGGCTCATTGCCTCTGCAAACGCACTGGCTGAGGAAAAACCAGCCGTCATTTGCGCATCAATGACCCGTCCGCCTTGCTCCAATACATCTGCCGCCAGCCTTAAGCGGGTCGTCCGTGCCAACTCCAAAAACGTCACCCCAAGGTGCCGCTTGAAGGCTCGCCGAACTGTGGAGGGATCAAGCCCCATGGCACTCACGTCTCCTTCGCACCAACGGCGCTCAGGCTCTTGCTCAAGGGCAGTAAGCAACTGGGACACCAAAGGCTCTCTCTCACCAACGGCGCGTAATGGTTGACAACGCTTACAAGGACGAAAGCCCGCTTCCATACAGGCAGCTATGCACTCAAAAAACACACAGTTTTCTCGCTTGGGCTTGCGCGCCGGGCAGGTGAAACGGCAAAAAATACCAGTTGTGCGCACCCCAACATAGGCAAGACCTTCATAAGCATGAGATCGCGCCACAAGGGCCTCATAAAGTGTTCTATCGTTTTCAGGCAGAAATAAAGTCATGTGCTTACCTAACATAGATAGGAACACATTACCGACGGATTTCGGGCAGCTATTTTTTAAAACCCATTCACCACCAAACGATTTGATATAACAGGGGCATTGCCTATCTGTATAGATATGGCTTTTCCTTGTATCACTTAGCAGGTAAACTGGTTTTATGGCAATTTTCGACCACTATTTAACCCTTTTAGCTGTTCTTACCGCATTCTTTTATTTGCTTGCCGTTATCTGTGCTGGCAGGGAAATCATGTACGGTCGCACCTCGCAAGGTTCAATTGCTTGGTTACTCTCGCTCACATTTTTACCATTTCCGACAGTCTTTCTTTATTTTATTTTTGCTTGGAAAAAGTTCGACGACTACGCGGCAATCGGCTTAACAGTCTCACGCTTTGAAAATGAAGTCACAAAACAGTTCGCAGCCTATGTCGATAATACGGCCAACAACAACTGGCCGGTACATAATAAAATTACAGCCCTGCCCTTTTTGCGCGGCAACAATTGCCAGTTGCTCATTAATGGTGAAGCAACACTGGATTCTATAATCTCAGGTATATTAAGCGCCAAAGAAAGCATATTGGTGCAATTTTACATTGTTAAGGACGATGAGACAGGAGAACGGTTAGCAAAAGCGCTCATTCAAAAGGCCACCGAAGGCTGTGCAATCTACTTCCTCTATGATGACATCGGCTCCTCAACTCTATCGAATAATTATATCAATCGGCTCAAACAAGCTGGTATTCATGTCAGCGGTTTTAATGAGCGACATAAAATGCTTGTGCTAACAGGGCCGATGCGCCTCAATTACCGCAATCACCGCAAAGTCGTTGTGGTAGACGGCCATGCCAGTTGGGTGGGCGGGCACAATATCGGCAATGAATATTTAGGCAAGTCAAATACATATGGCCCTTGGCGTGACACACACGTCAAAGTAGAAGGCCCCACTGCAATTGCAGCCGCTCTTTCCTTTGTTAAAGACTGGTACTGGGCAACCGGTGCGCCGCCCAACATTTCACTTCCCGAACACATACCAACACCGGGAAACGAACCCGTTTTAACCATGCCCACGGGTCCAGCGGACCCGCGCGAAGATTGCGCCATAGCCTTTGTCGAAGCCATATCACGCGCCCAAAAACGCCTTTGGATTGTTAGTCCCTACTTTGTACCGGGAACTGAAGTGCTCACAGCACTTTACGCGGCTGCCTTACGCGGGGTGGATGTACGTATTTTACTGCCGGAAAAAGCCGATCATTGGCTTGTATGGCTGGCAAGCTATGCCCATTCAGATGAAATGACCCGCTATGGTATCAAAGTATATAGGTACAAAGAGGGCTTTTTGCATCAAAAGACCATGCTGGTCGATAACAAGCTGGCAGCCATAGGTACTGTGAACTTTGATAACCGCTCTTTTTCGATAAACTTTGAAATTACCCAATGGTTTACGGGCGGCAAAATGATCGGCGATATAGAAAAAATGTTGCAAATAGACTTCGTAAATGCCCGCAAAACCGAGCAGGCAGAATTAGCAACCCGCACCTACGCTTTTCGCATTCTCGCACAGGCAGCAAAATTGTTCTCCCCAGTTCTATGAAGATTTACTAATATGCTTTACTTCCGACGTTTAATGGCGTTATTGTCATCAAAACAATATATTCCTTGACCCGGCATACAGCGTCTTACATCCTCATCACCTCATTTTTAGCAGTTTAGAAGGTGAACTATGACATTTAAATTATTTGAGGATGACGCTTATTTACGCAGTTGCGAAGCACAAGTTCTTAGCATGCCCTCACCCCACGAAATTGTACTGGATAGGACCTGCTTCTACCCTCTTGGAGGCGGTCAACCGGGCGATCAGGGATATATCGAGTTACAAACCGGTGAGCAGCTTAAAGTAGTAAACACCAGATACACCAAAGACCGCAGCGCAATCATTCATGACCTCGAAAAAGAGGCCCACCTATTGGCCGGTGTTAAGGTTGTTGCTCATATCGATTGGCAACGCCGCTATTCTATCATGCGGGCCCACACAGCGCTTCACCTACTATCCGTTTTGTTGCCTTATCCGGTAACAGGTGGACAAATTGATGCTGCCAAAGGCAGGCTGGACTTCAAGCTGCCACCGATAGCTCTGGATAAAGAAGCGCTAAGCCAGCAACTGACGGAACTCGCCGCTCGTGATGAACCCGTAAGCACAGATTGGATAACCGAGCAACAACTCGACGATAATCCCGAGCTTGTAAAAACACTCAGCGTCACCCCACCGCGTGGTACGGGCAAAATACGCTTGATCCGGGTAGGCAAAAAAACAGATTTACAACCTTGTGGTGGCACCCATGTTTCCACAACAGGTGAAATTGGTCCCATTAGGGTAACTAAAATTGAAAGCAAAGGTCAACAAAACCGGCGCCTAAGAATTCAACTGGAGGAATAGTTATGTTGAATGACCCTATTGTCAGCGTTTCATGGCTACAACAACATTTAGATGCACCAGATTTGGTGGTCGTCGATGGCTCTTGGTACTTACCAGATATGGCACGAGATCCAATTGCAGACTATCAAAAAGAGCATATTCCAGGTGCAATCTTTTTTGATATTGATGCAATAAGCGATCAACAAACAGATTTGCCTCACATGGTACCATCGGCAGAGCAATTCGCCTCTGCCATGCGCCAACTTGGTATCAATGATGGCCAAACAATTGTTGTTTATGATGGCATGGGGTTATTTTCAGCCGCCCGCGTATGGTGGATGTTTAAACTCTTTGGTGTGGAACGCGTTTACCTGCTTGATGGCGGCCTCCCCGCTTGGAAGGCCGAAAATCTCCCGTTAACAGACAAACTGACTGAGCGGAGTTCGGGCCAATTCACGCCCAAGCTCAACCACGAGCTTATGCGAAATCTCGACCAGGTCAAAACAGCGCTAGATGACGGAAAAACACTCGTTCTAGATGCCAGAGGACCGGATCGCTTTGCCGGAAATATGCCAGAACCACGCCCCGGCGTTCGCCCTGGGCACATGAAGGGCGCGAAAAACCTACCCTTCAGCTCATTACTTCGAGACGGTAAGATGTTGGCAAGTGCAGACTTAAAAGCCTTGTTCAGCAGCTATAACCTGAATGATAATACACCGGTTATTACATCATGTGGCTCAGGTGTTACTGCTGCGGTTATCTCGCTCGCTCTAACACGTATCGGCCACCCGAACCACGCGCTCTACGATGGTTCATGGGCCGAATGGGGCAGCTCGAAACAAGTAGAAGTCATTAATGAAACAGCTTAAATAACAAAAACTCCCCCTCCGCATAACAAATATCAGGAGGGGGATAACATTGAATTTATTACATATAAATAAACGAACAACAAATACTATAAAGTACAATTTTAATTAATTTTATCTTACTTTTCCCGCAAAAAATACTATTTAAATAGTTAGATTTATTGCCAACCTTTAAAAAAAATACTACCTCATAAAAAAACAACCAGAGGTAGAAATGAAAAAACTATTTTTAATTGCTTTCACTCTAAGCACTATAGCAGGCCACGCACATGCTAAAGAACAGGTTGAAACAGAAAAAGCTGTTCCCATCACTTGGTCCGGTGCCTATTTTGGACTTAGGATAGGGTCTGGAACAAGTTCGTTGGAATTTGAGGCTCTTGATAGTGAGGTCAACGCGACTTCAGGAACCTTTGAAATTACAGTTGGTGGCAATTCTGTTAATAATAACTTCTTATGGGGCTATGAGCTTAGCCTAGGAACAGCACCTGCAGAGTTCGAAGAAAATAACCGCAACATGGAGCTGCTGGCAGTCGGCGAAGCTCGCATTCGTGTGGGTTTTGCAAAAGATAATGCCATGCTGTTTGCCACAGCTGGTGTAGGTGCCACATCAGCCAAATATGTAACCAATACCCAGTTTAGATCAGGTAGTACTTTATATACAAAAAAGACTACCAATGAAAAAGCTATCGGCTACACCTTATTGGGTGCCGGTGCAGGTATTAAGCTATCACATAGTTTTTCAATCCTGGCAGAGTACAATCACACGTTCTCAGGCTCAGAAACATTCAAAAAATCAAATAATAGCTTAGATAAAGATAGTTTTGATGAGGAAAGTTTGAATCTTTCATCAGATTCATTCAAAATCGGCTTAAACTATCACTTTTAAGATTTAACCTTGGGCGCTCTTACACAGCGCCCTACATCCTACTATTGCATTAGATAATAACTTCCAATTGTATAAATTGAAAGACACAAGCTCTACGCAATACAACTATTCAAAAATACTGGGTCAAATAAACAAGACAGGCTCTCCCAGTAAAGCAATGAAAAAACTCGCTCTCACCGCAATAGCTCTCCTAGTCCCTGCAACAGCGCATGCTTTTGGAGGCTACCAGACCCCCGCCCAAAGATTCCAAGGACCATATTTTGGAATAAAAGCAGGCTACCAGCAGACTTCCCCTAATAACCACACGAATGAAGAAAAAGTTGATTTCTCAACCGGTACTGTATCCGCTTACGCAGGTCTAAATATACCACTTGGAAGCAACTTGGTTGTGGGCGTAGAAACACAGTTTGGTAGCAATTTTTTAGAAGATAAAGTCAAAGAATATGGCTACAAGCAGAGCAACAGCGCCGAAGCAGTTGCACGTCTCGGCTTTGCGCAAGGCAATTTCATGCCCTACCTACGCTATGGCATCGGCCTGACACAAACAGAAATTTCAAAGAAAGATGCTGTCCTTGCTATTTTGAAGGACGAAACAGAATCCCTCACCTACTATACGTATGGTGCCGGTTTAGAAATGAAAGTAATTCAAAATCTATCCATTCGCGGCGAATTCCAGCACCGCAGCTCGGAAAAAAAGGAATTCGATCTAGATAGTAAAATCGACTTTAGTGCCAAAGATAATATTTTTGCTCTAGGTGCTGCGTTCCATTTTTAGTCGACACTTTAAAGCATCTTTATTTGACAGCGATTAAAAGTCATAACCTCCACCTAAGATGGAGGTTTTTACAAATGCAAAAAGGGCCACCCTTCGGGCAGCCCTTTTCGAAAATCGTAAAGCGAAAGAAGATTAACGCTTGGAGAACTGGAAGGAACGACGGGCTTTCGCCTTACCGTACTTCTTACGTTCAACAACACGGCTATCGCGTGTCAGGAAGCCTTCTTTCTTCAGTGCGCCGCGCAGCTCTGGCTCATAGTATGTAAGAGCTTTAGAGATACCGTGACGTACCGCACCGGCCTGACCGGAAAGACCACCACCGGAAACAGTTACAACAATGTCGTACTGACCGTCACGCTCTGTGAGCATGATTGGCTGGCGAATGATCAGCTGCAGCACTGGACGTGCAAAGTAAGTTGCAAAATCACGCTTGTTGATGGTGATTTTACCTGTACCTGGCTTGATCCAGACACGAGCGATCGCGTCTTTACGTTTACCAGTTGCATAGGCGCGGCCCTGGCTGTCCAGTTTTTGAACGTGCACAGGAGCTTCAGCCGCTGCTGGGGCGATTGCTTCGCCCAGATCCTCTAGGGATTGTAGCTCAGACATAATTAGCCCCTCTTCGCATTTTTGCTGTTCAAGCTCTTGAAGTCTACCAGTTCAGGAGACTGAGCTTCATGCGGATGTTCGCTGGAAGCGTATACACGCAGGTTAGACAGCTGACGGTTGGACAGCGGGCCACCTGGCATCATGCGCTGAACGGCTTTTTCCAGAACACGCTCTGGGAAACGGCCTTCAATGATCGCACGAGCTGTACGCTCTTTAATACCGCCTGGGTAACCTGTGTGCCAGTAGTACTTTTTATTTTCGTACTTACGGCCGGTCAAGATAACCTTGTCAGCATTAATCACAATAACGTTGTCGCCATCGTCAATGTGTGGGGTAAAGGTCGCTTTGTGCTTGCCGCGCAGACGATTAGCAATGAATGAAGCCAAACGGCCTACAACAATGCCTTCTGCGTCGATCAAGATCCACTTTTTCTCGACCTCTGCCACTTTGGTAGAGTGAGTTTTCATAGATTCTGTACCTGACTGGACAGTTGAAATTTCGGTAAGGGCATGCACGAAAGAAACCTTGCGTGCGCTCTTGTCGGGAATGGTTGATACGTGGTCTCGATCTAAAGGTCAAGAAGTTTTTATCTGCACTCGATATATTTTTCTCAACAAAAACAGTTATTTATAAAAACGGTATTATATTACCGTAATTTTCTAGCCATTTATCCCATAATAAAAGGAACAATGAGAACACTTATTTCACCTGACGCTACTTGTTTTAATAGTAACCACATACTGTGAGAGCTCAGACGCGGAAATTTCTATGAATTCTCTTTAAAATAATTACAGAGAAAAAAAATTAATTAAGCAATTACGACTCCCAATCCCGTAATATATAAAATTAATTAGTTTTAATTAATTATCTCACTTTCCTATAATTATTTTTATTCGTAGATTTCATAGGATTAACAAACAAAAACACAATCTATACTGTGAATAACGCATAGTTAAGGTAAGGTTATATGGATAGCAAAAACCGCATATTTATTGATTTAAGCGATATCATACATTTCACTCATCACAACAAGCGTGTAAGTGGTATTCAGCGTGTTGTACTCACCCTACTAAATGAGCTCAGGAAAATTGAGCGCAAGAGCACGACTATACATGCCGTTTTTCTAGATCCCTACGATCAGCATTTCAAAGAATTTGACTGTGATCTGCTTTTCAAAAACGGAATTTATAACCAAGAATTCATTCGAAAAGCGGTTTCGTACTATTACGTGCGCCCTGTACGGATTGGTAAATATCACAATAGACCGGTCAAACGAAACTATCACATTGTTCGCCGTTTTATTTTTAATAGTTTTCGACGCGCTACCAAGCCCAAAAAGCACCCACTTATTAAAGGGGAAGTGTCTTTAGGTAACAACGATACTCTACTCATGATGGGAGCAGGCTGGGATACACCCCATCTCGTTAAGGCCCTAGCCAAACTCTCAAAAGCCAAGGTGCGATTGCTGCCTTTGATTCACGATTTAATTCCGGTTTATGCTGAAGAGAACCAACTTTCCATGCATACACGCTCGTTCACCGATTGGCTGGATTCCTTATTGCCACATATTAACGAAGCGCTCTGCATTTCCAAAGCAACACAAAATGATTTGCGCATATATTGCGGTACAAAACAAAAGAAAATCACCACTCAGGTAATACCTATGTCCCACGAGTTTTTGTCGGGACCAAAACTAGAGATTCGACCGCAAGTATCTAAACTCAAAACAACAGATTACGTTTTATTTGTTGGCCCTCTCGAAGGGCGTAAGAATGGCATGCGCCTACTTTCCATTTGGCGACAATTCATCCACGACATTCCTAAGGGTAAGCTGCCTAAACTGGTTATTGCTGGCAACATACAACAGGGGGAAATTGAAGCACTCAAACTCAAGGTTTCCTGGGAGCGTATTCGAGACCACCTTGAGCTTATTGGCCAGCCTAATGACCATGAGCTGGGGTTTCTTTATAAAAATTGTCTCTTCTCATGCTTTCCCAGCAGTTACGAAGGTTGGGGCCTTCCCGTCGGTGAAAGCTTGTGGCACGGGAAGTTTTGCGTTGCTTCCTCCAAGTCTTCAATACCGGAGGTTGGTGGTGCTTTCGTCGACTACGCTGATCCAGATAACGGCCAAGAACTTTACGCTTGCATAAAGCGCCCTATTCTGGATCGTCATTATCTTCAAGAACGAACTGCAATGATCGATAAGGAAAAGCTACGCACCTGGAAAAATGTAGCTGACGATATTCTAGACTATATTAGCGAGCAGGAACCGATCAAAGCGCCCTCTATTCATAAGAGGGAAAAGGAAAACACCAGCCCTCCGCCCCATGAGCTACAAAGCACGCTTTCCGGCAAATCTGTATCTGTGCCTAAGCCTGATAGTAGTGCAGGAACACCCCGAACAGCGCCGTTGATTACAATTGAAACTCGCGGGGATGTAGAGACGATAAAAGAGCCCGGCTGAATGCGAATAACGAGCCGTTATCGTTAGCTTCTAGCGGCTATACTGCATTCAAGGCGCACCTTCTTAAAGTGGATACCGGGCCACATGTAACGCAAGATATTATAATGCGTGTAACGCAGATTATTATAAATAGTGTAGGCACTTCATCTTAAACGGCAACTGCTAAAAACGTTTGATTGCACGGAGTTATACGTACTCGCCTCCCCGTCCTTGTTTGTATCGGCTTCATTATAATAGCGTGCCTTTAAAGTGGCATTTTGCGCACAATCAATATGGTGAATACGAGTGAACCTCAAAGTGCTAACAAGTAGCCCAATATATAATAGTCACAGAGCTTGCATGAGCTCAATTCTGTTACCAAAAGGGTCAGCTACAAAGCAACGCTTAAACCCTTGTATTGCTACATCATCTTGGCAGTTATAGCCGTTTACCTCTAACCTTTGGCGCAGTCGCGTTAAATCCGAAACGACAAAAGCCGGATGTGCTTTGCGAGCTGGTAAAAAGTTTTCTTCAACCCCCAAATGTAAGTGAACCGCGCCAGCCTCAAACCAGCATCCACCTCGATTTGCCAGCGCTTGCGGCTTGGAGACTTCACGCATGCCCAACAGTTCAACAAAGAATGTACGCGCTTTTGCCTCACCGCCGCTTGGCATGGCCAATTGAACATGCTCAATTCTTAAAATTTGCATATAAAAACTCAACTTTCGACTCGATAGCAAGAATGTCAAATCTAGAACTTAAGTCACTTTAAAAACAACTTGCATTGTGAGTATAACCATCGAGTTGTTTTAAAACTGCTTTACACTCATTTTTCCAGGTAAAGCAAGTTTACGCTCAGAACGTCATGATCCGCCCCAAGTTACAAAAAAGTATAAATACTTAAAAGAATAACCGCCTGTAATTAAAATGGGAGCAAACAACTACCTGTTAACGGGAAATATGAGTTAATATTCCCGCATTTGTAACTGCCCGCCTCCCCCAATTTTGGTAATAACTTTCTTCATGTTAGTTAAAATATGCCCGCAGGAACTACTAGTAAAACCTCAACTAGTTGCATCACAGTTCAGCGGCCATTAAATAACGCGATTTTCACCTTTAACACCATTCCAGTTGGCAGCTATGAAATGCGCGCTGTTATCCAGCCCTCAACTTCGGCAGAAAGCAGCGCAACTTTATCAAACAGCACTTCCGCATGTGGCGAGTACAGGCTCCAGTCCACAGCAAAACATAGTGCGTAATAGCCCAGACCGGTAAGTACAACGGCATACTGACCAACTGATACAGGTGCATAATGCACGGGCCTATAGAGATGCCAGCTATTGCGGTAAATTTTAGTATTCAATAGGCTATTTCCAATAAGCAGGTTAAAAAACACCACGATTGCAAACAAAAGTGGTGCCCCCCAAAATGATGTATCCTCATAAAACGCTGTATTGCGAAATTGCCCCATTAAACGCGGCTCAGATGCCACGTAAAAATCGAAAAGTATCGGGACAAATAAAACCAGCACCACATTGAGCGCTAGAAAGCCCAAATACAACCAGCTCAAAAAATAACTCAACATTTGTAATGGAAAGAAAGCCACCACCCCAAGCAGCGAATACGCAGAACGCAACACAACAACCACTCCACAAGATGTGCTAGGCCAACAGTGCATTTCCCCCATGCGAAACCAAGCGCCAGCACTAAATATTTAAATTATTAATAAAACTTTAAATATTTAATTCAAGAACAAATAGCGATGCAAACACCCATGAAATTCAAGGGTTCGTAATCACCGCAAGCCTGCATCACATGAGATTTTATTTGAATTTCAGTGCTTAACGTGGCGGCATTGAGTAGGTCATGGTTGTATGCGCCACCACTTTCTGCCGATCAGCCCCGTATATTTCGCAATCGACCACCATCAGGCGCTTGCCCCGCTTTAAAAACCGGCAGCTGGCATAAACAGTCCCCGCTTCCGCTTTACGCAAAAAATTGATATTTAAATTGGTAGTTACCGCCAGTGCCTGCTCACCCTCGTGGCTTAAGATCAAAGCGTAGGCGGCAAGGTCGGCCAATGTCATCAGTACCGGACCACTTACCGTATTACCGGGTCGCAAATGCGCCTCACCCGCTTGTAAACACACCACCACACGCCCCAGCTCGACTGTTTCCAACGAATATTCATTGGCACGAGCAAATATTTGCGGAAACACCTGCGCCAAATACGCTTCGAGCTCATCGCGCTCCATGGCTAATCGTTCTGTAACCGCAATATTCATAGCCCTCTCCTCTCGTTTGCTTTACCAGCTACTCAAAGCGTCTTAGCAACCCACAGCTTGCCACAGCCCCCGCCATTACGAACTGAATAATTGGTCGCAATTGGATATGGTTCTGCGTAGCCAAAAGACGCAATAGCCGAATGCTGTAAAAAAGATGGTGGCTGTGCTTGATATAAATATGTCAGAAACCGCCTAAAACCATTGAGCTTTGCGCTCAATTGCACAACACTGCGGGCAAAGAACGTCTTTAACCTTTAGATAAAGCGATAAATGATGACAGCAGAAGCGCAAGACACCCCACAAACCGACAAACCACTCATTGGTAAGTTGCTACATAACAATGTATTACGGCTGGTACTGCAGCGACCCGAGCGCATGAACGCCCTTTCCATGGCAATGATGGATGCACTGCAGCACGAGTTAACACTGGCAGCCAGTGACCCGCAAGTGCGCGTAATTTTGCTCGGTGCCGAGGGTAAGGTCTTTTGCGGTGGTCACGATTTGAAAGAAATGACAGCAGCCCGCGCCAATGCCGATGGCGGCAAAGCCTTTTACGATGAAACCTTTGCCAAATGCGCCGCATTGATGCAGCAAATTGTCAATCTGCCCAAGCCGGTAATTGCCGTTGTTACCGGCGTTGCCACCGCTGCCGGTTGTCAACTTGTCGCCTCCTGCGATTTGGCATTGGCAACCGATACCGCCACTTTCTGTACACCGGGGGTCAATATTGGCCTGTTCTGCTCCACCCCCATGGTGGCACTGTCACGCGCAGCCAGCCGTAAGCAGGCGATGGAAATGCTGCTCACCGGCGAAAGCATTGATGCCTCCACCGCCAAGGATTTCGGGCTTATTAACCGTATTATCCCGCGTGACTACCTTGAAACCGTTGTGCAAAAATACGCCGAAACCATAGCTGCAAAATCGGCCCTGACACTAAAGACCGGCAAGGAAGCCTTTTATAAGCAAATTGATATGCCGCTGGATGAAGCCTACGCCTATACGGGGCAAGTGATGAGCGAAAACATGATGGCGCAAGACGCAGCAGAAGGCATTGAAGCCTTTTTGCAAAAGCGCACACCACAGTGGCAAGACAAATAAGCGCATGGTCTTGCACACCCGCAGCAATTAAGAATGAAGGTGCGCTTGGCGTTAGTAGAGCGCCCAGCGCCTGATAAACCAGCAGAGCATTGAATTAAATATAAAATTAAGGGCAGCACATGAACCACGATAATTACCCGCAAAATTATACGCTAGACATTCTAGGAAAAGTGAAATCAATCGCGCTGGTAGGTGCCAGTGCCAATGAAGCGCGCCCAAGCAACAAGGTAATGCGCTTTATGCAAGATAAAGGCTATAAGGTATTGCCGGTAAATCCGGGCTTAGCTGGCCAGCAACTCAATGGCGAAACCGTGTATGCCAGCTTGCAAGAGCTGCCGCAAAAGGTCGATATGATTGATATCTTCCGCAATGCTGAGGCCGCCGCCCTAATCATAGACGAAGCCCTTGTGCTAGAGCAAAAGCCGGATGTGATCTGGATGCAGCTGGAAATTCGCCACGATGAGGCCGCGCAAAAGGCCGAAGACGCCGGGCTGCAAGTGGTTATGAACCGCTGCCCGAAAATCGAGCTGAGCTAACGCAGCATACAGAACCCGCTGATTTCTGCCGTGAGCTTATCGAGCAATCAGCGGGTATACTTTATTGAATTCAAAATAGCACTTGGCACAGTTGAAGCACGACCCAACGTCCTATTTGGGGAGCCGAGTTGACCAAGCTTTCATGGCTTCATAGAGCCACTGGCTAAAGCCTTGAGATAAGCTCTCGAACCTTGCAATAAAATCAGGGTGGGAGAGATAAAGCTCGGCCAGCTCTCCGTAAGCCTGCCGATCACATTCACGGCCCCACATGTCGCCTACCCATTGCTGGTGGCCTAAGAGATTTGCCGCTTGCGGTTGCATACCTTCTTCATAGTTCGCCACCAATGCCGCTTCAATGCCTCGTAAACGCTCCAAGCCCTGCGGCTTCGCACCTTCGGTTTGCTGGCGATTGTGCGCACGGACCTCTTGGATTTCAAGCGCCATATCAGCTCCATATGTATCAATTAGCCACTTTTCATAGGACGCCTGTTTTTGCAGAGAAAATGGCTGGTAAAGTTCTTCAAGTTTCATGCTCTTACTTCCTTTAAGATGTGCAATACTATGATCGATTGCCGCGATCATTGCCGCTTGGCTGGCAAGGTCCATGACAAGCTTTTTGCGATGTGCTTTTAACCGCTCCAGCGACACCCCTTGCTCAAACAGCGTCGCTATTTCTTCAAGCGACATGCCTGCCGCACGATAGAAAAGGATTTCCTGCAGCTTCACGGCTTGCTCTTCAAAATAAATCCGATAGCCATTGGCAGCCTTTGCGCCGGGTTTCAGCAGCCCAATACGATCGTAATGATGTAGCAAGCTCACACGCACGCCCGATGCTCGCGCCAACTCACCAACTGTGTATTCTCTTCTACGTTGTTCCATAGCCAAGACATACAGCCTCACGCTGCTTGAGGGTCAACAGCCCTAATAAATTTGCGGTACATTATCTGTTGGATCTGCTGGATGCGTTGCAGCGAAAAATGTTATTGAATTAAATTTACGAAACGCGCCAAACATACTACCTCCCTACAACTATTATACTATTAAAATACAGGGAGTATCTTTCTTGACTCAAATCTACAGTTTACGTTAGTTTTACATTGTTAATTGATTTGGTCATATGAGGAAGTACTTTATGAAAGTTATTGTTGGTGACAGATTTAAGAATTTCGCCGATGTTGCTGGCGCAATCACATCAAAACAGGCCATTCGTGAGCTAACGAGAGGCTCTGACCATCAAGGATTCATGTTAGGACAGGGCATTCACGAGCAAGATGCGCATGTTATCTCGGTTTTAGCGCATGCACTTGGTTTACCCTGTCAAACACTCGAAAAAGATCGGCACCGCGCAGGGCGCGATGTATGCCATAAACATCAAGTACATAATGAACTCATCTCACACCCACGTAAAATTGAAGACGGCGTATTTGAGGCAGATATTCTAATTGATGATCGCAATGAAATTATGTCAGATCACATGACAGGGTGCCACTTGCAAGGCATGCTACTTATCGAGGCCATACGGCAAATGTTCATAGCCGTGAGTGAAACGCAATATGCACATTTAGGCGTTCCGGCCGGTGGTTATGTGGTTTTCAATCGGCTTGATATCGCGTTTGAGCAATTTGCGTTTCCCATTGCAACAACAGTTAAACAACAGGTGCACTCTGTCACCCAACCCCGCCCGGACCGGGCCGTTTTCGCTGCCACTCTGGAAGTCTATCAGGACAAGCGACGAGTTGCCAAAACCCTAGTAGATTACACAGTTTTCGAGAAAGCCTCGCTGAAACCAAAAGAGGAAAAACTCGCGCAAAAAGCGGTTGAAGAGCTGCTCGCTCAAAATGCCGTACCTTACATTGCAAATGAAGTGAATACGAATGACATGCTGGCGGCGGGGTAGAGCTTCATGAGTGGTAACAATAAGTTTGCTTTTTTTGATGTCGATGAGACGTTGGTTTTTGAAAAAACTATGTTTTCCATACTCAACAAACTGTCTTTTCACTTTAATGAACTCGATGCGGCAAGCCTATTGAAACAGCTACGAGATATGCGCCTGCAAAATATCCCTCGTGAGGAAGTCAATAGGTATTTTTATCGTTCTCTGGCAGGTCTCAAGCAAATCGAGGTGCGTAAGATCGCAAAGGACTATATTAACATGCGATTGGCGAACAACGGACATCGCCCGTTCCTTATTCCTGAAACGGTGAAAGCATTACACGATTTAAAAAAAAATGGATTTGAGCCGGTTTTCGTTTCCGGCTCTGCGATTGACTTTCTTTTCCAATTAGCACAAGCGCTCGGCGTACGTCATGTGCTCGCAACTGCGCTCTCAACAGATTCCAAAGGTTGTTATACGGGCAAGCTAAGTGGCGATTGTATGATTGGCGCAGGTAAGGCAAACGCAGTCGGGAAATTCATGGCAACCCATAAAGCTGATCCAGCCCTGTGCTATGCATTTGGTGATCACATATCCGACGCTGATTTCATAAGCTTAGTCGGTCATGGCAACTTGGTTGAAGGCAGCAGCGCTGCAGAGCACTTAGCCGTCGAACGTGGCTGGACCATAATCCCCTTACAAAACCCTTTAAAAGCGATGGGGGCAACCCTATGAATAACCGAATGATTTGGGCACTGCCCCGCTTCACAATTATTGCAGGCCTCTCTGTCTGGATGACAATCGCTGTTTTGAATAACATAACCGATCAGGGTACAAATGTTGTTCATCTCGCTAATATGTTAAGCATGCGCCTATTAATCGAAGACCCAGTATTTGGAAATGGGCTAGAATGGCGTGCGTGGTCGGGCAGTTCTGCCCAAGTTGTGTTAGTTACTGTCATAATTTGGCAAGTACTCACAGCATTTTGTCTTTGGGTTGCAACCTTTCTAATGGGTGTTGTAGCAGTAAAAGAAATAAACTTCACTCGTGCACTTGTCACGAGCAACATCGCCCTCTCCATGTTTATCGCCCTATGGCTGTTGTTTATGAGCGGCGGTCTTTGGTTTGGTTACTGGATGAAGCAAGGTGCAATCCAGAATGTGCATATGACTCTGATCATTATGTCCATAGCTGCACTAATTTTCATAAATCAACCTCACGAACTACAAAAAAGCAAACAATAGAGGTAATGGAACAGGGCTTACTCTAATTTTTGCCGTTATCATTTAGCGAATAAAAAATGAGTAAGCTCTACTTATCCATTGCCCAAAACCATTTCATCCTCTAATTTACAGTTGACGTTAAATGAGTAATTTCAAGCAATACAATTTGTTAGCTGCTTTGATGATCACAGGGATCTTCGTAGTCGGCCAACTATACCTCACTATTCCCTTAACTGCAGCAGTAGCCAACCACTTTGCAGCTCACACATCTGATGCCACTTGGGCAAGCACAGCTTTTGGCCTGGCTTATGCCTCGGGCTTCTTGGTCTTTGGAAATCTGTCTGACAGATATGGCCGCGTTATCGTAATGATTGTGGGTCTCGCATGTCTTAGTGTAATTACAGCGCTCATCACTCTGAGCAATTCCCTACCTCAATTCTTAATTTTACGCGGGCTCCAAGGCTTTATCGCAGCCAGCTTCCCACCCACAGCCTTGGCGATGATTTCGGAAAAAATATCCATTTCCAAACGCGCTCAGGGTGTAGCAATGTTAAGCTTTGGTTTTTTGGCAGCCGCCCCTCTTTCCCAATTACTGGCCGCAAACGCCAACACCAGCCCAACTTTGCTAATGCTGTATCTCTCGCCAGTTTATGCGCTTGCTGCCATATTGCTTTTTTATCTTATCCCCCAAAGTGTTTCCGCCCCCAAAAGTGGTATGGCCGACACATCACAAAGCCAAATTCAAAGCACCAGTGAAAAACTGTTAGGCTTATTCACTAATACTCGCATTACTTCTTTGTGGGTCGCTGCATTTACCCTTCTGTTTGCCTTTGTGGTTTTTCAGGTCCAATTAAACCTGATCCCTAGCATAAATGAAAGTAAAGCCGCTATCATCAAGCTTTGGGGCCTACCAGGGTTATTTCTTACGCTGGGATTTGGCTGGTTTTCGCAGCGCTTACAACCCGAGCGTATCGCTGTGCTGGGTATGATTGTTGCTGCTATCGGTTTAATACTACCACTCTTGGGAAACGATACATGGTCACTCGCCTCATTTGTCATTTCCTCAGGCATTGCTTTAGCAATTCCGGGTGTTATCACCATGCTAGCGATGAACACACAACCAAATAATCGCGGCCTCGCAATGTCGCTATACACATTCTGCCTTTTTGTAGGGGCAAGTCTGGCCCCACCCGCAACCATTGCAGCCCAAAAGTTCTCTCCGACACTCATACCACTTTGTGCAGCAACCCTACTGCTTGTCGCTGTACTTGCGATCGCCTTCTTTGGTTCAAAAAACACAGAAACCACAGCGACTAACTAATTGTTTACACCTCGGCAGACAGACTGTTAGCCTCTTGAAGCCGGGGTGCTATTATCTCCCGCATAAGCGAAAATGATGAAAACTAATCCTGCCTATATTAAAGCCTTGCAGTGGAGATATGGCAGTCATCTGTTGCATGGCCCCATTGAATCGCTTGACTATCACCACCTGCCTTCTTGCTTAGCCCTGATCATAACGAGGGAATATAAACCCTTAGCTTTAAGACCTGATTGCCCTAGCAATACGCCATTCACTAAAATATCAGAGTTGACATAAATACGACATAATGATATCTACAGTTCACGTTATATTGATAAAGGCAAAAGCATTGACACAAGAAACAATGAAAATTGGCGAACTTACCAAAAAGGCAGGTGTCAGCCCCCGCACAGTACACTATTACGAAAGCCTCGGCCTGATTACGCCTCTACAGCGAGCCGGAGCCAGCCATCGCCTGTATGAAACGATTACGTTGCAACGACTGGAAAAAATTGCTGCCCTTAAAAAACTAGGGCTTTCTTTGGAGGAAATTGTCGATGTAATTGATCTTTACTTCACCGAGGAGGGTTCTCAGCTCGCTGGCAAACAAAGGGTCATTGAAATTCTTAGAAAACAACTTACAAAAGTTGACAGTCAAATCGATGAGCTTAGCCAATTTCGCAGTGATTTAATAAAAAATATCAAACATATGGAACGCTTGTATCAAGAGGCATCCGAACGACGCGAAAAACGGCCCAATTCCGCTCTTTGAATTACCGGTAAACAAAACGGAACAACTACCTGTTCAGCGGCTAACAATTAATCACTGTGTAGTCATAGTATTATCACATTTTATTTCTACAGTTAACGTAAGATAGATATTAATAACTACTCGTGTTTTATGTCCTGCACTTATCGCAGCTCCGAAAGGAAACCAGTCATGAATACCGCAGTTACCCTATCCCTCCTTTGGCTTGGCACCGCCCAACCTGCCGATTTCACCCCCACAGCAACAATGCAAGTAGAAGTAGATAAGAAGAACGCTACTCTCACCCGCAGTATGCGTCGTAATGGAAGTAACGCTCATTTGGGCGGCGAGCATATCTCGTCCATCACTCGTGACGATGGCCGCCTGCTTGGTTATGTGCGCATGACAGCAGACATGGCTGCCCCCGCACCTTTGCCAAGTAAAGACGAGGCACACGATATTGCCATGCAAGTGCTTTCAAAGCACGCACCTGACTTACTGGATGCCCATAAGGTACACTGGATTGCGCCGCACGATGAAACCATTCGCGTACTTAAGGATGGAAAAGAACAATCGCTCACACTCACTGGCATGAAAGTAAAAATGCGCGCTACAAACAAAGATAAACTGTGGTTCTGGGTGATTGTCGGCCCCCAAAAGCAGGTCATGGTGTTTGAGCGCGACATTTACTGGCGCACCATCCCAGGGAACCGGCGCACAGAAAAATGGCTGCATGACAATTGGCTTGCAGAAAGGCCAGAAGCCCAACAGAAAATGCAGTTGGCAAGCCCAGCGAATAAATGACTTTTCTCTAACAAAAAGGCGGCAGCCCAACGGCTCCGCCTTTATTTGTTCTAACAGGTAAAAATAGCCTGCCGTTATTTTTTAAGCACTGCTGCCTGAATGTATTTTGCTACCGCATCTTCGCTACAAACGCCAATTCGCTCGGCTTGAGGCACGGTACGGCGCACGCGCTCGTGGGCACCGCCCATCAAAACACCACGACCAACCCCACCCAGCATTTCTACATCGTTCATGCCATCACCAAAGGCCAGGCACTCATCCAGTTCAATGTCATGGGCTTTGGCCACCTGCTGCAAACCAAACAGCTTGGAAACCCCTTTGGCCATCACCTCAAGGCATTGCGGTGATGAAAAGCACACGTGAACTTGCTCGCCAAAACGTTCGATAATACGCTCTTCCAGCTCTACCAAGATGTCATAGTTGCCTTCAGTTTGATTGAAGAACACTTTAAGCACGTCGCTGGTCGGCACCGGGCCGCCCTCAAAAAACTGAGGAGCCATATTAAATTCTTGTTTGTGCTCGCGCATCCACTCGGTTTCTACCGAGCTCCACCAGTGGGTGATGGTGTATATGTTGACAACCACCCCCTCATGCTCCTGTGACATTTCCAACAGGGGCGTCACGAGATCGCCGTCTAGCAGGGTTTGAGAAACCACTGTGCCACATGTGGCGTGTACTTGTGCACCGTTCGAAGTGACCATAAAGGCAGGTTTACCGGTAACCTGACCTATTTCGCAAACATCCAGATAATGCCGGCCCGTGGCATAAACAAATATTTTCCCGGTATCATGCAGCTCTTGCAGTGTTTGAATGCTTAATGCACTCAGTTTTTTATCGGGCGCTAGCAATGTCCCGTCCAGGTCCGAAGCAACCAGACGAATTTCTCCTACTTGAGATGGCAATGAAATCTCCATTCTTCCTTAGCGCCAAAATCGCAATAGGCTGCTCTTCATAAATCAAGATACAGCACAACATGCCGTAACGCTTCTAACAGATTATCATCCAAAATAGGACCTAGGGAAATTTACTAGTTCACGACAGAATACCAACAGGTTAACTTTTATTGAAGGGGCACAAAACAAGCACATTATATTCATTCTTGCAACTTGCCAACGATATGCCAAAACTGGCATAAATCCCCACAAGATTTGCAAGCAAACAAATCAAAGAGCAATAAAAAAAGTCAATTATAGCCCAAAGAGGACATTAAATGAGCGACAAAGCGCAGGGTTTCGATACTCTTTCAATTCATGCCGGTGCGGCGCCAGATCCCACCACCGGTGCCCGCTCCACACCAATTTATCAAACCACCGCTTATGTTTTTGATGATGTTGACCACGCGGCCGATTTGTTCGGCCTTAAGGCATTTGGCAATATTTATACCCGCATCACCAACCCAACCACCGCTGTATTGGAAGAACGCGTGGCCAAGCTGGAAGGTGGTACCGCTGCTCTTGCGACCGCCTCCGGTCATGCGGCCCAGCTGCTGGCTTTCCATGCCCTTATGGAGTCAGGCTGTAATATTGTGGCTTCTAAAAAGTTGTATGGTGGCACTATCAACCAGCTCAACCATTCCTTTAAGAATTTCGGGTGGAACGTGAAGTGGGCCGATGCCAACGACCCCGAGAGTTTTGCCGCCGCTGCTGACGAAAACACCCGCGCCATCCTTATTGAGAGCCTTGCCAACCCCGGCGGCGTGGTAATGGATATCGCCGCGATTTCCAAGGTGGCCAGGGCCGCCGGTGTGCCGTTGATTGTCGATAACACCATGGCAACACCGTATTTGTGCCGCCCGATTGAGCACGGTGCCGACATTGTGTTGCATTCCCTCACCAAGTTCATGGGCGGTCATGGCAACTCCATGGGCGGCGCGATTGTTGATGCCGGTACGTTTAACTGGTCGGCAAGCGACAAATTCCCCATGCTCTCCACCCCGCGCCCCGAATATAATGATATTGTCATTCACGAAAGCTTTGGCGCTATGGCGTTTACCATTTGTTGTCGCGTGTTGGGCCTGCGCGATTTGGGACCAGCTATCTCGCCGCAAAACGCCTTTATGCTGCTCACCGGTATTGAAACCCTTTCCTTGCGCATGCAGCGCCATTGCGACAACGCGCTGAAGGTTGCCCAGTTCCTTAGCAGTAACGAGGCGGTTGAGTGGGTTTCCTATGCAGGGCTGGAAAGCGACCCCTACCACCCGTTGCAACAAAAATACTGCCCCAATGGCGCGGGTGCCGTGTTCACTTTTGGCGTGAAAGGCGGCTATAACGCCGGTGTTAATCTGGTCAAGAACGTCAAGCTGTTCTCGCATTTGGCCAATATTGGCGACACCCGCTCGCTCATCATCCACCCGGCCTCCACCACCCACCGCCAGCTGACCGACGCGCAAAAAACCGCTGCCGGTGCCGGACCCGATGTCATCCGCCTCTCCATTGGCATTGAGGATGCCGCGGACATAATCGCGGATCTGGAGCAGGCCTTGGCCAAAACCCCGCTGTAAGCGCAAATCACATTAGTGCCCTCTCAATTCTAAAGCCAATAACAGCGTACCAATAATACAGTGCGCTGTTATTAAAACCAATTGCAAGACAACAACTCACTGATCCCTCTCTTAAAATAACTATAGTATTTGTCTTTAAATTTTCGACCCAACGCCTTCAACACTTGCTAAACTAATAGTTATTCATAAGAAATAAAAAAGACAAAGACCAACATAATAAATATTTACTTTTATAAATAAAATTGATGCACTATATATATTCATTAAAAGCTAATAGATTTCATGTGTTTTTATAAAAGTTCTTCTAACTACCTAAAGTTATATTTGTTAATCGTCGATAACTTCTTCTACATCTACAGAAATATGAATGGAGAAGATAATGCCAATTTCATTATTTCATAGCATGAAGAAAGATGGTCCCCTTAAAGCCGTATTTCTTAATTGCACATTAAAACAAGGACCTGAAGTTTCAAATACTGAGGCACTTTGCAATTTATTAATTCAAAGATTAAAGCACCATGAGCCAGATATAGACTGTGAAATCATTCGAGTTGTTGATTACAATATAAAGCCTGGGGTTTCCAACGATGAAGGAGACGGAGACCAATGGCCTCTCATACTAGATAAGATCAAAAGATGTAACATTATCATCCCTGCTATGCCAATATGGATGGGGGTACGCTCTTCGATAATGCAACGGGTCATAGAACGCCTAGATGGCTCAACTAAGACTGTGCTTTGTGAAGACACAGGGCAATTTCCATTATACGGTTCTGTTGTTGGTTGTGTTGTGACTGGCAATGAAGATGGCAGTCATAATTGCGTTGCAAACACGATTGCGAACTTACTTCACTTTGGTGCCACCGCTCCCCCAAATACCGATCTATATTGGGTGGGAGATGCTGGCCCTGGTGCAAGTTTTATTGAAGCAGGTGGAGCACTTTCCCCATATGTACGACGAAATGCCGAACTAACTGCCATTAATTTACTACATATCGCCAAAGTTCTGCAGCAAAATCCATTTACGATTTCTATCAAACAGCACAATAAAAAAATGATGGAACGTAACAAAATTAAAATGCAGGCAATGCAAAAAGCTATGGCCTTCATGAAAGAACACATGCCAGACTGACAATCAGAGTATAAGTCGTATACTGCCAGTAGTTTGCAATTAAAAGTAACCTGCTGGCAGTAGAGTAGCCGTTTTTGTAAGAAAAGGAATATACAGGACGATGTCACTACCTTTTTCACAGGCTCTAGAATACTTAACCATTTTAATTGATTTTATCGGTTACATAATTCTTATGGTTACTGCGGGAAAGTTCGTTCTACAATATGTAAAGTTCGAGTTGCATCGCCTAAGTGGGCTAAGTTGTGCTCTTGCTTACCAAAATATGAGAATGGAGTTTTTAAGTCAGGTCATACTTGCGATCGATTTTATGGTCATCTCCGATGTAATTAAGTCTGGTCTTGCTAAAGACCTAAATACACTCATTACGCTTGCCGTTTTTGTATTAATCCGTTCTGCTCTTGCTTTTTTCCTTGGCCTAGATTTAAAACAAGTACAGCAAGAACATATTACTAAAAGTGAAAATCTTTCTAGTCATAACTAGGCTCATTGTTCTTTTGGGGCCGACCTGCTTCATTTTAGTTAACTGGCTGACGGAATTACAGATGGAGCTGCTACGGCTCTTCTCTCCCCAAGAACATAGCGCCGATCAAGGATTGATGACCGCGTATCATGAGTGGTATTATCTTTATAATCATCAATGGGTTACGCTAGCGCGATACGCCACACAACTACGGTCCACATAAGACAATTTATAACCGGTTCGTGCGCTGGTCAAACTAGGGTCTTTTGAAATAACTTTGAGGACCTAGCCAAACATACAAGCACAAGGCTGTTTTTTGATACGGTATTCCCCCCGGAAATTGATTGAGTTTAAAAGTAGAGATATTGTTGCCTCATATTGAGGACTAGTTTTATGAAGAAATCTCGGTTTAGC
>NZ_LLWE01000019.1 GCF_001562055.1 Polycladidibacter stylochi | reverse complement strand
TGATGAAATCGGAATACGCATCCAGCCCGTGTTCCTGATTTGGTCCAGAAATCTCTACCTCCCGACCGGGGGAAAATTGGGGAGCACATCAGTTAGGTAGAAGCCTATCATAAACTGGAGGAGATTATGGGGGGCAGGTCAACCGCATTCGTCTTTGGACAACCTAACCCCAGCCGAATTTGCGCGGCAAAACCGACTGGAAAAAATGGCCGCATGAGGCTTAAATAGAAAACAAGGATCCTCTCAAAACTTGGAGGGAACTTGGGGAGACGCAGTCCAGTTGAGAATAGGCAAGCAGAGTTCGTCTTTCCGCAATACTTATCCTAATGGCTCGCCTTTCACAGGATCTATAGATTAAATGGACGAACAGTTACTAAATGCCTCTGAGACACCTGCATGGTTCAACTATCCGAAAGATTTTTTAAGGGTAGTTGATCAAGGATTATTGGATTTTGATCCGTGGATTATCTTACAGTATGAGCAGCTCAGGGTTAGACTCAATGGTTTAGAGGAGCGTTATCCAACGCGCTCCCTAGTTCCGTTTGCCCGCCGAGAAGATAATGATGATGTTGCATGTTGGGAAAAAGATAGACCAGGAGTCGTTATAATACATGACTTTGCTAGTCCTGGTTATGAAGATAAGCAAGCAGAAGTCAATTTTTGGGATTGGCTAAGAAGTGCTTTAGAGACAACAATAGAGTATGATGGCGAATAAGAGGTTGCGGCGTTGATGGTTTGGATGCCCCACCCCGGCGGCATCAGAATGTGCCAGAATGGTGAGATCTGATCTCACGGACAAAGGGAGAGGCATCCAAACCATCAACGCCCATCGTAATTGCTCACACTTTTAATAGATAATTGAGTATTCATTTGCCCTATAACAAAGCGGGTCTGATACTTAAGTGTATCGGGCCCTGCTTATTGTGGGTATTTGTTATGGTTAGCGCAATTATATCGGGCATTTTAAGTTGGGCTGGCCAATGTTGTGACCACTCAAAATTATCCTTTCCTTTTAATGGGGTGTCTAAAGCACAATGGTATTTCATTGAAGCACACAAAAGGCATGTGGCCCGCAACGGGCCACAGCTATGAGTTAGGATTGCACGACCAGTCGGGCATTTGGGAAGTGCTCTAGAGCTTTTTGAGTACTTTGCTCATCCATTAAACAGAGGGCTGTCGAAAGTGCATCGGCAATTGCTGCCGAACTGTCTGTAACACTGATTAATTGCCACTTATCACCAGGCATACAATTTTGCGGATTAAGTATATGACCGGCGCCTGCTTGTTCAGAAAACAGTGTTGCATTGGGTGAAGAGGTGGCAACGGCTTGATTACTCAGGGCAATGGTCTCTACAGGCTTTGCGCCACCATTACTTATACCCACACGCCATGGCTTGGAGCCTGCTTTGTGACCGAGAGCATAAATTTCACCGGTTTCAATAAGGGCATTTTCTAATCCCTCTTCCACCAGTAGTTTTTTCACTTTATCTGCAATAAAGCCCTGGGCGATACCATTAAACGTAAGAGCCATTCCCGGTTTTTGAAAGGCAACGCGTTGGGCATTGAATTCAACACTTTCAAAACCTACAAGGTTGTGTACAGCAGATATTTCTTCTGATGTTGGTCGACGGCCTTGCATGGCCCGCTGCGCATATAGCTGCCATACGGGCTGAATTGTTGGGTCAAAATACCCATTCGTTGCGTTATGGACTTGCTGGGCTAATGAAAGCAATTCTAGCAACTCAAAGGGCACCTCTTCCACGTAGCCCTTACGATTTAGTTGGCTTATGACACTGGTATTAAGATAAAGGCTAAAAGTCTTTTCTAATCGGAGAATTTCATTATGCGCCAGCTTGATAAGACGGGAGGCATCAGGGTGATCGATATAAAGCGATGCTTTGGCACCCAATGCAACCCCATGCCATTGGTTGCTGTTTTGAGTACTAGCAAAAGCAAGGCTCGGTAACGCACAGCAGGCAGTGGCACTTGCCATTATTTTTATAAATCTTCTGCGCTTCATTGCTCATTCTCCTGAAAAAGATTAATTCCGCCTAAAACTGCCTCACTCGGAATTTCTTTAAGGGTCATCACGCGTCCACCTTTTCTAGCGGCATATAAATTGGCCTTTTCTAGGCTACCGAATGGCACCACCTCCGGGGCCCCCATACCACCAGCTTGATGAGCGCCAACAACAAACATTGCATTTTGCGCTAATATCCAGTTGTGGATGCCTGGGTGTTCCCAACTCTTTGCCTTGCCCATGTCAGAAACGTAAACAGCAACAACTTCACCTGGACGTTCTTCTGACTTAAGAAAGGCGATTGCATCGCGAACTTGCGCAAAAAACAAAGGTGCTGGTGCATCAGCAATATGTATTTGCGCCTTGGGTCCTGGATGCTCCAGTACATTCATTTGGCAGTAGTGGCTTACTGCATCAGCAGTGAGTGCAACGGCACCAGGTCGTTTTGTAGACTTTTCGCCATCGCTACTACAAGCTGTCAACAAGAGGCACAGAAGAGGTAATACGAACTTTTTCACGGCTCCACCCTCTGTATTGCTGTCCATGCGAGTACTAGGGTGAATACGGGCCATATTACTAAAGAGAGTAAAGGAGCCAACCCCACAGCATTAGCGGATGTTACGAAGCCCGAAGCCAATTCGGCTGCTTGCCCGCTGGGTAATGTTACCAAGCGAAATGCATCGGCTGGGTTGGCGATTAATAACCAGGGAAAGAATTCTTTCGTAAAAATGCCATCGCTGGCATCCACCATCAAACCAGCCAGTAAGCCAATATCGTAAAGCACCACAAAGACCAACCATACGCCAATGACATAACCAGCTGCCGCACCAGCACTTCGTGACCAAGCTGACAATGCATAACCGAGTCCTAAAAAGGCAGCTCCGAGCAATACAGCACCAAAAAGTAGCTTGAGCATAATCAGCAAACCAGCCACATTCACAGCGCCCATAAACATGGTAACAACTATCGCAGCGCCATAGCCCAAAACCAATGCCACAGCCAAAGAAAGTAAATGAGCAAATAACTTGCCAATGATGAGAGAAAAGCGAGGCGCTGGATATGTGAGAACAAGGGCGAGCGTGCCACGCTCTACTTCACCCGCTATCGCGTCAAAAGACAATAACAGCGCAATCAGGGGAACAATATAGACAGAAAGCGTTGCAAGGCTAGCGCTTGAAGCTGTGAGCATATCCACCCCTAGCGTACCTGTTGCACCAGAGCCTAATAGGGTTAAGGCGCAGGAGAACAGTACCATGATGACCACAGAAGCGCGTAGCAGATTATTGCGGCGGGATATTCTAAATTCACTTGCGGCAATTGCTAAAATGGCTCTCATTGTTGCTCCTCCGCGCTGAAATAACGATACAAGTCATCAAGGTGCGGTGGAATGATATCCACATCAAGAACCTTAGAGCCAAGTGATGTAATTTGAGAAAGCACTGCCAGTTTTTGCTCTGGTAAACAGCTTAATTCTATTTGTTGGCCATTAACCCGTTGTCCGCCCAGAGTAGTGGCAAATTCATCGGCGGCTTCAACAGTTGTTCGTATATGGAATCTAATGGGTAAGCCTGCCTCAGCTCGCAGCGCTGATAGGCTATCGCTTACAACAAGTTCTCCATGACGCAATACTGTTATCCGGTCTGTTTTGGCTTCGAGCTCGGTTAACGCATGCGAAGAAATGAGTACAGCGCAGCCTTTTTGGGCCAGTCCATCAACCAAGCGATAAAAATCACTACGTGAAATAGGATCAAGGCCGCTTGTTGGTTCATCTAGAATTGCCAGTTTTGGGTTTGCCAGTAAAACTTGGGCCAACCCAAGCCGTTGTCGCATACCCTTGGAATAGGTACCAACTCTTCGCTCTGCTGCTTCGTGTAATCCTACTATATCCAACAGATCGCGAATATTATCGTCAGCACCCTTGAGGGCTGCCAGCATAGAAAGAACTTCAATACCGCTTAGAGCAGGATGGAAACTGACATTTTCAGGCAGGTATGCCGTTGCTTCACGTGCTGCTGTTCCACCTGGTTTATCGCCGAGTACGCTTATGCTCCCAGAAAATAGGGGAAGTAAGCCCAGGCAAGCTTTCATGAGTGTGGTTTTACCAGCACCATTATGGCCAATAAGGGCAACTCTTTCGCCTGCCTTTATGTCAAATGATACGTTTTTTAACGTCTCCAATTTCCCGCGCCGTACACTGGCACCTTGAATTGATAGTGTCATTGTACAGCCTCCATGGCCTTTGGCTTGAAAGGTTTTATCAAAGGGTGCCGGTCAATAACACCACCTGGAAGGGTCGCAGGAAAGGCTTTTTGTCCCCAGCGAACCAGCTGCACAGCCGGGCTGCCCAGTAATAATTTTGCAGCGGGCTGCGTCCATAAAATATGATCCATTGTATCGTTTGGTCGATAAGGAGCATCGGCAAAGCCGTCGTTATTCATGTCATAGGCCGCATGATCCGACCAGTAATTACCTGTCCCCGATGCGCTCCAGTCTACCCATTTACTTCCGACATACTTAACCTGCTGTCTATTATTGATAAAAGCATTGCCAAAAATAGTATTGCCTTCGGAGCCGGCAGTAAAATGAATGCCAATTTCGCTATTTTCAAAACGATTTCCGGATATTACGTTTTTGTGGGCATTATATATAAAGAGCGAACGCCCTTTAATGCCACTGACATAATTGCCTTTAATTGTACCATTATTAGCATAATTCAACATTATGCCTTGGTCACGATCATGAAGTGAAACGTTGTCTTCCACTTTCACTCCTTTAGAAAACATAATCGCATAACCTAAGTGATTACCGATGGATATATTATGAGAAACGGTAGAGTTTTGTGTGTACATGTAATGCACAGCAAATCGTAAATCTTGAAAATGGTTATGTGTAAACAAGTTACGCTTGGAGGTATTTGTAAAAATACCATCGCGTCCAAAACGAATATTATTGTATGACACTTCTGCACCAGGTGCATTCCATACATAAACACCGTTACCACGGCTGTTCATGCGGTGGTTCTGACGGCCAATAATTGTATTGCCAATTACTTTTGCATCTGCCGCACCATGCACATCAATGCCGTATAAATTCCCTTCTAGTCTATTATTTTCAATTACAGCACCTTTGGCTGCTTTGCTTAATTGTACGCCAGAATCAATGGTGTCATGGCTGCTTCCAGAGCCGCTTATATGGCAACCACGCACAACGACACCTTCGCTATCAACGGATATAACAGAGCCCTTTTCTGTCCCCTTTATCGAAGCACCTTTCGAGCAGATAATCTTAACGGGGCGCGTTATACGGACAGGGCCATTATATTCGCCGGCGGCGAGACGTAATGTCCCGCCACTCGGTGTTTTTTCGATAAGCTTTGCAAGATCCTGACCTGTTGCTGGCAGCTCTTGGGCATGAAGAGCCGAAAATGGGCTGCTTAAAGCAAAAAGAACTGCCAGAAAACGTTGGATCATGAATTAGGCTCCTACTGGCTCAACCAACATGCGGCCGCGCATTTCCATGTGCAGAGCATGACAGAACCATTGGCAGTAATACCAGTGAACACCAGGGCGATCCGCAGTAAAGGTTACTGATGCAGTCGCTTGCGGTGCAAGTTCCATAGCAACACCGTAGTTACCCAATGTGAAGCCGTGGGTAAGGTCGTCGATATCATCGATGTTCGTCACATATACTGTGACTTCATCACCCTGTTTGACCGTGAACTTTTCCAAGCCAAAAACAGGTGCCATAGATGTCATGTAAACGCGAACCTTGTTACCATCGCGGATGACAACACTATCAGCTTCAAGATCAACTCCATCCGCTTTTGCCTGTGCAACGGCATCGGCGAACATCGGATCATCACGTTTCCACGCATTATCTGGGTTTACAATGTCACGGCGCACCAAGATAACATCATGTGGCTCCGCAAATGTTGGCCCATCATGAACCACTTTCATATCATCGGTTGAAATGTCGATGACCTGTTCATTTTCAGGCTTCAAAGGTCCAACATTGATAAAGCGGTCCTTAGAGAATTTGTTAAGTGAAATTAACCACTCACCGTCGGCCTCTTTGGTCTCACCCATTGTTGAGTGGTTGTGGCCTGGTTGATAATGCACATCAACCTTGGAAACGATAGGATCGACATCTTCGCCGGCATATTTGCGAATTGCTTTATCAATGTTCCATTTAACCATTTGGCTATCAAGGAACAGTGTAGTGTAAGCAAAGCCTTTACCATCGAAAGCTGTGTGGAGAGGACCAAGGCCCAATTCTGGTTCGGCCACAACAGCGGAACGTGGATCCACATCACTTTCAAACAATGCATCGAATTTAGTCACATCCAAGACAGAGCAAGTTGGCGATAGCTTACCGTTCACAACAACGTGTTTTTGGTCTGGTGCGGTGTTGATGCCGTGCGGGCTATTGGGAATAGGAATGTAGCGGGTATACTTTTTATTGGAGCCTTTACGGCCATCAATAACAGGAATTCCGTTCAGTTCCTTATAATCACCTTCTTTTACGGCACGTTCGATTTCAGCAATGTTGAATACGACTACATGGTCCATTTCAGATGCAGTCATTTCAGCCAGGTTCATACCCATCTCTGAGTTATAGCTGGTTGAGAATGCATACTTACCTTGGTAGTCACAATCTGTATTATCCAAGTTACCGGAAACCATTACCTGCCAGGCAACTTTCATTGTGTCGCCGTCAAGTGCTGTGAAAATATTCACATATTGTTTAGGATCATCCAGAATCTTACCGTCATTTACCAGTGGTGCTTCATGCTCGCCATTCGCGAATACGTAGCCGGTACGTGGGTATTTTTGCGGGCGTAACCCGTGGATGTCGTGGGCATTAGGGATTTCGGTAATCTTGTCACATTTCATGACATCGCAGCGTACACGGGCGACACGTGTATTCGCCTTGTCGTTCATAAACAAGTAACGGCCATCATACGTGCCGTCTGTGAATGACATGTGCGGGTGGTGTAAATCACCGTTTTCGTAAGCTTTTTTTCCCTGCTTTGCTAGAAACTCTTTGGTTTCCGGTAACATACCTTCAGTTAATACTTTAAGGCTTTCATTTGTCATACCCCAACCAGTTGCTGAGCAACGGTTGAAAACAGGCACACGCATTAATTCGCGCATGGAAGGAAAGCCTAAAATCCGTAGCTCGCCAGTTTGTCCAGACGACCAGAAGCCGTAGTAAGGGTCCAGCTCGCCAGGGGCCAGCTCTACCTTGCGGCCACCTGCTGTGGCAGCTTTAGCCGAGCTCATCGTGCCGCCGAGACCGCCAGCAGCACCAAGCAGAGCCAAGCTCCCGCCAGCGGCAGAAGCGCCTAGCATTTGACGGCGATTTAAGCCTTCTTGTTTGACCTTATTCACTTTGTCACCCATAGTTATTCCCCTTTTATGATTTGGAAGGTGCTGTTGATATGTGCACCGAAGGTTTCGAAGTTGACGCAGCAAGATGCGTACGTCGCTTCATTTTGCGTATGACGACAGGGCACTTCGTCTCGCAATTATAAAGTACTTGACAGTGGAGGCAGTTAACGCATTCGTTCGGATTAATCTCACCTGTTGGGTGTATGGCCTGAACGGGGCATTCGTTGCCACAAGTCTGGCATGGACGTCCGCACTCTGGGTAGCGTTTGAGCCAATCAAACATGCGCATTCTAGCAGGTATTGCGAGTGCGCCCCCAAGTGGGCACAAGTAGCGGCAATAAAACCGCTCAATAAACAAACCAGGTGCCAATACGGCAAGCGCAAACAGCACAAATGGCCAACTGCGATCAAACTTTAAAATTATTGCGGTTTTGAATGGCTCAACTTCCGCAAAGCGCTCAGCCCATGGCATTGAAGCAAGTGAGATACCAAATAGAACTAAGAAGATTACGTATTTTAGTGCCCACAACCGCTCATTAAGCCCGAAAGGAAGCGTCCACTGCGGTAGCTTGCAAAGCTTGGCCAAGCGGTTCAGGAGCTCTTGTAATGCACCAAATGGGCAGAGCCAGCCACAGTAGGCCCCGCGGCCCCAAAAAATAATTGCGGCAGCTACTGAGAACCAAAGAATGAAAGTGAGCGGCTCCATTAGGAAGGCATCCCAACTGAACCCTGAGGTTAAGGTGCCTGCAAGTGCCATGAGGTTGACAACAGATAGCTGTGCATTGGCATACCAGCCGAGGAAGAAAAGCGTTACCGTTAAATAGCTGATACGGAACCAAAACGTTACCCGAGCTGATTTTGCCAAGTATCCTTGGAAAAAGAATGCAGTTGTTAAAACAGCAAGCATTGTTACAAGGCCAGCTATCTCAAAACGTTTTTGCCACCAAATACGTTTCCAAAGCGCTTGTTTTGCTGCCCGTTCATCTTCTAGGGCTACATTGTTTGCTTGGTTTGTCGCTTGCGTTGCTTGGGGCTGGTTTACAGGACGTGTGTATTTTTTTGGTAATTGGTAACCAAGATCGAACGAAACAAACGCCTTATCAATTGCGCCGACACGCCGCTGAACCAATAATTGTAAACGCCATGGCTTGGTGGGATCAAAGTTAGAACCTGCCTTGATCTTAAACAGATCCATTTCTTTAAACGAAGGTGCTCCACTTGCGCCTATGGAACCAACACGACGATGTACTTTATCGCGAAAGCGATAGCTGTCATCCCCTTGCACCAGCTGAATGCGGTCGAAGATGCCACCACGTACATAACCTGAGCCCTTGAAGGAGTAACGTCCACGCCCAACAACGAGAAATGCGTGTTCGCCAGGTTTAAGCCATTGTTGCATTGCTTCGTATTCGTTGGGGTCGAGCAGTGCCTTGCCAATGGCAGGAATACTTACCGGAGCGACAGCCATATCGATAAAGCTATCGGATTTGGGCCCTTTTTCTGGACGTTTGATGGCGCGCTTATCCCCGCTTTCGGCAAATGCTTGGTTTACCTGCGAGACATCTAGTGCGAGGCGTCGAACTGTGCCATCGCCGGTAAGCTCCCCCCAGCTTGTAAAAGCTGTTGCATTTTCATCGACCTCAAAACGCTTTTCTTTATGTTCTTGGTGTAGACCACCAAGCCCTAAAGCTCTGGCAACTTTCAAACCAGAGCGAATAATAGAATCGTCAATGACGATGATTGTTACAGTTGCTCCTGAAATAATATCAACATCATGGGATTCGCCGCCTGTCTCGGCTTCCTTGACAAGATTAACCCCCACATAGGAGCGTGTTAACGCTTTGATTTTTTCATTTGGAATACCAACCAGAACAATAGGTTCGGAGTGTTCAATCAGGTCTGCCCCGAGGATGACAGCATTATCATCAATAGCAACCATTGTATGAATGGGCTTGCCAGAATAGCCCGTGGTTCCAACAAAATCTGAAGTAACGTAAGCCCACCCAATGCGCTTTGAGTTTTTCAGTATCGGAGCGATAGGATAATCCGAACGTATAGCACCAAAACTGTCAGCGCCTGCAACCAATTCGGCTGGCGGCACTGTTTGTATAAAGCGCTTGAGGACAGGGGCGGCGAACGCACCCTGCGAAATACAAAGAATTATTAGTATGCTGCATATAGCACGTATCCATTCGTGTGTATGCATCAAACGCTTGATCATCCCATAGGCTCCAGTAAAGGAATGCTCATAAATGAGCTACATTAATTAATATATACTCATTAATCCCACTTGGTGACCGGTAGTCTTTGATTAAGCGCAAGTAAATCATAGATTGAAGCGCTCAAATATACACTTAATTAACGTCTAGTTTGATTTTATGCATCATAATTAAATAATATATATTGGTAAATATTTAGAAAAACCTAGATTTTCTAATAGGAATTGCAATATTAATTTTTCACTTTGAGAATAGGGCGGGAAATTAATGTATGCATTAAGTGGATATTGTAAAAAAATGTAATAAGAGTGATAATTTATTTTTCTGAATGTATAAATATTTATTACCATCGTTAATTTACTTAAAGGAATTTGTTTAGCGACACTTTGACTAATAATTAATACCGATGGTGATGAAGCGTAATCTCGTAATTCTTACCTTGTTTATTGTTGGGGATAAAATAATAACAAATTATGCAGATGAATATTATTTGCATGTCCCAACCTTAAAGTTGAAAATGGCTATTAATACTCGAAAAATCACTCCCTCTCTAACGCTAATAATTCAAAGTGACTAGTCTGCGTATTGAACTGCTCCGATATGCATTAGTATGAAGTAATAGTAAAATATGGTCGATATGGAGGTTAAGGTTTGTCTTGATAAGTGCAGACCTATTTAAAAACATGAATACTCGTGTAATTGGGTTTCTGGCCGTATTGACGATACAGATTAAACATATGTAATTATGTATCGTGAATACCAATTAGGTTTATGTAATCTAATGTCGTAGGTCCTTTATCGATAACAGGGTAGAAAACGACAATATGCTGATCGTTAGGCCATTCGAGAACAATAGGGCGGTTGAAAAAACAGAGCTCTTTTTATGCAATTCAGATTTTATGGCTCTCTAAATGCACGTGCCATACTATCTTGAAGGGGCTCAGTTAAGTAATCAATAAAGGTGCGGTCTCTTGTTGTAATGTAGACTTCTGCTGGCATGCCTGGAGTTGTTTTGATGTCCAATCCGTTGGGTATTTTTTCCTTCAATATTTTGATGCGTGCCCGATAGATGTCACCAGTAAACTGATTAGATGGATCACTTTTTAAAGCATCTGCAGAAACGTAGATGACTTGCGCCGGTAACATAGGTGTCGTGCGTTGATTGAGTGCCGTTAAGCGAACCATAGCACTTTGACCTTTCTCCACATGATCGATATTCGCCGGCTGAATTGCAACTTCAATAATCAACTCGTCTTGCAGGGGCAGTATTTCCATTAGGTTTTTGCCGCTCTCAATAACACCGCCGGCAGTATGATAACGCATATCTACAACAGCGCCGCGAACAGGTGCGATAACGTCAACCCTTTCTAGAACCTTTCTTGCCGCGTGTATCTGTTCGCTCACATCATCTAAATCAGCTTTTGCTGTTTGTAGTTCAGCGACAGCCTGCTGAGATGCTTCTGTTTTCGCACGAGAAATTTGCGCTTCGGTACGTGCTATCCGCTCTGTAGAGTCGCCAATTTCAGCAAGTATGCGGCCGCGCTCTCCTGTCAGGTTGGCAACTGCACGTTGAGTGCGTAAAACGTCTGATTTTTTGATTAACCCTTGTCCAAGAATTTTATTTTTACTTGCAAGTTCTTCTTTTAAAAGTTTGATTTGCTCCTCAACGGCAACAAGTTGTGCCTGGCCACCGCTAATTCGCTCGTTAAGTGCTAGAATTCCTTTTTGTAAAATTCTAACTTCGCTATCTAGGTTTCGATTTTTTGCTTTAAATGTGAGAACTTGGCTAAGGACAATTTCATTCATCTTATCCTGTTTGGCCTGCATCATAAGCTGGCTTGGAAATATGAGGTCTTTTTTACCGCGTGCCTCCGCTTCAAGCCGAGCTGTCATGGCTTGTAAGCGTAATTGCCGAATGATGAGGCGGTCAAGATTTGCCCGTGCAGCGGTTTCATCAAGGCGAAGCAACACCTGCCCTTGTTCAACAATATCTCCTTCTTTCACAAGGATGTCTTTTATTATACCTCCTTCATAATGCTGAACAATTTTGTTTTGTCCTGTAGCTACAAAACTGCCATTGGCTACCACTGCACCGGCCAATGGTGCGGTACTTGCCCAATAACCAAACCCAAAAAAAGTAATTACTATAACAAGTAGGCTTGCAACTTTAGGAAGCAAGGTCCCGCTTGGAACATCTTGAGACCAAGACTTATCGAGTATAAGTGCACGCGTAGACATATGAGCTCCAGAGTAAACCTTAAGCAGATTGATTGTGGGTGGCTTGCTGGGGGCGAGCGATTTGCTTTTTATTCGTCCCTAATATTTGGGGTAAGATATCATCACGTGAGCCCAATGCCTGTACCGTACCCTCCCGTAGAATTAAAATTGAATCGACACAGCGAAGTAGTGCTGGCCTTTGTGTTATGGCAACAACGGCCATTTTCTTTTGTCGCGCACGTTCAATGGAAAGAGCTAATGCGGTTTCTCCTTCAGCATCCAAGTTAGAGTTGGGTTCGTCTAATACGAGTAGTTTAGGGTTGCCAAAGAATGCGCGAGCCAAACCAATACGTTGACGCTGACCACCAGAAAGCGGTGCGCCATCCATACCGACTTGCGTTTCGTAGCCCTGTGAGAATGATGAAATCATAGAGTGCACACCAGCCAAATCGGCGGCCAGGAAGATATCTTCGTCCGAAACATTCGGTTTCATACGTGCGATGTTTTCTTTGATTGTACCGGGGAAAAGTTGGACGTCCTGTGGTAAGTACCCAATACTTTCCCCGAGTTGTCGCGAGTCCCAGTTTCGAAGGTCCATCATATCCAGGCGCACATTTCCTGCAGTTGGTAAAATGGAACCTACGAGCATTTTCGCAAGTGTTGTTTTGCCCGAACCGGATGAACCGACAACAGCCATAGCTTGGCCGGGTGAAAGGTGGAAGGAAACGCCGTTCAAAATGACCTTTTTATCCGGTGGGGGGACAAAAAGCACTCTTTCTACAGACAGTTGGCCTTTAGGACTAGGCAATTGCAATCGATGAACATTTAATGGGGTGGTTTGTAAAAGGTTTTTTATCCGCGCGTATGAAGCGCGTGCACTTACAAACGATTTCCAACCATCAATAGTTCCTTCAACAGGTGCCAGTGCACGCCCCCCAATTATCGAAGCTGCGATTATCATGCCGCCAGTCATTTCATCGGATAAAGCTAAATAAGCGCCCCAGCCTAACATGGTGATTTGGGTTGAAAGCCGAATAAACTTAGAAACGCCGGAAACTATTATATTGCGGTCTTGCCCGGTAATTTGTGCACGAAGCGAAAGCGCTGTGTTACGGCCCCAAAAAAGCACAGATTCTGGAATCATTCCCATGGCGTTGATGACTTGCGCATTGCGAGCCATCGCTTCTGTTTGCAGGTTTGCTTTAGAGCTATGCAAATTGGCTTGCCCAAAGGGAATAGCTGTTATTTTTTGGTTTATCTTTGCAAGTAACAATAGAATTAGTATTGTTACACTTACTATAAGGCCCAGATGGGGATGCACCATATAAACAACAAGCAAATAAACAGGAGCTACGGGTGCATCCATCATAGTTAGTAATACGGGACCTGTAATGAAACTGCGTACTTGCTGTAAATCATTTAAAGCCTGAAATTCGCGACTTGTTCCATGGCATGAAGCTTTTGCGGCAGCACTTAACACAGGTGCTCCTAAATTTACCTCCATGTTAACAGCTACTCGCATGAGTAAATGACGGCGAAAAATATCTAGTAAAACATGAGCAAGAATTAAACCAATAACGATAGCGGTAAGCATTATCAGCGTATCTGAACTGCGGCTGGTTAAAACACGATCAGATATTTGAAATAGGTATATTGGTACAGCAAGGACTAATATGCTTGAAAATAAAGAAAAAATAACAGCTGTTGCGAGGTTCAATTTTGCTTGATTGAGGACCTTATTTAATACAATGCGAAAATCTACGTTAGCATCTTCCTGCTGTTTTTTTAGTTTCACTTTTTTGAAGGTTAAACTACTAAATTTACCTAGTTTTTTTCTCAGGCCAGTAAAATTTGGCAGAGAAATGGCGTAGTTTCTTCTGCCATTTCTAGCCCCATACTGGTGATCTGCAGTACTGTTATAAACCATCGGAACCTGCGATTAAGAGCTATGCTAAATTGTCGGAAATGAAGTCAGAGTAAGGTGCTGCCTGCTGGATACCAGAGGAGTAATCATTATTGGTGGCCACATCATCATTCGTGAAAGCAACAACTTCGGTGGCGAGTTGAGTTTTGCCTGAAACCTGCTGATTTTGAGGAGTGCAATCAACATCATTTAATTGAATGATGACTTCTTCCTCTGAATAGCTGCCGCCTAGATATTGGAATTCTGACTGGCTGTCGTAATCAACGATAACTGCTTTGTTCGTGGCGCTATTATTGGATGTTGAATAATAATTAGCCTTCGCATTTGGGTCATCATTCGCAAAGTGCCTCTTATAGGTACCAGCCATTTGTTTGGCTGTTACTATGCGTCCTTGATCAGCATCAGAAATGATATTCACTTGGTTAATTGAGTTAACTTGATAGTAGTCGCCGCTAACCACGAGTACTCTTAAGCTTGTTGTGCCAATTTGTGGCAGCCCTCCATTGTAGTCATGTACATCAAAGTCTATCGATTTTTTAAGGTTGAACAGGTCATTGGCTAAATTATTTATACTTGAATTGACTGGGCGAAATTGGTCGTTACCGCCAATTTCTGTAATAGTGGCATCATTGTACATGCTATTACTGCCGCTATTCACTGCCTGACTTTCATTGGCCACATAATCACGATCTAACAGGTAATTCTTCTGGTTAATCTGATTGAGGTCATAATAGTTGCCAGCAATAAACACCATGTCATATGTGTGAACCATATCAATAATCTGGGCGGCATTGACCTGCGTGTTATCTCCCAGGTTAATATAATAGCCAGAGGATTGAACTTCATAACAGATGCGGTCGTTATCGCTCAGGTAATTCACTTGATTAATACAGTTTACATCGAAAAAATCTCCCTTTACGACATCTACATGAAAAGTATAATCAGGGTTATGAACGCTAATTTTGGCTGGGATGCGAACCTCTCCCTCGGACTTTATTTGAGCTTTATTCTCAATTGTTAGAGGCGACTGTGGCGCTTTATTACTGGTTCTAACGTTATTGTTTCCGGCAAAATAATTAGCCTGCAAAATAACGTTACTTGAATAGTAATTACCCATTACAGCTAGAGAGCAATATGCTTCTGAACTATCAACAATAGCAGCTGCATTCGTGGCCTCATTATTCCCAAGCTCGATAACATTTGTTTTATCAAGATCCGGTATTTGCGAGTCTGGCTTTCGCCAATGACCAATATTCTCACCACTTGTAATGTTTACAATCTGTGTTTCGCCAGATTCAAGCCGAGAAACGACAAGATCGCTATAATCTTGCAGATCAGCTTGATTGGAAAAGTCGGTGTTACCAATATATTCATTGGTGGTATCGGAAGAGGCCTTTTCCAAGAGTGTTTCAAGCATGACTTGTGGAGTAGGGGCGTCACTATCCGGTGACCACACAATATGGTCTTGAACTAAAATATCGTCATCAGTGAGTACATTTGCCTGATGCTGTGAAATAACGATATCTGGGTCATCTATACTACGATACATGGCTTCAATGCGAAAATCAGGGTCAATGAAGTTTGCATCTGGTGTGCTTGTCGCTGAGATGTCGTCTACTTGAGGCGTAAATTGAATGATTTGATTTTGAGGACCTTCTTGAACGCTTATCAGTTCTTTAGTGGTAAGCTCTGTACTACTGGTCCCTTTTGGAGGCTTTAACTCACTTAATTGTGGCGTATGTAGGCTATTAACTTCGGCAGTATCTGTTTGCTGGGAAATGACGGGATCTTGATCATTAAACTCACCAATTGCTACAGATACTTGATCACTCGTAGCCCCAGAATAAATAGTTTTGTGAGAAACCGCGAATTTTTGTAGTTTTAAGTATCCAAGAAAATGCCAAGTCAGGTCGTTAATTGCTTGTGAAAGCATTTGAAAACTCCGGTGCCGCATTAAAAAAACCTGCGCAGGTTATCTGCGCAGGCTATTGACACAAAGACTAAGCTAAATCGTCTTCACCAATTACATTCACAGTAGAGGAGCCGCCAACAACGGAGACATCAACTGTGTTTGCCTGTACATTGGCACCCATAACGATTGTTTGGTTGAAGGCATTGGCAACGCCCAGTGCATCAGCTGTAGCTGCTGTAGAGGCATCAATGCTCATATCATCACCAACTTGGTAATTCATAATGCCTTCAGCATCATGGATACCATCATGTGCAATCGCTTCGCCGCCAACTGCAGACACGCTTTGAACAAGAGAGCCGTTATTAACGACAGTCGGGTTGGTTATAATATCTTGGTCATGAAGACTGTTGACTTGTTCGATACTAAATGTCGTATCTGTGACCTCAGGCATACCCATAGTGCTTGCTGACAAGTCACTACTTGGGGTAACCGAAAGTGCTTGCGGTGAAAGACTGTCATCTTCTCCCGAGAACAAGTAGGTGTCATTATGGCCAATTACATCTGCCTTCGCAGTGTTCACCTGCGCATTACCACCAGTTGCCAATGTTTGGTTGAAGGCAGAAACGTTTGCTGTCGCGTCAGCTGAGGCAATAGTTTTTGCTGTGATAGCATAGTCATCGCCTACAGAGTTTTCAGGAGTAATAAACTTACTCCCCCAAACATCTTGAATGCCATTGTCAGCAGTAGCGTCTTTACCGTTTGCTTTTGCAACTTGGTTTAGTGTGGCCTCGTTGCGCACCACCGGCTTGTAGATATCGTCATTATCCATGAGCCAGTTGCTCTGCGAAGCAGCAAGTGTGCTGTCCACATTGCCAGCGGATAAACCGGCAGCCAGGGTACTTGTGCCCTGTGTGTCTTCACCAATGAGAACAGAAGCTTCATTGTTGCCCACAACTTCAAGCGAGGTTTTGTTCACCTGAATATTGGCACCAGTTGCAATGCTTTGGTTAAAGGCTGATGCTTTTGCAACAGCATCCGCACTTGCACTACTTAAAGCATCAATACTGCTATCATCAACAACGTGTTTGGTTCCATTAAAGCTATCAATGTCAATTCCAGCACCGCTTTTAGCCGTACCACCATCAGCTTGCACAACTTGAGTAACGCTACCCTCATTAACGACACGAGCATAGTTTACATCATCGCTGTCATTCAACTCGTTCTGCTGATTTATGCAAACCCCAGTTGTGACAGGGGTACCCAAAGAAACCGAAACCCCGTTTGCCCCCATATTGTTTGGTGTATGGTCATCTTCTCCTGTTGCCACAACATCGTTATTACCACCGGTAATATCAATGTCTGAGGAGTTGCTTTGCTTGTTACCAGCCGTGTTCGTCATCTGGTTCATAGTTGAAGCAGCTGCTTCAGCGTTTGCGCTGGCTTGGGTACTACCTTTTATAACAGCATCGTCGCCAACATTATCTTCAGCAAAGTGCGTCTTAACGGCATCAGAGCTAATGCCTTCATGAGAAGTCGCAGTGCCACCAGTTGCAATGGCTTTTTGTGTTACTGTACCATCATTAATTGTTTCAGGTGTGCAAATGACGTCTTCGTCACCCAAAACGTTTTCTTGCATCGCACCTTCTAAGGTTAATGCACCCGCGTCCATTGTGACCGAGCTTGCAGCCGCTTGCCCGTTAGAGGCATCATTTTCGTCAGCTATAGCGCTAGAATAGTTACCAGCGGTAATTTCGCTTTCTAGCGCATTGACTTGAATATTACCACCGCTACTGATGTTTTGAGAGAAGCTGGTGGCCGAAGCAACCGCGTTGGCGTTAGCTGAAGCCTCGCCAGCATAGGTGCTGTCGCCATCAATAGTACGCTGCATTGTTTGAGAGGCGACTTTCGCCTGGTCAATCCCGCTGCCAGCCGTTGCAGTTTTACCTTCAGCAACGGCCGTTTGTGTGGCTGTTGCTCCGACAGCATTATAAACATCAGGGCCTGTTATGGCGTCATTTTCTTTAAGCGTATTGAGTTGCTTATTAATGACCATAGAGCCGGTTGCATTCATGCCAACTGTTGTTGAGCCGCCAAGATCGGCATGGTTCTCGCCAGCATGAACTGTTGTGTGGTCTCCACCAGTTAGGCTGAGGTTTGAGCTGTTTTGCTGCCCGTTGCCACCGGTATTGATTGTCTGGTTGAAGCTGCTGGCTATTGCAGTAGCATTCGCATTGGCGCTGGTGCTACCAGTTATTGAGCTGTCATCACCAACATGTGCCGAACCAAGGCCGCCCTGGTCTGTATTAGACCAAGAATTTTCTATACCTGTAATACCAGTGCCTGAGGAGGCGTTTCCGCTTACAGCCTTGACATATTGATTGAGGCTATCATTGTTTTCAATATTAGCGTTGCTGATATGATCTTTGTCATTTGCCCAGTTACGTTGTACTTCACCAACAAGAGAAAGAGTTCCGGTTGCACCAACACTTAAAGCTGGTACTTGCATGTCGGCACCATTTTCACCAACATCAACACTATTAAGGTTGCCCCCAACGATAGTCGCCTGACCGGTATTTACCTGCTTGTTGTCACCAGAAACCAACTCCTGATTCATACTCGCAGCGAAAGCGGTCGCGTTTGCACTGGCTGCACTGGTTCCTGAGATTGTGCTGTCACCACCATCTTCAACTGTTGAGCCAATTTTGCCCCAGTTATGAATGCCATCTTGTGCTGAAGCTTCACCTGATTCAGCAATAACCGACTGCTTTACCTCAGCATTATTCGTGACCTCTGGGTTATCAACTTTGTTGTCGCCCTTTTCCTGATCTCGCAACATGTTATATTGTGAGTTGGTAAGAGTGACTTGGTCAAGGGGCAATAACGAGCTGTTGCTGTCGATAGCAGCGCCACTTCCACCAGCGGAAACAGTGTCAACATCCTCGCCCACGAGCGTATAGTCCGAGCTGTTTTTTTGCTCGTTTCCGCCTGTTTTGATTGACTGGTTAAAGCTGCGGGCAACGGCAATAGCGTCGGCTTGTGCTGCTGTGCTGCCTTTTATTGATAAATCATCACCAACACTTCCACCGCCAGTGGCCTGCCAGTTGTCTTCACTAACAATACCGTGTCCTGCAGTCGCATGACCACCATTGACACGAAGAGTTTGGCTAACATTACTATTGTTAATAGTAGAGGCTTGGCTAACGCTATCTTGATCTTGCAACATATTGGTCATGTTGCCATCAAGAACACTATCAGTTAGCTGAGGACCAGTGGAGCTGCCTTGTGCTGCCCCATAACTAGAACTATCACCCCCAGCTTCAATAATGCTGGCATCACCCCCGGTGATTTCACCCGTAACTTCGTTAGCTTGCTGATTGCCACCGGTTTTTACCGATTGATTAAAGCCTTGGGCATAACCTTTGCCAGTGCTTGATGCATAACTGCTCGCATCAATGCTTAAATCATCGCCAGTTGAGATAGCGTGGTTAATATCTTCAATACCATCACCTGCAGTTGCTAATGCAACATCACCATTTATGGCATTGACCATAACAGTCTGCGTCAGACTGCTATTATTTGTTGTTTCGGGAGTACCCAACTCATCTTTGTCAAATAGAGAATTATTGGAATTCACCTTGATGTCACTTAAAGTGCCATGGTCATTCGTGTTCGTCGTACTCATCAATTAACTCCAATTGGAGAATGGTATCCCACAGAACACTATCTATTACGTAGTCGTTACTGTGTGCCCATTCGTTTTTTATAGTGAAGATCTTATCTTCAGTCTGGAGAACGAAGTACAATTTAATAAACGAATAGTATATATCCGATTATTCTGTAAATAATAACTACTAAAATTTATTATATGAAAAAATATTCATATAATAACTGGAATGTTATTATTTTTACATCGTTCGCCGCCAATTGACGCTCGAAATTACTTATGAGCAACTCTTGAGAACTAATGCTATTAAAATGTACAGGTAAGAAATTATATTATTTAGTTGAAAATAATTTCATTTTCTTTTGTGATTGTTCATAATTTGGTAATTTTTAATCGTTTTGGAAAACTATTAACAAAGGTATTTATGGGGGAATTGTTACTAGGCATTGTTTATTTATTTTTAACTGATGTTCTGGATGAACTAAATAATTGATTTTATTATAACTCGGAACTCTATGATTAATGATAATAATGACTGGGAATATTCCAACTTGTTTTGCTTAATTACTTAGGTATTGACAGTGAGAATGTATTTATAGCCTCGATCATCTTCATTATGATATTGGGCAAAATAAACTACCTAAAAATAAGGGGATTCTTGTAGCGCTCGTATAGCTTTAGTCTAGAGATGTAGAATCTGTAAAAATACACCAATCAGAGAATAGAATTTGATAGGTTAGGAGCACTCTGTGAATAATCAAAAAGCTATAGAACCAGATTTTGATGAGCTTGACAGAGTTGCGCCTTCCAAGGCAGGACGCCGTAATTTACTATTCGGACTTATTGGTAATATTAGTTACAGTTGGTCAAATAATGAATCTATGTTTATTTATATATTACAGTATCTTATGAGAACTGATGAGATCACTGCCACTATTGTTTTTGGCACTCTAAACACCACACGTGCGCGCTTGGAGCTTGTTGAACGTCTTGCCAATGCCAAACTGAATGATCCGGCAACTGCAAAAGAACTCAGACGTATTATTCGTCTTTTCAACCAAAGTACAAAAATGCGTAACGAGTTTAACCATTCTATGTTCCGATTGAACGAGGAAGGCGACATAACCCATACGCACTCTATGCGGATCCAGCGTAAAAATGGTGAGCTCTCTTTAGGAGAGGTGAAAGCAATTGATGATGCCCGTATCCATGGAATGGCGAAGGCGATAGAGCAAATGGTTCAGCTTAATAGAGAAATCTGGAAGTTTTTGCCTAAGCTAAAAAGAGCGATGATAACCTGAGGCAAACAAGTGGGTTGAAAAGAGGAGAGGGCACAGGCTGTATAGGTGCTTAAACCATTACAACTTCAACACCTTGCTTTTGAAATGCCTCCATATATTCGGCTGTAATATCGCTATCGGTGATCAAAATATCAATCACATGAGTGCTCAGTACCTTGTTGAAACCAACGCGGCCAATTTTTGTTGAATCGACAACAGCAATAATTTTATGTGCGCATTCTGCCATCACAGCACTAATGGCATAGCCCGTATTAAAGGTAGTTATTCCTTTTTGCGGGTCAATTCCATCGGCCCCAATAAACAGTATATCGGCAGACACGCCTTCAAGACATTGTTCAGCTTTTGGACCATGTAAAGATTTTGTTTTGCTTCTATACACGCCGCCACAAATAACCAACGTCGTGTCCGGGCTTTCGGCAAGTGCGTCTGCAGCAGGCAAATTGTTTGTAATCGCGATAATCGCCCCTTGTGGTGCCAATGCCTGGGCTATGAGGTGCGTTGTGCTACCGCTATCCAGTATTACTGAATTTCCAGGTGCAACGTAACTAACTGCCCGCTGGGCAATTCTCTCTTTCGCGCTCGCATTTATCCCATAACGTCGCTCAAGAGTGACCTCATTTTCGGTTGCTCTTACCGAAGTGCCAGCTTTATCTAGAGTCTGTGCTCCACCATGAAAACGTTTAAGTAGATTTTCATGTTCAAGCTTTCGCAGATCGGCACGAATTGTCACTTCGGAAGTTTCGAAAATATCAACCAGCTCTTTAACCTCAACGCGTCCTTTGGCATTGAGCATCGCCAATATCTTTTTGCGTCGGTCATAGGCACTCATTTTTTTCTCCGAAAGTGTCTGGCCTGGTTGCATGTAAAACATAAACGAAAATCAGTTAGTTTCCCCTGCGTTGTTGCAGGGGAAACTTATCTTCGACTTAAAGTATTTTTTATGCTTTCGCAATGGTTCCATCGAGATCCCAAAGGTCTTCCCAACCTTTTGCGCTCTCCCAAAGGAAAACTTGGCCTTTAATCAGGCGGCAATCACGATCAATTTTCGAAATTGCTGTCATTTCTTCATCTGTCAGCGGGTTTTCGGTAATACACTTTAAGTTTGAAGTGTATTCAACTTCGTGAACGGAGAATGGAATCGGCACATGACCACGTTGTACAGCCCACTTAATACAAACAACAGCAGGGTGGACACCAAGGCGCTTAGCCGCCGCAACGATGACAGGATCTTCGATATCGACAGTATCGTTTTCGGTTTTATCGCGGTCAGGGCGGGTAGGAGAGCCAATTGGACAAAAGCCGATAGGTAGTACACCGTTTTCCATAAGGAATTGATAGAGTTCTTCCTGCTGGAAGTGGGGGTGGCACTCCATTTCATTCACAACTGGTTTAATCTTGGCGTCGCGCAGCAGCAATTCCATTTTTGCAACTGTCATATTGGAAGTACCGATGGAACGCACCAGTCCCATTTCAACCAATTGCTCCATTTGCTCCCAAGTCTTCATGAAATTTTCATGGATATAAGGCACAGCATCTGGACTGCGGGAATCGCCATCACAACCGGGAGCGTGATAGTTCGGGAAAGGCCAGTGTGTTAAATACAAATCCAGATAATCAAGCTGCAAGTCTTTCAAAGTCTTTTTACAAGACTCAATTACATTGTCGTGCTGGTCATTCCAAACTTTTGAATCTACAAAAAGCTCTTCGCGAGGGATAACAGTTTGAATATCTTTTAAAATTTCGCCAATCTGAGCTTCATTTTCATAAACAGATGCGCAATCGAAGAAACGAAAACCAACAGCAGCCGCACCCTTTACAGCATTTGCAATATCATCAGATGTAAAGCGGTCAGATCCAAATGTTCCCATGCCAATAGCGGGCATTTTGTAGCCGTTGGAAAGTGTTTTTGTTGGGATTACAGCTTGATCTACTGCGTTTTCACTTAATTTAAAAGTAGACATGAGATTTCCTTGCAGCTGGGGTTACCGCTAATTGCAGTAACCCCTATTTATTATTCAGCTCAATTTATTAGTAGAGAACTGCTTTTGCTTCTTCGGAGTCGATGTTGTCTTTGGTTACAAATACAACACCTGTATCGATGAATTTTTCGACCTTTTTACCATCAAGAACTGCTTTAACGGTTTTAACACCTTTGTAGCCCATGGCGTAAGAAGACTGAACAACGATACCTTGCAGTGTGCCGTCACGAACAAATGACTGCAGATCAGCGTTACCATCGAAACCAACAGCAACCACTTTACCGGCATAGCCTTGTTGTTTCAAAGCACGGCCCATACCAACAGCTGTTGGTTCGTTAGAGCCGAACAGAGCAACCAAGTCTTGGTTAGAAGCCAATACGTCAATTGTCTGGTTCAATGCTGTAACCATGTCGGCTTGTGAGTAGAATGGGCCAACAACGGTTGCACCAGCTGCTTCAACGGCATCTTTAAAGCCGCCATCACGGTCAATCGCAGAGCCAGCACCAGGGGTGAATGACATCATTGCAACTTTACCAACTGGCTTTTTCACTTGCTCAAGCAGTTTACCTGCAGCCAATGCGCCGGCTTTACGGTTATCGGTGGAGAGGAACGACTGATAGTACTTGCCGTCACTCTTCAGGCTGGAGTCAATCAAGATGACCGGAATACCAGCTTCCCATGCCTTTTTAACTGAAGGAACCAGAGCAACAGGGTCGGAAGGTGCCAACACAATACCAGCAACACCGCGATTTACGGCGTTTTGAACCATATCAACCTGTTTCGCAACTGCGGTTTCAGCTTCAGGACCTTGGAAAGTAATCTTGTAATCTTTCAGCTCTTCTTCAGCTGCAACAGCACCACCGCGCACATTTTGCCAGAAGTTGGAGTTGGATGTTTTAACGATCACTGCAATTTCATTTGACTTTGCGTATGCAATAGGAGCAGTCATCATAGCAGTCAGACCAACCATTGCGGCAATTGCTAGTTTTTTCATAATTCGCCCTCCCTATTTAGGCGCTTTTGTGGTTTTAGACACAGGTTTTGGTTTGGAAGTTTTCTTCTGTTGGCGCAGCTGATCAAAGGCAACGGTCGCAATAATCACACCGCCGATGATAATCTGCTGAACAAAGAAGGAAGTTCCGTTCATATTCAGGCCGTTACGAAGAACGCCCATGATAAACGCACCGATCAAAGTGCCCGGAATGGTGCCAACACCACCCGTGAGTGAGGTGCCTCCAACAACCGCACTCGCAATCGCATCAAGTTCGTACATCACACCACCATTTGGCTGTGCGGTTACAAGGCGAGAGGCCAGCACAACACCGGTCAAACCAGCGAGTGCACCACTGCACATGTAAGCAAAAACTTTCACACGATCAGTTTTAATACCCGAAAGACGGGCAGCTTCTTCGTTTGAGCCAATAGCGTAAAGGTAACGGCCAACACGAAGTTTCATCAACACGAAGGCAAAGGCCACCGCGAGAAATACCATAAGAATAACAGGGTAAGGGATGCCAGGGAATTTCACGATAGGAAAGCCGTTGGCACCAACTTCAACCACACGGAACAGCGCACCGTTGCCTAAAGTTGAAAATGATTCAGGCATGCCGGAAACCGGAGCGGCATTGGTGATATAAAGCGCAATACCGCGCGCAATCATCATCATACCCAATGTGGCAATAAATGGTGGCAAGCGCAGGCGCGTAATGAAGACGCCGTTCGTTGTGCCGCAAAGTGCGCCAACAAGGACACCAAACATCATACCAATCGGAACAGGCGCTCCGGCATTGACCAGCATTGCAGCGGCAACGCCAGCCAGAGCAACAACTGAGCCGATGGAAAGATCAATACCGCCGGTCAAAATCGGCAGGGTCACACCAATACCAATAAAGGCAATTGTTGATGTCTGCAGACCAATGGTCATCAGGTTGTTAACGGTAAAAAAGTACTCGTTAGAAATGGCGAAAGCGATGAAAAGACAGACCAGTCCCGCCAACGCTGCAAGCTTTTGCAGCATTTGTTTTTGTTTCTCAGACATTTAAGCGACCTCCCGCTGTCCCTTGTACATATTTTTAACGCCAGTGGCGTAATGCATAATTTCTTCTTGGTCAGTTTTTTTGCAATCAAGCATTCCGGTCAGTTCGCCTTCTTTCATCACCAAAATGCGATCTGACATACCCAGAACCTCTGGCAATTCAGAGGAGATCATGATGACACCAACCCCTTGTGCCGCCAGCTCATCAAGAAGTTGATAAATGGCGTATTTTGCACCCACATCAATGCCGCGGGTCGGTTCATCAAAAATCATGATTTTGGCATCACGGAAGAGCCATTTGCCAATCACCACTTTTTGTTGGTTACCGCCGGAAAGATTGCTGACCAACTGCTCAATGGTGGGCGTTTTGATTTCCATTTTTTTGATGTAGGTGTCACAAGCAGCCTTTTCGGCAGCATAGGAAATAACACCTGCAGCGTTGGAAACCTTATCGGTTGACGGCATGGTCATGTTTTCACGAATGCTCATGCTCACGGCAATACCGTTGAGTTTGCGATCCTCTGAGAGGTAGGCAATACCACCGGCAATACCGTCCGCTGGAGAGCTGGCTTTCACCTGTTTGGTGCCGACAATAACTTGGCCTTCATCCAGACGGTCAGCGCCGAAAATAGCACGGGCAAGCTCGGTTCTTTTGGCCCCAACAAGACCGGTTATTCCGAGAATTTCACCCCTTTTGAGGTCAAAGCTAATTGGGTCGAATACGCCATATCGACAAGCACTCTTCACCGACATCAAAACTTCATCTGTAACAACCGAAGTTTTTTCGGGGAAGTGGTTGTCCAAAGAGCGGCCAACCATTTTGGCGATTATCTCGTCCATGGTTATGTCGCTAAGTTTATGGTCGGATACGTATGTGCCATCACGGAAGATCGTAATGTGGTCACATATGCGTTTGAGCTCGTTCATGCGGTGCGAAATGTAAACAATACATACGCCCTTTGCTTTTAGTTTCTCAACCAGCTCGAACAGCTTATCAATTTCGCGTTCTGTTAAGGCTGAGGTTGGCTCATCCATAATCAGAACCTCAACATCAAATGAAAGAGCTTTGAAAATCTCAACCATTTGCTGCTGTGCTACCGAAAGTGTATTGACAATATCGGAGGGTTTTACACCAATATCGAACATTTCGAGTAAGCGGGCTGCTTCCGCTTCCATGCTGCGTTTGTCGATAATGCCGTTGACCAGCGGTTCACGGGCAAAAAAGATGTTTTCAGCAACAGAGAGGTGCGGAATAAGGTTGAGCTCTTGGAAAATCATAGAAATCCCGGCTTCCTGCGCATCAAGCACAGAGTCAAAGCAAACCTTTTCACCCTTATAAATAATTTCGCCAGTATCAGGCGTATGCACACCAATAAGAGTTTTCATCAACGTGGATTTACCCGCGCCGTTTTCTCCCATCAAAGCGTGCACTTCTCCTTTGCGTAGGGAAAACTGCACATCTTTAAGTGCTTGAACCCCAGCAAAGGCTTTGGAGATTCCTGTCATAGACAGCAAAGTCTCACTCATTGGTCACCTCCCGACCATTTAACTATTGAAAGTCAGGTGTCACACCCTTTTTAAGGATGATGTTTCCGTACTTTCGCGTTGTTCCGGTGACTACAACACAACTAGCGCTTTTCGCTCTTTCGTAAAACGCAAAACGATCAATGAAAGAAATTTCAGCACCATCTTGCAAGCATGAGGTGTACTCTTCGACAAGTCCCTCAGGCAAGGTGTCACCTTCCACGGCCTGCATCATGACCGCATTATCTGTAACGTATTGGTCCAGCTCTATTAGGGGGGTAATAGCTTTTAGGAGATCAGAGACTTCAGAGCCGTCTGCTCTCATAACCTTTTCATTACAGGAATAAGCTGGGAAGTGAGCATCGCTCAAAACGATCTCATCACCATGGCCCATCTTATGTAATTCACACAACAGTTCAGGCGATATAATTGGATTAATTCTTTTCAACATTAGCTCTACCTAAAGTTGTCGTCATTTTCGATACAGACAATTTACAAACCCAAAACGTGCAAATGAAAATAGCAAATAATACGTATTTGTCAAAAAAAAGAAAATTAAAACGAAAGTTACCTAACGATTTTAAGGTACTTAGGGTCTTTGAATAGATATGTCAGATTGTCGCGAAGCCGCTGAATATCTTTCGTATTGGCGTATTAGCAGTATTGTGGAGTTGTTTTGATTCCTTGATAGCAACTCGCAACTGCAAATGTTTGTTTTGAATTGCATTTGAAATGCAAAACGAAAGGTATTTGCCGTCAATTTTCGAATTGATATTTCGAAAGGTGTTCATATATTAATCTTAATTAGAAAAACCGTATTTGGTTTTTCTTGGATCATTGGAAGAACCTAGCCGTTAAAACGATCCGTTGCCGGGGATTTGTAAAAACTGTATTCCTTGGCGGCAAGAAAATGGAATGGAGTTTCGGGCGTATAAGTTCGCTTTGCATCGAACCAATAATTGCTTTTTAAAGGAACTCCATCTTATAAAGCAAAAATACACATTGGCGAACAATCAGAACAGAGTGGGTTTCAAACTCTGAAATTGCGTAATCGCTTAGGTTATAGCCATGTGCGGTGTATGAAAGCGTCAAATACAAGAAAGTTAAAAGCTTGAAAGCATTTACCGAAGCAGGTTTAGCTACTCCGATTTTGCGTGCTGTAACAGAGCAGGGCTATCAAAAGCCAACGCCAATTCAACAGCATGTCATTCCGGCCCTTTTAGAAAACAAAGATATCTTAGGGATTGCCCAAACCGGCACAGGCAAAACCGCCGCTTTTGTGTTGCCAATACTACAAAAGCTGGTGGTAAGTGGAGAGGTGCCAGAGGCAAAGCATTGTAGCGCACTCATTCTTGTACCAACGCGCGAACTCGCCAATCAAGTTAAAGAGAATATAGATAACTATAGCAAGTATCTTGAAATCAGCTCGACAGTAATCTTAGGTGGCGTGAAACCTAATCCGCAAATTCGCGCTATGGCGCCAGGGCTGGATATAATCATTGCAACACCAGGTCGTTTGGAAGACCACATGCGCAATGAAGCGGTGAGCCTTGCAAAAACAAGTATGGTTGTGCTTGATGAGGCGGATCAAATGCTTGATCTCGGTTTTGCTCCTGCCATTCGTCGGATTTTAAAAGCTGTGGCCCCAGAGCGGCAGACAATTTTATTGTCTGCGACCATGCCCACACAAATACGCCGCCTAGCGAAAGAGTTTTTAAGTCAACCAGAAGAAATTTCTGTTGCTCCTGCCTCCAAGCCTATCGAGCGCATAGAGCAGTCGGTTGCAATGGTAAACAGCTCAGGTAAGCGGCAGAAGCTCGTTGAAATTCTAAAAGATTTGACTATAGAGCGTGCTATCGTTTTCACCCGAACCAAACGGGGCGCAGATAGGGTTTCCCAACAATTGGTGAAAGCCGGTTTTGATGCTGCAGCAATACACGGCAATAAAAGTCAACGCCAACGTGAGAATGTTTTAAATGCATTTCGTGGTGAAGGGTGCAACATTCTTGTTGCAACGGATGTGGCAGCCCGAGGCATTGATATTCCGGGTGTTTCACATGTTATCAACTACGAGTTGCCCAATGTGCCTGAGGCCTATGTTCACCGTATTGGCCGTACTGCACGAGCTGGCAAAAGCGGGGTAGCAATTTCGCTCTGTGACCCGAGCGAGCACGAATACCTTCGGGATATTGAAAAGTTAATCGGCCAAAAGCTGAAATCGGGGGTTTATGATGACTGCGAGCCGCTTCCGGGTGGGGCATTCGATCCGGTAACCGCAGCCTCAAGGGGGAAAAATAATGCGACGCGACGAGCGCGGCAAAGCCCAAGTGGCTCAAAGCCATCTTCGGGTCGAAGCTATAAAAAAGCACCGGTAAAATCTAACAGCCCTCAAGAGAAACAGGCGAGTACATCAAAGACGACGCAAGGCCGAAAACCGTCATTCAAACAGGCTGGAAAGACTGCTGGAAATAGCAACAATAATAGTGCGAACAAAAGCAAGACCAATGCAGATACTGGCGTGAAAGCGAAGACGTCGAGAGCTACAAGGAATAAAGTCGAAAGACCTGCAAAAGGTACCCGACGAGCGAGCTCCTCAAGGCGTGCAACCGGTAACAGGCAGCGACGCCCATAACGTAGATCTATGTATGAGGCGAAGAAGTGCGTTAGTTCTTTGCCTCAATCCATTGTATCTCTATTACGATTTTCTTTAAAAAGCAGTTTCATTCGTTGATCGTGATCTGATATACCAATGTTGGGCATTCAGGTAATGTGAGCTTAAAGGGTAGGCTTTTTTGCAGGTAGGCAAATCACGAATAAGGTGGGCAGGATCACTAAGCTACCGGTTACTGTTGGCCGTTTGTAGTGCTCTATTGCTTGTAATGGGCACTCTGGCGACCTACCACATTGCTTGGCAAGCAAATATCAATGCGCATATTGAGAGGAAGGCCGCAACGCTTTCACTGCAATTATCCAACCTAGAAAATCATTTGGATAAATACCGATTACTGGCACCCTTACTTGCGCGTCGGGCAGACATTATAGAGCTCATACAAAACCGCAATCACAATCAAGCGGTCAAAGTATCGAAAAGAATTGCCGGTATGTCAGGGGCGCAGGAAGTCGTTTTTACTGACTTGAATGGTGATTTTTTTAGCTCCAATTTACCCGGCTTCAGCTTAGGTTCGCATTCACGCCAAATATTCAATCGCAATAGTAGTGCGTTCAAATCGGCGCAACAGGGCCGTTTAGGGCGTGATACATTCATTTCACCTGTTGATAATGCCGTGAGTTATTTGTTTGTTGCACCCGTTCGAAGCCAACAGCAGATTATTGGCATGGTTGCCCTACGTCTTTCGCTAAACGAAGTCGAGCAGGATTGGGCTTTAACGTCCGACGCGCTGGCAGCCATAACCCCAAAAAGAATTGTCGCTATAACCAACCGCAGTTCATGGCGTGGCAAACCTGTTCCCAAGATTATTCTCTCGCAAGAGGAAAACCTAAATACTGTGACGTTAGATCAGTTAACGGGGCCGGTGGAAACCGTATCATTGGCTTCACTTGAGAAACGAGAAAAAGGTGTAAGCCAAGAGTTTTTATATTTATCAAAGCAGCTACCGGTTTTGGGCTGGCAACTATTTATTCTCAGCAGCATTGAAGAGGTTAAAAAGCAAACGCTGCGAACTTCTGTTATTTCAGCTCTACTCCAGCTTTTGGCCCTTTGTTTGCTTATGTATACGCTAGACCGCCGCTGGCGTTTATTAGAGCGTATAGAAATGAATAGCCGTACCGCTGAGGAGTTGGAGCAAAGAGTAGAAGAGCGTACCGCAGCACTCTTTGAGGCCAACCAACGTCTAGAGCGTGAAGTGACAAAGCATAAGCTTACAGAAAGTGAGTTGCAACAAACACAAGCAGGCTTGATCCAATCGGCAAAGCTGGCAACGCTGGGCGAAATGTCTGCTGCCCTTTCCCACGAATTCAGCCAACCGCTGGGTGCTATTCGCATGCATGCTGAAAATGCCTTGCTATGGCAAAAACAAAATAAATCCGACAAGTTAGAAAAAAATCTACAACGTGTCATAGCAATGGTTGACCGCATGGCGGCTATTAGCCAGACTTTAAAAGGTTTTTCACGTAAGGCCGGTAGTGAAATCAGACAAGTCGATATTTTGCCTGTCATCGATGAAGCACTGTTACTTGCAGGGCCGCGCCTAAAACAACAGGGCATTGAACTAGAGTACCAACGCCTATCATCCTCGATTTTTGTCAATGCCTGTCAGGTTCGATTGACGCAAGTACTTATGAACCTCATTAGCAATGCAGTGGATGCGATGAAATTTGCAGATTCACCAAAGCTAACCATATGTGTTACCGATGATACGGATTTTACCGAAATATCCATAATAGATAACGGGGGCGGGGTGTCCCCGCAGACTGCAAGCCAGATTTTCGATCCATTTTTTACAACCAAGGATGTTGGTGAGGGTTTGGGGCTCGGCCTCGCAATTGCCTATAAAATAATGCGCGACATGGGCGGCTCACTCAGTTATAGCCCCTCTCCAACGGGTGGAGCATGCTTTTGTGTCCGCCTGAAAAAACAAGGCCATGCTCAGGAGCTGTTAGAGATATAATGAACAAAGCAACCATATTACTCGTCGATGATGATCAGGATATGCGTGAGGCTCTTGCCGAAGGTCTTGAGCTTGCTGGCTTCACAGTTGTTGCTTTGGACCGCCCGGAAAAAGCCCTCGATTATATATCCTACGAGTTTGACGGGGTATTGGTGAGCGATATACGCATGCCGAAAATGGATGGTTTTGAGCTCATGCGTGCAGCTTTTGAAATTGATGCCGCACTACCTGTTGTTTTAATGACAGGACATGGTGATGTGCCTTTAGCGGTTGAGGCTATGCGTAAAGGTGCCTATGATTTTCAAGAAAAGCCATTTTCTATCAATAATTTGAGTGCAATCGTCAAGCGGGCGTTGGAAAAACGTCGTCTTACATTGGAAAATCGTGTCCTGCGCGAAGAACTGGGGGATCATTCCGGACTGGAACAGCGATTGGTTGGCAAGTCCCCGGCTATCGAGCATTTGCGTGATATGATCCGTACATTGGCAGATACCGATGCCGATGTTTTGATACTGGGAGAAACCGGAGCGGGTAAAGAGGTGGTTGCCAGAGCCTTACATGATGAGGGTATGCGCAAGGATAAACCGTTCGTGGCACTGAATTGTGGCGCACTTCCAGCTGAAATAATTGAATCAGAGCTGTTCGGCCATGAGCGCGGCGCTTTTACCGGCGCAAGTAACCAGCGTATTGGAAAACTAGAGCATGCGCACGGCGGTACGGTGTTTTTAGACGAAATTGAATCCATGCCCCTTGAGTTGCAAGTCAAGCTACTGCGTGTCATTGAAAACCGTTCTATAGAGCGCCTGGGTTCCAATAGGGCTATTGAGCTGGATCTGCGCTTTATTGCGGCCACGAAAGACGACCTATCGGCTATGAGCGATCAGGGGCTATTTCGCAAAGACTTATATTACCGCCTCAATGTCATTACCCTGTCTTTACCGCCGTTAAGAGAGCGGCGAGAAGATATCCCTTTGTTGTTCTTGCACTTGGCACGAAGTGCTCGCGCGAGATACCGGCGTGACTTACCAGAGGTTACGGCTCAATTTATGCAAGAATTAATGCAAAAAGAGTGGCCAGGTAATGTGAGGGAGCTGCGCAATGTGGCCGACCGTTTTGTATTAGGTTTAGAAGGGGCGTTGAAACCCGGCGAGAAGGGAGAAGGGCAGCAGAGTTCAGCAATGCCATGCTCTAAACCTCTTGCCGAACAAATCGCCGATTACGAGCGCCACTTGATCGTTCAAAGTTTGCAGCAAAATGAAGGCAAGCTTAAGCCAACTTATGAAGCGCTCCAGCTTTCCAGAAAATCGCTCTATGAAAAAATGAAGAAATACGGGCTTTCCGTTGATAAAGAAGAATCTTCCGTTGAGATATCACCCTAAAGTATGACACGAAAGTGACACATGCGGAAAATACGTATGTACCTATTTGGAAACATTTCGGTGAGGAGTTTGAATTGCGACGTAATGTCTGAGCGTGGAAACCCTTAGATATCTAAGTTTTTTATAATTTTTATAATTTGGCACAGGAATTGCTGAATGGTTGCTATCGGGTCTGGGAGGACCCAGCGACTAATCGGGAGCAATTCTATGAAAAAGCAAATCTTAGCTGCAACAGCGGCCCTATCCTTCGCCCTTTCCATTCCTGCTCAAGCGGCAGAAGAATGTAATGATGGTGAAATGGTTATCAAGTTTAGCCATGTTGTTTCTGCAAAAGGCCACCCGAAAGGTGAAATGGCCAACGCATTGGCAGCACGCATCAACAAAGAAATGGATGGCATTGCATGTATGCAGGTCTTTCCAAGTTCACAATTGTTTGATGATGACAAAGTCATGGAAGCGCTTCTTTTAGGTGACGTGCAATTGGCAGCACCTTCACTGGCAAAGTTTGAAGCTTACTCTTTGAAGTACCGTTTGTTTGACTTGCCATTCCTGTTTAAAGACATGGATGCGGTGAACACCTTCACTAAAGGTGAAAAAGGGCAAGAGCTTTTGCTCGCTATGTCTGACATGGGCTTCACCGGTGTTGGTTATGTTTTCAATGGTTTGAAGAGCTTTTCAGCCAATAAGCCATTGCTGGTACCATCAGATGCTGAAGGCTTGAAGTTCCGTGTTCAAACCTCCGATGTTGCTGTAGCAATGATCGAGGCTATGGGCGGCAACGCGCAAAAGCTGGCCTTTAAAGAGGTATACGGCGCGCTGCAAACCGGTGTTGTCGATGGTCAGGAGAATACTTGGTCCAACATCTACACCAAGAAGTTCTTTGAAGTACAAGATGGTATTACAGAAACCAACCACCAGCTTCTCACATACCTTGCTGTAACCTCTACTGAATGGCTGGAAAGCTTAAAGCCAGATGTTCGTGAGCAGTTCTTGAAAATCTTTAATGAAGTGGCAGACGAGTATAACGCGCGTTCCACTGCAATTAACGAAGAGAACAAGCAAAAAGTAATTGAAGCCGGCACTGTTGTACGTGAACTGACACCTGAACAGCGTCAACAATGGGTTGATACCATGAAGCCTGTATGGGGCAAGTTTGCTGACGACATTGGTCAAGACTACATCGACGCGGCTGTCGCATCCAATAAATAATTACTAATGGCAGCCCCGGGCATCTATGCTTCGGGGCTACCCAATAAGATGTTGCCGTGTATAGCCGGATGCATCAGGGGGAAACACATTGTCAAAACTAAAAAGCTTTATTGATGGGTTGGAAGAAAACCTTATTGCCTTCCTGCTGGCAGTGATGACACTGACAACCTTTTCGCAAGTAGTTGCACGCTACGGCTTTAACTCGGGTTGGGGTGGCGCACTTGAATTCACGCGTGTTTGCTTTGCCTGGCTTATCCTGTTTGGAATGAGCTACGGCATTAAAATCAGCTCGCATCTGGGGGTTGATGCCCTTACAGGCCTGTTCCCCAAGCCTATCTACCGTTTGTTTGCTATGCTCGGTGCACTGGCAACACTCCTTTATGCTGTTTTGCTCATCGATGCCTCATGGGTTGCGCACTTACTCAACCTGGAAAACCGTGGCGCAAGTGGAGGTGCTTGGGCATATGTTGCTAAATTCTACAAGCTACCTATCGGCATGGTTGACCTTCGCTTCCCTGAATGGGCCCAAGAATTTTTTGGTGTTAAAGAACGCATCCCGCGCTGGACATCGTATGTCATGCTGCCACTCGGCCTTGGCTTGCTTGCTTTTCGTTCTATCCAAGCATTTTGGCAAATCATGCTTGGCAAAAGACATGCCCTAATTGCTGCCCATGAAGCTGAAGAGCTGGTGGAAGATAATAAAGACGTATTAAAGGACTAGCCCCGATGGAAACCGCTTTTTTGTTCATTATGGTGCTGGTCTTGCTATTGATCGGCGCACCTATTGCCATTGCTCTTGGCTTATCGGCCGTGCTCTATACACTGTTTTTCTCCCATGACAGTATGAGCGCTGTAGCTGTACAGTTGTTCAATGCCTCACAAAACTTCACATTGCTGGCAATCCCATTCTTTATTCTGGCCTCCAGTTTCATGTCTACCGGTGGCGTTGCCCGTCGTATCGTGAACTTTGCCATTGATACCGTGGGTTGGATTCGCGGCGGTCTCGCCATTGCAGCAGTTTTCGCCTGTATGATCTTTGCGGCCCTTTCCGGCTCTTCACCTGCAACGGTTGTAGCTATAGGAACGATCTCTATCGCGGCCATGCAGCGTGCAGGTTATTCGAAAGACTTTGCAGCCGGTATTGTGGCTAATGCTGGGACTTTGGGCATACTTATTCCCCCTTCTATCGTCATGGTGGTGTACGCAGCTGCGACCAATGTGTCGGTTGGCCGTATGTTCCTTGCCGGTGTTATTCCAGGCACCGTGGCAGGCCTTATGCTTATGGGCACGATTTATCTGATCGCTCGCAAAAAAAATATGCCAGCCCAACCATTTCCGAAGATTTCCCAGTTGTGGCACTCTTTCTCAGAGGCTGCCTTTGGTATGTTCCTAATGGTCATCATTTTGGGTGGTATTTATCTAGGTGTGTTCACACCAACGGAAGCAGCTGCCGTTGCAGCCGTTTATGCAGCACTCATTGCGCTGTTTGTCTACCGTGATATGGGCCCATTGGCAGGTGAAGTATGGCGTCGTCCTGGCGAAAGCATGGGCGATGCCGTCATTCGCAATACTTGGCTGATTATTACCCGTTTCTTTCCGGCGTTTTTCCACCGCGATACCAAAAAGGTATTTGTTGAATCCGCCAAGACCACGGTGATGTTGATGTTTATCATCGTCAACGCCATGTTGTTTGCCCACACGCTCACCGCCGAACGGATTCCGCAGGTCATTACAGACTGGATGGTAGATGCTGGCTTTAACTGGTTCACATTCCTGATTGCCGTCAATATCCTGCTGCTCATTGGTGGCCAGTTTATGGAACCGTCCGGCCTGCTGCTCATTGTGGCACCGGTTGTCTTCCCGATTGCCATCGAGCTGGGTGTTGACCCAATTCACTTGGGCATCATTATGGTTGTGAACATGGAAATTGGCATGATCACCCCGCCAATTGGTCTCAACTTGTTCGTGACCTCGGGGATTACAGGCATGAGTTTGGTGCAGGTGGTACGTGCTGCAACGCCGTTCGTACTCGTTCTGCTGCTTTTCCTCGTGCTGGTAACTTACGTTCCTTGGCTCTCAACTTTCTTGCCCACAACAATTATGGGGCCAGAAATCATAACCAATTAAAAATTGAAAACGGCCCGGAAGTTCTAGCTTCCGGGCCGTTTTCTATATTGTCGGTGTCTTGATGGATAAACTAAAGCGTTGCGGCCATCAGGCGATAAACGATTTGCGCTGTCGTGAAATCCCAAGCGGGATCGCCATTCGGGGCCAGCTCGACAATATCCATTCCTACGCAGCGCCGCCCTTTCAGGCTATTCTCCACCAAATGCAGCGCTTGATAGTAGCTAAGACCACCGGGCACCGGCGTCCCTGTTGCTGGCATTTGCGATGGGTCAATGCCGTCTACATCGAATGAGATGTAAACATTTTGCGGAAAATCCTCGGGCAGCGCTACATCAAAAACGTTACCAGTCACCAGCTCTTCCGCATCCTTGTAAAACACCCCGAATTTCTCGCGTGATTGCACCTCTTGTTCGCATAGGGCGCGTACGCCAAATTGCGCCAGCTTAACGCCATCTTCTACCAGAAGATTCATAACTGAAGCGTGCGAATGTGGCTCTCCTTGGTAGGCAATGCGCAAGTCCGCGTGGGCATCAATCTGCACAATCCCAATCGGCCCTTCGCCTTGCTGCGCCAAAGCCCGCGCAACGCCGCTTACCGCGCCAAAGCTGAGGGAATGCTCGCCGCCCAATGTCACCGGCAACTGCCCCGCCAAGACAGCCGCTTCAGTGCACTTTGCCAGCCGCTCCATCACGTCAGGCAAGGGTCCATCACACGCCACAACCGGTTGGGTGAAAATGCCAGCTTCGCAAGGAAACTTGCCCTGGCATAACCGCTCCAGCTCATTACTGGCATTGATAATGGCTTCAGGCCCCGAAGCCGTGCCCGAACCGTAGGAAACTGTACGCTCGAGCGGCATGGGAATAACCTGAAACCGGCTCTCGGTGTTGCGCTCATCCGCGCTTAACTCACTATCGAGAAAAACTGTCATCTGTTGTGTCCTTAAGGTCGCTAGAAAGCCATCGCGGCTTGATGCTCAAGACAGGCGCCCTAAAAAATCCTCATAGGAGAATTGCCTGATCATGGCTAGCGCGTCGGTATCCGAGTTCCAAAGCGCAATACTTGGCAGCGGTACCCCGTTGAAACTATTGGTTTTCACCATGGAATAATGCGCTTGATCAAGAAAGGCGAACCGTTGTCCCACTTGCAAAGGTGCATCAAAGCTGTAATCGCCGATCACGTCTCCGGCCAAGCAAGATGGGCCGCCAAAACGATAACAATGCCCCTCACTTACTTCGCCCAGCATGGCAGGGCGATAAGGCGCTTCGATAACATCTGGCATATGGCAAGTTGCGGAGATATCGCAGATTGCAAGGTTCATGGTGTTCTTGGGCAAATCGAGGATTTCGCCTACCAGTATGCCCGTATCAAGTGCGACAGCCTCGCCCGGCTCCAGATAAATTTCAAGTCCGGTGCGTACCTTCAAATCCTTAATAAACGCTATGAGCGCCTCGCGGTCGTAATCGGCGCGGGTAATGTGATGACCGCCCCCAAAGTTAAGCCATTTCAGCTGCGGTAAGTACGGAGCCAGCTTGGGCTCAACCGCCGCCCATGTGCGGGCCAGTGGCTCAAAACCTTGCTCGCACAGCGTATGCATGTGTAGCCCGTCTATGCCCGCCATCACCTCTGGCGTAAGCTGGGAGACCGGCGTGCCAAGCCGCGAACACGGTGCGCAAGGATCATACTTGGCAATCTCGCCCTCGGAGTGCTCGGGATTGATCCGCAAGCCCACACTTACGGGGTGGTCTGCCTTCGCAACCAGCGGCAGCAGGGCTTGTTTCTGGCTGGCACTATTGAAAATCACATGGTCTGAATAAGAGAGGATCTGCTCAAACTCACTGGCCTTGTAGCCAGCACAGAAAGTGGCAACCTCACCGCCATATTTCTCCCGTCCCAGCTTGGCCTCATAGAGGCCAGAGGCACAGGTGCCTTGCAAATACCGGCGCACCAGCGGCGCGACAGCAAACATGGAAAACGCTTTCAGCGCAGCCAAAATATGAGCGCCGGAGCGATCTCCCACATCCGCAAGGATCTTGAGGTTCCGCTCCAGCGTCGCTTCATCCACCACAAAACAAGGGGAGGGAACGCGGCTCAGATCGAACCGCTTAAATGCCCCGGCATCCCCTGCCTGTGTTTGCATCATTTCAGCCATGATTTAAAAATCAACCGGGCCGTTGAGTTCATGCACCTGCCAAGGCAAGCCTTGAGTGTTGAGCATCTCCATGAAGCCATCCGGGTCCAGTTGCTCCATGTTCCATACGCCCGGCTCGTTCCAGATACCCTTCAGCACCATGGCCGCGCCAATCATGGCCGGTACACCGGTGGTGTAGGAAACCGCCTGCGAGCCTACTTCGGCGTAACACTCTTCGTGATCGCAGATGTTGTAGATGTAATAGGTCTTCTCGCCCGAACCATCTTTGGCATCACCGGTGATGATATCACCGATACAGGTTTTGCCCTTGGTCAGCTCGCCCAGTCCGCTTGGGTCGGGCAATACTGATTTCAGGAATTGTAGCGGAATAATCTCGTGCCCTTCGTGCATGACAGGCTCGATGGAGGTCATGCCAATGCCTTCAAGCACTTTCACGTGGTTGATATAGGCATCGCCAAAGGTCATCCAGAAGCGGGCGCGGTTGATTTCCGGGAAGTGGGTTTTCAGGCTTTCCAGCTCCTCATGGTACATAAGGTACATGTTCTTTTCGCCCACACCGGGGAAATCGAAAGCCACTTTGTGGCTCATCGCCGGGGTGGTAACCCAGTCGCCTTTTTCCCAGTGACGTGCCTCGGCGGTCACTTCACGAATGTTGATTTCCGGGTTAAAATTGGTGGCGAAGGCTTTGCCATTATCGCCGCCGTTGCAATCGAGAATGTCGATCTGGCGTATGCTGTCCAGCTTGTGCTTTTTGATCCATGTAGCAAAAACTGATGTCACACCGGGATCAAAGCCGGAGCCGAGAATAGCGGTCAGACCCTTTTCCTTAAAACGCTCCTGATAAGCCCACTGCCAGTGGTATTCAAACTTGGCTTCGTCCTCAGGCTCGTAATTGGCGGTATCAAGATAATGGATTTCCGCCTCAAGGCAGGCATCCATCAGCTTCAAATCCTGATAGGGCAGGGCAAGGTTCACCAGTAGTTGTGCGCCGCTCTGCTTGATCAGCGCAACAACGGCGGCCACATCCATGGCGTCCACTTCGGCAGTCTCGATTACAACGCCGGTTTTCTCTTTCACGCTGGCCGCAATATCATCGCATTTAAACTTACGACGCGAGGCGAGAGTAATTTTCCCAAAAATGTCGGCGTTCATCGCCATTTTGTGAACAGCGGCAGACGATACGCCGCCCGCTCCAATGACTAGAGTACTACTCATTCGTCTATATCCTTCTTTGCTTTATTCGTAATAGGTGTAGCCGTTGATGCTGTCACGATAAGCGTTCAGCAGTACACGGCGATCTGCTGTTTTGACCCGCCCCTCGGAAATCGCGCGGTCGATGATTTTTCTAAAGGCATCCACGCAGTCACGCGGGTCATACTCCACATAGGAAAGAACCTGCGAAATGGTATCGCCTTCCACTTCCTGCAGCAAATCAAAGCCACCATCGGCTCGCAGGTCAATCGTGGCGACATTGGTATCGCCAAACAGGTTATGTAAATCACCTAGCGTTTCTTGATAGGCCCCGACAAAGAATACGCCCAGGTAATAGGGGCGGTCTTCTGGCAGGCTATGAACGGGTAGGGAAGGATGTACACCATCTGCTAGAATGAACTGATCGATCTTGCCATCCGAATCACAGGTAATGTCAGAAAGAACAGCACGCCGATCTGGCGGTGTGTTCAAGTCTTGCAGCGGTACAACCGGGTGCAGCTGGTCAATGGCCCAAACATCTGGTAGCGATTGGAACAACGAGAAATTGCAGTGGTAGATATCAACGAGGGTTTCCAAGTGCGCCTGCACTTCCTCGTGGTCCTCACTCACCCGCGCCACATCTTTTATCTGCGCCATCAAGTGCAAATAAATCCGCTCGGCCCGTCCCATCTGGCGCAGGTCAATATAGCCGCGGCGGAATAAATCGCGCAGCTCATTGCGGTAATAGGTGGCATCGTTGATACACTCTTGCAGACGTTTGCTGGAAAGATATCCACCTACGGCGGCAAGGTCGGAAACGAGGTGGTGGTCGTTGCTTTCCACATTCGGTGCCGCATCTGCATCAAATAGTGTTGCTTCCAGTACATCGAAGATGAGCATGGAAGAAGTGGCCACAGTCGCCCGCCCACTCTCGGTTATGAGGGTTGGGTGTGTTAGTTTGGCCGCATCCATTGCATAGGCCACGGTCTCGACGATGTTGTGAGCGTATTCTTCAACCGAATAGTTGACCGAGTTAACGGTTGCCCGCTTCTCGCCGGTATAGTCCACACCAAGGCCACCACCCAAATCCAGATAGGTCAGCGGAGCACCTTCGCCCGAGAGTTCGGTAAAGTAGCGGCAGGCTTCACCCACAGCGCGGCGCACGTCGTTCACGTCCGGCACCTGCGAGCCCAAATGCGAGTGCTGCAGCTTAAGGCAATGCAGCAAATCAACCTCGCGCAGTCGGTCGATAACACTTACCAGCTGGTCGGTGTTCATGCCGAATGTCGAGCGGTCGCCCGAGCTTTTCGCCCAGTTGCCGGAAATCTCGTTGGTTAGTTTAACGCGGACGCCAAGTAGCGGCTCTTCGCCCAGCTCGTTCACCACATCAATAACGGTATCCAGCTCTTTCGGGCTTTCCAGCACAATAATGGTGTTAAAGCCCAGCTTGCGAGAGAGAATGGCAAGACGAATAAATTCTTCGTCCTTCACACCATTACAAACGATAAGCGCATCTTTTTCTAGGTTATGCGCAAGGGCTATCACCAGCTCCGGCTTGGAGCCCGCTTCAAGACCAAACGAATAGGGGCGGCCATATTCGACAATACGGTCCACCACTTGGGCTTGCTGGTTTACCTTGATCGGGAACACGCCGCGATACACGCCGCCATAACCGATCCGCTCAATCGCATCGCCAAAGCTACGATTGATCTTGGTGATCTCGTGTTCAAGAAACGAACCGACCCGCAGCAGCAAGGGGGCGTGAATGCCGCGCTGCTTCAAATCCTCAACGATTTCGGGAAGGCTGATTTTTGGTGCTTCGGGAAGAAGCGGATTGCTCAGGCCAATATCGCCATTGGGGAGCACGGAAACAAGCCCCTTGCCCCAACGATCCAGACCATAAACGGAGTGAGGAGCATCAACATGCTGGCGCAACCGTTTATCCTTTTCATATCTTCTTGGCGCGGTCGGAGAAAATAGCACCGCAAACCAAGCGACCGAATTATGAAGCCTGCAAAAACAGTGCCCCAGATGATCTTGCAGCACCCAAACATCTGCTAGAGCTATAAGCCCCCCTGATGGTGGGTGAGGGATGCATGCGAAATTCAAATTCACAGCATCGAACTGCGTAATCTCTCTAAGGGCGTAGCAAAGTCAATAATTTTATGAAAAGCGGTGAATAATAATATGTATAAACCCAGTGCCGCCAAAATGCGCAGATAAGGTCCGTTTGATAATCGGGCAAATCTTGGCAGTAATGTGGGCAGAGCAAGTACTGTCACTGCCCTGCCTTTTATCATTTATGCGCTGATGATGACATCCTCAACAGGACGGCGTAATGAAAAGGGCATCTCGGGAGCATATCCATAACGGATTAGCAAAGCCGGGTGTTGTCCGCGTACTCCAAGCCATGTGGCAAGTGCTTCACGTACCCCTTCCACTTCAATCGCGGGGTTAATGAGCGAGGTCTTTATGCCAAGCCGTGTTGCTTCCAATGCAAAGCGTTGGTAAGCGCGGCCAACGGCAACGTAGTTTTCTGGTTTTTCGTCTTCAGCGACCAAAATTGCCAGACCTGCGGCGGAACGTATTTGCTCGGTGTATTTTTTGTTTTCACCATCGACGGTGAAGAACATATCAAACATCAGTTTGCCCATAAACTCGGGCATTGTTGGATTTCCGGAGCATGCTGCGTACAAGCCATCACTTGTTTTGATTGCCCGCCCTTTGCTAAAGCGTATCCAGTCCTTCAGCTCCTCTTTATAGGCTTCGTCTTTAACTTGTACCGAGTTGGCGCTAATGGTGAATTCAAGAGCGGTCTCAATTCGTTTCTTCTCGGTAATAAAGTGCAACTGGCAGCCTTCTATGGCGGCGGCGGCCTCGATTAGCTCGAGTTCGGAATTTGGCACCTCATTACCGTCATATAGGCTGCGTGTGCTTTGTCGCTTGGTGATGGCATCAAACAAGGGGTCTTTGTGCCCTGTGCCCTGGTCGCCTAAATCGACAACAACTTTGCCGCTCCGTTGGTCCCCGACAAACTGGATTTTACTGGCAATTTTATTTGCTCCCGCGGCAAGTGCCAGATTCTCGGCAGCGCAACCAAGTGATGCGTATAAATGGTTTGCGCGTGGGTCCACAATAGGTGTTGCGCGTTCAAAGTCTGGTAATATTTCAACACTAGGGCCACGACGTTGAAAAAGCCAACTTTGGGTGTTGTGGTTGTTTGCAGCCAGCGTCGCATAATGGACAAGGTATTCTATATCGTGGTTCTCTGCGGCCTTTCGCTCTGCCCAGAGCTCTTTAGTCTTGAGGGTAAAGCTATCACTCATTGCGCAACCTGAAATTGTGGTGGTGCTTGCCACCGCGGCAGCACCGGTAAAAATAAAACGGCGTCTGTTAATCATTTTGAGCCTCATACAAAGACATCAGTGGGGGAATTCCGCCTGATAGAACTAAAATATTAGGTTATCCTAATTATAAATTGAGGCCGGTTGGAATAATAAATCAAAGAAAAGAAGAAATAAATCTCCATCATAAATTTACTGTTGAATATATTTATATAATAAATTTTTATTATAATGTAGTGTCAGTAGCATAACAAAAGAGTTTAATTTTGATGAATTAATGATGATAATCTATTTGAGGGGTATCTTCTCCATTTTTGACAATAAACTTGTCATAGTATTGAAAGGACTAGGGCATTTTAAATGAATAAAACATTATTTAATTTAGGTGATTCTACTCGTGATGAATTGAGCAAAAGGCTCCTTGGTGAGGTCACAACACTTTATTTTTTTCTCAATAGGTTAAGCGCCAGTTTAATGAATAAAAATGGCCTGACGCCATTTATGCGTTCGCTTTTACTACACATAGAGAATGAAGGGCCGCAAACTGTACCACAAATTGCACAGCAAAAGCGGGTTAGCCGACAGAATATTCAAGTGCCTATCGATCAGTTACGCGATAAAGGCTTGATAGATGCAATCGCGAACGAGGCACATAAGCGCTCCAAGAAGTACCAGTTGACAGATAAGGGCAAGGATTTAACCGCAAAGGTGATAGAGCAAGAAGTGGCGCTCATGGCGCCGGTGATCAATGAGCTCGGCAGTGGCAAGCTTTTGCAGGCTATTCACACATTACAACATACACGGCAAATCCTTGAACAACTGACAACTGAAGCAGATAAAGGCTAGTTTATGTCACTTTCATGCTTTGGCCTGCTGCTTTTGCGGGCGATAAAAAAGCCGGAAGAATGTTTTTTCCGATATCAGATTTAATGCTCTGCTTAGTAGGGCGATTACGAGTACGCAAAAAACAAATCGTCCCACCAGAACACCGCTCCAGTGACCACCAAATGCCATCATAAACAGAGGGTCTTCTATCAGACCGTGGCATATGCCCATAAATGACAGGGAAAGGACGACATCTTTAGGGGCGATGCGTCCCTCTCTGGCTTCTTTTATAATGAGCCCGCCGCCATAAGAAAGACCAAGTAAAACGCCAACCATCGTTATTGATGTTGCTTGCGGACTGATGCCCATGACAGAAAGTATGGGTGAGAATAACCGAGCTAAAAAATCGGTAATTTTCAAGTATTCAAGCATGCGCAGCAAAACCACAAGTGCTAGAATAACCCAAAATAATGAAAACAGCATGGAGACACTGGAAACAGCCCAGTCAAACCAAGTTTGCTCGCTGGTTGTTTGGAGCGGTGTCATCCAGGAAAGGTCAACGGGAGTGCTTAAAACATCAAATCCTGAGTAAACATAGTACAGTATCAAACCGTAGGTAATACCCGTAACAAAGCGCAGTCCGCTGGAAAAAACAAAGCTCAATCCGGCTTTCCGGCTGATACCCTGTTCAAGTGGCAAAGCGTGAGCAATCATCACCATAGAAAGCAGTACAGTGACTTCTGCAATACTTAATGGGGTGAATGGAAGTATAGTTAAAAGAGCGGCACAGGCTGCGTAAGTATTTACCAGTAGTCCAGAGGCGAAAACGAGTGCAGTGGCTGCGGGTAAGCCGACAACAGCCATAATCGGTGTAAGCACAAAAGCAAGACTGTCGAGTAATCCAAATACAATCGCCAGCTTTACTAGTATCATGGTCGGGACCATTGCCTTTAGCAGTACGAAATACATTGCGCATGTATTTTTCAAAAACTGGGGTATTTTGGGAATTTGCATTGATCGTTCGCACCTTGGGAGGTCTTGAGTTATCGTTTTGCTACTGCCTTAACAGAATGCTCCGTAAAGTAAATTGATATACCCTAAATATTTTTTGTCCCGATTAAAAAAGAATTATGTAAAATTTTATCTTGTAATTTGTGTCGATATGATGCAACTTATACGTGTTGATTTGCAAAGCCATAAGCAAATACATTTAGGGAATGCGGCGGCCCTGCTGTTATTAGGGGTAAATCAGAGGCGGGGCGCCTCTAAGGCGGCACAGCAGGGCCAACAACTATTATGGTGTTGTAATAGCTGTATGCAACTATAAGTAAGTATTGAAAGTTGTGTGAGGCTTGCGCTTTGCAATTTTATTAGTGTGGTGTGGCGTTATTCTTGGTTTTATTATGGTTTCTCTTAGGTTTGCTGCTTGCGAACTTGTATGTATAAAGCGCAGATTTCCGCCAAAAAAAAGCCGTAATTAAATAGATACAAAATTAATTTAGGCTCTAACAAATAAATCTAAATAATAACGGGATATTTCTCATCTATACACGCATTAAGTGTTTATATTCCTCAAAATATTACAGTAATAACCTGGTAAGTGTGTGCTGGTGTTAATTGACTTAGATATGCAGTTGTCATCCATGTGCCCACTGTCACATATTGGCAGTTAGGTGAGCAGGCAAATATGCCTGCTCAAGTAATCTTTAGGAAACCATTGCATAGCCCATCATCGGCCCATGCGAAGCTGTCGTTACACGATCGAGAACACGGCGACCAAACAAGCTGGCGATAAAATCAACCATGAGGCTGGCGGTTTTACCGCGCTCGTCTAAAAACGGGTTCAACTCCACCAAATCAACCGATGTAACCAGGTTGCTGTCTGCAAGAATTTCCATAATCAAATGCGCTTCACGGAAAGTGGCACCGCCCGGAACTGTTGTGCCCACAGCGGGGGCGATATCGGGCTCAAGAAAATCCACATCAAAGCTTAAATGTAAACGGCCATTGGCTTGTTTAACCTTTTGTAAAAAACTTTGTAGTGGCTGGGATATACCATGTTCATCTATATAGCGCATATCATAGGCGAGCACTCCATCATGCATCAGCGCGTCGCGTTCGGCTTGGTCAACAGATCGCAGGCCGAGCATGCAGATGTTTTCAGGCTTAATCGGGTTTGCAACCTCTTGAAAATATGGCGTAAAGCCAGAGCGCCCAGTAAAGTAAGCGGCCGGTGTGCCATGTAAGTTGCCGCTCATTGTGGTGCTTAATCCATGGTAATCAGGGTGAGCATCCAGCCAGAGTACAAATTGTTCTTGTCCTGCTTGTGCAGCCGACTCGCTAATGCCGCTAACCGTTCCCATTGCCATACTATGATCGCCGCCAATAAAAACAGGTAGGGCACCGCTGTGCATGGCCTTAACCGCCACCTCAAAGAGTGTTTGTGTCCAGCCAATTGTTTCGGCAAGGTGGTGAATTGCGCCATTTGCATGTGTTTGTGTGGCAATAGGTTTGGGCGCTTGGTTTCCCCAGTCTTCCACTTCTAGACCAAGACTTTGTAAAGTTTCGACAAGTTTGGCACAGCGAAAGGCGTCAGGCCCCATACGACAGCCGCTAATGTGAGTGCCGGTTTCAATCGGTGCGCCAATGAGCACCACTTTCTTATTCATAAAAAACTCCGTAATTCTACGATTGCTCATAAACTACCGCAATCAATGACACAAAATGAAGCATTCAAAGCTAACCAATTGGACACTATTATATCCGTTTTGGATAGTTTATGTATCCATTATGGATAATGTTGATCAAAAAATTCTTGCGGCCCTGCGCTTGAATGCGCGCATGAGTCTTACCAAACTTGCCGCGCATTTGGGCATGACACGTGCAACGGTTCGTGCAAGAATACAGCGTCTGGAACGGTCAGGGGCCATATTGGGTTACACGTTAGTAACCGTGCAAGACCAAGAACCCGCGCCGGTTCGGGCCGTTTGCATGATCCGTGTTGAGGGTATGGGGGCAGAAGATGTTCTTGAAGAACTGCTACAACTTTCTGAACTTGGCGAAATTCATACGACCAATGGCAATTGGGATTTAATTGCCACAATTAATGTTATCAGCCTCACGGATCTTGATCAGGCCTTAACGCGGCTTAGGCGTATCAAGGGTATTGAGGCCACAGAAACCAGCCTGTTACTCTCAACTAGGCGAGCACAACATACACTTGGCTAAAAGCGGTAGGGTTGCAGTAAGTCTACCTTTCCCAACCAATGAGCAAGGCTCGGAAATCATTGACATTGGTTCGCGTCGGGCCCGTGATAATTTGGTCTCCCAGTGCCTCAAAAAAACTATGCCCGTCATTTCGCTTTAAAAACTCAAGGGGGTTCAGTCCCATTGCCTTGGCTCTTTTAAAACTATCGGGTCCAAACACAGCTCCGGCAATTTCTTCCAAGCCGTCAACGCCGTCAGTATCGGCTGCAAGAGCATAAATATTACTGCCTGCCTCGCATGCCAGCAAACACGAAAGCAAAAACTCCACATTGCGCCCGCCGCGCCCGTTTCCCTTAACCGTAACGCTGGTCTCACCGCCTGAGAGCAAGACGCAGGGGCTGGAAAATGGTTGCTGATGGTTTAGTACTTGTGCTGCAATACCGGCATGCACACGCCCAACGTCCCGCGCTTCCCCCTCAAGTGAATCACCAAGAATATGTGCGCTGACACCCATGGATTGAGCGGCATTGGCAGCAGCTTCAAGTGAAAGCTGTGTGCGGGCAATCACGTGAGTGTGTATTGATTGGGTATCAAGTATTTCAGGAGAAACAGTTTCGAACTGGCCAGAGGTCAAACCGGCGCGAATGCGACTGGAAATGGCGATACGGTATCTTTCTAAAATCTCCAGCGCATCCGCACAGGTTGTTGCGTCCCCCACTAAAGGGCCAGAGGCAATCGTAGAGGGGGCATCGCCGGGTACGTCGGAGATTAAGAGATTCACGATTCTTGCTGGCGCACATGCTTTGGCCAGGTGCCCGCCTTTTATTTGCGAGAGGTGACGGCGTACGCAGTTCATTTCACCGATACTGGCACCGCTTAACAACAGGGCGCGGTTTATCTGCTGCTTTTCATTGAGGCTAATATCGTCTTGCGGCATGGGTAAAAGGGCCGATCCGCCACCAGAAAACAGGCCAATAACAAGGTCGTTCTCGCCAAGGTCTTTCACCAGTTCCAGTATTGTTTGTGCAGCCTTAGCGCCGGTTTCATCCGGTAGGGGGTGGCCTGCTTCAACTATTTCTATGTGCTTGCAATCCGCGCCATGCCCGTAACGGGTAACAACAAGGCCGGTGAGCGGGCCGTGCCAACATGCTTCCAACTCTTGTGCCATCGCGGCGCTGGCTTTACCGGCGCCAATAACCACAACACGACCGCCCTCGGGTGGTGGACTTGGTAAATAAGCTCTTATTTTGTTTTTGGGCAAGGCCGCTTCAACAGCCTCATAAAACAAATGGCGTAAAAATGCTTTTGGGTCTTGTTGCATATGGGCCTCATGAGTGGCATGGCCCGGTAATGGGCGCAGAATAAAAGCAACGTTCAAACAATAAGGTAAGTTTAGCTATAATTCTGCGCAACAAGCAAGTCGTGTGATGTAAAACCTTTAAAATCACCGGTATCTTACAGGTGGGCTATGGTGCCTTTGCCGGGTCAGTTGGGTAAGCCTGTTTTACAGCTTCCAAATTGTTTGCCCGCTCGACGATACCGCTTATTAAAGGTAAGTCGTCCCGCTTCGCCCCCCAGCGGTCGGCATTATAAACCTGTGGCAATAGGCAAATGTCGGCCAGTCCAATCTGGTCGCCATGGCAAAAACGCCCGGTATCCGGGTGTTGCAGCATTTTTTCAAAGGCCAGTAACCCTTTACGAATAATGGTTTGCATCCATTGTTGTTTGATTTCGGGTTTGGCATCTGTCATGGCCATAAACTGGTCCACCACACCAATATTGCAAACAGGGTGTATTTCCATAGCTATGGCATAAGCTAGTGCGCGTACCCTTGCCCGCTCCCGTGCCGTTGCCGGTAAAAAAGCGGGTTCCGGGTGCAATTCGTCAAGGTACTCGATTATCGCCAATGATTGGGTGAGTATATCACCATTTAAGTCGAGTGAGGGCACAAGTCCCTGGGCATTGCGAGCCAGGTTAGCTACCGATTTTTGCTCAGCCGACAATAAGTCAACGGCTTCACACTCATAACGAATGCCCTTAAGGTTTAAAGCAATGCGAAGGCGGTAACTGGCCGACGAGCGCCAATAATCATATAAAGTAACTGTGTCCACGTGTGCTCTCTCCCAAATACACGTTTAATTCTTAAGTGGGGTTCTGGTCTTTCAAAATTTGCTTGGCTTGTTGCTGTACTTTTTGCATCAAAACCGTGAGCTGATGTTTTTCGTCACTACTCAAAGTAGCGGTTAGCTGTTTGTCAGCATCAATAACCAGCGGTACAATCTTGTTGTAAATATCGCGCCCTTCTTGTGTCAGCCGCAGTACAGATTTTCTACGGTCTGCGCCATCAATGTCGCGCTTGACCAAATTGCGCTTGCGCAGCGATTGAACGGCGCGGCTTACATTGACCTTGTCCATACTTGAGCGGGCAACCACTTCATTGGCCGAAAGCCCGTCAGCGCTTCCCAAAATAGAAAGAGCACGCCACTCCGAAACACTTAAGCCGTATTCCTTGGTATATACATGTGCCACCACATCACCCACGCGACTGGCAAACAGCCGAACTTGATATGGAAAAAAGTCTACAAGATCAAAGTGCATACAGGCGTGCTTCTCTTTGGCAAAGTGTTACCCTCATTGAGGTGTTGAAGATAAATCTATACATAAAATATAAAAGTAACAAATGCAACTAAATGGTAAATCAGTAAAATATTACAAATATTAATAATTAAGCTACTGATATTATACGATAAAAATAATGTGTTAAACGAATGGACTAGTCGGTTTCGCCCTTATTACTTGCTATTGTCATTGACAAAGTTGCAAATGAAACTAATTTAAATACTCAAATATATCGCAGCCTTGTTCAGGCAAGCTGCCATCGCCTCAATTTTCAATTTGGGTATTATCTATGAAAAGCTGGGTCCAGTCCGCCAACGATCATCTAAGCCATTTTCCTATTCAAAACTTGCCCTATGGGGTATTTGCACGGGTAGGGGAGACACCGCGTTGCGGTGCCGCATTGGGCGATCAAATTATCGATCTTGCACTGCTCGAAAAAGAGGGGCTTATTGATGCTGGCAATTCTGTGCCTGTGTTCAATCAGCCAGCACTCAATAGCTTTATGGAGCTGGGCAAAAGTGCTTGGGATAGTGTGCGTGTCCGCCTACAAGAACTGTTCAAAGAAGGTGGTGTTGACGCGCTGCAAGGCAATGCAGAGCTTACTGCCAGAGTACTGGTGCCCATGAGCGAGGCAGAGCTGTATCTGCCTTTCAAAGTTGCCGAATACACCGATTTTTATGCGGGCAAACAGCACGCCATGAATATTGGCACAATTTTACGTGGGGCTGAAAATGCTTTGCCGCCCAACTGGCTTCATATTCCGATTGGTTATAATGGCCGCGCTTCCACTGTTGTTGTTAGCGGTACCGATGTTGTGCGCCCGCTTGGGCAAACCAAAGCGCCAACCGCGCAAGTGCCAAGCTTTAAACCCTGTGCCCGCTTGGATATCGAGCTGGAAATGGGCGCGGTTGTCGGTACGCCGAGCAAAATGGGCGAGCCGATTACTGTGCAACAAGCCGACGATATGATCTTCGGTTATGTATTGCTAAACGATTGGTCCGCCAGAGATATTCAAGGCTGGGAGTATCAACCCCTCGGGCCGTTTCAGGCCAAGGCATTTGCCACCTCCATCAGCCCGTGGGTGGTCACAAAAGCCGCATTGGAAGAATTCCGCACGAGCACGCCGCCCCGCGAAAAAGAGTTATTGCCGTATCTCGATGAACCGGGGCCAATGATTTACGATATCGAGCTACAGGCACATATGCAGCCTAAAGGTGCAGCAACACCAACACTGCTGTGCCACACCAATTATAACCGCATGTATTATTCTGCAGCCCAGCAGCTCACCCACCACGCCATTGGCGGTTGTAAAATGAATACCGGTGACCTGCTAGGTTCGGGCACGATTTCAGGTGCCGAAAAATCCGAGTTCGGTTCGCTAATGGAACTCACATGGGGTGGTAAGGAGCCGATTACTCTTGAGGGCGGCGAGCAGCGCACCTTTATCGAAGATGGCGATACACTTTCATTAACAGGATGGGCGCAGGGCGATGGCTATCGCGTTGGATTTGGTAGCTGCGTTGGTACCGTTTTGCCAGCACCTGCCTTTACCCCTGCATTATCAGAAAAACAAGGAGCCTGAATTATGGCGAAAGCATTTGCCTCGACTGGCGATATGGAAGCAAAAAACATTTCTTTCACCGAAGTGGGTCGCGATTTATACGCCTTCACTGCAGAAGGTGACCCAAACACCGGTGTGATTATTGGAGATGACAGCGTTATGGTCATCGATGCCCAAGCAACGCCAATTATGGCGCAGATGGTCATCGAAAAAGTCCGTGAAGTGACAGATAAACCCATTAAATACGTCACGCTGAGCCATTACCACGCTGTTCGTGTACTCGGAGCCTCCGCCTATGGTGCCTCAGAGATTATTGCCTCCGACAAATGCGAGGCGATGATTTACGAGCGCGGTCAGGAAGATTGGGATTCAGAGTATGGCCGCTTTCCACGTTTGTTTCAGGCAGCCGATAGCATTCCCGGCCTCACATGGCCCACAATGACCTTTCAAAACCGCATGACCATTAATATGGGCAAGCGCAAGGTTGAGCTGATGCACTTGGGCCGCGCACATACGGCAGGTGATATTGTGGCATGGGTGCCAGATGAAGGCGTGATGTTTACGGGCGATATCGTTGAGTTCCATTCTGCCTGTTATTGTGGTGATGGCCATTTTAAAGACTGGAGCACAACGCTTGATGCTATCAAGGCCTATCAGCCAAAAGCGATTGCGCCAGGGCGTGGTGATGCGCTGGTTGGTACAGAAATGGTCAATAAAGCCATTGAAAATACCCGTGACTTTGTCATGTCTACCTATACGCCGGTTGCGCAGGTTGCCGCCCGTGGTGGTACGTTGAAAGAGGCGTGGGACGCCTGCCGCGCCGAGTGCGATCCAAAATTCCAAGATTACGCCATCTATGAGCATTGCCTGCCGTTTAATGTGGCCCGCGCTTTTGACGAAGCACGCGGCATTGATACCCCGCGTATCTGGACCGCCGAGCGTGACCGCGAAATGTGGGCTGCACTTCAAGGTTAATTGGCACTTTGATTGTTGGGAGGCAATCCATGTCTAAAAAGATATTTGAAGTACCGCTGTATCCTTATGTCCGTTCGGCAGATCAAGACGCACCTAAAGCGGTGCGCCATAAAGTGGTTGTGGTAGGAGCAGGCCCAATTGGGCTTGCTGCAGCCATTGAACTGGCGATGAATGACATTCCAGTCGTGGTGGTTGATGATAACGACAAGGTGAGCTGGGGCTCACGCGCTGTGTGTTACGCCAAGCGTCCGCTGGAAATCTTGGATCGTATCGGTTGTGGCGACCAGTTCGTCGATAAGGGTGTTCAGTGGAATGTGGGCAAGGTGTTTTTCGATGAGCGCCAAGTCTATCAGTTCGACCTGTTGCCCGAAGATGGCCATAAGCGACCGGCCTTTATCAATCTACAGCAATACTATTTCGAAGAGTATTTGGTTGATCGGGTTAAAGAGCTGCAAGCGCAGGGTAAACCCATTGAAATACGTGGCAACAACAAGGTTGTCGCGCTTGATCAGGGCGAAGACTATGCCAGTGTTCAATTGGAAACACCGGAGGGTACCTACACTATTGAAGCCGATTGGGTGATTGCCTGTGATGGGGCTGCTTCGCCAATCCGTTCCATGCTCGGGCTGGACTTTGTCGGCCGCGTGTTTGAGGACAACTTCCTCATTGCCGATGTGATTATGGATGCAAGCTTCCCAACAGAGCGCTGGTTCTGGTTCGATCCGCCTTTCAATCGTGGCCAATCGGCACTGTTACACAAGCAGCCCGACAATGTTTGGCGCATTGATTTGCAATTGGGCTGGGATATCGACAAGGAAGAAGAGAAAAAGGAAGAAAACGTCATTCCGCGCCTCAAAGCCATGCTGGGCGAGGATGTGAATTTCGAGTTGGAATGGGTTTCAATCTACACCTTCCAGTGTCGACGTATGGAGCAGTTCCGCAAAGGGCGGGTCATTTTTGCAGGTGATAGTGCTCATCAGGTGTCGCCATTTGGTGCACGCGGTGCCAACTCGGGTCTGCAAGATACCGACAACCTCATTTGGAAACTCAAGCTGGTCATGGAGAATAAAGCGCCATTGAGTTTGCTTGATACCTATGATGAAGAGCGCATTTATGCGGCGGACGAGAACATTCTCAACTCCTCCCGTTCTACGGACTTTATCACGCCCAAGTCCAATATGAGCCGCATCTTCCGTAATGCGGTGCTGGACTTGGCCGAGAAAGCTGCATTTGCCCGCCCACTTGTTAATTCGGGCCGCTTGTCTGTTCCAGCTGTTTACGATGGTTCTTCCTTGAATGGGGCAGATGTGCCGCATATGCCAAAGCGCACCCGTCCCGGTGCGCCGGCCAGTGATGCCCCGCTTGAAAAGGGGTATTTGCTGGAGCAATTAGGCAACAAGTTCCAGTTATTGGCTATTAACTGTGATGTACCGGTTAGCTTGGATGTGGATGGCATCACAATTGAATCGCTTTCCATTAACACCGCGCAATTGCCCGATAAAAGCCTGCAAGAGCGCTATTTGGGAGAGGCGCGATCTGCCATTTACCTGTTGCGCCCGGACCAGCATATCGCTGCCCGCTTTGTGAGCTATGACGAAGCCTCGGTTCAAGAGGCCATGCGCATCGCCACTGGAAATCTAACGCAGGAGGTTACCGCATGAGCCAGCTTGTAGAGCAACCCAATCTCAATGATCCCGATGGCTTTTATCAAGAGCTGATTGATAGCCACACGGGCCTGAGTGATGCGCAAAGTACCAGCATGAACGCGCGGCTTGTGCTTATTCTCGCCAATCATATTGGTGATCGCGCGGTGCTGGCCGAGGCTTTGGCCCTGGCAAAAGAAACCATGCCCACGACCGAGCGCAGTTGAGGAGGAAAGACCATGAAGATCGAGCAAATTCACCACGTTGCCTACCGGTGTAAGGACGCCAAGGAAACCGTTGAGTGGTACACGAAAAATCTCAATATGGATTTTATTCTGGCTATTGCCGAGGATAAAGTGCCTTCCACGCATGAGCCAGACCCCTACATGCATTTGTTTCTAGATGCTGGGAATGGCAATGTTCTTGCCTTTTTCGAGCTGCCAACCAAGCCGGAAATGGGTCGCGATCCCAACACGCCAGTATGGGTACAACATATCGCCTTCAAGGTGAAAGACCGTGCCACGCTGGTTGCCTTCAAAGAGCAGCTGGAAGCAAACGGCATTGATGTACTCGGTGTGACCGACCATTCAATCTTCCACTCGATCTATTTCTTTGATCCGAATGGACACCGTATCGAGCTAGCATGCCCTGATCCTGCTGAAGAGGAAAAGTTGCAACGTCTGGACGCTGTGAAATGGGATATGCTGGAAGAATGGAGCCGCACGAAAAAAGCGCCCAAGCATGCGGACTGGTTGCACGCCAAGGAGTTTGGTAACAGCTAGTTTCCTTCACCTTGCGGTTGGTTATGTAAAGTAACCGGAAATTTTCGCGGCAATTACGATAATATGAATTATCTATTATTGCCGCGATTACCATTAACATGTTTATTAGTATTTTTAAGTTTATCTAAAAATGAATATTCCTATAAGAACTTGTAGTATTTTGTAATAAAAGGTAATTGCTTAAAATGCAGTTGACCCTAGGGCATGTTACGAAGTACTTAAATTTCCCAGCTGTTTCAGTTAGTTAAGATTATCTCAAGGTATTCGCCAGCTCAATGATTGGCAATATATGCAAACTCGACTCATAGCTTCAGATGAGATAGATTAAACGTATTACTTTATTTCTAGTCCCGATAAAGCTGAAAAAATGAATAAGAGTGACAGATCTAACACTGCGATAGCCTATCGTCGCCTTAAAGAAGCAATACAAAACAACCAGATGCGCCCCGGAACACAGCTGTTGGAGCGTGAAGCTGCCGAAACATTAAACATGAGCCGTACCCCCGTACGGGAAGCCATGCTTTTGTTGCAACGTGATGGGTTGGTCAGGGTGCGGCCGCGCCAGGGTATGCTGGTACTGCCGATTACCACAAAAGATATTATTGATATCTACGAAATATTGCAGTCCCTGGAGCCGATTGCTCTTAAAGGAATTCTGGCAAGAGGATTACAAGAAGAAGAGGTATCACGTCTACAAGAACTCATGGACCTTATGGATGTGGCAATTGAAATGAACCGGATGACGGTTTGGGCCGGCGCCGACAGAAGCTTTCATGAGTACTTATTAACATTGAGCGAAAATAAACAACTGTATGGCTGTTTAATTAGGCTGTGGGATCAAAGCCATCGGGCCCGTCTATTACAAGCGCAAGAATGTGGCAAATCGCCAGAAGATAACCTAATACATCGAAAAGTGTTGGCAGCAGTGCTCGAAGGCAATGAGCCCAAGGCAATGGAGTTGTACCAACAAAAACACCAAAAAGCCCGTGATACGCTATTGGAGTTTGTTTCGGCCCGTAAACTGGAATTTCCTGAGGGCCTTGAAAACTAGTTATAAGCCGCAGTCGCTCAGCATTTGATTGCATGCAGTTAACAACTGCGGCTTGTGCTTATTAGTCCGCGGCCCACACATGCCCCGGCTTACCGGCAATGTAACCATTGGCCAGTGCGCCGGGTAGAGGCATCGCTTTCAACCGTGCTTCCAATTCACTACTGTCAATCTCGCCGTCGAGCAAAGCGCGGTAATCACGCGCCACCTGCACCATATCAATATCATGCGGTGAAAGCCGTAGGCGGCCAATGCCTTGCGCGTGCCATTCTTCGGCCGAAAGGGTCAGGGCCTGCACACTGTGCGAGAGTGTTTGAATGCCATTGGCGGCGAGGAATTGCTGGTTGTCCAGTGTATCCACGTCCATGCCATCCAAGTCCTTGTCGCAAACGAACTGGCAACTGTCCTTGTGCAGCTTATGGGCGCGGGCATGGTAACAACGGCCGGAAACCGCCAGCGGCAAGCGACCAAAGGCAAACATCTCCATTGTTAAATCAGGGCAGGCCTTGGCAATGGTAGCAACGGATGCCAAGGGCAGCTCCACGGGTGGGCACAGGGTTTCCATACCGCGTTCGATTAGGGCTTGTGCCGCGCCTTCATTGTAAACGTTGAAGAACGGGCCAACAGCAAACGGTTTGCCAGCCCGCTGGGCGAGGGCGGCCATGTCGTTCACTTCCACCAGCATATCCAGCTCGCACAAATCGTGGATAGAAACGCGGTCGCGTTTGGTCACGGGCAGGGCAATGGTCGAAAACACCACCTGCTTGCCGCCGCGCTCAAGGCGTTCAATCACCTGCGGCCAAGCCTTGTCGTTAAACGGCATGCGTTTGCCGCAAATCACCTCGCCAATATATACCCGCTCAACAGGGGCTTCATCGGCAATACGGGCGTAAAAATCGTGCAAATAGTCTACCGACCAGTTGAAGAACGAAGGGCCGAGTGCCAGCTCAATTTTTTGCATTATTATCTCCAGATCTTCTTGTAGGCACCGGTGGTTTCGCGCCCGCCCTCGGTCATGGCGTTCAGCATAGCCGAAACTTCGGCTTCGGCATTACCGCCCGCGTCCAGCACATCCACCGCCTGACGAAATGCTTTGACGACCTGCGAGATATAGGCCTTGCCCCGTTGGCGGCCTTCAATCTTCAAGGCAGTCACACCGGCAGCGCGCAGCCGTGGCAGCAGGGCGGCAGCGTTCAGGCTCACCGGATCTTCAAAGAGATAGGAAGTTTCGTCATTGGCATTAAAGCGGCCCTTACACAGGGTCGGGTAACCGGCATTCTCGCCCGCCTCAAAACCATCAATGGTAAAACCGCCCAAGCGGGCATACAGCTTGTCGCCTTCTTCATCGTAGGAAACATCGCCGGGGGGCGAGCACACGCCGGTCAGGTTGGGGGATTTACCGGTGGCATAGGATGAAAGCGCACAGCGCCCTTCGGTCATCACACAAAGACCGCCGAATACGAACACCTCGGTTTCAACCGAGATTTCCTTGTTGAGCTTTTCAATCTCTTCAACCGACATCACACGGGGCAGCACCACGCGCTGCACACCAAAGGTTTGCGCGTAAAAGTTGATCGCCTCGGGGGTGGCCGCCGCTGCCTGAACCGACAGATGCAAGCGCACTTGCGGGTGGTTCTTGTGGGCGTAATCCAGTACGGCAAGGTCGGCGGCAATAATCGCATCAGCCCCGCAGGCGGCAATATCGTCTACCGCTTTGGTCCAGATACCCACATCACCGGCTCTGGCAAAGGTGTTGACGGCAACCAGCACATTGGTGCCCCGCTGGTGGGCATAGCGCACGCCATCGCGCAGTTCTTTGACCGAAAAGTTCAGGCCGGGGAAGTTGCGGGCATTGGTTTCATTGCGAAACCCGCAATAGACCGAGTGGGCCCCGGCATCCACGGCAGCTTTTAAGGCGGCAGGTGTTCCCGCCGGGCAAACAAGCTCCATCGATTGCGGGATATTGGTTAAATTGGAAGCCATGATACGTCCATTAGTTGGGAACTAAACTTTGAATAAGCGCGCAAACTATCCCGCTTGCGGGGCGTCCAGCACCTTTCGCAAATTGGCAAGGGTGCTATTGGCGCAGCGGTCCACCACATCGCGCAGCTGGCCGTTAAGGCCAATCAGTTCGGCGGGGGTTAAATCTGCTTCTTCCATGGTGTTGCGCAGGGCCAGCACGGCGTCTGTATCGCCCTCGATCACCAAATCGCGCGAGAAGAACATGGCATCGCCATCATAAGTGCCATCAATCAACCCCAGCAGCACAATCAGAGGGCCGGTTATTTTGGCATCCCCCTGCGGGGCCTTGGCCTTTGGCAGCATTTCAACAAAGGCATGTTCGCCATTGGGCACCAGCTTGAAAACATAGGGAAGGTCAACCGGGTCAACAATAAACTGGGCGCGTTTGTAAGCGCCGAGCCGCTCGAACAAGTCCGGGCGCTGGGTTGAAAGTCGACGTACCGCATGGGTTAAGAACATGCCAAGGGGAGGTGGCGGCAAAAAACGCATTGCAGTTTGTAAAACTGGCGGAAACTGCCCTCGTTCCGGTTTAAGTGCCATTTCTTGTGCCTCCTTCGCTTCGTAACTACTGGTGTTAGCAGCAGTTGCAATGACAACATTGATGAATATCAACGACGCGGCCGCAATCACCCGTCAATGAAAAGAAAATGAACAACGCAATTGTTTTTGCTCTATGCGCTGTTCATAAATAAAACCGCTGTCGTCGTTAGGTTAGCCTCTAATGCAAAAGTAGAAAGGCACGTTATGTTTGCCCGTTCCCAGCCGCGCTTTCCAACGCTTGCTGCTTTCACGCAGCATCTGGCACAACGCGATATGCTGCAAAGTGTTGCGGCGCCGGTATCCACCCATTTAGAGGCGACAGAAATTCACCGACAGGTTATTGCCCGCCAAGGCCCGGCACTACTCTTTGAAAATCCGCAGAACCAAGGGGGGATGAGCGCCTCTATGCCGCTGCTGACCAATGTTTTTGGCAGTAAAGAGCGTGTGGCGCTGGGCATGGGCTGCAAACCGGAAGACTTTAAAAAGCTGGGCGAGTTGATGGCGTTTTTACGCTCTCCCAAACCACCCAAGGGCCTGCGCGGAGTTATTGAGGCATGGCCGCTGGCAAAAGCGGCGCTGGCATCGCGTCCACGCGTTGCCGCTAAAAACACCTTGCAGCACTGGCCGCTTGATCTTTCACAGCTACCCATTCAAACTTGCTGGCCGGGCGATGTTGCCCCGCTCATTACATGGGGCATTGTTATCACCCGCCCGCCGGGGCCGGATGACCCGCGCAACTACAACCTCGGCATTTACCGTTTGCAGGTTACCGGTAAGGACACCGCTATTTTGCGTTGGCTTTCCATGCGCGGCGGCGCGGCCCATCACCGCCTTTGGGCGCAAAGGGGCGAGCGCATGCCGGTTGCAGTGGTGATAGGGGCCGATCCCGCGACCATTTTGTCCGCCGTTATTCCCACCCCCTCCGATGTTAGCGAGCTGATGATCGCTGGTATTTTGGGTGGCACCCGCCCGCGGCTCATGCCTTGCCAGACCTTGCCGCTAAAAGTGCCCGCAAGCGCGGAAATTGTGCTGGAAGGTTACGCCGAACCGCATGAAACCGCCGAGGAAGGCCCTTACGGCGACCACACCGGTTACTATAACGGTATCGAGCCGTATCCCGTGTGCCGCCTGACCCGTATTACAGCCAAGAAGGACCCCGTTTACATGAGCACGTTTACCGGCCGCGCCCCAGATGAACCCGCTGTCCTTTCTGAATCCATGAACGATGTTTTCCTGCCCCTGCTCAAGCAGCAAGTGCCGGAGGTGGAAGACTTGTGGTTGCCGCCAGAGGCGTGCTCCTACCGCATTGCCGTCTTGAAAATTAAAAAAAGCTATGCGGGGCAGGCCCGCCGCGCCATGCTGGCCATGTGGTCGCTGCTGCCACAATTCACCATGACCAAGCTGATTATTACGGTTGATGAAGATATCGATTGCCGCTCGTGGTCGGATGTTATGTGGGCGGTGGCCACCCGCATGGACCCCGCCCGCGATATGGTGATACTGGAAAAAACCAGTGTCGATAGCCTCGATTTTTCATCTCCGGTAGAGGGGCTGGGTGGCAAGCTGGGCATGGATGCCACGAAGAAGATAGGGGCAGAAACAACCCGCGACTGGCCCGAGGTGCTGCGCATGCCCGAAGAGCTGGTGAAATCGGTGGAAGGCCGCTGGGACGAACTCTTCCCCCACGGGCTTAAGGGCGGTTAGGGCACTAATGATTTTGTGATGAGTTGATACACCAATGAGCGGCCAACTTGGGTTGTTCATTGGTGGAGCAGTAATTTCAGGCAACAAGTTCAAGCTGGCTGATTGGGGCAGTTATTGTGTTGATATACCCGAACTCACACTTATATCCCATGCTTGTAATGCTAGTTGCGGCGTCCTTGAAACTGACTTTGCTAAAAAAAGGAATATCTTCATTTTGAGTTTTTCCGAGAATTAAAGCAAAAGTGACTATGAAGTTTTGAGGGTTGTAATTATCTAGAAAGCTAACGTTTATAGAATCTTCATTCAGGTAGCCTTGGAATTTTTTTCGTTCTACTGGTTCGGTTTGTATTATTTGGGCACTGAAAGCACCCTGCCTCATGAGATGGCTGATTGCCGAAGAGCTTTTTCCCGGTTTTACATGGATGAAACGCTTGTTATTTGAATCAAATATATCGCAAATTTCGTTCCCAGCACTAGTTATTGTTTTGTGTTTAGCCTTGGGATGCCCAAGGTCAAATAGATGATAGCAGTCTGAGTTAGTACATGCGGTAAAATTATAGTTTGCTTCTCTGTCATAATTTTGACTAGCGTCAGGAAGATTAATATCACTATTTACGTGTGACTGGAAAAAACTAGTTATTTCGTCATAAAACGTTTGATTAACCTGATACCATTCTCCATCAGAAAGGATATATTTCTTTCCGTTCATGATTGTCTCCCATGCTATACAGCGCGAAAGAGGCCAACCAAACCGGTCATCCCCGTCTTCGTTACGGAGGTAAACTTTACATTTTTTTCTCAGCTGTTCCTGATCCATAATGTCAATAAAGGCTTTTCCAAAGTCAGAATAGAAATCTGGCATTTCAGGAAACGGGTAAGCAATTTTATTTCTCTTTTTATTACCTTTAAAAACGAAACCTTCATAAGAAAATATGTTGCTGACGAATTCTGGGGTTGAGAAATACATGTGATCGAAGTTCTCTGACTTAATTGATTTTAGTAATTCGTCAAATAAGCTATCGATTATCATTGGATCACTAGTGATTGACATGTTGTCGATCCAAGGGAACTTCTCTTTATAATCTTCTTTTTTTGAGTACTCTAAAAGGTCAGTACACAAAGCTTTTAGCTCAATAAGTGTCTCGACATTCTTGGTAGGACGGACACTATCTTTTCCTTCTACTCTCTTCCCGAGAGAGTGATTGTTGGGTAGATCTCCTGCTAGCCCTCTAAGGATGTCTTTGTGTTGGTTAATTCCCATTTCGTTGGGGGTGGATTTTTTTGGTGCCTGTTTAAGAGTCTTTTGTGAAGAGGCTTCAGGGGTTGTGAGGTTTATTTGCTTTAAGTCGTTTTGCGGAATGCAGTTAATTGCGACCTTTAACCCGAAGTTATATTCTATTTTTGTTGTGTCAATCAGGTGTGACCCCATGCCAAATGGGATTGCAAAAAAACGATCATTAGTCTTAATCACGATTACAGCATATGAAGAAGAGTTGAATATTCTAAGTGTATCAACCACGAACTCCGCTTGAATAAAAGGCAGCCATTTTGGGGGTCTTTTGGCGCTGTCTTTATAGAATAGCGCGCCGTTGATTTCTGTGTCGTCCTTGGTGTCTATGTGCTGGGTTTGAAGTTTGTCCGGATTCTTAAAAATATCTTTTAAATCTGATACGTGTTCTTTGATTAGGTAGACAGTAGGTTTAATAGTGCTTTTGGACATCGCTACCTCAAAAAGTAGAAATTTAATTTAATACTAAATAGTAATTGGTAGTAGTCAATTATTATTAAGTTGATATGATGTTAAAAGATAACCTACCTTAGTTCCTCAGCTTGCCTGTTAAAACGTTCAACGTAATTATCGCAAAGTAATATGCGGCGCTCCTGTCGGTTCCAACTCGCGCCCTTATCGCAATGGTCAAAGTTTATGGTTACTTTTTCGGGCCAGTTAAACTGCCGTACTACATCGGCAAACCACGCAATAAGCTGGGTTTTCTGCATAGCGCTTTTGTAAGGGCCTTCACCAAAAATCACTTCCACATTGGGCGATTTATCGTCATCTTGCAAAAGCGTCAGTGGCAAAAGCTGTTGCCAGCCTGCTATCTGGTCGCGGGCTGTGTCAGCGCATGCCGCCAAATCATGCTTGGAGAAGCCGAACTCTTCAATGTATTGCTGCCACTCGGCAGAGTCCGCGCCATAAAACAGGCAGGCGGTTTGGTAGGCCCGCCGAATATCCACCATGTGTTCCCCTTTAAAGTCATAGGGTTTGGTGCCGCGTTGGCGGTCCTCCAACATCCACGAATGCACCCGCGCAACTATTATTTGCGGTGCTTCATCGCGCATATTTTGGGTAATATAGGTGGTGGCAAAGCTGTCGGCCATCGCCTCTTCATTGGCCGTTTTGGGGAGGTTAAACTCACGCATCACAGCATGCCCCAGCTCGTGCAGTAGCACATGCTTCAAAACATTTTGGGTAAATGGGCGGATTGTCATTTCTTTTGCAGCTGCAGAACTGACGAAAATGCCCATAACCCAAAGCAGGCTTAAGCCAATCCGATGGCCCCTATTAAGAAAGCGTATAAAAAACATCATGTTAACACCTAATCAAAAGAAATTAGCGCAAAAACGTATAACAATGCATAATCTAAACATTATTTTATTAAATCTTTAAATAATACTTTAGAGTAATCCAAAATTTATTGCCACTCAAATCATTACTTGCATCTTGGGCGCACGAAAAATTTTGCATCTCTTTTTCATAGTTACATAGTATAAAGCGCTAAGGTTGATACTCAAGGAGCGCGGTTCATGGCAAAAAACAACAATCAAAGCGGGCAACAAGGCGCAGCCTCATCAAACGAGCTGCAACAATCGGGAAATTTGCCGGCCACACGCCCGCTCTATGCGCCGCCACTGCCGGTACTGGTGGGGGTTACCGGCGCATCGGGTGCCTGCCTTGCGCTAAAAACGCTGGAAATCCTTTCCGAACTGCGGGTTGAGGCCCACTTGGTGCTCTCCTCCGGTGCCCATGCCAGCGTCACCCACGAGCTGGGCACCCATGGGGTGGCTATGCTTTCCGAGCTGGCAAGCCACACCTACGAGGGGCAGGATATGCTCGCCCCCATTGCCTCCGGTTCTTTCCAAACCAGCGGCATGATTGTGACCCCCTGTTCCATGCGCTCGCTCTCGGCCATTGCCTATTCCTTATCCGATAACCTGCTCACTCGCGCGGCAGATGTGACACTGAAAGAGCGCCGCAAGCTGGTGATTGCCCCGCGCGAGGCACCACTACACGAAGGTCATATCGAGGCCATGCTGAAAGTCACCCGCATGGGTGGTATTGTTTGTCCGCCGGTGCCACCTTTTTATGCGGGCCTTGCCAATCTTGATCAAATGATCACCGAGGTCGCCGCTCGGGGCATCAACTCCTTGGGTATTGACCCCAAACATACCCTAACCCGCTGGCAAGGAGGGTAACTGTTGGCGGGTTGATCCTAATTACCTAGCGTTAATAGCTTGTGCCCTAGGTAAAATCACGTCATGCTTTGCTCCAGATGTGAAGGGGGATGGCATGAGCATGAGAAAAACCAGCAAAATCCTGCTGGCACTGACATTATCAGCCCTGTTTTGTACTGCTGTCAGTGCACAGCAAAAAACCGATTCTATCGCACCAGAGGCCGCAACAGCACGCGCCACTGCCAAACTGGTAACTGCTAAAAACTATATGGTTGCTGCCGCCAACCCGCTTGCAGCCAAGGCAGGCTATGACATGCTGGCCAAAGGCGGGAATGCGATAGACGCCATGGTGGCAGTACAAACCGTATTGGGTTTGGTCGAGCCGCAATCCTCCGGTTTGGGCGGTGGTGCGTTCCTTGTTTACTTTGATGCTGGAAAACAAAAACTCAGCACCTATGATGGCCGCGAAACCGCGCCAATGGCTGCCACACCGCAACTGTTTCAAGATGCAAACGGCAAACCGCTAAAGTTTTACGATGCCGTTGTTGGTGGCCGTTCGGTTGGCACGCCGGGTACGCCGCGCCTCCTCTATGATACCCATGCCAAAAAGGGTAAGCTCCCATGGGCAGAGGTTTTGGCTCCGGCCATCAAACTGGCAACTGAAGGTTTTAAAGTCTCAAACCGCCTGCATATGCTGATTGAAAAAGATCAAGAGCGCCTCTCGCGCTTTAAAGCAACGGCCGACTACTTCTTGCCAAATGGTACGCCACTACAAGTCGGTGCCACCCTTAAAAATCCGGCATATGCCCATGTGTTGACCCGTCTTGCCGCAGAAGGCCCCAGTGCATTCTATCGGGGCGAAATTGCCAGTGACATTGTCAAAACCGTACAAACCGCAGCAGGGAACCCCGGCGTGTTGGCGCTGGAAGATTTGCAAGGCTACACCATCAAACAGCGCCCTGCCGTTTGTACTGCCTACCGCGCCTATGAAATTTGCGGCATGGGGCCACCATCATCGGGTGCGCTGACAGTGGGGCAAATACTTGGTCAGCTAGAACCCTATGACTTGGCCGCTTTAGGCCCGCAAAACCCCGAGAGCTGGCGGCTGATTGGCGATGCCTCCCGCCTTGCCTTTGCCGATCGGGGCCGCTACATGGCCGATAGCGATTTCGTGCCCATGCCCACCAAAGGCTTGGTCAACAAAGACTATTTGCAACAACGTGCCAAATTGCTTACAGGTCCCAAGGCATTGGATAGCGCACAGGTTACCGCAGGTACGCCGCCATGGGATCATGCATCCTTACAAGCGGATGACGAGAGCATTGAGTTGCCATCCACCAGCCATTTCTCGATAGTGGACACCCAAGGCAACGCCGTTTCCATGACCACCACCATTGAAAACGGTTTTGGCTCGCGGCTGATGACCAACGGGTTTTTGCTCAATAACGAGCTGACCGACTTTTCGTTCCGCACGCACAAAAATGGTGTGCCCATTGCCAACCGGGTCGAGCCGAGCAAACGGCCACGTTCTTCCATGGCACCTACAATCGTTTTGCAAAATGGCAAGCCGGTAATTGTTGTTGGTTCGCCCGGTGGTAGCCGCATCATTGGGTATGTGGCGCAAAGCCTGATTGCCATGATCGATTGGCAAATGGATGTGCAAGCAGCCATCAACATGCCGCATGCGGTCAATCGCTTTGGTACTTATGATCTGGAAAAAGGCACAGATGCAGAGAAGCTGCAAGCGCCGCTCGAGGCTATGGGCTTCAAGGTCAACCTGCGCGATCTCAATTCAGGGCTGCATGGTATCGTCATTGGCAATGATGGCCTGCAAGGCGGGGCAGACCCGCGCCGCGAAGGTGTTGTGGTAGGTAATTGAAAGCAAAACGCAATAATATAGGGGCCAATTGTAGGGGCCAAAAAATAAAGAGGGAAGGCGCACACCTTCCCTGTTAAGTAGCATAGTCACAACTCAGCCCTAAGCCAATTACCAGGTAATCAACGCTAACCCTGTTAGTGTGCCACCCAGAGATTTTGTCGGCAATCTGGTGTCCTGTGGTAACTGCCCCTTTGTTCTTGATGCAGCAACAGCCTGCCTCACAGATGCGCTGCAAAATCTTTTAGAATTGAAAGCGGCGAGTATCAGCACCACAAAACAAGCGATTAACGCCAGCATGATACTACAGCGATTGGACAGCCCTTGGCATGAGGGGCGCTTATTGTTACGCATCACAACTCCATAATTGCGATAGATTATTATTCCTCTCAACCATTAGTTAAAATTATCGATTTCCGCAACATGAAATTACCGAATATCGATAACTAATTTACGTATCTCGTGATATATAAATAATGATGCGTAATAAGAGTAACTTGCGTGGTTACTCTTATTTCTGTGTTTCAATTTCAATCATCAAATCGCCGGTAATCACTTCAAGGGCTTCAATCAACTGCTCGCTCGTTAAGCCATGTGGCAATATGATGTCGGCTTTGGCCTTGAACATCAGTTCTCCGCTCATCGAGCCCGGTTCAACCAATGTATCCAAGCTGTCAATACTAACCCGAAGAGCGCCTAAAATGGCCGAAACTCGTGAAATCATACCCGGTTGGTCTTGGCCAATGAGAGAGAGCTTTGCCATTGTGCCACTTGGGGCAACATTGGCACCATTTATATGTAGGCCAACCGAAATGCCTTTTGCTTCCAGATCAAGCAATGCATCACAAAGTTTACGCTCGTTTTCAGCCGAAACAGAAATACGCACCACACCAGCAAACTGTCCGCCCAACCGTGTCATGGCACTGTCAATCCAGTTGCCATTATGGGCTGCAACCACAGCCGAGAGTTCGCCAACAAGGCCCGGACGGTCTTCTGAAACAGCAGTTAATACGATTTCTTTTTTCATGGCTTTCTCCCTGCTGCTATTACATATGTGTAGGTATAGTAAGTAAGCTACTACAATGTATCGGTTCCCATTAAATGTGAAGTGAATAAAGTGCCATAATAGCTTTTATCTTATCAAAATGCTTTGGCTGCTATGATTAGGGGTGTGTTAACGCATCGTCTTCTTTTATTTAAAGTAAACCAATAGGCATATCCAAAAACTGTAAAACCAAAACAAGGTTCAAACCAACAACAGTAATGGTCCCTAGCTCCGCCAAGACCGCCCAATATGATTTTAAGGCAAACATACCCATAATGTCGTGGCGACGGGATAAAACAATGAGCGCCAGCATGGGTACAGGCAGTGCGATGGATAGGAAAACCTGCGATAAAACCAGTGCATCGGTGGCATTATAACCAGCTAGAATAACAATGAAGGCTGGTATCATCGTGACCAGTCTTCGTACCCAGATAGGGATATGAAACCGCAGGAAACCTTGTAAAATCATTTGTCCAGCCATGGTTCCAACGACTGAAGACGATATTCCGGAGGTGATAAGCGAAACCAGAAATACCGAAGCTGCAGCACCACCTAAAAGCGGTGTTAGCAAGTGGTAGGCGCTTTCTATTTCAGCTACTTCACTGTAGCCTTTATTAAAGGCAGAAGCAGCCATCATGACCATTGCCATATTAACTAGGCCTGCAATGGCCAGCGCAACAATGACTTCAATATTCGAAAACTTGAGCACTTTACGGCACTCACCTTCATTTTGGATAGGTGCCCGGTTTTGTGTTAGGCCAGAATGCAAATATAAAGCATGTGGCATTACAGTTGCCCCAATAATGCCAACTGCAATTGTTAATGCTGCGGTGTCTGCAATCCTTGGAGATGTAATCTGGTTGGCAGCGCTTTGCCAATCAATTGGCGCAATAAAGGTTTCTATTAAATAACAACAACTAATGATGGCAATCATAGCGCCAATAATCAATTCCATCGGGCGGAACCCCCTGCGCTCGAAAAGCAAAATTCCATAGGTAATGATGGCGGTAATCACCATACCCCACAACAAGGGAAGCCCGAGTAAGAGTGCAAGGCCAATTGCTCCACCCAAAAACTCGGCTAAATCCGTGGCCATTGCAGCAATTTCGCTAATCACCCACATAACCAATACAGTGGGAAGCGAAAAGTGATCCCGTGCTAATTCGGCGAGATTCTTCCCCGTCACAATGCCCAATCGGGCAGAAAGGGCCTGAAACAGCATGGCGATGAGATTGGCGAGCAATACAACCCATAGCAGGCTATACCCGTATCCTGCACCGGCTTGGATGTTTGTTGCATAATTTCCGGGGTCGACATAAGCAATTGAGGCAATAACTGCTGGCCCAACAAAGAGTAACTTGCTGGTAAATCCACGGCGTTGCCCTGCAAGCACTGCACCTATTTCACGCCGGGTACTTTCAGTTGAGATCATTATTGCTTACCAATTGCTTTCGTATCAGCCTGTGGCTAGAGGCGGGATATCATCATAGGAAATACGCGTTACGTATGCTAGCAGCATATGGCAATTTATGCAATTGAGAATTAGTTGCATTTAAATCTCAAAATATATAACAGGTGAAAACAATTTGTGTTTTACAACTTGCTATCCGTCTTGGTGTGCACTAGCGTGCCCCCATTATTCGACGGCGTCCCGTGATGGACTGAAAGTAATTCTGAAGGCGGTTGACCCAAATCGGGAACTAATGTCAGAGCTGTCCCCAAAGGGTAAAGCAAAATGCTGTTTTCCCGGCGGCCTTTCTAAATATCACCCAAGGCGTCTCTAATAGCCAATCTCTGTCATTTAAGTACAGGGCAGCAACTGGAGATGAAATGAAAAATTTAAGCAGGTACTTTTTAGCCTCACTGTCTACACTACTGATTTCTACAAGTGCCCATGCCCATGGCGGCCACTTAGGCGAGCTGGCCGGTCACAGCCACTGGGTTGCAGCTGCCGCTGTTACTGCCGCAGCTGTTGTTGCTGCACTGGTCATTCGTGATAAAAAGAAACAAAAATCACAGGAAACAACGGTTGAAGATGAAACCGAAACAGCATCCGCTGAAGGCGAGGCAGAGGCTGTATAATGATTCCTTCACATACTGATAAAAACGAAAAAATCGGCATCATGGTGTGCGGTCATGGCAGCCGTAACAAAGGGGCAGTGGGCGAATTTGCGCGCCTTTCCGAAGGTATGCGCGCCCGTTACCCGCATTTGCCGGTAGACTATGGCTATCTGGAATTCGCCAATCCGGTCATTCACTCGGGGCTGGATAATTTGATCGCCCAAGGATGCACACGTATTCTCGCCGTGCCGGGCATGTTGTTTGCAGCAGGTCACGCTAAAAACGATATCCCTTCGGTGTTGAACACCTATCAGGCCAAACACCCTGAAGTGACAATCGAATATGGCCGCGAGCTGGCTGTTGATACCCGCATGGTGCGTGCCGCCAGCGAGCGCATTCAACAAGCTATTGATGCCGCGCCGGGCAAAGTTGCGAATGAAGAAACGTTGCTGATGGTGGTGGGGCGCGGCGCTTCCGACCCGGACGCCAACTCTAACGTTGCTAAAATTACCCGTCTTATTTGGGAGGGTATGGGTTTTGGTTGGGCCGAAACCTCCTATTCGGGTGTCACTTTCCCGCTTGTGAAACCGGGCTTAGAGCACGCCAGCAAGCTGGGTTACAAACGCATTATTGTCTTCCCGTACTTCCTGTTTACCGGTGTACTGGTGCAGCGGATTTACAATTTCGCTGACGAAGTTGCTGCTGCCAATCCTGACATCGAGTTCTTAAAGGCAGGCTACCTCAACGATCACCCCTTGGTGCTTGATACCATGGCCGAGCGCTTGGAAGAAATCCTCGGTGGTGCGAACAACATGAACTGCCAGCTGTGCAAATACCGCGAGCAGGTTTTGGGTTTTGAGGCAGAAATCGGCGCGTCCCAAGAAAGCCACCACCACCATGTGGAGGGGCTGGGCGATGAAGCCGAGTGCAAACTGTGCGATACCACCTGCACCGGCGCTTGTGATAAAGCGGCACTGGGAGAGGATGTCAGCGGCCACCACCACGATCATCACCACCACGATCATCACCACCATGGCCATAGCCATGACCACAGCCATGCGCATGCGCATGAGCACCACCACCACAATCACGGCCATTCGCACGATCATAGTCATGACCACGGGCACGATCACGGGCATCACCATGCCCCGTACCCGCATGCCGATCACCCGTTAGGGCCGCGCTCTATGGTGAAGGAAGGTAAGTGAGTTTGAACCCCACAACCTATGACTACATTCGTGATCCGAAAAAGATCTACGAAAGGTCATTTGAAATTGTGCGCAGCGAGGCGAAGCTGGATCATCTCCCGGCTGCGCTGCATCCTGTTGCCATTCGCCTCATCCATGCATGTGGTATGGTTGACTTGCCACAGGATCTGGATGCCAGCGAAGGTGTGGTCGAAAAAGCCCATGCTGCCTTGCAAAATGGTGCGCCCATCCTGACCGATGTGGAGATGGTCGCCCATGGCATCATCAAGCGCTATTTACCGGCACAAAATGAGGTGATTTGCACCCTAAATGAACCGGAAGTGATACGTTTTTCGCACGATTTAGGTAACACCCGTTCAGCTGCGGCCATAACCCTTTGGAAACCTTATCTTAATGGCGCTGTTGTCGCTATTGGTAACGCGCCAACCGCGCTGTTCTATTTGCTCGAGTGTATTGCCGCCGGGTGGGGATTACCGGCTGCGGTACTCGGTTTTCCCGTTGGCTTTGTTGGTGCGGCAGAATCCAAGCAGGCATTGAGTGAAAACGATCTGGGCATTCCTTATCTAACTGTTCATGGGCGGCGTGGCGGCTCGGCTCTTGCGGCGGCGGCTGTTAATGCGGTTGCAGCCGGTTTGCCAGAAGAAACAAAAGGATAGCCGGTCATGACCACACAGAAAAATGTGCCATGGCTCACCATTATCGGTATGGGCGAAGATGGCCCCAAGGGTTTATCCCCGCTGGCGCAAGAGGCCATAGCTTCTGCCAAGCATATCATGGCAGGCAAGCGCCATTTAGAGCTCTTGGGCGAAACCCATGCACAAACCATGGTTTGGCCAAAGCCGTTTTCTCAAGGAATAGAGCAACTTAAGCAGCTGCGCAGTCAAGAGTGCGTCGTCATTGCCAGCGGCGATCCCTACTGGTTCGGGGTTGGTGCCACTTTGGCCGATCACTTTGAAAAGGGTGAGGTTACGTGCCTACCGCACCCTTCTTCCTTTTCGCTTGCGGCGGCGCAGATGCACTGGAAAATCCAAGAAGTTCAATGCATTAGCTTGCATGGCCGACCTTTGGACCAGTTGCGTGCCTGCCTTTTCCATCAAGCGCGCCTTTTGCTGCTCACCTCTAACGGTGATAGCCCTACTGAAATTGCCGATATCCTCACTGATGAAGGATATGGTGCCTCAACCCTAACGGTTCTGGAGCATTTGGGCGGGGATAAACAGGCGGTGCATAGCTCGACGGCGGAGACTTATCAGGGGCCGGCCCGCGCTCTCAATGTGGTGGCGGTTGAAGCCATTGCCAATAGTTATACCCCCCACTACGGGCGGTTGCCGGGGCTTCCGGATAGCGCTTTTCATCATGATGGTAAGCTGACCAAGCAAGAGGTGCGGGCGGTAACATTAGCGCAATTACGCCCTGTTCCCGGTGAGTTACTTTGGGATATCGGCACCGGTTGCGGTTCTATTGCTATCGAATGGCTCCGCGCTGCACCCCATACCAAAGCCATTGCATTTGAACCCGATAATACCCGCCGCGCCCGCGCCCGTGGCAATGCCGCCGGTCTTGGTGTGCCGCATTTGCAATTGCAGGGGGATAAAGCACCTGAATGCCTTGAGGGGCTTGCCGCGCCTGACGCCATCTTTATTGGTGGTGGATTGACGGCTCCCAAAATGATCGAGAGCTGCGTTAACCTATTGAAAAAAAACGGTCGTTTGGTTGCCAATGCGGTAACAACCGAGGGGGAAATGGAGCTGCTTAAGGCCCATAAGGCCCATGGCGGCGAGTTGCGGCGCATTGCAGTTTCCCGCGCACAAACCATTGGAACCCTTACAGGTTTTCGCCCTTTAATGACAGTGACACAATGGAATTGGACAAAAAAATGACAGGAACCCTTTATGGGGTCGGCCTCGGGCCGGGCGATCCTGAATTAATTACACTAAAAGCCCATCGGCTTATCTCAAAGGCCAAGGTTATTGCCTATCCGGCAGCCGAAGGTATCCCCAGTTTCGCCCGTGAAATTGTGGCGCAGTATCTGCCTGAAAATGCTATAGAAATCGCTATGGAAATGCCCATGCGCACCGATCGTTTCCCCGCCAAGGAAGTGTATGATCGTGCGGCCAGTAGCATTACAGAGCAGCTCAATAACGGTCATGATGTTGTGGTGTTGTGTGAGGGCGACCCGTTTCTCTATGGCTCTTTCATGTATCTTTATGAACGTTTGAGCGGCAATTTTCGCTGCGAGGTGGTTCCGGGGGTTTCTTCTGTTCCAGCGTGTGCTGCTGCATTGGGGCGCCCATTGGCTGCGCGTAATGATGTCTTGACGATTATCCCCGGTCCGCTCAACAATGAACGCATTCAACCGCTGATCGAGAATGCAGAGGCCGTGGCAATAATGAAAGTGGGCCGACATGTGAACCGGATAAAAACCCTGTTAGAAAACATGGGTCTACTGGAACATGCAGGCTATGTAGAGCGTGCCACACGCCCGGATATGAAGGTGATGCCGTTAGCTCATCTCAACTCGGATAGCGCCCCATATTTTTCAATGATACTCGTATATAGGGGAGAGGAGCCATGGACGCTGCCCCAGCACTTATCGTCATAAATCCTTCAGCACTACAAACAGCTAAGCAAATAAACGGGCTTGTTAAGAACGGTTTGATTCACGGTTTTAGCCGACATTCGGCAAGTCCACAGGTGGAATACAACGTTACGTTTAGTGATGCCTCAAGTCATTTGCGCGGCTTGTTTCAGGCGGGCACACCTATTATCGGCGTTTGTGCTTCGGGCATTTTAATCCGTGCTTTAGCACCGGTTTTGGGGGATAAACATAGCGAACCGCCAGTAATTGCGGTTTCCGATGATGGTAAGTCAGTTGTCCCCCTATTGGGCGGTCATCGTGGTGCCAATGAGCTTGCATGCAAAATTGCCGAGGGTTTGCAATCTCATGCCGCTATCACCACAAGCGGGGATAACGTTTTTGGCATTGCACTGGATGATCCGGCAGATGGTTACACTTTGGCCAACCCGAAAGATGCCAAAGGGATTATGGCCAATATGCTTTGCGGCGAGCCAGTACAAATCATTGGAGAGGCACCTTGGCTACAAGCGGCCAACCTGCCTCTTGCTGCCGATGCCAAACAGCAGATCATCATCACCACTAGTCCCGAAAAACCTAGTGAAAACAAACTGGTGTTCCATCCACAAACCCATGTGGTCGGCCTTGGTTGTGCCCGTGGCTGTGCTTTGGAAGAGCTGGAACAGCTGGTACTTGACCAGCTGGAAACGGCGGGCATTGCCATGGGGGCGGTGGCGGCCTTCGCCAGTATTGATGTAAAAGCCGATGAGCAAGCCATGTTGCAACTGGCCAGCAAATACAACAGGCCATTCCGTGTCTTTTCGCCTCAAGAGCTGGAAGCCCAAGCAGAGCGCTTACGCAATCCGTCTTCAGTGGTGTTCGCTGAGGTCGGCTGTCATGGCGTGAGCGAAGGTGCCGCCCTTGCTGCAACGGGCGCTAATGGTAAACTACTGGTTGAAAAGCAAAAAACAGCGAATGCGACCATGGCGGTTGCCTGTGCGCCAGCCCCTGTTCAAGCTGAAAATGTTGGTCGTGCCCCCGGTCGTTTACACGTTATTGGCATTGGTCCGGGCCGTGATGATTGGCGCACACCACAAGCTTCTAAATGGTTGGGCGAGGCCGACGAAGTTGTTGGTTACAGCTTGTATCTTGATCTGGTTGCACCGCTCATAAACGGTAAGCACCGCCATGCATTCCCGTTGGGTGCAGAAGAAGAGCGGGTGCGTTTTGCCTTGGAACGGGCGGGCACAGGTAAGAATGTCGCGCTGGTTTGCTCAGGCGATTCAGGTATTTACGCCATGGGTGCGTTGGTATTCGAGCTGTTGGACCGTGCAGAGGATCAAGGCGGTGTTTCCGCTCAGGCCCGCCGGGTTGAAGTTGCTTCCACGCCGGGGGTTTCGGCTATGGTTGCACTTTCCAACCGTATTGGTGCACCACTGGGGCACGATTTTTGCGCCATCTCTTTGTCCGACTTGCTAACACCTTGGGAAACAATCCAAAAACGTGTTATTGGTGCAGCACAAGGCGATTTTGTCATCGGTTTTTATAATCCGGTTTCCATGCGCCGCCGTACTCAGCTGGCATGGGCCCGCGATACCTTGTTGCAACACCGCCCAGCCACAACGCCGGTGGTTTTGGGGAGCAATATTGGCCGCCCAGAGGAAAAACTCACCATTACCACACTGGAAAAACTTGAAGTAGATCAGGTGGATATGCTGACAACCGTTCTCGTTGGCTGCTCGCAAACCAAAGCGGGTGCGCAAAATGCAGCGCGGCCGTTTGTGTATACCCCACGTGGATACGCGAAGAGAATTGATGCCCCTAAAGAAGTGAATGCATCACGCTTAGAGGATAAACAGGGGGAAACCGTTTAATGACAGTACATTTTATTGGTGCAGGCCCTGGTGATTCAGACCTTATTACCGTTCGCGGCTTGAAATTGATCGAAAAATGCCCGGTTTGCCTGTTTGCAGGCTCTCTGGTGCCCGAGGCAATTGTTAAGGCGGTGCCAGAAGGCGCGCGGGTTGTCGACACAGCCCCCATGCATCTTGATGAAATTATTAATGAAATCAAGATAGCGCATGACGCGGGTAAGGACGTGGCCCGTGTTCATTCCGGCGATCCTTCTATCTATGGTGCCACAGCTGAGCAAATGCGCCGTCTTGATGAGCTGGATATCCCCTATGATGTTACCCCCGGTGTTCCGGCATTCGCAGCAGCGGCGGCGGCATTAAAAACCGAATTGACCATTCCCGAAATTGCCCAGACCATTATTGTTACCCGAACAACAATGAAATCCTCACAAATGCCGGAGGGGGAGGATTTAGAAACTCTAGGGCGCTCGGGGGCGACACTGGCAATTCACCTAAGTGTTCGTAATTTAGGGGAAATTAACCGCCAACTCGCGCCTCTTTACGGCGAGGATTGCCCGGTGATTGTTGCTTATCGGGTTGGCTGGCCGGATGAGGCCTTTATTCATGGCACACTGGCAACTATCCAAAAACAGGTGAAAGAGGCGAAAATTACCCGCACAGCCCTGATCTTTGTTGGGCATGCGCTCAAGGCTGGTAAAGAGTTTCGCGATAGCGCGCTTTATGATGCCAACCACGTGCATGTTCTGCGCCCGAAGAAAAAAGCTTAAATATTATAGGTGCCTGTTATAATTGGTATTTCAGGCACTTACTCATCAACCTTACTCTGGCAGATAATATGGGCAAACGATCCTGCAACACGGCCTTTTTGCAGGCCCATGGCCTCCAGTGGTATGCCAAGTGCATCTACTGCGTTGAATAATGGCTGTGCTGCCCCTTGCTCAATAATGGAAGCATAGTGGAACTCATGGGCGACCAAGGTATGTTGCCAAGGCAGAACTGGCGCGGTTTTCTGCCGGTCTGTTAATTGTAACTGCCTGTATCCTAAATGTAATTTTCGTTTTTCAAAGCTGGTTGTAAGTGGCAACAAGCCCAACATGGGGTGGGTGACACCTGCTTTATCAATCAGTTGCTCGCCAAGGCACATGAAGCCGCCACACTCGCCATAAATCAAGGTACCTTGCTGTGCTGCACTCTGCATGGCCGCTTTAAAGTTCAACGCCCTTGAGAGTCGCTGCGCATAGAGCTCGGGGTAACCACCGGGCAAAAATATTGCAGTTGCATTTTGAGAGGGGGCTTCATCATTTAACGGCGAAAAATATGTTATTTCAACGCCCTGCCGTTTCCATTCCGCAATATGCTGTGGGTAGGAAAATGCAAAGGCCACATCTTTGGCAATGGCGATTTTTTGGCTCAGTGGTGCCAGAAGCTGCTTTGAATTTTCGCTGAGTTTGGCAGCAATAGGAGCTTGCAGCGGACGCGCCAAGGCCCGTAGTGCAGCCAGATCAATTTGCTTTTGTGCTATCTTTCCCGCCCGTGTTAAAAAGCTTTCCAGCTCAGGCATTTCGCTGGCCTGTACCAAACCAAGATGGCGCTCTGGTAATTCCAATTCGACCTCACGGTAGACAGCGCCTAATACCGGTAGCCCGAGCGGTGCGATTGCTTGGCGCAGCATTTTTTCGTGCCGCAGTGAACCGACACGGTTCAAGATTATCCCCGCGATACGGGGAGTTTTGCGAAAACTGGCAAAACCATGTACCACGGCGGCAACAGATTGCGCTTGCTTTTGGCAATCAACTATAAGAACTACAGGAAAACCAAGTGTTTCGGCAAGATCTGCTGCAGAGCCTTGCCCATTTGCAGCACCATCAAACAGGCCCATGGCCCCTTCAACAATCAACAATTCGCTATCTTGTGAAACGGTTTGCGCCACCCCCAAGAGTTGGGCGGCACTCATGGCATAGGCATCAAGGTTAAAGCAGGGCCGTCCACTGGCTGCGCGGTGGAAGGCAGGGTCGATATAATCGGGGCCAGATTTTGCAGAACTAACTGATATTCCTGCTATTTTTAGCGCTCGTAACAGCGCTAATGTAATGGTGGTTTTACCGGTGGCCGAGGAGGGCGCTGCAATAACCAGCCCGTTTACCGACATTATTGTGCGGCCTCCAGTGCAAGACCTTCCAGCGGATGCGCTTGTAGCTTTTTGCCATGCATAGCGCCCAGCCAATCGAGCCCATGGCGCAAGTGCACAACATCTCCCAAAACAACGATAGCAGGTGGTGCAATACCGGCTTTTTCGGTATCCTCGACACAATTACCAAGAGTAGTTTGCAAGACCTTTTGGTTTGGAAGAGAGGCATTGCAAACAAAAGCCATGGCTTCAGTTTTACTTCGTCCACCAGCTATAAGTTTATCGCGAATACTTTTCAGGTGTTTCATCGCCATATACATAATCAGTACAGGTGAGCCTTGTGCCAATGCTTGCCAATTGAGTGCATCTGGCGTTACACCGTTTTGATCGTGCCCAGTTAGGAAAGTAACAGCCTGATTAATACCACGATGAGTGGAAGGGATGCCAGCATAGCCAAGCCCGCCAATACCGGCGGTTATACCGGGGATAACCCGAAAAGGTATGCCAGCCTCAACGAGTGCCAATGCTTCTTCCCCACCGCGGCCGAATACGAATGGGTCTCCGCCTTTGAGGCGCAAAACCCGTTTGCCTTGTTTGGCAAGTTCGATAAGCCGTAGCGAGATGGAACGCTGTTTGGGTGAGGGCTTGCCGCCACGCTTTCCGGCATATTCCAGTTGGGCACTTGCTTTCGCCCAGCCAAGAATCCGTTTGTCGACCAAGGCGTCATAAACAATAATATCAGCATGTTGCAGGCCATTTAAGGCGTGAACAGACAACAGGCCCGGGTCTCCGGGGCCAGCACCAGCCAGCCAAACCCAGCCACACTCGAATTGGGGCAAACTATAGTTTGCCAAGGGCAACGCTTCTTTTAATTCCATCTCCGCGAATGTACAGGCAATTTAAAACAAGGCAAGTGTGCATTAATGTCGTCCCGATGAAATTCGCTATAATAGTGAATATAGTCAGCTGGTTTGAAACAGCTTGGTTTTGCAATAGTTTGCGCTATAGTCCGCTCATGAGCGAAACGGCAAATTCCACAAATGGGAAAAAACAGGCCACTAAAGCAGCATTACGTACCGGCTGGACAACAGGCGCGTGTGCAGCCGCGGCGGCTAAAGCAGCCTATGCCAGGCTTTTAACAGGGCAATTCCCCGACCCCGTGTCGATTACACTACCACGCGGGGATACGCCGGCATTTGCTTTGGCTTATGAGGCGGTTGCAGAGGGCAACAACCCTTGCTGGGCTGAGGCGGCTATTGTTAAAGATGCGGGTGATGACCCCGATGTTACCCATGGCGCGCTCATTCAAACCCGTATTGAACGGGGTGCCGAAGGGTGCGGATTGGTATTCGTGGCAGGCGAAGGGGTTGGTACTGTCACTAGAGCAGGTTTGCCAGTTGAAGTGGGGGAACCGGCGATCAACCCGGTACCAAGGCGAATAATTGAGAAAGCGCTTACCGAAGTTGCAAAGGCCCACAATCAACGGCTTGATGTTATTGCCACCATTTCAATAGCAGGCGGTGCAGAGCTTGCGCTCAAGACAATGAATCCCCGCCTAGGGATAATTGGTGGGCTTTCGGTTTTGGGAACCACCGGTATTGTGCGTCCGTTTTCATGTGCTTCGTGGATAGCATCAATCCACCGTGGAGTGGATGTGGCCCGAGCCGCCGGTTTAAACCATGTTGCCGCAGCAACAGGTGCAACATCTGAAGACTGTTTAAGAGAACAATACCCCCAATTACCAGAGTATGCCTACTTAGATATGGGGGATTTTGCTGGCGGTTTGCTTAAATATTTGCGTGCTCATCCGGTACCAAAGCTCACGGTAGCCGGTGGTATCGCCAAGCTGACCAAGCTGGCGCAAGGGGCAATGGATTTGCATTCGGCCCGCTCGACGCTGGATTTTGTCTGGCTAGGCAAACTGTTGTCTCAGTGTGATGCCCCGCTAGAGCTGCAAGAGCTTTGCCAAAATGCCAATACAATGAAGCAATTAAGCGATATGGCGTTATCCTGTGACTTCCCGCTGGCGGCAATCATTGCACAAAAAGCTCAAGCGAGTGCACTGGACATCTTACGAGGTGCACCTGTTGCTGTAGAGGTGATCGTGGTGGATAGGGCAGGCCAACAATTGGCGCAGGTCCCCTTTGCTCAAAAGGCGAAAACATGACGACAGCCCCTAACTCTCGGCCAAAGCTCTTGATATTAGCGGGTACACGCGATGCGCGGATAATTATTAAAAAACTACAACAGACATGCCGCTTTGATATAATTGCATCTCTTGCCGGTGTAACAACCTTACCAAAAGAGCTGGGTGTGACCACACGCACTGGCGGCTTTGGTGGTACGCAAGGTTTACAGCAGTATCTAAAGGCTCATGATATAAGCTATGTAGTTGATGCAACACACCCTTTTGCCGCACAAATAAGTAACAATGCGCTGCAAGCATGCCAACAAACCCCTTGTCATTACCTACGTTATGAGCGCCCACCATGGAAATCACAAACCGGCGATCAATGGCTTCAATTTACCAGTCTTCAAGAAGCCGTCGCTGCCATAGCTCCCAACAGCCGTATATTCGCCGCTATCGGCCGTAAGCAAATCATAGCACTGAAATCAAGGACTGATGTTGTTTGGCATATGCGCATGGTGGAACCACCAGAAGCGAACAGCCTTCCTGAACAAAGTATACTCATTCTTTCCAAACCAAATGAGAGCATTGCTCAGGAGATAAGTTATTTAAAACAGCATGATATTGAAGGAGTGCTTTGTAAAAATAGTGGTGGTACTGCAGGATACGCAAAAATTGAGGCCGCACGAAAGTTGGGCCTGCCGGTTCATATGCTTGCAAGGCCCCCCAAACATATGCCCATAACGGTGCCAGCCTATATTCATCAGTTCTCAGAGTATGACCAGCTTGTTGACACCGTTGTTAACCTAGTGTGATTAATCTGGACTAGAAGCAATACCTACCAACTCTGTTTAATTAGAAGTCATGCGTTGAAAAACACCATCCTTAGCAATTAGCCAATGATAAAGCCCACCTAAAATATGAAGGGAGATTGCTATAACAAGTACCCACCCTAGGATTGAGTGAACCTGAAACAATTGCTTGGCTAAAGCTTCGTTTTTTTCAATAAAATTTGGTATGGTGAATAAACTGAAAAAAGGTACTGGGGCACCAAATGACGCCGTTGCAAACCAGCCGATAAGTGGTTGAACGATCAGACAAATATATAGCAAAATATGAATACCGCGTGACAGGTTCACTTGCCATTTAGGTACAGATGCTGGCAATGCAGGTGCTGGGTGCCCGAGGCGATAAGCCAAGCGAAAGAGCAACACAACAAGCACCAATAAACCGATAGACTTATGCCAGTTATAGCCTATACCCTGTATTTGCCCCTTGGGTAAATCACCCAGAAAAAAGCCGAGCGGCAAAACAACCAGGACCAATATAAAAGTTATCCAGTGATAGGCACGGGCAGGGCGCGAATACTTTACGGTTTCAGCTTGCATGCTCTCTCTCCTAGCAGGCAACGAAGCAGAATATGCTTTGAGCCTATGAGATGAATGCAACCCATGCAATTCTCAGGATATCAGAGTTACTTTTTTAGTGGAATTTCGCTTCAATACGGCAACTTAAATACGTAAAGGTTGTCTCGTGCAAAAGTCGTTAGCTACCCAGCCCAGAAAATCCAACCCGGTACTTGAGGCTGATTTTCAATCTCCTGTAATTACAGATGAAGTGTGGCAGAATGTCTTGAAAGCAAAAATGGAAAAAAAGCCGCCCCCAGCTGCTGGTTATGCCCAGTGTTTTGCAGGGGTTTGTCAGGCCAGATCCGCATATTTTATTGGACAACTGGGCCAGTCACTGGACGGATTAATAGCGACCGATACAGGCGATTCCTATTACATAAACGCTCAAGAAGGACTTGCGCATTTACACCGTTTGCGTGCACTTGTGGATGCGGTTGTCATTGGTGTGGGGACAGCTATAAAAGACAATCCGCAACTGACGGTTCGTCATGTACAAGGTAATAGTCCCGCCAGAATTATTGTCGACCCCTCTGGTCGTTTGCCCCTTCGTAGCACATGTCTGCAAGATGACGGTTGTCGCAAAATTGTTTTAACTTCCGAGGGGCTAGTGCCCCAATACCCCGACTTTGTTGAACACAGGATATTGCCGCTTAATGATAAGGGCCGCATTTGTTGTGCAGCTATCAAAGCAAGTTTGCAAGATTTTCAAACGGTACTTATTGAAGGGGGAGCTTGGACACTTTCAAACTTCTATCAAACAGGGTTGTTAAACCAACTCCATCTAATTATAGCACCGTTGATTATTGGCTCTGGCAAAAAGGGTATTGCTTTGCCTCCAACGGATAGTCTTTCAAGAGCGCGGCGTCCCCAAACAAATTGGTACTCACTGGGGACGGATTTATTAGCCGATTTACACTTAAACTCCTGAATCCTCATTCGCTTCGGTTTTAATTGGGGTTAATGAGAATATCGCAATGGCCCAGCATTATTTTAGATTCCTGTTTTGATAGGGCTGCCAATCGAAAAGCACGCCAGACTTCCAAGGTGGATTCTCCCAACCCCATTTGCAGCGCTGCACTATACCAACCCTGTATCAATTCCTGTTGGAGTTGATTGTCGTGATAATCTAGCAACCAGTCAGATTGACCTGTGAGTACAGTAAAGCCGACTTTGTTGAAGCACTCAATCATAAAGGCCGCTGCCTCGCACCCTAAAGCGGGGCCAAAACCTTTGTTTTTTTGCTGGTGTTGGCGTACTGCAAACATGACTTGAGTATCGAATGCATGCGGCGGGGAAAGCTCATAGCGGCCATCAATTGTAAGAGAGAAAAGGGCGGTTGAGCCAACACCTAACAAGTATGTGGCAAGGAGCTCAATCCAACTCTCGCTCACAAGGTCAAAAAAAGCAGAGCTGGTTACAGCTGGCACCAAACTATGTGTTTGGAAGAATTCGGGTATGTTTAAATCGCAAATAATGGGGCTGATAGAAAGCGCCTCTCTTTGAGCGATTTCTTTGCTAACTGCCAAGAGCTTGGGATCATTATCATAAAAGCACCAGGATAGCTGTTCTTGACACTGAACAAGGTGGGGTAATAGCGCTTTAAGGCTCGCGCCACTCCCAGCAGCCAGGTCGTGGATTCTAACCGTGCTTTGTGTCTCGCAAAAACGCAGAATGTGCCGGCTAAAGAGCTTATCGAGCCGTTTGTTTCGAGCTTTCTTGTCTGCTGGAAATCGTAATCGTAACCACTCCTCGCTGAACGAGCTCATGGCTTTAACCTCTCTACAAATAGTTTTAAGTGGTGCGACATCAAAGCGGTAACTTTTTCCCAGCTAGGCTTTTTCTGGCATTCTCGGTGCCCTGCCTGGCTCATTGCTGAAAGAAGTGAGGGGGTAGCGGCTAAAGATTCAATTGATTGCCGTAGTTGTTGGCTATTTCCTGCGCGAAATAATAGTGTGGCTTCGCGGGGTAATTGTGCGGCAACACTACCTTCATATGTCGCTATAACAGGCAGCCCGTAGGATAGAGCTTCCCAAAAGGCCATGCCGTAGCCCTCGTAGTGGCTGGGCAGGATAAATAAATCGGCACTTTCATAGAAAGATTTAAGCCGCGCCTCGCCCACCTTTCCATGCAAGTGAACGTAGTTTTGTAATCCCAACTCTTCAACAACCTCATGCATTTTTTGCGCATAGGAGGGCTGAAAATTCAAATCACCTATTATGTCAAGGCGCCAGCTTTTTTGGTTTTCAAATACGTCAGGTAATCCTGCAACGGCCTTGATGAGGCTGAGTTGATCTTTGCGGGCAACAACAGAGCCAACACACAAAAGACGCATAGGAACACTGGCTGAAGTTTGTCTCGTTCTCAGATGGTCAAAATGAGACGGATTTTTTGCAAAGGCAGGTAAATCAAGACCAGGCTCAATCACCACAATTTTATCATAGGGATAAGAAAAGTTCTTAACGACAGTTTTTCGTGTTTCATCGCTGGTTGTTATCAGAAATTGCGCATGTTGCAGGGCTAGTTTTTCTGCAGAGTGAAGGGCTTTTTGCTCTTTTTCTCCGAGTCCGGCCTCTAAAAATAAGGGGTGATGAACTAGAGTAATGAAGTTAAGCCGTTTTGCATGTATTGAAATGACTTCAGGTAATGCTCCATAGGCAAGGCCGTCTACCAAAACGAGGGCATTGTCAGGAAGGTCTGTTAGCTTTGCATTGGCTTTGTGCCTTGTTTGAGCACTGCAAAGAGGGAATGCCCCGGTGAGCGGAATGTGGTAAACATTCCACCCTAATTGTCTAAGTCCCTTCAGAATATGACGATCATATGCATAACCGCCACTTGCGGCTTCTAAATCGCCAGGGATAACGAAATAGATATTTGTAGTCTCGTTTAGAGAGTGCGGACTGGATTGACCACTTTGTGCATGTTTTTGTTTTTTTGTGCTTATTGTGCCCATATCAGTCACGACTTACTCGTGAAGTGCAGCTTCGTAGCCGCCACGTGCTGTTGGGGTTTCTTCAACTAAAATGCGTAGCCGATCTAATTCTGTAGAAAGGCGATCTAACCCGCCCCCTAAAATCTCGGATTTAATCTGATCATGCAAATAGAGACTGATACCCTCGACACTGGCATTTTGTTGTTGAAAGGCGGGGAGTTCATGTAGCAGTTGGTAGTTCAGCGGCAAAAGAATCTGCCTTACGATTTCGGAGAGTTTGCCAAGGTCTGCAACAACTCCATGAGGTCCCAAGGTTTTGGCAAATACGGCAACATCAACGATCAATGTTGAACCGTGTATCATATTTGCAGGCCCAAAAACGTCACCGTGTAGTTTACGTGCAATCATAATATGATCACGCACCTCGATATGGAACATTAAAAAATCCTATATATTTTTTCTGTTAACTGTAGTTTATCGTCTGACAAAGGGTGTCTGTCTTGCCTTCAAGTATTGGGGGCAACAACTTAGGGGCTTTAAAAAAGTCTATGGGTGGCGCAAGAAGACAATCGAGTATGGGGTTATTAAGTAGCTCTAGAGATTTAGATAATCGTTGTGCGTGGGTTAGCCTCGCCCGTTGCCGCTGGCTCACCTGCCCAACTTGACTGCTCAGTAAACGAAGTCTTTTACGATGAAAGCTCCCCCCTAAATTCAATTGGAGAGTTTGATCTCCAAACCAAGACAATTCAACAACTTCGCTCTCAAACCCTGCGCAGTTAATGGCAGTTTGCAAGCCTTGATGACTGGCACTACAATGAAAAACCACATCTTGTTCCTCGGGGGCCATTGCTGGTAAGCAAAAAATGCCTCCCATTGTTTCAGCCAGTGTTTTGCGCTTCGGGTTGATGTCGACAAGATGAACTTTTGTTGCGGGTAATTGAGCCAGCAAATAAGCAACCAAACAGCCAACAGTCCCACCACCCACGATAGTTATGGACTGCGCAAGACTAGCTGAGCTATCCCATATTGCATTTAAAGCTGTTTCCATATTGGCGGCCAGGCAGGCGCGAATAGATGGGATGTCATGCGGAATAGGGATCAGCATATCCTGTGAAATGTACTGGAAGTCCTGATGCGGTGCGAGGCTAAAGAAACGCTGCCCTTTATCCCCGTACTGAAAGTCCTCAACCGCTTCACCAACAAAGCAGTATCCGTATTTAACAGGGAACGAGAACTCCCCCTGCTGCATAGGCGCACGCATGTGCTTATATTCTTGCTCAGGTACACCGCCGCGATAAACAAGGGCTTCAGAGCCGCGGCTTATGCCAGAGAATAGCCCTTTTAGTAAAACGTGGTTACTAGAGGGTTTTGATAGGTTTTCTTTAAATATATCAATAGTATATGGTGCTTTATACCAGAGAGAATGCGCAAGTTTTTTCATCAAACCGCCCTGTTTTTCGGGGTGGGGCGCTTATTAGTATGCGATGAAACGCAACCCTAAGGAATTCATGAAAACTTGGAGAAAAACAAAAGGGCTACGAAACCCATGCGTGAGTACTCTCGTAAACTGCCAAAAACACAGGCAGAAAACCAGGCTTCACAGTCCCATGCTCACAAGAGCTCAAAGGAAACAGTACTCAGTTCTGTGGTTGTTCATGGCAACAAGTGCCATCATACCGCCACGCTGAGTAATAATGGTGCCACGCTTGAGTGGCAGGAGCTTTATAAATCTCCCGAGTATGTAAAAAATCTGAAAACTCAAACCCGGCGTAGGTTGGTTTTTCTAACGCTCACTTCGCTTAGTTTGGTATTCCTAGTTGCTTTTATGGGTATGACGCTGTTTTCAAGCGGTTTCCTCTTATCTAAACTTGCTCTATTCATTTGTTTTTGCATCTCGTTACCTTGGTTGGTATTTGGTTTTTGGAATACATTCTTAGGATTTTTACTTCTCAGATTACCTCAAAAAAAGCTGGAAAAGATTGTCTACACCGGCGCTTCATGTTCAACCATAAAAGTGGCAGGTGAAGGCTTAGAAAAAGAAAAACACCAAACCCTTTTGGTATCTTGCATTCGTAATGAAGACTGCAATTCAGTTGCTGCCAAGCTGGATGCAATGCTTGAGGATTTGCACCGACAAAAACAGCTTAGTAAAATTGCATTAGCAATTCTTAGTGATTCAAGTGAGCCAGTTATTATTGAAAATGAAGCCGTGATGCTGCAAGAGCTTAAGGGCAAATGGCAATCTCAACTGCCAATTACATATCGAAGGCGAACTGAGAATACCGGCTTTAAGGCGGGAAATATCGCGCAATTTGTCAAGCAATATGGTCATTTGTATACTTACATGATCCCACTTGATGCTGATAGTTATATGTCCGCATCATCTATTTGTAGTCTCATAGAAAAAATGGATGCAGATCCTAAACTGGGCATTCTACAAGGCTTGGTTATTGCAAGACCTGCACCAACCGCATTTGCAAGGATTTTTCAATGGTCCATGCGAATTGGCATGCGGCTTCATACTATAGGAGCCGCTTGGTGGTTGGGCGATAACGGGCCATATTGGGGGCACAATGCCATTATTCGCATTAAGCCGTTTACAAAATACTGTTTACTCTCTCCGGTTAACGTTCGTGGTCCGCTGGGCGGGGCCATCCTTAGCCATGATTTGCTTGAGGCAAAGTTGATGCATGCTGCCGGTTATGATGTGCGTGTGTGGCCATTTGAGACCACCAGCTATGAAGAAAACCCGGTCAACCTTTCTGAGTTTCTCAAGCGGGATTTACGCTGGTGTCATGGGAACCTGCAATACTTTCTTCTGTTGGGCGAAAGCAAGTTGAATGCGCTAAGCCGACTACAGCTTGTAATGGCTATTCTAATGTACGTCAGCTCTCCCGCTTGGCTCGGGTTTGTGGCTATCGCTACAATAACAGGAATATGGCAAATACATACGAAGTCAGGAGGGGTGACTTATTTTGATCCACAATTGGGGCCAAAACTGCTGATTATTATGATGTGTGTTGTTATGAGCCCTAAGCTTTTGGGCCTCATTGATTGTTTGCTCACTAAGCAGCGACGTAATCAGATGGGAGGAATGTTGGCACTACTCTATTCTGCTGTTAGTGAATTGCTCCTCTCTGTTCTCATATCTCCTATTCTGGCTTTTTCTCACACGAAATTTATGATTGGCTTGTTTACAATTGGCAAAAAGAAGTGGGCAAGGCAGCATAGAGGCAACCATCAAATGACTTGGGGGCAGTCTTACCGACTTATGAAGTTGCACACACTGTGGGGAGTGCTTGGGCTGGTGGTCATGATAGCCTATGGCTTTTCCAGCCTCTGGTTACTCTCATTTGTTGTCATTGGTCCACTTATAGCTATTCCTTATGCTGTTTATTCATCGGGGCCGCTATTGAGTGCCAAGACACGTAATCTAAAATTATGGTGTATTCCGGAAGAAAGCGATCCGGGTGAGACATTGTCACACTTACGTGCGCGAGAAAACAGAGGCAAAGCAGAATGATAACACGTTGCACGGTCTGTGTTTTATAGAATACGTCTTAAGTACCCCCGATAATTCTGGCTAATAATCGTAATCGTATAAAGAACAAGAAAGCCGATTAAAGTAAAACCACAGTCAACAAGAAGGCTACCACGTCCCAAACTATGGTCGCGCACAATTGCCAGTAGCTGGCAAATTAAAAGGCTTGCTATAAAAACAGCAAGCGAATTGCGCCCCAATGCAACGATGAAGATTTGTAAATATGAAAATGGCGCACGCCAATGCAATCTAGCGCCCTCAGGGCCGGAAAAATATACAGCAATCATGGCGAGGCAGTAAAAGTGCAGTAAGCGCAGTGGGCCTAAAGCAGTTTTTTGAGACAATTGCCGCAAAAACTCGGCCAACCCATGAAAACTGGGAATACTTTGATTGATTGAATAATGCGCAAAGGGGATAAGTATAAGCAAAACAATGCTATAAGCCCATATCAATGCCCGATGATATAAGAATGGTGAAATTTTAATCCAGCCACTACTCAGTGCAAAACCAACGAAGAACAGTATTTGCCAACCAAAGGGGTTGAAAAACCAAGTTCGATTTGACCAAGGTTCAGCCGAGAGCTCCAAAACACTGAATTGGGAAACTGCCCAGACAGAGAGACAAAACAACATTGCCACAGTTGCTCCAAAATAGCGCTCAACGGCAATAACAAGCGGTATCGCAGCTAGAATAATCAGATATAGGGGCAGAATGTCGAAGTAATTTGGAACGTATCCCAAATATAGCAGGGCTGGAAGATTGTATGTGGGTTCCTTAAAAAAAGGATAGAGATTTAAATCATCTACATAATCGCGATTAAAGGAAAAGTTCGTAGTCAGGTAAATCAGAATACTTGCGATAACGATAAACTGACAAATATGTGCCCAATAGACTTGCCAGATACGAAAGCTAATCTTTTGTGTTCCTTGTATATATCCTTTTTTCTGATAGACTTTTCCAAATGCCAGTCCTGAAGCCATGCCGGAGCAAAAAACAAATATTTCTGTAGCATCAGAATAGCCAAAACGGGCAGGTATCCAGAGCGTCAACTGATTATCGGGAAAGTGCGCAATAAATATAATTGCCATGGCAAGCCCACGGAAAAAATCTAGCCGAATATCGCGCAGATCATCAAATAGAGGTTTGCTTGGCCTTGCTGCGTCAGCTTTCAAATACCCACTCCAAACGAGTGGCCATAACTACGAGTTCGCATCTTGGAGCTGTATAATGGAGATGCTAATTGCTCGGTCATTCGCTCACAAGCGGTAAGGCGGGTGCGTCCAAAGTGGTCGTCTCCCCCGCGATAGCGCCGTCTGTCCTCAAGTAAGCTGCGGCATTCGGTAATAAGTCCAGCTCGCAACGCTGATTCTATAATTATGCGTTCAAAAATATCGCGTTGTGCATGGCTGCCACCAATACGAATTAGGTTTGGTCTGGCTTGGGCCATATAATGATAAGCGGAAAGATAGTTGCCATGGCTGAAGTGGGCGAGTCCGTAAGCCTCTGGCAGGGCACTAAGTTTCGCTGTTGCGCCTAATTCGTCACTTGTATTGTGCGCAAATTGGCTGAGGCAGGTTTGTAACTGCTCAACACATGTTTGCTCCCCGCCAGCCAGTAGACTTGTGAGGTAGTGTAGGCTGGCAAACATGTTTGACATGTCGTTTAAACGATGCTCGCTAATTTCCGTCAGTTCCTGCCAACGCGCGCCAACATCAATACCTTCCAGCTCTAAGCGAAGCAGCAGTGAAGCGGCGTTGGAAATATCGCGAAAATCATCTGTATGCTCTGCACGTACTTTTGTGTCATATAAATCAAGCACTTCAACATATTGCCCTTGGTCCAGATGCATTAATGCCAAATGCCACCATAAGTGATAGGAAAAGTTATTGCAGTTCGCAAACAGCTCTCGCCTGTTCTTTAGCCACAAAATACCCTCTTTGCTTTGGCCGCACATATCATAGCAATGCGCTACAGCATGCAAAGCCCAAGCATCTTTTGGGTTTCGTTCCAGTGCTGCCAATCCGGTTGAACGGGCCCGCACATAATCTCCGGTTTCCTCTAGCGAGAATGCAAAACAACCCAAAACATACCCATGGGTTGCTAAATCAATATTCTGTTTTGGCGCTATTACTTCGCAGGCCTGCCGCATTCGTGAGGAGTGGCCAAGAATAAAGCGCATTGCTTGGCCAATTTTAAACATCAAAGCATCATCGGGATAATTGGAATTACAAGCCTCAAGGCAAGCGGCAGCGGCACTCGGGCGTCCTTCAAGCCACATCTCAAGCGCATCAACATATACCAGCTCACGTTTACTTTGCTTGATAGCTCGAGCAATTTCTTTTGCTTTGCGAAGTGACTTATGTGCTTCTAGCACTAATTCTCGTTTGGCAAGCAATAGCAGCATTAAGCCGCGCACCGCGTGGGCCAATGCAAAGTTTTCGTCTTGTGAGAGCGTTGCCTGAAGGTAGTCGGGCGTTTTGCTTCCGTGTTGCAGAAATGCGAGTACACATTTATTCCAGCTTACCAGTGCATCTTGCGAGTGGATCGTTAAGGGTAGGGCGAATTGGTCGCAATGCATTGTGGTTGTCCCATGAACAGTGGCAAGTTGAGCAAATAGCATGTCGCAGTTGCTGCTATTCCCAATCAGACTGCTATGGAGCAAAATGGGCGATGAATAGGTTACTTTTCGCTAGTTCATCGCCACAAGTGATCGCCGTGTCTGCGCTTTCTAAATGAGCGCTGGTGAACTGGTCATACCAGCCTGACGAAGATATATTAGATGGCTTGAGTTTCTAAAAGATTACTGCCAATCACCTTCGCTGGGAATTTTGAGTGTATTTCCGCAGTGCTTGCAGTGAACAGCGTCTGGATCATGTCGGTTCAAACCGCAGGTCGGGCAGGGGTAACGTACTTTTGCAGGACGGAATATGGTTTGTACCAGCCGTAGAAATAAGGCCACACCAAATATCATAATGATGATTGTAATGCCGCGACCTAGAGTATCGCTCATTGTAATATCGCCATAGCCGGTGGTTGTCAGCGTGGTGACAGTAAAATAGAGCGCATCCATAAATGAATTGATAGCCGGGTTTAAATGGGCCTCAAGAACATAAACAATAGCGCTAATGACAAAGATAAAAACAAATAGGTTCAGTGCAGAATGGATGATTTCTTCATTTTTGGCGAACCATTTGGACGCGTTTCTAAGGTCTTTCAGGACGTGATAGGATCGCAGTAAGCGCAGCATGCGAACCACACGCAAGAAGCCCAGATTTTCGATAAATGCAGCTGCAAAAAGCGAGAGGATAACCAGTAGGTCCGCGAGTGCAGTTGCCTCGAAACAACTTTTAACCGGTCGGGCAGAAATATATATTCTAAAGAAATAATCGGTGAGCAGAACAAAGCCGATTATGTAGTCGATCTGATGTAAGTCGAGGGCAGTATGGCTTAAATCTAGCGTGGCAGTAATTAAGAAATAACCAATCGTGATGATATCAAAGGTAAACAATCCCCAGCGCCAAAATAGGCTTAGTTTACCATCACCAAAATATAGCTTACGTAGTAAGATCCGAAATTTATTTTGCTGTTTATGCATGCAGATACCAAAAGAGAACAAAACTCTCCTTAAAATAATAGTCTCTTATATTAAGCGCAACCTTGCGGTGATATTGCTTTAGATTGGGAATTGTTGTTATGCAAAAAGAACATGTACATGCGTCGACAAGTGGTTTGGGAGAAAAGCCGAAAATCCATGGGAATGCATTGGTAATTGGCTGTGAACTTGGATTGTGGACATCGGTTGGAGAAAATACCTCTTTGGAAGAGGTGGAGATGGGCGACTACTCGTACATTTGTGCACGCGGCCAGGCCATATGGGCAACAATAGGGAAATTTTGCTCAATAGCCAGTGACTGTCGTATTAACCCTGGCAACCATCCGGTTTGGCGTGCCAGCCAACATCATTGGACTTATCGTTCCCAAAGTTACAACTTGGGGTCTGATGATGATGATTTCTTCAATCACCGCCGCCAACATTGGGTTACAATTGGCCATGATGTTTGGATTGGCCATGGTGTGACCATACTTGCAGGTGTTAATGTTGGTACGGGCGCAGTTATTGGTGCAGGTGCCGTTGTGAGTAAAGATGTACGACCCTATGAGATAGTAGCGGGAGTACCGGCACGGTCAATTAAATCAAGGTTTACCTCCCAACAGGCGGAAGAGCTGATGGAAATTGCCTATTGGGATTGGCCCAGAGATAAATTAAAGGCGAGTCTAAAAGATATTAGAGCGCTATCAATCGATGCCTTTATTGAGAAATACAAGTAATTATCACTGCTTATATATTGTTAACATGTGAAATAAATAAAGCCTGTGATTGCAATCACAGGCTTTTGGGTTTGCATCATGCATAATCTCGGCAATGAATTTTAGCTGGTAAACTGGCTACAATGAAAAACCGAAGACTATATCTTAATGAAATAGTTGTGAATATTGCTTAACTTTGCGATAGGTTGAGTTGTTTGCGCATGAGTGGACCCCATGAAAATAAGAAAAAGAGTGCGTCAAGCCTTGTGTTTGCGTAACGTAAAGCATACTAGCCAAAGAATAATTGCAATTTCCGCCCTTGGACTACTTTTTTCAACTGGTGCATACGCACAGCCATCGCCAGAAGGGGCACCGGCTCCAGCAGTCATTGTTGAAAAAGCAAAGATGCAACAGGTGGATGCGTCTTTAGTTTACGCTGGTCGCACAGAATCAATTAGCAATGTTGCCCTAATTGCCCGTGTCGGCGGGTTTTTGGGTAAATTCCTATTCAAAGAAGGCCAGTCGGTTAATGAAGGGCAAACGCTGTTCGAAATCGAACGGAAACCCTATGTTTTTGCCGTAGATCAAGCCGAAGCAAACATGGAGTTCGCGCAGGCACAGGTTGATTTGGCGAAAGTGGATTTTGACCGAAAAAAACAACTTGTCGACAAAGATACAATCTCGGTATCAGAGCTTGATACAGCGAAAGCCAACTTGAAGCAGGCCAATGCTTCCTTGGAGCAACGAAAAGCCGAGCTGGAACTTGCTAAGCTGAATTTATCATACACCGAAATCAAAGCGCCTGTGACGGGTGTTATCAGCAAAGCCAACTACCAAGAAGGTGCCTATGTGACAGCGGCAAGCGGTACATTAGCGACTGTAACATCTCTCGATCCCATCAGGGTTGCGTTTCCTATACCTCAAGCAACAATTATGAAAAGTAAAATGTTACATGTTGATGCGTCTCAGTTGAGCGTCAAGCTACGCTTAACAGATGGATCATTTTATAACAAAGAAGGCACATTGGACTTTTTGGACGCGCAAGCCAATCCAGGAACGGATACGGTCACAGCACGTGTGGTCTTTCCAAATCCAGGCAATGTTCTCTTCGATAAACAATTGGTTGATATTGTCATAAGTGAAAAGAACCAAAAGCCGGTTCTAACCGTTCCGCAAAATGCTTTGCTGCTGGACCAAGAAGGTGCCTACCTGCTTACTGTTGATAAAGAGAACAAAGTCCAGCAAAAGCGTATCGAAATTGCTTCACAAAGAGATGGCCTGGTCATCGTGAAAAAGGGTCTGACTGAAGGTGAGCTGGTAATCACCTCTGGTATTCAAAAAGTAAGACCCGGTGTAACTGTCAAAGCGCAATTAGCAGGGCAATAACCCATGATCTATGATGTTTTTATCCGTAGGCCAAGGCTGGCGCTCGTTGTCTCAATTGTCATTGTTTTGGTTGGTATAATTGCGATTAAGGTTATTCCTGTATCGCAGTACCCAACAATTGCCCCACCAACAGTGCAGGTAACGGCTGCCTATATTGGTGCTGATGCCAAAACACTAGAAGAAAGTGTGGCCCAGCCCATTGAAGGGTCGGTCAATGGTGTGGATGGCATGCGTTATATGAAGTCCACCTCATCAAGTGACGGCACTTACGCGCTTACCATCTATTTTGAGTTGGGGGTTAACCCTGATATTGCTGCTGTTAATGTGCAAAACCGCGTGAGCGCAATTGAATCAAAGCTACCGCGTGAAGTGCGTGATCTTGGCGTGAGTGTGCAAAAGCGGGCAGGCGATATGCTCATGGGCTTTGCGTTCTTTTCGCCCAAGGCAACACATGACGGACTGTTTATCTCTAACTACGTATCGATAAACATCATTGACGAGCTGAAGCGTATCAATGGTGTGGGTGATGCTATGGTCATGGGGGCACGTGAGTACTCCATGCGCATATGGGTAGATACTGATAAGCTACGCACGCTCAATATGACAACGGAAGATGTCATCAGAGCGGTGCAAAGCCAAAACAAACAAGCAGCTGTTGGCCGTGTTGGCGCTGCACCTGTAAATAATGACCAAAAGCTCCAGTTTACTGTGACAGCAAAAGGGCGTTTGCTGAGTCCAGAAGAGTTCAGCAACATCATATTGCGTGCGAATAAAGATGGTTCATATGTTCGCCTTTCTGATGTGGCACGGGTTGAGCTGAACTCTGCGTCATTTGATGCCGAGGCTAAGTTTAACCAGCAAGAATCTGCTATGGTGGGTATTTTCCTAACCCCCGGGGCAAATGCTGTAGCAGTTGCTGAAGCTGTGAATTACCGCATTGAAACACTCAAAGAGCGGTTCCCGGATGATTTTGAAGTAACTTCTATGTTTGATACCTCGTTGTTTGTAAACGAGATGATCAAGAAGGTGCTGCATACACTCTTAGAGGGTTTTGTACTTGTAACTGTTGTTGTCTACGTGTTCTTAGGACGCATGCGGGCAACAGTTATTCCCTTGGTAGCGGTGCCTGTTGCCATTATCGGTGCTGTTGCTGTCTCATACATTCTCGGATACACGGCAAATACTGTTTCATTGCTCGCATTGGTGCTTGCCATTGGTATTGTGGTGGATGATGCCATTATCGTGGTTGAGAATGTGGAGCGAATAATGCACGAGGAGCCGGACTTAAGTCCGGCAAAAGCAACCAGTAAAGCAGTTTCAGAAATTGCCGGGCCTGTGCTCGCGATCACTTTCGTGCTGTTATCTGTATTTGTCCCTGTTGCTTTCCTGCCCGGTTCTACCGGGGTATTGTTCCGTGAATTCGCGATTACAATATCAGCGGCGATGGTTCTTTCGGCTGTAAACGCTTTAACATTGTCGCCTGCCTTGTGTGCTATCTTGATGCGCCCTGGCGAGCTTTCCGGTCCTATGGCGAAAGTCACCCGCTGGATTGATAATCTAGGGCATGGCTACGCCAATATCATTAAGCGTATTGTGCATCTATCGGCGCTTTCTATACCCGTGGTAGTAGGTTGTGTTCTTTTGGCGATGTTTATTACCAGCAAAACACCTGATGGCTTTGTTCCGGCCGAGGACAAAGGCTACGCAATGGTGTTGGTGAACTTGCCGCCAGGGGCCTCGCTCAACCGAACGGAAGCTGCACTAAAAAAGGCCGATGATATAATTCATAGGGATCCAGCGGTAAAAGATACGACCATTGTGTCAGGCTTTAACTTGCTGGCAGGTGGTACGACATCTAATGCCGGTGTTATTTTTGTGAAGCTTAAGGATTATGAGGAGCGCACATCACGCGATTTATCGTCGTTTGCGTTTGTCTTTCGCATGTATAGGGCCTTGGCTGCGCTGCCGGATGCCGTTTATTTTCCTGTGAACCCTCCGGCTATTGATGGTTTAGGCTCTGTTGGCGGTTTTGAATATGTTATGGAAGCGCTTGAGGGGCAGGATCCGACAGAACTTGCTGCCATCAGTAATGCCTTGATTGTGGCAGCAAATCAGTCCGAAGATATTTCTGGCTTCTTTACCACATTCGAAGCTGCAACACCGCAAGTTCATGTGGACCTTGATCGTGATAAGGCTCAGGTTCTTGGTCTTGATATTGCAAGCGTATATAACGCTTTGCAAGCCACGTTGGGTGGCTACTACATCAACGACTTTAACTTGCTGGGCCGGACATGGTCTGTGCGCTTGCAAGCCGAAAAGCAATACCGCTCTGAGCTTTCGGATATCGGCAAGATCAATGTACGCACCAAAGACGGTGAAATGGTTGAGCTCTCTTCCGTTATTGATACCAGCTTAACCCGTGGGGCGAACTCGATAACCCGTTACAACAACTATCGGGCTGTGAGTTTTAACGGGAATGCCGCACCGGGTGCCGGTCTTGGTCAAGCCATGACCTCCATGGAGGCAATTTCAAAAACAGCATTACCAGATGGTTATGCCTTTGAATGGACCGGACTTGCACTGGAGCAGCAACAATCAGCGGGTCAAACGGTTATTGTGTTAAGCTTGGCCTTTTTGTTTGCATATCTGTTCCTTGTTGCGCTCTATGAGAGTTGGAACACTCCCATACCTGTTTTGCTGTCAGTTGCTCCGGCCATTACCGGTGCGTTGGCCAGTCTTTGGATCTTTGGTCTGGCGTTTGACGTTTATGCGCAAATTGGTCTGGTTATCTTGATTGCGCTTGCCGGTAAGAACGCTATTTTGATGAATGAGTTCTCGCTAGAAAAAAGAACCCATGGTTATGGTCTGGTGGAATCGGCAATCGAAGGTGCGCGTTTACGTTTTCGCCCGGTGATGATGACCTCGCTTGCGTTTTCGGCAGGGCTCGTACCGCTCGTAATCTCGAAAGGCCCGGGAGCGGGTGCTATGGTGGCGGTTGGTGTGCCCGTACTTTCGGGCATGGTGACATCATTTACCGTTGGCATTTTCCTTATCCCGACCCTTTATACGGCATTCCAGTGGATGCGTGAAAAAGCAGGTTGGACACCAGAGAAGGAAAACGCAGCCCGCGCTGGGTTGTAAGTAAAACGCTTCATAATTAAAGCAGTGCAAATGCCGCAGGTTGAATGACCTGCGGCTTTTTCTATTAATTAACAAGCCCCAAATAGAAAAGAGGTATTTTACTAAAATTTAAACAGTAATAATTGATTGGAACTATCTCGGAGTTTCGAAAAAAAAAGCATTGTGAAAACATAGACTAATAGATTGCTTTACTCAGCGTTATTGGTTAGTGGAATTCCGTGAAACATGAGCACTACATACAAAAAGCCCTAAGACGCAAAATTTATCAGCGCTGGCCCAAGCTACGCAACGAGGCTGCCTGTGCCTATGTATCTGTGAATGGTATTGCTCAAAGCTGCCCAAATCAGTCGGGTGTTTATCCTGCACGTTTAATGGAGTCTAATCTAGCAGGTATCAATGACTTGCCGGCTGGAGCGCCAATATTTATTAGAACCGATATGCTTGAGGGTTTCTATAATAAGTACCTACCAATGCTTACGAAGCCCTTTTCATTAATAACTGGCGGTAGCACAAAAAGTATCTCGGAATACGAGTTTTCTTCACAATTTCTCAAGTCACTTCTTGATACGCCATTACTCGTTCGCTGGTTTGCACAAAATCTGGATTTTGAACACCCAAAAGTGACTGGGCTGCCTGTTGGTCTTAAATACGATAGCTGTTATTGGTCTTTTTTTGAAACTCCAAAGGAGCTGGAACAAGAGATCATTGCATTGCGATGTACCGCGCCTGCGCTAGAACAAAGAAAACCTGTAGCGCTTGTGAATTGGCGTCACGTTGATGAAGTGATGAACTTCGAGCTGTTAAAGCCGCATATCAACAGCAGTTCCGTTGAGCTCTATCAACAATCTCCCATTTATCAAGAGACACTCCAATATCGATCAAACTACTTGTTTTCGCTTTGTATCACACCAAGCGGCAAGGATGATCCGGCTCTATGGGAGTCGATTTCATTAGGGGTCATCCCCATTGTTTTAACGTCTCCTCTAGATAGTTTGTACGAAGGGCTACCCGTAATTATTGTGAAAAACCTTGCGCAGATTACGCCGGTTTTTTTGGCGAAGAAACGTCAAGAGTATCTGCAAAAGCAATTTGATTTCAATAAAATCTACCTCAGGTACTGGCAGGATATTATATCGGGCATGCAACCGAATTTAATCCCGCCAATGACCCTTCAAGAGTTTTTGGCCTTCGATATGCGCCAAACTCAGTCAATATAACCAAGCAGCAAAAAAAGAGGGCAGCCGAAATTGCCCCAGTTGAGGATGGAAGAAAGCCCTAAATAGCAAGGTACTCTTGCCGAAGCGCTGCATTATCGAGTACTTCCTGTGCTGTTCCATCAAAAACCACTTTCCTTTGAACTTCGCGCCTTAATTGCGACTTGAGAAAGGCTATTTCATCTTCACGCAACAGATGCAACAGGGTCGTTATATCTTGGTAATTATTGAAGTATTCACGGGCTATTAATTATAGATATTAGCCAACTACTAGTAAATGTTAGATATGCTGCGAAAATCTGCCCTACAAATCTGGAGATAATTATTGAGCAATAAAGGACCGACGATAGCTCAAAAACTAATTGTCTCTGCTGTCATACTGGTGACACTAACTTTTATTGGGTTAACATCTCTTGTTATTTTTCAACTAGAGTTAACTTTTAAAAAACAAACTGATAAATTTGAAGTTCTAGCTGAAAAGCAATTTAACCGTGTAATGCGTAGCGATCTGCAACACTTGTCTACAAGTATAACTAAGGAAATGGACGATATTGCTAATCGTGTTGCCAGTATTGCAAGGCAACCGAGCTTTCTAGAAGCAATGCATAATGAGAATTACACAGTTATCTCAAAAGAGTTACAGCAATATAACAATACAATGGGGATGGACGGGCTAATACTGTTCAACGTAAACAGTAAAATTTTAGGGTCTTCAAACCCCGAATTAGAACCAAATGTGTTGAGAGGATATCTTGAGCAACAAGGGTTCACAAGTTTACTAAAAGGGATATTACGTCAAAGGCTCAAACCCAACGCGCTTGAGTTTTATGGCATCATACCGGCAAAAGAATTGGGTTCTATCATTGGCAAAGAAATTATGGGCTCAGCCGCCGAAGTAACCATAGCCCCGATTTTTAATGACAATGGCCAATTGGATGCAATACTGGTGGCGCAAAAATGGATGCGGTACCATGATCGTATTTTGGAAAGCTTTAAGAGTATAACGAATATAAATATTATTGTTTTCTACAGGGGTGAAGTTGTTTCAACGACTGTCGATGATCTGGATCAAGCGTCGATTAGTGACATTAATGAATTTAGTTATGGTGATCTGAAAAAGCTTAAAGGAAACTATGTTCTTTGCGACTCAGGTCCCAGAGATTTACGTATTTGTGCTGTTAATTCAGCCGTGATTTTCCAAGAAGTTATTGCAATTATTTCTTCACTAGGTGAAGAAGCGAAAATATATACGCTTACAAGAATTGTAGGTTTTGCTGTTTTTTGCATTATTGTGGTTATCTTTGTTGCACTAGCAATTTCAGTAAATATTACATCACCTCTAAAAGAAATCACCAAAGCTCTTTCTGCTGTTACAGAGCGTAATTATAATGGAGAAATTCAAGGGGGCGAACGATCAGATGAGGTCGGGGACATTGCAAGAGCAGCTGTTCTGATGCAAAAATCAGTAAAGGAACGAGAGGACTTAAGAGTAAATATAGAAAAACAGCAGGAAAAACTACTTGTTCAGGAGAAAGAGCTTAGAGTTCAAAACACGCAATTCGAAGCGGCTATTAACAGTATGATTCAAGGGTTGTGTTTGTTTGACGCCAACCGCAATCTCATTAGAACGAACAATAGATTCATCAGCATGTTTAGCCTGCGTGCGTCAAGTGTATTTCCAGGGAAAAGCTGGGAAAGCCTGTTCAAGATAATGCTGTCAACAACCGATAAGGATGTGATGACAGGCGATGAATCTGGCTCCGAATTTCTATCCATCAATAATATTGTGCATGTATTTTCTTTAAATAGCGGCCGATCAATTGAGATGTCAGTTTCACCGGTTCACGGTGGAGGTTGGGTATGTACATTTGAGGATATCACGGACCGAAAGCGTGTTAGTGATCACCTTTCTTATCTGGCTACACATGATGCGCTAACGCAGCTGCCTAACAGGTTGCTTATGCAAAGGCACTTAAGCGAGAAGCTTGCCCATTTGCGCCGGACAAAACAGACTTTCGGCATTTTATGGATGGATCTCGATCAGTTTAAAACTGTAAATGATAGTCTGGGTCATGCCACTGGTGATAAACTACTTTGCCATGTGGGGAAGGTGTTGCGCGAAAATCTTCGCGAAAATGAAATGGTTGTGCGCTTGGGGGGGGATGAGTTTGCTGTTATCACAGCAGAAAATGCAACGCATAAGTCATTGGAACAACAAGCGAAAAGAATTATCGCATTACTCTCGCGCCCCTGTTATTTGGATGGGCATGAAATAACCGTTGGTGTAAGTATCGGTATACTCTTGGTTATGGATGAAACCGTACCTGTTGACCAATTGCTAAAGCAAGCGGACTTGGCTCTTTATCAAGCTAAAGAGGAAGGGCGTAACACCTACTGCTTTTTTCAAGAGCGCCTTGCCAAACGGATTCAAATGCAACAGCGGTTCTCCTCGGAATTGCGCTGGGCGCTGGAGCGAGATGAATTTATACTCCACTACCAGCCGCAGGTAGATTTAAGTACCAGTAAGTTGATCGGCTTTGAAGCACTTGTACGTTGGCAGCACCCCAAACACGGCTTGCTCTCTCCAGCTCATTTTATTTCAATCGCCGAAGAAACGGGATTAATGCAGGAAATTGGGCGCGTCGTGCTGGAAAAAGCATGCCATGAAGCTGCAAGGTGGCCTTTAGAGTTGAAAGTTGCTGTTAATCTATCACCCAAACAGGTTGAAGATGGCAGCCTGGTGAAGGACTTGCGCCAGCTACTGCTAGAAACTGGTCTCGCTTCACACCAGCTGGAGTTAGAAATAACAGAAACAACCGTTTTAAGTAATGATGACCATGTGATCGAGGTGATTAAATCTCTTCGTGAAATGGGAGTAAGCATTGCTATGGATGACTTCGGGACTGGTTATTCCTCCTTAAGTTTTCTAAGGCGATATACATTTGATACCATGAAAATAGACCGTAGTTTTGTGGCGGCAATTTCTTCAAGTAAAGATAACAGAAATATAGTTGAGGCAATTGTAAAGCTATCGCAAATGCTTGGCTTGAAAGTTATTGCCGAAGGCGTTGAGAGTGAAAAACAAGCCAGAATTCTTAAAAAAATGAATTGCGAATACGCTCAGGGTTTTTATTTTGCCAAGCCTTTGGCCCCTGAGTTTATACCGGATATGATAGGCCAAAAGTTGCCCTTAGCTAATTAATTGGCATGCCTACTTTCCGCACCATAAAACTAGAGCATCTAATGCTGCTAGTATTCATGTGCAACGAGTGTATTCAAACAAAGGTTTTCGATTTTTTCTCCTAAAGGGAGTAAATGCAAACAAGGTTTCTGACTATCAGTTGCCTGCTTGATATTTTGCATGAAATCAGCATTTCCGCTAGCGTGAATGACGTCAAACTCATTTAAGTCAGGTAGGGTTTGTAAAAGGTTTTGTTGAAACTGGGGCTCGGATTGGCCTGCTAGATCGACAAAACGAAAATCCAGCTTATGACTTTGCATCCAATTAACAGCCTCAAGAAATGAAGGTGTGTTATAGCTTTCATCCAAAACAAGTATTTTTTCGCGATTGGCCAAGCCAAAAGTTGCGCTCACTGCAATGGCCCAAAACGAGGCAAAGCCCGTTGGTCCAGCAATACAAACTAGCCGTTCTTCTTCGCGTCGTAAAAATGATGTGCCATAAGGGCCTTTTATACGGCAAGCTTTGCCATTTCTGAGTTTGTCCTGCTGAATTTCTGCAAACATTGTAGGATTTGCTTGTTTTTCTATAATAAAGCATAGGCTGCTGAATTCAGTTCGCCCACCCAATGAAAAGCAAGGGTAAACATTTGCAGCTGTTGTGCCTCGCGATTCCAGTTGGAAATATTGGCCTGGAATCCAGCTAATTGGTTTTTCAAAGGTTACAGTTAGTTGCTTGACTACTTCACCAATACGGTCAATTCTCTCAATATGCCCACGCAAATTACTTGGTTTGGGTGAGGGGTCAAACGAAATATCAGCATTGCCAGCAATTGTAGACTGACAGGGAATAATCCGACGTCGTAAATTTGTGCCATGGTCATTCACAGAACCACTATTGAGCTGAACCCGGCATCCCTCGCAATAACCGGAAAGGCAATGATGGGGAAACGAAACCCCATGTCGTGAGATGACATCACTAAGTCTTTCACCCAGGCGGGCATCGTAATCACGTCCGTTAATCGTGAGCTGAAACTCTGTCATTTTAAACGCTTTCAAATATTATACTGTAATAAACATGAGCTGGCAGCACAGTAAGATAAGCAGTTTAAATGAAGTGTAAAGTTAAAAGTAAACGTAATTTTATTTTTATGTAAAATTTATTCGTATTTTAAGGTTAGAGATTCTAGTAGCGTATGTTGAATACATGTTTATATTGGTAGATACCGCGCACTCCTTACAGTTAAAACCTAAGAATGCGCGGTATCGCGGGGGAGGTTAGCTTACTTCGTGTTGTAGTGCGGCAATGATACCGTTCATCTCTGCAAGGCCCTTCATACGGCCAATGGTTGGATAACCTGGCTGGGTGCCACGGCCTACGTCATCTAGAATATCTAGCCCGTGATCGGGGCGGAATGGCAACTCCCAATCGACTTGCCCGGCATCTTTTCGTCGCTTTTCCTCGCGCAATGCCGCCTTAATCACCGCAACCAAATCTACATTGCCAATGAGATGCTCGGACTCGTAGAAGTTATCGAGGCGGGGGCTATCTTTCACCAGTTCGGGGCGTTCGCTGACCACATTACGAATATGCATAAAGTGAACACGATCACCCATGCGATCCAGCATGCCCGGCAAATCATTATCCAGTCGCACACCGAGGGAACCTGTACATAATGATAGTCCATTGGCAGGGCTATCGACTGCATCGAGCAACTGCTTAAATTGCGCTTCGGTAGAAGAAATGCGCGGCAAACCCAGCAGCGGGAATGGCGGATCATCGGGGTGGCAGCCCATTTTCATGCCAAGCGTTTCGGCAACGGGAATTACTTCGCTTAAGAAATCAATGAAATGTTGGCGTAGCCGCTCTTCATCAATATCGTCATAAAGCGACAATGCCTCACGTACATGAGAAAGCTCTTGCTTTTCAGCACCCGGCAGGCCGCACATAATGGCGTTGCCTAGTTTCTCCTTAAAGGTGTCATCCATGGCAGCAAAGCGCTTGGCAGTCTCAATGCGAACGTCCTCGCTATAGTCAGCCTCGGCCCCTTGGCGTTGCAGCAGGTGTAAATCGTAGGCAGCAAAATCGTAAATATCGAAGCGCATACAGGTGGCACCATTGGGTAAGCGATGGTGCAGGTTGGTGCGTGTCCAGTCCAGTATTGGCATGAAGTTGTAGCATACGGTTTTAACACCGCTGGCGGCTAGATTTCGCAGGCTTTGCTTATAGTTCTCGATATGAGCCCGCCACTCGCCCTTTTGCTGCTTAATGTCTTCTGAAACAGGCAGACTTTCAATGATCTCCCATTCCAGCCCGGTTGGTGTGCCATCGGGCAGGAAGCGCACTTCATTGTGCCGCTTGGCAATTTCTTCAGGTGTTACAAGCACACCATCGGGAATGTGATGCAGTGCAGTTACAATGCCCTTAGCCTCTACATGTCGGATATCGGCCATTGTGCACAGGTCCTTCGGACCAAACCATCTCCATGTCGCGCGCATTCGTTTTTCTTTCAGTTCTGTTGGTAGCTGATCATGGTTTGCAGCGCATAAAACTTGGTATAACTTTTCACTATGATGGGATTTGTTATGGTGTGCTGTACCTATCCCCAATATTTTCTGTTTACCAGTCTCTATGTGCTGTTGTTGCTTGTTATCTAACTAGAATGGTAGTATATTGTCAATATGAGTAAAAAAGCGAATTTCACAAAAACAATAGAAACCTTCGAGCAAATGAATGAAGGCACTGTAGCAACACGCGTTTTTAAAGCTCTAAAGCGTTCTATTGTTCAATTAGATTTAGAACCAGGCAATGCTCTGTCAGAGGCTGACTTAGCTAAATCGCTTGGGGTTTCACGCCAACCAGTGCGTGAGGCTTTTATCAAACTCGCCGACGTTGGCTTGGTAGAAATAAAACCCCAGCGGGGTACTTTTGTATTGCTTATTTCCTATCGGGAAGTAACGAATGCTCAGTTTTTACGTGAAGCCATTGAAGTGGCTATGATCCGTAAAGCAACTGAAATGCAACCCAAAGGCCTAGTTGAGGAACTCTATCGTTTGCTGGACCTACAAGAGCTTGCCCATAAACACCATAACAATGCAGAGTTCTTAAAACTTGACGAGGCATACCACAGCACCATTGCAGAAAGCGTCGATTGTGAAATGGGTTGGCGCTTGGTGGTTGATATGAAAGCGCAGCTGGATAGAGTACGCTATTTGAGTTTAGATAGTGCAACACCGGTTACGACATTAATTGCGCAACATAGGGAAATTGCGCAAGCGATAGCTTCGGGCAGTACATCTGCTGCGCAAGAGCATATGGAGCAGCACTTGCGGCAGATTTTGACCTCTCTACCAAATATTCGTGAGCAAAACTCTAAGCTATTTACAGCCTAAAAAGAGTAGCTAGCAATGAACTTGTGGCGTAACTTTGACTGTAATCAGGGTTACAGAAGATACGCCATAAGTAAAGATCCAAATATTATCGGTTATGCGTAGAAGTATTGCTAAGATTTTGACTGGGCAACTATTAAGTAGCCTGGCACTGGCTGGCCCTGTTCATAACGCACGATGATGTCTTCAAAGCACAGCGCCTGAAAGCCATTATCTTCTAGTAGCTTTTTGAGATAATCCTTGCTGTGTGCGAAGCGTTGGAACGCACCAACCATGTAGTCCTTCCCATTCAATATCTCTTGACCCAGAGTTTCGCTGGAGAAAGCAAAAACACCATTATCTGTTATATGCTTATTCACGTGCGAGAAGAATGTTTCCAGTGCCCCCACATAGGGTAAAACGTCAGTGGCGCATATAATATCCCATTGGGGTGCAGTAGTTGCTTGCAAGAAGTGGACAACTTCGCTCACATATAAGGTGTCATATACTTCTTTCTCGTCAGCAATTTCGATCATACCTTCAGATAGATCAACACCAACACGCGTTTCGCATAAGTCTTCAAGTGCCTCACCGGTCAGACCAGTGCCACAGCCCAAGTCTAAAAGGCGTTTAAATGGGCCTAAAGCAAGCTTCTCAATACGGTCTCGTACCAATAGTGGTACAGAATAACCTAACTGGTCAACGAGCACTAAATCAAACACTTCAGCGTGCTGATCAAATAGTGTGCTGACATAAGCGTCAGGTGCCTTGCTTGGTATTGAGCCTTGCCCCATGGAAGCAAGTCGTACCTTTGCGCCACCATGATCCGCAGGGTCTAATTCAAGTACCTTTTGATAAGCCACTGCCGCAGCTTCATGCTTACCTTGCTTTTCAAGCGCAAGCGCATTGTTGTAAGCCTCGGCTAAGGCTTCTTCGTCAACTTCACTCATAATAACTCAGCTCAATTGAATGGTATTGCCCTAAATGGCACGAAACTAGGCTTAATTACATATACCTAAGCAGTGGTGATTGGGGCTTTAAAACAGCTCATAGCATGCTTTGCAGCATTGGCAACAAAATTACGCTTTGCTGTTAGCCGGGAAAAGATATGGTATCATTGGGATCGAGGTGTTGGAGCACCTGTTGAACTGGCTTGGCGGATAAAAATATAACGCTCAACGACAGCAAAAGGGCCCGCCTCAACGCGTGTTAATTCCAAGGCCTCATTGTTTAAAATCTGCCCCTGCAAAACTCCAGAATTAGGATGTTGGGCGAAATGAATACTTGCTAAATCCCAGCCAATGAGACCAATCAACTGCTCTTTTCCTCCAAGCGTATCAAACTGCCCGTTGTGATCAGGTCCTTTTCCTTCAACATGCTGCCAATGTAACTCAGCCTCTAACATTGCTTCGCTTTGTTTGGAGATGATGAGCACACTTGCTGAATTCTGATGGTTAATAGTGTCACGATGCCAAAAAATAGCATCCTTTCTTATTGCTTTCCATGTACCCAATAAGTTGGGGTAAGATTGCTTTTCATAGTTTAAATCAATTGCTTTTGCACTTTGGTATCGTGACGAAATACAAAGAAAGAGCAGGCAGCATATTAATAAACCAACACTTTTTAACCCCATATACCCCAGTGATGTGAGTGATTTGCAAACTGTTAAATATGACGAGTTTAGAAATGAGGTTGCGAACACGTAGAGACCCGAAGTTCTAAAAGTTAGTTGATCATGCTTATCCATAAACGAGGAAGAGCATATGTACTATTCTAGTAATTCACCCATTTTTATTGACTAACTAGTTGTTACTAAAATAAAAAATCATCACTGGTTATTTAGAATAATGTAAAGCTGCCGGTTGTTACAAAAAATTCATAGAATATTGGGTGTAGTGACATGTGAATGTAGCGAATAGATTTTACGGATTTCCTCCTAAAATGGAGAAAATCATGACAACTAAACTCACGCGGCGCAATTTTCTTGCTGCATCCGGCAGCCTTTCGCTCACAGCAGCACTGTTACCAACTATTGTTACACGTGCAAATGCAAAAGCAATGGCAGGCGAGTTGGCAATGGTGCCTGTAACACCCAACGCAAAAGGTGCCTTTGATAAACTGTATATGCTACATGGCGACCCACTTGCCGGTCCTATTAATACCATTGTAACCCAGCAAGGCAAGCCGGCCCCACAGCAATTAATGGCCGATGGTGAACAGCGCATACTGCGAATTATGCACTTTAATGACATGCATAATCACTTAACTGAGTTTCATAGTAAAAAGGGTGATACGCATCGGTTTTCGCAAATTGTGAAAATGGTTAAACAGGCCAAAGCCGAAGCCAAGCCGAATGAAATTGTTTTATTTGTTAGCGGTGGCGATGACCATACAGGTTCAATTTTTGATGAATTGATGGGCTGGAATCCCGAAGAGTTTGTTGTTGATGCGGGTTACAAAGCATATTCCGAAGCTGGTCTGGACATTAGTGTATTAGGCAACCATGAATTTGACCGTGGTGCGCGCCAGCTTAAACAGGGGCTGGAAAGGGATTGTAATTTCCCTGTTCTTTCAGCCAACGTTCATGGCTCAAAAGATCTCCATATGAATAAAGACTATGCGCCGGCTGCACTTGCAGAAGTTAATGGATTACGCATAGGCTTTATTGGCCTGACAACGGCAATTGACACGCGTGTTGGTCAAGAAAATGATCCTGACCTTGCTGTGGCCAGCCCGGTAACCGCGATTAAAAACATATACAGTGCCGTTGAAGCTGTAAGTGATGTTGTTGTCATTCTAAGCCACTGTGGCTACGGTAAAGGTAAGCATATTAGCGGCAAGGCAGCGACCGCGCGAATGATTGGTGAAGGTGATTTCGCTATAGCCGAAGCCGTGTCGCCAATGATAAATAAGCCTGTCGTACTTATTGGTGGCCATTCTCATACCCTGTTAAATGCTGAAGGTATTGATACTGCGAATATGGTTGGCGGGTTACTCCTAACCCAGGCAAAAGCACATGGCCGGTATTTGGGCGATATTTCCATGTCCATTGCTGCAAATAAAGGGCAGGAAGGCTGGTTTAATTCAGTTCAAACCCATGCCACGAAAAAACGCGACCAGCGTGTTGCGTCATCAGATCCCAAATTTTCAAAGCTTGAGCAGGAAGGTGATTACGACCAAGAATTTGAAACAAGTGTAATTGCGCCTATGGTTAGCGCGCTAGAGACAAAGCTCTCTGAAGTGATTGGACGCGTTACAGATGATACTCTCATCAATACAGAACGTACAGTGAATGATCGCTATATCGGGGAAAGCGCACTCGCCAACTTTATGAATGATACACTTGTTAAACGTTCAGCTACGTTCCCAAGTGGTAAAGTGGACTTTGCATTATTTAACGCAACAGGTCTTTCGAAAGGTGTTGGTGCTGGCGCACTCAGTTTCCGGCAGTGGTTTGATGTGATGCCATATGCGGATGCTGTTCATGTGGCGCGCATGAGCGGAGCGCAAATTCGTGATTTCCTCAACAGCAATGCAAAGCGCTTGTTACGCCCCGAAGAAGTTGCACAAACAGACCGTGGCGGCTTTGTTTCCCGTGGTTTCTTGCACTTCTCATCGGGTATTCGCTATGAACTTGTACTTGGTAATAGTGCCGCTGAAGCATATGCCAGAAATATAACCTTGAACGGCACGCCAATTGAGAGAGTACTCGATAAAGAGTTTACTATAGCGTTCAACACTTATATCTCGCTTGGCGGATTTGGCGAAGCTTGGAATGGTAAGCCAATTGGTGGTGGGGTTGCCGGTGATATTGCATCAATGGACGTTCGTAACTTGGACTACGATAATACCGGCCTTGTGTATCGTAACGAAATCATCGCCGCCATTCGCGATATGAAAGACGTCTCACCGAAAACGGGCGTTATACTGGACAAGAGACTGAAGGTCGTTAAATAGTCATTAGCTAATAACAACAGTATGCGCAGCCCAAAAGAACCATGCTGCGCATACCTTTGTAAGAAACTGAAAAATAATAATTTTCTTTAGCTTTGAGTTACCTCACTAAGAAAATGTGCAATACTATTTTCCACTGTTGTGACGGTTTGGCTTAGCTTCATGGTGTTGCTGTCGGTTTCATGAGCCTGTGAGCGGGTAATGTTGGCAGCCTCGGATAATTTACCTACACTCTCTGTCATGCTCCGCGTTGCTTGCGATGCCTTTGCAATATTACCTGCAATTTCTTTTGTGGCCACATTTTGCTCTTCAATAGCGCTGGCTATTTGTGTTGAGGCTTGCGAGAGGCTCGATACCAATTGTGAAATAGAAGCCATTGCTGTTACAGTAGATTCTGTATCTTTTTGTATACTTGTTATTTGTTTTTCTATTTCATCTGTTGCTTTAGATGTCTGGTTCGCAAGTTGCTTTACTTCAGAGGCAACAACAGCAAATCCTTTCCCCGCATCCCCAGCACGAGCGGCTTCAATTGTGGCATTGAGGGCGAGTAAATTGGTTTGCTCTGCAACATCTTGAATAAGCACAACTACTTGAGAAATCGTTGTGGCCGATTCAACAAGTTTTTGTACTCTATTATTGGTTGTGTTGGCCTCCTCATGTGCCTGTAGAGCCATTTGTGTTGTTGTTTGAATTTGTCGGCTTACCTCCATCACAACTGATGAAAGCTCTTCTGCTGCTGCGGCAACAGCATCTACATTTCGGGCTGTATCTTGCGTTGCGCTGGCATTCACATTACCTTGCTGAGCTGCGTTCTCAGCGCTTTTGTCAAGTACAGTTGCATTCTGTTTTAGTTTCGAGGAAAATGTCTTCAAGCCGTCCAGGTCTTGTCCTATAGATCTTTCAAACTCGCTACAAATTTGAGCGAGTTTTTGCCCGCGTTCTATTTCTACCCGTTGGGCTTTTTGCCGATCAGCTTCTAGTTCCCGTCGTTCAATTTCGTTATTAATGAATACCTGCGCAGCTTGGGCCATTTGACCGATCTCGTCGTTACGCGCATCGTGAATGACTTTGACATCTATATTCCCAAGGGATAATTGGCTTAAAGTGTGTGTAACCGACTTAATAGGTTTAGAGATGGTCTGTATCATTAAATAAGAGATACAAGAGGCGATCACTAACCCAACAATAGTGACAATTAGAGTTAATCGGGCACTACTCATAAAGTCATCTTGGATATCGTCAACAAAGGCGCCTGTTCCGAACATCCATTGCCAAGGTTCAAACCCAGCTCCGAAACTTATTTTGTCGTACTGTTGTCGACTATTGCCACGTGGCCAAGTATAAGCAACTTCGCCACCTCCCTTTTGAGCAGCCTCAATAAGCAAACGAATGAATGGTATGCCATTATTGTCTTTAAGGTCGATGTAGTTTTTACCAATACGGTCCTTAAGAGGTAGAACCAAGTTTGTTCCTTGGTAATCATAGACAAATACATAACCACTTCCGTTATCATAACGGAGGATATCAATTGCAGCCTTAGCTTTTTTCTGGGCTTCATCCCGTTTCAGTACACCAGCCTTTTCGAGGTCGTAATAGTGCTGAATAATAGACTGGGCATTCTCAGTTAGATTTCGAATACTTTGTTTGCGTTCATTCATTGTGTTGCTGTACATGCGCAGTAAATACAATGTAGAGATCGTAATTATTACTGCAACAATGACACCGATAGGGATAAACATTTTAGTGGCTATGCTTAAATTTTTAATTTTCATTTGTTCGCCCTAAAATATGATAAGTTACTAGAAGAACTACAATTTTCACTTCATAAAACAAGGGTAATAATGAAACTTATTCAGCTAATATATTTTTATTTAGTGAGATGTAAAGTATATTATATTGAAAACGCGACGTTAATTCTGCATATAAAGAGATGCATTGCCTAGTATATTTAATGATAAAGTTGCTTTGTTGTGGACAAACGATATGCAATTGCCAGTACAAAAAAGGAGTTGCTATCAATAGTGGAGCGAGAAAAGTAGCCATGTAGTAAATGTAAATTTAAATATTAATAGTTTTGGGGTATTTGATTTACGCTATAATTTACAAACCCTATTATAATTAGTAGCGAGTGTATGGATCGAGTTTTGATGATTAAAAATTGCAGCTAACTGTCAAAATTGATGATTAAGCCTATAGCTTTATTGCAAAGAGATGCTCTGTCTTTCAAGTTTTGTAGAAGTCGGAAACCAGCAAGTTAATCTTTTTGAAATAGGGTGTTCCAACTGCTACCAATTTGGCGACAATAGCGATCATATTAATATTTACAAAAACTCTGATGGAAACCCTAGCAAGCAGTTTGTAATAGGATTATCAAGCTGTTAAGTATGATTTCAAATCTTACACCAATGATAATTAGCTACCAGCCAAGTTGATGCTTGATTAATTGGGGTAGTGATGGCGGAGAGACAGGGATTCGAACCCTGGAGACGGTTACCCGCCTACACGCGTTCCAGGCGTGCGCCTTCGACCACTCGGCCACCTCTCCGCTAGACCAGTTTGCGCCAGTCATTTCGTGAGGAGCTGTATATACAAATCATGGGGGGAGACGCAAGCGGTTTTTTATTATCAATTGCTATTTCCCCAGATTGGTAGATAACTGGCTGAATTTAAACCTTATATTGCTGTACATGAAAAAGAAATAATTCACATGCAACATGCAGTTTATGACGTGAAGTCAGTTTCACGCCTGTAAGTGGGTGAATAATTTTCTAAAAGCTATAATATATAGTATGAAAGCGTTTATCTTTAAGAAAATTCAAGGCTATGGAGAAAATAGTGTTTGGCTTCTTATCTCGTTTTTTAGGGCTTTGGTTCATTGCTGGGGCAATGGTGTCCCTCATTATGGATCTTACAAAAAGCATTGCAGCATCGACATGGCTTTCCGCATCAACAGGACAGTTGTGGTTCGAGTGGTCACCACAAACACTAAATGCAGCACAAGCTGCAATTCAGCGCCATGTATCGGTGGCACTATGGGACCCATTCTTGCAGTCATTGTTATTGATGCCGCCTTGGGTGCTATTAGGCCCATTAGGACTACTGTTATTATGGATGGGAGATAAAGGGCGAGGTGTCAGAACTCAGCTGCACTAATTGAGGGCGAATCGATTCTCTTATGCGATGAGGCTGCATGTATTAAAAATCGATCATTACAAATTTTCATTGCATGTTACACGGATGTGAAATTACTTACAAAAAATCTTTCAAAGTAATCTTAAAGAAAGTTAAACATTGTATTTATTGTGCATGCAGTGAAAAGTCTATGAGTGGCCGTATTTCCACATTATGGATATTTAAATTTTAGATATGTCTATTTGCATATTTATTGGTTTATCGTTATTCGAGGCGATAATCAAAAAAACTAACTAAATAATATACGATTTTAAACTTGTTTTTTGTTTTAGTTGTTGGGAATATGTTGAAGAGATTAAATTTTATATTACCTACATTTCGTATATTGTTAGAAGGGTGAGGGCAGTGCTCTCGAAAAATCATCCTAAAAATTTTAAGTTAGATATACAAATGAACGTAAAACACATTGCTAATCAACTTTCTGCAATATCAACTATTCTTGAAGATGAAAGTGCTGACCTATATGGAGATTTATCTCCTAGTGCTGTAGCCGCGCTTATTGCTATGAAACGTGCACCCGGAATTTCAATTGGTACCGTGGCTAAAGAGGTCCGCTTAAGCCACTCCGCTACAGTTCGCTTGATTGACAGGCTGGAAAAGGACTGGCTGGTGAGAAGGCTGCGTCGTCGTGGCCGTGAAGTTATGGTCGAACTGACAGTGCGCGGTCAGCGGCGGGCTGAAGAAGTATCTGAAGCACGTAATAAAAGTGCATCACAGTTGTTGGAAGGTCTGGACGATACTGGCCTTGAGCAAATGTCTGCATTATTCTCCCGCGTTTTGCAGCTGTCGCAAACGCCGACATGTACACGTTTTTGCGAGACAGACCCATTGAACCCTGTCGTAGAGCAAGAGCTTGAAACGGCCTAATGACATATCCTGTGAATTATTATGTTGGAAAGAGTAGTGAGAAACTCTTTTCAGCATGATTTTAGGGGCATATCCTCCTCAACGTGATCAACATATTTGTATAAGTGATAATTCTCATAGAATTACAATGATTTTCCCATAGTGCTTTGCTATTCAGTTTCTAAACGGAATGAAACTATGGCGTAATAATGCAGGCATTTCCTAAAGGCAGCATCTTACTTGTCTCTAACAAGCTCAACAAGCAATCCCGCCTCTATAAAAAACCTGCGGAATATCTTAGTTGTCAAAGCCTACAGGACGTACCAAGCTTTTTGGAGAGAATTGAAACATGCCGCCGGAAAGGCTTGCATCTTGCCGGCTATTTTTCCTATGAACTCGGGTACGCGTTTGAAGAGAAACTTCGCCATAAAAAGCTTAAGCAGCCATGTGGATTATTAGGTTGGTTTGCTGCCTTTGAAAGTCTACAGTTATTAAATGATCGCGAAACACAATCCTACATAGAACAAGCCAAAACGAGTGATGCTTCCCCGGATGTAAACTTTTGCGGTTTTGACATGAGTAAGAGCCAGTATGAGGCTGCTTTTCAAGCTGTGCGCGATTACATTGCTAAAGGGGATATCTATCAGGTAAATTTGGCTATGCGGGCCAAAATTGATTTGAACGGCTGCCCGATTGCATTGTTCCAGCAACTATTATTTTCCCAACCTGTTGATTACGCTGCCCTAATTAATACGGGAGAGAAGGTTATACTCTCTTTATCTCCCGAGTGTTTTTTGTCTGCAAATGAAGATAGCCTCACCACTAAGCCTATGAAGGGTACAATCAAGCGCGGCCGAACCCTTCAAGAAGACCTTGAACATAAGCAGAGTTTGCAAAGTGATGCAAAATCGCGTGCTGAAAACATCATGATACTTGATCTCATGCGCAATGATCTATCGCGTGTTTGTGTGCATGGAACTGTGAAAGCTTCGAATATTTGTCACGTGGAAACTTACCGTAGCCTCTTAACGATGACATCAACTGTAACAGGGCAATTACACGAGCATTCTGGTTTGAAAGAAGCAATTCGCGAGTTGTTTCCTTGTGGCTCTATTACTGGAGCGCCGAAGTTACGCGCTATGGAAATAATTGATGAGCTTGAGGCTTCCAGTCGAGGTATTTACACGGGCTCCATTGGGTATATTGAACCTAGTGGCGATTATAGATTTAACGTTGCAATTCGAACGTTGGAAATAGATGATAATGGACGCGGAACCATAGGTGCAGGTGGCGGTATTGTCTGGGATAGCGGCGTGTCGGCAGAATACGATGAATGCCGCTTGAAATTAAACTTTTTGACCGGTAATCGCGAAGAATTTACGATTTTTGAAACATTGAAATGGACACCCGAAGATGGCTATTTGCTGTTGGCACGCCATATGAAACGGCTTGAGGCATCAGCAAATTATTTTGGTTTTAATGTTTCCTCGCAACAGATTAGCACTGCATTGAATGAGCATGTAGTAGACTGTGATACACCGCAACGCGTTAGGGTCGACCTGTCAGAAAATGGAGATTTTTCGGTGAAATCTACGGCTCTAAACGTAAGTGAACGAGATAAGGGTCAAGTTTGGCTGGTGGCCTTAAGTGATAAAACAGTGTCATCACAAGATCGCTTTTTGTTTCATAAGACCTCAAGAAGATCGTTCTATGACAATGAGAGGTCGCTTTGGCAAAGCCGATTAGACCTACAAGAAGTTATTTTTACAAATGAAAGTGGCTTTCTTACAGAAGGTAGCTTTACCAACATATTCCTCAAAAAAGATGGCATATTGCTCACTCCATGCTTAATGCATGGCTTATTGCCGGGTACCTTTAGACAAGGGCTTTTAGATTTAGGTTTGGCCGTAGAGGCAGATTTAAAGGTGGATGATTTAAAAGCTGCTGATGAACTGTTTGTAGCCAATTCAGTTCGTGGGTTGAAGGCAGCTAAGGTCGTTAATGTTTAATCGTCCCTGAACGCTGTGAGGTATTGCAGCTTTTCTTTTCGATAAGTGGCGGGATCAACAACCAGTGGGTTTGGGGTAAATTGCATCTGAAGAACCGACTTAAGACCAAAGGGCGCAAAGATCTCTATACGTCTATTTGCACAAAGCCTTATGCCAAAAGCGTAGGTTTGCACAGGATGTCGTGTCAAAGCTTCTGTCGTTGCGCTGATTGGTTGCGATAACTCAACATATTGCAGCAAGGCATTTCGGTTGAGTTGGCTTACATTGATTAGTTTAGAACGACCGCCCAAGCATTGCATTAGCTTGTTGTAGTTTTGTGCGCGAAGTTGGTTTCTTTCTAGCGGCCTATAGTAGCAAACGAAAACTGGCTCAGGCAGTATTTTAGTTAGAGACAGTGAGCGGCTTGATACGAGCGCGGCCCACAAATACCAGCAAACAGTTTTTCCAGAAATGTAATAGTCATTGAGATTCAAGGAACGGCAGGCATTCAGCCGTATCATGAGTTGTTTACACTGGAGAACAGACAGCCTTAGGAGCACTTGATAGTCTTGTTCCGAGGCATGATGTGTATCCAATACAAGTAGGGGGTGCTTCTCTTGCTGAAAACAAAATTCTTGTTGGCTCATGTTACCTGACTTTTTGCCAGAGACTTTATTGCCATACAATGAATGTGGCTAGAGTAAGTGATCGTTAAGGCTAGCAAACTCTTACTTGGTCAGATCGTTTTCCCATGGCAGAACGGTTAGTTGTGGCCAAATGCTTTGTTGGCGCATGGCTTTGCTAACATAACTCTTTTGATTGTTGAGCGCATAATTGGGGCGAATAATCATAGAAAAAATATCTTCCAAACCAAAAGGTGCATGTATTTCCAATTCCCCCCGACCACTTAACCGCACTGCAACACTATGTGTTGTCGAAGCATAATATAATAGGGACTGTAGAGCGGTTTGGAGTTGCGGGTAAGGGCATTGAAACCGTTTGGGATACCACAAATGCACGCGTGCCTGGTTTTTAAGCTCAACTTCGATTCTCATATGTGCACTTAGCTTATTTAGGGTGCCAATATGCTTGTCTTCCCCGTCATAGCTTAAATCATCCGCATCATAATAGATGATATCGTAGTCTTTAATCCCGTTGCCCAAAGGCTTATTTGAGAGGGTATTCCAGACATTTTGATAAATCGCACCAGAAACCAGCCAACATTGTTTTAGTTGCAAGCGGTTTACAATGTGCAAGAGCTCCATTGTAACTGGATCGTCCAGTATTATTTTCTTCAATCTATCTTCTAGCGTGATCGTGTCTTCCACTTGAGAACTGGCCATGCGGTGCTCCTTGATAGCCGTTTCAAAGCAAGCAGCATATCCGCGTATTTTCAAATATCTACTCGTTTCTAGCCGATATCAGAACTTTAATTGTGGGTCGTTTCGAGCTTGCGAGCTCAAATGCGCTGATAGATTCTTCAAATGGTACGCTGGTCGTGATTAAGGGTAAAAGGTTTACTTCCTGTCGGGCAATAAGGTCAACTGCTTTAGCAAACTCGCCGTCGAATTGTGTTGCTCCGCGCAGCTCGAGTTCTTTTTGTGCAATTAGGTATAGCAATGAGATAGACACATTATCTTGTTTTCCACTCGAATAAACAACGCGTCCTCCACGGGAAACATAATAAAGGCAATCGTGCAGTAAATGTGTACTGCCACTTGTTTCTATTGCGATATCGATATCAGATAAGATTTCCTGTTTATGTGTATCTGACAGGCGAGTATCGACAATATTAGTAATGCCCAACTGCATTGCTGTAAGGATAGTGTGCTCGGAGTCTGCGAGATAATAGACTTTTTCTGCCGCCTCCAACGTCGCCGCTAAAGCAGTAAGAAGGCCGTTGGCGTTTGAGCCGGACACCAGAACACGCTTGCCCAATAAGGGGCCCGCTCGATTGGTGCGATGTAGCGCACCTGCTAGTGCGGCACACAAGCTTAGTAAGTGTGTATCGCACTCAGGGCCAACAGGGTAGCATTGATAATCCTCTACTACAAAATACTCGCTGAGCATGCCGTGTTTAGCATAGGCTAACTCTTGATTGGTTGTAATAGTATCTAAGCATAAATGAGTTTGATCGTTGAGGCAGTATTTACAGTGCCAACAAGGACGACAGGGGTTAATGGCAACAAGCTCTCCAACATCAAAGCCTTCCACCAGGTCCCCGTAGGAAACGACAGTAGCACATGCTTCATGGCATGGCGTTATACTGGTATTTGTTTTTATCCTCCCTGAAACTGTATCGTTGTATAAGTCAATGTCATTTGCGTTAAGGCTTGCGCATACAAGTTTTAGAAGTACCTGACTTCTGGAAGGTGAGGGTACTTCTTGCTCAATTATTTGACATCCTGCAGAAGGGTGGAAAGACACTGAGGACATTAATAGTGGTGCAAGCATGACAATTCCAAACCAATAACAGTAAAACTCTAAGTCATAATGATTTTCTAATGCCTACTGAAAGCTATAGGAAGAGTTCATTGATAAGAATTCTTCACCAATTGCTATTTAGTCACAGCGCATATGTGGGATGGATAAGTATTTACACTTTGTGACGAATTCATTCAATAACTATTTATATAAATTAAAGAAATAATTACAGTAAGATTACAAATTAAAATCTACTGTGTTTCGAAGCGTAACTGCATCGATATATTTAGTGAAATTATAAGTAATTCTACATTTATTTACTAGTAAATTTAGTATCTCATGTATTCAATTGCTTTTAAAAACTATTATTAAACGATTAAAATTTGATCAAATGGTAAATAACTAATATATTTATAAAGTGAATACTAACTGTTGACACTGAATGTCTCTCAGGTAAATGTAACTTTTGTTTGTAACCCGCAAAAAGGCGCGAGTTATATTTTACTTTCGGAGATATTATGTCTAACACAAACCGTAGATTGCGTTCTGTTGCCGCGTCAATTGCCTTGGCTGGCTCGCTTTCAATCGCTTCATTTCAAGCTTTAGCAGCAGATTACACAGTCCGCTTAGGTCATTTGGAATCAACAGCTCAAAGCCGTCACATTCACTTGGAAAAAGTGGCAGACCTTGTGAAAGAGCGCACAAATGGCGCTGTTGAGTTTCAAATTTTTCCGCAGGGCCAACTTGGTAACCAGCGTGAAATGACTGAAAGTGTACAGTTAGGCGTGATTGAAGCAACAGTTTCACCCGCTGGCTTTTTAGGGGGCTTTAACCCAAGTGTATCCGTATTGGATATTCCATACTTGATGCCAAATGATGCTGCGAAAGCTAAGGTTATTCGCGATGGTGCATTTGGTAAAGCATTGTTAGGTACATTTGATAGTCGTGGTGTGAAGGCAATTGCATTATGGCCAAATGGTTGGAAAAACATGACTTCCAACAAAGCCCTTAACAATCTGGAAGACTATAAGGGCCAAAAGTTCCGCGTGATGGATTCTAAAATCCTCATCGAGCAATTCACTGCTCTTGGCGCTTCCGCTATCGTACTGCCGTTCAACGAAGTATACACTTCTTTGCAAACCGGTCTGGTTGATGGTCAGGAAAACCCGCTTGATACCATTCAGCGCATGAAGTTCTATGAAGTTCAAAAGAACTTGGTTGTAACCAACCACGGGGCTTTTGAAGATGTTGTTCTGTTTAATCCTGCATGGTGGAATGCGCTTCCTGCAAACTACCAGGACGTTATTGTGGCAGCGTTCCACGAAATTATTCCACAAATGGTAGAGCACAAAGCAAAAGCTGCTGAAGAAGCTCTGGCAACAATGGAAAAAAGCGGTATCAAAGTGCGTCGGCCTAATGATGCGGAAAAAGCTCAAATGCGTGAGCTGATGTATCCTGCAGCACGTGAAGCTTACCTCGCCGGTGCAGGCGATGAAGGTAAAATGTTGATCGATACCTACGAAAAGGCCTATGCAGAGATAAACTAAAGTATTTTTAGTTTTATCTACGCAATTTAACAGTTGCTTTTAAAAGCCGAGGTGATCATTAAATTGGTCTCCTCGGTTATTTCTTTTCTGGTGAGCAGAAAAAAGAAAATAAAAACTAAAGGTGTGTCATGGATTTCGTTGGAGTGCTGCGGAAAATCGAAAAGAGCGTGATAGTGGCGCTATTTCTTTTGATGGTTTCTTTGTTCTTCTTGAATATTCTTGTGCGTGAGGTTGCTGTTACTTATGTGCATTACTTTGCGTGGATTGAAGAAGCCGTAAGGCTGTTAAATATATACCTTATCTTTTTTGCCCTGGGGCTTGCATTGGAAAAAGGCCGCCATGTCAGCATTGATAGTCTACGAAACAAATTGAGTAAGAAATCCCGTCGAGTACTCACGAAGCTGATTGATTTAACTGGTTTTTTGGTTTGTCTCTACATGATTATACTCTCATATCGCCTTATGAATTTTATTTTTGGGACAGGGCAGGTAAGTCCGACACTAGGCATTGAAATGGGGTGGATCTATTTTGCACCTGTCGTGGGTTTTTCAAGTTTAGCACTTCGATATGCGCTTAGTTTCTTCAATTGCTTTGATCGTTATGCCAGCCAGAAACCAGCGGGGCCAAATTCATGATTCTTATTCCGGTAGTTTTAGCGCTCTTATTGCTGCTTCTAGGCTTTGAAATGTTTTTGGTGTTGGCTGTGCCCTCATTGGCTATTAAGGAAATTTATTTTCCAGCACTTAATGACGTCGCGCTTATTCAAAAAGTTGTTGGTGGTGTAAACCACACAACTCTTTTAGCAATTCCGTTTTTCATTTTTGCTGCCCAGCTCATGGGGGCAGGACAAATTGCCAAACGTTTGACCGACTTCATTCAAGCTCTGGTGGGGCATACCCGCGGTGGTATGGGCCATACAACCATTGGCGCCTCCATGATGTTTGGCTCGGTCTCTGGTTCTGCGCCTGCGACTGTGGCCGCCATGGGCAAGATGGTATATCCACGCTTACTGAAAACTGGTTTTTCCGAAAAATTCAGTCTTGGCCTGATCGTCTCAAGCGCTGAAACCGCATTACTTATTCCCCCTTCCATAACACTTATCATTTATGGCTGGATGACGGGGACTTCCATTGCGCAGCTGTTTGCTGGAGGTCTTGCCATTGGTGTGTGTCTTGGGTTGGCCTTTGCAGCACTTGTGATGTTGGAGGCACGGCGTAGTACCATTCACACAGTTGCCAAAACCACATTGAAAGAACGTTGGCAGGCATTTTTACGTGCCGGTTGGGCGCTGGGAATGCCGCTCATAATTTTGGGGGGTATCTACTCGGGTTTTGTAACACCCACAGAAGCTGCGGTCTGTTCGGTTGTCTACGCTATCTTTGTGGAGCTTTGTATCTACCGCCAGCTTACATTGAAAGACCTATTTGACTTAACCGAGAAAAGCGCCCTGCAAACCACGGTGATTTTCATTCTGCTTGCCTTTGGTGGCATGATTTCCTATTTCGTGACGCTGGCACAAGTCCCGTCAATGATTATCGGTTTTCTTGATTATATCGATGCGGGGATGATCCTGTTCCTGCTGGTGATAAATATTTGTTTCCTCATTGCAGGGATGTTTATTGACCCCAACTCGGCCCTGCTGATCCTCATTCCGCCGCTTTATCCGGTGGCTATGTCACTTGGGGTTGATCCGGTTCACTTTGGCATGATTGTTACCTTGAACATCAGCCTTGGTATGATCACGCCGCCGTTTGGTCTGGATATATTTGTAGCCTCTTCCACGCTCAACAAGCCTGTAACGACCATTGTTTCCGGTGTGTGGCCGTTCGTTATTGCGAACATTCTGGTGCTGTTGCTTATCACCTATGTGCCGCAAATCTCCCTGTTTATCCCTCGCCTCATTTTCGGCTAAAACATGCAAAAAAAAACTCTTCAAGCGGCTTTAGGACACCCTGAAACCGCACTAACTGCTTTTGAAGTCCCAACGACTGTGCTCTCGAACAAGCCGGTAAATGCCGAGTACCACCTGTTGGTTGTCTCGGCTCCAGAAGAAATCCTTGCCTGTACGCCGGGACAGTTTTTTAATCTTTTGTGTCCGGTTTCAGATGCGCACAGCCCTTACTTACGTCGCCCTATGAGCATATACGGCTTTGACCGCCACAAGCGGCGCTTATCGTTTTTGTACAAAGTTGCAGGTGAGGGGACAGGGGCGTTAACCGCCCTGAAAAGAGGCGCGATTTTGCCTGTTCTAGGCCCGCTTGGCCATGGATACTCCATAAAAGATGACTGGCAAAAACTGCTTATTGTCGCGCGTGGGGTCGGCTTGGCAACGCTTGCCCCCCTTGCTCAATATGCGCGTCAGCAAGGGCGGCAGGTAACGGCGATCTGTTCGGCCCGCTCGCAAGCGGCGCTGCTTTCTACCGATTATTTCCGGCAATTAGGTGTCAATGTCATCGCGCTAACCGATGAAGATGGCACTTCGGATACGCAGAACCTGCGCAGCATCATTGAAAAGCAGATTGCCGAGAATGGGGTTGATGCCTTTTATACCTGCGGTTCCAACCGCTTGTTGGCTATGCTGCAAGAGCTGTCTCGCCATTATGGAATAGAGGGACAAGTGGCACTGGAGCAGCAAATGGCCTGTGGTTTGGGCATGTGCCAGTGTTGCGTGCGCCCGTTCAACCGTGATGGCGAGCAGGTACAGTTGCGCGTGTGCCGTGAAGGGCCAGTTTTTGACTTGATGGAGGCAATACCATGCTAGATCTCTCGGTTAATTTGGGCGGTTTGCAACTGGCAAACCCCATTATGCCCGCGTCCGGTACGTTTTCCGAAGACTTGGCGGATGTGTTTGATCTGGATGTCATTGGCGCCCATGTGACCAAAACCATCACCCGTGAAAAACGCAGTGGGAACCCCACACCGCGGGTTTGCGAAGTAAAAGGAGCGATGCTCAATGCCATTGGCATACCCAGCAAGGGTATCGAGCATTTTTTAACCCACACGGTGCCTTTTTTTAACCGCTATCAAGCGCCACTGGTGGCGTCGATCTCGGCCCCCAGTGCCGATGAATTCGCCAGATTGTGTGAAGAGGTCAGTGTTGAGGGAGTTGCGGCGATTGAGGTGAACATCTCTTGCCCGAATATTGAGGAGGACGGCAAGGCATTTGCCATGCGCCCGCATACCACAAGCAATGTGCTCAATAAGCTGCGTCAAGCGACCGACAAGCCCTTATGGGCGAAACTCTCCCCTAATACCGGCGAGGTGACAGAGGTAGCATTGGCAGCACAAGAGGCCGGAGCCGATGCGCTGGTTGTGGCCAATACACTGCTGGCGATGGCGATTGATATTCGCAGCCGCAAGCCCAAGCTGGGCAATCTGATGGGCGGGCTTTCCGGTCCCGCGCTGAAACCAATTACGCTGCGCATGGCCTACCAGTGTGCCAAGGCGGTTTCCATACCGGTTATTGGCTGCGGTGGTATTGCCACACTGGATGATGTGCTGGAATATTTGATCGCGGGTGCTAGTGCGGTGCAAGTGGGGACGGCAACTTTTATCAGCCCCATGACCATGGTGCATCTGGTGGGCGAGTTGCAAGAGTATATGCGCACTAACAACATCACCAGTTTGAGCGAGATAATCGGTTCGGTGCGCGATGATGAAGCCTCGGACAAACCAGTGATGCAGGAGATTGGGCAATGAGCACAACAGCACCGCAAGAAACCAGGCACTCTTTACGCCCGAAAATGCATCAGTTGGCTACCGAGATTTTTGAGTATTTCGCGCAAAATACCAAGGATACCGAGGGAGTCAGCCGACCGGCCTATTCCGACATAGAAACCCAAAGCCTTGCCTATCTGGATGCCTTGGCAACCCGCTATGGGCTTTGCGTGCAAAAGGATACCCTGCAAAACAGCATTTACTGCTTGCCAGAACATGCAACGCAAACGCCTTATATTCTTGTGGCTTCGCACATCGATAGTGTGCCACAAGGGGGCAATTTCGACGGTTTGGCGGGGATTGTCGGCGGCCTGCTTTGCCTGATTGAAGCCAAACAAACGCAAAAGCAACTGCCAATGGCAGTGCGGGTGATGGCGCTGCGCGGCGAGGAAAGTGCGTGGTTTGGCCCTTGTTATATGGCTTCAAAAGCATTGCTCGGCAAATTATCGCGCGAGGAGTTAACCTCCAAGCACAAAACCGACGGTCACACGCTGGAACGTGCCATGCAAGCGGTGGGTATCGATACCGCGCCCATAGCAGCGGGAACTCCGCTACTTGATACTAGCGAGGTCTATCAGTATCTGGAGCTGCATATTGAGCAAGGACCGCTCTTGGTGGAAAAAGATTTGCCCGCCGCCGTGGTTTCAGGCATTCGCGGTAATTTCCGCCATAAAAAACTGCGCTGTATTGGTGAAGCGGGACACTCGGGCGCTGTGCCGCGTGCTTACCGCCATGATCCGGTGTTTGCCTTGGCCGATTTGCTCACCCGCTTGGATGAGAGCTGGTTGACCATTTTGCAAAAAGGCTCGGATATGGTGCTGACCAGTGGTATTGTAGGCACTGACCCCGCACGCCATGCCATGACCCGCATTCCCGACGAGGTGAGTTTTTCGCTGGACATTCGTAGCCAGTCAATCCATGTACTCAACGCAATGCGTGCGCTACTGCGTGAAGAGATGTGCACCTTGGAAAAAGATCGTGGTGTGCGATTCGAGCTGGATGAAGAACACGCGGTGGCACCGGCTCTTTGCGATGACTATATGGTGGCCCAGCTCAGTGCTTCTATGGCGGATGTGGTTGGCGAGCCATTTGTGATGGCAAGTGGTGCGGGCCATGATGCCGCCGTTTTTGCCAATGAAGGGGTGGCAAGTGCCATGGTCTTTGTGCGCAACGCCAATGGATCGCATAATCCACTTGAACAAATGGAAATTTCTGACTTTATGGTCGCAACAGCAATCATATATGACTATCTTGGAAAGGCCCACCCATGAGTACGACCACAAGGCTGACCCTGCGCCGCCCCGATGACTGGCACTTGCACTTGCGTGATGACGAGATGCTGAAGGGCATTTTACCATCTACCAGCGAGAACTTTGGCCGCGCGATTATCATGCCTAACCTGGTTCCGCCCGTGGTGAGTGCAAAAGATGCCAAAGCTTACCGCGAGCGCATTATGGCCGCGCTGCCCGAGGGTCATGATTTTACCCCGTTGATGACTTTGTATCTGACCGAAACCACGGATCCGCAAGATGTAGCGGAAGCTGCAAAAAGCGGGTTGATTAGTGCGGTTAAGCTCTATCCGGCCGGTGCCACCACCAACTCGCAAAGCGGTGTCCGCGATTTTGAAAACGTCTCAAACGTTTTGGAAAAAATGGCCGAAATCGGCTTGCCCCTATGCGTTCATGGCGAAGTGACCGATGCAGACGTTGATATTTTCGACCGCGAGGCCGTGTTTATTGACCGTATTCTCGACCCCATGCGCAAACGCTTTCCGCAGCTGAAAGTGGTCATGGAGCACATCACTACCAAGGATGGCGTGGACTATGCCAAATCCGGTGGCGATAATCTGGCTGCAACCATTACCACGCACCACCTGATCATTAATCGCAATGACATTCTGGTGGGTGGTATCAAGCCGCATTTCTACTGTTTGCCAGTGGCCAAACGCGAAGAGCACCGCTTAGCGCTGGTCGCTGCGGCAACTTCTGGCAGTCCGCGTTTCTTCTTGGGAACTGATTCTGCCCCGCACCGCGACGAGCGCAAAGTGTGTGGTTGTGGCTGTGCCGGCATCTTCACCGCTATCAATACAATGAGCTGTTTGGCACATGTTTTTGAAAATGAAGGTGCACTGGACCAATTAGAGGCATTTACCTCCTTGAACGGACCGGCATTCTATGGCATGGCAGCCAACGAGCGCACCATTGAACTTGTGAAATGTGATGCGCCGGTTGAGTTCCCCAGCCATATACACACCGGGGATGGCTCTGTGACGGTATTTGACCCCGGCTTCCCGCTGCACTGGAAAGCCATCAATAATCCGTCCTAATTAGATACGACCCGTAATACCTGAGGTTACGCATGTTCTCAAATAGCTTCCCTGATCGCGAGCTGATGGCTGAAATTACCGCCAAGATGCTGATGGAAATCAAGGCCGTTCATTTTCGTCCTGAAGAGCCGTATACATTTACATCCGGTCTTGCCAGCCCGGTATATATCGATTGCCGCAAGCTGATTTCCTACCCGCGCATCCGCAACACCTTGATGGACTTTGCCACAGCAACCATGTTCCGCGATGTGGGCTTTGAGCAGTTCGACGCTGTTGCAGGCGGCGAAACCGCCGGTATTCCGTTTGCTGCATGGATTGCCGACAAAATGAACCTGCCGATGCAATATGTGCGCAAAAAACCAAAAGGTTTTGGCCGTGACGCGCAAATTGAAGGTCATGTGGAAGAGGGCAGCCGCATTCTGCTGGTGGAAGATTTGACCACCGATGGCGGTTCGAAAATCAAGTTCTGTGAAGCATTGCGCAAAGCCGGTGCCGAAGTGAACGATACCATGGTGGTGTTCTACTACGATATCTTCCCTGAAACCAAAGTGAAGTTGCAAGAGCACGGCTTGAAGCTGCACTACCTGGCTACTTGGTGGGATATTTTGAAAGTATGCCGTACCAACGAATACTTCGACACCAAAACCTTGAACGAAGTTGAGAGCTTCCTTAATGATCCGTTGAAATGGTCTGGTGACCACGGCGGCATTACCAGCATCTCTATCTAAAAGCTTAGGGCTGGCGCTTGTTTTATGAGCGCCGCTAGAGCTAGACCACTAATAAAGCCCCGAGCGCCAGTGTGTGGCCCGGGGCTTTTGTTATTCAAGCGTAATTTAGGCCAGATCAAAACGATCGGCATTCATGACCTTCACCCACGCTTTGATAAAGTCGTGAACGAATTTCTCGTTAGCACCTTCTTGCGCATAGATCTCGGAAATGGCGCGCAGTTGAGCGTTTGAGCCGAACACCAAATCAACCCTTGTGGCGGTACGGACCGGTGTTTTACTGCCATCCTCAAAGGCTTCATAAAGCGTTTCGCTCTCATCAGTTGCTTGCCAAGTCACCCCCATATCGACCAGATGGGTGAAATAGTCATTACTGAGAGTACCCGCCTTTGTGGTCCACACGCCGTGTGCCGCGCCATAGGCATTGACCCCAAGTGCCCGCATACCCCCAACAAGGACGGTCATCTCTGGAGCGCTCAACCCTAGCAGCTGGGCTTTATCAAGCAGCATTTCCTCGGCTTTTACCGGTAGGTCCGGATTGAAGTAATTACGGAAACCATCGGCAAACGGCTCAAGCACTGCAAAGGAATCAACATCGGTTTGCTCTTGTGTGGCGTCTGTGCGGCCAGCTGTGAACGGCACGATAACATCAACGCCCGCTTTCTTGGCAGCGCTTTCAACGGCAGCACAACCGGCGAGCACAATCATATCGGAGAGTGTTATGCGCTTGTTGCCTTGTTGTGCGGCGTTGAAGTCTTGCTGGATTTTCTCCAATACGGCAAGCCTGCCTTCCAAGGTCTCGGGCTCGTTGACAGCCCAGTCTTTTTGCGGGGCAAGGCGTAAACGTGCCCCGTTGGCACCGCCGCGTCTGTCTGAACCACGGAAAGTGGCAGCGCTCGCCCATGCGGTTTTTACCAGATCGGCAATGCTTAGGCCGCTGGCAATAACCTTGTCTTTAAGCGCCCTGATGTCTTGCGCGTCGACTAGCTCATGGTCCACGGGTGGCAACGGGTCTTGCCATAAAAGCTGCTCGCTTGGCACATCTGGCCCCAGATAACAGCTTATCGGTCCCAGATCGCGGTGGGTGAGCTTGAACCAGGCGCGGGCAAAGGCATCAGCGAAAGCAGCTGTGTCCCTTTGGAACTTTCGGGAGATTTTCTCGTATATAGGGTCATGCCGTAACGCCAAATCGGCAGTTGTCATCATGGGCGGGTGAGTGACGCCCGCTTCATGGGCATCAGGTGCATAACGGGCAGCTTTAGGAGCGACCCATTGTCCGGCACCTGCTGGGCTTTTAACCAATACCCATTCATTATCAAAGAGGGTGTTGAAATAACTGTCGTCCCATTGTGTCGGAGTTGCAGTCCATGCCCCTTCAATGCCGCTGGTGGTTGTGCTTGAGCCTTTACCGGAACCAAAGGCATTTTTCCAGCCAAGGCCCATGGCTTCGAGTGGGGCAGCTTCCGGCTCCGCGCCCACAAGGGCAGCGTCTCCTGCCCCGTGGCATTTACCAAATGTATGACCTCCGGCCACCAGTGCCACGGTTTCCTCATCATTCATGGCCATACGCCCAAATGTCTCGCGAATATCTTGGGCAGATTCTAACGGGTAGGGTTTACCGTTTGGCCCCTCGGGGTTCACATAAATCAGCCCCATTTCGACCGCACCCAGCGGATTGTCGAGCAGTCTTTCCTCGCGGTGTCGCTGGTCGGTGAGCCATTCACTTTCCGGTCCCCAGTAAACGTCTTCTTCTGGCGACCACAAATCTTCGCGGCCCCCTGCAAATCCAAATGTTTTAAAGCCCATGGATTCAAGTGCGCAATTACCTGCTAATATGATAAGGTCTGCCCATGAAAGTGCATTGCCATACTTTTGTTTAATCGGCCACAGTAAGCGCCGTGCCTTATCAAGGTTGCCGTTATCTGGCCAACTGTTTAATGGGGCAAATCGTTGATTGCCGCCAGCCGCGCCGCCACGCCCATCGTGAATGCGGTAAGTGCCAGCACTGTGCCAAGCCATACGAATGAACAGCGGACCATAATGGCCATAATCGGCAGGCCACCAGTCTTTCGAATCGGTCATAAGTGCATAGAGGTCTTGCTTAACGGCAGCTAAATCGAGCCCACCAAAAGCATCCTTATAACTAAAATCAGGGTCTAGCGGGTTCTCCGCTGGGCTATGTTGGTGTAAAATCCGCAGGTTAAGCTGGTTGGGCCACCAATCCCGGTTGCTGCGTTCGCCGGTTATAGTGTGTGCCATCTCGGCTTTAGAAAATGGACACTGACTTTGAGGTGTATTTTCCATCTGACCCTCGCTTCCATCGCTCTTGTGGTGGCTATAGTCAACCATAAGCTAGCAGATACCGGTTTGGGGTCATCCCAATATTTATTTAGGGTTGATTATGGGTAATGAATAATTTGCAATTTACGTTAAATAAACGGGCCTTCAATTTTTCCGGAAGGCGTGCTATTTGAAGAAACGAGAAGATTCCTTAATATGGAAATTGTAAATGGCTACATACCAAAATAATCTGGTAATGGCTTACCGGTTCGTTCATTCCGGGCCGGCATGTGGCCGATTTATGAGCGTAAACTAGCGATAAATGTCCCCGAGGGGGGATTAAAGCATCAAGTGCGCATTTATTAAGTGTGCTGAGCAAGCTGCCCCTTTATTGCGCTGGCATTTCTGCTAAAACAACTCCACGAATTCCGACAGGTGGACCTTGGCCAAGGCGCTGACGCTGCATTTGGCAGGCTTTTGTCAAGAAGTCACCAAAACCGATGAAATGAGATCATGTCCGACCTCAATACCTTAGAAGCTGAGATCAGCGCCGCTATTGCCAGCGCTGAAACCGAGGCCGCACTGGAAGATGTGCGTGTCGCCGCCCTTGGGAAAAAGGGCAGTGTCTCTGAAAAAATGAAGACACTGGGCAAAATGTCACCAGAAGAGCGCAAGGAAATGGGTCCCGCGCTGAATGGTCTGAAAAATCGCGTGGCTGACGCCATTAACGCGCGCAAGGGCGTGCTGAAAGAAGCTGCGCTTGAAGCCCGCCTTGCCAGCGAGAAGGTGGATGTTACCCAGCCGCTGCGCTTGAACCCTGCTGATGAAGGCCGCATTCACCCTGTTTCGCAAGTGGTGGACGAGCTGACTGCCATTTTTGCCGATATGGGGTTTGCCGTGGCTGAAGGCCCCGATGTGGAAAGCGATGAGCTGAACTTCACCGCGCTGAACTTCCCCGAAGGCCATCCAGCTCGCGAAATGCACGACACTTTCTTCTTTAACGAGAAAGAAGATGGCGAGCGCAAGCTGCTGCGTACCCACACCTCGCCAGTGCAAATCCGCACCATGCGTTCTCAGCAACCGCCGCTGCGCGTTATCATGCCTGGCCGTACTTACCGCTGTGACAGCGATCAGACCCATACACCAATGTTCCATCAGCTGGAAGGCTTGGTGATTGATAAGTCCGCGCATATGGGCCACTTGAAAGGCACGCTTGAAGAATTCCTCAAGGCATTTTTCGAGGTAGATAACGTGGTGCTGCGTTTCCGCCCAAGCTTCTTCCCGTTCACCGAGCCTTCCATGGAGGTGGATGTGCAGTGCGACCGCTCTGGCGCTGAAGTGAAAATTGGTGAAGGTAGCGATTGGATGGAAATCCTCGGTTGCGGCATGGTGCATCCAAATGTTCTGCGTAATTGCGGCCTTGATCCCGATGAATACCAAGGCTTTGCATGGGGTATCGGCATTGATCGTCTGGCCATGTTGAAATACGGCATGAACGATCTGCGCGCCTTCTTCGATGCGGATGTCCGCTGGCTGAAACACTATGGGTTCCGCCCGCTTGATATGCCCACCCTGCTTGGCGGCCTGTCCGACTAAGTGGTCTTGAAGCAAACAGATTTTTAAAAGAGAAGCGCAATGAAATTCACTCTCTCCTGGCTGAAAGACCATTTGGAAACCACAGCCAGCCTTGATGAAATCCTCGAAAAGCTGACCATGATCGGCCTTGAGGTTGAAGAGGTTAACAACCCTGCCGACACACTGGGCGTTTTCAAAATCGTTCATGTGCTTGATGCCCAACCCCACCCGAATGCAGACCGCCTGCAGGTGCTGAAGGTGGACACCGGTGAAGGCGAGCCGCTGCAAGTTGTTTGTGGTGCGCCAAATGCCCGTAAAGGCCTGAAAGGTGTGTTGGGTAAACCAGGCGATTATGTCCCGGGTTTGGACATTACACTGGCAATTGGCAAAATCCGCGATGTAGAAAGCTATGGCATGATGGCTTCGGAAAGCGAATTGCAGCTTTCTGACGATCATGATGGCATCATTGATCTGCCGGAAGATGCACCGATTGGTGTGCCCTTTGTGGAATATGCCGGTCTGGACGATCCGGTTATCGAAATTGGCCTGACGCCGAACCGCCCGGACTGTGCCTCTATCCACGGTATTGCCCGTGATCTGGCAGCAGCTGGCCTTGGTACGCTCAAAGCCAAAGACCGCCCGCAAATTGCCGCTCAAGGTGAATTGCCGTTTGAAGTGAAACTTGAGCTTGGCGATAAGCCGCAGGATTGCCCGGCATTTGGCTACCGCCTTGTGCGTAATGTCAAAAACGGTCCATCGCCGAAGTGGCTGCAAGATCGGCTCACATCTATTGGCCTGCGCCCGATCAACATCCTCGTTGATATCACCAACTACATGACCTTTGATCAGGGCCGCCCGCTGCACGTGTTTGATGCAGACAAGGTTGCCGGTGATTTGGTGGTGACCCATCATCAGGGTGAAGCTGTCGAGTTCAAGGGGCTGGACGACAAAACATACCAGATCGAAGCTGGGATGCTGGTTATCCGCGATGATAACGGGGTTGAATCCCTAGCAGGCATGCTGGGTGGTGAAGCCTCTGGTTGTTCGGATGAGACGACAAATGTGATCATCGAGGCCGCGTTATGGGATCCGTTAATGGTTGCGCGCACTGGCCGCAAACTCGGGGTAAACTCTGATGCCCGCTACCGCTTCGAGCGCGGTGTTGACCCTGCATACCTTGCTGAAGGGCTGGATGTGGCCACGCAGATGGTGTTGGACATGTGTGGCGGTGAGCCGACAAATGCACGTATTGCCGGTGAAGTGCCACAGCCAGAGCACATCATCGATTTCCCGCTTGCAGAAGTGAAGCGTCTCACCGGCCTTGATGTTTCTGAAGCTGAAATCAAAGCGACCCTGACACTGCTTGGCTTCTGGGTTTCCGGTAATGGGGCCGTTGTTAAAGTGGCAACGCCAAGCTGGCGCCCTGATGTGCATGGCAAAGCCGATCTGGTGGAAGAAGTGGTGCGCATTGTCGGTCTTGATAAGCTCAAGTCCGAGGCACTGCCACGCATTCATCCGGTAAGTGAAAAAGTACTGACCTTGGGCCAGATCCGCCGTGGCAAGGCCCGCCGCGCACTGGCTACCCGCGGTATGCTGGAAGCGGTCACATGGTCGTTCATTGCCAAGGACCAAGCGGAAATCTTCGGTGGTGGCGGGGCGGACCTGTCGCTCGCCAACCCGATTTCCTCTGATATGTCCGAGATGCGGCCATCACTCCTGCCGGGCTTGATGTCCGCCAGCCAACGTAATGCCGACCGTGGCTTTGCCGATGTGGCGCTGTTTGAAGTGGGCCAGACATTCGCCAATGACAGCGAAAAGGGCCAGAAAATGGTCGCCGCTGGTTTGCGTCGTGGCACAGCCAAACTCACCGGTGCGGCCCGCCATTGGCAGGGCAATGCAGCGGATGTGGATGTGTTTGATGCAAAGGCCGACGCAGAAGCTGTATTGGCTGCTATTGGCACACCAGCGGACCGCTTGATGGTGTTCACCGATGCACCGAGCTACTATCACCCCGGCCGTTCAGGTGCGCTGAAGTTGGGCCCGAAAAACACATTGGCATATTTTGGTGAAATTCACCCCAAAGTGCTGGAGCAGCTCGACATTGAAGGCCCGATTGTTGCCTTTGAAGTGTTTGTCGATGCCCCGCCAGCACCAAAGAAAAAAGCAACCCGCTCCAAGGGCGCGATGAGTACCACCAACCTGATGCCGGTACGCCGTGACTTTGCATTCTTGGTAGATGCGGATGTCCCAGCAGAAAAACTTCTTAAGGCGGCCAAAGGTGCTGATAAGGCTCTGATTGCCGGCGTCAACCTCTTCGATATTTATGAGGGACAGGGCGTGCCGGAAGGCCAGCGATCGCTCGCCATTGACGTCATGCTGCAACCGATAAAGAAAACCTTGAGTGATGAGGATATCGAGGCGGTAAGCGACAAGATTGTCAAATCTGTTGCCAAAGCGACTGGCGGCACCCTGCGCGGTTGATGAAATAAGCTTTGTGGCCCTTGCTGAAAGGGCCGCATACAAGACAAATAAAAAGCGCTGGTGTTTGGGCACCAGCGCTTTTTTAATGCTAAATAATTTTAATAATTGTAACCTTTGGCTTGTAAGGCCAATACCTCGCGAAAGGCTTGCTTGGGAACAACGCCGTAAACCGAACCATGGGTTTGGTTGCCATAAGTTTTATTGTTGTAAACGCCTTCGATATAGAGAGGTAGGCCGATTTTGGCGGCCTCATTAAACTTGGCTTGCGAGAGCCCGATAAAGCCGACGACTGTGTAGGAGTAGGGGCCAACGCCGCTTTGGGCATGCCATAGCTCTGTAAAACTAGCCCGCTGGTTTTTAGAGGTGATGGTTTTGCTGTAGGTTAACGGATAGTCAACAGTGGTGAGCGAAACAAGTACGCCGTAGCCACGCTGTGTTTGATAAACCGCTTGGACTTTAACCTCGTCTATTTGCTTGCCGCGCAAATACATGCTGCTAGAGCTAAGCATTTTACCAATACGAATTGGCGGTGTTAAAATACCAGGCTCACCGCGGGGCTTGCAGCTCCCAACAACCAAAAGCGCTAGTACCACGACTATGATGCGCCCTAAAGGCGCTTTGGCAAACTGCAGGCTTGCTAAATTCATCTGCTACTCACAGGCTAAAAATAATATTAGGTGCTCGCAGTTTACACTCTGCAGCTTGTATGGGCCTAGCCAATTGGTAGCTTTCTAAGGCGTAGATATTAGTTTCTAATTTGTTGTGGGATAGGTAAATCTATCTTGGCATCACTATGTCCAGGTAAAGGAGCAAAAAGTGCTCGTAATAATAGTTCTCGATCCTCTGTTTGGGAAACATTGTCACCTATTAGTTGCAAGTAGGTGTCAAGAATAACTCTTCTCTGGTTAGCATCGTCCATTAACATTAAAGATCGTAAACAAAACCGAACAGTGAGGCGGCAAAGCCAAAAATAAATTACAATTGGTATCGATATAAAAAGTAACTTGCCAAATTGACGTATTATTTCAACGCCAAGTGAATTGGTTGTTTCTTTTGGTAGGGCACTTGCAAAGCTAATGCTCACTTGCGCAACATAATCTATTATTTCTTTATGCAGTATTATTGTTGCGAATATTGGTATGGTAAATAAAAAGAGGCAGAATATACCGCTACAAATCAAACTACACTTATGTCCGTTGTATTTTTTAGTCCAGTTAGATCGGGCACTGTTTAATTTAAATGACTCTGCAAACTCATTGAGTTTCGCTTGTGCTGATTCTTTGATATTGCCGATAGCTTCTTGTGTTTTTTGTTTTGCTAATAACTCAAAATCTTCGGTATTAGCTTTCTCCTTCTCTTGTATATCCTTCTTAAGGATATCGGCTTGTTTTTTAATTTCTACTGAAAGATAAGATTTATTTAGGTTGCTATTTATAAAAACATAATACTGCATGTATGCAATATCAAACTCTTGGTCCTTACCTAGAACTGAAAGTGAAAAATCTGGCTCAAACTTTGATATTACACAGGTTAGGGCTGCGAACCCTAGTAGCGAAAAATAATTTGTATACTTAATTGTCAATAATTTGTTTTTATTAAAATAAGGAAGCTTGTTATTTTCACAGATTAAAACTATTTTATTAAATATTGTATTGTATATATTTGAGTGCTTTATTTCTCCTCTTCCAATAAGCGTGATGTGTTTACTTTGATGCGCTAATCTTTCAAGTAATTCCTCATAATCTTTAATACTATTTGTTTGTTTTGAGTGCCCTTCATCATTAAAAAAGCTACCCCAGAACTCAATCGGATTGTTCAGTTCTATATCGTCACTAATTTTTAAAAATTTTGCCATTGAAACCTCGAAAATACTCTAATTCTCATTTCCCCTCTGGCCATTCAGGTGGCCGAAAGCCCGAAAGAAACCAGTTCATGGCCCGCACCATAGTTGCATGGGGTTTTGAGGAAGATTTCTTTTCCGCTGGAATTTCCGAGCGCTGGACGGTGATAATGCTGACCCCCAATATGTGTGCAAGCTCGGCCTGTTTGAGACCTAGCTGTTTACGAGCAACTTTAAATTCTTCTGGTGACATATGGTTTCTCAAATTTAAATTAAAAACAATGTATAGACGCACTATAGTGTTCTGAGAAGATAATCTGTTTAGTGCGGTAGTTGGATGTAGCCCTGCTGGCTAAGATGTAACATCAATCCGGCTGCAAATGGAAGTGTAACGCCTTTTTCATCTGGGCACTGGTCTTTGCTTGCAAAACTATCGCAGACATGCACGCCGAAACCATCAATAGCGACATACTTCTCGGAGGCAGTTTTTAAAGCTTTTGCCCCTGTTCCGAGTATACTTTTATAGGCCACCCATGCAGCTAAATACCCCGGTTCTTGCCAAAGGTCCGGCTTTTCTTGCATGTATTCTTCCAGTTGTTTTAGCCCTGTTTTATAAGCCTCTTTCAGCGCTGGATTATATTTTTGGTCGATAAGCTCAATGCCTTTGAGTTTTTCTAGTTTTAGTGGGGCATAACTGCCGGCATAGGAGGCATATTGATAAAGAAAACTGTTATCCCGACTGACAATCTCAAGCTCATGGTCACCATCTAAATCAACGTATGAATACCCCTCAAACCCATCAAGTGCACCTGCATCGATGGTGTGCCACTTGTTGTTTTGGTAGGTGTGAACGGTGTGAAGTGAGCAGCAATGCGCCCCGCCACTATAGCTTTTTGTTATGATTTGCGGATGGGGGCTGGAATTGTCTAGCCAGACCAATTCGACTAACTGTCCGTATTTACTCGGGTATTCAACGGGTATCTTTTTATCGAATAGGGTTTTGCCGCTTTTATTGAGAGTGACGCGAAAGAAAATCGGGTTAAAATCATCAAGTGTGCAGCCGGCCTTTTGACAGCTTCTCAGTGCACTGATTTGGTAATCTCCCTTGTGTGTGGACAAAGAGCCAAGATGAATTTTCATGTCATCCAACTCTAGCCTAACGATTGGCTGCGGTTGCCATAAAAGCTGCGAAAACCCACGGCCATCAGTTATAAAAACATCATCGGGCAGATTACTGCTAATCTGTTTCTTGGCTGTTTCGAGATCGGTTGCTTTTAAGGGCCCAAAAACAATTGCATACCAGCCGTTCTGGGAGCGTACAATGGCGATAGGGTCTTGATGGTTATTAAATTTACTCGTCGCAAGTTTAGCGGCAGTTAAACTGGATAGGCTTTCGGCCACAAGCCATTTTTGACCCGCTGTTAACCGTAGAGTGTTGCTAAGAGCATAAGTGCCGAGAGTAAGTGTAAAACATACAAACCCAAGTAATCTGAATAGTAGTAACATGAGAATTCACCAAATAATAATTTGGTGAATTCTATCCCATGGCTATAAGCTATACAAGTATACCACTAGCGCGCCAGAATCTGCGCACAAACCTTCGGCAATTGGTCTAATTGCATGGGCGGCTTGGGTTTGCGGGGCTTGGGTTTTACACCCGGTTTTGGCTTTTTGGGCACCCATTTGGCATCGGATAACCAGTTTGTGAGTTCCGTGCCGCAGCCGTCGCCTAAGGGTGGCGGGGCTTGGTTCACACAGCCACGACTGTCTTTGGGGCAACTCATGCGCACATGGAAATGGTAGTGGTGCCCCCACCAAGGGCGCACTTTTCGCAACCAGTGGCGATCTCCGGTTTCAAACTCGCATAATGCTTTCTTGATCACCGGATTAACGAAAATACGCGCTACTTTCGGGTCCTGTGCCGCGCGGCGAATGAGCCTTGCATGGGCATCAGTCCAGCGCTTGCGGTTAACGGTTCGATCTGCGCCCGCAACATTCAACGGGCCTTTCAGCATGGAAATTGCGCTAACGCTCTCGCGTTGCTGCATATTGTATCGCTGTTTGGGCATGGGTTTGAGCCAGATGTCTACATCAAGCCCAATTTGGTGGCTGGCATGACCGGTGAGCATAGGGCCACCGCGTGGCTGTGCCATATCGCCCACCAACAGGCCGTTCCAGCCAAGGGCCGGGGCGTCTTTTGCCAATCTGTTTAAAAAAGCGATTAACTCGGGGTGTCCATAATTGCGATGGCGTGACAGGCGCATCACTTGCCAATGCGGGCCATCAACAGGCAGGGCCTGCCCACCAGCAAGACAGCCACGTGCATAACTGCCAAAGGCACGGGCTTTCATATCCGCCGGGGTGAGCTTGTGGCCAAACAGTTGTTTGGCAGGAGATAAGGGGCGTTGGTATAAATGAGGCGGTAATTCACCACTTACCGAATAGCTGCCCGCCTGCGGTTTTGAATGTGGTAGGGCAGCCAAATTCTGAGCTTGGGCAGTCGGTGCCAATATGGCGAAAAACAACAGCAGGGCACAGTAACCAACCGCAAGCAATGGCAATCGCTTGTTATGGTTTGAAAGGCAGGGCTTGGTTGGAATGCTGTTCATGCTTTTCTCGTTAAATGGCAAAATAAATGAATGCCTCGCTATGACGAATAACTATAACATTTTTGTGACAACAGGATCTTGATTAATTCTTATATAAAATTGCCAATGCAGTAAAGGAAGGTGCATTTTCAGCATGAATTATACTTGCCGCTTAAGTAATTGGCAGGTGGACCTGCCAAAACATTTTTTGGAGATGAATAGGTTGTGTTAAGACCCTGTCAGACACAAAGCTGCTTTAAAGACTGCTTCATCAGTTCTAAATCTTGCGGGCGGGATAAACGGTGATCGCCATCTTTGATCAGTGAGAGAATAACATCTTCTTCCTGACAAGCTTCGATAATGCGTAGGGCATGTTGCCAGGGCACCGCGTCGTCTTTCTGACCTTGTAAAATAATCAATGGGCAATCGGTGGCAATCGGATCTCCGAGCAGCAGGTTGTTGCGGCCATCTTCAATTAGGGCTTTGGTAATGATGTAAGGTTCGTCATAGTCCGAGGGTTTTTCATAGGAGCCGGTTTCCATAATTTGCTGCTTCACCGCATCGGAAAATTCATGCTTCCACATCAGCTCCTCGGTAAAATCGGGGGCCGGTGCAATGAGCAACATGCCATTGAGCACGCCATTGCTGGAGACTTGCCGTTCTTTCAATATCTTGGCCAGCAAGAGTGCCATCCAGCCGCCCATGGAGGAACCAATAACCACGGTCGGCTCCTCACAGAACCGGTCAAATACTGCCAGCACTTCCTCCAGCCAAACACTGATGGTGCCATCGGTGAACTCGCCGCCTGATTCGCCATGGCCGGAATAATCCATACGCGTGCAGGTAATGTTTTGCGCTTCAGCCCATTCGGCCACCACTTCTGCTTTGCTGCCGAGCATGTCGGATTTAAAACCGGAAAGCCACAAAACACCCTGAACGCCGCGTTTTGTGTGTTTCACGGCGATCTTGCGACTGCTTTCGCCTTTGCCAACATCAATAAATTGGGTTATTTCACCAGCCATTATGTACTCCATACTCTTGCAGCCAGTTCAAAGAGTTTTGTCCACGCTGCACTGCCAAGATGAACCAGATAAAACATTAGGGTAACAATGTCCTATAGTGTATCGCAAAGTGACACGATGAATTCAAATGATCCGTGGGCAGGGACAAAGCCCGATGAACAAACGCAAACGATTATGCAAGTTATTCCTGATTTGCAAACCGGTGGAGCTGAGCGAACGACGTTAGATGTAGCCGAGGCTATTATCGCCAAAGGGTGGCGATCGCTGGTTGTCTCGCAAGGTGGGCGCATGGTGGCAGAGCTGTGCCAAATGGGGGCAACGCATGTTGAACTGCCGGTAAAATCAAAAAAGCCCTGGGTGATTTACCAAAATATCGCCCGCCTGCAAAAGCTGGTCGAGCGCTATAATGTGCAGCTCATTCATGCTCGCTCACGTGCCCCTGCATGGTCAGCCTATTATGCTGCTAAGCGCTGTCAGTTGCCTTTCGTCACCACCTATCATGGTATTTATAAGGAAACCAACTGGTTTAAGGCCCGTTACAACAGCGTGATGACCAAAGCGGACTGCGCTATTGCCAACTCCAAGTATACCCAGAGCCTGATGTGGCAGCGCAACCCAAGTTGTCAGAACCGCACCACGGTTATTTATCGCGGCTCGGACCTGCAAGCTTTCCAAGAAAGCGCGGTCAGTGAAGAGCGTCGCCAAAAGCTGCGTACAGCTTGGGGGCTGAGTGGCGGTGAACATATTGTGCTGACCATTGCCCGCATTACCGGCTGGAAGGGACATAAAACCATTATTCAGGCGGCTAAGCTTCTTAAAGAGCGCGGTCTGAACCAACTGACCTTTGTATTTGCCGGCGATACCCAAGGGCGCGAAGAGTACAAGGCCGAACTTGAGCAGCTCATTGCGGCGAATGGTTTAACGGGGGCGGTGAAACTGGTAGGGCATTGCCATGATGTTCCTGCAGCACTATCACTTGCTGAATATTCGGTTGTTGCATCCACAGAACCTGAGGCTTTTGGTCGCGCTGCCGTGGAAGCGCAAGCAGCGGGTGTGCCGGTTATTGTGAGCAATATTGGCGCGGTGCCGGAAACTGTGTTGGTGCCGCCAGTGGTAACAGATAGCCTACGCACCGGTTGGCATTTTGAAGCCGGAAACGCGGAAGACTTGGCGCAAAAGCTGGCTCTTGTGAATGCGTTACCTACCATAGAGAGGCAAGGATTGGTGAAACGAGCCCGTGAGCACGTGACGGGTGCTTTTTCCAAACAGCAAATGTGCGATAAAACTATTGCGGTCTATGAAGAGTTATTGACCCCTAAATAGCAAGAGGCCTAGAGTTATTAAGGTTTTTTGCAGGGGCGCGACAAAAGCAATATTGACTTATTCGTGAAATTTCATGATCTTTAGCCAGTAATCAAGTTTCTGGGTCGCTCTAGCAGTTTTTTACTTGACGAAACGCTGTATTCTTGCAATGGGATAGGCCTTGAAATTTCATCATTATCGGCAATTAAAGAGGAGAGCTCGACCATTCGCCGTCCGTTTCGCGCACCACCCCCCACTAAGGAAGGGCCGCGCACTAATAAAGAAATTCGTGTCCGTGAAGTTCAGTTGATCAACGCGGAAGGAGAAAACCTCGGTCCCACACCGACTGAGCAAGCGATGGAAATGGCGCAGGAGCAGGGTCTTGACCTTGTAGAAATCGCGCCAAACAGCCAGCCGCCTGTCTGTAAGATTCTGGATTATGGTCGCTACAAGTACCAAGCCCAGAAGAAAGCAGCAGAAGCTCGGAAAAAGCAGAAGGTCGTCGAGATCAAAGAGATCAAGATGCGCCCTAACATCGACACCCATGACTATGAGGTGAAGATGAAGAATATCGAGCGCTTCTTCAAAGACGGTGACAAAGTTAAAGTCACACTTCGCTTCCGTGGCCGTGAAATGGCGCACCAGGACTTGGGCATGAAATTGCTCAACCGTGTGAAGGACGAGACTGCAGAAATTGCTAAGGTCGAGTTGCACCCGAAGCTGGAAGGCCGTCAGATGATGATGGTTCTTGCACCTATCGCAAAATAATCTACCAATGATTATCGACACCCGGATAACTTCCGGGTGTTTTTTTGTGCCCGAAGGGCTGCGAATACAAGTCTTCACTTGCTTTTATCTCGAGCATCTCCTATAAGGCGCCGGTTCAGAGTCGCCCGGCTACATCTTTGGTCTATCGAATCTCGATAGCCAAAGGCGTCATAGGGCATGCCGTGGCGGCTCATGATGCATCCCAACATCATTGATCGTTAACGATCAACTAAAAGAAAGGACGCAAAAATGCCCAAGTTGAAGACGAAGTCTGGAGCAAAGAAGCGCTTCAAACTCACCGCGACTGGCAAGGTTAAATGCGGTCAGGCTGGCAAACGCCACGGCATGATCAAACGCACGACCAAGTTCATCCGTAACGCACGTGGTACAACCACACTGTGTGAAGCAGATGCACGTATCGTGAAAAAATATCTGCCTTACGGCTAAGCCAAGTAACCTGATTTAGGAGACCTCCATGTCACGTGTAAAAAGAGGCGTTACCGCCCACGCTCGTCACAAAAAAGTTCTGAAGGCTGCCAAAGGTTACTATGGTCGTCGCAAGAATACCATTCGCGTTGCTAAGCAGGCGGTTGAAAAAGCGGGTCAGTACGCTTATCGCGACCGTAAAGCTCGCAAGCGTAATTTCCGTGCACTGTGGATCCAGCGTATCAATGCTGCCACTCGTGAACACGGTATGACCTATGGTCGCTTTATCGACGGCCTGAACAAATCTGGTATTGAAGTTGACCGTAAGGTTCTTTCCGACCTTGCTATCAATCAGCCAGTTGCGTTCAAAGCACTCGTTGAAAAAGCACAGGCAGCGATCTCTTAATCCTAAGAGAACCTGTTGAGTTTTTAAGGGCACATCCGTTGGGTGTGTCTTTTTTTATGCTTTCTATAAACTTTAAACTTAGTTTAAGTACTGATACGCACGACAAACGACTTATATTCTCAGTATCGATTATACCGTATTTATACTAGTATAGGGAGAGTTGGCGGCAAACGCCAACGGCTAAAATCGCCAAGGGAACAATCATTAGGTAATGAACAATCAAATAGATAAGGAATTTAGCCAAACAGAAAATTTGGCGCTCACTCCACTGTTGCAGCGTATTGAATCTTTGGGCACGGATATCTCGCAGTCCAAAGCCGAGCTCGACGATGTCAACAAAACGGCAGCCCAACTCAGCAAAGCCATGCACTTGCTGGAAACAGCGCTGGAAAGTGTGCACGCTAGTAACGGTCATGTGCGAACGGCAGTCACCACCTCGAAAGATCAAACAGAAGTGGTGCATGAGGCTATGAGTTCTGCCCGTCATGTAATGACACATGCGCTGAGAAATATTGAACAACTCTCGTCTGCAGTTATCGCGATGAATGGCCAGCTAGAAGGGCTAGAGTCTTCTTTAAAAAGTGTGCGTGAGTTCTCCTCATCTATTGATGGTATTGCCAGACAAACCAACCTTCTGGCTTTGAACGCTACGATTGAAGCAGCTCGTGCCGGTGAGGCTGGTCGCGGCTTTGCTGTTGTGGCTGGCGAAGTGAAAGCCTTGTCTCGAGAGACAGGTAAAGTAACGGAACAAATTGACCAAACAATCGCGCATTTAGGGGAAGAAACTAAAGCTCTCACCACATTAGGTACAGCTGCACTGCAACATGTGAGTGGCGTGGAAGAAAGCACTAACGCTTTTACAGAGGTATTTTCAGAGCTCGACACATCCATTGAACTGATTGCCCAAAGTACAGCAACAATTGGCGATGCATGTAATTCTAGTGATGAAGATACTACCCGTCTTACGGGTGAAGTTGGCGAGATGGCGCAAATCGTCGACCGCAACCATGAAATGCTTACCAGTATTTCAGAGGGTATGATGCAAACTGCCATCAACTCAGATGCTATATTGGCCGATGTTGCCATTGCGGACCCAGATGGAGAAACAGCCCAAATAATTGACGATGTGCAGTGGGGGGCCTCTGAAATATCGCGCCAGTTCACAGCCGCTCTTGAAGCCGGTAAGGTAACCCTTTCGCAGCTTTTTGACCGCAACTACGTTCATATTGATGGAACAAACCCCAAACAATATTTGACCGAATTTACCCAGATTGCAGAGCAATTACTTCCGGCAATTCAAGAGCCGTTATTGAATAAGCACGAAAAAACAGTGCTTTGCGTAGCAACAGACCCGAATGGCTATATCCCAACTCATAATGCCCAATATTCCAAACCACAAAGGGATGATCCGGTATGGAATATGGCGAACTGCCGAAACCGTATGATTTTTAGTGATCGTGTTGGTCTGGCATCCGGGCAGAATGAAAAGCCGTTCTTGTTGCAAACGTATCGACGCGATATGGGGGGTGGTAAATTTGCTCTTTTAAAGGACATCTCTGCCCCCATTTATATCGAGGATCTGCTTTGGGGTAATCTGCGCATTGCCTATCGTGTGTAACTAGTTATTCACGCAAGCAAATTTTGCAGGTTCCAAGAGAACAAGAGAACTAAGCTTCTAATCGCGGTATTTTTAATTTGACCACAAGGGATAAGGCTTGCTTTTTATAATATGTCCATTATATTGGACATATGGAAATGAAAGATGCAATCCCTATTTTTGAAGCCTTTGCGCAAGAAACACGGCTAAAGGTTTTTCGGCTTTTAGTGGCAGCTGGCCCTAAAGGGTTGCCTGCTGGCCAAATAAGCCAGAAGCTAGAAATGCCACATAACTCACTCTCTTTTCACCTTGGCCATTTATCGCGGGCGGGAATACTGGACAGTGAACGTCAAGGGCGATCAATCGTCTATAGTGTTGATTTTACAAAGGTAAATGAGTTGATCCGGTTTTTGGTGCAAGACTGCTGCGGTAGCACTGTGGCAAATGATGTCCCACTTGCCTGCGACTTTCAAAAACTGGGCGACTTCGCAAAGTGTGATCAATAGGGCCGCCGAGATAGAGGCACTAATCCAGAAGGATACCCCCAATGGCAACAGCAAAAAAAGAAAAATCACCTATCGGTGTTTTTGAGAATTACCTTTCTGTATGGGTTGCGCTGTGCATCGGCGCAGGCGTTATTTTAGGTGTAGGTTTTCCGAGTGTATTTGAGTTTATCGCCTCGCTAGAATATGCCAGCGTCAACTTCGTGGTGGCTATTCTGATTTGGATCATGATTTACCCCATGATGATAGGCGTTGATTTTGCCAGCTTGAAAGATGTTGGCCGTAAACCAAAGGGCCTGTGTATTACACTGGTCATTAACTGGCTGATCAAACCGTTTACAATGGCTGCCCTTGGTATTTTATTCTTTGAATATGTATTTGCTGGCATGGTTGAGCCTGCCACGGCAAAAGAATATATCGCCGGGATGATTTTGCTTGGTGTTGCGCCCTGTACTGCAATGGTTTTTGTCTGGAGCCAACTGGTGAAGGGGGATGCCAATTACACCCTTGTGCAAGTATCCATTAACGATATCATTATGGTGTTTGCTTTTGCTCCTATTGCTGCTTTTTTACTGGGCATTACAGATATTGTTGTGCCATGGGAAACGCTGCTTCTCTCTGTTATTTTGTATGTGATCATTCCGCTCACCGCCGGTTATTTCACCCGGAAGGCGCTGGATAAAAAAGACGACCATAGCGAGGTTGAGAGGTTTACCAGTAGGCTTAAGCCGTTCTCTATACTTGGCTTGTTGGCAACAGTGGTACTGTTGTTTGCATTCCAAGCGCAAACAATTGTCGAGCAGCCAACTATCATCGTGCTGATTGCTATTCCGCTTTTGCTGCAATCCTACGGGATCTTTTTTATCGCCTATGGCTGGGCCTACTTATGGCGGGTACCGTTTAATGTGGCCGCTCCTGCAGCGCTAATTGGTACCTCGAATTTCTTCGAGCTCGCAGTTGCTGTGGCGATTAGCTTGTTCGGGCTTCATTCTGGAGCAGCCCTAGCAACGGTTGTTGGCGTGCTGGTCGAAGTACCTGTAATGCTGTCTCTTGTCGCCTTTGCCAATCGAACAAAAGCACGGTTTGCCTAACTACGGGTATAGCCAATCAATACAGAGTGAAAAAATTTCCTCTCTCTGAAAAAATATAGTTATAATAGTAGGGGGCACAATTGTGTCCCCTATTGCTTTGTTGTATCTGTCAACGGTGTCCTTCGGTCATTCGTTAGATAAAACGATAGATTGATAGCGAAAACAGTTCGATTTTTTCAATTATAGTTCGAACACCAGTTGGTGCGTAATGCATAGGGAGAAAAGGGAATGAACCGGCACCAAGTGCAGCACAATAAGTTGAATGAAACTCAGCTTCCAGATCACAGTGAGTATCGGGGTAAAGGGCGTGCTTGGCTTAATTGGTCTTTAGGTGTTGCTTTTGTTGTTGTTGTTTTCATTATGCAGTCCGGCTATGCCATCACTAATAAATCAATGGCAGCAGATTTAAGCCTAACCATAACGCAGGTGGGCTTGGTCGGCTCGGTTTATACTTGGGTTTTTGCCTTAGCGCAGTTGGGCTCTGGTTCAATGCTGGACTTGTTTGGAGCCAAGCGTTGCCTACCATTTGCGGCTATTTGCTTGACGCTAGGCATTTTGGTTTTCTCCCAAGCACAAGGTTTTGAACTTTTAATCATTGGCCAGGTTTTGATGGCGTTAGGTGCCTCCTTCGGCTTTATTGGTGCTGGCTTTATTGGGGGACAGTGGTTCAATCCGGCCAAATATGGCCTTATGTTTTCTCTCGTCCAATTTGCAGCCTCAATAGGCGCTTTGATTGGGCAAAGGGTGATCTCCTACTTGATTATTGATCTATCAATAACCTGGAGCTCTTTGATTTTGGGCATTGCTGTTATGGGAGCCCTCGTAAGCATAATGATGTTTATTTTGCTCAAAGACCCACCAGAGCAAAATGCTAAAACCCAAGGTTGGACAGGTTTTGCTAATTTCGCTAACAGCATAGGGACATCAATAAAAATTGTTGTTTCAGTACGAGCCAGTTGGGTCAATGCACTCATCGCAGGGGCGACATTCGGTGCTATGTTTGCCCTAGGCGTTGTATGGGGGCCGCGAATAATGATGGCCGGAGGCATGGAAGCAACGACCGCTTACACGACATCGTCATTATGTTGGTTGGGGCTTGCGACTGGTTCTCCCGCCATTTCTTGGTTGTCAGAGCGTATTGGCAAGATGGTCTTGCCAATGACAATCGCCAGCCTTGCTCAAGCGGTTGTTCTCATAGTTCTATTGTTTGTTGGCAGTAATGTGGATACCATCACTGCATCGTTATTGTTTTATTTCTTTGGCTTCTTTGCCGGTGGTTCTATGTTACCTTATGCCATCGCGGCCAAGTTGGTACCATCAGGTTTGGTAGGTACATCAGCTGCAATTGTTAATGCAACGCAATTTATTGTCAGCGGTATTCTTATGGCACTTCCAGGACAAATTCTGGCGGGAGCAAGCAATGTGGTTGGTCCTGAATCTATGCCACAAGACCCGAGCTATGGTGACTATCAAACGGCACTGATCATATTACCTGTTGCTTTAATTGCAGCATTTTTACTCAGTCTCTTCTTGTCTGATCCCTATAAAAAAGAAGAATATGCTTAAGTTTTACGATAAAGCAGGCTCCAAGGTGGTACCGGAGCCTGCTTTATTTTATTTAGCGGTAAATAACTGTTGGCCGAACGTAATTGGGATCCATAAGTTGCATTTGTGAGTAGACTTGTGAACGTGTTGAGTTCAACCTGCTTTCCGAGCGGTGCAAGTCTGCGTATGCAATAACCAGATCTAGGCGTAACTCTGAAATTCGGCTTTCTTTTTTGCGCCTGTCTTTTCGGCATTCCTTAGGCTTTTTCGCATCATGACAGGAAGTTTCGCTCACCTCATCTTGTAAACGGTTGATGCGGTCCTTGATGCGAGAAACTTCTCGTTCTGCATCATCGTTTGCGTCCTCGGCTTGTCGAAGGGTCTGTCCAAGGTTATAGCCGTCTAAAAACAGCGATGCAGCGCGCCCGGAGCAGACCTGATAATATCTCTTGTCCGCGCGTCCCTGCGAAAAACCAGATGAAACACTACAATATGTTTTCAACCCTTCTTTGCGGCCACTGTTATATGCCGCTCTATCGGGTATAACTTTATACTTGGCACAAGCCTTTTGGTGTTCTTCAATTCGGGTCTCTGGACGGCCTTCCTTGCCATCTAAAACACCGATTCCCTTCCAGTCTCCTTGCAAGCACTGGTCTTTTGATAAAGATGCACAACCACCTAAACTAAGCGCAACAGCAGTTAAGCAAACAACATATTTAAGCATTATATTCCCCCTAGAAATACTGGATATATTAATGTGGGGAGCAAGTTGAACACAATATGAATAACTGCTAATTTTAGGCTGTAATATTAATTGATTTGAAGCATTAAATTACAAGAGGTTACTTGATGGCAGAAGTGAAAGGGAGTTGTTTATGCGGGGAAATCCGGCTAACTATGAGGAATTTAGCTGAGGTTTCAAGTAGTTGCCATTGTGGTCAATGCCGCAAGTGGGGCAGTGGACCATTTATTTGCGCAGAAGTTGAAGAAGACGACCTCGCAATCAGTGACCCCAAAGACTATGTGGGCATCTATGAGGCCTCGGAGTATGCACGCCGCGCTTTTTGCAAAAACTGTGGTTCCAGCTTGTACTGGCATGGTCATAAACTACAAGGCCATGAGAAAACCTACAGTATCTCATTGGGACTGATTGAAGGACCAACTGATGTGAAAGAAGGCCGCCACATTTTCTGCCAATCAAAAGGCGATTACTATGATATCGCAGAGAATGTCGAGCAAGTAGCTCTTTACTAATTTTATTGCATCATAAGTTGTCGCTAAACGCCGAACCCTCAAACAGGGTCCGGCGTGCGACCATTGATTATCCCTGCCAACCCTGCACCCACATATGGTCGAAGGCTTCTCGGTATGTGGGGTATTTAAGCTGGTATCCCAGCTCCTGTTTCATTTTGTCGTTGTTCGCGCGTTTTATCTCGCCATAAAACGAGCGGGCCATAGGTGACATTTGCGCATCTTCAAAGGCAATCTCGGCAGGTGGCGTTACCCCCATAATTTGCGCTGCATATTCCACCACATCCTGTGGGGCAGATGGTTCGTCGTCACTTACGTTGTAAACACCAGCGGCGTTCTTCTCTATCGCGGCCATCACAGCACCGGCGATATCCTCGCAATGGATGCGGTTAAAGACCTGACCCTTTTTGATAATCCGCTTCGCCGTGCCACGCTGCAAATTGACAAAGGCATTGCGTCCCGGCCCGTAAATACCGGAGAGGCGGAAAACAGCCAACGGAAACCCTTGCTCTTTGGCCAAACGTAACCAGTTCTGTTCGGCTAATACGCGTTGCTGTGAGCGGGCCGAAACCGGATAACAAGGGGTGTCTTCATAAACCCATGCGCCGTTATGGTCGCCATAAACACCGATGGTTGAAAGATAGCCCACCCAGACCTGTTGTTTGGCGGCGATACGCTGCGATAACAGGTTGTAAACCGGATCTCCAGCCTCATCAGGGGCCACGCTGATTAAAATATGCGTGGCTTTATCAACCGCCGCTAACAACGTCTCGCTGGCTGTTTGTCCATCAAAAATCAGGGCAGAGATACCAAGGGTCTCGAGAGCTTCACGCTTTTCTACATCGCGGGTGGTGCCGGTTACACTGTCAAACTGTGCGCTATATTCTTTCACAAGCGCTTGCGCAGAATAGCCACAACCCAAAATCAAAAGGTGCATGAAAATATTTCCTTAAATACCAATATGACCCGACAGCTTAAGCCTACTTGGCAAGCTGGAGCATGTCACGGCGCACTTCAAACAACATCACGGCGGTTGCAATGGCAAGGTTCAGACTGTCCGCTTGGCCTTCCTGAGGGATTTTAACCAGCGTATTGCACGAGTCGGCAAGCGCATCACTTAAACCGGCCTGCTCGTTACCCATTACCAGCAATAGCGGTTCCTTATATTGTGGCTCACGGTAATCCATTGTACCGCGCAAATGGGTCCCCACCACAAGACCCGGCCAGTTGCGCCGCCAGTCGATGAATTCGTCTTCACGGCAGCGTATAAGCGGCATGTGGAACAGCGAGCCCATGGTTGCCCGCACCGCTTCCACGGCGAAGGGGTCGGTGGTATCGCCAATCAATACCACACCGGCAGCCCCTACAGCATCACCGGTGCGGATAATGGTGCCAAGGTTCCCCGGATCGCGCACCCGATCCAGACAAATCCATGTTTTGCGCTCATTGACGTCAATAGTATCAAGCCCACGGACTTTTTGCTCGTAAACCCCCACAACCATCTGCGGGTTATCGCGCCGTGTGAGGTTGGTGAGTATCGCATTGCTCACCTCAAGAATGAGCGCACCTTGTGCCTTTGCCTTGGCTGCCACATCGAGCGCGGCTTGGTTTTCACGGGCTTCCGGCCCCATGGCAAGGTAGCGCACGCCCCATCCGGCTTTTAGGGCATCACTGGCAAGTTTTAGTCCTTCGGCCACAAACAGCCCGCTATCGCGGCGGTGTTTGCGCTGCGCCACAAGGCCTTTAATTTCTTTAATAATCGGGTTGGCGTGTGAGGTAATCTGCTTCACTCCGCCTTGGCGTTCTTTACCCTGAAAGCTCATTGGGCATCTCCTTTGGGCGCACTCCAGCGGCTGAATAGCGAGGTCGACAATAACCGCCCGCCAGCTTGTTCGCGAATGGCCAACTCACCAGACTCCAAAGTTCCGGGCAAGCCGCCCAAGTGCTCTAGCACCAACTCGTGCGAGGCAATAAACGAGGAGCGAATGGCGTAACTTGTTAAAATCATGAACTGGGCTTTGGGCGAAAGTAGTTGCCGCAACAGCGCCAACATTTCCGGCATGGAGGTGAAGAAATCCCAAACCTCGCCTTTAGGTCCGCGGCCATATTTCGGTGGGTCAAGAATAATACCGTCATAGGTATTGCCGCGCCGCACTTCGCGCTGCACGAATTTCATCGCGTCATCACAAATCCAGCGTATGGGCTTATCATCCAGTCCCGAAAGTACTTGGTTCTCACGCGCCCAGCCAATAGCTTTTTTCGAGGCGTCCACATGGGTTACATGGGCACCGGCAGCGGCAGGCAATAGCGAGGCAAGACCGGTATAGCCAAACAGGTTGAGAACCTTAAGTGGCCGGTTGGCTGCCTTGATCTGCTGCTGTACCCAGTCCCAGTGTGCTGCTTGCTCGGGAAACACCCCAAGATGGCGAAAAGACATAAAGCGGCCGTTATAGGTTACGGCACCATATTTCATGTGCCACGTTTCGGGCAGCTGTTTGTTATAACGCCAGCGCCCCGGGCCTTCTTCTTCCACATCGCCAGAAAAAACAGCGTCTGCTCGGTCCCATTGTGCTTTTGGTAAGGCAGGGGCCCCCATCGCTTGTTGTTCCGGGCGTACCACCGTAAAGCGGCCGTATCGTTCCAGCTTTTGGCCATTGCCCATGTCCAACAGTTGGTAGTCTTTCCAACCGTCCATCTCTAATAGGACAGGCAGAACACTGGTTGGTTTGTTGACGCGCTTGCGGGTACTTTTATTTTTCTCATGATGGGTCAAAACGCTTGGGCCTCACGTGGTCAAACATCGCCGTTCACATATAATGAAAGCTTGAATACTATTAAGTACGCCTTAATCCCCCTGTGAGCTGTGGTCAACGTTAACACGGGCAAAAAACGGTTTCGAACGGTATCAGCAATAGGTTTGTCCTTCAAAAGCGTGCGGGTTGTTATTAAAAAACTTCGAATACACTGCAGCTTCAAGTTTTGTTCGCACCAAGACCGTTAATCCGTATATTTAAAATCATCGCTAGATAGATTCAGTAGAGGGGCCGGTTTTGCAAAGGGCCAAGCCGGTGTTACAGTGAATGCGGGAAGTGAAGGCATCATTTTCTGTTCGCAGTTCAACATCTGTGTTGGTGGGCTGGCTCAACTGGGCAAGTGCCTGACTGAATAGATAGTGAATAGCTGCAGGATAAGCTCTTCTCAAATTTAAGTGCGTAGCTTGGAGGTACCGCCATGACAAGAAGCACCCATGAAAAACCAACGAAAGCGGAACAACAAAGAATTACCAATACGGGCGAATCGCTTAAATCGACCGAACTTGATGTAGGCCTTTTAGAGGAAGCCAAAAAAATAACCATGGAGCAGGCTCCAGAGGTTGTTTCTGAAGTACTGCATGATGCAGAAGCGGCTATTGAAGAAAAGGTTATTGATGCGGAAGAGAAAATAGAAGTTGCCGCCGGGCGTAGTGTTTGGGGTGGTCCCGTTGGCTGGGGAATGCTCGCCCTTGCTGCTGTGCTGGCTGTGTATCTATTGCTGACGGCATAACAAAGTAGCTTATCACGATCGCTCGATCATGCTGCGTTGATTATATCGCCTTCGAAGCGAAATCTTTAAAGGCGATTTACCCATAACTTTTTCTGTATTGGTCAGGTGTGATATTGTGCCGTTTTTTGAAGTGGTGGCGCATGGTAGCGGCACTTTGCAGCCCTGCTTGAAAAGCGATTTGTTCTAGTGTGAGTTGCTTTTCACATTCCAGTAATTCCATCGCATATGCGAGCTTCTTCGCTACAAACCACTGTAGCGGTGCACACCCGAATTCTTCATGGCATTTACGTATAAAACTGCGCTGCGACATGTTTGCCTTTTGAGCAAGGCTGGCAATATCTAGCGGCTGTTGCAGATTATTGGCCTGCGCTTCCATAACTTCAATAAATCTATGGTTTCGCTTTGCGGGTAATGGCGGATGCTGTGGTGCTTGTGCTTGATACCCCTCTCTTACCGCCGGTACCAACAACCGTTTGGCAACTTGGTTGACAATAGCATCGCCGTAATGTTGCCTCGTTATTTTCAAGCATAAATCAATACCGGCAGAGCTGCCTGCCGAAGTAATCAGGTTTTCATCTTCTACAAATAGTTTGTTGTTTTCGAAAGTGCTATCGGGGAAGAGCTCTTCAAATAGTGGCTTATACTTCCAATGGGTCGTTGCGCTTTTGCCTTTTAAAAGCCCTGCATGGCCTAAAAGAAATACACCTGAGCAAATCGAAGCCACTTGCGCGCCGCGTGCTTGTGCCTGTTGTAGGGCTCTGCAAATTTCAAGAGCGGGTATTTCTCGTAGTCTTCGCCAACCGGGTACAAGAATGATATCGGCGTTTACGAGTGCTTGCCAGTTACAGCTACAGTTGATGCTTAGGCCGCTAGAGGTGTGTAAAGGACCATCCTCTACTGCCACTGCCTGAAATGAAAACCAGTTATCGCCATATTCAGGGCGCTCCAGCCCAAATACCTCGTAGGTGATGCTGAACTCAAAATGGCAAAGACCATCATAAACCAAGGACACAACTTTAGGACCACTGAGCGTCACACTCTTTCCTTTTCGACAAATTTGGCAATTATTTGTGGTATTGTAGCATTTTTGCCAGTTTTTGTGCGGTGATTTTTCTTGAATGATGTTTGTAGTCAACATGAGGGAATAAAAGATGAGCACGATTGGATTGAGTTATTCAGCAAACGATTTTTGTGAGATCGTCAATCATTACAGCCGTAAACTGGCATTTGAAACGGATTGTAGCGATGTAAATAAAGCTTTGAATGCCGGATCAAATGACTTTCAGCTACTCGATGTCCGTGGAAACAGTGATTATGCCAAGGGGCATATTCGCAGTGCAAAGAACATTCCGCACGCAACAATTTCTAGCGAAACCCTCCAGAGTATCCCCCAGGGCACACTATTGGTTGTCTACTGTAATGGCCCCCATTGCAATGGCGCTGATAAAGCTGCACTCAAGCTGGCTTCACTTGGCTATCAGGTCAAAGTGATGCTGGGAGGGATTTCGGGCTGGAAGCATGAAGGCTTCGCCTTACAAACAGATTGCTGATGTTAATGTAAGGTGAGACTACAAACATCACCAGACCCATACGTAGTCTGGTGATGAAACAAGTAGATTAATTGTTAACTTGTCAGGTGCTTAAAGGCAGCAACAACTTGCTGGTAAACTTCGCGTTTAAAAGGCACAATCAACTCGGGCAGTTTGTCCGCATCCATCCATTGCCATTCAGAGAATTCCTGATGCTGGCCTTCGGGCGGCTGCAAAATATTGATCTCGCTGTCCGGTCCGTCAAAGGCCACGGCAAACCAGCGCTGTGCTTGCCCCTTGAATTTGCCACGCTTGGCTGAAAGCTGCACCTCGGGCGGGTAGTCGTAGCAATACCACAGCGGTGCTTCTTCCAGTATCCGCGCAGAACGTACCGAAGTTTCTTCATAAAGTTCGCGCAGTGCAGCTGTTGCCGGTTCTTCACCGGCATCAATACCACCCTGTGGCATTTGCCAGATAAACTCGTCCGGTATGGGCATTTTGTCGCCAAAACGCTTGCCAACCCATACTTTGCCTTGCTTGTTAATGAGCATAATTCCCACGCAGGGGCGGTAATCATTTGGGCAGTCCAAAACCATTTAGAAATTCCTTTTATGCTACTTCCTAAAACAATAACGGGGCGTTTTGCGAGATACTTGAGTGTCTTACTGCGGCTTATTCAAAGCAGCCGAGATCGGGATAAGCTTTAGTCCACGTGCTTCGAGGTTTTGCGACCAGCGCTTGAGCTCCTTCAAAGTAATTGGAAAGGCGGTCGCCGATGCAACTGCAATGCCTTTACGCCTTGCAATCGATTCCAGCTCCAGTAACTGCGCGCCAATGTCCTCGCTGTTCAACTCACTATCAAGTACCAAGTCGGCACCTATAAAAGGGACTTGTGTGTTCCGGGCAACTTTACGAGCTTGGCTGCCATTGGCGTTGCCATCGTCCATAAACATCAAACCGCGTTTATGGGTTTCCTTCATCAAGGCTTGTAATGACAATTCCTTGCTTAAAAAGCGGCCACCCATGAAATTGATAAGGCCCACATAGTTGGTAGCGCGCGAAAGCACCCAGTGTAGCCGGTCTACATTGTCTGCCGCTTTGTTGTTCACCAGCAAGCTTTGCGGACCAGCATCGTTACTTGGAAAATCAAAGGGCTCTAGCGGAACTTGCAGTAATAGCTCATGACCTCGCCGCCGCGCTTTGCTTACCCATTGCCCCAGCGCTTCTCCATAGGGGGATAGAGCCAATGTGATATCCCGGGGTAAATCGTTAATGGCTATATCTGACATTGCGGCACTTTGGCCGATACCGCTCACAACAATTGCAATTCTTGCCTGATAGGCATTTGCAGCGGGGGCTGGGCGGGCATACTCGCGCAAAGGCTGTAACCCCTTTGCCGACACTTTGGGCAACAAGCCATAAGGGCCTGTTTCAACCAGCTCTGCATTCGGTGATTGGGAAAGACTGGTCGGAGCCGGGGCGTGACCTTCACCATAAGCACTTGCAGCTTTTATAGCAGCCTCGCTTAAAGGTTGATTTGCACCATCACCAAGGTCCACAATACCGATATCATTGCGTGAAATACCGTCGGGCTTGTAGTTCAAACTGACAACGGCTGTCGGTTCTCCGCCAAGCGGGTCATCAACGACATTGGTCCAGATAAAGCCAGTCACCAGTACCAGTGTGATAATTGTAAGGCCGATCAAACCGTAGGGCAGGCGAAGCAATACCCCTTTTTGTGTTTTTCCAAGTGGTGCCCTAAGGTCGTCACCCGCCATGTTACCCCCAAAAGCGGCTGCATATCATTCAAAATGCGTTGTCGGGCAGCTTAGGCAGCCCGACGCAATGCCATTATTACTTTTCAACTCGCTGATCACTCACAGGTGGAAAAGCATCATCGGTTTTGTTCCCGCGCAGCAAGTCCAGCGCCATGTTCAACTGGGTGTCTTTTTCCTTCTCGCGTGGCACATAGGCCTGGCTGCCAGAGCCTTCTTCACCTTCTTCTGCCTGCAAGTGACCGCGCAAACCGGCTTCACCCTTGGTTTCCAGCAGCTTACCTTTCAGCTCGTCCGGCAGCTCCTGCTTAACCACAATGTCAGGGTGTATCCCTTTGGCTTGGATGGAGTTGCCAGAGGGTGTGTAGTAGCGTGCTGTGGTTAAACGAATAGCGCCATTTGCACCAAGTGGAATAATAGTCTGCACCGAACCCTTACCAAAAGAGCGGGTCCCTAGAATGGTTGCGCGGCGATGATCTTGCAAAGCACCAGCCACAATTTCTGAAGCACTGGCTGAGCCACCGTTTACCATTACAATCACGGGCAGACCTTTTGTTAAATCACCATTGCGGGCATTGTAGCGCTGGGTTTCTTCCGCATGGCGTCCACGGGTGGAAACAATTTCACCGCGATTAAGGAAGTCATCGGAAACTGCAATGGCCTGATCCAATAATCCGCCGGGGTTGTTACGCAAATCGATAATATAGCCTTTCAGCTTATCACTTGGCACCTTACCGGAGATTTCTTTTATGGCCTTTTCAATGCCTACCTGTGTTTGCTCGTTAAACTGGGTAATGCGGATATAGCCCACATCTTCCATTGGCTCCCAGCGCACACTGCGGATCTTGATGATGTCACGGGTGATCTTGATTTTGAGCGGCTCATTAACCCCTTCACGGCGAACTGTAATTTCAATATCGGTTTTCACCGGTCCGCGCATTTTCTCAACCGCCTGGTTCAAGGTCAGGCCCATTACCTGTTCCCCGTCCAGTTGGGTAATCAAGTCACCGGCTTGCACACCAGCTTTATAAGCGGGGGTATCGTCGATAGGTGCCACAACCTTTACAAGGCCGTCTTCCATGGTTACCTCAATGCCAAGGCCGCCAAATTCCCCTTTGGTCTGTACCTGCATGTCGCGGAAGCTTTTGGCCGAAAGATAGCTGGAATGCGGATCAAGATCGGTAAGCATGCCATTAATAGCGGCTTCAATCAGTTCCGAGTCTTTAGGCTCTTCAACATAGTCCGAGCGTACGCGTTCAAATACATCGCCAAACAAGTTCAGCTGATTATATGTCTCGGCCGTTGCCGCATGTGCAGGCTCGGTCAAGTTCACAGGGGCGTTGTTCAATGTAAATACGGCAGCGGCCCCCATAGCCATACCTACCAGCATTAGTGATGCATTTCTCATCATCCACGAACCTTTTTGTTGACGCCACCAGCCCACCAGGATTTGGGGTTAATGGCATTGCCGTCTTTCCTAAACTCTATATAGAGCACCGGCGCTGTTGAGTTAAAGTTAAGGGCATTCACACTGGCAAGCCGTGTTTCTCCCATTCGCGCAACCGGTTCACCGGCCAGTACAAACTGGCCCAATTCAACATTAATATGATCCATTCCTGCAAGTAGCACCAAATAGCCGTCACCTGCATTTATAATCACCATTTGCCCATAGGACCTGAAAGCACCAGCAAAAGCCACCCACCCATCTGTGGGCGAGGTTACTTGCGCGTTCGGTCCGGTTACAATGGACTGGCCATTCGTTTTATTTCCAAATCCATCTGCAACGCCGTAGTCTTGTAGTAAACTGCCGGAAACAGGCAAGGGCAGCAACCCTTTCGCTTTAGCAAAAGCAATTTGTGGGCTTAAACGACCCGGGTCTGCGTAAGGGTCCACAAAATCCTTGTGCTTTTTTCGTTCCTCAGCAGCTTTACGTGCTGCATTGGCAGCGCTCTTTGCGCTGTCCATTTGCTGTTCAATTGTAGCAAGCAACTCTTTCAAACTGGTTGCTTTTGCTGCCAATTGCTGTAACCGCATGCGTTCTTGCTCCAGCTGGGCTGCGGTTTTGCTGGATTGCTTTTCCTTCTCGCTCAACAACGCTTGCATTTTTTGGCGCTCTTCAGCCAGTTGCTGTGCGCCACTACGATACCGGTTACGTTCATCTTCAATTTTGCTACGCAAACTTGTCAGCTCGTTTAAATCGCTCGCCAGTGCTTCGGCTTCTACGCGTAGTTCAGGCATTACTGCATTGAGCAAAATTGCACTGCGTACTGCTGAAAGCGCATCTTGAGGGTGTACGGCCAATGCTGGTGGCGGCCGGTGGCCAATGCGCTGTAAAGCACTTAAGACCTCGGCAAGGACATCGCGGCGTGCATTCAATGAAGCTCGGACCTTATCCTCATTATGGCGGTGCCTTGCCAGTCGGGATTCAGTAAGCGCCAACTGGCTTTCAAGCTGTTTTAACTTCTCTCCTGAGCGAATGAGTTCACCATTGAGTGCTCTTTTATCCCGATCAAGAGTGCGTATTTCCCGCTCAATTTGCGCTTTCTTTTCTTCTGAAATAGATATATCGCGCGTTAAGTCCAATAGTTCTTTTTCACGGGCTTCTTTTTCTTTTAGCGCTTTTTCTTGTTCGCTTTTGAAATCATGTGTGAGAGAAGCCTGCTCTTTTTTTGCGGCCAAAGAAGGGCGAACAGCTAGAAACGACAAAACGAAGACGCTTGCAATAGCTACAAGACAGAGCTGTTTAAGCTTTATATTGCAATGCTTCCTAAGCGCCAATTTTGTCGTTTCCCGGTTTGTCAGCCCTAAATATTATTATGATCGAATAACGCAATCGTAATAGCAAGTGAACCATATAATGGAGATTGAGCGTTAAGGAAATGTCAACCACAACTGCATTTACACTGTCAGTGCATTTTAATAACCGCAAGAAAACGGGTCATTGCGTACATAAACATTACATCAACTCCTGATTTTGAAAAATTATAGAGAAAATGCGGCAAGGAAAGGGCCTTGTTTCATTTACACACGAACTTTGTCACAAAGAAAGGCCTATAAAATGCAGGAATTGGCGGTTAATTAGACTTGACAAATCTGCACTTCTAATTCTAAGCATTATCTGACTGGTTGTATGCCACCTGCCGCTCACGATATTGGTGAAGGTATACCGAATAAAGTACTGTCCAACATGCACCTAAGGGATCGCCATGTTCGGTAATGTGAGCAACTGACATGATGTGCGATGCCCAAAAGGCATGACGATGACAAATGTTAGCTCACAACAACCTTCAGCTTCACTTACCAATCTGAAACGACAGGCCAAGAACCTGAAACTTGCATTAAGCGAGCAAGGAAAACCTGTATCCCATTCACAAGCGCTCGAGCTTGTGGCCCGCCAAAACGGTTATAAGGACTGGAATAGCGCTTCTGCACTTTGTGAAAAGCAAAGTGGCAAGCTGGCACTGCAAGCGGGGCGGCAAGTGCAGGGGGAGTACATGGGGCAGTCGTTTAAAGGTAAGTTGATTGCCGTTAAAGCTCTTGGCCAAGATCAGTTTATGCAAATCACTGTAGAACTGGATGAGGCGGTGGATGTGGTCGAGTTTGAAAGTTTTTCAAACTTTCGCAAACGCATCACTTGTACGCTGGATCGAAACGGCGTTTCTACCTCTGTTCATGGCAACGGTTTGCCGCACATGCGTCTACTGAGATAGTTTCTTAGCGATGTTGGCCATGGCAAGGACTGCTTGTCATGGTTGGCAAAACAGCATCAGAACCCTACACCCGGTGATAAGGGTGCCCGGTCATTATGGTAATAGCGCGGTAAATTTGCTCGGCACAGAGAATGCGCACAATCTGGTGCGGCCAAGTCATCGCACCGAGTGCGAGTTTGATATCGGCGCGTGCAAGCACTTCAGCACCATGACCATCCGGTCCGCCAATGGCCAAAACCATGTCGCTGGCCCCCATATCGCAAGCATTGCTAACTTTTTGGGAGAAATTTACAGAATCAAGCGCTTTGCCGTGTTCATCCAGCACAATTAATTGTGCGCCGGCAGGCACTATTTTCAAGAGAGCAGCCGCTTCCTCGGCTTTGCGGTCCTGTGTGCGCGCTGCTTTGCTTTCGGTGAGCTCAATCACATTTACAGCGGTAATACCAACAGCGCGGCCCGCTTTCTTGGCGCGGTCCAAATAGCGCTCGCACAGATCTTTTTCTGCGCCAGCTTTCATTTTGCCCACACAGGCAATGGTAATTTTCATAAATTAACCCGAGCGGTTTCACCCCAGATGGGATCCGACAGGAAAGCTGCAGATCATCCGGGGAGCTTGGCCAGCACCTTTGCCATAGCTATAGCAAGCCCTACCACAGGGCTGTTTTCGCGGTGGCAAACTATGGTTTGGCCAATACCGTACTAGCTGATGTATTGTACAGGGCTATCGCTGTCGTTTTCGGTCGACCACATACGCTCCACATTATAAAACTCGCGCACTTCAGGGCGGAAAATGTGGATGATGGCATCACCGATATCGATCAGCACCCAGTCACAGTTTGGCATGCCTTCAACCCGGGCACTACCGTAACCAGCTTTTTTAAGGTCTTGCAGCAAATGGTCGGCAACAGCGCCCACATGACGATGTGAACGGCCAGAGGCCACCACCATGTAGTCGGTCAGCGAAGTTTTACCCGCAAGATCAAGTGAAACGATATCCTCGGCCTTGGAATCTTCCAGGCTGTTCAGGATTGCTTGAAGCACTTTGGCATCTGCTGATGCGCCTTGTGCGTGAAGAGGAGCGATACTTTCGGTCCCTTCAAAGTCATTTGTCATGGTCAGCTTAAGAGCCCTCGCCATGGTTTGATGGTTAACTAGGCTATTCGCCTTCGATTGGAACCCATTCACATGCACCGTTTCTAGGCTTCCGTCAAGCACGATAGCCCTAACAAGAGTGTTTTTTCAAGTCACATATGTTAGGAGCACTCTAGCTTTTGGTTTGTGTTGCCACATTGTCTCTAATAAAACTCGATGACATCGGGTTCAGTGGACAATGTAAAAACACCCAGCAAGGAGCGGGTGAACAGGCAATTTGCGATGCATTACGCTCACGCGCTTTTGCCTTCGCATAAGTAATAGCCATAGGGGAAAACAACGGCGATAACGTGGCACCAGGCCGGTTGATGACCGCAATGGGCACGGTTTCGACAATTTCGCGCCAGTTTTGCCAGCGGTGGAAACTCTCTAGGTTATCCGCCCCCATAATCCAAGTAAAATGCAAGTGTGGACGGATCAACTTCAGCTTGCGCAGTGTGTCTGCCGTATAGCAAGAGCCAAGAGTGGCTTCGATTGCACAAATGCGCATACGCGGGTGGCGTACCATTTGTGCTGTGGCCGTTAATCTGGCATCTAACCCATTTAGGGCGCTATGGTCCTTTAACGGGTTGCCAGGTGTGACCAACCACCACAATTGGTCCAGCTGTAAGCGGCGCATAGCGGTGAGTGCTACTTGCAAATGTCCTTCATGTGGCGGGTTAAACGAGCCGCCATAAAGCCCAATGCGGTTGCCTGCTGCCGCTGCCGGTATTCTATAAAAATCTGGCCTAGACGTATTCTGGGCATTGTCGTTATTACGCTGCCGTTGATTGTCCACGCCAGATTTATCCATTTCGATCATTTAGCTTACTCAAGGGCGGGTTTGACCCGTACCTTTTACCTGATACTTGAAGCTGGTGAGCTGCTCCACGCCCACAGGACCACGCGCATGCATACGGCCAGTGGCAATACCGATTTCTGCGCCCATGCCAAACTCGCCGCCATCGGCAAACTGGGTCGAGGCATTGTGCAAAACAATGGCACTGTCCACTTCAGCCAGGAACTTGTCGGCCGCCTGCTGGTCTTCGCTGATAATACAATCGGTATGGCAGGAGCTGTAGCGATCGATATGGGCAATCGCGGCGTCGAGACCGTCCACAACCTTCACCGCAAGGATTTTGTCCAGATATTCGGTAGACCAGTCTTCTTGGGTTACGGGTACAATATTGGTGCAAAGCTCTGCCACTTGCGCATCACCGCGAATTTCGCAGCCCTTTTCTTGCAGGGCAGCCACAATTGCGGGTAAGTGGCTAGAGGCTACTGCACTGTCAACCAGCAGGGTTTCCAGTGAGCCACAAATACCGGTGCGGCGCATTTTGGAATTGACCACAATATCAAGCGCTTTGTCCAAATCGGCGGCACGGTCAACAAACAGGTGCACCAGCCCCTCAAGGTGGGCAAAAACAGGTACGCGGGCCTCGTCTTGCACCCGTGCCACAAGGCTTTTGCCGCCACGTGGTACGATCACATCCAGATTGCCACCAAGACCTTTCAGCATTTCACCTACGGCTGCACGGTCGGTGACCGGCACAAACTGTATGGCGTCTTTTGGCAGGTTTGCCGCTTCCAAACCACTTTGCAGTGCCGCATGAATTGCCATATTGGAGCGAATAGTATCAGAGCCCCCGCGCAGCACCACAGCATTACCTGCTTTCAGGCAGAGTGCGCCTGCATCGGCGGTCACATTAGGACGGCTTTCGTAAATAACGCCAATTACGCCCAATGGTGTGCGCACGCGGGCAATTTGCAGGCCATTAGGCCGTTGCCAGCTGGCAATTTCACTGCCTACAGGGTCGTTCAGTTTGGCAATGCTTTCCAAGGCCTTGGCAATATCTTCAACCCGCTCCGCCGTTAAGGTACCGCGATCCAGATAGGCTTCGCTTTGGCCTCCTGCCTTCATGGCGGCAATATCTTCGCTGTTGGCAGCCAGAATGGTCTCAGTTTGAGCACGCAATGCACTTGCCATGGCGTTCAGGGCAGCGTTCTTTTGTGCGCTCGTTGCCAAAGCCAGTGCCTTGGCCGCACGACGTGCCCGCACGCCCATCTCGTTCATCAGGCTGGTAATATCTTGTGTCACGTCAATAAATCCTGTTTTTTTACACTAGGAATCGCTGCTGCAATCCGGTGTTAAAACCAAATCATCACGGTGGATCATTTCTGCCCGCCCTGGGTGGCCTAGAATAGCCTCAATTTCGGTAGAGTTGCGACCTATCAAAAGGGCGGCCTCGCCAAAGTCGTAGGTAATCAGGCCGCGGCCCACATCATTTCCTTGCGTGTCTTGCAGTTGAACGGCATCACCACGCCGGAACGCCCCTTCAGTGGCTGTAATTCCCGCAGGCAGCAGGCTTTTGCCAGCACGGACGGCTTTTAGAGCGCCGTTATCAAGGTGTACCACGCCGGTTGGTTTCAAGTGACCACTAATCCAGCGTTTGCGAGCTTTCGTTGGCGAATCTTGTGCAGGGAACCAAGTGCTACGGGTACCATTTTCCAGTGCCTGTAGCGGGTTCATGACCTTGCCCGAGCAAATGGCCATGGTGGTACCCGCTGCCTGTGCGATTTTACCGGCGTCAATCTTGGTTTTCATGCCGCCCGAGGCCATGGCCGATCCGGCAGAACCTGCCATTGCTTCGATCTTGGGCGTAATTTGTGGCACTTCCGGCAAGAAAACCGCATCGGGGTTTTGCTGTGGCGGGGCGGTATACAGCCCGTCAATATCGGAAAGCAGCACCAGCAAGTCGGCGCTGGCCATGGTCGCAACCCGCGCACCTAGCCGGTCATTGTCGCCATAACGGATTTCGTTGGTGGCCACACTGTCGTTTTCGTTAATAATCGGCACTGCTTTCAGTTTCAACAAGGTGCCAATGGTTTCGCGGGCATTGAGATAGCGCCGCCGCTCTTCCGTGTCTTGCAAGGTCAGCAAAATCTGACCGGCGCTCAAATCCCGCTCCCGCAAAATTTCAGAGTACGCCTGAGCCAGCGCAATTTGCCCTACAGCGGCTGCGGCCTGTGCTTGCTCCAGCTTTAACAAGCCTTTGGGCAAGCCCAGCACACGCCGACCCAGCGCAATGGAGCCGGAGGACACCACAATGACCTCCTTGCCCGCATCGGTGAGCATTTTTAAATCATCGCAGAGTGATTGCAGCCACTCGCGGCGCAAACCGTTTTCGTCCACCAGCAGGGCCGAGCCGATTTTAACGCAGATGCGTTGATAATCACTAGGTCTACGAGACATTATGGCCGCCATGTATCCTCTTGCGAAGAAGGAACGCTATTGGCTTCCTCTTCTTTATCCTTGTCGATTGCGCGAATAACCATGCGCTGCGCGGTGTCGATATTCTCACCGCTGGCAGAGGATATGATCAGCGGCTTTTGTCCGCAAGCAGCTTCCAGTGCGGCGAAGCGCTCTTCACGCAGCTCTGGGGCCAACGCATCGGCCTTGGAAAGGCACACAATCTCGGGCTTATCCGCAAGGCCGTTGCCATAGGCTTCCAGCTCGGCGCGGACCGTGCGATACGCATCGGCTGGGTCTTCAAGACCCGAGCCATCCACAAGATGCAAGAGCACGCGGCAGCGCTCCACATGGCCCAAAAAGCGGTCACCCAAACCGGTGCCCTCGTGCGCGCCCTCAATCAGGCCGGGGATATCGGCCAGTACAAAACCGCGTCCGTCAATTTCACAAACACCCAAATTGGGGTGAATGGTGGTGAATGGGTAATCGGCAATTTTCGGCTTGGCTGCAGAAACAGCAGAAAGGAATGTGGATTTACCCGCATTCGGCAGGCCCACAAGGCCCGAATCCGCAATCAGCTTCAGCCGCAACCAAATCCACTTCTCTTCACCGTCCTGACCGGGGTTCGCATGGCGCGGTGCCTGATTGGTGGGTGTTTTAAAGTGGGCATTACCAAAACCGCCATTACCGCCGCGCATCAAAAGCAGGCGCTGACCTTCATCTGTCAAATCGGCAATAACGGTTTCGTTATCTTCCTCCAAAATTTCGGTGCCTTTGGGAACACGCAAAACCACATCGTCGCCTTTTGCGCCGGTCCGGTTGCGGCCCATGCCGTGGGTACCGATTTTTGCTTTAAAGTGCTGGGCATAGCGGTAATCGATCAAGGTATTCAAACCGTTGACGCACTCAACCCAAACATCGCCACCACGGCCACCATCACCGCCATCAGGGCCACCTTCAGCCACATACTTCTCACGGCGGAAGCTAACGCAGCCTGCGCCGCCATCACCGGATTTTACAAAGATCTTTGCCTGATCGAGGAACTTCATTTTTATCTCTTGTTCGTCTGTTCTGGTCTGGCTGCCAACTGAGCAGATGCCTGTTTTCGGGCATGAAGGCAAAGACCGTGGGTTAGCCTGCAAGACTATATACTTGCAGGCTGTTAAAAAGCTAGCGGGCGGTGCTGTCAAGCACTTCTGACAAAAACACCTCGCGTGGCAGCTCATAAAGAATATGCGGTATTTGCTCATCCCCGCGTGCAGCACTTAGGGCAAACTCCCGCCCAACCTCTTTAAAACCGAGTTTACCCAGCAAATGCTGCGAGGTCGGGTTCTCCTCAAACGCTCCGGCATACAGCATGGGTAGTTCCATCTCGACAAATAGGTGAGCGACTACGGCACGGCTTGCCTCGCTCATAATGCCTTGGCCCCAATGCGGTTTGCCAACCCAATAGCCAATGGAGGTTTTACCCTTCAAATTGCGCGCGCCAACAGTGCCAATAAGACCGCTGCCATCGTCAATCACCCAGTTGCGCACCTCGCTCGGATCGCTGCTGAGATTAAAATCTATCCACCAGCGCGCATCATCAAGACTGTAAGGGTAGGGGACCGGAATGAGCATCTTCGAGATGTCATAGTCCCTCAAGTATTCAAGGGAGCGCTGAACATCCTTCTGCTCATATGGGCGTAAAATCAAGCGTTTTGTCTTAATAATCGGAAACATTTATAAAACTCCAAATAGATAATAAGCTATTGTAATAAAGCGCTTTTATATGTGTCGCGTGTGAGCGTGAAAATTCTGTCAGGGACATTTTCATCGCTTCTGGCAAGGCTATGACTGGTGCAGGTGGCTGTGAAGCTAAAGCCAGCCTGCAATAGCACATTGGCAGAGCGCTCATTACCTTCAAAAACATGGGCTGAAGCGTTAGCCATGCCGCGCTCATTAAACAAATAGGCAAGCACGCGGGCCAGTGCCTCGCGCATATAACCAAGACCCTGAAATGGTGGACCGAGCCAATATCCAAGCAGCGCATTGGGGCTTTGTAATTTTCTAGCCCCTATAGAGCCAATCATGCCCGAGCCATTGTCAATCACCCAGCGTAGCACGTCGCCATTTTTACGTTCTTCCAGCGAGGCAAAGTAGCCGTTTCGTGCATCTTCCAGCGTGTACGGGTGCGGAACACCCGCAAGCATGCTGGAGACAGCGTAGTCAGATAAATATTGATGGAAGCAGGCAATATCCCGCTCTTCAGCAGGGCGTAATTGCAGGCGGGATGTTTCAAGTCTAACGTTCAAAATGGTTTGCATCTTTAAGATCCAACTGTTTTAAAAAATCGTCATGAGTAACTATCAAAACATGGCAAGCCACGGTTTCTCCGCGGGCTTTACTGTAGCGTTTGCAAGCCCCAACTATCTTAAATCCAGCCTTAGATAGGACGTTAAGCGAACCGGCGTTCTCTTGAAATGCACGCGCAGCAACTGTGCCTACACCCTCAATTGCAAACGCCTGCTGCAGTATTAAACGCACAGCGCGGCTAGCGAAGCCTTTGCCCCAGAACGGCTCACCCAGCCAATAGCCAATTGTCGGCAGATGCGGGTAATCCTCCAGATCACCGGGAAGTGCAAGCTCAATGGTGCCGGCAAAGGCACCATCAACCACTATGGCACGGCGCATAGGCGCTTGCGGGTAAGGGGCAGGGGAGATCTGCGCGAAGAAAGCCTCGACATTTTCACGTTGTGGCGGCCAAGGTGCGCCGGTTAGCCAGCGCACCACGTTGTAATTGCAACTGCCAAGCTGCCAGAATGCGTCAAAATCAGTCCGAACTATAGGTCTTAAACTAACTTGCGTATTGGCTAATAACCAGTTTTCCATCGTCTCGCGCCCCCCAGCGCCGCAATGCTTTCCAAGTGCTTTTCTTCAAAATAAAGCGTTCCACAGCCACATGGCTTTTCAGCGCACTGGAATGACCCAATGCCTGACCGATTTGCTGGAAACCGGTTTTTTCCAAAACACGCTTGGAGGCCGGGTTGGTTAAGCGGCAGGTGGCGAGAATTTCTTCGTGCTCGCAATGCATGAAAGCAAAGTCAACGGCGCTCTGGGCGGCTTCGGTGGCATAACCTTGCCCCCAAAACGGCTCGCCGAGCCAGTAGCCAAGTTGTACCATGCCGGGCTCATCTATGGAGGGAGCAAAGCCGACAGCACCAATAAACCGGCCTGTGTTTTTCATACGAGCGGCGAAAACGCTTTGATGGGCCATCGGGTTTTGCGAGCGTTTCACAATAGCCTTAGCGTCTTCAAGCAAGAAAGGGTGCGGCATATTGGAAAGCGCTTCGGCAATCTTGCGGTTGTTGGCCAAATAAAGGATGTCGGCCAAATCATCCTTGCGCGCCGCATCAAGGCGTAAACGCGCGGTGTCCTGCGGCAACCCGTCCGCACTGCAACTGCTTTCCTCTGGGATTTCCTCGTATTCGATAACCATTTTAAAAACTCCGGCACAAAATGAAAAAGGGAAGATGGCATCCCATCTTCCCTTGATCTTTGTGATCTAGCCGGATCTTCCATCCCGCCGGGTCGATGAGACGCCGACGGTTTGGTATGTTCACGTCGGCTTTACTCTGCGGCTTCCGCCACTGGCATCACGTTAATATAAGTTCGGCCATTGCGTTTGGTTGCAAATGACACGTTGCCATCTACAGTCGCAAAAATGGTGTGGTCTTTGCCCATACCTACGCCGTTACCAGGGTGCCACTTTGTGCCACGCTGACGTGCAATGATGTTGCCAGCAACAACAACTTCACCACCAAATTTTTTGATACCTAGACGGCGGCCCGCGGTATCGCGACCGTTGCGGGATGAACCGCCAGCTTTTTTATGAGCCATAACGAAACCTCGTTTTTTCTCTTAAGCGAAAACTACTGCGAATTAAGCAGAGAGTTCCTTAGCTTGTTCAACCCAGTTGTCGCGTTCGAAGCGGCCTTTCAAGCCGTTTTCTTCTTCGATGCGGGCGATATCTTCAGCGCTAAGAGCAGCAATCTGAGCGTAAGTGGTCAAGCCAGCAGCGATCAGTTTCTTCTCGATAGCAGGGCCCAGGCCGTTCAGCTTCTTCAGGTCATCAGCGCCTGCAGGAGCTGCTGCAGCTTTTGGTGCTGCTGCCTTTTTAGCTGCTTTTGCGCCACCAGTCAAAATCTCGGAGATTTTAACAGTGGTGAAAGCCTGACGGTGGCCGTTGCGGCGGCGTGAGTTCTGACGACGACGCTTTTTGAAGATGATGATCTTGCGATCACGACCTTGCTCAACAACTTCTGCAGCGACAGAAGCGCCTTCAACAGTTGGTGCACCAATGGTGGTTTCACCTTCGGAACCAACAACCAGAACCTCGTCAAAAACGACGGTTTCGCCTGCTTCAGCAGAGATTTTTTCGATCTTCAGCAGATCGTTAGCAGCAACAGTGTACTGCTTGCCACCTGTTTTGATGACTGCGAACATTGTTCACGTCCTTATTCTTGAGGCGCACTCTTCGGCGTCACATAATGTGATCTTGTTGCCATTCTTTTGGAAATCCCGTGAGAATCGACAGCCTCGAGCAGCGCAAATCGGCGGAATCTTTTCAATCCCGCACTATAGAGCCCGCGCAATATACGCAAATGCTAAGTGAAGTCAATTCCTATTCCAAATTGCATGTTAGATTTTATGGGGGTGAATTATTCGATGGTGAGGTTATGGGTGAAATTTATTCACCTGCATGAAATGATGAGCAGGAAGAAAAGTGTTTGAGCTAGTCTAAAGTTGTATAAAATAGTTTTGCAATTGTTTTTTTTTGAAAAATGCTTTTTAAATTACCAAAATAATAAACGATGATTGATTTTAATAGACTGATTGTCGTTAGCCTATAAAAATAGCAGGGGGAGTTCAAGTTATGAGCGATATTGAAGCTCAAGAATTGACTAAGCAGCCATGGCTATACTCTATAGTAACTAGGGTTCTTCTCCTAGGGGTGATTCCGGTCATAATATTAGCTTTATCGGTTGGAATGCTTTACTTGCTGCAATTGAAAACCGTGGCGTTGCGCACTGAGGCATCGAAGTATGAGAAGATATCCGAGGCGGCGACGGCCCTCACAACATCTGTGGATCGGTTAAGGGCGATTAGTAGTGAGTTTGTTGCTAAACCAACACCCTATGCGCTTCAGCAAGCGCAAGTTACTACAGGAAGAACGCTAAGGTATCTAGAAAATACTAGAAAAATTGTGACAGAAGAAGCAAATATTAAACTTCTGGAAAAAGTCAAAAGTCATATTTTATCATATAAAGATTCATTTTCTGTTGTGCTGGAGGCAACTTTAAAGCGTGGTTATGGCCCAACAGAAGGGGTGCTTCTCGAAGTGCGTCTTGCTGGTGTTGCCCTACAAGAAGCCATAAAAAATGCGCGAAAACAGGATCCAATGGATCAGGACCTTTCCAAACTGGCATTCACCATTGGCGCGATAGAGCGTTTAAGATGGAGTGTTTTGGTTGAGGGATTCGAAAAAGACCGCAAAAAATATGATAAGCTCGTTGCTAAATTTGATAGGGCGCTGGATGCGAGTGACAAAACTAAAGCGGCAATTCAAAAAGTGCAAAAGCTGTGGCAAAACTACAAGGATACTGTGGCTTTAAGCGACAAACTACGAGCTGATACTCATCAGCAATTAAGAATTGCAAAAGTTGAGCTTGGAACAGTTATCCCGCTTGTGCGTAACCTCGCAAAGAGTGCAAATAAAAGTAAAGCTAAAGCCTTTGCAGACTTTGACGCTGAACGTTCCTTTTATATCAATCTTTTCAAAGTTATGGGCATCATAACCTCGCTAGTCTTATTGCTGGCATCTGGGTTTATTAGCTGGTCAATTGCTGTGCCCATGCGCCGTCTTCAATCGGCTATGCAACGTTTGGCCAATGAAGATACAAGCTTTGAAATCGAAGGCACAAAAGGGCGTGACGAGTATGCAAAAATGGCACAAACGCTGGAGGTGTTTAAAGCCAGCGTGCAAGAACGCCAATGGCTGAATGATGAGCGAGAAGAAACCAACCAGCGCCGTAAAAAACGCGAGCAGCAAATGCGGGCTATGGTGAAGCACTTCGAGGACAGCTCGAACTCAGCGCTTACAGGTTTTGATGAGTCTATCAGTGCTTTGAACAGTGCATCAAGCAGCCTTACCAGCTCCGTTAACGAAATTGTTGCCAAGACGGGTAATGCTGGCACATCTGTTGCTCAAGCATCAAGCAGCGTTTCTTCTGTTGCCGCGGCGAGTGAAGAGTTGTCCAACTCCATTCGCGAGGTCGCACGTGAGGCTTCTAATTCTAACGATGTAGCGACAAAAGTACGTGAACAAACCCGTACCACTGCAACTACGGTTGAAACACTTTCACAAACCGCGCTGCGTATCAGCGAAGTTGTTAGCTTGATTAAAGATATTGCCGATCAAACCAATCTGCTGGCACTAAATGCGACTATTGAGGCCGCGCGTGCGGGTGAAATGGGTAAGGGCTTTGCAGTTGTGGCTTCCGAGGTGAAAGAGCTGGCCAACCAGACAGCCAAAGCAACCGAGGAAATTTCAGGACAGGTAAGTGAAATTCAGCAAGCTTCAGGTGATGCGGTTTCATCCATTGAGCATGTACGTGATATGATGGACAGCTTAGCCACCAGTTCATCCGCTGTTGCTGCGGCTGTTGAGCAGCAATCCATCACTGTTAGCGAAATTACCCGCTCGGTTACCGAGGCTTCCGATCAGTCCCGTACGGGCGAAGAGGAAATGCAAGGTGTAAGCCAATCTATAACAGCAACATCTTCTGTTGCAAAAGAACTGGATACGCAAGCAGGCGTGCTCCTTAAAAATGCCAATACGCTGACCAAGGAAATTGAGAGCTTCATTGGCAATGTGGAAGCTGTATAAATAAGGTGGCAATAGTGTATCGGTGCAAAGCATTGTCTTTTTACCGGTACGCTTTAGCAAAGAGTGTAGATTTATTATTGCCAAGCCAAATAGGCTGTTGTTTTAGGTAGTTAACCGCATAAGGCAGGTGATAAATTGCAACATCTGTGTAAACTCAAGGCACATTTGTCTTCGGGTCTTGAGTTTACTTGCTTTCGGGCATAGTTTGGCCGCGCTTTGATGGCTAACTAAAAGGGCGCAGGACCATAGCGCTTGTTAGCAGAGCGGGTACTATGTCAAATAAGTGGAGAGTTGCCGGAGTGGTCGAACGGGGCGGTCTCGAAAACCGTTGAGCGCGCAAGCGTTCCGAGGGTTCGAATCCCTCACTCTCCGCCATTAATAACTACTATCATTTAGCTTGTGATTTAATTAGTGGTAAACTCTTATTCGGGAAATACTAGCTCGGCCTTAAAAGGCGGATGCTTTTGATTATCAGTATCTTGTAAAATAAGTAAATTTATTCGGCCATAATAATTCTTACAAATAACAATTACTCTTGCGAGATTTCTAATATCCTCGCAAGAGTTAGCGCTGCTAGTTTAATGATCCAAGCTTATCAATTAGTCTTTGTTTGCTGGTTTTCTTCCTGTTCCATTTTGTTAGGTAGTTCCTCGTCTTCTTCAAACGATATTGCTGCACGGTAAAGGTGCCAAGTGGCATGGCCCAGCACTGGTAGCGTGAACAACAACCCTAAAAAGGCCGGTAGCATGGAAACCAGCAGCTCGACTGTAATCGACGCGCCCCAGAGCAGCATTGGCAGCGGACTGGCAACAACCACTTTCACACTGGTTATCATAGCCGTGACAAAGTCATAATCCTTTTCCAAAAGCAGTGGGAACGACACTACTGAAATAGAAAAGAGTACGATTGAGAAGGCCGCACCAACCAAGTGGCCAACCAGTAAGAACATGATGCCTTCACGGGTGGTGAGCACCACTTCAACAAATTCGTGCATTGTGGAAACGCCTTTAAAGCCCAAGAAAAGGGCAATAAGCAGACGAATTTCAAACATCCACATCAACAAGATAAACAGGACAACAAATGCCATCCAGGCAAGCTCGCGTCGGTGTTGACGCCAGATAACCCCAAGAACCCCGGACCAGGTCAGCGGCTCGTTTTTTTCCAGCCGCCTGGAAACCTCATAGAGTCCTACGGCAACAAACGGGCCTATCATCCAAAAGCCGGCTGCAAGCGGGTAACTTAAGTAACTCATGTCGGCCATAAACGCACATAGAATGACAATGTTGCCACCCACTGCAAAAACCAGACCAAAAAACAGCCCATAAGCAGGAGCTGCTCTAAAGTCTCGAAGTCCTGCTTCAAGCGCATTTATGATGTCTGAAAGTTTTATTGCGTGCACACGAGGGGCGGCAAGTTTCGTTTCCGCGCCCATATCAGATGCTTTTTTGTCTTGTTTTAGTGGTATTGATGATGAAACCGAAGCGTTATTCTCTCCCATAAGCGACTCCCATGTTCTGTACTTACACAGTGACGGGAAAATACTTAATTGACCACTAGAAACTTTCATAGATTTATAGGTCATTGGTATTGTGATATACCAATATGATAATTTAATGACCAGTAATTGTCATAAAATGAATAGGTCAGGCATCAGCTCAAGAGTTTATCGATACCGGCATCAATAAATAATGAAAGCAAGAAGCCAAGCGCAACCAGCCCTAAAGCCGGACCAATGGCTATGCCTGTCACGTAGCGGGTCAATATATAACGAAAATATAGGCTCCACCCCACTATTGGCAGACTAAGCATAATCAGCACCATTGCTGGCAATAGGCCCAAGAGATAAAGTAGGCTCAGAGCAGCATGTGGTAATAACAGTAGAAGTGTCGACCAGTTATAGGTTGCGATATAAGCAAAATAGGCTTTTTGAATATTTAACGAGCCTGCAAGTAAAGCCAATACAAGCGGATAGGCGATCCAATCCAGAACCAGAACCAGCGTTTGCAGTGCATAAAAGCTGCTGAAATCTGCTGTTATCTGAGTGGAGCTACCAGCCAGATTGGGGTCGGAAAGCATTTTAATGCCGCTTTGCAAGCTAATGTAATACAATGGCGCAACCATAATTATGGCTGCAAACGAGCGCCAAAACCCCTTTAAGCTAAGGTCGAAAAAAGCCAAAGCGCCTGGCTTTCCGAGAAAAATTCGCCACGAGCCTATTATTGCAAGTTGTGCTTCACGCAGTGATGGCAGTTGCATTCTTTTATTATGAACCTGTTAGCGTTATTGGGGTGATAGCGAACCATGAAGTAATAGTGCTGCCTATAAACGGCACTATTACTTAAGATTTTATTGGCTTCAAGGTGCTGCGAAATAACTTTCGAGAAATTTGAGGTAAATTTTTGCAAGATTATCCAAGTCTGCGGTTGCAACTTGCTCGTCTACCTTGTGCATTGTTTTGCCAACCAGACCAAACTCCACCACAGGGCAATAGTTCTTTATAAAGCGGGCGTCAGATGTGCCCCCTCCTGTGGAGAGCTCCGCAGTTTTTCCTGATACAGCTTGAATTGCAGCAGAAAGCGCTGAAATCAGCTCGGCATCATGGGTTAAAAAGCTATCGGAATGGTCTGGCTTGAAGTTAATTGACCAGTTTACACCATCAGTAGCCGCTGCACGCAAAACCTCTTTGATTTCACTTTGCAAGCTCTCAACCGACCACTTATCGTTAAAGCGAATATTAAAGCGGGCCTCGCACTTGGCAGGGATAATATTGGTTGCGCTATTACCCGTATCTACGCTGGTGATTTCCAGATTCGAGGGCTGGAAACGCTCGTTACCCTGATCGAATTGCTTGGCATTCAAAGCGCTCAGCAGATTGAGCATGGCAGGGATCGGGTTTTGCGCCAAGTGCTGGTAGGCAACATGACCTTGCACCCCTTCAACGACGATATGACCGGAAAGCGAGCCACGGCGCCCCACCTTAATGGCATCTCCGAGTTGCTCTGGGTTGGTTGGCTCGCCAACAATACATGCATCAAATTCAATGCCGCGCTCTTTGGCCCATTCCAGCAATTTCACTGTGCCATTGATGGCAGGGCCTTCTTCATCGCCAGTTATTAGGAACGATATTGTGCCTGCAAACTGTGGGTTTTGCGCAAGATAATCCAATGCCGCAGCCGTAAATGCTGCCACGCCACCTTTCATGTCTGCTGTGCCGCGACCATGAATCATGCCGTCAACAATTTCCCCCGAAAACGGGGGGTGGGTCCAAGCGGCTTCATCACCTGCTGGCACAACATCTGTGTGGCCTGCGAAAACAAAGTGCGGCTTACCTGAGCCTATTGTGGCAAACAGGTTCTCTACATCTGCGGTTCCTTGCTCGCAAAAAACGGGCCGCTCAACTGTAAAACCTGCTTTTTCGAGGTAACCAGCAAGTGTGGTTAGCGAACCGGCCTCAGCGGGGGTAACCGAGGGGCAGCGAATTAAATCCTGACAAATTTTGACAGCAGCCGATAGTTCTGTGGTCATTGGTACCTTCTTGTTCTGTGGAAGTTATGGTTATTTTTTGCAGGCGGGCGGCTATTGGAAGTGCGGCCAAAGATGTTCGGCCCTTTTGTGGGGGGGAGAAAACCTACAACAATACAAACGATAAAGTTTAAATAGGGTACCATAACCAATAGGCCCCAAAACCCCGAGTAGTCGGCATCTTGCAAGCGTTTCATAACCAACGCGAGCTCAGACCACTTACTGGCAATCAACAGAATTGGCAGCATAGGATTTGAGAATATAAACTCATTCAAATCGATACTGATATCGCCTGTTATGGGAATATCATTGATGAAAAATTTTGTCGCATTATAAAAAGCGAGCAACATAATCAGCATCATGAGAATAAAGCCAAGCCAGTAGGCCAGTCTGGACAGGCGGCCGCGCGGGTTGAAAAATACCCACAAAACACCAACGGTATTCCCCCTATTCTTTATAGGTTCTGGCTGGTTCGAGTACTGTTGGTTCATGGTATTGTAATTCCGCACCTATTAAAATCAATGGCAAGCATCTAGCACACTTGATGTGTTTGGCAAACTTTATGAGTGCTCTCATATTTGGTATAAATAACGGTAATTGCAATTGCACTGTCAGCGATTTTCAACAAAGCCCTGTAATAACTCTAGTAGATTTATGCCTATCTCCTCCACCGCATAACCGCCTTCCATGCAAAAAAGTGTTGGCTTTTTAAGTTGGGCCAGTTGGGCACCTATTGGGCGAAAGTGCTGTGTTTGCAGTTTGAACTGGGAAATGGGGTCGATTTCAAACGTATCAACACCCACCGAAACCACGAGGGCGTCTGGAGAAAATATTTGAATTATCTTTAATGCCTGTTGCAAGGTACGTTGCCATTGCTCCCAGCCGGTGCCCAGTGGCAACGGGAAATTATGGTTGTAGCCCAATCCGGCCCCTTCACCGGTTTCATCCTGATAACCCAAAAAATAAGGAAACTCTTGCTCCGGGTCCGCATGAAGCGAGACGAACTGCACATCTTTCCGCGCATAGAAAATTGATTGGGTTCCATTTCCATGGTGGTAATCAATGTCCAAAATACTTACACGGCTAGCACCTTGATCATGTAGATACTGCGCAGCAACCGCGGCGTTATTCAAAAAACAATAGCCGCCGAACATCGCTTCATGGGCATGGTGGCCTGGTGGACGGCAAAGGGCAAAAGCTGCGGTTTCCCCCATAGACAGGCAGCGGGCCGCCGATAAAGCGGTATCAGCGCTCTTACGCGCCGCTTCCCATGTGTGTTGCATTATTGGTGTACCGGCATCGAACGAATAGAACCCGAGTTTTCCATCCAAGTGCTGCGGTACACGGTCCGTGCGTAAATCCGGGCGCGGCCAAACAAAGGGAAAAGCCTCTTCTTCTCTACGGCCTTCATCGAGCCAGTGTTGCCAAAAGCCCTCTAAAAACTGTAGATACTCGTCACTATGAATTCTTTGAAGGCGATTAATCGAGAAGCAATCAGGCTCCAGCACCTCCCCAAAGTTCTGCTTGATCAGCTGGTTCACGATCATCTTTGCGCGCTGCGGCACCTCATTTGCCGGACGTAAGTAGCCATCCGAAATCTCGTGCTGCGGGTTATGCATAAGCTGTTTTTGCGAAAAAAATGTCTTCATACTTCCCCCCTCACGCGCAAGCTATTTGTTATCCATTACTTGCCGTGAAAACCATTCCTATCAATTGCTGCTTAAAATCGTATCTATGCTAATTACACTGGTAAGACCGTTGTTAATGTCTCTATTAAGCCGCGAGAGGCTTCAGTCATTACCCTTCAAAATCAGCTCACCATCTTCAATGGTCAGCTTGCCTAATCTTTTCAATGCAGTCATGCCTAAGAGAACGGTTTTCAGCTTGCCTTCCTCGATAACAATTGCATCCGCGCCTTGAATAGATAAATGGCCAACTTCAAGCTTTCTCAATCGCACTTGTGCTGTTTTAACCTGCCCGCCAGCGGTTGTTGCTTGTGATGTAAACATGTGGTGCGATAATCTAATACCTGCTTTACGGGCAATGGTTGCAGGTATAGCGGTGGTATTGGCACCCGTGTCAATCAATGCCTGTGTTCGATAACTATTTATTCGCACCGGCACAACGTACTGGTTTTGGCTGTTTTCCTTTAAACGTATTCCATAGGCATTGCTTTTACTTATGGCTGTTTGATCTTGGTTTTGAGCTTGTAGCACACTCAACGTGCGCTGTAGCAGGTCAGGGATAACAGCAGCTAATGCAACTAGAAAAAGGGCGATAAATAAATAAAAACGCAAGGTTATTTTCCTTGGGGTACAGGCCCATTACGTGAGCTGCGAGGCCAAACACAAAATTTCTTGTTGATCGGGTGCGCTGGTTTGGGCACCCTGCTTGGTACAAGCCAAAGCACCTGCCGCACTCGCCTGGCGCAGCGCTTGCTCAAAAGTCGCCCCGGCATCCAGTGCGGCGGCAAGCCCACCTACAAAACTATCACCCGCGCCGGTGGTGTCTATTGGGTTAATGTGCGGAGAAGGCACACGCAGCAGCTCATTTTCAACCATTGCTATACATCCCTTTTCACCCAAGGTGACAACAAGTTGTATCCCCTTGGTAAAAAGTTCATGGACCAGCTCTTCCAAAGGCTTTTCATAGCCTAGTGTTTGCGCAAGGGCGGCGGCTTCACTCTCATTGGCAACAATAATATCGACAAGTGGCAGCATAGATGCAAGGCATTCACTTTTGAACGGCGCAATATTCATAATGGTGCGCATTTCCGCCTTATGGGCTAAGGATAGTGCCCGGTGAATGGTTTCCATTGGCAACTCAAGTTGTAGCAACAATGTATCGCCTGCTTGCAATTGTCCTTTGAGCTGGCTTGATCGCACTGCCTGATTGGCACCACTGGCAACGATAATCTGATTTTCACCATGTTGATCAACACCAATCATGGCAGTGCCTGTTGCACCGCGAACCGTTGCAACATTGGCTATGTCTACTCCTGCCGTCTCGAGATTAGCCAGCGCCGGTTTGGCAAAAGCATCTGTCCCTACAGCGCCAACCAGCTTCACCTTTGCACCTGCCCTTCTGGCTGCCAAAGCCTGGTTTGCACCTTTACCACCCGCAAAATGCTGTAGGTCTGGGCCTGATACTGTCTCGCCCGCTCTTGGCAACTTATCTACGCGCACAACAAGATCAAGGTTTATCGATCCGAAAACAACTATCATAATACACCTGTTGTTCTGCGTAGTTTCGGTGGGTACAACACGGCACCTTTGGAAATACAGCCAGGGGCTGACAAGACGCGGCTTCAATGTGAAATACTTTACTAAGACAAATTCGCCTAGATTACCTCAGGTTGCAACGACTATTCCCGATTTGCAAACAAAAACCCCCATGGCTTCGGCCACAGGGGTTATAAAACTGTATTATGCTGTCTGCCAGTTATTTGGTGCCGTACATCCGGTCGCCCGCATCACCAAGGCCGGGCAGAATATAACTCTTTTCGTTTAAACCATCATCAATAGAAGCGGTGAAAATTGGCACATCCGGATGTGCCTTGGAAAAGCGCTCAACACCCTCAGGAGCTGCCAGCAGGCAAACAAAGACCATGCGATTGGCACCGCGTTTTTTCAAGCGCTCAACAGCAGCAATGGCCGAGTTGGCTGTTGCAAGCATTGGGTCAACAACAATTGTCAGCCGTTCATCCATTTGAGCCGGGGCTTTAAAGTAGTATTCAACGGCCTCAAGCGTCTTGGGGTCGCGATAAAGGCCAATATGTGCCACACGTGCAGAAGGTACCAGCTCTAACATGCCTTCAAGCAGGCCGTTACCAGCGCGTAGAATTGAAGCAAAAACCAACTTCTTGCCTGCCAGTACCGGTGACTCGGTTTCCATAAGCGGCGTTTCAATGCGTGTTGTTGTCAGCTCCAGATTGCGTGTGACTTCGTAGCAAAGAAGGTGCGAGATTTCGCGCAACAAGCGGCGAAAGTCCTGCGTTGGGGTTTCCTTCATGCGCATATGGGTCAGTTTGTGCTGAACAAGTGGATGGTCGATAACTGTTGCGGGCATGATCTTCCTCTTTTTTGTGACCCTGTAAGCTGCGCCTTTGGCACTTACGACGTTTTCAATTCGTAGTTTAGTAAGCGGTGTACTTACGTTGAACGCGTTATTACGTGTAACACGCAAGGTATAAAGTGTTCCTATTCAGCACACCTTTGACAATTTATTATGGAGCTGTCCAGTTCTTACGCCTAGTAGACTGGGTTATCATAGCGCAAGTTAATCGTCTTGCCCTTAAGTTTTGTATTTTGCGAGGCATTTTGCCACTGGTGATACCATTCAAGAACACTGGCAATACAAGGTAAGGGCAGTTGCTCGCGCGTTAGCTCTAATTTTTGGCAAATGATAACGGCAAGCTCTTCCACTAAGATAATTGACAGTGCCCGCAGCTCCACAAGGGACTCATCATCAAAAGCCAGTGGCGTTGCTTCACAGTCGTTCAAAGACTGGGTTAGAACTCCGGCCTGCAAAAAGGTTTCAACGCACCTCAGGTTGGTACAGGCTGTGAGTGTATTCCAGTTCTGGACCTCAAAACCAATCCACATTAAAGCTTCAATTATGCTGTTTGTCATCCACTGCATCTGGCAGTGTAAGGGAACCAATTGCGCGGGGTCGCCTTCCTTGCCCAACATACTATGTTTGGCGGTATCCCCCAGATTAACGCCATCCATCGTCGGGGCATTTTTCCAAACCGGGCTGATGCCCTCTTGTAGCAAGTCCAGTAATTTGGCAGCCGTTAGCGGCGCTTCCTGTGCAATCTCTTGCAGGTGGTGAAACAAAAAGCCCGGGCGAATATCGCCGCCTTGCTCGAATAAATCGCCGCGCATGGCTAGGGCTTCACCAAGCGCACGCAAGCGCCGGGTTCGCTCTTTAAAACCCTCAAGAGCATTTCTTGATGTCAGCTGTAAAGATTGTGTTACTTCCTCGTCTTGCAGCGCCATAAGAATTTCTGCATCCACACGTAGCGGGTCTTCTGCCTTCGCCGAAAACGCCCCGGAAGTGAACATATTCAAAACCGCATTTGCCATTGCCTCACGCCCTTGCAAAGTTTCACCACTGAGAGGAGCATCATATTGCCAGTGCTGGTTAGGTTCTGTAGCAAAAAGAGAGGTTACAACCGCCAAGTCTATAGCAGCATAAGCCATTTCTTCAGGCGCTTCAAAACCACGTCCGCCAGCAATCAGGCCCCATCGATCCAGTGCGCCGCACTCGAAGTCACGCCAACATGTGAGCGGGCCAATAGCACCGTCCTGCGCCTTTTCCTGCATTAGCTGTATTAGCTTATCAGCTAGCGGGGCCAGTTTTTCCTTTTCCAAGCGGCTATGGCTTAAAGTGTTTTGACATGCCAGCTCGAACAGTTTTTGTGATTGCGCACGAACGGCCGCTGGAGTGAGAAGATAAAGAGCTGCGGAGTTGCCGTTCGATGGGGTCATGCGGGTCTCATTCAGTTATGAATTAGCAATGTGGCTTAGTATTGATCTATCCAGCCACAACCAAGCTCTTGTTACACAGCTTAAGCCTGAAAGCCAGCGGAGCGCTCACGCTCAACCGGCTATCTTCAGTTTTATTTATTGTTGCGGTAATGCAGCTAGCGCAGTATCCAACTGCTCTTGCAGTTTGGCTTTGGTGGTATCATCGCAAAAAGCCGCAGCAATAGAATTTGCTGTCATTTCTGCAAGTACCAACTGATCCCAACCGAAAACTTCCGTCATCTGAACATATTCTTTACCCAGTGTTGTGTGGAAGAAGGGGGGATCATCCGAACTTAAAGTCACTTTAACACCGGCTTGGCGCAGGCGATTAATAGGATGGAAACGCAGGTTTTCGTAAACGCCGAGCGAGACGTTAGAGTGTGGGCAAACCTCGAGCGTGATTTCTTCATCCACCAGACGGCGGACCAAGTCTGCATCTTCTATAGCTCGCACACCATGGCCGATACGGCTGACGCCGAAGAAATCCAGCGCCCCGCGCACGCTTTCCGGGCCACCAAACTCGCCAGCGTGGGCGGTGAGGCCCAAACCTGCTTCTTTAGCGATCTGGAATGCTTTGGCGAAGTTGGCCGGGTGGCCCTGCCGTTCATCGCCCGCGATACCAAAACCGGTCATAAGCGGATGCGGCGTGTTAACGGCTTCCTGAGCTGCCATTTCAACAGACTTTTCACCAAAATGGCGCACACCGGTGGCAATCATGCGCCCTTCGATACCATTTGCCTGACGGGCACGCATGATGCCTTCACCCAAAGCGTCCAGATAGGTGGCATAACTTAAACCAGCCAGTTTGGCATGATCGGGCGAAACAAATACCTCACCGTAAATCGCTCCTTCGGCGGCCAGCATGCGAAAATAGGTTTCAGAGAGTAAAGCATAGTCTTCGGCACTACGAAACAAGCCTGCAGCCACATCATATTGCGATAAAAACGTGCTAAAGTCATGCCAATTGTAATCGCCATTATCATCAAACAGGCGTGAAACATCCTCATTATACTTTTCCGCTTGTACACGCACCAAATCGGGTGTTGCGGCCCCTTCAATATGGCAATGTAATTCAGCACGAGGTATTAAACCGGGATTTTCTATCATTTTTATCAAGCCTTTTGGAGCAAATGATACAGCAAAGTATCCGCAGATGCCCCATTACCGTTATTCTTCAATCAGTATGCCCTTGGCATATATGGGAAAGGCTGCAAACGCAGCCTTTAAAGTTCGTGTTGCATGCGCTTGCAGCAGTTTAAAGGTAGCTGCTGCCGTGCTCGCTTTGTTTGACGTTCAAAAAGGCCGCGATTGACGCGCCCATATCGGCAAAGGTTTCGCGCTCACCAATGTTACGGCCCGGCTTGCCTTTAACATAGGTCAAAACCGGTACATGTTCACGCGTATGGTCAGTACCTTGCCATGTGGGGTCGCACCCATGATCAGCGGTGAGCAACAACAGATCACCCTCGTTCATCTTGTCCATGAGTTCTGGCAGACGGCGATCAAAGTGCTCTAACGCTGCCGCATAGCCAACCACATCGCGGCGATGACCATAAAGCATGTCGAAGTCAACAAAATTGGCGAATACCAAATCGCCCTCTTTTGCTAAATCAACCGCTTCGAGTGCCCTATCAAAGAGCTGGTCATTTCCTGCGCCTTTGAAAAGCTTGGTTATCCCTTGATGGGCATAGATATCGGAGATTTTCCCAACTGCAATAACTTGACGGTCCGCGTCTTTCAAATGGTCCAGAACGGTGGGCGCCGGTGGTAATACTGAGTAATCACGGCGGTTTGCAGTACGTTCAAACCCTTGTTCGGCATTACCGATAAACGGGCGGGCAATAACACGGCCAATGTTATAGGGCTCTATGATTTCACGTACGAACTCACATAGCTTTAAGAGTCTATCAAGACCAAAAGCTTCTTCGTGCGCGGCAATCTGGAATACGCTATCGGCGGAGGTATAAAAAATCGGCTTGCCAGTTTTTACATGTTCCTCGCCGAATTTGGCGATCACCTCTGTGCCCGAACCATGCGCGAGGCATAATGCATCGTCAAAATCATTGGCAGCATAGATTTGATCGAGCAGCTCTTGCGGAAAACTATTTTCAAGCTCAGAGAAGTAACCCCAGTCAAACAACACAGGAACACCAGCGATTTCCCAATGGCCGGAAGGGGTATCTTTACCTTTGGAAATTTCTTTGGCATAGCCCCACAGCGCTTCCGGCTCGCCCTTAAAATCTAAACCTGGGACCTGCTTACCGGTGGAAGCACGCGCAGCCGCGCCTAAACCCAAACGGTCCATATTCGGCAAAGATAAAGGACCACTGCGAACACCTTCTTTGTTTGCCTGACCTTCAGCACATGCCTTGGCAATATGGCCCAGCGTATCGGAGCCGGTATCGCCAAACACTTCAGCATCGGCAGATGCTCCAATCCCAAAGCTGTCGAGCACACATATTATTGCTTTTGGCATGTAATTTTCCTTAGGTAGCAGGCGCTTCCACGACAAGCGAAAGCGTCTTGCAAAAATATTCACCACAAGGAAAATATCTCATTTAGAGATTTTTTCAAGCAGAGAGTTATAGTGGAGCGATACATTCACCAATTATTGGGTGTTCTTCCACCTCGCTTGCATTGCCGATGCTGTAGGCATCAAGAAGCACGGCTTGCGCCCGTTCCACTTGCTCTTGCGTACGGGCATGAACTATCGCAATCGGGTTATCACTATCCACTGTGCAGCCAATCTCTGCGATACTTGTCAGGCCAACGGCAGGGTCAACGTCATCCTCTGGTTTTACACGGCCACCACCTAGCTCAACCACAGCCAAACCAACGGCACGGGCGTTAACTTTAGTCACAAGCCCCGGCTCTGGTGCGTAAACAGGCACTTCAAGCGGTGCTTTTTCCAAATAAAGCTCGGTTTTTTCCATAAAGTCTGTCGGGCCGCCCAGATGAGCAACCATTTTACCGAACAGCTCCGCCGCTTTACCAGACTGGAAAGCGCGGCGCATGGCTTCGCAGCCCGCTTCGACCGACTCACTTAGGCCCGCATTTGCCAGCGCTTCACCACCTTGGGCTACAGTCACATCCCATAGACGGTTGTCGATGTGGGTGCCTTTCAAAAAGTCAACGGCATTCTGTACTTCAACAGCGTTACCGGCAGCAGAGGCCAGAGACTGGTTCATATCCGTTAGAAGTGCCGAGGTTTTTACGCCCGCTCCATTTGCCACACGGACAAGGCTTTCAGCCAGTGCTTTACCTTGCTCATAAGTTTGCATGAAGGCACCTGAGCCCCATTTCACATCCAAAACAAGGGTTTGCAAACCTGCTGCCAGCTTTTTGGACAAAATAGAGGCGGTGATGAGGTCTAGGCTCTCAACTGTTCCGGTTACATCGCGAATGCCGTAAAAGCGTTTATCGGCAGGCGCTAAATCGCCCGTTTGGCCGATAATAGCGCAACCAATATCTTTCACAGCATTATGGAAAACGTCGTTATCCGGCTTAGCTGTATAACCGGGGATCGATTCCATTTTATCGAGTGTACCACCGGTATGACCAAGGCCGCGGCCGGAAATCATCGGCACAGCGGCACCATTGGCCGCCAAGGCCGGTGCCAGCATGAGAGAGACGTTATCCCCCAAACCACCGGTTGAATGCTTGTCCAAAATAGGCGCTTCGATATCCGGCCATTGCAATACTTCGCCGCTATCGCGCATGCTTAAGGTAAGAGAAATACGCTCTTCAAGCGTTAAGCCTTGGAAGAAAATGGCCATAGCCAGCGCAGAAACCTGCCCCTCGCTAAAGCTGTTGTCTTTTAGGCCCTGTACAAAGGCAGCAATTTCTTCGTTGGTGAGCGTGCCACCATCGCGTTTTTTACGAACAATCTCTTGAGGCAGCATTAGTAAGCCTCCTTCGATTCTTCTTCATGTCCTTCAATGCCGGAAATCACAGCGTCGAGCAGGCCGCTGGCACCAAAACGGAATGTGGCTGCACTCACCCAGTTCTGGCCCATAAGCTCGTCGGCCAAATCAAGGTAGGCTTTCGCATCATCAAGACTGCGAATACCACCTGCAGGCTTAAAACCAACCTGACGGTGGTTTTCGACCGAAGTTTCGCGCAGCACATTGAGCATGATTTCCGCAGCGTCCAGTGTGGCGTTAACAGCAACCTTACCGGTTGAGGTTTTGATAAAGTCAGCACCTTGGGCAATGGCGATTTCTGATGCCAAATGAATAAGGCGCGGGTCTTTCAACTCGCCGGTTTCCAAAATGACCTTCAATTGTGCCGGTGCGGGAATCGCATCGCGAACTTTTTTGATCTGGTCCTCGGCAAAACCACGGCGACCCGCAGCAAAAGCCTTATAGGGCATCACAAGGTCAATCTCGTCAGCACCATCGGCCACCGCTTGGCGGGTTTGCTCGACAACAGCAAGCGTATCCTCGCCGCCCTGCGGAAAGTTGACCACTGTGGCAATACGCACCGGACTGCTTTTTAAAAGCTCGGCCGCTTGCTTGATAAATTGCGGGTAAATACAAATAGCGGCCACCGAGCCGTGCTCGCAAGTAGCTCTGGCAACCAGTTTTTCAATATCGCTTGGTGTACAATCGTCATTGAGGTTGGTCAGGTCAATCAGGCCCAACGTCCGTTTGGCTACCGCTTTCATCGCTTCACTCGTCATAATGACATCCAGTTCAAACAGATAGGTCTTTAAGAAATGCTTTCAAAACAGCTTTAATTTTACTTGCGCCTTTGGGTGCAATTTCTTTGGTCTCGTCATGGGAGAGATCGTGTGTTTGCAAGCCGGCCCCCATATTGGTGATGGTGGAGAATGCAGCCACTTTCAGCCCCAAGAAACGAGCCAGAATAACTTCTGGAACTGTGGACATACCAACAGCGTCAGCGCCCAGTGTTTGCGCCATTCTGATTTCCGCTGGAGTTTCAAATGACGGGCCGGAGAACCACATGTAAACGCCTTCCGGTAGCTCGACGCCAGCAGTTTTAGCAGCTTTGCGCATCGCCTCTTGCAGCTCGGGGTCGTAAGCGCGGGACATATCGGTAAAGCGGCTTTCATCCATTTCACCGATGAGCGGGTTTAAGCCCGACCAGTTAATATGATCGGTAATCAGCATGGCAGAACCGGGTGCAATATGTTCGCGCAGAGAACCGGCGGCATTGGTAGCAATGATGATTTCACAGCCCAAAGCTTTCAAGGTTTCCAGCGGGGTGCGCATGATGGAAGAGTTACCGCTTTCATAATAGTGCGCACGGCCAGAGAGAATGGCAACTTCAACACCTTCCAGACGTCCCAAAACCAATTCGCTGGCATGCGCGGTAACCGAAGACACTGGAAAGCCGGAAAGTTCGCTGTACGCAATGCGCTTGCAATCTTCCACTTCGGTTGCCAAAGAGCCGAGACCAGAACCAAGAATAATACCGACTTTATATGCTGCAGGGCGGGTTTTTGCTACAATCGCCGCGCTCTCATGTGCTTGTTTATTCATGACTGTTCCTCAGTTTTGTTCTTCTAGCTCAAAACCTGCTGGCAGCAACTCGCCAACAGTGAAAGTTCGGCGCAGACCCTCAAGGTTGGCAACGTGAACCTTGACATCGTTATCTGCAAATTCCTTCAGTTTTTGGCGGCAACCACCACAAGGGGTGCAAAGGGCTGCATCAGCGATAACCACCACCTCTTTAATCCGCGAACTGCCCGCGCGGATCATGGCAGCAATAGCACCCGCTTCGGCACAGGTGCCTTCCGGATACGCGGCATTTTCCACATTGCAGCCCGAAACGACACTATCGTTATTGGTAAGGATCGCAGCGCCGACCTTAAAACGCGAATACGGTACATATGCGGTTTCGCGGGCAGTTTTGGCCTCCGCAAACAAACTATCGAAAACACTCATTAGGTGCGCTCCTTCACATATGGAATGCCAGAGGCTTTCGGCGGTATTGCACGGCCAACAAAACCAGCCAGCAAAATAACCGTCAGGATATACGGCATTGCCTGGAAAATCTGGACAGGCACTTCACCAATGCCGGGAATTTCCTGCCCTTGCATACGAATGGCCACTGCGTCCAAGAAACCAAAGAGCAGGCAAGCAAACATGGCATTTTTAGGTTGCCACTTTGCAAAGATAAGCGCAGCCAAGGCAATAAAACCTTTACCGGCACTCATATCCTTAATGAAGCCTGCTGACTGGCCAATCGCCAAATAAGTGCCTGCAAAACCGGTAAAGACACCGCACATAATTACCGCACGATAGCGCAGCCAAGTCACCGAAATACCAGCGGTGTCTACTGCTGCAGGGCTTTCGCCAACAGCCCGCAAGCGAAGGCCAAAACGGGTGCGGAAAATAACCCACCATGTGAATGGCACCGCCAAGAAAGACAGATAAACAAGAATGTTATGACCCGAGATTAACTCGGAGTACAACAAGCCGATGTACGGCACATCTTTTACGCTATCGGCAAAAGGCAGGGTGATTTCGCCAAACCTTGCAGAGTGTTCCAGCTGCGGGGTACGCCCACCTTGCTTAAACCATGCCTGACCGAGCAAAATAGTGAGGCCAGCTGCCAGAAAGTTAATGGCAACACCGGTAACCACCTGGTTGCCGCGCTGGGTAATGGAGGCAAATCCATGAATTAACGCCAGCATAATCGAAACAATTACAGCGGCGCCAAGACCAGCCCAGGCACTGCCGGTAACATATGCAGCAGCACCAGCGGCGAATGCACCGCCCAACATCTTGCCCTCAAGGCCGATATCAACGACCCCAGAACGTTCAGAGTAAAGACCTGCCAAACACGCGAACAGCAAAGGAACAGAAAGGCGTACAGTACTATCAAGAATAAGAATTATAGTCTCATACATTAGGCTGTCTCCTGACCATTCTTTGCCGTTACAAAGCGGTTGAAGAAGGCAACAACTGCTGGACGGAACAGGTGTTCAAGTGCACCGGCGAACAAAATCACAAAGGCCTGAATAACCACGATCATATCGCGGGTGATACTGGGAATTTCAAAGGCGAGTTCCGCTCCACCTTGGTAAAGCAGGCCAAAAAGTAGAGAGGCCAGAATAATACCAACAGGATGGTTGCGGCCCATTAATGCGACAGCGATACCCACAAAACCGTAGCCTGCGGTGAAGTCGAGCAAAAGCTTCGACTGTGCCCCCATCACCTCGTTCATGCCCATCAGGCCAGCCAAACCACCGGAGATCAGCATGGTGATGATTGTGATGCGTAAAGGAGATATCCCGGCGTACTCTGCCGCTGTCGGGTTGGCCCCTAAAGAGCGCATTTCAAAGCCCAATTTGGTGCGCCATATGAGCACCCAAACAAAAACACATGCGATCAAAGCTATAAACAGCGCAAGGTTTACAGGTGACTGCCCCAAATCAAAACTCGGGAATATGGTGCGCAGCCACGGTAGCTGCCCCCCAACATCAAAGTTGCGGCTTGCCGGTTGCATGGACCCTTTCGGGATCATCACATTGGAAAGCAAATACACCATGATGTTGGCAGCAATGTAATTGAACATAATGGTGGTGATAACGACGTGCGAACCACGCTTGGCCTGCAACCAGGCGGGAATAAACGCCCAAGCGGCACCAAATAGTGCACCGCCCAAAATAGCGAATGGCAGTGTGACCCACCATGGCACAATATGATCGAGCGCCAAACAGGCCAGCGCGATACCCAAACCGCCGATATAGGCTTGTCCTTCACCGCCAATATTGAAAAGGCCCGCGTGGAATGCAACGGCAACAGCAAGACCGGTAAAAATAAAATTGGTGGCATAAAACAGCGTATAGCCGATCCCCTCACCATAGCCCAGTGCACCGTAAAGGATCCATTTTACCGCTTCAAACGGATCTTCACCGATAAGAACGACCACAAGGCCAGATACGAAAAAGGCGGCAAGCAGGTTCAAAGCCGGAAGCAGAACGTAGTCAACCCAACGGGGCAATTGTCCTCGTGCCATATCAAGCCTTCCTATTCTTAAATGAATCTGTGAAATTGGATGCGCAAATTTGTTCTGTGATTATCGTCATGATGGCTGATCTCCATCACGCACACCGGCCATCAGGCAACCCAAATCCGTTTCGGTTGCTTCCGGTCCACGCTCGCCAACGATTTCGCCATCGAACATGACAATGATCCGATCAGAGAGCGAACGGATTTCATCAAGCTCAACGGAAACGAGAAGAACCGCTTTGCCAGCATCGCGCATTTCGATAATCCGCTTGTGAATGTACTCAATCGCGCCAATATCAACGCCACGTGTGGGCTGACCGACGAGCAATACATCCGGATCGCACTCAATCTCGCGCGCCAGAACGATTTTTTGCTGGTTCCCCCCCGAGAACTTGGCAACTTGCAACTCGGTACTTGGCGGGCGAATGTCATACTTTTCAATGCGCTCTTCGGCTTCTTTGCGAATGGCGGCAATATCCAGTGTCAGGCCCTTGGAGTATTTTTGGGCACCATGATAGCCCAAGATCGAGTTCTCATACTCGGGGAATGCATTAATCAGGCCCATTTTATGGCGATCTTCCGGAACGTGGCTCATGCCATATTCACGCATGACAGCCGCGCCATGCTTATCACTCAAATCGAGTTTATGGCCTACAATTTCAATCTGGCCAGTGTGCGCACGGATAATACCTGAAAGCGCAGCAAGAAGCTGCGATTGACCGTTACCCGAAACTCCGGCAACCCCCAGAATTTCACCTGCTTTCACCTCAAGGGAAACATCTTTCACACGGCGAACGCCGCGCTCGTCAACCACATTCAGCCCTTCGACCTTCAGCAGTGTTTTCCCAGGGCTCGCCGGCTGCTTGTCCACTTCCAGCAATACAGAGCGGCCCACCATAAGCTCGGCCAGCTCGCTCATAGAGGTTTGGGCCGTTTTGCGTGTTGCCACCATTTCACCGCGCCGCATTACCGAAACCGTATCGGTAATATGCATAATCTCGCGCAGTTTGTGGGTAATGAGCAAAACTGTTTTGCCCTGATCACGCAGAACTTCAAGTATCCTAAACAGGTGGTCCGCTTCTGCCGGTGTCAGAACGCCAGTTGGCTCGTCAAGAATAAGAACATCGGCACCGCGATATAGTGCTTTTAATATTTCAACGCGCTGTTGCAAGCCAACAGGCAATTCCCCAACAATAGCATCGGGGTCTACCCGCATATCGTATTCGTCGGCCAGACGTGCCAACTCTTTACGTGCTTGGGCAATCCCTTTGTTGAGTAGCGCACCGCCTTCGGCCCCCAACATGACATTTTCAACGACACTAAAAGTATCCACCAGCATAAAGTGCTGATGAACCATGCCGATGCCTTTTTCGATTGCTGTTTTGGAATCCGGAATTTTTGCTTTTTTACCGGAGATAAAAATCTCACCAGTATCCGCCCCATAAAACCCGTAGAGAATTGACATCAAGGTCGATTTACCGGCACCATTTTCGCCGATAATCCCGTGTATGGAGCCCTTACCCACGACCAAGTCAATATCTTTATTGGCGACAACCGGACCGAAGCTTTTACCTATGCCTCGAAGCTCGATTGCCGGAATTTCGCTCTGTGCTATGGCAGCACCAGCTTGCGGTTGCCCAAGTCTCTCAGTCACCTGCCCAACTCCGGTTTATTTGTGCCTTGGTGCAGCCTAAAGGGCCACACAATCAACCATTCTGGTTTGCTATGGCTTTGTTAACTTATGCCAACTTCCGTAGGTTGCTCCCCAACAGACCTGAAAGTAGCTCCTATTGCACAAGCTTTATGCGAATGCGCCCGCACAACGCGTGAACGGGCGCATAATTTCCTAGAACGGACAGGAGTTATCCGTCATGTAATCGTGCACTTTGATCTTGCCGCTGATAATATCAGCGCGTGCTTGGTCGACCTTCTTTTTCATCTCGGGTGTGATGAGGTCCTTGTTGTATTCATCCAGAGCCCAATAAACGCCATTACCTTCAAGGCCAAGCACATAAACACCTGAGGTCCACTTATCATTCATGGCATCTTTCAGTGTTTTGTCGACAGCAACGTCAACACCTTTCACCATAGAAGTCAGTACATGGCCCGGGTGTAGGTGGTTCTGGTTGGAATCAACACCAATGCCTAATTTGCCTTCATCAGCAGCAGCTTGCAGCACACCAATGCCGGTTCCCCCAGCAGCATGGAACACCACATCCGCCCCACGGGCAAACTGCGAGCGAGCCAATTCACCGCCCTTAACCGGGTCGGTCCACGCCGCGCCCGTTGTGCCAGTCATGTTTTCGAAGACTTCGGCATCTTTGTTGATGGCTTTAACACCTTGTTTGTAGCCACATTCGAATTTACGAATGAGCGGTACATCCATACCGCCAACAAAGCCAACCTTGCCGGTTTTGGAGGCCATTTCCGCCAACATACCAACCAAATAGGAGCCTTGCTCTTCGCGGAAGACAATGGAGCGGACGTTGGGCAAGTCAACAACGGTGTCAATAATAGCGAATTTCGTATCTGGAAATTCTTTAGCAACCTTTTCGAGTGCGCTTGCCTGCGCAAAACCTACAGTGATAATCGGCGAAAGACCGCGGCGGGCAAAATTGCGCAGCGCCTGTTGCCGCTGCGAGTCGTTTTGAATTTCAAAGTCACGATATGAAACTCCAGTCGATTTGGAGAACATATGTGCGCCTTTGTAAGCGGCTTCGTTGAACGAGCGGTCATTACGACCGCCAAAATCATAAACCACCCCCGGTTTAATATCTTTGGCGTAGGCTGCACCCGTTAGCGAGGCTGCAAGAATGGCTGTTCCGATTATTGTTTTTTTCACGTTCTATTCCTCAGTTTGCCAGTTACACAGTGAAGTGAAAACGCTGGGTTTATTCTCTTCGCCAGTGGGTGCTTTTACCTTGCGGTTTCGCTTTCCTCATTTTCCATCAGCGAAGACAATTCTTGGGCCAATTGTTCATCAATCAGCAAATCGGTGATAACGCCTGTGTTCAAGGCCGCCAAAGTGGCTTCTGCTTTATCGGCACCGCTGGCAACAGCCACAACGCGCGCCCCCCTCACATCTTCAAAATGCAATCCAACGGCCTTGTCATTAAGCGATACCGGGCATAACGCGCCTGTTTTATCAATAAAGCGGCCCATAAAATCACAGCAGGCAGCACTTTCCTTAAGCTCGTTGTGCTCCACCTCGGTAATCAATCGACGCTGTATCAGGTGGCTGTCCCAATGCAGGGCACCGATGCCAACCACAAAAGCGTCAGAGCCGCGGGCTCTGGCCAAGAGCTCTTGAACCGACCGCTGCGCTAAAAACATGTCGCGCTGCTCTTTTGATTCTGCCATGTAAGGTACGGGCAAGTAAAAGCCTTCGGCACCGATGAGGCTTTGTAGTTGCTGTACAACGTCATAGGGGTTGGCAGAAAGACGGCGGGTTAAGGAACCCGAAATCGAAACCACGTTCAACTCCGGCTTTTGCATTAAAGGCATGGAAGAGACGGTCGCTTTAAGCGTTCGCCCCATACCAATCCCGATCCGGGTCACTTCATCTGATTGCAACAAGCGATGCAAAAACTGTCCGGCAATGGATGCGATACCATAAAACGGGTCTTCCACCGGCCCCATATCAGGGGCAATAAAACAATTGGTTAAAGCTTTTTTATCGGCGAATTTTTGTTCAAGCGCCATACACTCAGCAGGCCGGGCCTCGACTTGAAATTTTATCAGGCCCTCTTTTTGTGCATGTGCGATAAGGCGATGTACTTTAGCTGGCGAAACCCCTAGTCTTTTGGCAATTTCCCCTTGCGTTGAACGGCCAATAAAAGACATCCAAGCGGCGCGAATTGCTAAAGAGTTGGTCCAATCGGCTGTTTTCACTATTTTTGCCCTTCCGATACGACTTGCTTAATGCTTATAGTTCATTGTGGTTACTGTTCAGATACTTTAGCTTTTACACTTAAGCCCTTGTGAACCATAGCAGCACTTACTTCAACGCTTAAGAACTCCTGCGTCACTGTAACCCTGAAGGTCTATCGTTTCAAAGAAAACTCTATCGATTTCAATGAACCTATCAAATGTTAGGCACTCAGCATCACTTCGCCCCTGTCTTTTTTGCCAATACCAAGCCAGCACATACAATTAAAGCCAACCCAAGTATTGAAGAAATATTCATAGAACGACAAATATTTCAGAGGAACTGTTGCACCACTCACGGTTTTTGGTCAAGAGGTTTATATGTGAAAATGTCCTGTTTTTTGCTTAGGCAACCTTCGAGGCACAGAGTAACGTCGGGGAATACTTATAGAACTTGCATATTGTAAGTATAACCACCTGTTCATTCTTGCGCACCACGTTTGTGTACTGCATTAGATGTCACCTCTGACAAGGTCAACGTCTGCCTATTAAATATCAAGGATATCCATAGATTCAAAGAATCATCGCATTCATTGCATGCAGTATAGCTCAAAAAACCGAAACTTACTGCTAATAGAACCCTGCCAATACCATTAAACCAAGAATTCCAGATTTAACCTAACTGTTGTTCTTTATGATTAGTGTTTGCCTTTCCGACAGCAAATAAGAATAACAGGAGGCAAACTCAATATGAAACACACTCTTTTCAATAGGTTACGCTGTATTGTTGCGGGTTGCGCCTTTGTTTTCATGTCCAACATTGCGCAAGCGAATGAGCATGTTGTTGACGTCGAGTTGATCCTTGCTGTCGATATTTCCCAGTCGATGGACCCGGAGGAGCAGCGCGTTCAGCGTGAGGGCTATATCTCCGCACTCACATCACAGGAGTTTTTGGATGCCGTCAGTTATGGAGCCAACGGGAAAATCGCTGTTTTGTACTTAGAATGGGGGGGAGATGGCGAACAGTTTATCATTGCTGATTGGCAAGTTATCTCGGATATGAAAAGTGCCGAAATGTTTGCGGCACGTATCGCCGAGCAACCCCTACGCAAAGTTCAGCGCACATCGATCTCATCCGTTATTGACTTTTCCAAAAAGCTTTTTGCTCAAAACCAGTACCAAGGCCTGCGGCAGGTTCTGGATATTTCAGGCGATGGCCCGAACAATCAAGGGCGTGCCGTTTTGCAAGCAAGAGACGAGGCTATACGAGATGGTATTGTCATCAATGGATTACCGTTGATGCTCAAAGAGGAAAATCTGTCGTGGCAATCCATGCTTAATCTCGATCACTACTTTCAAGATTGCGTGATTGGTGGCGCTGGGGCCTTTTCTATTCCCGTCCGCTCTATCGAGCATTTTAGCGATGCCATTCGCTTAAAGATGATTCTGGAAATCGCCGGTGTAACTTCAGTTAATCCAAAGCTGCTACCAGCCAAGCAACGAAAGAAAGTCAATTGCTCTATCTTTAACTAGCCATGAATAATCTCCCCAATATATTGGGTAGAGCTGCGTTATTAAGTACACTCCAATATGTAAGGTAGTTGGGGGAAGCCTCTCTTCTCCACCTACCTGCTTTTCTAGCCTATGCACTTTCCCAAAATATTCATATCCCCATGGTATTTATTCCCTAATTTTTATCGGATACAAAAAATAGTAGATTCTTGATGCATGCTCGTGATTTTATTAGGTTACTAAAATAAATTACAGTAGGTGTGGCAAAACGCCTTTACTCTCGTGCTTCACATGTGGTGTATGGCACTGTAAACGAGAACTATAGGTAGTTATAAAAATACCAGGGAGGGACGCGCAGCATGAGCACGAAATCAGTTGCACTGGTTGCACACGATGCCAAAAAAGACGAGATGGTTGCCTTTGCCAAGCAGCATGAAGATAAATTAAGCAGCTACAAATTATACGGCACCGGCACAACAGGCGGACGTATTCTTGAAGCCTGCCCTTCGCTTAGTCTTACCCGTTTAAAAAGTGGTCCTTTGGGAGGCGATCAGCAAATCGGTGCTATGATCTCTGAGGGCAAACTTGATGGTTTGTTTTTCTTTGTCGACCCCCTCTCTCCCATGCCACATGATGTGGATGTAAAGGCCCTTATGCGCCTTTCGCTCGTCTACGATATTCCCATGGCACTCAACCGTAGTACAGCCGATATAATTTTACGCAGTGCCAAGCTTGCCGGTCTTCAGAGCACCTCAAGCACTCCAGAAATTTCCCGGTGATCTAAATGAATAAAATGGCGATATCTTCACAGTCTCTTGAGTTTCCCGTTTTGGTTGCAGATATTGGCGGCACAAACGCACGATTTGCGATTGTCGAAAGTGCCAATTCAGAAATTTGCCATTATGGTAAAGTCTCGACCGCGGCCTATGAAAGCATTGAGGCGGCCATTATTGACCGGGTGATTGCCACGTGCCCGCAAAAGCCACGTTCGGCTATCCTGGCTGTTGCCGGTCCGGTAACGGGCGATAAAATTGCCCTCACCAATGCACCATGGGTCATCGAGCCCCAGAAGATTAATAGGGTGCTGGGACTGTCAGCTATCGCCATTGTTAACGACTTTGAAGCCCAGGCCCTTGCTTTGCCTGTTCTGCAAGATACCGATCTTATTAAGGTAGGCGGCGGGGTTTTACAGCCTGATTCCACGAAATTCGTACTTGGTCCGGGCACCGGCCTTGGGGCTGCCACGATGATACATGCCAACGGTATGTGGATACCTGTCCCCGGAGAGGGGGGCCATGTGGAATTGGGCCCGCTTACTGATGAGGAATATGAAATCTGGCCACATATTGCACGCAATGGCGGGCGTATTGGCGCGGAGCAGATAATTTGTGGTCGCGGGCTGATCAATCTTGCGCGTGCAGTCATGCAGGTTGATGGCGAAATGCGGCAATACGAAAGCCCGTCCGATGTGCCAAATGCAGCTGATGACGGCGATGAAGTCGCGCAAAAAGTACTGCGCTTGTTTGCAGCAGCTTTAGGGCGTGTTGCTGGCGACTTTGCATTAACAACCTTGGCCCGAGGTGGTGTTTATCTGGCAGGCGGTATCCCCCCTAAAATTGCGGGCTGGCTGAACGATGGTAATTTCAGGCGCAATTTTGAAGCCAAAGCACCACATGAAGCAATCATGAAAACCATTCCAACATTCATTGTGAACCATCACTGCCCGGCACTTGACGGTCTGGCCGGTTATGCACGCAATCCGCAGTCGTACTTGCTGGAGCTCAAAGGGCGTGCCTGGTACAACAACCTTACAGATGCCTAAACTAGATTTTTGGCAGGTATTTCATTGTGAGCGCATACACTGCGCTCATTTATGATCGATCTTGACCATTATTGAGAGGGTTTGCACTCATTTTGCACCCTATTTGTAGCCGATTTAGACAGTTTATCGTCCCTCGACATTTTTATGGTTTGTCTTGCTTTCACAGTGCTGAATAACTAATTAGAAATCTAAGTTCTCTAATTACTTAGCTACTGTGATTTGCCATGAAGACCGCTGCCCCACACGCCACCAGTGATTTGCCTATCAAGGCGGTTCTGCCTGAACTTTTGGGTAAGCTGGAAACCCATAATCGTTTAATCCTTGTGGCTGAACCGGGTGCGGGTAAAACAACGTTAGTGCCGCTTTCCCTTTTAACTCTCCCCTTCCTAAAGGGACAAAAAATCATAGTGCTCGAGCCAAGACGCCTAGCGGCCAGAGCCGCAGCCAGACGCATGGCGTATACCCTTGGCGAGAACGTTGGCGAAAGGGTCGGCTACCGTGTTCGTATGGAAAGCAAAGTTTCCAAGAGAACACAAATCGAGGTTGTCACCGAAGGCGTTTTTGTCCGCATGATACAAGATGACCCCGAACTTAACGGTATCGGCATTGTTTTATTTGATGAATTTCATGAAAGATCGTTAGATAGCGACCTAAGCCTTGCATTGGCTTTGGACTGTCAAGAAGCATTGCGCGAAGATTTAAGACTGGTTCCCATGTCCGCAACGCTTGATCATGAAGGACTTACCAGCATTTTAGGCCATGTCCCGCTGGTACAAAGTAGTGGCCGCCAGTTTCCGGTTGAAACCATCTATCTTGGACGCAATGCAGCACAGCCACTTGAAAAGGAAGTGGCCAACGCCGTGAAGGTTGCATTAGCCGAACAACAAGGCTCGGTGCTGGTATTCCTACCCGGACAACGCGAAATAATGGCTGTTCAAAAGAACTTGAGCGGACGCGTTGCAGAACATATTGATATAACTCCGCTTTATGGGGCGTTGGACAGCAAGCAACAAGATAAGGCTATACGGCCTCCTGCAACCGGACGGCGAAAGGTTGTTCTCACCACGTCCATTGCACAAACTTCCCTCACAATAGAAGGTGTACGGGTAGTGGTCGATTGCGGCTTGGCCCGGGTACCCAAATATGACCCTCAATCGGGGTTAACGCGGCTAGAGACAACAAAAGTTTCAAGGGCCAGTGCCGATCAACGCCGAGGGCGTGCCGGTCGTACCGAACCCGGTGTTTGTTACCGGTTATGGGAGCAAGCCCAAACCAATGCCTTTCCAAAGCACGACCGTGCTGAAATACTGGAAAGTGAGCTCTCCAGCTTTGCTCTTTCTCTTGCAAGTTGGGGTGTGCAAGACCCGCAGGCGCTGAAGTTCATTAGCCCGCCGCCGCCTTACGCGTGGCAAGAGGCCATTGATTTACTTAAACTATTAGATGCGTTGGATGAAAAGGGCCACATAACAAAACAAGGTGGCCGGCTTGCGAAGTTACCCCTACAACCGCGCTTGGCGCATATGCTGGTTCAAGCCGGTGAGGAGAAGAACGCACCACTTGCAGCGCATATTGCAGCTATTTTGAGCGAACCCGGTTTGGGGGGGAAATCGACAGACTTACGTCAACGATTACGTATGTTTATTAGTGGCAAAAGCCCTCGCGATATGGATATGAAGCGGCAATCTTCACGTTGGTGTAAAATGGTGGGTGGCAGCAATGATGGGCCTATGAACTTTGAAGAGGCCGCAGATATCTTGAGCCTTGCCTACCCAGACCGGATTGCACAGCAGCGCGGTGCTAACGGCCGGTTTCGCTTGAGTAATGGGCGGGGTGCGAAATTAAGCGAAGACGATGCACTGGCACGTACTGCCTTTATAAGTGTTGCCGAGGTTCAAGGAACTGCAGCCAATAGCCGTATTTATCTATGCGCCCCCTATGATCGTCAGGATCTAGAAAATCGTTATGCAAAACAACTGGTTGAACGAAAACAAATTGGCTTGAACGAAAGCGGCGTGGTCGCAGCCCACATTCAAACCTGCTTAGGTAAGCTGGTTATTGACGAGCGGAAAATGACCCAGATAAGCGATGAGGACCTTAGTCACGCTCTTCTGGACTTTTTAAAAAAAAGGGGCAGCGCGCGCTTGCCATGGAGCAAAGAGCAACTGTTGCTGCGTGCCCGCCTTGGATATTTACGCCAAGAGTTAGGACCCGAGTGGCCAGACGTCAGCGATACAGCTCTTGATCGGGACTTTAGCTGGCTTGCCCCCTTTGTGGGCGGCCTAAGCAAACTCGAGCAAGTAAATACTCAAATTCTTGGGGATGCACTCGCAATGATGGTGCCATTTGATTTGAAAAAACAAATGGATAGTGCAGCTCCCTCGCACTTTGTTGTCCCAACGGGTTCCCGCATTGCTATCGATTACGGTGCTGAACTTGGGCCCACATTGCGTGTCCGGGTCCAAGAGTTGTTTGGTCTCAGCCAGCACCCCTCCATTTGTAATGGGCAAGTTCAGTTGATGTTAGAGCTGCTTTCACCAGCTCAACGCGCAATACAAATAACTGGCGATTTGCCCGGGTTTTGGGCCGGTTCCTGGCGCGATGTTAAGGCCGATATGCGCGGCCAGTACCCAAAGCATTATTGGCCAGATAACCCTTTAGAGGCAGAAGCAACCCGTAGGGCCAAACAACGTAAGTAGCTGACGATAATATGACAAAACCGGCACGCGGCCGGTTTTCTCTGTTTGCGATTGTTGACTTTATGTCTTATTCAGCTTCGTTGGCTGGGGCTGCCTGTAACAGGCCGTAGTTTTCAACGCCGATCGAGTCGATTAGTTCCAATTGGGTTTCCAAGAAGTCAATGTGGCCTTCTTCGTCCGCCATCAGCTCTTCAAAAAGCTGCATGGTGACATAATCACCTTCTTCACGGCATACTTCGCGGGCTTCTTTATAAAGAGCGCGTGCTGAATATTCGCCAGCCAAGTCTGCTTCGATAACTTCTTTGACATTTTGGCCGATACGAAGCGGGTCCAGCTGTTGTAAGTTTGGATGCCCTTCAAGGAAAATGATCCGCGCGATAATTTTATCGGCATGTTGCATTTCCTCAATTGACTCTTCACGCTCCTTTTTAGCCAGTTTGGTAAAGCCCCAATCCTCAACCAAACGATAGTGAAGCCAATACTGATTCACTGCGGTTAACTCATGCCGCAGAGATTTATTTAAATATTCTAGTACCTTAGGCTCGCCCTTCATCAGCATCACTCCTTTGCGTATATGTTGCTATCAGATTAGAATAAATCTAAATTATTGTCCAGCTTCGCTCTCTTCTTCCATTTGCTTAACAATTATCTCAATAATAGAGTTAAAGCAGCCGCCACAGTTCGGCTTTTTGCCCAACTGCCGGAATATAGCGCCGGGTGTGCAAACCGAACGGTTGGGTGCACTTAGAATTTCTTTGGCCGCTTGTTTAATTTCGGTGTCTGTGATGACATTGCAGTGACAAATTATCATTGTTTATGGGCTAGCCGGTTTCCTTAGTCGTATTTTGGTCTTATATAGAGGGCTGCTTGCAACGAACCAGAGATTATGCGCCTTTAAGCTCAGAGTAACATAGGGCCTTCACTATGAATAGCACCCCTTTCAAAACTGATGAACGCCCTACAATCGTATTAACGGGTGCAAGCCGTGGTATTGGCCATGCAACTGTTAAAAAATTTTCATCGGCAGGATACCGTGTTATTACATGCTCTCGGCAGCCTTTTTCCGATAAATGCCCATGGCCTTCTGGGCCCGAAGATCATATTGAAGTTGACCTTGGATCACCTGAAAGCCTTAATGCTGCTATACCACTAATAAAAGAACGTTTAAAAGCGAATGATTCAAAACTACATGCTTTGGTTAATAATGCAGGCATAAGCCCTAAGGACTCTGACGGACAACGGCTGGATTCGCGCAATACACCAATGGATACTTGGCAAACGGTATTTCAGGTGAATTTTTTTGCACCAATTATTCTGGCGCGCGGCCTATTTGATGAGCTCAAAGCTGCTCAGGGTGCTGTTGTTAATGTTACGAGTATTGCGGGAAGCCGGGTGCATCCGTTTGCTGGAACGGCTTATGCGACATCAAAAGCCGCACTTGCCGCGCTAACACGGGAAATGGCCGCAGATTTTGGGCCTCACGGCATCCGCGTAAACGCAATTGCGCCGGGCGAAATTGATACGTCAATTTTGTCTCCCGGCACTGAAAAAATAGTCGAAACAATACCATTACGGCGCTTGGGAGCAACCAAAGAAGTTGCCGAAACCATTTACTTCCTGTGTTCTGCGCCATCAACTTATGTCAATGGTGCCGAGATACATATTAATGGCGGCCAACACGTATAGCTATCAAGTTTCAAATACTGATTTATATAGTCACTGTTAACTCAATAACGCTTTTGTTTTTGAGGCGCTTATTTAATTGGCACCAGCATTAAAAGTATAAATAATTTAGCATTTTAGAACCACTTTTAAAAAAGTTTCACAAAACTGTCATAGGGCTTGCGCGGTAACTTTATAAAAATATCGCCAATGGCATTAATCGAAGAAACTTAAATGCAAAAACTGTTTGACTCCCTCCCCAGACTATTTAGACGATGCTATGGCAGGCTGTTCCCCACCATACAAACGCGCATGATCAATGGCTTTGTCTTCTTGATTAGCGTTACAGCCTTTACTTCTGTTTTCACCTATTATCAATCAAACGAGATTGATGGTGCCGTTAACAGAATGAACGAAAAGCGGGAGGGATTGATCACTCTTGCTGAAGTATTACAAGAGATTAGCGGGTTAGACCGCAAGGTATCGGAGCTGGTCGCCCCGCAAATGAATGATGGCGAAAAGCAACTTATCGCTTCATTACTTCATCCCGCTGAGGTGCAAATATCTGAAGCCAGTAACTGGCTAAGACAGCATCACTATTATGAGCAGGCAGATACTCTTGATGCATCTCTTGCACAAATGCCAGAGGATTTGCTGAAATTATTGGCGGCTCGGCGTGCTAAAGCAAACTCGGCAACAGCTGTTGGAAATAACTCTAATACTCTAGCTAAGTCCATTGTCGCAGTGGTTAATAAATTGAATGAATTAGGTGGAGCAGCGCCTTCTTTTTCTCACGAACTCAACTTTGCTGCGAACGAAACCTTGGCTGCTGTTAATCAGTTTTCCTTCAGCCCCACCGAGGAAGTGCGAGAGGTACTGCAAAGCAAAATTAGCGGGCTTGGCGGCAGTCTTCTAAAGGCAAAGAGTTACTTCACCGGCTTACCACGAAAACAACGTACCGTTCTAAAATATGCGGCTAGAGATCGTGATCAACTGGTTCAAAATACCAATCAGTTTTTTGGAGCAGTTACGGGCGAAGAACGTGAACTTACACGCAGCCTTGCCCATTTAGACGAAAGCCAAAAAACAATTAGCCAAATTCATCAGGATTTTGACCAAAGCGTGAGTGCTCTCGCCGATGAAATTCAGCAAAAAAGCGCTATGTTATTTCGCGGTTCAATTTTAGCGGGATTGTTTGCTATAGCTTCTGGTATTTGCATGGCTTTATTGTTGACACGCAATATCGTTAAGCCGCTACAGGTTGCCATTTCGCAAATCCATGCTTTAGCAAGCGGGGCAAGTGATTATCGAAAACCCCATAAGATTTTGCAGGTAAAAGAACTCATCCGAATTTATGCAGCGCTTGAAACATTTAAGGAAAACCTCATAGAGCGCAATCAGCTTATGGAAACACAGCGCAACGAACACCATCAAGCGCGCGACCGCGCCTTAAACCTTCAAAAGCTCATTGATAAATTTCGGCAGGATACTGCAGAAATTACCAGTCAACTGGCTGATAACTCCTCGGTTCTTGACCGCTCTGCAACACGTTTAACACAAATATCAGAGGCTGCATCTAGTGAAGCAGTTGAAGCCAATGATAACCTCAATACCACAGCTCAGGAAGTCTCGCATGTGGCACAAGCGGCAGAGCTACTGGCAACCACCTCACTCAACATTAACGATCAGATCGCTTCAACAGCCTCTGCAATGACGCAAACATCTGCTGCAGCTGTGGAATCGGCACAAATCATGCACACTTTGGTTGATGGCACACACTCAATCAATAATGTTATTTCATTGATCCAGGAAATAGCCAATAGAACGAATTTGCTTGCCTTAAATGCAACGATTGAAGCCGCTCGAGCTGGCGAGGCTGGGCGCGGTTTTGCTGTTGTTGCAGGTGAAGTTAAAGACCTTGCCAATCAAACCAGCTTGGCTACCGAAGAAATTCAGCGTGTCACCTCTGAAATTCAAGGGAATACAGAAAGTGCAGCACAAACAATTGAAGAGATCGTTCAAACCATTTCAGAAATCGACAAGCTGACAGCTCAAGTGGCTCGAGATGTTGAAGAGCAAGTCGCGACCACTGAAAGTATCAGCCATAGTATAAGCGTCGCAGCCAGTGGTAGCGATGGCCTCGTAATGCACTTCGAAAAGGTGGCACAATCGGCACAGCAAACCCACAAACATGCTGCCTCAGTACACTCAGCTACAAAGCAAGCTAATGATCGCACACAATTACTGACTGAAGAAATTGAATGCTTCTTGAACAATGTTGTGAAAGCCTAGGTATTTTCTAATGAAATTGGCTATTATGCCGAGTACGTTTCCAAGTTTGCCGTTTTGATAAACGCAGCACTTCTAGATTTAGTACTGGGTCGAGATTTTTTGCCGAGACACTAATTTTTCTTTAGGGCGATATTGCTTCTAGGTTTATACAATTATCTTTTGACAGGGTGAAAGCAAGGCGGTCCCAATCTGGGAATCGCCTTGCTTTCACTATTGGTATGGTATACAATCGCATACAACCAAGCTAACCGGTACTTGCAGTTATTTTCTGCTCCCCGGCAATCAAGCTATATCAAACACTAAATCGCCAGGTAAATCATGAGCTTGTACACTGACTACTTAAAAGAAATTGAAACCCGTAAACTTGAGGGCTTGCACCCCAAGCCAATTGAGGATGGCACGCTGGTTGCCGAGTTGATTGCCCAGATTAAAGACACAGGCAATGAACACCGTGAAAGCTCGCTAAACTTTTTTATCTACAACACCCTGCCCGGCACCACCAGCGCTGCCGGTGTAAAAGCCCAATTCCTTAAAGAAATCATTCTTGGTCAGGTCAGCCTGAACGAAATCACGGTTGAGTTTGCTTTCGAGCTCCTGTCGCACATGAAGGGCGGCCCATCTGTTGAGGTGCTGCTTGATCTGGCGCTTGGGGATGATGCTGGCATTGCCGCCAAAGCTGCCGCGGTTCTAAAGACCCAAGTCTTCCTTTATGAAGCCGACACAGACCGCCTTGCAGCTGCCTTTAAAGCCGGCAATGCAGTGGCAAAAGACATTCTGGAAAGCTACGCCAAAGCCGAGTTCTTCACCAAACTTCCCGAGGTAGAAGAAGAGATCAAGGTTGTGACCTTCATCGCCGGTGAAGGCGACATTTCCACCGACCTTCTTTCCCCAGGCAATCAGGCGCACTCGCGCTCCGACCGTGAGCTGCACGGAAAGTGCATGATTTCCCCTGAAGCACAGGCAGAAATTCAGGAGTTGCAAAAAGCAAACCCAGATGCCCGCGTGATGCTGATTGCCGAAAAAGGCACCATGGGCGTGGGCTCCTCGCGTATGTCCGGCGTCAACAACGTGGCACTTTGGGCCGGCAAACAGGCCAGCCCCTACGTTCCTTTTGTCAATATTGCACCGGTTGTTGCAGGCACCAACGGCATTTCGCCAATCTTCCTGACAACAGTTGGTGTGACCGGCGGTATCGGCCTTGATCTGAAAAACTGGGTCAAGAAGCTGGATGCAGATGGCAATCCGGTGCTGGACGAGAATGGCGATCCTGAGCTGGAACAAGCCTACTCCGTTGAAACCGGCAAGATTTTGACCATCAATACCAAGACTAAAAAGCTCTATGACGGCGACAAAGAGCTGGTGGACATTTCCTCCGCCTTCACACCTCAAAAAGTCGAGTTTATGAAAGCTGGCGGTTCCTACGCTGTTGTGTTTGGTAAGAAGCTGCAAACATTTGCATCGCAAACACTGGGCATTGAGCTGAAATCCGCTTTCGCGCCTTCCAAAGAGATCTCCATTGATGGTCAGGGCCTAACCGCTGTAGAGAAGATCTTTAACCGCAACGCCGTTGGCACAACACCGGGCGCAACGCTGCACGCCGGTTCCGATGTGCGCGTTAAGGTCAACATTGTCGGTTCGCAGGACACCACAGGTCTGATGACCTCGCAAGAGTTGGAGTCCATGGCGGCAACCGTCATTTCTCCAACTGTTGATGGCGCGTACCAGTCTGGCTGTCACACTGCTTCCGTTTGGGATTTGAAGGCACAGGCCAACATCCCTAAACTCATGAAGTTCATGAACAAGTTCGGCCTGATTACCGCGCGTGATCCGAAGGGCGTTTACCACGCCATGACCGACGTGATCCACAAGGTGCTCAACGACATCACCGTGGATGACTGGGACATCATCATTGGCGGCGACAGCCACACCCGCATGTCAAAAGGCGTGGCCTTTGGTGCCGATTCAGGTACTGTAGCGCTCGCACTGGCCACCGGTGAAGCCACCATGCCAATTCCAGAGTCTGTCAAGGTGACCTTCAAAGGCTCTATGAAGGACCACATGGACTTCCGCGATGTGGTGCACGCAACCCAGGCGCAGATGCTGAAACAGCATGGTGACAACGTATTCCAAGGCCGCATCATTGAAGTGCACATTGGCACCTTACTTGCCGACCAAGCCTTCACCTTCACCGACTGGACTGCAGAAATGAAGGCGAAGGCCTCAATCTGTATCTCCAACGATGAAACCTTGATTGGCTCTCTAGAGCTGGCCAAGCACCGCATCCAAATCATGATCGACAAAGGCATGGACAATGATGCAAAGGTTCTGGCTGGATTGATCGCGAAAGCCGATAAGCGTATTGCACAGATCAAGTCTGGCGAGAAATCTGCTCTGACCCCAGATGACAATGCCAAGTACTTCACTGAGGTTGTGGTGGATCTGGACCAGATCGACGAGCCGATGATCGCTGACCCGGATGTCAACAACGACGACGTTTCCAAGCGCTATACCCACGACACCATTCGTCCTGTTTCCTACTATGGCGGCGATAAGAAGGTGGATCTGGGCTTCGTTGGTTCCTGTATGGTTCACAAGGGCGACATGAAGATTGTTGCCCAGATGTTGAAAAATCTGGAAGAGCAAAACGACAAGGTCGAGTTTAAGGCTCCTCTCGTTGTTGCAGCACCGACCTACAACATCATTGATGAGTTGAAGGAAGAAGGTGACTGGGAGATTTTGCAAAAGTACTCCGGTTTCGAGTTCGACGATCTGATGCCGAAAGCAAAAGCGCGCACCGAATACGAAAACATCATGTATCTGGAGCGCCCAGGCTGTAACCTTTGCATGGGTAACCAGGAAAAGGCTGCAAAGGGGGACACTGTTCTGGCAACCTCGACCCGTCTGTTCCAGGGCCGCGTGGTAGAAGATTCTGCACAAAAGAAGGGCGAGTCTTTACTGGCTTCCACACCAGTTGTTGTGCTTTCGGCCATTTTGGGTCGCACACCGACGCTGGATGAGTACAAGGCAGCGGTGAAGGGCATTGACCTCACCAAGTTTGCACCACCACTGCAAAAGCCGCTGGATAGCCGCTCAGTCCACTTCTAAGGGCAAGCAAATTTACTTCGAACTATCAGTTCCAGTGTAAATTGTAACAAGGCCGGTGGGGAGCACTCACCGGCTTTTAATCTAATATCATTGAGTGTTAGGGTGTTTTTTGGTCTTTTAGCTGCTGGATATCCAAAGATTAACAACGAGCACTAGGCCTAGCCTTTGGCTTCACGCTCGGCGCGTTCATCAGCTGGCAATGTCTCCAGATAATCATGGAAGCTGGCCGCATCCTCTTCAGCAGAGCGATAGTCCACTTGTGTCAAGTAAAGCCCTTCAGGTACTGCAACCGGCCCGCAAGCCGCACGATCACAGGCGGCCAGTGCTGCGCGTACATCTTCTTTATTCCACCGTCCTTCACCAACCAAGCGCAAAGTGCCCACCATGGAGCGTACTTGGTTATGTAAGAACGAGCGCGACGAGCACTCCAGAAAGACATTTTCTTCGCGTCGGTAAACGGCCATGCGCTCCATGGTCTTCCACGGGCTTTTCGCCTGACATTTGGAATGGCGAAACGTGGTAAAGTCATGATGGCCAATCAAAACCTGAGAGGCCTCGTGCATGGCATCGGCATCAAGCACTGGCTTTACATGCCAGCCAAGGCCATGATCAAAGGTTAACGGTTCAGGGCGGTTGATAATGCGATAGCGGTAGTGCCGGCGGATAGCCGAAAACCGGCTGTCAAAGCCAATACCGGCCTTCTCGCAGTCCATAATAACAACGGGGTCCGGTTGGCAATGGAAGTTCAGCGCATTCTTTACGGTTTTAGCGGGCCAGTCCTTCGCCAAATCAATATGCGCGACCTGACCCGTGGCGTGGACTCCCGAATCCGTGCGTCCTGCGCCGCCAATGGTAACCGTTTCGCCGCAAAAAGCTTTAATCGCCCGTTCAATCACCCCTTGTACAGTGGGCTCGATACCTTGGCGCTGCCAACCGTAAAACGGCCGACCATCATATTCTACAGTGACTTTATATCTGGGCATACTATCTAATTCTAAATGCAGGGCGTTTTCGCACGCCAATCAACTCAAGGCTTGAAACGGAGTGGCATAGCTCACTTCACAAACAGGGCTGCTGCGCCCCGCATGGGTTAAGCCGTTGGCCATATATACAGGCCCGCTGTAAGGACCCACAAACTTTTTTGCCAATTCGCTATCAAAACCAAACCGGCAATAGTATTCAGGCATACCCAGCACCAGCACCACGTCTTCACCCATGCCCTGCAAGGTATCCATAGTTGCTTCTATCAATGCAGCGCCAATACCGGTGTTTTGATGTTTGGGGGCAACTGAAACAGGTGCGAGCGTGCAAACTTTTAACCCGAGACCATCGCAGGTACCAGTCATACGCGAGTAAGCCACATGGCCCACAATCGTGCCATCTTGCAAGCAGGCCACCCGCTCCAGCACCATCATGCCACAATAGCGCAAATCATCAACGAGCCGCGCTTCGTCGCTTCGGTCAAAGGCTTGTTGAATGAGCGCATAAACCTTATCATGATCGCTCTCCACATAACAGCGGATGCTCACATCTCGGTTGGGCTGCGGAGGGTCTGTTTTCATGGTTTGCTTATCTCCACTTATATGTGTACCAGCATAAACCAGCGGGACCGGTTAGGAAACGGTCTGCGAAACATTAAGATTGCCACCACGTAAAAATTCTTCAGCATTCATTGCTTTTTTACCAGCCCGTTGCAATTGCAACACTTGCACAGCGCCTTGACCACAGCCAATCACGAAGCGGTCCGCTTCAGCCTGCAAAATCTCGCCGGGTTGGCCAGATAAATCACTTTTCAGTGTTTTTAAAATCTTAACGCGTTCAACCTTACTGCCAAAACTCATTTCACAAAACGCACCGGGGAAAGGAGAAAGACCGCGCACATGGTTATGCACCTCTTGCGCGTTTAGGCTAAAGTCAATCCGTGCTTCTTGTTTGGTCAGCTTGCGGGCATAACATGCACCGTCTTCCACTTGTGAGGTTTGAGAAAGCGCCCCGCGCGATAACGCCGCCAGCGCCCGTACCATCACATCGCCGCCAAGCGCAGAGAGCTTGTCATGTAATTCACCAGCGCTCATATTCTCGCTAATGCTCACGGTTTCGCTCATGCAAACGGGGCCGGTGTCCAGCCCTTCTTCCATCTGCATTACTTGAATAGCGGTCTCTTTATCACCGGCCATAATCGCCCGATTGATGGGGGCAGCGCCGCGCCAGCGAGGCAATAAAGAAGCATGACCGTTAAGGCAGCCATATTGCGGCGCTTCTAAAATGGCTTTTGGTAGCAACAGGCCGTAGGCAACAACCACCGCAACATCGGCATTGAGTGCGCGAAATTTCTCTTGCTCCTCAGCGGACTTGAGCGAGGTTGGCGTGAAAACAGGAATACCAAGGCTTTCTGCAGCTTCATGAACAGGAGTTTTTTTTAACTCCATACCACGGCCGGCTTTGCGCGGCGGCTGCGAATAACAAGCAACAACATCATGACCTTGACCAACAATTTCCATGAGTGTTGGAACAGAAAAATCGGGTGTGCCCATAAATACAACAGAAAGAGACATAGTTATCCTTGAAAGCGATGCGCAGTGGAGTTTGTAAAAGTTTTTACCGCAACAATATGAGTGCAGCAATTACTGCCAGTATCACTGCGGGTAAAAGGGGTTAATAACCGTACAACAGCAAAAAGCCCGCCTTATGCGGGCTGCCAATGCAATTGAAAGGGCTTTAGGCATCTGCCTTTGCAGCCTTTTTAACTTTCTTGGTAATGCGCTCACGCTTTAAGCGGGACAGATAGTCAATAAACAAAACACCATCCAAGTGGTCGTTTTCATGCTGAATGCAGGTTGCTAGCAAACCGTCGGCTTCAATTTCCTGTGCGTTGCCTTCGCGGTCCAGATACTTGACGCGGATTTTTTCCGGCCGTTCCACATCCTCGTAAATACCGGGAATAGAAAGGCAGCCCTCTTGGTAAACATTAATCTCCTCGGATTGCCAAGTAATCTCGGGATTAATGAAAACCATAGGTTTTTTCTTCTCTTCTTCGCCTTCTTCGCGCTCGCTCACATCAAGCACAAACATACGCTTTAAAACACCGATCTGGCTAGCGGCAAGGCCAATGCCGGGGGCTGCGTACATCGTTTCCAGCATGTCATCCGCCAACTGACGGATTTCATCTGTTACTTCCTCAATAGGCTCGCACTTTTGTCGCAAGCAGCTTTCAGTCATTAACTGGATATCAATCTTGGTCATAGCGGTTCAGTTAGGTCCTTACTCTGGCCGCGTCAAGTGAAACATAATGCGCGCACCCATCGTTCTTTGGCCAGTCATAAACGATTATGGTGGTCAACATCAAGTCAAACACCAGTAGCCTTACATTGTCCTTACATGCTAGGCTCATTGGCAGTAGTGTTGAGTAAGTGTAAAGGCAACTGATCATGGCACAAACAAAGGGCACAGTGGTGATTACCGGTGGTTCAAGAGGCATTGGTGCTGCCACAGCACTGCTGGCTGCCAAAGCGGGCTATGATATCTGCATCAATTATCAAGCGAATGAGAAGGCCGCTATCAACCTGTTAGAAACAATAAGCGAGCAGGGGGGCAATGCCATTGCGGTTAAAGCCGATATTAGCCAGGAGGCGGATGTACTCCACCTGTTTGCGGAAGTTGATGCCGAACTCGGCAACCTCAAAGGGCTGGTGAATTGTGCCGGCATAATGGATAAAAGCAGCTCGCTTGTGGATATGGATGTGCAACGCCTGCAAAAAGTGATGGATATCAACGTTGTGGGAACAATGCTTTGCGCGCGCGAAGCGGCCAAACGCATGAGTTTGCAACGTGGTGGCACAGGTGGTGCTATCGTCAATATCAGCTCGGTAGCTGCAAAAAATGGTGCCGCCAGCGAAGGGGTAGAGTATGCCGCCAGCAAGGGTGCGGTAGAAGCATTTACAAATGGGCTGGGTCGTGAGCTTGCCCCGCAAGGTATACGGGTTAATTGCGTGCGTCCGGGTCTGACAAAAACCGACTTACATGCTTTAACTGGCAACCCCGATCGCATCCACACGCTGGCACCTTCTGTGCCGCTCAAGAGAGTGGCCGAGCCGGAAGAAATTGCAAAGGCGATAGTTTGGCTCCTTTCCGAGGAAGCTTCGTATTGTGTCGGCAGTATTTTGGAGGCCGGGGGCGGGCGATAAGCCGGCATGTACGTTAAGAAAGAATGTTATAACCACCAAAACAGCACAAATATGCGTTTTTAATAAATATTCATCTTTTCAAATCCGCACACCATCTCTATCAATTTTTTAAGAGTTCTGCTTCTCAACCCAAAAGAATCGTTCTATGTTTGTTTCACCATGAATCAACCCGCTGAAATTACTAGCCTATTAGGCATACCAAATATAATATGGCTCATAGGCGCTATTATATGTTTCTGTTGTGTTCTCGTTTGGGCATTGCGCTTGCGTGCCACAATGCAAAACTTGGCCGACGAAGCCCGCTATAACGCTGACCGTTATGAAGAGCAGGAAACATTATTAACCCAACTGGTGCAATCACAAGGCGAAATGACGGGTCGTATGCAAACTATGGCCGAGATTTTTGGCTCACGGCAGTCCGATCTCATGCGGTTGATGAATGATCGAATGGAGGGGTTGGGCAAAACGCTGGGCACATCAGTGCTCGAAACCCACCGCCAAACCCACAATAGCCTCAGCGGGCTGCAAGAGCGCCTTGCGCTCATCGATAATGCGCGCCAAACCATGGGAGAGCTATCCGCACAAGTGGTGGACTTGAAAAAAACTCTTTCAGGCAAGCAAGCTCGGGGAGCATATGGGCAAGCGCAGATGGAAGAAATAATTGCTGATAGCTTTCCAAAAGCGGCCTACAAGTTTCAAGCCCAACTTTCCAATGGTACCCGACCTGATTGCCTGATTATTATGCCCGGCGAAGCACCCCCATTGGTGGTCGATGCAAAGTACCCGTTAGAGGCATTTTTACGCCTGCAAAACGCCAAGAGCAAAGACGAAGAGCGGGCGGTATCGGTTTTGGCACGTAAAAACCTGCTGAAACATGTGGAGGATATTGCATCAAAGTACTTACTAGCGGGTGAGACGCAAGAGTATGCCTTGATGTATATCCCCTCGGAAAGCCTGTTTGCGCAAATTCATAGCCGATTTGCCGAGGTTATCGAAAAAGCCCACCGTCAACGGGTGTTGATTGTCTCACCCAGCCTTTTACTCATGGCAGTACAGCTCATACGTACCTTGGTCCGCGATACGGCAATTCAGTCACAAGCGCGAACAATACAGCTTGAGCTGGGCAAACTGCTGGACGATGTGGCAAGAATGAGTGAGCGCTCCGAAAAACTGCAAACCCATTTTACACAAGCGCAAAAAGACGTCGATCAATTGGGGATTTCGTGTCGAAAGGTGATATCGCGTACCAGCACCATCACCCAAATCGAATTAGGGGAAGAGCATGGGCAAGGCTTGGAAGGGCTGCTCCCCAAACAAACACCGCAAGCCCCAAAATCACGGCTTTCGAATGATCCTCTCAAACCTGTCACCAAGCCGGTCGGAGAGGGGGCACCCTTCCCACAAACGGTTGCAAATGACACCAATACGGTGAAGTTTCCTCTCAAACACGATGATAGCCAGGACACTGAGTAACTAGAGTTTTAGTACCTATTGTTTTTGATCAGCCAATAAGGAGTTCACCATAATGTCTGTATTGCTTTGTCTGACGGGCTGCGATGAACAGGAATGGGCACAACGCTTTAAGCAACACCTTCCGAATTTGGATATTTATTGCTGGTCAGACCCATCGGTCCCCAATAATACGCAGTTGCTGAACTCACTAACACATCTGGTTGCATGGAAACCGGTAGATGAATGCCTGCAAAAGTTAACCAGCTTGCAAGCCGTCTACTCATTGGGAGCAGGGGTAGATCATATATTGAACTGTAAATCGCTCCCCAATGTCCCTGTTTATCGATTGGTTGATAGTGATTTAACCAACCGCATGAGCGAATGGGTTGTGTTGCAAGCACTGTTCCACCTGCGACAAATGCCTGCTTACATGCAAGCACAAAGCCAGCGCCAATGGCAACCTCTTTTACAGCCCGCAGCTACAGATGTAACGCTGGGCATAATGGGCATGGGTGTATTGGGTAAAGCCGCTGCTAAGCACCTAACAGCGCTTGGCTTTAATGTTTTGTCTTGGAGCCGCTCTGCCAAACAGATTGAGAATGTAAAGTCGTTTAGTACGCAACAACAATTACCTGCCTTTCTAAAAGAAACGGAAATACTGGTAAACCTGTTGCCAAGCAACAAACACACGCATGGCTTAGTAACCATGGAGCTATTGCAACAGCTCCAATCTGATGGCCCTCTAAAAGCAGCGGTTTACATCAATGGCGGACGCGGCGCGACGCAAAACGAAGCCGATTTATACAAAGCGCTTACCAGCGGCATACTCAAAGCCGCCTCAATCGATGTCTTTGAAAATGAGCCCTTGGCAGCTGACAGTCCTTTGTGGCAATTGCCAAACTGCTTTATTTTTCCGCATGTGGCAGCGACCAGCTCGCCCATAACAGCATCAAAGATTATAGCAAGCCAGATACTATCGGTTGAAGCAGGAGAGACTGCGGAAAATCTTGTAGACACAACTTTGGGCTACTAACCCCATAAAACGCGAGTTCCGAATGGCTATCAAGTAATACTCATGTATTTTGCATAATAAGGATAAAGCCCCAACACTAAATGACTTAGTAATAGTAACGATAATTTAATGAAATTTTTATCTTACTGTAACCACTAGGTTTGATAGTCTTGGTGTGTGGGCCTGTTATGTTAAATGTTATTCTATACGGAATTTTTCCTTTTCTCCTCATATATGCGGCATTTTCCGATTTATTTTCAATGACGATTCCAAATTGGCTATCGTTGCTTTTGGTAGCTGGATTTGCAGCCGCGGCCCTGACGATTGGCTTATCTTGGCAGGAAATTGCATTCAATCTGGGAATCAGCTTTGCAGTACTTGTCGTTGGGTTTACGCTTTTTGCTTTCAACATCATGGGTGGGGGCGATGCGAAATTCGCTGCAGCCATTGCCCTGTGGATTGGTGCAAATGAATACACCTATGTTTTCCTACTGCTTATGAGTGTGTATGGCGGTGTTTTAACCCTAGCCATATTACTCTACCGTAGATTGCCATATCTCCCTTCTTGGTTACACCGTTTTGATTGGTTATTACGCATGCACGATCAATCGGTTGGTGTGCCCTATGGAATAGCAATTTCCATAGCAGCTATTCAGATTTACCCAAAAACTCCATGGTTTACTGCTCTTGGAAGTGAATTAATCTTGTAGGATTTAAACAACGTTTAGATCATCTCTATAATTTTTCTTACCAATACTTCATTTTTTATTGAGTATTATTAACCATGTTTTGACACTTTCCAGTAATGCTTGTTCTAGATTGAAGTTTAATTATTTGTTTGAGGTCTCTCATGCGCAATGCACGAGTTTTGGTTTTAGTAGGTGCCTTAGTTGCTGGATTATTGGCGGCACTGTTGGTGATAGGGGGAGACGATGAACCCAAAACCGTGTTTGTCGAAAAAGGTCCTCAAGTTGCAATGGCACAGGTGCTAGTTGCCACTGATACGTTGCCACTTGGTAAGCCGTTATCTGATGGAGATATGCATTGGGTTCAATGGCCAGTAGAGCTTGCAAGCGAAGGCTTAATTCAAAAGTCGATCCAACCAGACGCGATAGAAGAGTTTCAAGGCAAACTGGTCCGTCATGCCGTTTTTAAAGGCGATCCAATACGTCCTGAAAGGCTGGTAAGCTCAGAAGGGGGCTATCTTTCAGCTTTGCTGCCCAAAGGAAAGCGTGCACTGGCTGTATCAGTTAAGCCAGTTACTACAGCCGGTGGCTTTATACTGCCAGGTGATAAAATCGATATCATCTTAACTCGTTCTGATGCGCATACAGATGAAATGACATCAGACATTATTTTGCAAAATATCCGCGTATTGGCAATCGATACAGTAACAGCTGGCAATCAGGATGGCGCAACAGCTTATCCGGAGCGTACGGCAACGCTGGAACTGAAACCTGAAGAAACAGAAATAATCGCGCAAGCGCAAGAAGTGGGAACTTTAACCCTGGCACTAAGGTCCGTTGCCGATAGCGCCGATAGTGACGTTACAAAAATGGTTCGCCGAAAAACCAAAAGTGCAGTCACATTCGTACGTTACGGCAATGTCGAGCAGCTTGGTTCCGGTAATTGATAGGCAGATAGAACAAAGAGACGAAAATGATGAAAGCAACAAAGCTTTTAAGCCGCATATTTAGTGCATTCATTTGTGCCTCGGTGTTCATGCTGGCACCGATCCAATCCCAGGCTATGCAAGGCGTTAAAATCATTAGCTTGGATAGCAGTTATACTGCTGGAGCAAAAGGCAGCTTGACTGCCAACGCAAATAGTGTCGATTTGCCCGTTGGCCAATCCATGATTATTGAAACCGAGGAAGATATTAAAGATGTCTTGGTCTCGGCTCCAGCAATTGCCGACGCAACCGTAAAAAACAAAAGGCGCCTGTTCGTTTTCGGTAACAGCCTAGGTTCGGCAAACCTTGTAATCTTCGGTAATGGCGGCAAGCAGCTTGCTGCCATGACGGTCAGGGTAGTAAACGATATTTCCTCTCTGCGCACATTAATCAGAAAGCTGCTTCCAAACTCGAATATACGTATTGATGCATACCAAAATAACATAATTCTATCCGGTATTGCTTTAAATGCGCTAGAGGCTCAGCGCGCCCAGGATATCGCTGAAAAATTCATCAGTGAAGGCGGCAGCGTTCTCAATACAATAAATATTGCCGAGAAAGAGCAAGTGCAACTGCGTGTAACAGTAGCAGAGGTTAACCGCGAAGTTATCAAACAATTGGGTGTTAAGTTCTCGGGCTCAGTAGGCTTTGGCAATTCAAGTATTTCGCTTAATTCGAACCCGGGTTATAACGTCAATACAACAGTAAATAACGCCACTCAGCTGGCAAGTAACATCATATCTGGCAATAATTCGCTCACTGCAAATGTAAAAGCCTTACAACGTGATGGTATTGCAAAGATGCTGGCTGAACCGAATTTGGTGGCGGTATCCGGTGAAAACGCTAGTTTTCTAGCAGGTGGTGAATTTCCGGTAGTTGTTGGCTGGGAAGACAATAAAGTTTCCTATGAATACAAACCATTTGGTGTTGGGCTGGACTTCACGCCTGTTGTTTTATCGGGTGGGCGGATCAAGGTGCGCATTAAAACCGAGGTCAGCGAACTATCTAGCCAAGGTGCCTTGTCTATAGGAGCTGTATCTGTTCAGGCGCTGAAAGTTCGCCGTGCAGAATCAACGGTCGAGCTTCCTTCGGGCGGTACATTGGTCATGGCTGGCTTGCTTCGCGAAGATTATTCGCAAGCAATGGAAGGCACGCCAGGCTTGAGTGATATCCCTATTTTGGGGCAGCTGTTTAAGAGCCGTGACTTTAAACAGCAACAAACGGAACTGGTTATTTTTGTAACGCCTTACATCGTGCGCGCGGTTGCAGCCAGCGATTTGGCCAAACCGACAGATAATTTAACACCACCCGATGATGCTTCATCAATTTTCATGGATCAACTCAACCGTATTTATAGCGATGGTGATGCGCCTGTTAAAGGCAAATATCATGGCGATATCGGCTATATCTACGAATAGGGGGATGAATAAATGCCAGGAATAAGCAGCCCTCTCACAAGCAAACAAAGCAAAACCCACCACAATAACTTGCAACATGCGCATGGTAAGCTCGGGCTCGGGCTGGTTTTGGCTCTACTATTGTCTGCTTGCCAAAGTGGTGGCGAGATAAATGCCGTCGATATTGCAGAGTTCAATTATCGCCAAAAGCATCCGATAATGATAACCGAAGCTCCGGAGAATATGGATATTCCGGTTGCAGGCAGAATGCGGCGCATTAATCGCCAATTACGTACGGCCCTCATTTCCTTTGCACAGGAAGCAAAAATGGAGGGCGACGGTTTTGTCGAAATTCTGGTGCCGGAAGGCGCGGCCAACGATGCAGCTGTAAAAGCAGTCGCGCCACAAATTCGGGCGGCAATTACCTCGGGGGGGATTGCCAGACGTAAGGTAGTAACGCGCACTTACCAGATAAATGACCCCGCCGCTTCTGGCCCTATACGGGTTTCATATGCACGCATGAAGGCGAGCGTACATAAGTGTGGCCAATGGCCCGAAAATATCAAAGCCAATGCAGATAATACGAATTTTCACAATTTCGGTTGTTCGCAACAGGCAAATCTGGCGGCCATGGTAGATAACCCGGCAGATTTATTGCGACCACGTCCCTCAACGCCATCAGACCCGGCACGTCGGGCACGCGTTATTGGTGCTTATCGTCAGGGTCAAAACACCTCATCACAACACACCGAGGGTGTGGGCGCGAACGTCTCTGGAAAGTAACGGGGTAAGTCATGTCTGAAACAGCTGCGCAACAACCGATGTCGACGAATTCACTGCCATCTGATGTGGATTTTAAAAGCATCTCTCTCCCGCGTATAACCATACAGGCTTTTTGCGAAACCAAAGCCCAGGCCGATGAAATTGAAGCTGCGGGGCGCGATCGGCGAATGGATAAAACCCATACCAATGTGTATGGCGGTGGTATTGATGCTGCTGCCCAGTATTATGCATCGGCGGCAACACCCAACCTGCTCATTGTTGAAACCCAGCTAACAGGCCAGGCATTGCTTAATGAGCTGGATAAATTGGCCGATGTATGTGACCCCGGCACCAAGGTAATGGTTATTGGGGTGTTGAATGATGTCGAGCTTTATCGTGCCCTGATCACCAATGGCGTTAGTGAATATCTTGTAGGGCCGGTTTCACTTCAAAAATTCATATCAACAATTAGCCGCTTTTATGAAGGACCGGCAACCGAGCCCATGGGTAGGACGATTGCTGTTGTTGGGGCAAAAGGGGGCTGCGGCTCTTCATGTGTGGCCCACAATTTATCATGGACAATCGCCCATACCCTGGAAAATGACGTTGCTATATGTGATCTGGACTTGCCGTTCGGTACTGGAGGATTGGATTTCAATCAAGATCCCATGCAAGGTATTTGGGATGCTGTTTCAACTCCGGACAAGTTGGACAAAACTTTTATCGATCGTTTACTGGCAAAATGTAATGAGCGTTTGAGCCTGCTTGCCGCACCAGCCATGCTTGATCGAACCTACGATTTTACTGAGGAGCAGTTCCAACCGGTCATTAATAGTGCCCGCGAAACATCGCCTGTCGTCGTACTGGATTTACCCCACACCTGGAACGCTTGGAATAAGCAGGTTCTGGCCTCGGCAGATGAGGTTGTGATTGTTGCTGAGCCGGATTTAGCCAATTTGCGCAATGCAAAAAACCTTATGGATGCACTCACGCAACTCCGTCCGAATGATCAACGGGCCCTATTGGTATTGAACAAAGTGGGGGTGCCCAAGCGGCCGGAAATTCGTATCGAAGACTTTGGCGCGGCGTTAGAAACAACGCCTGTTTGTTCACTTGGTTATGAGCCGCTCATGTTTGGCAATGCGGCCAATAATGGCCAGATGATTGCTGAAGTGAATAAAAAGCATGCCATTGCAAAACACTTTGAAGAACTGGCTCGCACAACAATGGGGCACACAGAATCAAAGCAGCCCAAAACATCAACAATCAATAGTTTTCTATCAAAGCTTGGGCGCAAATAATCTATTCAATTTAGGGGTATCGTGAGTATGTTTGGAAGACGCGGAAACACAGGCGCAACAACACCTGCAAAAGGTATTTCGCCAGCACCGGTGGGCCAACAGCCACTGGCACCGCCCCCCTCAACGCCTGTACTGGAGCAACAGCCAGCACCGCTTGCCACTCCTATAGCCTCTGCCAATGTGCAACCAACGGCAATAAACTCGAAAACAACTCCGGTTATAACCGCAGAGCAGCCAAAAGTGCAGGGGCGCAAAACCAGGGAATACTACTCGCGAAAAGCGGATATCTTTAACGCACTGGTCGAGGCAATCGACTTATCCCAGCTCTCAAGGCTTAACCGCGAGGAAGCCCGCGATGAAATTCGCGAGGTGGTCAACGATATCATATCCCTGAAAAACATCGTGATGACAATCGCCGAGCAGGAGAGCCTGCTTGAAGATATATGTAATGATGTCTTGGGTTATGGGCCGCTAGAACCACTTTTGGCCCGAGACGATATTGCCGATATCATGGTCAATGGTGCAGATACCATTTACATTGAAACCGGCGGCATGGTTGAGCAAACCCCTATTCAGTTTCGCGATAACAAGCAACTTATGAATATTTGTCAACGCATCGTATCACAGGTTGGTCGCCGGGTTGATGAAGCCAGCCCCATATGCGATGCCCGCTTGCCCGATGGTTCCCGTGTGAATGTTATTGCTCCGCCCTTGGCGCTTGATGGCCCTTCACTCACAATTCGTAAATTCAAAAAAGATAAACTCACACTGGAACAGCTCACAAGTTTTGGTTCCATTTCGCCAGAAGGAGCGCAAATACTGGAAATAATCGGTCGTGTGCGTTGTAATGCCATTATTTCTGGAGGTACGGGCTCGGGTAAAACCACGTTGCTCAACTGTTTAACCCGTTATATCGACAGCACAGAACGCATTATTACCTGCGAAGACAGTGCCGAACTTCAGTTGCAACAGCCGCATGTGGTGCGCTTGGAAACCCGCCCGCCAAACCTGGAAGGTGAGGGGGAGGTAACCATGCGCGATTTGGTGAAAAACTGTCTTCGTATGCGCCCCGAACGTATTATTGTTGGTGAGGTGCGTGGCCCCGAGGTATTCGATTTACTGCAGGCCATGAACACCGGTCATGATGGTTCCATGGGCACCATCCACTCTAACTCTCCGCGTGAATGTTTAAAGCGTATGGAAGCGATGATTGCCATGGGTGGCTTTTCGCTGCCGGCGCGTACAGTGCGCGAAATCATCGTTGGTTCGGTTGATATCATCATCCAGGCCGCGCGTCTTCGTGATGGTTCACGCCGCATTACTCACATAACAGAGGTTGTGGGTATGGAAGGTGATGTGGTCACCACACAAGATTTGTTTGTTTACGACATTATTGGTGAAGATGCGCAAGGTAAAATCGTAGGGCGTCATCGCTCTAACGGCATTGGCCGACCGGCATTTTGGGACCGTGCCCGCTACTTTGGCGAGGACGAGCGCTTGGCCCGTGCCCTGGATGCTGCTGAAGTTACCGGGAGCTAACCAATGGATGTAAAAGAGCTATTAGTTATTTTGCTGGTAACCCTTAGTGTCGGAGGTCTTTTGTTTGTTGTTGCCCTGCCATATATAAATGGCGAACGACGGCAGGCAAAAAGGGTCGATCAGGTTGCCCGCAAAAAGCCGCTGGAAAGTGATCGTCTGGCCAGTATGAGTCAAACAAACCGTAAAAAAAACATACAAGACCAGCTTAAAGCTATGGAAGAAAAGCAGGCGGCCAAGCGCAAGAATGCCGATAGGCCAGCATTTGCAGACTGGATTGCGCAAGCAGGCTTGAACTGGAACAGGCAAAAATTCTATTTGTTTTCAGCAGCGTGTTCTCTAGGCTTTTATGTACTCAGCCTTGTTCTGGAAACCAGTATGATTGTTTCCCTGGCCTTTGCATTGAACGGCTTTTTAGGTTTCCCGCGTTGGTTTGTGAGCAGACAAAGAAAACGGCGGTTTAATCGCTTTTTGGATGAGTTCCCCAATTCGGTAGATGTGATTGTTCGCGGTGTGAAGTCCGGCCTTCCTCTGAATGATTGCATACAAATCATTGCCCGCGAGGCGAAAGACCCTGTTTCTACCGAGTTCCAGAAAGTAATCGAAAACCAGCAGTTGGGGGTTCCTCTGTCCGAGGCAATACAAGGGCTTGCCAACCGTGTCCCCTTAGCAGAGGCAAATTTCTTTGCCATTGTAATTGCTATCCAGTCCGAAGCTGGCGGCTCTCTTTCCGAAGCACTTGGAAATTTGTCGAAGGTTTTACGAGGTCGTAAGGCAATGCAAGGCAAAGTTAAAGCGGTGAGTCAGGAGGCCAAAACATCGGCCTGGATTATTGGCTCTATGCCTGTTTTGGTCGCATTAGCAGTCTATATGCTGAACCCTGATTACATCATGAAACTGTTTATTGAAGATTTCGGCAATCTCGTTTTACTCGGTTGCGCTATTTGGATGGCAATTGGCGTGCTTGTGATGCGCAAAATGATTAACTTCGATATTTAGAGGTAAATATGGTTATCGCAGACCTGATTGATAAGCAAAACATCATAGCTGTTCTGACCATGATTGCAGTTACAGGCACGCTTTACACGCTGGCACAACCGTTTTTAGAGCGTGATAACCTCAAGTCGCGTATGAAATCGGTTTCAACCGAGCGGGAAAAAATCCGCCAGCGCGAGCGTGCCCGTCTGGCAGCCGAAAAAGAGCAGCAGCGCATTTCCTTGCGCAATAAGCCTAAAGAAAATGTCCGCCATTTTGTTGAAAAATACAATTTGAAAAACCTGCTGTCCAATGAAGACACCACAAATCGCTTGAAGCAGGCGGGCTACAGAGGGCAGGGGCCTTTGTATACTTACCTCATCATGCGCATCATTATGCCGGTCCTTCTGCTCGTGGTCTCCATATTTTACACAATGATACTCTTGGGCGATCAAGTCAGCCAATCCCAGGCGGTTTTGATTTCCTTAGGTGTTGCTATCCTTGGTTTTTTCTCGCCCAATATTTTTATTCAAAACAAAATCACCAAGCGGCAGCAAGATATTCGCAGAGCTTGGCCCGATGCCATGGACCTGATGCTGATCTGTGTGGAATCTGGGGTTTCAGTGGAAGGAGCCTTTAAAAAAGTAGCGGAAGAAATTGGTGTGCAATCAGCAGCACTGGCAGAAGAGCTGAGCCTAACCAATGCCGAACTGTCATTTTTAGATGACCGTACCAAGGCCTATACCAATCTGATCGACCGTACAGGGCTGGATGCGATCAAAGATACAATGTTAGCGATGACCCAGTCCGAACGCTATGGTACCCCGGTTGGTCAGGCACTGCGTGTCTTGGCTGATGAAGTTCGTTTGCAGCGCATGCAGGAAGCCGAGCGTAAAGCCGCAGCACTGCCCCCAAAGCTCACAGTACCAATGATTACGTTTTTTCTACCGGTTTTGATTGTTGTAATTATCATGCCCGCTATGATGGACGTGATGAAATATATGTAAACGGCAACCAAGCCACAGTGGGGCTATTTGAAAAAGGAATAGCCCCTACGATAATCCCCAATCAACCAAGCGGTGCCGAGCAATGATCCCCGAGAGCTCATTTTAGTTTTGCGCCAATTTCCGGCTTTTTAGCATCATTTGTAAATAGGCTATGTTTTTTTCAGCCTTAACCGGGTCCAGTTCGGCCCGTGCCAGTGCCATCGCTTCGTCGTAGCGTCCCTGCAGTCCAATTGCCAGCGCCAGATTTTGCCGAATACGACTGCTGCCATATCCTTCGTCAATGGCTTTTCGCAGAACAGTTTCTGCTTGTTTCAAATCACCGGCAAGTAAGAAAGACAACCCCATATTGTTTAGTATGGTCGGTTGGCCCGGCGCGATTTTCAAAGCCTGCCTGTATAAAGCCCGCGCAGCATCATGGTGTCCTTGTTGGTCTAAAATTGCTCCTTTGGCAGATAGTATACGCCAATCGGGGTTTGTCGGGTCAAGCGCAGAGTTAAAAACATTCAAAGCCTCGTCCAGCTTGCCATTTTCTGCAAGTACCTTGCCATAGGCCGACGAAATCTCGGTATCGCTTTGATGGGAAATAACCCCTTTACGTAAAATGGCTTCTGCCTGTTCGCCTTGTTTGTTGACACGCAAAGCGGCTGAATAATTCAAAATAGCGCTACGGTTTTTCTTGTCTTTCTCGTAGGCTAGGCTCCAACGCTGCAACGCACCAGACAACTCACTACTATTCGATTTGTAATCACGAACGATATGACCGGAATTATCAGCACTCTTTTGCTGTGTTGTTGCACAGCTTGCCAGTCCAAGCAGGCCAAGTACTATGAATGTGTTGCGCAAGTAATAACGTGAGTTCTTATTTGAATTTTTGACAAAGCTCTGAGAATATTCAAGAAACATTTAGGTAACTCCCCCGATGCCCCTTTCGTAATAGGCTGTTAACCCTAATATGTAGTTAATAAAATTAATGGGCTAATAATGCTAAGTTGCCACCTGCCGATCATGGAATTGCAAATGAAATTGCAACATAGCGATCGCTCTAGCCTGTATGACTGCGTATTTCTGTTAGCGAGTTGTTATTACATGGTGTTTATGTGCTTGAAGCATTTGGCCACAATAGCTACTCTCGTCAAAACTAATCTGCTGTTTTCATTTCGTGATTGGAGAATAAAGTGGCACCTAACCTGTTGTCCGCAGCTGGCCAAGCACCAGTAATTGAAGTTTACGTTGTCGAGCCAGAGCAACTGTCAGCGACGCTGGAGAATTTGCAGGCCGGGCAGTGGGCACAAGCCAACAACTTTACGCAAAACTCAAGTGAGCCTTTAATTGTCCCCGGTGAAGCCGGCATTGCCGCTGTTGTGCAAGTTCTCTCGGAAAGTAGACAAGAACTGCAGTGCGGTGCAGAGCTCGCTCTAAAAGCTCCGGCGGGCCAGTATCGTTTGGTTGCCACAAAACCCGACGAAGCCGCCTATGCACTTGGTTTTGCCTTGGCTTGCTATCGTTTTTCAATGCAGACAACAGCGCAAAAGCCGCTTGCACAACTGGTTCTTAACGACACCGTTCTAATGGAAGAGCTCGCACCTGTTGTAAATGGCGTTTACCTTGCGCGTGATCTTATCAATACACCTGCCAACGACTTGGGTCCCAAGGAGTTGGCTGCAGCTGCCATTAAACTTTTCGAACAGCATAACGGCCACTGCGAAATTATCTCAGGTGAAGAGTTGCAAGAGGGCTTTCCGCTGGTCCATGCCGTAGGGCAGGGGAGCGATCGTGCACCGCGCCTTATTGATGCCACTTGGGGGGATAAGCAGCACAAAACAGTCACTCTGGTTGGTAAAGGCGTTATTTTCGATAGTGGTGGGCTGGACCTCAAACCAGCAGCAGGAATGCTGCTCATGAAAAAAGACATGGGTGGTGCTGCCAATGTTTTAGGGCTTGCCTCAATGATAATGCAGGCAAAGCTACCTATCCGCCTACGGGTAATCATCCCGGCCGTTGAAAACGCCGTATCGGGACGCTCCTTCCGCCCGTCAGATGTCTTTACAAGCCGCAAAGGCCTGACTGTAGAAATAGGTAATACAGATGCGGAGGGCCGTTTAGTATTGGCCGATGCTCTGGCCTATGCGGATGAGGAAAAACCGGAACTGCTAATTGATATGGCAACGTTAACCGGTGCTGCTCGTGTGGCATTGGGTCCGGATTTGCCGCCCTTTTATACCAGTGATGAAGAGCTGGCCGAAACTGTGGCGGTTCACAGCGAGGCTGTCAACGATCCGCTCTGGCGTATGCCGCTTTGGGCACCCTATCGCAGTTACATCACTTCAAAAATAGCCGATATTGCAAACGTCAATACTTCCGGCGCCGGTTTTGCCGGCTCCATGACAGCAGCTCTCTTTTTGCAAAACTTTGTCGAAAAAGCAGGGTCTTGGATGCACTTTGATATTTTCGGTTGGACGCCAATTGCAAGGGACATCAAACCGCAAGGTGGCGAGGCACAAGGCATAAGAGCACTATTTGATATGCTTAAAGAAAATAGTGGGACGAAGTAATAGGAACTTGTTACCGGGCAACATACCAAAACCGTTGTCCGGTAACTAACCGATCAGCAATAAGTTTCCGTTAGTTTTAGGTGAGCAGGAATTGGGAATGAAAAACCTATGAGCGTTGAGTTGCGAGGGTCACAAGCATTAAAATTATGGCACGATGTGTCGTTGTCTCTGGTGCGCTCGGCAGAGCAAGACCTCACATCTCGCCAGCTCACCTTGTTGTTGACCGTCTATTTGGATACCCCGCCCCATACGGTAAAAGGCTTGTCTGAGAAACTGGAAATCACCAAACCGGCCATTACCAGAGCTCTCGATAGTTTGGGGCAAATGAAGCTGCTGTCGCGCAAGCGCGACCCGAAGGACAGACGTATTGTTTACGTGACCCGAACCGTTCAAGGTGCACAGTATTTACAAGAGCTGGGCGATATGGTGGTTAAGAAAGCAGCACTTTTACCAACCTGATTAAACCAGCATATATTGCAAATGTAAAAGAGGCTTAGGGGCTCAATGAATAAGCAGTTTGATCGGCGCTTACATCCGATAAAATCCGACTTGGCAGCACAGTCCTACAAGGACAAAGTCGAGCGCCCCAGCTACGCTTTGCCGTCCTTAAAACAAATCAACACAGAGCTTGTAGACCTACGTCAGTCACCTGATGTTACAACCGGTATCGACACCCAGCTTATATACGGCGAACAAATAGATATATACGAGCAGACCAATGATGGCTGGTCATGGGGGCAGTCAAAAGAGGATGGTTATGTGGGCTGGCTGCCAACCGCAGCGCTTGCCGCCCCTTCTACGCCAAGCCATAAGGTTTGTACTCTTAGAAGCTACGTGTATCCGCTTGCGGATTTGAAATCACCCGTTAACCGCTTGTTGTCAATGGGTGCAAAAGTGACGGTCATTGGTTACGAAACGACGCGTGGTTTAAACTATGCCAAACTGAGTACTGGTGGCTTTATGGTCGCAAGTCATTTGGCGCGATGTGATGAGTATGTCACGGACTGGGTTGCAACAGCCGAAAAACTGTTGGGTACTCCTTACTTATGGGGAGGTCGCTCAGCCATTGGTCTCGATTGCTCGGGTCTGGTCCAGTTATCTGCAGCAACTGCAGGGTATCAGTTGCAACGTGATGCGGATATGCAAGAGGCCACTGCCGGTAATCATCTGGGGAATTTAGAGGCTAAATCACAACTTCAAAGAGGTGATCTGCTGTTTTGGAAAGGCCATGTGGCAATTATGAGCGATAGCAACACAATCATTCATGCTAATGGGCACACAATGACTGTTGCCTACGAAAATTTGGATGCCGCACTTAACAGGATCGCTCAAAACGAATTCGGCAACCTGACGTCGATTCGACGCTTATAATTAGTATATGCAAAGCACATAAAGTAATTCGGTTGTATTTATCATTTATTTATAGATATTTTTAACAATAAATAAATGTAACAGTATTCTTTTAACCTGTTGCTAGCTATGAGCTATTCTTTATTGAATGGCCACATGAAAACTATTTAGATAAAATATTAGTCATTTTTTAGGAATCCCCGTCAAAATTAAGTATAGATAAGTGCGAATAGGGGATGCTGTCGATATGGCTGCACAGGTAAAATACTATCACTTTCTTGCTCTTGTTGCCGGATTGTGTTTGCCGACAAGTTCAAGCGTGTTGGCAAATGATGTTCAGGTAATTACCGATCAAGCGAAAGTATTTCGTATTGAAGAGCCGGCATCAACGGTTGTTATTGGTAATCCAGCCATTGCAGATGTGGTAATACATGAAGGCACAACCGTTATTGTCACAGGCAAAAGCTATGGTTCAACAAATTTGATTATTCTCAATCAAGATGCAGAACCCATAGTTGATGAAATGATAACGGTCAGTTCCGCTGAAGATAAATTCGTTGTGGTACAACGTAATTCAGCACGTTCAAGCTATACATGTAATCCAGAGTGTGAACCGGCTTTGCGGGTTGGGGACGTCGGGCACCATTTTTCATCGATGCAATCGCAGTCTCAACAACGCAACGATATGGCCAAATCCAAGTGATGCTATTTCTTTTGCATCTAAAGTCAAAGTGTAAACCTAGAGCGTATTCCCGAAAAGTGGATGCCGGTTTTCGGATAAGAATACGTGTCATAATAAAGCGTATTCCCGAAAAGTGCCTACCGGTTCTCGGTTAAGAATACGCGTCAAATAATAGGTTCAAGCGGTTTGAGTGCTTCTATGGATCGCAAACTGCTTAATCATATTTAATTCTCATGTACGCATCGTTTGATGTGCAGTCATCGCAGGCTGTTATTGGTACATATGGGGGCGAAAATGTTGTCGCGAATATTTAAAAAAAGGGCAGAGCCTGCGGGCAATAAACTGGCAAGGTTTAAAAAAGACAAGCGCGGTGTAACCGCTGTTGAGTTTGCAATTCTAGCTGTTCCTTATTTTATGCTCATTTTTGGAATTTTAGAAACCGGCCTAGTTATGTTGGGTGGTCAATTGCTCGACCATGCCACAGCAGAGGCAGCAAGATTTGTGCGGACCGGACAAGCACAGGGAAAAAATAAAGCGGCATTAACAACCATCATCTGCAGCAGTTCGGCCAATATTTTTTGCCTTAAACCCGACCGCCTGTCAGTGAGCGTTAAAGATTTTACCTCCTTCAAAGAGGTCGCAGATGTACCTGCACCAAAATACGACCCTAAAAGCGGTAAATGGGATTTCCATGAAGAATTCAAACTGGGTTCGAGGAATTCTATAATGTTGCTTCGGGTTAACTATCGCTGGCCCATGATGACAGAATGGATGAAGAGCGCTTTTGCAGACAATAAGAGTGGCGATAGGGTGTTATCCAGTTCCGCTGTTTTTCGCAACGAGCCCTTTTAATCCCTTTTACGCTACACATGTTTAAATAGGTGGCATCAAATGTATCCTTCAATGAAATCATTATTGAGTAACAATGGGGGCGTTGCTGCGGTAGAATTTGCGCTCGTCGTACCTGTTTTGATTTTCCTTCTGCTCGGCGTGGTTGAACTCAACCTACTACTCACGATGGATCGTAAGGTCTCGCAAACGGCGGCAACTGTCTCGGACTTAATTGCACGGGAGCGGAAAATGAGCGACAGTGATATGACCAACATCTTTGACTCTGTTAAACAGGTTATGGTGCCGTACTCGTCAGAAGGTCTCACCCTGAATGTCGGCGTTGTACATTTTGTAGAAAGTGGGAAAGGCGATAAAAAGGTTATCAAGCCCAAAACTGTGTGGAGCGTGGGCCGCGATGGAACTGGTGCCCCTAATTTGGAGCCATGGACGGAAGGTTCGCCGCCAACAGGTATCGATATTCCAGATGATATTGCAATTGCAAACAGCTATCTGATTATTGGCGAATCTAAGTACACACACAGACCTGAATTAGGTAAGTTTTTTCCGGGTGGCATTTTGGCCGAAATCGAATTAAGCGACGTATTCTTCCTGCAAGGACGAAAAGTTTCCTGCCCCGAGTACAAACAAAAATGCGATGCTGATATGAAGAAAACGGGTAGCTAGAGTTAAAAAACAAGAGTTATCCTTTATTTACTATATATTACAATGAGTTGCCGCCGCTGTGTCATAGTAACACAGCGGTCTTTTCAATGCGTCATTTTCAGGTATATGTGATTAAGATCAATGGCGCTCCTTCATGAGTGGGTCATTAAACCCGTGAAGAACATTTAACAATGACATGAAGGTGCCGCTGTCAGTTCACGTGCTTGTAATAGATATATGAGAGCCTGCGGGCTCCTAATGGATATTCAGCGACTAGGGCTGACGGTCACAAAACAATTTGAAAGAGGCCCCAATGGCAACGAACCGAACCTACGATCAAATTAAGGTCGGCGATACCGCAACGCGCTCCCGCATTTGTACAGCTAACGATTTGTTTGTATTTGCTCATGCATCAGGCAATATAAACCCATTGCACTTGCCAAATGCACACTACAATGGTGAGAATGAAGGCGAAGGTCCTTCAGCGCCGTTCATGTGGGGCGGAACGCTCATTTCTGCAGTCATCGGTAATGTGTTGCCGGGCCCCGGTACTGTTTACCGCGATCAGACTTTGAAGTTTCATCAAAAAGTTAAAGTTGACCAAGTCCTCGACGTAACTGTCGAAGTTTTGGAAAAACTCCCTGAAAACCGTGTCCGTTTGAAAACCGATGTGAAACTCGATGACGGCACATTGGTGGCTGAGGGTGAAGCATTGGTGATCGCGCCAACCGAAACAATCAGCTACGACCCGGAAAAACTGCCAAGTCTGCTGATGAAGCGCCACCAGCACTTTGAGCGCTTGGTATCCTTGGCGAAAAAACTGCCAGCTATTCCGACCTCCGTTGTTTGCCCAGACGATTCCAACTCTCTAGGCGGTACAGTGCTTGCAGCTGAGGCTGGTCTTATTGTGCCAATCCTGTGTGGCCCTGCCAAACGCATTCAAGCTGCTGCTGAAAAAATCGGCGTCGACATTTCCAAGTATGAGCTGATCGACTGTGAAGACGAAAGCGCATCAGCCGCCCGCGCTGTTGCTCTGGTTCATGAAGGCCGTGTTCGTTCCGTCATGAAGGGTCACCTGCACACCGACGACCTGCTGCGCCATGTGGTGAAACGTGAAGGTGGTCTACGCACCAAACGCCGTATTTCCCATGCATTCGTAATGGATGTTCCGGGCCGTAACACGCCGGTTATCATTTCTGATGCAGCAATCAACATTGCACCGGACTTGGTGACCAAGGTCGACATCACCCAAAACGCCATTAACGTTGCCCGTTCTATCGGCATGGAACCACCAAAAGTCGGTATCCTGTCTGCATTGGAAACTGTGAACCCGGCAATCCCGTCCACATTGGACGCCGCTGTTCTTTCCAAAATGGCTGATCGTGGTCAGATCAAAGGCGGTATCGTCGATGGTCCACTAGCTATGGATAATGCGATTGATCTGGAAGCTGCCCGCACCAAAGGGATTGAATCCCACGTTGCAGGTCGCGCCGAGGTGCTCGTTGTGCCAAACCTTGAAGCCGGTAACATGGTGGCAAAAGAGCTGACCTTTGTTTCCCACGCTGAAACTGCAGGTCTTGTGGTTGGTGCTCGCGTACCGGTAATTCTTACCAGTCGCGCTGACAGCGATCGCGCCCGTCTTGTTTCCTGTGCTCTTGCCTCTCTGTTTGATTACTTCAAAACCAATGGCGTGGCATTCGATGGCAAAGAACAAAAACTAGCAGCGGAATAATCGGACAAAACATGAGCATTGAAACAATTCTCGTACTGAACGCAGGTTCATCTTCTATCAAGTTCCAGCTTTTTAAGGGTGAAGAAAGCGTCCTGTCCGGCCAGATCGATGGTCTAGGCGCAAAAGCATGGATTAAGGCAAAAACTGCGGCAGGCGATAAAATCGCCGACCGCGCCATGACCGATGAGGAAGCCAAGAACCACAATACTGCACTAAATGTGCTACTTGACGTGCTGCACCAATTTGATGGCAACTTGGAAGTAGACGCCATTGGTCACCGTGTGGTGCATGGCGGACCAAACTACTCCGAGCCACGTCTGGTTACACCAGAAGTGATTAAAGAAGTAGAGCGCATCAGCTCTATGGCACCACTGCATAACCCGCACCACCTCGCGGGTGTTCAAGGGGCTGCAGAAGCCTTTAAAGGCAAGCCACAAGTGCTGTGCTTCGATACTGCCTTCCACCGCAGCCAGAACTTCAACAACGAAGCCTACGCCTTGCCGCTCAGCTACTATGAAGAAGGCTACCGCCGCTATGGTATGCACGGCCAGTCTTATCTGTACATTTCCCGCGAGCTGCACAATGTGGCTCCGGAAATTGCCGATAAAAAAGTTGTTGTTGCCCACCTTGGCAACGGTGCTTCCATGACCGCCATTGAAAACGGCAAATGTGTTACCACCACCATGGGCTTCACCGCTCTTGACGGTCTGGCCATGGGCACCCGTTGTGGTTCTATCGATCCGGGCATCCTGCTCTATATGATGCAGGAAAAGAAAATGACGGTCGATGAAGTCGCCCATGTACTCTATAAAGAGTCTGGTATGCTTGGCCTCTCCGAAATTTCGCAGGATATGCGTGAACTCGAAGGCAGCAGCGATCCGAAAGCCAAACAGGCACTGGAATACTACGACAACCGCATCAAGCGCGAGTTGGGTGGTTTGGTTGCTTGTATGGGCGGTATTGATGCACTGGTCTTCACCGGTGGTATTGGCGAAAACTCCGCCAAAACCCGCGCCGGTGTATGTAAGGGCTTGGAATTCTTGGGTGTGGAAATTGATGAAGCCGCGAACGATCGCCGCGCATCCGAGGCAATCACCATCTCTGCAGCTTCTTCTAAAGTAAAAATCATGGCAATTCCAACCAACGAAGAAGCTATGATTGCGTCACAAACCCGCGAGATTTGTGAAGCACTTTAAGCAAAACCGAAAACGAATGATAAAAAGCCGCCTCATCCGGGGCGGCTTTTTTGTGGCAAGAATTCTTAACCATATCGCGCCAAATAAGCTCACAAGTGACAGCGCATCGCGTCTCTTTCTCCGTTAGCAACAAAGCTGAAAGAGAGCAGGAAATGCCCCAGATTAACGTCCTCACGGCTGGAAATAATGTCGAAAATCTACGTGCTTTTTGGATAACTGTGCCAAACGCCCAAGGTGGTGGCCCCCGTTGGGGCGAGAACGGCTTGGCTTGGAATGCAACCGCAAATGTCTCTGCTGGCACATATAACGCGGGTATATCCATAGCAGGTATTCAAAACCCGCTAGCCTTCCAAATTGTTATTCCCCAGCAAGCAGCGTTTGAAGTGCCTTCCCCAGGTGATAATGAAATTATCGTAGAGGTAGAGCAGCATGAAAATGGCTCAACCGTTTCAATAAACGTCAATAACTAAATAAACCCAATAAATAGAAGGCAGAATATATTTCTGTCTTCTATAATGAAATAATTTATATTTATATTATAAACTGTTGCTATATAAGTGTATATATTATGTAAATAAGTATTACTAAATAATAAGTAATTTTTATTTGATATTCAAAATATATATATCTTGGTATCGTTTGTAATATAATTAGATATATTTACAAAAATAGAAATATATACTAGAGGTTGCATTAGTAATATTAACATACTAATTGTAGTGATCCAAACACAATGAATAAATTTCTATTAGCAACCGCACTTACCCTTTCTCTTGCAGCTTGTGGTGGCGGAGGTGGCGGCGGAAGCAGTTCTGGTCCAGCTGGCTCGACATCAACCGGTTCTTCCACGAGTACACAGCCAACAAACACCAAGTACCTCACAGCACATGATGGTACGTTCGAGTACAAACATCAGGTGGATCCCGCTAAGGTGGCAGAACTCGAAGCCTCAAAGCAATATCAGGCGCTAATAGCTATTGATTCAGATACGTCGAGCTTTAGTTCAGCCGGCGGAATAACATCAATAAAATTTAGCCCATATAACGCAATTAAATTGGCATATGCCCATACAATGGGGCTAACAGGTAAAGGTCAAGTAATTGCCATGCTTAATGGCAAGCGTATTTATAAGCACAACGATTTAGATTTAACCAAAATAGGTCTTTTAGATCCCCTGTCATCCTCTGTAACTAAGTTAAGTGACATGGCCTTATCAACTACAAAGGTTACTGAACTAAGCACACATAAATCAGAGAATGTAGCAGTCATATTATCAGAAAAGATGACTTTAGGGCTTCTGGCATTGATTAATGCAAAGGATGATAATCAAGGCATAGTCGGTGTGGCTCCTGAGGCAAATATCCTTTTAAGTTCGGTACATGGAGAAGACACCGAACTCGCTGCACCTGTTCGCGCAGCAATCAAACGCGGCGCGAACATTCTTTTTTCACCAATGACTTTCTCGACGAAAATAGATTCGCCAACATACCTTAGCCTTGGACAGTATGACAAAAAAGCCTATGATGGTAAGATATTTACCTTAAATATGGTTTTAAGTGACGTAGAAGAACTAATAAAAACAGACAGTATTAGTTTTTCTCAGGCGATTGAAAATTTGAGAGTTCATTCTTCAAGTGTTCAAGGCGGTGTCGAACGCTACTTCGATGCACTTAAAGACTATAGTAAAACCGGTGTCTACATAACTCCAGCTATGGCACGAAAAACAAAAAATGGTTCATTTAGCCAGCATGTACTTGGGGTTCTACCAAGCTATATCAAGGAACTTTCTAAAACGAGTTTAACCGTTAATGGCGTTAGTTATGCCGAAAAACAGAAACCGAATAAATTGCACTTGGGGCTACAATCACCAAAGATAGCTGCTGGCTGCTATGAAGCTGCATCTTATTGTATTAGTGCTAGCAATGTCGTGGAAAAAGTTGCTGAGCCAACTGGCTCTAAATCAGATAATTATTATTTTTCCATATTACCAAATGGAAGCGCCGCCGCTCAAGTCGCTGGCGCTGTGGCGCTGGTGGCTGAAGCCTTCCCGACTTTGCGCAACGATGAGCTGGTCGCCCGTATCCTCGCTTCCGCCAACAACCGCTTTGATAACTTCAAGCAAAAAGGCACTGTCGATTTCGGCAACGGCCACAGTACACGACACATTTGCTGAGAGTGACTAAATCTGTTTGAGTGCTGGATTCTTCACCAAAAGGATCCAGAGCTTGTCCAACATCGTT
>NZ_LLWE01000014.1 GCF_001562055.1 Polycladidibacter stylochi | reverse complement strand
GCTAAACCGAGATTTCTTCATAAAACTAGTCCTCAATATGAGGCAACAATATCTCTACTTTTAAACTCAATCAATTTCCGGGGGGAATACCTCCCGAGAATACTAATTACAGCAAATTTATAAATATGTGCATAATAAAACGTTGTTTGTTTATCGATTTACAATTCTGTTATTAATAGACACAAATAACATGATTACCTTTAAACTGGAAAATATAATGAAACGCGTAATTACGTTTGGTACTTTTGACGTTCTTCATGTCGGTCATGTACGCATTTTGCAGCGCGCACGTATGTTGGGAGATTATTTAATAGTCGGTGTATCAACAGATTCTCTGAATTTACAAAAGAAAAAAAAGAAGGCTATTTACTCACAGTTTGAAAGAATGGAGATAGTTAAATCTTTACAATATGTTGATGAAGTTTTTTTGGAACATTCGCTAGAAAGTAAAGGTGATTACATTAAAAATAACCAAGCGGATATTCTAGTCATGGGAGACGACTGGAAAGGACGCTTCGATATCTTTAAAAATTTATGTGATGTCATATATCTACCCCGTACTGAGGGAATCTCCACATCTGAAGTACTCGAAAACATAAAAGCATCAGCCTGATTAATCTATATGCAATCCATTAGTCTCATTCAGTTTTTTCAAAAGTTGTATTATCAAAGGTATAAGTTCTATAGATTTTTTTTACTAAAGAAATTACCAGAAATAATTATTAGAATTATTAAAAAATGTATTGAAATTCCAAGCGCTAATATCATTAAATACGTTTTACAAAAGTCAATTGCCTATATTGTTATTAGAGTAAAGCCTTTAGATGCGAATTTTTCATACTTGATTAAGCAGTTTTTTAATCACAAATCGTGCAATTATACTAAATATTTACTAGGTGATAGGCTTTTAAGGTCCCGAGTATATTCAGATGTTACTGGGGAATACTTGAGAGGTGCAGCTGTTTCCAACGAGATAAACGCCGTCTTCAGATACGCTGATTATATCACTCAAATAAACTCCTATGAAGAAGTAAAGCTAGAGCTCTTCGAAAAACTATTCTTCAACCATGAATTTTCTACATATTTAAATAACTCTCAGAGAATTAAGGCAATAACGATTCTTATAAAAAATAACCACCTAGAAATAGCACGAAATATATATGATCAGCTAACAATTAAATCTGAAGCAACATTACCAGTATTTCTTCAGCATGTTGTCTATATTAATAAATGGCGCGGTTATAAAAACTGTCTAAATGGTAGTAGATTATATATAAAAATACTTGAAAGTCGAAAGTATTTTGAAGAGCATATTTCTAATAACCGAAATAGTATTTGTATTGTTGGAAATGGAACACTAGGATTATCCAACAAGTCAAGTGATGATATTGATAGTAATGATGTAATTATTAGATTTAATAATTATGATGTTAATCAGGAAAAGCGATGCGGTAAGAAGCAAAACGTATGGGTCAGAATTGCAAACGGAGAAATAAAATCAGATTTTAGTTCTGATAATAAATTCACTATTATTGCTTCAAATAATTTTGAAAATAAACGTTTAAACCCTCTTGCTTACTATCCAAATTTACAAAATCTTAACGGCAGCTTTACAACAATTCCATCCGAAATATTTAGAGAGCTAATTAGTAGTTTAAATTGCCTACCCAGTACTGGGTTGGCTTTACTATATTGGATTTATAAAATTAATGGTGAGTTTCCAAAAGAGAAAATCTATGGATTCTCTCATTTTTCAAAAGATAATGACTTTGACACCCACTATTATACTGATATCCCTGAACGCATAATACACTACCATAATTGGCAGCGAGAAGCCGATTTTTTCCAAAGGCTAATTAAATGAATGATGCAAAAGTTGGATTTATTGTTTGGAATTCATTTCAGCTGTATCACTTCAGCCATTTAATCGAAGCATATCCAAATGCGACTATTATTTTTTTAGATCGCGGTGACAATGCGCGGGAAAAAGACGCATTACTAAATTATAAAAATGAAATTAGAATCATACACCGCTCCAAAGTTGGTGTTATAAATAGTGAAATTGATTTACTTTTTTTTCAGGCGCCTTTTCCAAATATTGAAAAACTTGTAAAAACAAGGCTCATTTCAGTTCAGTATGGGCTAGCTAAAGAGAGGCACAATTATGGAGAATGGCGCTCACTTGCTGATTTAAATTTGATGTTTGGAGCCTATTCAGCTCAAAGAGTATCACACTTCTCTCCAAGTTATGCAGTCGGCAATATAAAATTCTCGAATTGGAAAAATGAGGCGTCTGAAGAGCAACGCCGAAAAAACAAGCAACACCTTTTGCTTGATGTAAATAAAAAAACAATACTGTATATGCCAACATACGGAGAGCTAGGCTCATTTGAAAGCCTGATAGATCAACTTGGGCTTCTTTGTAAAAAATATAACATTATAATAAAAATGCACCATAACAATGAAAAAGACAGCCTTCAATGGATGCAAACAGCTAAGGATCATGGAATTAAGCATTTAATGAATGGCGATGCGGATCAAAGAAATCTATTAGATGTTTCGGACTTAGTAATAAGCGATTTTTCCGGAGCTATTTTTGATGCTATTTATGCTAAAAAACCTGTTGTTCTCTATCATGGAGACATTACTAGTAAAATTGGGTTGCAGAAATTTAACTTAAATTCGATTGAATATCGTCGACGTGATGAAATCGGCCTGTATTTCGAAAACAAAAATGAACTTGAGGATACAATCTCTCAAGCATTTATTACAGAAAAAGAACTTGTTAACCAAGCGAGAGACTTAAGGAGTGAGTTGTTTCTAGATTCGAGAAACGATAATTTTGTAGAATTAGCAAAATACTATGTTCAAGAGTTAATAGCAAATCGTTTGCCTCAGCTAACTTTTGAACAATATGTCGTGCGTGAAACCGTACAGCGGATGTTATCAATTGAGAATCAATTAAACCGAAAAACAAGATTGTCACGAAAAATCAGAAAGTACCTAACATTCTCAAAACTGAAACGTAAACAATTAAAGCGTTAATATGAAATCTATATCTAAAAAGATTGCTTTTATTAGTTACGTATAAGGTTTAATTTTAATAAAGCGTATTGGGAGATTAAAATACCTACAAAAGCACATAGTCACTAATACTCACCATTCTTAGAGTTATGATTAATTGATAACTTAATGATTAGGGCGAAATCCAGGAATATTCGATGGAAATGCAACTTAATGAGCTGATGGTTCTCATCGTCTCGCTTGTCGCTTCGGGCGCTTTGGCTGGTTTTCTGGCGGGTTTGTTTGGTGTTGGCGGTGGCGCTGTTTTGGTGCCGGTACTTCTTTCAGCTCTGGGTATTGCTGGGGTATCCCAAACGGTACTAATGCATGTCTGTGTGGCAACGTCCCTTGGTGTCATCGTGCCCACATCACTGCGTTCCTTTGCCGCTCATAAAAGCAAAGGAGCGGCAGATTTGGCACTGCTCAAAAGCTGGGTGCTCACCATACCAGCAGGTGTTGTTATCGCCTCTTTACTTGCGGCACAAATATCGGGCGACCAACTCAAACTCATCTTTATGTTTATCGCCTTTATGGTGGCATTGCGTATGATCTTCGGGCGTGGGAACTATCAACTGGGTAGCGATATTCCCAAAGGACCGCTACGCATTTTTGTGGGGTTGTTGATCGGCTTCTTCTGTACCCTGATGGGGATAGGTGGCGGTGTTATGAACAATACATTCATGACCCTTTACGGCAGGCCCCTACGTCAAGCCATTGCCACCTCCTCAGGTGTTGGCGTGCTGATTTCAATTCCAGGTGTACTGGGTATGATCTGGGCAGGTTGGGGAGAGCCGGATTTGCCACCACTATCATTGGGCTATGTAAACATAGCAGCCGTGGCCATCATTATTCCGCTCTCGTTATTCATGGCTCCCAAGGGGGCGGAATTGGCTCATGCATTACCTAAGCGAAAAATGGAAGTCACCTTTGGTATCTTCTTGCTGCTTGTTTGTCTGCGCTTTGCCTATAGTTTGTGGTCGTAAATATCCGCTCATAGGCCGATAATGGCAGGCTTAATGCCTGCCAAACGATATTAAGCTTTACTCGCCAATGTAAAGTGTTCCACGTTCAACCCGCCAGTTACCAAAGCGTTCCAGTACATTCATGCCCAAAAGCGAGCTTTCCAGCATGCCGGGTTTGCTCACCATGGCTTCCACATTGTTTAGGGTTGTTGAGCCGATTGTAATGTAGTCCACCTTAACAAGCGCAACCATTGCCCGCCCATTGGCGGTCGAAACCGCTTTGGTGTAGTGTAAATCCTCAACATTAAATCCGGCGGTAAGGGCATCTTGCGCACTTAAAGTCAAACGGCTGGCACCGCTATCAACCAAAAGCGGTATTCCGGCACCGTTAATTGTGGCACGAACGTGGAAATGGCCGTCTTCGCCAATAGGCACCGCAAGCGCACCAGTACGTGTAGTATAACCAGCTTCGGGGTTGAACTCTGCTAAAAAACGATTTTTCAAGTACTCAAAATCATGGCGGAAACTGTAACCCAGTATGAGAACAACGCCAATTCCGCCCCAAATGAGTAGGTCCTTAATCCCGCGCAGCCAGCCTGAGGGCTCCGCTAAAAATGATCCACCAATAACGATCAGCATGGCAATAAGTGCAACCAGCCGTGGGCCATCATCACTCAACAGCTCTGTAGCTTCCCCGCTACCATAATTTGAAATTATCAGCCCGCCGATAACTCCGGTAATGATGACAGCAAGGCCAAGCTTATAAAACATTATATTTCTCCAAAGTCCTTAAAGTATTTTTTCTCGCGCAATACGAGCTGTTTCTGTAAAGCCTCTTTTTCACCCATACTCATTTCTCGCCACTGCGATATTTCCTCAAGGTTTCGATAGCAGCCCCGGCATATCTGGAGCAGGGGATCAATAGTGCAAATGCCGTTGCAAGGGCTAACAATTTGCTGCTTGGAAACCATCTTCATTCCTATTGTAAAAGGCAGATTGGGGCAATTATCCGCCAATGAGCAACCAACCAAAGAAAAAGCACATCAAACTCAATTGCTGACATGCACCCAAAACATCGCCGGTGATCCCGCCAACCTTAATATGGGCTAATTGCTTGAGAAAAAAAGTAGCGGCTATGCTAAAGGTGAGCGCAAATACTATATTGATCCCCAAGCCAGCAAACAACAGCGGTAGCAGGAATAAAACAGTACCAGCCAGAGCCCAATACAGAGCTGCCCCACTTGGTTTACCAAATCGTGAGCCCAAGCCCCCCTCATAGGCCGCAGGCATTACAGCCCATAATACGGCCATTGCAAACCGGCTGGCAATTTCGGCACACAAGTAAACATAGGCCGCCCAAAAGGGCGATAGGGTGTTCACAAGCGCGGCAATCGCCCCAACACGAAACAAAAGCGCAAGGCACAAACCACAAGCGCCAAATGCTCCGATGCGGCTATCTTTCATTATTTCAAGCCGTCGTTCTTTTGTTGCGCCGCCAAAAAAGCCGTCGCAAACATCACTAAACCCATCTTCATGCAAACTTCCGGTAACAGCAGCCCCCACAGCGCAGCCAATTATGCCGCACAAAAAAGCAGGTAGGGCACTGGCTCCTAATACAGCAATACTAAGAAATGCAGGAAAAGCGATAATAGCCGTTGCAAATGGCAGTGCCCGCGTCATTTGTCGAAAATCCGGCGCACGTAACAAATCATCACGAGAACAAAGCTGGGGCAGGGGGAGGCGAGAAAAAAAGCGCACAAGAACAGCAGCTTCTAGATGTATTGGCAGTCTCTCTTTCGTCTCGGGCCCATGGCTATCTTCAATTGACATTGGCATTTCCTTCAAATGCTAGCGTATCTATGCAAAAGTAATATTTAAAAAACAGTCTATAACCATTTAGCCACGTATAATCACGGTATACGCTGAAAGCGCTATTTGTAATTTTCTGCAGGAGACTTATAGAACATTCAACGACCCCACTGTAAACAAATAAAGTTTTTTGGAGATATTAATGAACCCTGCCAACTCCGCATTGCCGTTTGACGATTTTCGTAACTTGGTCAATGCAATGCCTGGTCCGGATAAAAAAGCAGTCGAAGCTGTGCGCCAGCGCGAAGCAACACTAACCAAACCAGCTGGTTCACTCGGCCGCCTTGAAGAAATTGTCGAGTGGCTGGCCGCTTGGCAAGGGCAACCAAAGCCCAATGTTGCCCGTCCTCTGGTCGCTGTGTTTGCAGGCAATCACGGTGTGGCAGACAAAGGGGTCAGTGCCTTTCCTAAAGAAGTGACAAGGCAAATGGTCGAAAACTTTGCCGCAGGTGGTGCAGCTGTCAACCAGCTCTGCCAAGCCTACGATTTAGGCCTGAAAGTATTTGAGCTTGCGCTGGACATGCCAACCCCCGATATTTCCGAGGAAGATGCGTTTTCAGAAACCGATTGCGCGGCAACTATGGCCTTTGGTATGGAGGCTTTAGCCGGTGGCACCGACCTGTTGTGTCTGGGGGAAATGGGCATCGCCAACACCACAGTGGCTTCGGCTATTTTTTATGCGCTCTATGGTGGCAGTGCGAAAGACTGGGTCGGGCCGGGTACGGGTGTGCATGGTGCATCTTTAAACAATAAAATTGAAATCGTAGAACAGGCAGTAACGCGTATTGGCGGGCCAAAGTCCCAGCCCCCACTAGAGGTTCTGCGCCGTTTGGGCGGGCGTGAAATCGCCGCTATGACCGGCGTTGTGCTCGCCGCTCGCATGCAGCAAGTCCCGGTAGTGATTGATGGGTTTGTCACCTCGTCTGCGGTTGCTATTTTGCACCAAATGGATCCCACGGCGCTGGACCACTGTATCTTCGCCCATACATCAGCTGAACCGTCCCATAAAAACGCGGTTGCGGCAATGGGAGGGCGTCCGCTACTTGATCTCGGCATGCGCCTTGGCGAGGGCTCGGGCGCTGCTATTGCGGCAGGTATCATTAAGGCAGCAGCCCAAACCCATCGCGGTATGGCCAGCTTTGCAGATGCAGGCGTGAACGCACAAAACACCTGATAGGCTGGTTGGTGAATTGAAAAGGCGCACTCCTGTGCCTTTTCTCCAATCTAGGAAAAGCTAGGCACTACGCCGTAAATCATCGCCCTTGAAGGGGCGCGAAGTTTGCCGCTCCTGCTGGATAGGTGGTGGTTTTGGCGTAAAGCCACTTGCACCTACACTACGTTCTGCAGGGAAAAGTAGCCTAACGGTTGTCCCGCTGCCAAAATTAGAATCCAGCTCAAAAATTGCACCATGCAAATTGGCAAAAGCCTGTACAATAGAAAGCCCCAGCCCCGTACCTTCTTCAGCGTTATTTATGGCCTGTGCACCTTGCCCGAAAGCCTCCAGTACCATGGGTATTTCACCTTGCGGTATTCCAGGCCCATTGTCACGAACCTGTATGAACTGGCAATTGTTTGCATCCATGCCCGCTTCCAGCCAGATATCACCTTTATCTGGTGTGAATTTAATCGCATTGCCAAGCAGGTTCAAAATCATCTGCCGCAGGGCGCGCTCGTCCGCCCATAAACTGGGAAGCATGGGCGTATATTGTTCATGGATAACAAGCCCCTTTTGATTGGCATGCATTTGCATCATATGTCGGCATGCCGCCATGGTGTTTGCAAGGCTGGAGGCTGTCTCATGCAGTTCGTAACGCCCCGCCTCAACGCGGCTCAAGTCGAGTATTTCGTTTATCAGGTTCAAAAGGTGCTGACCGGAGTTGTTAATGTCCTGCGCATAATCAAGGTAGGTTCTGTTATGCATTGGCCCAAGAACCTCGTCCTTCATGACCTCTGAGAACCCTAGAATAGCATTGAGAGGGGTGCGGAGCTCATGGCTCATAGTGGCAAGAAAACGAGATTTTGCAAGGTTTGCTTCTTCGGCTCGTTTACGCGATTCTTGCGAGCTGGCATTGGCTTGCTCAAGTTCCGATATCAGTTGGTCTTTCTCGGCTCGATATTCCAGCAAAATAAGTGCATTGGCATATAATTGCCGCGAAAGCAGATAGAAGAAGACCTGCGCACCAACCGCCATAGCCGCCATTGCATAGTGCATAGCACCACCTGCCGCGATAAATAATGCCAGCATACACAAACTAATAGGCACAGTTGCCACCAGTTGGGCTTGTGGCAATGGTGATGAGAGCATTGTGCTCATGGCAACCACAATTAAATAGGTGGCAAATTGGAAAATGAAGAGCCCATCGGCCACTTCCCCATCAAAGCTCAGCAATAAAAAGCCAACCCAGCTTAATGAGAAAATAGCGCTCCCGGCAAACAGCTCATTCATAATGCCAGTTGTGCTCACAGCAGCCCGGACACGACGTTCAATGTGTGAAATCGAAAAATAAAGACCGCTCTGTACCAGTAGGATAACAATGAACCAAAGCGCCACCACAATAGGTTCCACCCACACACAAGCAATTAATGCCACAACTGTTGCAAGCAAAGGCATTGCATAAGTGGTTGAAAGCTGGTTTCGGGTGAACATTAAAATCAAGTCGGGTTCAAAATAACTGCGAATTGAAGGCGTTAACGCAATTGCCTCTTGGCCGCGCCGTAAATGGCGTGCCATGGCACGGCGTTTTTGCGCACGCTCACGGTTAATATTGCTTGGATCCTGAGTAGTTTGATAGTGCTTTTCCATCACAATCTCTGGCTTTGACTAGTAACTACCTTGACGTAAATAAGTATCTTTTGACCAGAAATAATAGGATATCTTAAGGCTGCTCTGTAATCTATGGTTACCTTTTGGTTAAACAAAGATGTTTAATTCTTTCAGTTTGCGTCAAAGTGAGACTCAATACATAAAAAACGACACAATTAATTACTATTGATTGCAAAGAGATCGCGATGAAACTTTATTCTCATCCCTACGCACCCAATCCTAAAAGACTTGCTATTTTTCTCAATGAAAAGGGGATTAAGGTTAACACAGTATTTGTAGATTTCATGAAAGGGGCAACAAAACACCCTGATTTTACAAAGTTAAATCCTTTCCAAAGGCTACCGGTACTTGAACTGGACGATGGCACAATACTTTCAGAAACAGTTGCAATTTGCCGTTACTTTGAAGAAATGAACCCGCTTAAGTCTATGTTTGGCCTTATGGCCATAGAACGCGCTGAGGTTGAAATGTGGCAGCGCCGTGCAGAACTCTACTGTTTCCTGCCTGTTGTAAACATTTTCCGTCACCTTCATCCAGCTATGAAAGAGTTGGAGCAACCACAGGTTCGTGCATGGGGCGAGGCCAACCGCCCGAAAGTCTTTGAAGCCATGCGTATCATGAACAGCCGCTTACAATCAGTACCCTATTTGGCGGGGGAGCGTTTTTCAATTGCCGACATAACGCTTTATTGTGCGCTGGATTTTTGCAAGCCCATACGTGTCGCAATTCCCAATCACCTAACCCATCTCATTAAATACTACGAAACGCTACAGGAACGGCCGGCGATCATGAAGCTGAAAGAAGCGCAGCAGGCAAAGCAGGCACAACAAGCAAAAGCTTAAGCTCTCGCTTTAGGCGCCATGTTTTATCTGGTTTAATAATGGGAATGCAGCTGTAAAGCTTGGCATAAGCTGGCGCAGCTACATAAAGCTATAAATTTAATAAGATTAATCAAAACATCAAAGTAAACGGCATCAATAAAATAGCAACCAATGATAAGAATAAGTGAGTACAGGGAGAATATAAAAAACCTAACTCACGAACCAAGCAGGGCATAAAATGTCACGTCAACCGGCTCACCAACAGGACACGAATGTTTTAGAGCAACAAATCAAAGCTTGCCAAATATGCCTCACAGCCCCCTATAAGCACCCCTTACCCCATCTGCCTAGGCCGGTTGTGGTTCTCTCTAGTACCGCCAAAGTTTGTATTGCTGGCCAGGCTCCGGGCACGCGTGTGCACGCTTCAGGCCGCCCCTTTACCGACCCCTCAGGCGATAGGTTGCGGCAATGGTTAGGGGTGAGTGCGCAGCAATTCTATAATCCTGCAAACTTCGCCATTGTTCCTATGGGGCTTTGTTTTCCCGGGCTAGACAGCAAAGGCAGTGACAAACCGCCAAGGAGAGAATGTAAAGATCATTGGCACCAAAAGATATATGCAGCGATGCCGCAAATTGAATTGATAATTGCCATTGGTCGTTATGCGCATAGCTATCACTTGGAAGGGCTTGCAGCACCTACTTTGTGGCAAACGGTCGAGCAGGCCGAGCAGATATACCAAAAATCCAAAGAGCGGCAGCAACTCGGGCTGGGGCCCAGTGTTTTTCCGCTCCCCCATCCTTCGTGGCGCAACTCGGCTGCACTTAATTCCCGCCCGTGGTTTTCTCAAAGCACACTGCCACGCCTCAGGAAAGCGCTCGCACCGCTCATCGGGAACAATCTGTAATTTATGCTAGGGCTTGATTGAAAAATTGAATATACGAACCTGCTAAAATAGGGTAGATTTTTATATTAACATCTCAAATTTCTGACTGAAATAAAAATTATTACTATAGAAGCAGAAAAAAGAAATAAGTTTCTATTATTGTTTTTACATTTAGTGTGTTATGCCATGCCCATAAACTTAGGCTCAGTTAAACTACGTGCAAATAAGCTTAGGGGCCTAAAAATAATACTAGAGGGTAAAAATGATTGACCGTATTGATCGTCGTATATTGGCGATATTACAAGAAGATAGCACAGTACCGGTTGCCGAAATTGGTCGCCGTGTTGGCCTGTCAACCACGCCCTGCTGGCGGCGCATTCAAAAGCTGGAGGAGGATGGCGTTATCTTGCGCCGCGTGGCACTGCTGGACCCTAAAAAGGTCAACGCAAAAGTCACGGCTTTTGTTGCGGTCACGACCAGCCAGCATACCGATGATTGGCTGAAAAAATTTGCCGACGTCATACAAGAGTTTCCAGAGGTGGTTGAGTTTTATCGCATGGCCGGACAGGTCGATTACTTGTTGCGCGTCGCCGTTCCAGATATCGAAGCATACGATGACTTTTACAAGCGTCTCATCGCGAAAATCGATATTGGCGATGTCTCCACCACTTTTGCTATGGAGCAAATCAAGTACACAACAGAATTGCCATTGGGCTATGTGCCCGCAGAAAAACCGAAAGCAACAGTAGCTTAACGCGTCTATCGCAATACATTTGCATTCGGTGTTAGGGCGGAAGCAGGAGGGGGCCTCCGCCCGATACAAGTTATTATAATGGTTGTTATTTGTTCAAACGCGCCAGTAATGAAGAGGTATCCCAGCGACCGCCGCCCATCTCTTGTACTTCGCGATAATAGCCGTCCACCAGTTGGGTAACAGGCAGCTCCGTGCCCAGTCTTGCCGCGGCATCGAGACAAAATTTGAGGTCCTTACGCATCCAGTCCACGGCAAAACCGTGCTTATAATGACCTTCATTCATGGTCTGCCAACGGTTTTCCATTTGCCAGCTTTGGGCTGCACCGCCGCGTATCGCCTCTAAAACATTGTCCATATTAAGCCCAAGCTTTTGCGCTAGGTGAACCCCTTCACTAAGACCCTGCACCAAACCGGCAATACACACTTGGTTTATCATCTTGGTTTGCTGCCCGGCACCAACAGGCCCCATAAGCCCAAAGTACTTGGCATAGGCGTTGACTGCAGGTTCGGCGTCGGCATAATCGGCTTCGCTGCCACCAGCCATTACTGTAAGCTGGCCATTCTCTGCCCCTGCCTGACCACCGGAAACTGGTGCATCCATAAAGCGTATACCTACAAGCGTGGCAGCCTCCCCAAGCTCTCGCGCCAGCGAGTCAGATGTTGTGGTGTGGTCAACAAACAGCGCCCCTTTTTTCATGGCAGCAAAGGCACCGTTAGTGCCAAGGCAAATAGCCCGCACATCGTCATCATTGCCAAGGCAGCTGAAAACAATATCTGCACCCAAGACCGCTTCTTGTAGGCTGGCAAAAGCCTGCCCCTGATGCTTTTGCGCCCAGGCTTCGGCCTTTGCGAATGTGCGGTTATATACCCGAACAGTTAACCCCTTTTGTGCCGCCAAATGCCCGGCCATGGGGAAACCCATAACACCAAGTCCTAAAAAACAAACTACGCTCATGACAAACCTCGAATTTTTGCCAGCAGTATAAGTCCAAAAGCAAAAAAAGCACCGGTATTTCAACCGATGCTTTCTTAGTAAATAGTTGAGTTTATCTGCGCTAGCGCTTCAGGTGACGTGTCAGCCGTTTTTCAAACAGTTCCCAAACACGCCGCAAGAATTCCACCATTATCAGGTAGGCAAATGCAGCCCATAAATAAGCTTGGAAATCGAAGGTCCGTGAAAATGCCCGCCGGGTTTCGCCCATTAAATCCAAAATAGTAATAATAGAAGCGATAGCCGATCCTTTAATCATCAAGATGATTTCGTTACCATAAGGACGTAGCGAAACAATGAGCGCTTGCGGCAATATGATCTTGAAGAAGGTTACAATGCGTGAAAGCCCCAGTGCATCTGCCGCTTCCCATTGCCCTTTGGGGATAGAGCGAATAGCGCCGCGCAATATTTCCGCCTGATACGCACCGGTATTGAGGGAAAAAGCCAGTACAGCACAATTCCAGGCATCACGGAAGAACCACCAGACGCCGATATCTTTGAAGAAATGCATAAACGATCCTGAACCATAATAAATCAGGAAGGTTTGCGCTAAAAGTGGTGTGCCACGGAAGAAGTAAACATAAACATAAGCAACTTGGCTCAATACCGGTATGTTGCTCATGCGCATGGCAGCAACCGGAAGCGATATCATCGCACCGATAATCAAAGAAAGCCCAACCAGCTGTAAGGTTAAAAAGAAACCCTTTAACAGTTTGCTGGCGTATTTATTGATAAAATGCGCGTCAGAGCTCAGCTCCACATGGGCAAAATACGGAAACTGCTCTTGCCAGCTTACATGTAGTGCCACATTATTGCTGACCAGCATAAACCACAAAAGGCCAACGCCCATAACAATCCATAGGAAAAGCCACGTGGTGCCAATAATGCGCTCTGCATTCCAGCCACGTGCATTATGAACAACAGGCGGCGATGAAGGGGCAATGTAATCTTTAAATGGCTCACTCATACTCATTTAGAGACCTCCCCGCGATTGGCCCATTTTTCAATGCGTGACAGTCCAACAGAAGAGAGCATCGCCAGTACAAGATAAATGGCGCAGGCAACGGAGAAGAATAGGAACGGCTCTTTACTCACGCGTGCGGCCGTATTTGAATAACGAATTAAGTCGTTAAGCCCGATAATAGAAACCAGTGCGGTATCCTTTAAAAGCACCAGCCAAAGGTTATTGAGCGCAGCTAAAGATAGGCGAATAAGCTGCGGAAAAATCACCAGCCAAAAGGTTTTGGTGCGGCTGATCCCCAGCGCGTAGGCGCCTTCGTATTGTCCCTGCGGAATGGCCTTAAACGCTGAGAGAAAGGCCTCGGACGCGTAAGATGAAAACACCAGTGCCAAGGCAACCATACCAGCCACAAAGGCATTCACTTCAAAGTGCTCATAACCAAAGTATTGTACGGCGCTTTGCACCAGTATCTGCACGCCATAATAAACCAGAAACAGGGTCAGCAGTTCGGGCAAGCCGCGGAAAATTGTCGTATAAACATTGGCCGCCGCGCGTAGGGAGGGCTCTTGCGATCGCTTGGCCAAAGCTACCATAAGCCCGAGTATAAATCCGACCGGTAAGGTTGCCAGTGCCAGCCCTACGGTCATTTTTGTCCCTAGCAGGATCTCGTCGCCCCAGCCATTGGGCCCAAACGACAATAATGTCAAATATTCTTCCATCTGGGAAGTTTTCCCTAGTCGCGCATAGAATAAGAGCGGAAGCTGAGGCTCCCACTCTTGTTGTTGAAAAGGTTATAACCCTAACACTTAGTCGCCGTAAACGTCGAACTTGAAGTATTTATCGTTGATTTCCTTATACTTGCCATTTGCACGGATCGCTTTAATCGCCTTGGAGAACATGGCGGCAAGGTCCTCGTCTCCTTTACGTACCCCAATACCGGCACCTTCACCATGAATGGAAGGAACAGTTTTATAAGTACCGAGGATTTTACAGCAGGCACCTTTGTCGGAGTCGATCCACTCGGTCAAAACCATAATATCGTCATTAACACCGTCAACACGGCCGGATTCAAGGTCCAACTTATAATCTTCAGAGGTTGGGTATAGGCGAACATCGGAATCTACGAATGTTTGTTCCGCATAAATAGCATGGGTGGTCGATGACTGGGCACCAATCACACGGTCTTTCAAATCCGCAGGCGTAACACCTGTTAGGTCCGTGTCTTTGCGTACGGCCAAAGCTGGTGGTGTATTATAATACTTTTCAGAAAAGCTGATCTTCTGGCGACGTTCATCGGTAATCGACATAGAGGCGATAATGGTATCGAACTTACCTGCCACGAGACCTGGAATAATACCATCCCACTCTTGAGTGACCCATTCACATTCAACTTTCATCTCGTCGCACAAGGCTTGACCAATTTCAACATCAAAGCCGGTCAATTTGCCGGAGGCATCAACATAGTTGAATGGAGGGTAGGCACCCTCTGTGCCCATGCGGACCTTTTTCCATTCTTTTGCTTCAGCAACACCGGCAAGGGTTGCCAACGATAATGCAGCTACGGCCGCTAAACGCATAAATTTCATTTTAAGCCCTCTGTACTAACGCGAAGTGCTTGGCGCACTCTCATTTGTCACATTTCGTCATTTTTTATTATTATTGGTTCATTGAGAACCTATTTAACGGATTATTTGCATTATGGCACGTCAAAAACACTGTCAATAGGTACGATTAGGTGGCAATTAGCCGTAGGTTGGGGGTAACTATTTAAAAAATTCAGAAATAGAGCACAATTCTTCCTGATATACCAATTAATTACCGAAAAAATACTTATTTAGGGTGAAGCGTTAAAAGGCGCAAAAGAATCCCACGCACGATTATTGCGCATAAGGGCACGATTTATTTTCATAGACGCGATAAAACAGAGCTATTGATAAGATTTAAAAATGGTGGGATCGGTGAGTGTATAGCTTTCCTGTCGTTGAATGGCGTATAAAAGCGAAGCGGCGCATAAAAAAAGGCAGCCACAGGGGCTGCCTTTACGCTTAGATTATAGGAGGAGATTATTCGCCGTACACATCAAAATCAAAGTATTTGTCGTTGATTTTCTTGTACTTACCATTTGCGCGAAGCTCCGCTACTGCTTTCGAGAACTGGTCTGCCAAGTCGGTATCTTCTTTACGTACACCAATACCGGCACCTTCCCCGTGAATCTCGGGAACGCTCTTGAAACCGGTCAAAACTTTGCAGCAAGCACCGTCTTTTGCTTTAACCCACTCGCTTAAGATCATGATATCATCAATAGCTGCATCAATCCGGCCGGACTCAAGATCCAGCTTATATTCATCGGCAGATGTATAAAGCTTGATTGTTGAGTCGGGGAACATGGTTTCAGCATATATGGAGTGGGTGGTAGAAGCTTGCGCACCGATGGTTTTTCCTGCTAGAGCCTCAGGTGTAGCCTCTGTCAAATCGCTGTCCTTAGGGATCGCGATACCCGACGGTGTTTGGTAGTATTTCTTAGAAAAACCAATAATTTGCTTACGTTCTTCGGTGATGGACATTGAGGCTAGAATAGCATCGTGCTTACCCGCCAACAGGCCCGGAATGAGGCCATCCCAGTCCTGCGCAATCCATGTACATTTGGCCTTCATCTGCTCACAAATGGCATTGCCCATATCAATGTCAAAGCCCGCCAGTTTGCCGTCTGCTGTTACATAGGCAAAGGGAGGGTACGCAGCTTCGGTGCCAATGCGAATTTCTTTCCATTCCTTGGCTTGTGCGCCGGTGAGAGTGCTAAGTGCAACAACGGCAACAGCGGCCAATTTTGCGATTTTCATTTTTTTGTCCTTTTGTGTAGCGCTCAGGCACCATGCATCAAGCCGGAGTTAACCATTTCAAGATGCCCATGAGGCCGAGCGAGCTCGTGCCGTATTCTTTCGGCTCAAAACTTCTGCCTGAACACATGAATGCTGTCAAACTAAGTTTTTAAATAAAATCTCAATAAGTAAAACATAGCACCTAGTTACATTATTTTAGAAATTACTAAATGATGAGTAAATTTAATTCAAATCGATTTTGGTCGATTGTGAGTAGCTCTACAAATAAAAGCTCTATCGAAAATGCGCTTGATAAGAATGCGGGCAAAACGCAGTCTTTACTTAATACTATAAAAACTCAAAACGGTAAAAAGGCTGCAGTGAATGCGGCAGCCAAATAATATTGCTAATTCTCTTATTTAAAGGGGCGGCAAAGCGCTTGCTTAACCGCAAAGTCCCACCTCGGAAAAGCTGATGTAGGGCAGTAAGTCGCCTTCGCGTACAGCGCTCAACTCTTCGTCTAAAATGGCAATCCCGTCGGCAAAGGCGAGGGAGGAGAGTAGGGCAGAGCCATCGCCCTTGAACTTCTTGAGCTGCAATTGGCCATCGGCTGCTGTAACGGTGCGCACCCGAATAAACTCGCGCCGGCCCTGCTTGCGTTTGCCAATCGAAAATTGTGCGGGCAGCAAGCTGGGGCAGGGTAATTGAAAGGCCATTCCGCAACGGGCAGATATTAATGGACGGGCATAATTAATAAAGCTGATCAGGGCGGCAACAGGGTTGCCGGGCAATCCCATAAACAGGCAATTTCCAATTTCACCCATCATCAGCGGGCGGCCCGGCTTAATGGCCAGTTGCCAAAACCGTGCTTGCCCGAGTTCTTTAAGAACTTGCCCCACATAATCGGCCTTGCCGTGTCCGGCGCCACCAGAGGTGAGTAGGAAATCACAGTCTTTACTGGCCTGCTGTAAGCGAGAGCGCACCACATCCAAATCATCTGGCAAAATACCCAAATCAACAATATCCACGGGCAAAGAGCGTAGCGCCCCTTTGAGTAGATAGCGATTGGCATCATAAATCTTGCCCGTCCCAGCCTCAGCGCCGGGCAAAACGAGTTCATCGCCGGTTGAAAAAACACCAACGCGCAGTTTTTTGAAAACGTCAATCGTCTCATGGCCACTGGCGGCATATATGGCAACTTCAGGTGCCCGCAAAAAACGCCCCTTGGGCACCACCACATCGCCAAGCGCCATATCTTCAGCGCGGCGGCGGATATTGGCACCAACCGATACCCCCTCAGGGATCACGACGGTTTCACGTCCCTCTAAACTCTCAATCTGGCATTCTTCTTGGAGGCAAACAAATTCCGCGCCAGCAGGTACGGGTGCACCGGTAAAAATGCGCATGGCTTCACCGGTGTTCAAAGTCAGCTTGCGCCCGTCACCGGCAAAAATCTCGTCAACAATAGGAAAACGTGTTTGCGAAGTATCGCTGCCGCGGGCGATGACAAACCCGTCCATAGCCGAGTTGTCACAGGGCGGCACATCACGCGCGGCAAGAAAGTCATGTGCAGCCACCCGGCAAAATGCTAGATCAAGCGGCACTTGCTCCACATTCAATTGACAACTTGCATAGTTTTCTATCTGCGAAATTGCTTCATGGTGCGAAATAGTGCTGCCAGTGGGGGCCATAAGGGTTATTCCATTTTTGCTTCATACGCACTCAAGGCTTCATCAACCATAAGTGCTAAGTCCAAATCATCAGGTTGATTGATATTGAAAAACGGATCCATTTCCAAGCCATTTATGAAAACACCGGTAAAATGCACTATGGCCGGATCGTATTGTTCGGTGAATGCCATCAGTTTGCGTTTTCCTGATAAAAGATAGTCTTTAAGGGCAGGGCGCAAATGCATCGGCCAAAGTGCCATGGTCGGGTGTTCACGCTCGTTCGAGGCACAAACGCTCAACCGCGGCTTTGTATCACTGGCACTGTACTTTAGCAGTTGCCCCACTAAATCTCTTGGGAAAAACGGGGTATCTGTAGCGACGCTGAGCAAATACTGTGCGCTCGGATCGTTCGTCGCCACATACTCCATAGCGCTTAAAATCCCCACCAACGGCCCCAGCTGACCGGGCAATTGATCCTCAATTAATGGAATGCCAAGACTGCGGTGAATATCAGCGGGGTTGTTCACGCTCAAAACCACCCCTTTCACCTGTGGTGCCAGGCGCTCGAAAACCCGTTTGAGTAAAGGGCTACCATTTAGCAAAACCTGCGCTTTATCGCGATAATGCATACGCCGTGATTGCCCCCCGCAAAGAATACAACCATAAACAACGGGCTTAAGAGCAGCCTCAAAATTGTCTTGGGGGGTGTCTACCAGCTGACCATCAGGCATATTTCATTCCCTTAAATATTCCGGCCAAACTCGAATGCCCTGCATAAAAAGGCATTTGTGGCCACATGTACTGGCTCTTTTGCGCTCATTCTCTAAAGGCAAGCGAGGAGATTATGAACCAATGGTCAATTTTTGCTCTAATAGCAAGAGCCCAAATTTCTTATATTAAAACAATAATCTAATACAAATAACCGCTACATTTTATAGGTATTTTACCAATGGAAACTTTATCAGTATACCCAATTACTTGCCGCATTTACGCCATAGCTGCACCATCATATTGCCTAGATTAAGGCATGGCGTTCTGTGAACAAAAATTGCTCCATTTGTAACGAGAGCAAGGTAAAAGCCTCTTTGAGATCATCACCATGCACGTTTGTTGACGACTCAGCCAACGGCCAGTAACTGGGCGCAAGGTTACACCGCGCGCTCTCGCGTAAATCGCAAAGCTGTAATGGCTGGTGGGCAAATAGCCGAAAAGCCTTGTCCTCACGTGCAACGACCCGTAATTGGCTGATTCGCTTATCGCCTAGCGCATGCCCGAATAAATGCTGAACATGACCAAACGGCCCCTCCAGCAGCATGTACACCATTTCATCGGCCAAAAAGCACGCCCCGGTTAAATCCAGTTCACTATAGGCCTGTTGCAGCTGTGCGCGAATGGCCTCCAGCTTATCGTCTATTGAATAATGCAGCGCCGGCCAGTGCAGGCGGGCTGCAAGAAACATTTGTGTGGTCATAGCTTTCTCCATTGCTGGCATTACTATGACCATCAGCTCTCAGCAGTTTCTAAACGCATCCGTTAAAACCTGAAGTTATTCACTCAAGGTAAACTAGGGTATTTTTAACATTGAAATAAAAGCGGAGCCAATTGGCCCCGCTCACAGTTTCAAATCGTCTAGCTAGAAATTAAAGAGCAATTCGATAGGCGGCAAAGCCGTCTTTGCCGTCACCTGCTTCTTCAATGTCCACGCCCTTCACGTCCTTCATGTATTTCTTGCCAGCAGGGCCGGTCTCAAACAACACGCTGGTGTTGGCAAGTTTTTTGAAGTGCCAATTGGCATCGGCAGAAGGGTTAATTGTGCCTTGCTCAACGATATAGCGCACAATCACATCGCGGTTGGTGTCCGGAGCCACATAAACCACAACGTCGGAATTAATACCCGGGAACTTGCCGCCACCACCGGCACGGTAATTGTTGGTGGCCACAATAAAGTCCTGTTCAGGGTCAATTGGTTTGCCTTCGAATTGTAAATTAACAATGCGGTTGGCATCTTTGTTAATCAACTCACCCTTAGGGTCAAATTTGGAAGGCTGGCTTAAATCAATATCATAGCTAACCCCGTCCATAACATCAAAGTTATAGCTCGGGAACTTGTTGTTGATCAAAGGTTGGTCCGCAACACCCGGTTTGACTTGGTTGAAGATACCGGCAGAGCGTTCCAGCCACTCTTTCACGTCTTTGCCCTTGATCTTCACAGCACGTACTGTGTTGGGGTAAAGGTAAAGGTCCGCAACGTTCTTAATGGCAATGGCACCTTTTGCCACATCGGTGTAATAGTCCGGTCCACCGCGACCTCCGGCTTTAAATGGTGCCGCGGCAGAAAGCACAGGCAAGTCGGCATATTCGCCGCCTTTCAGCATGTCTTTAATATACCAAGTCTGTGCTTTTGAGACGATTTGCACCGATGGATCATCAGCAACAAGTGCGAAATATGAATACAGCGGAGCCGAGGTTTCGCCAACCGGACGGCGGATATAGGCCAGTGTGGCTTTGTGGTCTTCAGCCACTGCAGCTTCCACTTTTAGATCACTCTCAACCAATGGAATTTTCTTGCGGCCATCCTTTTTATAAATGGCAGGCACTTCGGTAGAGAAGCTGGCAATTTTCCAACCGTTATTGCCATCACGCTCAACCATCAGGTCAATCACACCAAGGTTAGAGCCCCAAAAACCACCCATGGCAGCAGGCTTGCCGTGCAGTGTGCCTTTGGCAACGTCAACGCCTTCTATACCGGCAAATGCAGGACCGGGGAACACAAGGTGTTGGTGACCGGTGAACAGCGCATCAATGCCATCAACGGCTGCCAGTTGTAGCGAGGCGTTTTCCATGCCCTCCACATGGTTGCCGCCGGTAATACCGGAGTGTGAAAGAGCAACAACAATATCGCAGCCTTCCTCTTTCATCACAGGCACCCAGGCCTTGGCCGCATCAACAATGTCACGGGCATTGACTTTGCCGGTGAGATGACGCGCGTCCCAATTCATGATCTGAGGCGGTACAAAGCCGATAAAGCCCACTTTAATAGGCGAAACCTTCCCACTACCATCTTTGATTTGCTTCTCGACAATCACGTAGGGCTTCAAGAATAAGCTATCCTTGCGTCCGTTACTACCTAACTGCCCTTTAACCAGGTTGGCACAAACAAACGGGAAGTTGGCACCATTTAAAACTTTGGCCATAAAATCAAGGCCGTAGTTGAATTCATGGTTGCCAAGGGTTGCCGCATCAAAGCCAAGCACATTCATGCCTTTAATAACAGGGTGTACATCCCCATCATGCATGCCACGCTCATAGGCAATATAATCGCCCATTGGGTTGCCCTGCAAAAAGTCACCATTGTCAACCAGCATGGTGTTGGTGGCTTTTGAGCGGATACGGTTGATGATGCTGGCAGTGCGCGCCAAACCGGCCGTATCGACTGGTCGATCCGAGTAATAATCGTAGGGCATGACATGCACATGCAAATCGGTTGTTTCCATAAGGCGTAAATGCGCTTTGTTTTCAGAGGCAAGTACGGAATAAGGATGCATAAGCGTAGCGGCACCGCTGGCGGCAAGGCCACCCATAAAGCTGCGGCGTGATAGGAGTAAAGAAGTCAAAACAGCCTCCCATGAATATGGTGTACTATGCGCTATTTGGTAAATATTTAGCGCTTTGGACAAAATAAAACTCTACGTGATGAGTCTTTTATTTTATCGCTGAAAAATATTGCAAGTTTGTGATGATTTTTCAAGAGAAGTAATTTTTTGTAAAATAACGATGACTACCCAATGAAGCGGCTGCAAAGTGACTATCGGTTTAAGAAAGAAATTGGTCGCATTTAATTAAAATATCCCCGCTCATTTTCAATGAAATTCAATATTAATACTTTTGTTCAGTAGGTGAAAATCAAAGTACAACCATAAATTGTGCAAAAGAACAAAATCTACTTTAATTGTACTATAAAGATTATAGGGTGAACTGCCTTTAAAAATTATAGTTATTAAATGTAGATAGGAGCGTATTTAGCATTAGAAATATTCACTTATATAGTATTCTAATGGTTATCTGTATAATCGATTTCTATATTTACCTATAGTTAAAGGATTTATCATTTATCCCGCAGGAGTTTAGGGAATGAAACTTTTAAAATTTGCTGTTGTGCCACTCTTATTGTTTACCGCTGCCTGTGACTACGAGGCGAAGGTAGAGTTATATGCTGGTGATGTTTTTGAAGTAAACAGCGATAAGCCACTCACAGTGCCTGTAGAATTGCGCGGCGAAGGTACATTCAACAAAGATAAGTGCGGTGAATTACAATCCAAAGCTGAATCAGTGCTGACTAAGTTTTTCGAGGATGTGACCTACAAGTCTTGTGGTAAAGGCTCGGGTATGGACTCGCAAATCACCTTCATGGCCAAGATCCCATTATTGAGCGCCAGTGACGTGAAAGTAGCGACAGAGATGTCCTTTAAAAATCCTCTTGCTGTTGTGGTCGCTGCAACAAGTAACGAAAACCAGCGTGTGCTTGTTTTCAGAAGAGGTGCAAACTACGATCGGTTTGCGAAAAAGCTTGACGATATTATCAACGGTTCCGACTTGGCAGAAAAAGGCGGCATTGTATCCTTCGAGCTGCAAAATGACCTGCGTTCACCTGTCGTTTACAAGGCCCTGTCTTCATTCGTAAATGGTGAAGCCGTTGGTAACCTAACCGATAAAAAAATTGAGTTGGATAGAAGGCAAAGTGTTGCTGTACGTATGACAGACGCCTCTTCAAAATTCCTGGTCGAAAATGGTTGGGAAGTTCTCGGCGATCTGACGCAGAAGTAAATCTGAGACAAAAATATAAATAATGCCCCTCTTCGATACAGTATTGAAGAGGGGAGCTTATGATGTGACCACAAGCACCCGTTTATCCACTTAATAGTTTAATAATACAGCCTAATTAGAGCAGTTTTCTGTGCCGCTCTCCTCGATTTGCCTACGCAAAGCGCTGTTGTCCCAGGCTTTATCTGTGTGCACATCCGGCACTCGGGCAACTTTTTCAGTAACAGTTTTGCTGCAGAGCAATCAGCTACAAATGGGGGATTACCGTGAAAGTTATGCTTCTAAGCTAAGCACACAACTTTTAGTTTGCATAAGAATTATACTTCTAATAAGAAATGATTAAAATTATAATCTGGAGAAGTGGTACTTATGCAAGATCTTAGAAAAATAATAAATTCTTTTATGATTGTATTAAAGAGGCAGTCAAAAGCATTTTATTTTATAGTTGCTGGTATTTGTTCACTAGGTTTTTTGTCGGAAATTATGTTCTATGATGCAGAATTGCAGGCTATTTTTACTGTATATCCTATTATTCTGTATATTTTATTTTCTACTTTATTGATGATAACGGCTGCCTATTATTTAATGCGAGAGGTTTCCGGTGAAAAAATATCAAGCATTGCTGGTTACTTACTATGTCTCGGAAAAGTAATTTTGGCACATTTGCTAATCGCACTCATAAGTACTGCTATCATGTTTATTCTGATGCAGGCATTAGGGCCAATGCAGTCCATCCCGCCAATGTTGTACCTCGTATTTTTTTGTGTCACTATAATTATTGGTGCATATTTGCTCAGAGTAGCATTACTGCTGCCTAGCTACTTTACAAAAGGCAACTGTTCCATACAACTTGCTTTAATGGCGAGCGAGAAGATAAAGCCAGTATTCTTCATGTTCTCTGCAATTTGTTTATTGGCAGCCAAATTCAGTGATTTCGTTTTTGAAGCTATCTGGACACGTATTCCAGCTGGTCCGTTATCAAAGATGTTGTTCAAAGGCTTGTCATTTTCGATTGACATAATGGCATTGGCAGCATGCATCATTTTCCTGCAAGCGTGTTTTGAATATGTGCAGGAGAACTTTCAAAAACTGCAGGAAAATGCCGAATAACTAATTAAATAAGCGATGAGAAGAGCGGTTTAAGGACTATCCCGATGGTTTTCTTTAAACACAACTATTGCGTGTAAGTAGAAGTTGCCATAAAAATCAGCACCACATAATATTGGGGCTCCTATGGCTTTACGCACCTATTGTCTTTATCGCGATAATCTAAAAAAAATAACGCCGCTTCTCTGGTCGCTCACGCTGCTTGCCATGGGCCTGGATTATTGGGGCGAAAAACTGCCGGAAAGCGATGTGATGTTGCTGCCTATCTCGGTTGCAAGCTTACTGCTTTCCCTATCACTTTTTATAGTATGGCAGCAAAAATTGGCAGGCGATCGGCTCTCTGTAAATGCGCTCGTCAAAGCCATGGGCAGCTTTATTGGTATTTTTATAAGAGAGGGCACAAAAGCCCTTATCTATTCCTATCTAATCATGGTAGTCATGACTTTCCTACTCATAGAACTCGGGAATTTATTCCCCACTGTTTCTGTGCTGCAAACGCCGTTGTTTTTTGTATTGCTAACCTTACTCACCTTATTTTATGTGAGTGTGCACATTCGCCTCTTTCTGGCCTTTCCGCACTACGTTCATACCAAACGCAAGAAACTGCAACTCACATGGCTTGCTGCAAAAAAAGTGAGGCGACAAAGCAACATCGCAGCGATTATAAGTCTTGCCTATATTATAGTGTCCTTGGCAATGGCCTCGTTGCTCACTCAGCAAGTCGCGCACTTGTATCTTACCGTTTGCTTTGTCCCGCTCTATTGTTATTGGCAGTTGACGCTCAAAGTCCTATGGCAGCAATCAACCGCCATCCAAACCGCCGCTTTTGAATAGGCAAATGTGCATTTCCACGCCACAAACAGCTGAACTTGCCCCGCCAATGTGCTAGGCAGGGAGGAATGCATATTTTAAAAGGGTCAGGTCGTGATAAACTTGTTTAAAGGGCATAAAAAAAACTCCTCCCAACAAGAACCCCTCACACAAGCGCGGGTGCTTGAAGTCTTGAAGCAGGTCAAGGGTCCGCAAAAACAAGGCAATATTGTTGACTTGGGCTTGGTGAAAGACCTGCTTATTACGGATAATAAGGTCATTTTTTCCATCGAAGTCCCGCAGGAATTGGCCCCCCAGCTGGAAGGAATGCGTGCCGCTGCCGAAAAGGTTGTTTCAGTGCTGCCAGGTGCCGGGCAAGTACTGGTTGCATTAACGGCGCAAGCGCAAAAGGGTCAATCGCCGGTAAAGCCGCCAATGCCGTCAAAACCAAAAGCTGCCGCCCCCGCAGCCCCGCGTCAAAGTAAAGATGCGCTCGCAATCCCGGGTGTGCGCCATATCATCGCCGTTGCGTCGGGTAAGGGCGGGGTGGGTAAGTCCACCACTTCGGTCAATATGGCATTGGCATTAAGTGCGCAGGGTTTGAAAGTCGGTATATTGGATGCCGATATCTACGGCCCGTCACTACCAAAACTAATGGGCGTGAGCGGTTCACCCACAGTGGGTGAGAATAACATCATAAACCCGCACGAAGCCCATGGCATCAAGCTCATGTCCATCGGCTTTCTGGTCGATGATAGCGCGGCCATGATCTGGCGTGGCCCTATGATAACCTCGGCATTAAACCAGATGCTGCGCGAAGTGGCTTGGGGCGAATTGGATGTGCTAATTATCGACATGCCCCCGGGCACAGGCGATGTACAACTGACCATGGCGCAACGGGTGCCGCTGAGCGGGGCGATTGTGGTTTCCACACCGCAAGACTTGGCCTTGATCGATGCCCGCCGCGCCATCGCCATGTTCGAAAAAACGGGCATAAAAATCCTCGGGGTGGTGGAGAATATGTCCCACTTCGTTTGCCCATCATGTGGTGAGCGTCACGACATCTTCGCAACGGGCGGCGCGAAAGAGGAAGCCGACAAGCAGGCGGTTCCGTTCTTGGGCGAGGTGCCGCTTTCCATGAAGCTGCGTGAATATTCCGATGCCGGCACGCCTGTGCTGGTGGCAAACCCGAAAGCACCAGAGGCGGTGAGCTATAATGCAATTGCACGCCAGTTGCAGCCCATGTTGGCCATGAGTAAAGACCAGCTGGCCCGGCCCGCGCCAAAAATCATCTTCGAATAATTGTTGGCAACCATCGGGCTCACAGTCTCCATAGCTGCACAAGCTAAGAAACTGTGAGCCTCAACGCACAATCTTCAACCGCTTTGCACCACCTGTTCATCACTTTTGCATCACGTTCTAATCACATTTGCACACTTTAACGCCGAACCTGTGCATGTATGCCTACTTTTACTAATACCATGATATTTCACGGTAAATAGCGCTATCGTGGCAACTTGTCACCTCACACCTAAAACAAAACATCGCTATATATAACTTGTAAAAATCATAAAGGAGCTACGCTCCGAAACTCTGGCGTAGCCCCGAAGACGAATTGAAGTAATCGCTCTATTCATCTCTTGGAGACAAAAAGATGTTCGCCCGGGAAAATGGCCGCGCTATTGTGGCCATGCTGCTTTCTACAGCCTTTTTCATGTTCAATGATGCAACATTAAAATATACAGCGCAATCAATGCCTTTAGGGCAGGTTATATTCCTGCGTGGCCTGATAACCACGTCCATAATGGGCTTGATTTGTCTGTATCTGGGTGATTTTAAAATTGGCCGCAAGCTGCTGCATCCGGTCATTTTGGCGCGCTCTATTCTCGAGGTCATCGGCTCGCTTATGTACCTGACAGCACTCACACAAATGCCGATCGCCAATGCCACCGCCATGCTTCAGGCCATGCCGCTCATGGTAACAGCAGGTGCCGCCCTAGTTTATGGCGAGCAGGTGGGCTGGCGGCGCTGGTCTGCAATTTTTGTGGGTTTTCTAGGGGTTATGCTTATTATCCGCCCCGGTATGCAAGGCTTTGATGCCTGGGCATTGCTTGCGCTCGGTGCTGTTTTCTTCATGGCCCTGCGTGATTTGGTAACCCGTTCCATGCCCAAAGGTCTGCCATCTACCGCTGTGTGTTTTGTGGTTTGCTTGGCTGTAACGCTAATGGGTTGGGGTTTGGGCCTTAAAGAACAATGGGTCAGTGTGAGCCAAAGCCACGCTTACCCGATGGGGGCTTTATCCCTGTTCTTAATTGGGGCGTATTTCTTTGCCATATTGGCCACAAGAACAGGCGATATGTGTGCAGTAGCCCCCATGCGCTACACCGGTCTCATATGGGCCACAGGCATTGGTGTTGTTGTTTGGGGCACCAAACCAGATTGGCTTACCGGCATTGGAATGCTCGTCGTTGTTAGCTCTGGCCTCTATATGGTTTACCGCGAGCACAAACGTAAAAACGAACAACCTTCTGAAATTACTATCAAAACAACTCAAGCAAACGACCTGCTAATTGGCGTTGCCAAATAAAAAAACAGAAAGCAAGGCAAATGTACAACCTCTACGAAAAGCAAGATACCAACAATCAGGCTCTTGGCGGTCACTATCAATATATGCTCATTGCCCGCCATCAACGCTCCCGCGCAGCCATAAATATGTTCAAGCGAATCTTTACGAACTGTAAGAAGTGATAGGAATCACATAATGGCGCTTTAAAGGTGAATTGTTAGATATTATTCATCTTTTGGCGGTTATACACAGTTTCTCTTAGGAAGCTAATTGGAATAATGGCAATAAAATATCCAATAATTACAAATAGATAAGAATATGTTCCCTAAATGGGCCTGATTACAGCTTAATTACGAATATTAAGCGGTAATCGGGCCCTTGCGTTAACTGCATATTGGTTGCTTTATGTGTGCCTAGTGCAACTTATAGTTCCGACGTCAATAGGGTTAAAAATGCTTAAAAAGTTTCGTAAGGATAAATCGGCAGCAACGGCAGTTGAATACGCATTGATTGCGGCGATTATGGCAACAATTCTTATCGCCATTTTCGCAACATTAAAAACCGACATTACGGCCAGTTTCAGCCCATTTGTGAGCGCCATGTAACAAAGAGGGTGTTAGCTTAACTCCTGCCAAATAATGTTCTGTCACCAGCCGCATTGGTTTCTGCTCTCCAGTAAAACAAGTAATTCCAAGGTTAGGTACTTGGTGGAATCAATAAAAGCTAGTGGTTTCTAGGATAAAACATCGTTGGAAATATTTAAATCTAACACATGCATATATATTTTTACACATTTGCGACAATATTTAAAACTTTAATAAAATAGCAACCATAGTAAATATTGCTAAGTTACAACTACTTAATATATTTATGTAAAATACAATTATATATTTAGTAAATTGTAAATAATATCTAATATTTATTTTAGGTTACATCTTGCCACGCTGACTGTGCTGCGGTTTGCTCAAATCAACCCCAAGCAAAATAATCTGGGGGAGCCCTAAACTGGGCAACATGTTGGGTTCAACTGGAGACAAAGTTATGTTGAAGAAGTTTTTGCAAGACGAGTCTGGCGCCACCGCCATTGAATACGCTCTAATCGCCGGTGTAATGGGTGTTATTGTTCTGGCCGTATTTGGTTCATTACAAGGCCACATCCAAAAGGGTTTTGATTATATAGGGAAAATCATGGATGGCTCAACTAAGCCTACACCGCCTACAACATAAAATAAAGCCCGGCGTAAGCCGGGCTTCTCTTTACAAAATAAGCTCTTTCTAAGCTTCTTAGCCGCCCGTCATGCTCATATGCCGCCCAACAGATATCTGGGTTTGTTCGCGGTCAATCACAAAATCATGCCCCTTCGGCTTGTTGGCAATAGCGGTTGCAATCGCCGTATCCAGCGCAAACGGGCCCTCGCTATTGCGCAGCGCCGCACGTAAATCCACCTTGCCCTCTTGCCCGAGGCACATATAAAGCTGGCCCGTACAGGTCAGGCGCACGCGGTTACAATCCTCACAAAAATTATGGCTCATTGGGGTAATAAAGCCCAGCTTACCACCGGTTTCTTTCACAAGCATATAGCGCGCCGGCCCGCCGGTACGCTCGCTCAAATCCTCAAGGGTAAACTGCTCGCTTAAGGTTTGCCGCACTTGGCTAAGGGGCAAATACTGGTCAGCACGATCTCCGTCAATCTCGCCCATGGGCATGGTTTCAATCAAGGTGAGGCCGTATTCATGGCTATGACACCAGCGCAGCAAATCGGCAATTTCGCCATCATTAAAGCCTTTTACAGCTACAGCGTTGATTTTAATCTTTAATCCCGCTTTTTGTGCCGCTTCAATGCCGCGCATTACCTTGTTTAAATCCCCCCAGCGGGTGATGTGCTTGAACTTGTCAGCATCCAGAGTGTCTAACGAAACGTTAATGCGCCGGACACCGCAATCATACAATTCTTCGGCAAAACGGTGTAGCTGCGAGCCATTGGTGGTTATCGCCAGCTCACGCAATGCACCGCTTTCAAGGTGGCGCGACATACCGCGAATAAAGCCCATAATGTTCTTGCGAACCAATGGCTCACCGCCGGTAAGCCTGAGTTTATGAACCCCTTTTTCAATAAATGCAGTGCACAGCCGGTCAAGTTCTTCCAGTGTTAAAACTTCCGACTTTGGCAAAAAGCTCATATTCTCGGCCATGCAATAAACACAGCGAAAATCACAGCGATCCGTAACCGAAACCCGCAAATAGTTGATTGTGCGGCCAAAAGCGTCAACCAATCCGTTGTTGTTTGCTGGTGTAACGCTATGTGTGTTTGCAGGCATTCCATACTCCTGAACAACTATGGGCTGTATTTGCCACCAAGATCTTCAGCATTTATCACATCTGCAATAAATGCTGAAACAATCTAAAATATTTATTTTTCCAAAACCTATCACTTTTGCATAAATCTACAAGCACCCTGCGACATCCTGTCGGACATAACTAAGTATATACCCCTTATATAGGGCGGGCATAAGTATTTGTAGGCATCAAGGCTCAGTGGTTGAATAAGCTGTCAATATAGCTACAAACAGTGATGAAAAGAGCTGTCTAGCAAAAAGGAGCTGCATCAATGGCAACGCTACAAGCAATGGAAGATGAACAGGTTTGGCCAGCCGAAATCCGCCTGTTGGAAAACCGTAGGGCGCTGAAAATAAAATACAAAAATGATGAGGTGATTGAGCTCTCCGCAGAATATTTGCGCGTTTTTTCACCATCGGCCGAAGTGCAGGGCCACGCGCCAGACCAGCGTAAAACTCAGTATGGCAAACGCAATGTAGAAATTATCGATGTGAAACCCGTTGGTAATTATGCCATTAAACTGTTCTTCGACGATCTGCACGTCACCGGTATCTACACTTGGCAGTACCTGCATGAGCTACATAAAGAACACGAGCATAACTGGCATAACTACTTGCAAGAGCTGAATAAAAAAGGGCTCTCCCGCGATTTTTCTTAGGCTTTCATTACGTTCGCATATACAATGTTACGGGCGTGTCTTTGTATGTGGCCTGCTTATAGGCCACATAGCCCAAGCGGTTCGCCAGCCGGTTGGATGCGGCATTGTCATCATCCACCATACAAACACTCTTGGAAAACCCTAGCTTTGATGCTGCAAAATCCAGAACGGCACTCATTGCCTCGAAGGCATAGCCATTTCCGTGGTAATCGGGGTGGAGTATCCAGCCCGCCTCAGGCAATTGGTCAAAATCCCCACCCATATTGCGTTTGTAGGTAGAAACGCCAACCTCGCCAATGTAGCGCCCGTTTTCGCGCAGCTCAACGGCAAAACCACCAAAACCCATAAGCTGCCAATGGCCGGAATAACGCAGCAACCGCAGCCAACTCTCGGTCATTGTAGGGGGCGTACCGCTTATGTATTTATAAACGGCTTCTTCGCTCCACATTTCGTGTATAGCCAAGTAATCGTCTTTTGTATGCGCCCGTAAAATCAACCGCTCGGTTTCTAGCCTAGGGGCACTAACATATTCCTTTTCAAGCAAATCCAACATATTAAACTCCCGGTAAAAAAGGCCAGTACAAAAAGTACTGACCTGCTATCCTAGCTAATCTCTTGCTCCGGCCTTCCAACACATTTGTAACTAAACCCATGTTTTTCCAGCTCTTCCCGACGGTAAATATTGCGCAAATCCACCAGTACAGGTTGCGCCATTGTTTGCTTCAAACGCGAAAAATCCAGTGCGCGGAAGGCATTCCACTCGGTAACAATCACCAAGGCATGGGCACCTTCAGCAATAGAATAGGCATCATCACCAAAATGAACATTATCCATAAGTGTAGCGGCGCTCGGCATACCTTCGGGGTCAAAAGCATGAATATCCGCGCCAACATCTTGCAAAGCCTGAACAATCGAAAGGGCAGGGCTGTCGCGCATATCATCCGTATTGGGTTTGAAAGTCAGTCCCAAAATAGCAATTTTCTTACCGCGTACATCTCCGTTAAGGCTATCAATGACCTTCTTCGCCATGGAGCGTTTCCGCTGATCGTTCACAGCACATGTCGCTTCTATCAGGCGTATGGGCGAAGAATAATCTTGGGCAGTTTTCACCAATGCCAAAGTATCTTTGGGAAAGCATGAGCCGCCATAACCGGGGCCAGCATGCAAAAACTTGCTGCCAATACGGTTATCAAGGCCAATTCCCCGCGCCACATCTTGTACGTTCGCGCCAACGGCCTCGCTTAAATCCGCCAGTTCATTGATAAAAGTAATTTTCATCGCCAAAAATGCATTGGCAGCATACTTAATGAGCTCCGATGTCCGTCTGGCAGTAAACACAATAGGTGATTGGTTTAAATAGAGTGGCCGATAGACTTCAGTCATAACCTCTTGTGCGCGCTTGCTTTCCGTGCCCACAACAATGCGGTCTGGGCGCTTGAAGTCATCAATGGCAGCGCCTTCCCTTAAAAACTCGGGGTTGGAAACCACATCAAAGTCAGCGCTTTTGTTGGTTTCACGAATGATACGCGCCACTTCATCGCCAGTGCCAACTGGTACGGTCGATTTGGTTACAACAACAGTATAGCCCTGCAATGCAGCCGCAATTTCTTTAGAGGCCTCATAAACATAGCTTAAGTCCGCATGGCCATCGCCGCGCCGCGAGGGTGTGCCAACAGCAATAAACACAACGTCAGCTAGCGCAACAGAGCTGGCAAGGTCAGTTGTAAAGCTCAGCCTTCCAGCACTTGTGTTGTTTGCCACCAAGTCCTCAAGGCCGGGCTCAAAAATAGGAATAACGCCGTTATTCAACTTGGCTATTTTATCTTCTGCTTTATCAACGCAAATCACTTGGTGCCCAAAATCGGCAAAACATGCACCAGAAACGAGGCCCACATAACCGCTGCCAATTACTGTAATAATCATAGGTTTATCCTGTTATTGCTTCTGCCATAACTAAAATTCAAATATTAGTTTGCTAAAAAGCGTTCTCTCTTGGCGGCTAGCTTTTTGGCAAGTAATATGGGCATGTTCAAGGCATGCACGAACTTGCTGACACAATATCCACGTCTTGAAAAATAACAAGATCATTCTAGGTTAGGGAAAAGACTATAAAGAGCTATTCTATCAGTTTCATTGGGCTATGTGGTTTGCCAGTTAACTCAGTGCCCTTTATAAAATTGACATTTAAAGTCCTACGTCATTAAGCAAAACAACTTCAATCAAACTGTCACCAAGCAGTTATGAAACTGTCATGATTGCTATAACCGGTCCATGTAATCACGTCGCTGTATTCGATCAGAAGAGGTGATCATGAGATCTTTCAAAAATGCTTTGTGCTTTACAGTATCACTTGGTGCAGCGCTCAGCAGTACTAATGCATTCTCTGCCCCGACCAATTTTTTTACCCGCGTAGCCACTTATCCGGTTTACCAAAGTCTGCCAGAAGGGGTTTCAAAGCAAACAAACACCCTTGCTGAAATCATAGCTGCCAGTGACGATGAAAAGACATTGGCATTTACAGATGGTGCTAGAGAAGAAATTGTTTTCCTTAATGCTGAAAATCCAAGTGGGTTAAAAGTGCAGGCGCGTGTCGCTGTTGGTGGAGAGCCCACTTCTGTTGTTATGGCCAGTGAAGTGGCGTTGGCCGGTGTTAATACCTCACCCAGCTTTATTGCGCCTTCGGGCTATGTTGCCGTAATAAATCAAGAAAAATACCAAATTACAGCTAAATGCGATGTCAAAGGACAGCCGGATTCTCTTGCAATTTCAAAGGATGGTCGCTTTCTTACGGTGGCGGTTGAAAATGAACGCGATGAAGACTTGAACGATGGTGTCCTCCCGCAAGCACCGGCAGGCCACTTGGCAATATTCAAGCTGGATAAAAGTGGTGTTCCGCAAAACTGTGACAATGCCACAATCGTAGATATGCAGGGTTTGGCAACCATTGGCGGTTCAGACCCGGAGCCTGAATTTGTTTCTATTAACGACAGCAACGAGGTTGTTGTTACACTGCAGGAAAATAATCATATTGCTATTGTTGATTTAGAGACATCAAAAATCACAGAGCACTTTTCTGCAGGTACCGTATCTTTGAAGAGCATTCCGGTGAAAAAAGCCCGTATGAGCGATGCTTCAGGGAATTTGGAGGATGTGCGCCGCGAACCGGACGCTGTTGCTTGGTTGGATGAAAATCGCTTCGTAACAGCCAATGAAGGCGACTACGAAGGTGGATCCCGTGGATTTACCATTTGGAATAAGCAAGGTAAGGTTCTATTCGACAGCAAAGAGCAAATCGAGCACCTTGCCATGTCGATAGGTCATTATCCGGCAAAGCGCGCCCATAAAAAGGGGAGTGAGCCTGAAGGTGTAACAACCGCAAAGTTTGGCGCAGATACACTAATTTTCGTAAACTCCGAGCGCGGTAATTTTGTGGCGATCTATCGCGATACAGGTGGTAAGCCTGAATTCTTGCAGGTTTTGCCAACTCACATTGGCCCGGAGGGTTTACTCGCTCTTCCAAAACGTGGTCTATTTATTGTTGCAAATGAAGTCGATGATATTGAAGAAAAGGTTCGCTCTCATTTGAGTGTCTATAAATATGGTGCCAAGAAGCGTTTTTATCCGCAAGTGGTATCGCAACAAGACCCAGAAACTGGAGCACCTATTGGCTGGGGAGCTATGTCGGGTTTGGCAGCTGATAAGCAAAATCCAAATCAACTATATGCGGTAAATGATAGTTTTTACGATCAAGCGCGTATCTACAAAATGGATGTAGCCCAAAATCCTGCTCAAATAACTTCTTATGTTTCATTATATGACGGGCAACAAAAAAAATATGACCTGGAAGGGATTGCAATTAGGTCAATGGGCGGTTTTTGGTTGGTCTCTGAAGGGCATCCTAAGAAAGGTCTAAAACATCTTCTTATTGCGGCTGATGAAACAGGTCGGGTCATTGAAGAAATTGAATTGCCTGCAAAGCTGGTGGAACAAGCCAAAAGGTTTTCACTAGAAGGTGTAACAGAGGCCATAGTAGATGGTAAAATCAATGTTGTCATGGCTGTTCAACGCGAGTGGAATGATGACCCTAAAGGATTGAGCAAGGTCATCTTTTACAATCCGGAAACACAATCTTGGAGTTTCGCCCATTATCCGCTCGATACACCAAAAAGCAAATCTGGCGGCTGGGTTGGTCTCTCTGAAGTAACGACAACAGAAGATAATGATCTCTTGTTTATCGAGCGCGATAATCAGGGCGGTCAAAACGCGGCAATAAAACAGATCACTAAGGTTTCATTGGATGGTGTTAAGCCGGTTAAGTACGGCGAAACATATCCGATATTGAAAAAGCAGCAGGTTAGAGATTTATTGCCCTTACTTACTCTTAGCAATGGCTGGGTGCCTGATAAGGTAGAAGGCTTAGCACTTCAAAACAACGAGATTATTGTCCTAACAGACAATGATGGAGTTGATGATGCAAATGGCGAGACAACCCTTTTAAAGCTTCAAATAAGATAAGTTAATATAACTAAGTCTTTGCAAGGTGGTGACAATACTCCACCTTGCTATATCTTTATATAATAGATAAATGTTTTAATATGGGTTAAGCCACCAGTTTATGTATTTTTGGTAAATAATTATTTATAATTTTAATGTTGCGGCACACTTTTGAAGAATAACAAGACCTGTTTCCTGTAACTTACTTGTAAGTGTTATTTACAATAAACGCCTCTAAGAACTTAATTAGAGAACTGCTAATTGATACTAGCATAAACTTGGAATAATTCCTCTCAGATAGAATCAATGGAATAATTGCAGTAGATGTGATTAAGTTATTAACAAAATTTAAGATCAGCGAACAATCTTATTCGATAAAACAAAATAAAATTAACTCTACTATTTTCATATATCTTTTAATCAATGACCACTTATGGCTTACAAATTTTTACAAGATCCAACCTTACTGTTAAAATTGCAACTAAAAAAACGTAGCGTTTACAATGTAAATATTCTTAATGAAAAATAATGTAAAAATTTATGTAATTAATTATAAAAGAAGACTAACAAAATAAGAAAAAGCCTGCAAAAACAAACGTAACGTAAGTTGAAAAATGTTTAAAACATAAATTGACATCGGCCAATTCATTAGATTAATTCAATAGCAGTTGTGGGGATTATTTTAGGTTTAGGGTAATGTTTCTTATTGTAGATGAGCAGGAGCTAGTGACTGAGGGCTATGCATCTGGTTTTAGTCGCGAAGGCATTTCAACAAGTGGCTTCACACCTGAAGACTTTCGTGACTGGCTCGATACTGCGCCAGACTCTGACTTCGATGCAATCGAAGCTATTTTATTAGGTGATTGTAGTGACAGGGAAATGCTTCCGCCAATTATCAGAAGGCGATGCGCACAAAAACCTGTGATTGTGATGAACAACACACAGGCATTGGATCAAACACTAAAGCTTTTTGCAGCAGGCGTTGATGACGTTGTAAGAAAACCAATACATCCGCAAGAAATTCTTGCACGCGTGAATGCGATTAAACGACGTACTGTTAAGCAATCTGCTCAAGTTGATCTTGGTGATTTAACGGTTTATTTTGATGGAAGAGATCCTGAAATTGCAGGAAGCGTTTTACCTCTGCCAAGACGTGAACGTCGCATCCTTGAATACTTAGCGCAAAATAATGGACGTCGACTAACGAAAACACAGATTTACAATTACGTTTACGGAATTTTTGAAAGTGATGTTGATGAAAATGTTATCGAAAGTCATATTTCAAAGCTCCGCAAAAAACTAAGAAACAACATGGGTTATGATCCTATAGATTCAAAAAGATATCTTGGTTATATTATTAATACTGTGTAATTGACTAGCTCAACAGACAAAACCCCGCGTAGAAGCGGGGTTTTGTCGTTTATAAGACTGTAATAGTTTTTGAGAGCAGAGCTCTATTTTCAAATTACCTATGCTTTCACTTAATCAAAAAACTACTATTTGAAAAATAGGAGCCCGACACAACATGAGGCAGGCTTCCAAATCAGTAGTTAGCTAAAGAAGTTGAGCCAACTCGCTAAAGGCATTTACTGAAGAAGGAGCGTTAAGTGGCTGTTTCAGAGCTTCATAAAGCTTGGGTACCACTTCGATTGCTTGGTCTAAAAATGGCTCGGCACCACTTTTATAGCCACCCATCATTCTCAAGTCTTTTGTATCTTCAAACTTGGCTACCATAGCGCGAAGTTTCATAACCAGTTCTTGCTCTTGCTCAGACCAGCAAAGCTGAGAAAGCCGTGATACAGAAGAAAGTAGATTAACAGCAGGGTAGCGCCCTTCTTCGGCGATTGCCCTATCAAGAACAATATGGCCATCTAAAAGACCACGAATATTGTCGGCAATTGGATCATTGTGATCATCACCATCAACTAAGACGGAAATGACAGCTGTAATCATGCCGCTGCCTTCAATGCCAGGCCCTGTACGCTCTAAGAGGCTTGGGAGCGCTGTAAATACGCTTGGTGGATACCCCCTTGAAACGGCAGGCTCTCCGGCTGCAAGAGCGACATCTCGTGCAGCGTGTGCGTAGCGGGTAACGCTATCTAACACCAATAATACCGACTGCCCCTGATCGCGGAAGCTTTCTGCAATTGACACTGCAGTTTTAGGAGCAAGGCGGCGCATCATTGGGCTTTCATCACCAGTTGCGACAACGACAACAGACTTTTTAAGCTGTTCCCCCAAAGTATCTTCAAGAAACTCGCGCACTTCGCGGCCACGTTCACCCACAAGCCCGATTACGACGGTATCAAATGAGTTCGATCGGGTTATCATGGACAGCAAAGTGGATTTACCAACACCTGAGCCAGCAAAAATCCCGATGCGTTGTCCATGACAAATAGGTGTAAAAATATCTATCGCCCTTACACCGGTTATGGCTGGTTCGGTAACACGAGCACGCTCCACAGCTCTTGGTGGTGCTCTGTCAAAAGGTACATCTACAGGCCCGGCAGAAAGGGGGCCTAAATTATCGGCGGGTTGGCCAAGTGCATTTACTACGCGCCCCCGCCAGCTTAGATCGGGTTTGAGCTTAAGGGCACCATGCCGCGAAACTTCAGTTCCTAGGCCTAAATCTGTTTTGGTGGTATATGGCTTTACCATAACGCTGTCGGAGTCAACTCGAATGACTTCGCCAAACTCTTTTTGGTCCCCTTGAATATAGCTCACTTGGTCGCCAAGTTTTACGCCATTAGAAAGCCCGCTCACCTTAAAGTAAGTAGGAGTGACCTCGCTCAGGCGCCCGCTAATACCAATATCCCACCCGCCATCTGGAATGGTTCGTGATAACGACTTTAATCGATCAAGTGGCGTCATTTTCATCTGGGCTTACTGACTTCTGCAAATGAATGTTTTGCATTTGCTCAAGGATATTGGTTGGAATGGCATTGCGGGGATCGCTTGCGAGCCTGTTTACACTTGGATAGGAATCTTTTGTTTCATCAAGGCTTGACCCGTCCCAACCTCGTTGAGGCGCCATAGGAAAGTTAGTGCCTCTATTGTTATCATAGGCAGGTGTCAGATTAAGCGGCCCGGAAGAGCTTCCCATATTCTCATTAAAAACAGGGGCTTGTTTGTTATGGTCAAAATTATTAGCCCCATTTACTTTGAGCTTTTGCTCAAGGATATCAAGGGCATTCTCTTCTCTTGTACGAGCTTGCTCACCAGTTATTAGCTCTTTAACATCTGGACGAGAAGCTAAGGCATTATGAACATCGGCACCATCAATTAAGGCATTACTGGCTGTATTCATGGCGACTTCATTTGTATTCGCTTTCGCCATAGCTTCATCAAGTTGGCCAGTAGCGGCCATTTCAGCAACATTACCCGCTAAAAGGCCGGCCATACCGACAGGACCTGCTATTGCAATGCCGTAGATTGAGCTGCCTAATACTCTGGAGCGCACAGACGCTTCATCGCCGGTAATATTGCGATAAAGAGTATTAATGCCTGGAATGTGTTGAAGCGGGTTAATAATATCAATGAATTCCCCTAGTGTGAATTCAGGTACATCCTTTGTCTGTTCAATACCTTGTGCTTTCAAAGCTGTTCGGCGATGAAGTTCATTCAAAGTGGGAGACATAGTCTCCTCAAACTGAGGCTTGTTGTTTGAAACCGCTTCAACGGACATGCTAAGCTCCCATCTCTCTCAGGGCACGTTGGCGCATGTTCTCGGCTTCACGCATAGCAGAGTTAGTACTCTCAAAAGTCCGTGTAATTTCAATAAGCTTTGTCATTTCGAGCATTGGGTTGACGTTGGCACCTTCAACGTAGCCCTGCTCAAAACTATTTTCTGAAAAATCTAAAATAGCTTTCGCGGGTTTGTTCGGAACAACGCCAGAGTTGCCGACACGACTCAGCTTGGCATCTTGATCGATACTGAAAAGACCGAGAACCCCAGCGCGGCGATTGCCTTGAGTAATGGTGCCATCGCGTGAAATGCTTGGAGAGCCACCTAGTGGGTCAAGCGCAATTTGCGCGCCGCCCGCATCAAGTATAGGATTACCGTTTACGGTGCGCAAAACGCCGTCCACGCCAATGCTCATGCGCCCATCGCGTGTATATGCAACACCATTTCCGGTTTGCATCGCCAGCCATCCTTCGCCATTCACAGCAACATCCAAGGCATTGCCTGTCTTTTCAATTGCGCCAGCCTGACGTGAAATGAAAGTTTCTCCGCTAGATGCGAATGCGATTGGGTCTTTCCCAGGCTTTGTAACTAAACTTTCAAATTTAACTTCATCTGCGCGATATCCCGCAGTATTCATATTAGCAATATTTCGCGCAACTGTATTAAGTCTTCGCTCAAGTGCTACTTGGCCTGAGAGGGAAACGTAGAGAGCTGATTCCATTATTAACCCCCGAATTTGATTGCGTTAAAGGAGGCAAGCGTATTGGGATTGACGCCTGCAAATGCATTCCCGGTGAATAGTTGAAGAGTGGGAGAGGTGTTTATGTTATTGAGAACATCATAAAGCGCTGTGAATTTATTAATGAGCTTGTCAACTTCATTCGGATTCTTAAAAACCTTCATGTCTAGTTTGTTCTTAATGTAATTGGCTTGCTTGTCGACATCAGTGCCAACCATTTGGTCAGGCATACCAATGGCAGTACGAATAACTTTGTATAATGCAGGGTCCGCCAGTAGCTCATACGGGCTCTTAATACCTGTTGACTTACGTTTGAAGTACAACGCAAGGCGTACGCCTTCGTTTTCATTGCCCTCATTGATTTCTAGGGTCATTTCAACGTACTTATCAACAATAGCCGTTTGTGAACTAGTAAAGTTGGTAGCTGTTTCCCCATATTCGGCAAAGTTAAAAACCTTTACAAACTCTTTGTAGCGCGGGTCGGAAAGTTTGTTCGCAAAGCTGTCTTTATCCGCGATGCCTTCTTTCAAGGCCTTTTTCATAAACCCCTTTGCGTAGGCCATGTCTTCAAGGCCCATTGCCTTCATTGCATAATTAAAAATGCGGTCATTCTTGATAAAATCATCAACATTTTTAATTTCGCGTATGTGTTCCAAATAATAAGCGCTCTCTCGGGTCACCATAGGATCGGACTTTGTGAGTGCAAGTGTCTTGCTCATGTCGCGAGCGATCATGCCGTAACGCAGTGCAGTGTCGATCATGGTGAACCTCATTTATAATTATTTGCTGCAAATAATCTTGCTCTTTCCTTGTCTGAAGCTGAGCTGATGAATTCTCTAGGGTGTTGTTTTTTTGCTAGCAATTTAGTGAAATTGATTGGGATAACTGAACAGAGGGCCTATTAATTGAAATGGCTCAGGGACTAACCAGTTTCAGACAAGCCACTAAATGTACCACGCTACTTAACCCAGTCTGGTTCCCTAAACGCGTGGAGCAGGTTTTGAATATCATAATTGGTCTTATTATCGTTATTGGCTCAATATTGGGCGGTTATGTAGCCATGGGTGGTTACTTAAGTGTTCTGTATCAGCCTTTTGAATTCCTGATTATCTGTGGTGCTGGTTTTGGGACATTTATCGTCGCCAATTCCGCAAAGACCCTCAAAGATACAGGGCGTGGCATTCGCGAGGCGCTAATGAATGCAGCGCCCACAAAGCGCGATCATTTGGATACTTTGAGTGTGTTGTATGGTTTGATGCGCACTATGCGTGCTAAAGGGCGTAATGATGTGGAGGTTATAATCGATAACCCACATGAGTCCGAGTTGTTTCAAACCTTTCCGAAGGTCTTGGCGGATGATTCTCTGCGTAACTTCATTTGTGACTATTTCCGGTTGATTGTTATTGGGAATGTGCGTCCTCATGAAATTGAAGCTTTGATGGATGAGGAGTTGCACACGCTTTCTCGTGAAGAGCTTCGTCCTTACAATGCGCTAGCCGTTATTGCAGAGGCCTTGCCTGCTCTTGGTATTGTGGCTGCGGTTTTAGGTGTTATTAAAGCGATGGGTGCAATTGATCAGGAGCCGGAAGTTCTCGGGCATTTGATCGGTGCAGCTTTGGTGGGGACGTTTCTCGGTATCTTCTGTAGTTATGGTATCGTTACGCCAATAGCAAATAAGCTTCGCTCTGTGCGTGAACGCAAGTTCCAGATGTATGTAGAGGTCAAGCAAACGCTCTTGGCGTTTATGAATGGTGCTGCCCCGCAAATTGCACTTGAGCATGGCCGTAAGACAATCTCGTCTGATGATCGCCCTACAATCGATGAAGTTGAAGAAGAAACCATGAGCGCAGGAGCGGTCTGATGGATGATCTGAATTTGGAAACGATTAAGCCAAATCCAGAGGGCGATGGTACAAAGTTTGATTTGCCATCCAGACTGTTAGATGCCTCTGGTTTGGGTGTTGATCGATTGCCGATGTTGCATGTGGTCTTTGATCGTATGGCGAGGCAGTTCATTGATACGCTAAGGCAGATGGCAGCTTCGGCGCCATATATAGCTGTGAAATCAGTAGATAATGAGCGCATTGGCGACGTTCTTGATCAATATGATGAGAAGGCAATTGTTGCGGTATTGCACGCGCAAGAGTGGGATGCTCGTATTCTCTTAGGTTTTGATCGGGCTTTTATCTACTCCATGGTAGAAGTGTTATTAGGCGGTGATGGTGAAGAAGAGGCGCTAGAGGAAAATCGCGGCCTGACAAACGTCGAGCAGCGTCTTGCCTATAAAATGTTTGCTGAGGCTGCATTAGCGCTCGAATCGGCGTTTGAGGCAATCGCAGATACCTCGCTTAAGGTTGAGCGCTTAGAGACGCGCATGGAGTTTGCGCAGACTGGGCGGCGCTCAAATCCATGTGTTATCGCGCGAATGACTGCCGAAATTATTGGCCGTGAGGGTGAGATCTTTATTATCATTCCTCAATCGGTGCTTAACCCGTTACGCCAGAACCTGGCACAGGTACTGTCAGGCGAGATGGCAGGTCGGGATACCCGTTGGACGAAGCAGTTCCAGCAAGAGGTGCAGAAAACTGAGGTTGAGTTGACTGCGGTTCTTGAAGAGCAGCGTTTGTCGCTTGATGAAGTTGCTCAGTTTGAAGTGGGTATGGTGCTTGAATTGAACGCAACTCCGAAGACACCTGTAAAGCTGGAATGTAACAGTCAGCCGCTGTTTAACTGTCGCTTGGGTCAAGTGGCTGGTAATTATACGGTTCGTGTTGATGAGTTGATACAGCAAGAAGGAGAGTTGCTGGATGATATCTTATCTAATTGATGCCGGTCTATTCCTTGCGTTACTAGTAACGACTTGGCGTGTGATGCTTATGTATAAGAAGCTGCAAAAGCTTTCGGAATACCATGAGGATTATACGCGTATTTTTGAGCAGACAACTGAAGCTATGGATGCTGTTGGTATCTCGCTTCAGGAGTTGAGGGTGCGTGGAGAGGAAATTCTCAAGTCCCTCGGAGCAAGAATAGATGATGCGCGTGAAGCGACTGTTGATATAAGCTCTGTCATATTACAAGCACAAACAGAAATGAAAGTGCTACAAGAGCATATAGAGTGGCTAAAGAAAAACGGCAAAGTAGATGATGCTGTATCAATGCCCTCTTCATTTGGGCGGGGGCGACGAGAAAGAACAGCTTCAGAAACGCGTGCACGCCAAAATGTATCAACCGCCAAGGCGACGAACAAGCCCGTGAAAAAGGCGACATCTGTTTCCGGTGCGGCGTTGCTTTTGACAGGTGGTAAAACAGCTTCAATTACGACACCAGCTGTCACTCCAGCAGAAAAGTCTGAGGAGCAAGGGGCGATGCGCGTTCGTAAAGTTGGTGTTGGTGATGATGGTGCTTTTCGTCATGTAAGTGCAAAAGATCAAGATATTCAGTCGCATCCTGCTAGCTCTGAAAAGAATATTCCTCAAAAGTGAGTGATCGAAAATGTCAAACCCAAATGAATTAAGTGATGAAGCTCTTGCCCTGCAATGGGAAGCTGCTGCTTCTGAAAGTGAAATGGATTTAGAAGAGCCGGCCTTTGCGACAGGTACAGCAAGTGCGGCAACCACTAAGTCAATTTCTGATGGCGTGAGTGATGAGAATGTTGATCGCAACTTAGATGCAGTATTAGGCATTCCTGTTGATATGCAGGTTGTTCTTGGTTCTGCAACTATGCCTGTTGCAAGTTTGCTTAAGCTGGGTCGCGGTGCGGTAATTCCACTTGATCACCGTGTTGGCGAACCTGTGAACTTGGTTGTGAATGGTCGTACCGTCGCACGTGGCGAGATCGTTGTGGTTGAAGATGATAACTCTCGTTTTGGTGTTTCGTTGACCGAGATCGTAGGGGCAAAAGGCAGCTACGCTTAATTCTAGTAATACAGGTCGGACATGAAAAACGCTCTTGCCAATACAAATGAAGCATTAACTCCAAATAAACCGGGAACGCAAAAAGCAGCCGCTTTGCTTCTGGCTATGGGGAGTGAAAAAGCAACGAAAGTACTCAAGCATTTCGATAATGACGAAATGCGCATGATAATTCGTGCTGCTGCGGACTTGGGTACAGTACCTGCAAATGAACTCGATGAACTCATCGAAGAATTTATTGGCTTATTCTCAGGTGGTGTGAACCTTTTTGGTACTGCTGAAGGTGCTGAAAACTTATTGCGTGGTCTGCTTCCAGAAGATCAGGTTGCGGAAATTATGTCCGATGTTATGGGCTATTCCAAGCGTTCGATTTGGGATAAAGTCTCTCAAATATCTGAACATGTTCTCTCGACGTATTTGCAAAAAGAGCATCCTCAAACCGCAGCTGTAATTCTATCTAAGATTTCACCAAATGCTGCGGCTAAAGTCATCTCGCAAATACCGCGCCGTCGGCGAAATCAAATTGTCCGTAGAATGTTAACCCTCAAGCCAATTGTTGAGGATGTTATCGATGAAGTGCAAAAAACACTTCATGAAGACTTCATGGTTAACTTTGCGCGAACTGTTGGTACGGATGCGCATTCAAGAATGGCTGATATCTTGAACAAAATGGAGCGTGACGATCTGGAAGACACACTTTCCAATCTGCGCGAAGTTTTGCCAAAATCTGCAGAACAACTGGCTGGCCTGTTGTTTACTTTCGAAGATATTCAAAATCTCGATCTTCGTACACGTATGGCTATCTTTGATGACGTGACGACGGATATGGTTACGATCTCTCTTAAAGGGACAGATGCGACCTTCCGTGAAGCGATTTTGGAATCAATGTCATCTCGTGCGCGTCGTATTGTTGAGAATGACCTGGCTACAGGTGAGCCTGTTGCTCAGCGTGAAGTGCTTGATGCTCGTCGCGAAATCACTGACCTTGCTCTTGAAAAAGCAAACAACGGTGAAATTGACTTAGAGATCGGACGTGGTGAAGAAGTATTTGTATAGTGTAATAGGCCGGTTTTAACGCCGGCCTACCTCTCTATATTCTGATGCGATACGAGGGGCCATGGCCGACGATCAGGATCAAGAAAGTAAAACGGAGGAACCCTCCGAAAAAAAGATACGTGATGCAATTGAAAAAGGTAACGTGCCTGTTTCAAAGGAAGCTTCCGTATTGGCCTCTCTCCTGGCAATGGTGCTCATTTTTAGCTTTCTAGCTGTAGATAGGGCACACTCCCTAATAAACTTGCTTGTTTGGTTTATTGATAACCCTGGTGAGATTGCCTTAAACTCAAGTGCTGACCTAACGAACTTATTAATAGCAGTTAGTAGGCAACTACTTATATTTACATTGCCAATAGTTGCATTGCTGATTGGTTTTGGTCTCGCTTCTTCTTTCTTGCAGAATACACCTCGCATGGTGCTGAACAGAATTCAGCCGAAATTGGAAAAAATATCAATTCCAAAAGGTGTTAAGAGATTGTTTAGCATGAATAATCTGATGGAATTTTTGAAGTCACTATTTAAGCTGGTTACAGTTGCCTCCGTAGCAATTATTGTTATGAAGTCGCAAACGGCTGCAGCTTTGACGACAATGTATTCTGATCCAGATATGCTGCCAGTAACAATTGTTAAAATGGCAATCAAGCTACTTTCAGGTGTTTGTATCGCAACTATTGCATTGGTTGGTTTCGATTTGGTTTTGGCGCGCTTCCAATGGCGTAAAAAGCTTCGTATGACCAAGCAGGAGATCAAAGACGAGTACAAGCAAACTGAAGGCGATCCGATGGTGAAGGCTCGCCAGCGCTCTCTTGCAAGGGATCGTGCGCGTAAGCGCATGATGGGGAATGTTTCTGAGGCAACCGTGGTTGTCGCAAACCCCACACACTTTGCAGTTGCACTAAAGTATGATCGTACTGGTTCTGAGGCTCCGAAAGTAATTGCAAAAGGGCAAGATTTAATCGCATTGAAAATTAAAGAACTGGCATATTTACATGACGTAGCTGTCATTGAAGATAAACCACTTGCGCGGGCGCTTTTTTCTGCCGTGGAAGTTGATCAATTTATTCCACCGGAATATTATAGGGCTGTTGCTGAAATCATTTCTTACGTGTATATGCAGAAAAAGAACTAGTAATAGCTGTAGACTATATTTTTATAGGGTTGCAGGATTAGCCGGTTGAAGTGACTAATATGAACGCAACGGAAAGTGTAAGTATCGAAGCGCAACGAGAGGCAATAGTCGCAGAAGCTATTCGTCCGGTGGCTGCAGAGCTTCGTTTGGTTGAGTTAACCTCTTTAGCAAGGCATGTTCTTGGGAATGAAACCGCGAACCTTGAGGATCTTATCGGGTCATCAAGTGAGCTGTATTTTAAACAAGATACACTTAAATTTGCTTCAACTTCTACGATAGATATTAGCTGGAGTGGGGAAACAAGTATCTGCTTGCATATGTCATTTGCAAACCGCGGGGTTTGTATTCTTTTTCACTTAATACTTCTACCGTTGAACTCTGCAGTAGAGGTTAAGTACATAGCATTTGATAATCCCTCAGAAGAGCCGTTAATTAATACCCAAAGACTTAAAGAGGCGTTGGACGACGCTAAGAAAAATATTAATTAAAAGTGTATATTTTTGACTCGGCTTTAAATATGCATTTCTAATTTTTCGTTTGAGTGGAAGTCAATGTTTACACTCTTTAAGTCTATGATTTTAAAAAGAAAAATATATGATTAAGAACCTTTTTTAATCCGAAAGCTACGGGCAAGATTGGCTTGTTACTCAAACTCAAGTTTGATTTGTTCGGAGTAGGTTCGTTGGATCCAGTCTATTTGTTCAGCCTAGCTTCTAGGAAGACTCAGTGGTTGTCTGTAAGGCAAACTGCTGTTGCTGAGAATATCGCAAATGCGGACACCCCAGGCTATGCGGCGAAAGATGTCGAGCCTTTTCGAGATGTCTTCGATAAAACACATCTTGAAAATTTAGGTATGCGTGCAACACAGGCTGGTCACTTGCAAATGGACGGCTCTCTTGGTTCGCAGATAGAAGCGGCAGACAGTAAGAGTTGGCAGGTTTCGGTCTCCAAGAACTCTGTTTCTTTAGAGCAGGAAATGATTAAATCAGGGCAGGTGGCGCGTGAATACAGTTTAACAACAGGTATCGTTGGTAAATTTCATTCATTAACGCTCGCGAGTCTCAGTCGCTAGAGTTAGATAGTATTTAGGAAAACAAAGATAATGGTTGATCCACTTTCAGCGTCCTTGCGAATTGCCGGTTCAGGCCTTCATGCACAATCACAGCGTATGCGTGTGGTTTCAGAGAACTTGGCAAACGCAAACTCAACTGGGAATACACCAGGAGCGCGCCCTTATACACGGAAAACAGTCACTTTTAAAAGTGAAATGGACCGTGCGCTCAACGCTGAGCTCGTTGAAATTAAAGCCATTGGTACAGATAGATCTGATTATCGTATCGAGCACGATCCATCAAATCCGGCAGCAGATGCTGACGGTAATGTGAAAATGCCAAATGTTAATACATTAATTGAATTGGCTGATATGCGTGAAGCTTCCCGTTCTTATGAGGCTGGACTGCAAGTTATGAAGCAGTCGCGCACAATGATTAATCAAACTATTGATCTACTGAGGAGCCGGTAATGGTTGATTTGGTTTCGGGCGTTACCGCATTTGGACGTCAAAAGATTGGCGATACACAATTGCTTGGTGGTATTCGCGAGAAAACTGTGCACTTGAATGCCCCTGCAAAAGCAGATGTTAGTGGTGAGCCGAGCTTTGTTGATGCGATGGCTCAAGTTGCGAAAAATACATCTGGTGATTTGAAAAAAGCTGAGGCTGCTTCAATCGCAGCGGTTAAAGGCGAGGCTTCTGCTCAACAGGTAGTGGATGCCGTTATGCAGGCCGAAGTTTCCTTGCGCACAGCTATTGCTGTTCGCGATAAGGTTGTTGCTGCATACCAAGAATTTTCACGGATGGCTATTTAGGAAAACGACCATGAAAGCATTAGCGATTGCAGCCACAGGTATGTCGGCTCAAGCCAAAAACTTGGAAGTGATTTCCAACAATATCGCGAATATGAACACAACAGCATATAAAGGGGCGCGTGCTGAGTTTACAGATCTGCTGTATCAAGTGGATCGCGCTGCAGGTATTGCAAACCGTGGTGGAGAGGGTGCTATACCTGAGGGTGTTCAGCAAGGTTTGGGTGTGCGTACCGCGGCTGTGCGCAAAATGTTTAAACAAGGACCGCTCGTTAATACAGGCAATAAGTATGATCTGGCTATTGATGGAAATGGCTGGTTCGCTGTTCAAGGTCCTGAAGGTCAGAACTTATATACACGCGCTGGCTCGTTCAATGTGAATGCCACAGGGCAGTTGGTAACACTGGATGGCTATCAAATTCAGCCCTCCATTAGTATTCCAGAAGACGCCGTAGATGTGACAATTAACGAAAGCGGTCAAGTGTTTGCGTTGTTCAATGATGATCAGCCTGCACAGAATCTTGGTCAGATCACAATGACAAGTTTTGTGAATGATGCAGGTCTCCGCGCAATGGGTGGTAATCTGTTTAAAGAAACCGAAGCATCAGGTGCAGCAATAAATGGCGTTGCAGGTGAGGGCGGTTTTGGCTCAATTAAACAAAGCTACCTCGAAACGGCTAACGTTGATCCTGTAAAAGAAATTACCGAGTTGATAACAGCACAACGTGCCTACGAGATGAACTCGAAGGTGATTAAAGCAGCTGATAGTATGGCTGGCGTCGTTAGTCAGGGTATTCGCTAGTTAGGACATGAAGCAGGCATGTTGCTTATTGATAGGCTAATACGTTTTTTTGTTGTTGTAACAACCTTGTTACTTGTCTCGTTGAGTGCACAAGCAGCAAGGCCAACAATAACTTTACCAGTTCCAGTTGTCGTAATTTATCCTGGTGATCTTATTTCTGTTGGCATGGTGACGGAAAAACGTTTCTATCAAAAATCAATAGGCAATATGTCTGTTGTAAGAAATCCTTCTAAATTAATTGGTCAAGAGGCGCGCCGAACACTTTTACCTGGTCAGCCAATTCCATTTAATGCCCTACGTAAGCCAATTCTGATTAAGCGCGGCGCAGCAGCAACGCTCATTTTTAAAGAAAACGGTTTGGAAATTCGTGCTGTTGTTGAAGCGCTCGAATCCGGCAGTGTTGGCGATATTATTAAAGCAAGAAATATGGATACCGACCTGAATGTTACTGGAGAAATTCAGGAAGATGGTACCTTACTGGCTAAGGGAGGCTAGGCCATGACGGCTTTATTGTCTCGAATGATCCGCCTGGTTCTCCCGGTGGTAATGATTTTTATTGCAGCGACAGAAGCATCTCAAGCAATGGTCCGTATTAAGGATATTGCTCATTTACGCGGCATGCGCGACAACCAATTGGTTGGGTACGGCTTGGTTATCGGTTTGAATGGAACCGGTGACAGTATGCGAAGCTCACCTTTTACTGAGCAGGCTTTGCAAAGCATGTTGGAGCGTATGGGTGTTAACGTGCGCGATGTTAGTTTGGGAACCGCTAACGTTGCTGCTGTTGTTGTAACAGCCGAATTGCCACCATTCGCTGGCTTTGGCTCAAGAATTGATGTTTCAGTTGGCTCTCTTGGCGATGCAAGTTCACTGCAAGGGGGTACCTTGCTCGTAACACCATTAATGGGGGCAGATGGAAACGTTTATGCAGTGGCTCAAGGCTCTGTATTTGTTTCTGGCTTTTCTGCTGAAGGTGAAGCCGAGCAATTGACACAAGGTGTGCCAACAGCAGGTGTCGTTTCCAATGGTGCTTTAATTGAAAGAACATTGCCAGACCAATTTGCTGAGTTGCCGGCACTTATTTATGAGTTGAGAAATCCCGATTTTAAGACTTCTGTACGAGTAACGGATGCAATTAATGCTTTCACAATGAACCGTTACGGTGTGAAGATGGCTAAGGAGTTGGACTATCGTTCGATTGAGGTGCAACGACCTGTTTCCATGAGTGCAGTACGCTTCATCTCTCAAATTGAAGGGTTGATGGTACAGCCGGATAGTCCTGCAAAAGTTGTCATTGATGAACGTACTGGAACAGTTGTTATTGGTAGCAATGTACGAGTTTCAACGGTTGCTGTTACGCATGGTAATTTAACTGTGCGTGTGTCTGAGCAGCCGCAAGTCTCTCAGCCAAGTCCGTTTGCTCGTGTTGGGGAAACACAAGTTGTGCCCCGAACCGCAATTGATGCCGAAGAAGGCGATGGTCAACTCAAAATTGTTCAAGGTACGGACCTACAAACGCTGGTGCGCGGGCTCAACAGAATTGGTTTGAAGCCAACTGGGATTATTGCGATTTTGCAATCCATTAAACGTGCAGGAGCGCTTCAGGCAACTTTGGTTGTTAAGTGATCCGTTTGTACCTGAGAGAGTAAGCTACAAACAAGCTTACTCAAAGACATTCAATAAAATAGAATTGAAACTGTTAGGCCCATGTTGAGACCACATAATCAAGCGCTGCAAGTTATACGTACCCTGGCCATTTCCAGTGTGTTGATGGTGTGTGTATCACCGGTGATGGCGCAAAAATATAATGAACAGCCGGAGCAGGTTGAGGTGGAAAAGGAACTAATTCACCAAGCTGTAAAGGATGCGCAAAATTATTGTAAAACAACTGCCGAATCTGCAACGGATGCGCGTATTGAATGGCAAATGCGTGCATTATTCGATGTTGAAAAGCGTATGCATGATAAAATGACTGCACTTGATGCAAAAATTGCAGAGCTTAAAAAGTGGGTTACCAAGCGAGATGAGATTTTAAAGCGCTCAGAAGGGCACGTTGTGCAGATTTATGCGCAAATGCGTGCTGATGCAGCTGCAGCCCAGTTGGGTACCCTGGATGATAACACCGCTGTTTCTATTCTATTACAAATGAAACCAAGACAGGCAGGTGCAATCTTGGCCGAAATGCCATCAGATCGTGCAGCTTTCCTAACGGATACAATGGCAATGCTTACAGCGCGCAAAGCAAAAGAGGGTCAATCATGAGAAAACTTATGATTATTGCTGCATTGACAGCGCTCGGAGGCTGCTCAACAGTGATGAGTGATATTGGAAGAGAGCCTGAACTGACACCACTTGGTGATGGTTTGCACCCCAAAATAGCTCGTTCCAGCTTTGCTGTTCCTAATCAAAACCTGCAAAAAAAGCGGAGCTTTCATGGGCTCTGGGCCAAAGACAAGCAAAACTTTTTTAAGGACCCAAGAGCGCATGATGTCGGAGACGTTGTTACAGTTTTAATTTCAATAAACGACAACGCGCAATTGGATAATACCTCAGAAAGAAAACGCAATTCTTCTGCAAAGAATGGAATTGGTGGCTCATTTAAGTGGGGTACAGTATCCACCGGTAGCATGGAAGCACAAGTATCTGGTACTGGTGGTTCTACAATGAAAGGTGAGGGGCAAATTGATAGGGCAGAAAAAATTAACCTATCAATTGCAGCAGTTGTTACGCGTGTATTGCCAAACGGAAATTTGATTATCAGTGGTCAACAGGAGGTGCGCGTTAATTTCGAAATTCGTGTACTTAATGTAGCTGGTATCGTCAGACCAATGGATATTACCGGCCGCAACACCATCGCCTATGACAAGATCGCAGAAGCTCGTGTATCTTACGGTGGGCGTGGACAAATGACACAAATGCAGCAGCCAGGTTTAGGGCAGCAAGTGTTTGATAAGATTTCCCCATTCTAGGAGAGACTATGCTCAAGAATTTTTTTCGGGAAAACCCTAAAGCCGCAGCTGCAACAGCAATTTTTACACTAACAGTTTTTGCTGCAATCGGAGGAGCTTTGCTAGGTTCCTCTTTAGTTGACCGTGTACATACGCAACTTATTGAAGAGCGTCGTGAAGATAACCCAGGCATGATTAATCCAATATATGTAAAGGGAAGCGAGATAATTGGCCTAAAGCCTATTGTTACCAACCTGCTTTCCTCATCCGATCATTGGATAAGAATTGAAGCTTCGATTATCTTAGTAAAAGATAGCCTTAGTGAAGATGATCACGCTGTTTTGGTAAAAGAGATAGAGCAGGATTTTTTGCTTTATGCGCGAACACTCGGGCCAAGGCAGCTTGAAGGTACACGCGGCCTACTGAGATTACGAGATGATCTTAATGAACGTGCTAAAATGCGCGGGGGCAATAATGTGCGGGAACTGGTACTTGAATCGGTGGTAATACAGTGATCTCGAAACACCGTAAAAAAATACAGATTATATTGGCAGCCCTCTTTCTTACAACAATAGGGGGGGCTGCTTTTGCACAATCGTTTAACCTAGCAGATATGTTGCCTCAAGGGCAGGGTGCAGCTTCCGGGCGAATAATACAGTACTTGATGATATTGACAGTACTTTCGCTAGCGCCTGGTATAATGGTAATGGTAACGAGCTTCACTCGCTTTGCAGTTGCATTGAGTTTCTTGCGTTCTGGTATGGGCTTGCAAACGACGCCTGCCAATATAATCATGGTATCTCTTGCCTTGTTTATGACGTTTTACGTAATGGCGCCGACTTTCGATCAGGCATGGCGTAATGGCCTACAGCCGCTCATAAATAATGAGATTAGCGAAGAAGCCGCCTACGATGAAATGACAAAGCCTTTTCGAACTTTTATGTTAAATAACATACGCGAAAAAGATTTAGTCTTATTCGATGAGTTGGCAGTTAGCTCTTTTGGCTACGATAAGGATGCACCGGTAGAAAAACTGGATCTACGCGTTGTCATTCCAGCCTTCATGATATCAGAACTAAGGCGTGGCTTTGAAATTGGCTTTCTCATAGCGTTGCCTTTTGTTGTTATAGATATGATTGTTGCGACGCTAACGATGTCCATGGGGATGATGATGTTACCGCCGACAGTAATATCAATGCCATTCAAGGTTTTGTTTTTTGTACTCGTCGATGGGTGGCATCTTTTGACAGCTGGTCTGATACGCTCGTTCGTTTAAGAAATTACTTTTTAAAATTGTATTTTTAAGTCAAGGCCTGAATATAGGAAACTATATTCAGGCCTTTTCTATTGTTAATCAGAGCCTTAACATAATTATTAACACAACTAAAAAGAGAATATAAAATAAATACAACCCTAAGTAACGTAACGTAATTTAAGCAAGCTTCATGCAAGTTACATGTACAATGTTTGTCCTGTAACGAACTGCCACAAAATAATAATAGGGCAGGGTATGAAGCCGTTTCGTTGCTTCGGTTAAAATCCGAAATGTCCCAGTGCATCAAATAGGGACGAATAATATGTCTAGCTTACTGACAAACACTTCAGCAATGGTTGCTCTTCAAACGTTGCAGGGTATTAACGATCAGATGGCAACAACGCAGAACCGTATTTCTACTGGTCTGCGTGTTGCTGATGCATCCGACAATGCTGCCTACTGGTCTATTGCAACAACCATGAAGTCTGATAATGGCGCACTATCCGCTGTTAAAGATGCGCTTGGTTTAGGTGCTGCGACAGTGGATGTTGCTTTCACTGCAATGGATCAGGCTGTTAAAACAGTTGATGAAATCAAACAGAAACTTGTTGCTGCGCGTGAGCCTGGTGTGGATCGTGCTAAAATTCAGGAAGACGTTGCCGCTCTTCAAGAGCAGCTGCAAACAATCGCAAGCTCTGCAAACTTCAACGGTGAAAACTGGCTGGAGCAAGCTATTGGTACAGCAAACACCAATAAGGAAGTAGTAGGGTCGTTCTCCCGCTCCGGTACAGCTGTTTCCATAGAGACTATTACAGTTGATACATCAGGTGTTGTTCTTGTCGATTCTGCAGGTGGTAATGCAGGTTTGCTTGATACAGTTCTCACTGACGGTGCCTCGACAATGCTTACCATTGATATTTCTGCTTTGACAGATAGCGCAGCCGACTTGGCAAAATTGGATACTTTAGTATCTGATGTTGATGGACAGCTTTCTAAAATGACAGATGCTGCAACCACACTCGGTTCTGCGAAAAAGCGTATTGATATGCAGCAAGATTTTGTTGGTGCCTTGTCCGACGCGATTTCCCGTGGTGTTGGTCAGCTGGTTGATGCGGACATGAATGCCGAATCAACACGCTTGAAAGCATTGCAGACTCAACAGCAGCTGGGTATTCAAGCGCTTTCAATTGCGAACTCCGGTTCTCAGAATATCCTAAGCTTGTTCCGCTAATTAGCAATATAAATAAATGAGATAGCCGCGTCTGTTAAAAGGCGCGGCTATTTTTATTAAAACAGCAAATAAATCAAATAATCTATTCTTCAAATTTGGTTGTATTATAAAAAAATTTATGCTGTAAGTTGCATAAGAAAAAACAAAATGCAGTAAAAAAAATATATTTCTGGAATATGGGGGCTTTATGTCTAGCCTATTAACAAATAGTTCAGCGATGATTGCATTGAACACTTTAAGTGCAGTCAATAAAAAAATGGGCGAAACACAATCTAGAATTTCTACTGGACTGCGTGTGAGTGATGCATCGGATAATGCTGCATACTGGTCAATTTCAACGACAATGAAATCGGATAATACTGCGCTTTCAGCAGTGAAAGATTCTCTAGGCCTAGGGGCTGCGACAATTGATGTGGCTTTTACGGCGATGGATCAATCCATTAAAGTCGTCGATGAAATTAAAAATAAACTCGTCGCTGCTACGGATAATGGGCTTGATAAAGAGAAGATCCAATCTGATATTAGTCAGCTCCAAAAGCAACTTAGCACGATTACAGCCTCAGCCAATTTTTCTGGAGAAAACTGGTTACAGCAAAACGTTGATAAAGATGAGCTGAAAAAATCTATTTCAGGCTCGGTCAGGCGGAATAAAGGTGTCTTTTCTTTAGAAGAAATCCATATTGATACCAAACATATTGTACTCGTGAATACATCTCCCAAGCCTCCAGAATTGGAGTGGCTGCATTTTGGAATGAGAGATGGGGAGATGCACACGCACGGTGCAGGCCTTTTCTTTGAAGTACCAGTTAAAAAAGCAATCTTGACCGATACGTTCCGTTGGATGGGAAGCAGTGACGATAAAAAAGACTTTAGCGAAATGTCCACTTTAACTATGGATATTTCAGGTCTGTCGACATCTAAAAACGATTTAAAGATACTGAACAAGCTCATAGAAGAAATTGATATTGTACAAAAGAAAATGAGTTCTGCAGCTTCCACATTAGGTTCAGTGAAAAAGCGTGTTACCTTACAAAGTGAGTTTGTAATTGAACTATCAGATGCGATATCTCGAGGTGTAGGTCAGCTTGTTGATGCGGATATGAATGTTGAGGCTACGCATTTGAAGGCGCTTCAAACACAACAGCAGTTGGGTATCCAGGCCCTCTCAATAGCAAACAACAGCGCTCAAAACATACTCAGCTTATTTAGATAATAAGATAGTGGTTTAGAAGATAAAAGGCCGCCCGATAGGGTGGCCTTTTTGTGTTTTGCAGTGAATTCCTTTCGATAAAACATGATAATTCACAGTCAGAGCAAAAAAAATAAATCTATTATCAATTTCATATCTAAAAATGCAAAGCAAATACATAGCGACTATTACTAATATTATGCATATATATTAATAATGTATGAAATATACGCCATACATACAATAATAAAAATGTATTTATGATATTAAATACTATATTATGCACAGTAAATAGGTAAATTTCAGGCAAGTTTCAACTAATTATCTGTTGTCAGCGCAGAGCTGATAAGTAAATAGTTGCTAATTAGTTGGTATGATGCCATTCTGCTGCTGTCGGTATAAGTAAATCCGACATGTCCACTAATTCTATTCATTAGGGACTTTTAGATATGTCTAGCTTGATGACTAACAGCAACGCAATGGTTGCTCTGCAAACTCTGTCTTCTATTAATAAAGACATGGGTATGACACAAAACCGTATCTCTACTGGTTACCGTGTTGCTGATGCTTCTGACAATGCTGCATACTGGTCAATCGCAACAACAATGCGTTCAGATAACAAAGCTCTTTCTGCTGTTAAAGATGCTTTGGGTCTTGGTGCTGCGACTGTAGATATCGCTTTCACTTCAATGAACTCTGCTGTTAAAGTTGTTCGTGATATGAAAGCAAAATTGATTGCTGCATCACAAGGTTCTGTGCCAAAAGCACAAATCCAGGACGATCTGACAGAAATGCAAAACCAGCTGAAAACTATTGCTGCATCTGCAACTTTCAATGGTGAAAACTGGCTACAACAACAAGTTGGTACAGCAAATCCTATTAAATCAACTGTTGGTAGCTTCTCGCGTGATGCGGCTGGCAATCCTAAGGTTGAGATGATTGCTATTGATACTAAGAATATAACGTTGATTGATACAGCAGGCGGTGGCGCTGGTATTCTTGATGCAGCATTAACATTTGCTGGTGGCGGTATCACTGGTACGAATGTTCTTGACTTCAATATCTCTGCCATGGGTGGTACTGCAGATGATGATACAGCATTGTCTAATCTTCAAACGGCTGTTGATACGCAGTTGAAGGCAATGACGAAAGCTGCTTCTCAGCTTGGTTCATTCAAGAAACGTGTTGATATGCAAAAAGAGTTTGTTGGTCAGTTAACAGATGCTGTTGATCGCGGTATTGGTCAGCTTGTTGATGCAGACATGAATGCTGAATCTACACGTCTGAAAGCACTGCAAACACAGCAACAGCTTGGTATTCAAGCTCTTAACATTGCTAACCAAGGCGCGCAGAACATCCTGAGCCTGTTCCGTTAATCGGATATAGCAAAAAGTATTTAAATTGGGCCGCCCTCGGGTGGCCCTTTTTATATTATTCCATTGGTTTTGGTTTACTTGTTATTTGGTCAGCTACAGGCAAGATACACTAATTAATTGTATAACTACTGCATACCACCACCATAGGTGGTCAGCATGATGCTCCAATTGCAGTCCCGGTTTTAATCCGGAATGTCCCAATTATCGAAGGGACAATATTATGTCTAGCCTTTTGACCAACACCTCCGCCATGGTTGCACTGTCCACATTGCAGGACATCAACAACAACATGGCAACAACCCAAAACCGCATTTCTACTGGTTTGCGCGTGGCAGATGCTTCTGACAACGCTGCGTACTGGTCTATTGCGACAACCATGAAATCTGACAATGGCGCGCTTTCCGCTGTTAAAGATGCTTTGGGTCTTGGTGCTGCGACAGTTGATGTTGCCTTTACTGCTATGGATAAGGCAGTTGACAACGTTAACGAAATGAAGAAAAAGCTGACAACAGCAACTGACGGTTCTGTTGACAAAGAAAAAATCCAGTCTGACTTGAAAGAAATTCAAGGTCAGTTGAAAACTGTAGCTGCTTCTGCAAACTTCTCCGGTGAAAACTGGCTGCAACAGGACATGAAAAAAGACAACCTGAATAAGTCTATTACAGGTTCCTTTACACGTACTGCAGATGGCGCAACTTCCATCAAGAATATCCGTGTTGATACTGAGAAGGTCGTTCTTGTTGATACACAGGAAACAAAGGCCGATAATAAAGGTATCTTGACGAAAGATATGACCGGTGAGTTGGATCTTGATGCGATTAAGAGCTTCATCACTAATGGTGTTAAGGAAGTCAAAGAAGTTAAGTCCGCAACTGGTGCTATAACAACACCTGGCGTAGCGGGTGTTGCTCCAAAGATGAATATTGATTGGAAATCTTTGGACGAGAAGAAAGTTGGCTTTAAAGTTCTTGCTTATGCTAAAGCTATTGAAGCTAAGATTGCTACAACCAAGCCTGAAGATTATGCGAAGTTTGACGATGCTGGTCTTACAGCAATTAAGGATGGGGTTGATAAATCCCTTGCTAAGCTTAAGGGTAACTCTGTATTGGATATAGATATCTCTAAGCTTGGTAAGTCTCTTGAAGATAAAGCTGTTCTGAAAGCTGTTATTTCTTCTGTGGATACACAGATCTCCAAAATGACAACTGCTGCAACCAACCTTGGTTCCGCTAAAAAGCGTATCAACATGCAAAAAGAATTTGTTGGTAAGCTTTCTGATGCGATCCAGCGCGGTGTTGGTCAGCTTGTGGATGCGGACATGAACGCAGAATCCACACGTTTGAAAGCTCTGCAAACACAGCAACAGCTTGGTATTCAGGCGCTGTCTATTGCGAACTCCGGTGCGCAAAACATCCTGAGCCTGTTCCGTTAATATTTAACGAGTTCAAGGTTTACCATCGGGAGGCTGTCTTCGGGCAGCCTCTTTTGTTATGAAATAACTAGAATTAATACCTAATAAAAAATACATAAAAACTGAACTAATAAGCTAGAAGCAAGTTTGAAGACTTAATACTTTTAATTAATTGCAAGCTCGATGAGTAGGCATGAGGCCGTTTTGCAATATCCAGTTATCTGGAATGTCCCTTAGTAATTAGCGGGACACATAATGACAGCTTTACTGACGAATACAGCAGCAATGATCGCGCTAAACACATTGCGTGGCATTGAAAAAGGAATTTCGGTAACGCAAGATCGAATTTCCTCAGGTAAACGCGTGGCAAATGCTTCTGATAATGCCGCGTATTGGTCTATCGCAACGACAATGCGCTCCGATAAGGGGGCGTTATCCGCTGTAAAAGACGCGCTTGGATTGGGTGCTGCAACTGTTGATGTGGCATTCAAAGCAATGGATACGACAGTCAAGGTCGTATCTGAAATGGAACAAAAGCTCACAACTTCCACTGATGGGTCCATTGATAAAGATAAAATCCAATCTGATTTGAATGAACTTCAAGGACAGCTTTCAACAATAGCTTCCTCTGCTAACTTCTCCGGTGAGAATTGGCTGGAACAGAATGCAGAACTAGATGATCTTAACAAGCAAATAACTGGTTCGTTTACGCGTAACGCCGATGGTTCGGTGCATATAGAATCTATTCAAGTTGATAGTTCGAAGTTGGTTCTGGTCGATACGCAAGACAATCCAGATAAAAACATTGGTTTGGTGACCTCTTCACTGGAAGGGGATGCGGATACAGCTTGGCTAAATTATAAGCCAGGTAGTTCACCCGTTGAGGCCGACCCCTTGGCTGTGCCTGTAATTGTTGCAGCGCCTGCAGTTGAGCCGGAAATGCAGCTAGTTGTTCCGGAAGATAAAGCTGACGGCTATAAAATCCGGGCCTATGAGAAAGCTCTTAAGGATACAATTGCTGAGTATGCACCAGACTACGATAAGGTAGTACTCAGTGAAATTGTTGATCGTGTTGATCAATCCCTTCTGAAGCTTGGTGGTAAGGCAATTATTGACCTTGATATTTCTCGGCTTGAAAAGTCGGTGGAAGATAAGGCGGTACTAAAAGCTGTTATATCGACTGTTGATAAGCAGATGGGTAAAATCACAGATGCTGCGACACATTTGGGTTCCGCGAAAAAGCGTATAAATATGCAAAAGGAATTCGTGTCGGATTTGTCTGATGCTATTACGCGCGGTGTGAGCCAGATGGTGGATGCGGATATGAACATTGAGTCAACACGGCTTAAAGCGCTTCAATCGCAACAGCAATTGGGTATTAAGGCTCTATCTATTGCAAATGCCTCGACAAATACACTACTAAGCTTATTTAAGTGAGGTGGTTATGGAGGAGGGGGGGGACTCTCCTTCATAAACGTGAAATATTTTAATTGAATAAAATTGTACCGAGGGTCAGGTACGGGCAAGCTTTTTTTTTTATTGTTTTTATATTCAAAAGATCAATAACTCCTGCGCAAAATACCGAAAAGGTGTGAAAAATGGCAGTCTCTTATAATCAGGCCATTAGAACCGTAGATGATGCTAGTAACTTCGGAATTAAGGACTTTTCCGGTGCTGTTCTAACAAGTGCGGTTACGCGTAAGGAGCAGGTTAAGCAAAAAAACAAACCTCTTGTGAGTGACTGGGAGGCCGGTTCCGAGTTGGTCCTTGGGCGTATTACTTCGCTCATATTCCAAATAAGGAATTATTTGCTTGAGGCAGAGTTGCAAACCGCTGATCGTGAAAAGTTGCAGTCAGAAATAGCAAGAATTCAATCTCAGTTGCAAGATGTATTGGCAGTTTCGGGCTTGCCAAGCGTTAATAAGCAAAAGCAGGTTGAGGCACTTGAAGCTATACTGGTAGGATTTACCAGACGGAATAAAGATATATTTGACTTGACTTGGGAGGTGTTCGATCTCTCGCGTTATCAACTCATGGGCGCAGGTGGCTTATTAGAGCAACCAATAATTGAGTATGCTGACGGTGCTGAATATAATTTGCTGAATGTAGATGTTTCATCTGCTGGTTTGCAAGGTAATTTGCCTCGTTTGGTCACGGCAATTGGCGAAGTTCAGGAAGTGCTTCAAGCGCGTTCAGAGGAAATTGCCAAATTACGCGGCAAACTTACTGAGGCTTTTGAGCAAGTTCAAAGTGAAGTATATCGAAAACAGCGTTTGTTAAAGGGTCGCGCGCTGTCTATGTCGCAAGCAATTACGGTTGCAATGCTTGCGAAAAAAGAAATGAAATTTAATAAGCATAAAATACTAAGTAAAGACATTGGTAAAATTCAAAGTTTTCGCTGAATCCTATTATATTTCTGGCTTATCGGAGAGGGGGTTGTCCCCTCTTTTTTATGTCTAGATGCAACTTCTGGTATTAATTGCTCGTTAATTAATGCCAAAACTCATTAGAGAATGTGTGCTCAATTTTCGCGCAAGGTTATTGAGCAAATGTGTGCAGGAATGAGATACCTTAGAGGTTCGTATGGCTGCTCGCGAAAACGCAGAAAAAATTTATGCCAATCTAGCTGAGTTGGGTGCAAAGCGCCTTTTGGCTTTGGCTTTTATTGCAATTTTTACTTTTACCGCAATTGGCTTTGCGGCTTATATGTTATCCCGTCCAGAGCAAGAAGTGCTCTATGCGAATTTAGAGCGCGATGATGTTACGCAAATTGGAACAGCGTTGCAATCTGCCGGTATCCCGTTCGATGTTAGCGCAGATGGAACCGTCGTTTCTGTTAGTGTCGGTAGTACAGCGCGTGCGCGTATGTTGTTGGCAGAAAAAGGTTTGCCGCGTGGTTCGGGCGCGGGTTATGAACTGTTCGACCAGATGGGTTCATTAGGCTTAACGTCGTTTATGCAAAGTGTAACAAAGGTACGTGCGCTTGAAGGCGAGGTAAGTCGTACAATTCAGTCCATGCACGGCATTAAAGCCGCGCGCGTGCATTTGGTCTTGCCAGAAAAAGCAACCTTTAGGGCTGAAAAGCAAAAGCCAACAGCATCAGTACTTATTCGAACAGATGGCACCAATGAAGGTGTTATGGCCCAGTCGATACGATATTTGGTTGCGGCGGCTGTTCCTGGTTTGACTGCAGAATCGGTAACTGTGCTAGATACTGAGGGTAAGTTGTTGGCAACCGGTGAAGATCCGCAAAGTGCCTCTACGGGTCGCAAGGCAATGCTTGAAGATAATATATCATCGCGAGTTCAGGCTTCTATCCGCCAGGCGCTAACCCCGTACCTTGGTATGAGTAACTTTGAGGTCAGTGTAGCGGCTTCAGTTAATACAGATAATCAACGTGTTTCTGAAACGACCTACGATCCCGATTCGCGTGTTGAGCGTTCTTTTAAAGTTGTTAAAGAAAACGAATCCTCTCAAAATTCCAGCTTGGAAAATCCAACAACTGTTGAGCAAAACTTACCCGAGGAGGATGTGTCAGCATCTAATGGTGAGCGCTCTACAGAGCAAAATGAGCGTCGTGAAGAGCTGACGAACTATGAAATATCATCAAAAACTGTCGAAACAGTATTTGATGATTATAAAGTAGAGCGGCTATCAATAGCGGTGCTGGTAAATAGAGATCGCTTGGTCGATGAGGTGAAGAAAGGGTTGCCGCCTGTTGCGGAAGGCGAAGAGCAGCCCGAGATTGATATTGCGCCAAAAATTACAGAAATTAAGCAAATTATTGCAATGGCCTCGGGTTTGAAAGAAGCGCGCGGTGATGAGATTACTGTAACGGCTGTTAACTTCCTTAATCCAACCGGGGAATTGGCTGCTATCCCAGAGCGGACACTGACAGAAGTCTTAACCAGAAATATGGGTAGTATCGTAAATGCGCTATCTATTCTGGTGGTTAGTTTGCTCATTATTTGGTTCGGTCTACGTCCAGCTGTTGCTTTCCTTATACCGCAGGCGGAAGAGAAAGTTGCTCAAGAAGCTGAAGCAGGTAGTGTACCTAAACAACTTTCTCCAGAGCAGTTGGCTGCAATAGCGGCAGGTGATCCTGATGCCTTGGCTCTGTTGCCGGACTTGAATGCGCAAGATTCTGACGCACAATTCTCTCTTGAGGAAATGGATGAGACGCTACTTAACCGTTCAGCGCTTAAGAAACTTGAGCGTGCCGTTGAGATTGATGACATGCAAGCTGCGATCATTCTGAAGCAATGGATGTATAATCAGGAGCCAGCATAATGACCAACTCGCTTGCTTCTTGTCTTTCGGATTTCACAGCTGAAAACCCGCCGAGTATTGCTGAAGCTCAGGAAATTAAGGAAATCGTCTCCAGATTACCTAAGAGCTATAGCGAAGGCGGGGACTGGGTAAACCGAGTTTTTGAAGCCTATGAAAATGGGGTTTCAGAAGGCTTGGAGACGGCTCGTGAAGAAAGTGAAAAGAAAATCGAGGCAATGAAGCGCGAGTTGGATCAGAAGCTAGCTGATGAGCGAGCGTCTTTTAAGGCGAATGAGGGAATGCAACTCGAAATGGAGTTGGCAAATGCCATTCGTGAAATTGAAGAGACGGTTGCACATTCAGTAGCGCAGATTCTTGTGCCGTTCATTGAAGAGCAAGCGCGTGTAAGGGCTGTGTCCACCCTTGTCTCGGTTTTAAAATCCCAGCTTTCCTCTAATTCAAGTGATTTGGTTTTGGTTGAAGGACCCGAGGACTTGCAGGGGATGTTTAAGGCGAAATTGGATTCTGATGGAAAAATCGATTTCAAAATAAACGATAAAACAGATTTGCTCGTTAAAGTTGGAGATATGAAGCTCTCCACCGGGCTGGATGAATGGCGCGATGAATTATATGCCGCGTTAAAAGGGTAGTTCTGCAATGTCAAATATAGAACCAAATGAGCTTATAATAGTTAGGCGTCGCCACGGTTTGGGCGACGGTGGTAGCGCTCATGGTGGTGTATGGAAAATTGCATATGCGGACTTTATGACCGCTATGATGGCATTTTTCTTGGTCATGTGGTTGATCTCAGCAACAGATGAAACCACACGAGCGGCAATGGTTACATACTTTAATCCGTTAAAGCTTGTCGACTCAGCTGAAAAGCCGAAAGGCCTCAAGGATCCTGAAGATGTGGCTTTGCCCTCAACCCGAGATGAAGGTGTATCAGCAGGACGTCCAGCAGGTGAGGGTGGTTTAGAAATACAGGGGCCAACCACAGGTGGTGGCTCCGATATGGTCGCTCCTATGGATGATGAAGCGGATATGGTACTTGATCCAACGGGTGCCGGTAATGCTTCAATTAGTGAGATCGATAGTAATAAAACGAGTGCTGATGGTGAGGATCAAGCAAAGTATTCCGAGAAAGAACTCTTTGAAAATCCCTATGCTATTTTAGCAGCGCTCGCATCTGATGCAGAAGCTATCATGCAAACAGATGGCTCTCCGGGCGCAGGTGGGCAAGGTGCATTAGAAATGGCGAAAACGCCTGTTCTATTTGCACAGCCAAATCGTGATCCGGATGGAGAAGGTTTAGCTGACGGTACAAGCTTTAGAGACCCTTTCGATCCTTCAGGATGGCAAGAAGACCCGCTACCAGGTAATGCACCGTTGCTTGCGCAAATACCGCTCCTAGAAAGAGACGAGGCTGGTATCAATGTCAGCAATTTGACGCCTGAGCAAATAAAAGTATTAGAAGAAGCTGTTCGTTTGACACGAGAAGGTAAAAAAATACCGGGTGTCGAGTTAACAGGAAATGAGAAGCTGCAAAATGCTCTCATGATGATACGCAGTAAAGCTAAAGATGCCGCTGGTGAAGCTGGAATACCTGAAGAGCTTGACCCAGCAAGTGAGGAAGCGAAAGAGCTCGCGCTAGTTCTAGCACTTGCACAAGCCTCACAAGTTGCACAGCAAAAAACTGGCCAAGATGAGATGAGCCTAGTGGATGCGAAGCAAATTTTAGCGGCGGCTGAAGCGTTGGTTAATGCAAATAAACCTCTCTCTACTTCTGCAGATAAGAATACGAGCGACTTTAAAGATAAAAATAACCTGAGTGGTAAAAGTGCGTTCTCTGGTCAGGGGGCAAACCATGGGTTAGGCACGCAAGATGGTGTTGATGTAGGAAGCGATCAGAAACTGACTGCTTCGCAGCTCTCAAAACAACTGGATCAGGAAAATGCACCAGTAAAGCTCATTGTTGAGGGTGAAGAATCAAGTTCTAAAGAAAATCAAAAACTCGCCTTGGCTCACCAAGGACTATCTGAGCAACAGCAAAACGCGAGTAAGCAATCGCCATTGGATATCAAGCTCTCTGAGGCTGAAAAGCAGGAGATTGAGAAAAAGCGGCGCTTGAATAAAATATCTTCAGAGATTAATGAGGCACTGACCAAATCTAAAGCCGGCGCGAGTATTGAACTTACAAATAGCTCGGATGGTGTGCTCATCCGCCTTATGGATAATGATAAGTTTGGTATGTTTGCCATCGGTTCTGCAGAACCAAAGCCGGCAGTCGTGAAGGCGATGGAGCGTATCGCAAAAGTGCTCGCAAACGAAAAGGGCGATGTGGTTATTAGAGGTCATACAGATGGCCGTCCATTCCGTTCTAAAACCAATGACAACTGGCGCTTATCCATGTCACGTGCCCATATGGCCTATTACATGTTGGTAAGGGGTGGTCTGGATGAAAAGCGAATTGTCGGCATTGAAGGTTATGCAGATCGCCGCCTGAAACTTAAAAACGAACCGTTTGCCCCAGAGAACAGACGTATCGAAATTGTTCTTTTGAAAGATAAGGGGTGATAATGCGTCGCTTTCTAAAAGTGTTAGGTCTCTCCACGGCATTAGCCGTGGGGGCTCTGCAAATCTCAGATTTACCTGCGAAAGCGCAGATGTCGTCGAATGCTAGCCCTGATTTGATGATGCTTGAGCTACAGGTCTTGCAAGATGAAATCGTCATGGGCAATCGGGAGGCCTACCAACTTTTACAACCTTCATTGATAGTTATTGGTCGTCGCTTTTTGAGCGTAGACAGGGCGCTTTGGAAAACAAAGCAAAATAGCTATGCTGCGGTTGCTTTTATGCTCTCAGGTGGTTCCGGTTCCGTGTTTCAAGCTCTGGCGGATGAGGGGGTGACTTTTAATGTTGATCCTAACCTCTTCGCGGGAGCAATGGCATATTCTCAAGGTAACCGCGAGGCGGCTAAAAATCTCCTGTTGAAGGTTGAGGCTCTTGATTTGCCAACAGTGATTGCAGGGCAGGTAGCGTTGTCACAAGCCATTTTGCTCAGTCAAAATGAGCCGGAAAAATCGATAAAGTACTTCGATTTGGCGCGTTTGCTGATGCCTGGCACGCTGGTTGAAGAGAGTGCATTGCGACGTGAAGCGCCTATTGTTGCAAATCTTGGTGACAACAAGAAGTATGAGCGCTTGGCAAGGCGCTATTTGTTTCAATATCAATCGTCCGTCTTTGCCAAACAGTTTCGTGATCGTTTAGCTCAAACAATCAGTACAGAAGACTATCTCTCCACTGAAAGTGATTGGGATAAGGTTATGCAACTTCTTAACGATTACGATCCTGAATCGCAGCGTATAGTACTGCTTAAATTAGGGCGTGCCGCTCTCTCTACTGGTAATACGCATTTTGCAGTGAAAGCAGGAGAGGCTGTTCTTGCATCAGATGGTGCGAGCATAGATCAAAAAGCAGCGGCTCATTTGTATCATGGTGCAGGGTTGGCACCAACGCGTGAATGGCGCAAGGGTCTTAATGAGCTCATTGCGGTTGATGAGAAATTATTGCGATCAGTAGACCGGATTATGCTGCATTCAGCAATTATTACCGCAAACATGATTAGAAAATGGCCTTCTCCAGTTATTGAGCCAGCTTCCGAGTTTGTGCCTGAGATGCCGCTTGTAGGGCTGGACGATAAGCTACTTGAGCCAAAAACATTTGAACCATTTAATGAAACGTTGGCTTCAGCTGAAGCAACGCTTGCCGATGCGGAGTTTTAAAAATGCTAGAATACTTAACAAGCGTCAACAATAAGCAAGCTAATGTCCCTCCCAAAAACAATACAAACCCATCTGATAACCAATCAGAAGAGTTTGGTCGAATTTATAAGAATGTAAAAAGCCAGGATGAGAAAGGTTCAAAGAATGAGCCTAGTCAATCTTATTCAAAGGCGGATGAAAACCCAAAGAGTAGTAATCAAGAAAAATCAATTACCTCTGATAAAAACGGTAAAGAGGCTGACTCTACGAAAAAAGAATTTGCATCTAGCGAAGGCAAAGAAGGCAAAAAAGAAACGCAATCCAATAGTGAGTCAGGCAAGGAGCCGAGTGGAAAATCTGTTGGTGCTAAAGATACATCTGATATTAAATCAATCGCAGAAGTTTTAGCTTCCCTAAAGAAATTGACTAAAGATGTTTCTCAAAAAGATGAAAAACAATCAAAAGATAAAACTGAAGATAAAGTAGAGACTGAAAAGAGCGGCGAAGAAAAAAAAGAAAGCACTGCAACTAAAGAAGAGCTCGCAACTAAGAGCAGTGATAAACAAGAGGCCGTTACATCTGCAGCACTAAAAGATAATACCGAGAAACAGGGTGTGCTGGTCGCTGGTGAGGGCCTATCGAAAACAAAGAAAAAGCAATCATCAAATAAAAATGAGCACCAAACTGTAGTTGCCTCTGTTGTTCAGGCAAAGAAGAATGGAAAAGGCAAATCAGCATCTAACGCGCAAAATACGGCTCAAACTGATGTAAAGTCTGCCAAAACGAATACAGTTAATGTTGAGAAAGTCGACCAGAAGGCTGATTTGCATATCGATAAGCTAAAAGCCACATTGCAAGCCAGCACTAAAGAGCTGGCGACAACGAAGGCAGACAATCTTGCTGAAAAACCTGATGTCAAGGTGATGAAGGTAGAAACGCACTTTATGCCTTCGCTTGAAGCAAAGACGCCTTCCAAACAGGTTGCTGAAGCTTTATTGCGTTCGACAAGTCGAACAACTCCAGCTCAAAGCATTTTAAACGATATCAATTCCACCATTTCGGAAATGAAGAAAACGCAGCCGCTTCGGGTTCTTCAAGTACAGCTTCGCCCAGATAACTTGGGTACAGTTCGGGTGAATATGCAACTTCGTGGCAATGAATTACAAGTCTCGCTTAGCACGACTACACGCGAAGCTGCTGAAATGTTGCAAAGGGATAAAGGTACATTACACCGCGTATTGCAGCAGGTTGGCTATAAAGCCGAGAGCTCTCACATCACAATATCTTTCAAGGAAGATAACTTTGACCAGTTTAAGCAAGGGGCCGACGGTCGCTTTGCAGGTGGACAAGGAGAGCGAGGCTCTTCTGGCGGCAACAGCCAAAGTAATCAGCAAGAGGCAGGCCGCAATCAGAACTATAATGAGAATAAAATTGAAAAGTCATTGGCAAATGGTGACTTGGCTCAAGATACTAATAATCTACGCGACGGTGTTTACCTCTAGCATTGTATCAGCCTATGCCGCGACGAAAATAGCTGTTCGGCCCTGTGAGCGCGAGATGGAAAGAGTCTCTGCGGCCTATCAGGTGCCGCTTGGTATTCTCTATGCCGTTGGCCTAACTGAAACAGGACGGAAAAATTCGCTGCATCCTTTTGCCTTAAATATTCACGGGAAAACATTTTTTCCAAAAACTAGGGCTGAAGCAATACAGCGTGTAAGAGCTGCGCAACGGCAAGGTAAGAAACTAATTGATGTTGGCTGTATGCAAATAAACCTTCATTACCATGGAGAACATTTTTCCTCGCTTGAGGAAATGCTGCAGCCATCAATTAATGTAGCTTATGCTGCAAAATTTTTAAAACAATTAAAAAAGCGTGAAGGCAGCTGGACAATGGCTGTTGCAAGATATCACGCGGGACCAAATAACAACCCGGCGCAAAAACGTTATGTGTGCCGGGTAATAACCAACATGGTGGCAAGTGGATTCGGAAAATGGACAAAAAATTCGAAGAAATTTTGCCAATAAAAACAATGGTATAGAGTATATTCCGTAAAGCTTAGTTACAGTCAGGTACGGGCAAGTTTACAACGCTTTACTCTACTCTAAATAGTATTAGGCCAATGCCAGTAGGAGCTAATAATGGGTATTTACGGTATCATGAATACGAGTGTTTCTGGAATGAACGCTCAGGCGAATAAGCTTTCAACCGTTGCCGATAATATCGCGAACGTAAACACAAATGGCTATAAGGCTGTGTCTACTTCATTTTCTTCCATGGTTGTGAACTCCTCTAGTTCTTCCTATGATTCAGGTTCCGTGAAGACCACTATCCAGCAGTCTGTTTCAAAGTCCGGCTCTGCGAACTTTACCCAAACTTCTACAAATATGTCTGTTGCTGGCTCTGGTTTCTTTATTGTTAACGATAGTAATGGCGGCCAATACTTAACTCGTGCTGGCGACTTCGTGTTCGATCGTAAGCGTAATCTGGTAAATGCGGCCGGTTTTTACTTGCAAGGTTATCCTGTTGATGATTCAGGTAAGGCCGGAACAACTCTAGCAAATGTGAATGTTTCAAACGTTCAAATGGAAGCACAGGCAAGTAAAAGCGCAACATTAAACGTTAACCTTCCAGATACAGCTGCAGTGGATGATATTCAAACGACCTCACTGAAGGTCTATGATAATCTCGGTAACGAAGAAACGCTGACTTTCGAGTATAAAAAGAAAACAGCCTCAGCAGGTGGCACAACTGATCCAGTTTGGGAGTTGACAGTTACTCCTCCAGGTACATCGCAAGATCTAACATTTGATAAAGCTACAGGTAAAATTAAAACGGCATCCTCTACTATGACAATAGCGCTGCCTGGTGGTCGCTCAGTGGATATCGACATGGCAGGTAGTTCACAGCTTGCTGCTGATTTTAGTGTTATCGAAGCGAAAAAAGATGGTACAGGTCCTTCAAGTGTCTCTGATGTGCGTATTGATGATGAGGGGACGCTCTTTGCTGTTTACAGTAATGGTGAAGAAAAAGCCGTCTATAAAATTCCTCTCGGCAATGTGGCGAACCCGGACAAGTTAACACTTGTAAGCGGTAACTCCTATCGTGTGAATAACGATGCAGGTGTGCTTCGTGTGGTTAATGCGGGCTCTGGCGGTACAGGTAAAATCGCCGGATATCAGATCGAAGGTTCCAACGTTGATCTGGCTTCAGAGCTTACAAGTATGATCCAGTCGCAGCGTTCATATACTGCAAACTCTAAAGTGTTCACTGCAAGCTCTGAGATTTTGCAGGTTCTTGTTAATCTTCGGTAAGGAATTATAGCGATGTCATTAACAGGAGCTATGATGACAGCGCGGTCTTCTTTGGCTGCGCGTAGTGCTGAGCTTTCAATTACTTCGCAAAATATTGCGAATGTAAATAATCAGAACTATCATCGCCAAACCGCTAGTGTTCATACCATTGTCTCTGACAGTGGTATGGGGATCTATGTGAAGAACGCAAAGCGTGCAGCAAGCGACTCAGCGCTGGATGCTGTTTTTAAATCGCAGAGCGTTGCAACAGCATCAGGCTCTTACGGTACGCTATTAAACGAGTTGGAATCTTCGGTTGGAAAGCCGTTTACAACTGGTATATCGATGAGTATAGGCCAGTTGCAAGGTGACTTGCGCACCTATTCCAACGAGCCATCAAATATGGTTATGGCCCAACAGGTTGTGAACTCGGTCGGCTCACTCGCAAATACCATTAAGCAAGCCTCGGCTGATATACAAAAAACACGCATGAGTGCCGATCAGTCAATTGAGTTGGCTGTAAAGAATATCAATAAAACTCTGGCTGATATAGAAACGATCAACAGAGAAATTGTGCGCGGTACGGCTTTAGGTCATGACGTTAACGCAAAGCTTGATGAACGCGATGCGATGTTGAAAACCCTCTCTTCGGAGATGGGTATTGATGTGCTTTATCGAGAAAAAAACGACATTGCTATCTACACTGATAGTGGTATTACGTTGTTTGAGACTTCGGCGCGTGAAGTCTCGTTCACGCCAACAGGCGTTTTCGACGGTAGTACGGTTGCTAATAATGTTTTTGTAGATGGTGTAACTGTAGCAGGTCCTGGTGCAAGGAACCCTATTAAGGGTGGTGCTATTGCTGGCTATGCGAAAATGCGTGATGAGACTGCAATCACTATGCAAAAGCAAGTTGATGAACTCGCTTTTTCACTCATTGATGCATTTAAAGAGACGGATCCAGCAGGAGGTGGAGCTGATGCACCTGGTCTATTTACTTGGGCCGGTGGTACAGCAATGCCGACAAGGCCAGCAGATGTAGATAACATCGCAGCGTCCATTCAGGTAAATGATGCTTATGTGGGTAATCTTGAGCTAGTGCGTGATGGCGCTACCTACGATTATAATCCAGATAATAACGCAGCATATGCAGATCGATTAAATACTCTGGTTGATAGCATGAAGCAGTCACGCACATTTGATGCTGCTGCCAGTGTAAATACTGAATCTGACTTGATGCAATTTGCCGCGAATACGGCGAGCTGGTTTGCTGCTGAGAGGAAACGCGGAACCGAGACAGCCGCGTTGAATTCGACTGCATTCCGTGCTGCAAATGAAACGCTCTCAGGTAAAACAGGCGTTAGCATAGATAAGCAAATGCAGTTGTTGCTAAGTATTGAAAAGTCTTACAGCGCATCAGCGCGTTTATTAACGACAATTGATGGCATGTTCCAAACATTGCTGAATGCTGCGAGGTAGCTATGGGTATTTATAATGTTTCGTCTTTGACGATGAGTACCAAAATGATGGATTATATCGAATTCAACAAGCGTAAGCTTGATGATTTGGTGACATCAACCGGTACTGGCAAACACGCGGATATGGCCAATACCCTCGGAGCATCACTCGGTAACGATGTATCTATGCATCGTGAGTTTTTGTATCTCGACGCGTTAAAAACATCGAACAGCCAAGTGAAAATGCGCGTCGATGTAATGGATACTTCGTATTCTGCGATGCGTAAGGGTGCAGAACGTTTTCGTGCTGATTTGGTCGGTCTTCGCGATACCAAAGGTACCTTGAAGTCGATGGAAAAGCTTGCCAATACCGAACTGGATTCGTTGTTGTCACAGCTTAATACTTCAGTTGGCGGTATTTCAGTTTTCTCTGGCTTAAATGTCAACGAATCTCCGATGCGTGGATTTGATGAAAAAGTAGGCACACCTGCAAAATCTAATAGGGACTTGGTGAACGAGGCATTTGACGCCCATTTTGGTTTTCCAGTCACAGATCCACGTGTTGCTGACATTACATCAGCGGAAATGGACACCTTCTTAAAGGGTGATTTTGCTAACTTATTTAGCGAAGCAAACTGGAAGGCAAACTGGTCTACAGCCACTGATGATTTGATGACCTCAACAGTCTCAGAAGGCGTGAGCGTAGATAATACAGCCTCAGCAAATGCGAAGAGCTATCGAGATATTGCTTCTAGCTATGTAATGATAACCGCTTTTGGCAATATCGGTTTGAAATCTGATGTCGAAAAAACAATAATCGATAACGCAACAGAAAAGCTACATACCGGTACATCTCTAATTATTAAAGATCAGGCGCAAAATGGTGCGAACGTTAAGCGTGTCAATGATATGTCTACCGATCTTAAAGCGAAGATGGATGTTTTAAATAAGCGTATCAACTCTATTGAAAACGTGAGTATGGAGCAAATCGCGCTTGAGCTGAATAATGTGCAAACTCAACTTCAGGCCAATTATAGCGTCACATCACGTCTAAACCAGTTGAGCATTTTGAATTATCTCAGATAAGACAAAATAGGCAGTAAGGTAATCTAATGTATCAAATGTCATATGCTGAGACCATCGAAGACTCAGCCTACGATAAACGTGGACAAGAAAAAGAAGTCTTCACGCTCGCAATCATGCAATTGCGCGAGGCAAAAGAAAAAGGACCTAACTCGGATGAAGCGATTACTGCTTTAACGACTATTGGTCGCCTCTGGACTTTTTTAATTGAAGACTTGGGGAGCGACGAAAATTCGCTTCCTGAAAATCTACGTGCAGATTTGATTTCAATCGGCCTTTGGTGTGTGAAGCAGGCTGATAAAATTCGCTCAGGTGAGAGCGATGACTTCGATGGCTTGATCGAGATTAACGAAAACATTCGTGACGGTTTGAATTAGGGGGCTTGGATGCGGATTCATCTAAGGGCAGGGGAAAAAGTTTTTCTAAACGGAGCAGTGATTTCGTTTGACCAAAAAACAACGCTCAACTTGTTGAATGATGTCAGGTTTCTACTAGGTAGTTATGTATTGCAGGTAGAAGAGACAACAACGCCACTGCGTCAACTTTACTTTACAATACAAGACGCGTTGATTTCTCCGATAGGTGATGCGGCATCTTTGTGCCAGTATACAACTATCATGGGACTAATTCGCAGGGCGATTTCGAACATCGATATTCACGAGGGACTTGATTTAATTGAGGATCAAGTTTCTAGGAAACGCTACTTCGATGCATTAAAAACATTGAGAAAATTGTTCGCAATTGAAGAAAGCATCTTGAACGGTGAACAGGGGTGTACCGAACGAGATCGTCTTGAAGAAATTGCAAATGTTGCAGCTTAGGATTCAATTATGACAGTTTCACCAGTTACACCGGCAGCATCCACAAAATCAAATCCAACTACAAGCACCCAGCGTACAGATAAGTCATATCTAGATTATCAGGCATTCTTAAAGCTATTTATGGCGTCTTTGAAAAATCAGGACCCAACAGCTCCTATGAAAACAGCCGAATACATGGGGCAGCTGGCGCAGTTCTCGAATGTTGAACAAACCGTTCAGATGAATAAGAACTTGACCGCGATGATGCAGCAAAGCAATGTCAATCAAGCTTCTAACCTTATAGGAAAATATGTAACAACATCTGACGGTGTTGTTGGTAAAGTAAGTTCGATCAAAATTTTCTCTGATGGTAATGTGGCCATACTTGATGATGGGACGAAAGTCTTAGTAGGGCCTGGCATGACAGTATCTGAGACTAAGCCTGAAGCAAAGGCCTAAAACTGATATCGAACTAATCTGCGCAACGATTGGGCTGAGATGTCTGCCCAATCGCCCTGCAAGGACGAAAAGTTTGCAAGGGAAAAACTATGAATGAAGCCGATGCACTGGACATAGTGCGTAATGCGGTATGGACAGTTATTGTGGCTACAGGGCCAGCTGTTGGTGCAGCGATGTTTGTTGGTCTGATTATCGCGTTATTTCAAGCGCTGACACAGATTCAAGAAATGACCCTAACGTTCATACCGAAGATTATCATAATTATGTTAATGGTGGCGATGACAGGGCCGTATATGGGAGCCCAAATATATTCGCTAACAGAAATGTTATATGGGCGCATAGAGACCGGCTTCTGAGCCGGTTTTTTACTGTTTAAATCCTTGAGTTTTTATGGTCCATGTTCACACAAGTTTCGTTGGCGAATGTCCCAAAGAAGAGCGCTAGGCGCACGTTGTATTTTGAGAGAGTAGATGTCAACATTACAAGCTCCCGTCACCGGTTCTGATAGCCGTCGAGATATAGGGTTCGCATTAGGGATAGTATTTATCCTGTCGGTGCTATTCCTGCCGATGCCAACCTTTATGATTGATTTTGGTTTGGCGATATCAGTGGCGTTTTCAGTGTTAATTCTAATGGTGTCCCTTTGGATTCAAAGACCATTGGAATTCTCCTCTTTCCCAACAATTCTACTCATAGCTACAATGTTGCGATTATCACTCAATATTGCAACAACGCGCGCAATTTTGGCAAATGGTCACGAAGGGCCTTTGGCCGCGGGCTACGTTATCAACGGTTTTTCAAAGTTCGTGATGAGTGGCGACTTTGTCATTGGTCTTATCGTATTTGCAATTCTTGTTATTGTTAACTTTCTTGTTATTACAAAGGGTGCCACACGTATTGCGGAAGTGGGCGCTCGTTTTACCTTGGATGCTATTCCAGGCAAGCAAATGGCGATCGATGCCGACTTATCAGCTGGCATGATTGATGAGAAAGAAGCACAACAAAGGCGCTCCGAGTTGGAGGAAGAAAGCTCCTTCTTTGGTGCGATGGATGGTGCTTCGAAATTTGTGCGCGGTGATGCGGTTGCCGGTCTTATCATTACCGCGGTGAATATTTTAGGTGGTATTATCATTGGCGTAACACGCTATGAAATGACACTTGCAGAAGCTGCAGATGTATTTACGAAGCTATCTGTAGGCGATGGCCTGGTTTCGCAAATCCCGGCGCTTATTGTATCACTCGCTGCTGGTCTTTTAGTATCAAAAGGCGGCACAAGAGGAACCGCAGAAGCGGCTGTTATCGGCCAGCTGGCAGGTTACCCCCGTGCGTTGGCAGTTGCAGCTGTTATGATGTTCGTCATGGCTATCATGCCTGGCCTACCGTTTTTACCATTTGTAGGCTTAGGCGCACTATTTGCTTTCGGTACCTACATCATACCGCGTAAAGCACAGGAAGCAGAAGCTGAGCAAGCGAAACAAATTGAAGAAGCAAGACAGCTGGAGCTTGAAAATAAGCGCGAGTCTGTCAAGGATAGCTTGGAGCTACCAGAAATTGAAGTACGCCTTGGCAAGCAGCTGACAGCGCGTTTGTTGGCAGCAAAACCTGAGATAGGTAATCGCATTAACAAAATGCGTAAAAAGTTTGCCGAGCAATACGGCTTCGTTGTGCCTGAAATCAAGTTAACCGACAATATCGACCTTGCACCCAAGAGCTATGAGTTTAGAATTCATGGCACCGTAGTTGCTGCACAATCGATCAATGTTGGCGAGCTGCTTGTCATCGGTGGCGATCGTGAATTGCCAGCATTACCAGGTGTGGAGACAAAAGAACCGGCCTTTGGTATGAAGGCGATGTGGGTTCAAAGCGCTTTTGAGCATGAAGTGAAGCGCAATGGTTACACGGTTGTCGATAACCTCTCTGTGGTATTAACGCACTTGAGTGAGGTTATTCGTAACAATTTGTCTATGTTGTTGTCATACAAGGATATGCGCTCACTTGTCGACCGTTTGGATCCTGCCTATCAAAGACTACTGGATGATATTTGCCCTCAGCATATTTCCTATTCCGGTTTGCAAGCGGTCTTGAAACTACTTTTGACCGAGCGCATTTCAATCCGCAACCTATCTCTAATCCTTGAGGCCATCGCCGAAATAGCTCCTCACGCGCGTCGCCCTGAGCAAATTGCCGATCATGTACGCGTGCGTATGGGGACGCAAATTTGTGGCGATATTTCTGATGATGGCGCTCTTAAGGTATTGCGTCTTGGCAATCGATGGGATTTGGCTTTCCATCAGTCAATACGCCGTGATCCTTCAGGAGAAGCGGTTGAGTTTGATATGGAGCCTAAAATGGTTGAGGAGTTTGCTAAGGAAAGTGCAGAGCATATTCGCAAATTGATCAGTTCCGGTGTTCGCTTTGCTGTTGTTGTTTCACCAGAGGCGCGTCAATACGTTCGCATGATTACAGAACGCATGTTCCCGGCATTGCCGGTTCTATCTCATATGGAAGTTGCGCGCGGTGTTGAGATTGAAGTTTTGGGATCAATTTCGTGACATTATCGGCTACCCCGGATTATATCCTCTCGGTCTTTATTGTATTTTGTCGAGTTGGCGGCTGCCTTATGGCCATGCCGGGGTTTTCCTCTCCACGTGTTTCAATTCAAATAAGATTAGCCTTGGCTTTAGCCAGTACTTTTGCTGTAGCACCAATGGTTGTTGATAGTATCATGCCGGTTGTTACAGCAGCGCCGCAATCTGAAATCTATCGTATACTGGTCACAGAGCTATTATTGGGCGGTTTGATTGGTTTATTTGGGAGGGCTTTCTTTGAAGGTATTCGTATGATGGCTGGTGCATCTGCACAAATGTCCAGCTTTAATATGGCAGTACCCATGGTAGAAGAATATCAGCAATTGCCACCATTTGCTGAAATGGTATCTTTAAGCGTTATGGCTATGATGTTTATTAGTAACGCACATGCTGATGTTTTTGCCGCTCTCATGCAATCTTATGTGTCTGTGCCAGTAGGTAGTCAATACGTACCGGCAGCAGGTATTGATCAGCTAACCACGAAGCTTCTTTATGCGACTATGCTTGCCCTTCGTATTACTTCACCTTTTATTGTTTACGGTCTCATCGTCAATTTATCGCTAGGTATTACCAACCGATTGATGCCGCAAATGCCGGTTTATTTTATAGGTATGCCTTTTGTAATGGCAGGTGGCTTATACCTTCTATGGAAAGTCATCACTGAAGTTATTACCCTGTTTTTTGCAGGTCTAGATACATGGCTACAGTTGATATGAGGACGTAATGGCAGAACATAAACGCGTTCAGCGATTGCAACGCCTATTAAAACTACAAGAGCAGCGCGAAAAAGCTATACGCTACGAAATCGCTTTGATGGATAGCGAGATTAACGCGATAGAAGACCAGGAAACTGAAATGCTTTCCATGTGGGGGAAGCATGAAGGCCCGATACGTGAATTGGTCGATCAAACCATAGCAAGACGTATGCGCTCCTTCCAGCGTGATAAGTCCATTAAAAATGATTATAAACAATCATTACTTGAAGACTTGTTGGATTCTTCCAGAACAACCACAGTGGCCAAACGCCAACATAAAAAAGTGAAAACAGATTACTCCCGTAAACAAGAACGCAAAAACTTGATGGATATAACCGAACTCCAGTTTATTGCGGAAAGGTCAGTTACGGATAAGTCTCAATAAGTAACTTTCATCTCGGTTTAAAAGACCGGCACGAACCCTTTCAATAATTCGATTTGACGCCTGCCATTTGGTGGCGCGAAGAGCTGGGAAATAAAACATGTCGATTCAACCCGTCGGTGATCTGGTTCTTGATGTACTAAAAGAGGCAGACCCTTTAGCCTCTTCACGCGCCCGCCACGCTTTAGCCAGACCCGCTAAGGTTGCTGCAGATCTGCCTGTTGTTACCAATTCCGGAAATGTATTTGCATCAAATGGCAGTGACTTTAGCTTTGCTGACGAAATGCAAAAGGCTGAAAATAAACGTGCGCCATTATCTCCTCTTGCGCGTGGAGGTTTGTCCTCCTCATCCGCAGACGATGTAATTACAGCAATGCAAAACAATACAACCCAAAGAAAAGATAGCCATAAATTGGGTGAAAAGCTTGAAGCGGCTGTTTTGCAAACATTTGTGCAAAATATGCTGCCGCAAGAAATGGAAAGCGTGTATGGCGGTGGAACTGCCGGCTCTATTTGGAAGTCAATGATGGCCGAGCAATTGGCAAATCAGATCGCAAAAAATGGTGTCTTGGGGCTTGCTGATAAGGTTCTTCCTGATGCAGTACAAAAACAAGAAAATGAGGCTTAACTGTGCAGTCAAATTCCACCGATCTGGTAGCTGTTACTGAAGATTTATACGAACCAGCACAAGTTACGGAACAATCGACAGAACTTGTTGAAACTGAAGCGCCTGAAGTCCCGGAAACATTGATGGCTTTGTATGCTGTTGTTGATCGGTTGGACGGAGTTCTTGAAGATGAAAACACAAGGCTGTTAGCTTTTGACTCAATTGATTTGGAGGAATCAGCTTATCGCAAGGCAAAAGCGATGCTCGAACTGGAGCGTGCAGAGAGCTTTGCAAGGGCAACGCAATTGCCGGAGGAAGCTGAAGAAAAGCTCAATCAATTACGTGAGAGAATAGATCTCAATATGCGTTTGCTATCGACACAGCTTGAGGCCGTAAAGGGGATCACCGATCGGCTCACAGTGACAATGAAAGACCTTGATTCTGATGGGACGTATCAGGCTCCCTACGGAAACTGGTAGGATTCCATGCTGAAAATAATTATTACAAGTCTTTGGATATGTGCCGTAACTATAGCGGCAGGGTACGGTACTGCGCTGTACAAAACCTATTATGACCCGATGGTGAAGAAAGAAGCGCACATGGAAGGGCTGGATTATCAAAAGACCGACGTTATTAACGTACCGGTTTTGGATAACGGTAGTGTCCATGGTTACATTATTGCGCAATTTGTGTTTACGGTGGATGGCGAAACACTTTCGAAATTGGCTGTTCCACCTGAGGCATTTGTAATCGACGAAGCGTTTCGATTAATTTATAGCAAGGCAGATCCGGAATTTGCAAAACTTGAAAAAACAGAACTGCGCGATTTGACTGAAGAAATACGCCACCGTGTTAACGAGCGTTTTGGCGTTGAGTTAATTCAAGATTTGTTGGTGCAAGAGTTTACTTTCCACGTACCACGTGACATGCAATCCCAAAAAGATTCCCTAAAAGAATCTCTCAAGCCAGCGAATACAAATACCAATAGCTAATTGATGACTTGTAATTTTACGGTTGTACATCATGCCATGGGGCGCCTTGATGTGAATGCTGAGGGTCAAGATATTAAAGCCAATGCCTTAATTATCTTGCGCCCGACGCGTGCGCCCACAAGAAGTGAAATACTATACGCACCAGCCAAGATCAAAGATCATGGCGGCGGGACCTATGCAGCCGATACCCCCCATGGGGAAATTAGATTTCGCTTTACCGGAGTGTATGGTGCTGCTCCGTGCCGAATATCCTATAGTCAGTCCTACATGATATTGATGGGCGCGACAGGGCGTACAGCACGAATAGATTTAGCAAGGTAGCTTTCAGTGCCCGTGCCTTAAGGGGCGCATTACATGCGGTTTCAATCGGCTAAGTTATGCAAAATACCGTCTTCAAGGCGTAAAAAACCCGCTCGAAAGCGGGTTTTTCTGTTTGTAGTGGTTATTTTGCTGCATTTTCACGAGCAAAGCTGCTCAGGTGCTGCATCATTGCATCAGCTGCCTCTTGCGCAGCAGTTGGATCGTTTTTGGCAATTGCTTCAGCAAGGTTTTTATGCATTTGTGCTGAATCAACCAGCTTCTGGTTGCCACGAAATACGCTCCAGGCCCAACGACTCATTGTTTGCAGTGGTAAAATTGCTCGGGTAGTAAACGGGTTGCGCGAGGCTAGGGCTAAAATCTCGTCAAACACCTTATCAGCCCGCAGATAGCCTTTTACATCGCCAGCCTGTGCTTGAGCGACCATTTCGTCCGCACATGCCTGTAGTGCTTCCCTTTCTTCTTCGCTTGCCCGCTCTACAGCAGAAGCAACCAGCAAATTTTCTAGGGGGCTACGTGTTTCGAGTACCAAAACATATTCACTGGGAGCAATTTCAGAGACAAAAAGGCCTTTACGAGGGCGGATAACAATTAGCCCTTCAGTTGAAAGGCGCTTAATAGCTTCGCGTACAGGTGTACGCCCTATATCGGTGCGATCACAAAGGTCGCCTTCTGTTAAGGCCATACCTGGTACTAGGTCCAGATTGACAATCAATTCCTCGATAAGACGATAAGATTTATCAGCCAAACTTTCTTTCGTGTGCTTTGAGAGAATATCTTCAATCGCCATGGGTTTCTTTCTTTCCGTTTTGTCCGCTAGCGGGGGGCGGACGTTTAAACGTTAGGTTTAATTGCCGACTTCTTAAAATGGACGACCTAACGAATACTGTGATACTTTATCTAGCTCCGACTTTAAAAACCAAATGCTTACCTTAATAAAGCCCCTACGTGAAAGATGCGCAAACATGTCACAGTCTTTCGGAGCTATTGTAGCTTATGGCTAATTCTGTCCTAAACCTTAGCTAATATATCGGAGTTTATAATATTTTGCACATCCTAATTTGTAAAAATTTGTTGGTAGAATTTAAAATTACGCAATGGAAATATACGGTTTAGTAGTTATTGAGGCCACGAGAGTGGCGGCCTCAATAAGGAAAGGCTAACGAGCTTCTAGTATGCCCTGTCGATTGTCACGGCTTGGTTTCGTTCCAAGCAATTTCAGCAGATCATCTCCAGCACGTGTATAACGATGGGAGCGGCGTGTAAGCACAAGCCCACTTTGCGGCGCGAATATATCAACGTCTTTCTCGGGGGAGCCCGGTTGATGGATGATCGTTACGAGTTTATCGCCTTCTTCTACGATTGCTCCTGGTGCCACATGATACATAATCACCCCGCTGGTTGGAGCAGGCAGCATTTCGATATGTTGTAGTGGGACAGCCGGGCCACTATAATTGGCTGCTGTTTTAGTGCTTTCACCTTTAATGGTGCCGCGAGCCACAAGAAAATCGAAAATTCTGTCTGCATCCTTTTGAGCAAGTTCTAGATTAACATCACAAACACCACGCAACTCAAGCGTTGCAATAACAATGTTTTCCTGACGATCCTTTTCATACTCAGCACCGAGGTATGGGTGCAAGGCAGCGGCTTCAAATGGGCAATCTGCATCTCCTTGCCATAACAACACGGCATCAGCGTCCAACGAGGCAACCAAATCACAGGTTTGTGGCCAGAGCTCTTCAGCAATGTAAACATAGTTCAGTGACTCGTCATCACAGTGTAAATCAAGTATTATTTGATGCCCCAAAGACAATCGTGCCAAACGGTGCTTTAACCTTTGGTCGACGCTCAGCAGTTCTTCATTGGTATGTGCTAGTTTGCTCTCAGGCTTATCGAAGAGTGGATGCGCTCTATTATAATTTTCTCTTGTGGCACTATGAAAACGCCCATTCAGCTTTAAGAAGCTCCACTGAGCCGAGCCAATAGGGTTCGCTTGCGGTACAATCGTAATTTGTCCCAGTACTTTGCCGTCTTGTTCTGCTTTTCTGAGCTTGTTCATAAGGAAATGCAAAACAGCAGGACCAGGCAGTTCATCTGCATGTAGACCGGCTTGCAGGTACGCGCTTGGGGCTGTTGACGATATCCCTTCAAAGCGAAACCAGTTAAAGCTATAGGTAACACCTGTGGTGTCGCCATTTATTAATTCGATATTCTTTTTCATTTCGCTGTGGTCTCAGGTCAATAATGTGGCGGCTTTTCAACTTTAGGTGCTTCATCAATGAGATCTTGCAAATCGATGAGCTGTTCTTTAAGAGCGCCAATACTTGCAATGAGTCGATTCATCTTTTTTTGCTGATTAATCAATTCGTCATTCAACGCCTCGATCGTATCGGCCTGATGAGCGACGTGTATTTCTAAATCAACGATACGTGCTTCTAGCTCGGATTTCATGGGTATTTTCCGCATTCGGCTATGTATGGTCATCATGTGTAGGTGCTAGAGCACTTTATACAGCTCAAAGCATAGCTACAATATCATGTGAAGTGTATTGGGTGCTAGCACTACGCAACTCATGTTAAATCGAAAAACGAAATGTTGTTATGAGAATTGGCTTTGCCAGTATATTAGCTGATAAGTGTTTAATACATAATACATAAATTACTTTCTCTATTGCGTCTGGTAATAATAAATAATGATTACACAAAGAGAAACTCATTCGTATACATGGACTACTATTTTTTTATTTATTTATTATTTGAGGAAAGTTGATTTTTTGGAGTTTTGTTTATTAGTGCGTCTTTATTTTTTTTAGTAAGCGCCTTTTCACAATGTCCATTACTTGCATAAATTTTCTCCCTAGATAGCTATGTAATATTACCAACTATATATAAATACCGGAAATTTTTACTAGTTTAATTGGCTATATGAGAAACTTAATGAGGGAAAATAGGGTTACAGCGAACAAAAACACCTCAAGGCGGGTGTTTGGGCAATTATATGCTACTTTGCTATCTTGAATTGGTGCTTTGTACTTTGGGTTGGTTCTTATGTAGTGAGATAAGCCGAAGTCCGTGTCTACTTGAGGAATGTACACGCGCAATTGAAGGTCGCTGAATAGTTTTAGACGTGCCAAACGTCTCTGACCCTGTCAAAAACAAATCTGATCTTTAGGAAGTGTTGACGTCAGCATTTGAATTGATCTTCCCTTTTTATGTGACTCATGCACAAAATGCATATGCAATGTCATTGCGTGTAAGTCTGCGTTTTTGTTGAGTAAGCACCCCCATTGGGTGCCAATGATATAATGAGGGAAAAATGAACCTTTCACGGAAACTATTGGTCGGTGTTAGCTTGGCCGCAGCTATGAGTTTTGCAAGCCCTGTACTTGCGAAAACATTGGTATATTGCTCTGAAGGCTCTCCGGAGGGTTTTACACCAGCCTTGTTTACGTCTGGTACAACATTTGATGCCAGTTCACGTGCTGTTTATAATAAGCTGGTTGAGTTTAAGCCAGGAACCACAGAAATTCAGCCAGGGCTTGCTGAATCCTGGGATATTTCAAAGGATGGCTTGGAATACACATTCCACCTTCGTAAAGGCGTAAAATTCCATACAACAAAATGGTTTACGCCAACTCGTGAATTTAATGCCGACGATGTACTATTCTCTTTCAATCGCCAACGCCTGAAAGACCACCCTTACCATAATGTTTCTGGTGGTTCCTATGAATACTTCAGTGGCATGGGCATGGGTGATCTGATTAAAGATATCGTCAAGGTCGATGATTACACTGTTAAATTTATTTTGAACCGACCTGAAGCGCCGATGATTGCCAACTTGGCGATGGACTTTGCTTCTATCCAGTCAGCAGAATTTGCCGATAAAACCAAAGATAATAAAGATCTGTTTGATCAAAAACCTGTAGGTACCGGACCATTCCAGATGGTTGGGTATCGCAAGGATAGCTTGATCCGCTATAAGGCGAACCCAGACTATTGGCGTGGTGTGAATCCGGTTGATACGCTCGTATTTACAATCACCCCAGATGCTGCCGTACGCTATCAGAAGATGAAAGCGGATGAGTGTCAGGTTATGGCCTACCCAAATCCTGCAGATATTGCGGAAATGAAAAAGGATCCGAATATCAACTTGATGCAGCAAGAAGGGCTGAATATCGGTTATATGGCCTACAACACCCAGCAGGCTCCTTTTGATAATCCGAAAGTGCGCAGAGCGCTAAACATGGCAATCAATAAGCAAGCGATTATTGATGCAGTGTTCCAAGGCGCGGGTAAAATTGCTAAAAATCCGATTCCACCAACAATGTGGTCTTACAATAACGCTATTGAGGACGACAAGTACGACCCAGAAACTGCAAAGAAAATGCTGGAAGAGGCAGGTGTAAAGAATCTGTCTATGAAGCTATGGGCAATGCCTGTGCAGCGTCCGTACAATCCAAATGCACGACGCATGGCTGAACTTATGCAAGCTGATTTTGCAAAAGTGGGCGTAAATGTGGAAATCGTCACCTACGAATGGGGAGAGTACTTAAAGCGTTCTTCTCAGGTCGATCGTGACGGTGCGGCACTCTTAGGTTGGACTGGTGATAATGGTGACCCAGATAACTTCTTAGGCGTGTTGTTGTCATGCGATGGCATTGGAGGTTCCAACCGCTCGCAGTGGTGTAATGAGGAGTTCGATGCCTTGATTAAAAAGGCAAAATCCGTTTCAGATGTTAAAGAGCGGACAAAACTTTACGAAGAGGCACAAGTGGTCTTTAAACGTGAAGCTCCTTGGGCTACCATTGCACACTCTGTTGTTTCCGAGCCAGTCAGTGTACGTGTTAAAAACTACAAGATTGATCCGTTCGGTGGCCACAACTTCTATGGTGTCGACCTAAAATAAAATAATTTTCCGCTGGACATAACGTATCCCGGCGAGTATTCGCCGGGATACTTTTATGTTTATGTTCCGTGTCAGTGGCTTTGGTCACTGTGTGATCAACCCGCTAGAATAGTGTGACTGAAGAATGCTTCGTCTCATATTAAAAAAACTGGGGCTTCTCATTCCAACATTTGTTGGTGTGACCCTGACATCTTTCTTTTTCATCCGGTTGCTTCCGGGTGATCCAATTCTACTTCTGGCTGGTGAGCGTGGTGTAAGCCCCGAACGCTATCAGGAGCTAATGGTGCAGTTCGGATATGATAAACCGATATTCGTTCAATACCTGAATTTCTTGATTGATCTCTTTCATGGGGATCTGGGCGTGTCATTTTCTACCAAGCAACCGGTGGTACAAGAGTTCTTCACGCTCTTTCCGGCGACAGTAGAACTAGGCGTGTGCGCAATTATCTTTGCGGTCGCCTTTGGTTTGCCCGCTGGTATATTTGCAGCCATCCGTCGCGGTAAAGCGGTTGACCATACTGTTATGTCAACCGCTCTTGTTGGCTACTCCATGCCCATCTTTTGGTGGGGGCCAATGCTGATAATTATCTTCTCAGGCTTTCTTGGTTTAACGCCGGTATCCGGTCGCATCTCCAATATGTTTTGGATAGAGCCAACCACCGGTTTCATGTTGATTGATACGTTGTTCTATTCAGATGAACAGGGAGCATTTCTATCAGCTGTTCAGCATCTGATTTTGCCAACCATCGTGTTGGGCACCATTCCTCTAGCTGTGATTGCGCGTCAAACCCGCTCGGCTATGTTGGAGGTGCTGGATGAAGATTTTGTGCGCACCGCACGTGCCAAAGGGTTGTCTCCATTCCGCATTATTGGCATTCATGCACTACGAAATGCTTTAATTCCGGTTGTGACTGTTATTGGGCTGCAAATTGGTGTTCTGTTCGCAGGCGCTATCCTCACAGAAACCGTTTTCTCTTGGCCGGGCATCGGTAAGTGGATGGTAGACAGCATCTTCCGCCGTGATTATCCGGTGGTGCAGGGCGGTCTACTCATGATTGCGGCTATCATTATGATTGTGAACTTGATCGTAGATTTAACATACGGTTTGGTGAACCCGAAAATCAGGCATACGGAGTAAGGCATGAGCGACGTTTCTACAGAAGTAAAAGCGGATACACAGCTGGATCTCCTCGTGAATTTCTGGCGTCACTTCCGCACCAACAAAGGTGCTGTATACGGCCTGTACTTTTTTGTGGCGCTGGTATTCGTTGCCATTTTCGCACCACTCATTGCACAGCATAGCCCGATTGAACAATACCGTGATGCTTTTCAGCAGCCTCCTGTCTGGATGGATGGCGGCAGCTGGAAGTTTATCCTCGGAACGGATGCTGTGGGGCGCGATATTCTATCACGTATAATCTATGGTTCGCGCTACTCCTTGTTTGTTGGCGTTATCGTGGTTTCAATTGCCTTGATCGCCGGTATCTTTTTAGGCTTGCTTGCGGGGACGTTCCGCGGTTGGGTGGATACTGTGATCATGCGCATCATGGATATAATCCTCTCATTCCCATCACTATTGCTTGCGTTAGTTTTGGTTGCAATTTTGGGGCCTACACTCGTAAACGCCATGATAGCAATTGCCATCGTGCAGCAGCCATATTATGTGCGTCTTACACGTGCTTCGGTTATGTCAGAAATGAGCCGTGAGTACGTCATGGCCGCACGTGTTTCCGGTGTGCGTACTCCGCGCCTAATGTTCAAAACAGTACTACCAAACTGTATGGCTCCGCTAATTGTGCAAGCAGCGCTCTCGTTCTCGACAGCAATTTTGGATGCAGCTGCACTTGGCTTCCTTGGTGTAGGAGCGCAACCACCAACACCAGAGTGGGGTACTATGCTCGCCGAATCTCGTGAATTCATTCTGTCCTCACCATGGATAATGGCTTTCCCGGGGCTTGCCATATTGTCCACAGTGGTTGCTATCAACCTGATCGGTGACGGTTTGCGCGATGCACTTGATCCTAAGTTGAAAAGGAGCTGATTATGGCGCTTCTTGAAATTGAAAACTTAACGGTCGAGTTCGATACTGTAAACGGTCGTTTTAGAGCTTTGAATGGCGTGAGCTACTCCGTTGAGGCTGGTGAAGTGCTGGCTGTTGTGGGAGAAAGTGGCTCGGGTAAATCTGTCGCCATGCTTGCAGTTATGGGTCTATTGGCAAACAATTCCCATGTTTGGGCGGACAAATTGATGTTTGAGGGGCAGGACCTTCTCACGATGTCGCCCAAACAGCGCCGCAAAGTCATTGGTAAAGATATCTCCATGATCTTTCAGGAGCCAATCGCCAGCTTGAACCCTTGTTTTACTGTGGGCTTTCAAATAAGCGAGACCTTGAAAGAGCATACACAGCTCAATCGCAAACAGCGTCATGAGCGTGCGGTTGAATTGCTAGACTCTGTTGGCATGCCTCAACCTGAAAAAGCGCTGAAAAAGTTCCCGCACCAGATGTCGGGCGGGCAATGTCAGCGCGTCATGATTGCTATGGCTATTGCGTGTCGCCCGAAACTGCTCATAGCAGATGAGCCGACAACGGCTCTTGATGTGACAATTCAAAAGCAAATCCTTGATTTGTTGTTGGAGTTGCAAAAAGAAAGTGGCATGGGCTTAATCATGATTACCCATGATATGGCTGTAGTTGCCGAAACTGCGGATCGCGTTGTGGTGCAGTACAAAGGCAACAAAATGGAAGAGGCGGGTGTTTTGGACCTCTTTGAAAGTCCAAAACACGCTTATACCAAAGCCTTGCTATCGGCGTTGCCGGAAAATGCGACTGGAGATCGTTTGCCAACTGTTTCAGATTTCCACCTTGAACAGGGAGGAGCATCATAATGGAACAGAATAAAGATATTGTTCTAGAGGCGCGAAATCTCGTACGTGAATATCACACCAAAGAAGGTCTGCTCGGCAAACCTGTTGTAACCCGCGCTCTGAAAGGCGTGAGCTTCCAGTTGGAGCGTGGTAAAACTCTTGCTGTGGTTGGTGAAAGTGGTTGCGGTAAATCTACGCTCGCCCGCATATTGACGATGATAGATCCGGCTACCACTGGGGAGCTTCTCATTGGTGGTCAGCCCATTGATATTCGTAGGCAAAAGCTCACTCGTGAGATGCGTCGTAAAGTGCAAATTGTTTTCCAAAACCCGTATGGCTCGCTTAATCCGCGCCAAAGGGTCGGAGATGTACTGACCGAACCGTTGATGCTAAATACGGATATGACACCGCAGCAGCGCCGCGAATACGCAATGGATATGCTGGTTAAGGTGGGGCTGGGTCCAGAGCACTACAATCGTTATCCGCACATGTTCTCGGGCGGGCAGCGTCAGCGTGTAGCAATTGCACGCGCTTTGGTGCTTAATCCAAAACTGCTGATTTTGGATGAGCCGGTATCCGCGCTCGATTTGTCCGTTCAAGCGCAAATCCTCAACTTGCTGGCAGATTTACAAGACGAGTTTAATCTAACCTACTTGTTCATCTCCCACGATTTGTCTGTTGTGCGTTATATCGCTGATGAGGTGATGGTAATGTACTTTGGTGAAGTTGTTGAGCATGGTACGCGTGATGAGGTGTTTGGTAATCCTCAGCACGACTATACCAAGACATTGTTTAACGCGACACCACAGGCGGATATCGCTCATATCAAAAAGCGCTTGCAAGCACAGCATAGCTAAACTGTAGTTATTCAAAAAAAAGAAAAGCCGGCCCTAGGGTCGGCTTTTTTTGTCAAAAACTTTAAAGCTATTGCCGAGAACAACTTTTTCCGCAAAGAGAGAATAAAACTCTTTGAAGGGCGAATTGGTAATAATGTTTGCAATGTGCTTAAAAAATATACAATAAATTTCTACTGTAGGTATATAATATTAGTTATTATCGGGGATTTCGCTCATTTAGAGGGAGATTTTTCCAAAAAACATGTCTAGTGTAAGCACTTAGATTCTTATGGTTGCGGTGAAAACATATTCACGTTTTAGGTGCTGTTTGCATATTCGTTGTGAATGGCAAAGTAATACTGTCTTAACTTAATAATCCCGGTCAACAGGGAGTAGTTGGCAGGCAATCATAGGAAGAAAGAAAACTGCCATAGTGTAGTGGAAGAGTTTACTCTTCAAAATCACCTATAAGTCTGGGGGACAGATAGTGAAAAAATCTTTTCTTTTAGCCTCTGTTTTTGCAGCCTCTGCTGTATTGGCAGCACCTGCAATGTCAAAAACACTGGTTTATTGTTCAGAGGCCTCTCCTGAGGGGTTTACGCCTTCTCTTTTCACAACCGGCACAACGTTTGATGCATCTGCCCGTCAAGTGTTTAATAAATTGGTCGAGTTTGAGCGCGGTACAACCAAAATTATTCCAGGTCTAGCTGAAAGCTGGGATATATCTGAAGACGGTTTGGAATACACATTCCACCTTCGTAAAGGTGTAAAATTCCATACAACCAAGGAATTTATGCCATCACGCGACTTTAACGCTGATGATGTTCTGTTCTCGTTTAACCGTCAGGGCGATGAAAATCACCCTTACCATAAGGTGTCAAATGGCTCCTACGAGTACTATAACGCTATGTCCATGCCGGACTTGATTAAGGAAATTCAAAAGATTGACGACTATACGGTCAAGTTTGTATTGACCCGTCCTGAAGCGCCAATGATTGCCAACTTGGCTATGGCGTTTGCGTCAATCCATTCCGCCGAATATGCGGATAAAATGTCAGACAACAAAGAAATGTTTGACCAAAAGCCAGTTGGTACTGGTCCTTTCCAATTGGTTGCCTATCAAAAAGACGCGATTATTCGCTATAAAGCCAACCCAGATTACTGGAAGGGTAAGGCATCAATCGATAAACTGGTTTTTGCAATCACGCCGGATGCAGCAGTTCGCTATCAAAAGTTGAAAGCGGGTGAGTGTCATGTGATGCCGTATCCGAACCCTGCTGACCTAAAAGCGATGAAGGCTGATGAAAACATCAACCTCATGCAGCAAGAGGGTCTGAATGTGGGCTATTTGGCTTACAACACGCAGATGGCACCATTCGATAACCCGAAGGTGCGTAAAGCGTTGAACATGGCAATCAATAAGGAAGCAATTATTGATGCAGTGTTCCAAGGTGCCGGTAAAGTCGCCAAAAACCCGCTGCCACCAACAATCTGGTCATATAACGATGCCATCAAGGACGATCCGTTCGACCCGGATGCTGCGAAAAAGATACTCGCTGAAGAAGGTGTTAAAGACCTTAAAATGAAGGTCTGGGCAATGCCTGTCCAGCGTCCTTACAACCCGAATGCACGTCGTATGGCTGAATTGATTCAGGCAGACTACAAAAACATTGGTGTTGATGTTGAAATCGTTTCCTACGAGTGGGGTGAATACCTCAAGCGTTCGAAAGAAAAAGATCGTGATGGCGCAGTTCTACTTGGTTGGACAGGTGATAATGGTGACCCTGACAACTTCCTCGCTGTTCTGTTGGGCTGTGATGCCGTTGGCGGGTCAAATCGCGCCCAGTTCTGTCATGCAGATTTTGATGAGTTGCTTCAAAAGGCTAAAGTGACCTCAGATCCTGCCGAGCGTACCAAGCTTTATGAGCAAGCTCAGGTTGTCTTTAAAGAGCAAGCTCCATGGGCGACCATTGCACACTCTGTGGTTTCCGAGCCGATTTCTGTCAAAGTAGAAAACTACAAGATTGACCCGTTCGGGGGTCACATTTTCTACGGTGTTGACTTGAAATAAGCCAAAATAAATTGACCTACGAAAACCCGGTGCTTGCACCGGGTTTTTTGCGTTAATCTGCGTCTTATTACTAATGGCCTATTAAGGGTGGATTAGGGCAGGGTGGGTGATCTAAACAAGGGGAAATAATGAAAAATTATCTGAAACAATTTCCAGACTCGAATGGCTATTTCGGGCAGTTCGGCGGTGCATTTATTCCGCCTCAGCTTGAGCCACACTTTAAGGAAATTGCTGAATCATATGAGCGTATTGCTGGCGACTCCAGTTATATCAATGAGCTGCGTTACATCCGTAAACACTTTCAAGGGCGGCCAACGCCTGTATCTCACCTGCGTAATCTTTCAAGACGCTTGGGGGGAGCAAATATCTACCTGAAGCGTGAGGATTTAAATCACTCCGGTGCGCATAAGCTTAATCATTGCATGGGTGAGGCGCTGTTGGCCAAGCACATGGGTAAAAAGAAGCTTATTGCTGAAACAGGGGCGGGACAGCATGGCGTGGCGCTTGCAACTGCTGCAGCCTACTTCGATATGCAATGCGAAATACACATGGGTGAGGTGGATATAGCCAAAGAACACCCCAATGTGGTGCGTATGAAGCTGTTGGGGGCTGAAGTGGTGCCGGTTGGCTTTGGCGGCAAAACCCTGAAAGAAGCGGTCGACAGCGCATTTATGTCCTATTTGGATCAAGGGGATGAGGCAATCTATGCCATTGGCTCTGTGGTTGGACCGCACCCGTTCCCGAAAATGGTTCGTGCTTTCCAGCAAGTGGTGGGTGAGGAAGCGCGCGAGCAATTTATCGAAATGACTGGGGAGCTTCCCGATCATGCGGTAGCTTGTGTTGGCGGTGGGTCCAATGCAATGGGCTTGTTTGCCGGCTTCATAGAAGATGAAGCTGTTTCACTCCATGGCGTCGAACCGCTTGGAAAGGGGCCTGAATTAGGTCAGCATGCTGCAACAATGACCTACGGCAAGCCTGGTGAAATCCATGGTTTCAAGTGCTTGGTTCTTACCGATGAAAATGGCGAGCCTGCACCCGTGCACTCCATAGCTTCGGGTTTGGATTATCCAGGTGTTGGTCCGGAGCACTCTTATTTACATGAGATCGAGCGGGTGAACTATCAGGCTGTAACCGATGAAGAAACGTTGAATGCCTTCTGGGCGCTTTCTCGTTATGAGGGGATAATTCCGGCGTTGGAAAGCTCGCATGCTGTGGCCTATGCTTTGAAAATGGCACCGCAAAAGCCTGGGGAAACTATTCTGGTTAATCTGTCCGGACGTGGCGATAAAGACTTGGACTATGTCGCAGATAACTTTGGTTTTGGGGAAGATTTGAACTTGTAGAAATTGAATGCCGGGGGCGCTTCGGCGCTTCTGGCAATTCTCTTAAATAATGTAAATGAAAAGAGAATGGTGGGCGATGAGAGACTCGAACTCCCGACATCTTCGGTGTAAACGAAGCGCTCTACCAACTGAGCTAATCGCCCCCGTGCGGGGACCCTGTTAAATGGTGGGCGATGAGAGACTCGAACTCCCGACATCTTCGGTGTAAACGAAGCGCTCTACCAACTGAGCTAATCGCCCCCAAGGGGTCGCCGTCTGGCGTGAGGAGGTATTTAGGTGTTTTAGCTTTCTCGTGCAAGAGCTAAATAAAGTTATCCAAAACCTCTGAGCGCAAATCACAGGCAACACAATAATAATCAGCAAAAACAACGAGTTAAGTCGCTGCGCTGAATCAATTTATCAATCAGATAAAATGCCGCAATAAACAAAGGAAAGACTAAATTCTGCATTTAAAACAGATAGTTAACTGTATGTTTTGAATCACTTTATGAGCAGGCAGTCTGTAGAGGAAATAAAAAAAAAGCGCCGGCATTTGCCGGCGCATATTCAACAGAAACTGTAATTGGAAACTTATTCTGCGTTTGCAAAACTATCGATAGCATTTTCCAGTTCATTAAAGTGTGAAATCACCACATCCGGTTTCAATTCAATAACTGGTACGTCGGTATATCCAAAATCCACAGCAATGACAGGCAGTCCAGCATTACGTGCCGCTTCAATATCCGTACGAGAATCCCCAATGAATACAGAGCCGCGTTTTGTGCCGCCAGCCATATCTATGGCACCAAATACCGGCATGGCATCGGGCTTATTTTTGGAAAATGTATCCCCACCCACAACAGCATCAAATAACTGTTCAATACCAAGAGCGCGAATAAGTGGCTTTGCCAAACCTTCAAGTTTGTTGGTGCAAATTGCCAGTTTCCAACCCTTGTCCTTTAAAGCTTCAAGCGCTTGAACGGCACCATCAAATGTATGGGAATGAACGCAAATATGCGCTTCATAGTACTTAACGAAACGCTCAAGCATGGGTTCAACTACTTCAGCCGAAGGCTGAACTTTATTATACTCAAGGCCTCTTTCAACCAGCACCTTAACGCCAGCGCCGACCATTCTCCTAACCCTGTCAGCTTCAATTGCTTCAAAGCCAGCATGTTCAAGAGCATGGTTGAGCGAGGCAGTTAAGTCACCCATTGTTTCGACAAGGGTGCCGTCAAGGTCAAATACCAGAACTGGTCCAGTCATATTTTCGCCTGTTTAATGTTAAAAGTCGGGCACACACTATCGATTTCGCCTCATCTGTCAAATTGTAAAGGCTGCGAAACATTAGCACAGGGGAAAGAAAGTTGGCGAGGCGGTAGAGCTGTGATAAGCACGTCGTTGAGACGACAATATTTTTCTTGCAACGAGCAAACCAACGCGGTTGATTAAATATCTGAAAATGCTGAGCAAGGTTAGGGGGGGATATGTCTGAGAACTTGAAAGCTAAAGCTGCTGCCGAAGCCTTAAAAGATGTGCAAAGTGGTATGCGTTTGGGCATTGGTACCGGCTCTACGGCCAATGAAATGATTAAAATTCTCGCGGAAAAAGTTGCAAATGGCCTGGATATAGTTGGCGTACCAACATCAACGGCCAGTGAGCAATTATGTCAAGAATTAGGTGTGCCTCTTTCGACATTAGACGAAACTCCCGAACTGGATTTGACCATTGATGGTGCAGACGAAGTGGATTCGCAGCTCACACTGGTTAAAGGTGGTGGCGGCGCTTTATTACGTGAGAAGATGGTTGCAATGGCCTCTAAAAAAATGAGCGTTATTGTGGACGAGAGTAAAATGGTTCCGCATTTGGGATCATTCCCGCTTCCCATAGAGGTTCAAAAGTTTGGCTTGGCTGCAACCCGCGGCGCACTATTGAACCACTTTGCCAACTCAGGTGTGGCAGGTGAGTTGGTGTTAAGGCAAAAAAACAGCACTCCCTACATAACCGACAATGGCAATTATATATTGGATGCACACCTAAATGTGATTCATGACCCAGTAAAACTGGCTAGTGGCATGAATGATATACCTGGGGTTGTTGAACATGGATTGTTTGTCAATGTTGCCAGTACCGTCATTATTGCTGCAAAAGATGGAATAAAGCGCCTCGAAGCTTGAAGCTGAGCGCTAATGCTTTAAAGATAACGCAAAGAATTAAACTAGCAGGAGAGCTAATTATGCTCGCACCATTCAAATCAAAAATTATTTCTGCGATTACTGCTACGCTTATTGTGGGCAGTGTGAGCTTAAGTTCGGCATTTGCTGCTCAAGAGACATTTAAGATCTCCCACCTTGAGGCTGCGAAAAAAGTCGTCATTGCCATGCATACGACCGACGGTTTTGATAATATTCTTCCTGATATTGCCGAACGTACACGCACATTGTTCATCCGTTCTAACCCGGCTCTGAGCGATGATATTGACCGCATTGTCAATGAAGTGGCCATGAGTATGGTGGCGCGCCGCCCACTGCTCGATCGCGTAATCTACGAGGTTTGGGCAAGAAGATTTTCTGAAGATGAGCTAAACCAAATCGCGACCTTTTATAACACTGAAGCAGGCAAGAAACTTGCAATCGTAAACGGTCAAATTGCAGCCTTGTCCATCGGTGCGGCCAAGCAATGGAGCGACGCTTTAAGCACAGATATGGTGACCGAGGTTCGTAAAAAACTCAAAGAAGTCGCAAATAAGTAAATGATGGGCTTTTACTGTTCCGGTATTGTATATGGCTCACGCTATTCTGGAACTTGATATTAAGCAGTTTCTCAACCACATTTGGTGTGGGTAGTTTTATAAAAACCGTTACCCAATAAAAGGGTAGCGGTTTTTTATTAGAAAAAGGCAATGTCAACTCATGACCACATATGATTACGATCTATTTGTCATTGGAGCAGGCTCGGGCGGTGTGCGTGCAGCGCGTATTGCTGCCACATATGGCGCAAAAGTCGCAATTGCAGAAGAGTATCGATATGGCGGTACTTGCGTTATTCGTGGCTGTGTACCTAAAAAACTGTTTGTTTATGCTTCCAAGTTTGGCAAAGAGATGGAAGATGCAACAGGTTTTGGTTGGCATGTTCCACAAAAGCCAACATTTAATTTTGCCAAATTGGTACAAGCGAAAGATCGCGAAATAGCCCGGTTGGAAGGTATATACCGCCGTAATTTGGAAAACACCAATGTAGAGCTGTTTGATAGCCGTGCGGTTCTGGAAGGGCCTAATCAAGTTCGCTTGTTAGCCACAGGACAAACCGTCAGCGCAAAAAAAATACTCATTGCAGTTGGCGCAACCCCTAATGTGGATGCCGATCTAACCGGTGGCGAACACGTTATTACTTCGAATGAAGCTTTTCATTTGGAAGAGTTTCCTAAAAGTGTGGTCGTTGTCGGAGGCGGGTATATCGCGGTGGAGTTCGCCGGCATTTTTGCAGGGCTTGGCGCAAAAACAACCCTTATTTACCGCGGCGAGGAAATAATGCGCGGTTTTGATATGGATTTGCGCAAAACTCTGCATGAGCAAATGGTCCAAAAGGGCATTGAAGTCATTACCCAAGACACCATAACTGCTATTGAAAAAACGGCGGGCGGACTAAGTGTAACAACCAAATCTGGTAAAGGCATCAATGCCGAACAGATCATGTATGCTATTGGCCGTCGACCCAATACGGCTGGTCTGGGGCTGGAAACTGTCGGTGTTGAAACCGACAAAGGAGGGGCAATTGTTGTTAGCCCTGATTCGCAGACCAACATCGACAGCATCTATGCAGTGGGTGATGTAACCAACCGCGCCAACCTGACACCTGTTGCCATTCGTGAAGGACATGCATTTGCAGATACCGTTTATGGTGAAAAGCCTTGGACAGTCGATCATAGCCTGATACCAACCGCTATTTTCTCGCAGCCAGAAATTGGCACAGTTGGCCTCACACAAGAAGAAGCTGAGGCGCAATATAAAAATCTGGATATCTATAAATCGTCTTTCCGACCGATGAAAAGTACTCTGTCGGGACGCGAGGAAAAAATGCTGCTTAAGATGATTGTTGATGCAGATACGGATCGGATTTTAGGTGTACACATCATGGGGCCAGAATCAGGAGAACTCATTCAGATCATTGGTGTAACCATGGCAATGGCAGCAACTAAGGCAGATTACGATCGCACCATTGCTGTTCACCCCACTGCAGCGGAAGAGCTGGTGACCATGCGCACACCAACACAAACGATCCGCAACTAGATACTCGAACTACGAATGTGCAAGGGTTGGTGCAGATTGCGCCAACCCCTTTTTATAGGCACGCAATGGCTCCCATATTAATAATGGAATGAACATAATGGATTTTGGCTATTTTGGTTACGGCTCTTTGGTCAATACCAGAACCATACCGCCTCAAACGCGTTATTTTGCTTGTGAATTGAAAGGCTGGGTGCGCGAATGGCGCGTATGCGCCACATGGAATAACGAGTTAAATACGGGCGTTTGCGCCCTAACAGTGCGACCAGAAAAGAACAGCAATATTAAAGGGCTATACGTGCAAGACGACTATAAAAACTTGCAAAGCTTGGATGAGCGAGAGAGCCATTACGATAGAGTGCAATTACCTGAAAATCAGGTGACGGTAGAAGCGCAAAACCTGATTAAAAACGCAAGCTATATCTATCGTGCAACGCCGATGTTTAATCAGTGGGGAACAGCGCAGCATCCGATATTGCAAAGTTATATTGATTGCGTGCTACAAGGCTTCTTTGATTTTTGGGGTGAGGCGGGGATAGACCACTTTATGGAATCCACACGTGGCTGGGACAGTGTGCCCATATTGCACGATAGGAAAGCCCCCAAGTATGTGCGTGCCCAAAAATGCTCGGATCAGCTCATTGCACTAATTGATGATTATTTAAACAGGTACAACGTTTCTTATCTTTAAAACCGCGTTTACTTGCGTCCTGAGGTAAATATATTAGCATAACTTTGTTGAAGCCGAGAAAACTTCAATAATTCTAGCGCCCACAACGAAAAACGCTGCTTCCCTCAGCTCGTTTGCCCGTGTATAAGCTCCTTTGCGGCGTAATTACCGTATTTAAATCTAAATAATCCTGATGGATAAATGTGCTCAAAGCACTCGATAATTGGAGTTAATAACATGGCGGAGAATTGGACCCCGGATTCCTGGCGATCAAAACCTATCGTGCAGGTACCGGCTTATCCAGATAAGGAAGCATTGGCTGACGTCGAGAGTCGCCTGGCAACTTATCCGCCATTGGTATTTGCAGGTGAAGCACGCAAGCTAAAATCGCATTTGGCAGACGTGGCAGAAGGCCGTGGCTTCTTGTTGCAAGGTGGTGACTGCGCCGAAAGCTTTGCCGAGCATCATGCCGATCATATTCGCGATTTCTTCCGCGCTTTCTTGCAAATGGCTGTGGCGCTCACCTACGGTTCGCAACAACCCGTTGTTAAGGTGGGTCGTATTGCCGGCCAGTTTGCTAAGCCGCGCTCATCCGACATCGAGAAAAAGGGTGATGTGGAGCTGCCAAGCTACCGCGGTGATATCGTCAATGGCATTGAGTTCAATGCCGATTCGCGTATTCCTGACCCTCACCGTCAGTTGATGGCTTACCGCCAGTCTGCAGCAACGTTGAACTTGCTGCGTGCTTTTGCTCAAGGTGGTTTTGCTAACCTTGACCATGTTCATCAGTGGATGCTCGACTTTGTAAAAGACAGCCCGCAAAGCCACCGTTACCAGCTGATGGCTGACCGCATAACAGACTCGCTCTCTTTCATGCGTGCCTGTGGTATCGATCCGGAAAGCGCACCTCAGTTGCGCTCCACCGATTTCTTTACTAGCCACGAAGCTTTGCTGCTTGGCTACGAACAAGCGTTGACACGTATCGATTCCACAACAGGCGAGTGGTACGCCACATCCGGCCATATGCTGTGGATTGGGGACCGAACCCGCCAGGCTGACCACGCACATCTTGAATTCTTCCGTGGAGTTCAAAACCCGATTGGCTTGAAGTGTGGTCCATCCCAAACGCCAGATGGCCTGTTAGAGTTGATCGATATCTTGAATCCGAACAACGAAGCCGGCCGTCTCACGTTGATTACCCGCTTTGGTCACGAGAATGTTGAAAAGCATTTGCCAAAAATGATCCAGGCGATTGAGCGCGAAGGCCGTAAGGTCGTTTGGTCTTGCGATCCTATGCACGGTAATACAATCACGGCTAATGGCTATAAAACCCGTCCGTTTGAGCGCATTATGGGTGAAGTGGAAAGCTTCTTTGCTGTCCACCGAGCCGAAGGCACTCACGCAGGTGGTGTGCATGTGGAAATGACAGGTCGCAACGTAACCGAGTGTATGGGTGGCGCTAAGGAAATTTCCGCGGAAAACCTGGGTGACCGTTATCATACCCATTGTGATCCACGCTTGAATGCGGACCAAGCGCTTGAACTGGCTTTCACAATTGCCGAAAACCTGCGCAAAGAAACAGATGGGAAGAAATAATTTTTTCTTCCTATCAAGTTACATTAGGGCTTCCATTCGGGAGCCCTTTTTGTTGCACAAAACTCTTTTGGGTGAATTTTATTGATTAATTTTCAAATGGTGTGCAGTCTCCTGTAGTAACTCTTTAACTATGCGTGTTAGGATGCATTTGAATAATTCATCAACGAGAGAGAATGTGAGCAACTGTGGCCATTGAGCGTTTTGATTTTCGGCCATTTTCAGTACTGATTGCCGAAGATAATAACTATATGCGTTCGCTATTGCGTACGATGGTGGCCGGTTTTGGTGTGCGCAATATTTATGAGGCGCAAGATGGTGCCGATGCCATTGCTATTGCAATTGACAGGCGTCCCGATATCATTTTGTGTGATTGGATAATGCATCCTGTTGACGGCTTTGACTTCCTAAGAATACTAAGAGGTGATAGCGATAAGCAGGTGGCTTCAATTCCTGTTATTGTCATTAGTGCAGATGCAAGACAGTCTGTTGTTGTAAAAGCTGTTCATGCCGGTGTAAATCATTTTCTGACCAAGCCCCTTTCTCCGGCAACGCTCTATGAGCGGATGGTGGCAACGATTACGCACCCGAATTTCTTTCCAGAACTAAATGAGCAAAAAAAATCAACTATTTCAGCGCGCCTAGAGGATCATTTGAAAAAGCTGGAGCAGGCAAAAGCTTCTGGTCGTATCAGAAGCAATCAAAAAGAAATGCTGGATAGGCTTGTGAATCCGATCATTTCGGAGCGATCCGATATCTATTGATATTGCTTGAAATGCCCGGTTGTATGGCGCGGCTGCGACTTATGCTCAAATTGTGCAAAAATATGAAATCAAGCAATTGCAAGCATCCCAGTGGGCAGGCTAAAAGAAACAAAAGCAGTTCCCCCGCTGTTTACACTGCCATGTTTATCTCTGGTCATGATCAATGGAATAGCATTGAGCCTGTAATCGGATAGGGTGCTGTAAAGACATTTAAAACCCTTGGTAACGAACAGCTACGCTTTAGTTGCCGCAGATAATGATAAAGTGCCGCAATGATTGCCAATGAGTTTCGCCTTGCTGTTGTGCAAGCCAACCCGAAAATGGGTGATATTGAGTTCAACAAGACATTGGTGCGTCAGTACCGCAAAAACGCTGCCAGCCAAAACGTTGATCTGGTTCTGTTTACCGAGCTGTTTATCTGCGGCTATCCACCTGAAGACCTCGTGCTTAAAGGCGCATTCGTACGTGCTTGTATGGCAGCAATAAACGAGTTGGCTGCAGAAACCGCCGATAATGGCCCCGCCATGCTCGTAGGCACACCGTGGTATGAAGAGGGTAAACTCTACAATGCTGTGGCATTGCTGGACGGTGGTAAGCTTCAGGATATCCGTTTCAAGGTTGATTTGCCCAATTACGGCGTTTTTGATGAGAAGCGCGTTTTTGATGCCGGTCCCAATCCAGGACCAATGAATTTTCGCGGTGTGCGTATTGGTGTGCCCATTTGTGAGGACACATGGCAAACCGACGTATGCGAATGCCTTGAGGAAACTGGTGCCGAAATGCTGCTGGTACCCAACGGTTCGCCATATAATACCGGTAAGTTTGATCAGCGCATGCAAATCATGGTGCAACGTGTTGTCGAAACTGGCCTGCCGCTTGTCTATGCCAATCAGCTGGGCGGGCAGGATGAACTGGTGTTTGATGGTGCTTCTTTTGCTCTTAATGGTGATTGCACGTTGGTTCTGCAAATGCCTCAGCTGCAAGAAGCAATGGAAGTGGTGGACTGGCAACGCCGGGATGACGACAGCTGGCGCATGAAACCGGCGAAAATAGTGGCCCTGCCTGATGTATGGGAGGCCGATTGGCGCGCCTGCGTCATGGGGCTCGGCGATTACGTTAATAAAAACGGATTTCCCGGTGTGGTGCTGGGTCTCTCCGGTGGTATTGATAGTGCCATATGCGCGGCCATGGCGGTTGATGCACTGGGGGCTGATCGTGTGCACTGCGTTATGCTACCTTACCATTACACCTCGACCGAAAGTCTTGTCGATGCCAAAGCCTGTGCGGATGCGCTGGGCGTGCGCTACGATACAGTGCCGATTTCCAACCCTGTTGAAGGTTTTCAGGAGGTTCTCGCGCCCATTTTTGCAGGTACCGAAAGTGGCATTACAGAGGAAAATCTACAGTCGCGCTCACGCGGTGTTGTTTTGATGGCCATCTCCAACAAGTTTGGTGCCATGGTCGTCACGACGGGTAATAAATCGGAGATGTCGGTGGGCTATGCCACACTCTACGGTGATATGAACGGCGGCTTTAACCCCATTAAGGACCTGTATAAAACCAAGGTCTACGCCATGTCCGATTGGCGCAATAAGCATCATCTGGCCGATCTAAAAGGCCCTGCGGGAGAAGTTATTCCCAATAACATCATTACCAAAGCGCCAACAGCCGAGCTACGCGAGAACCAGACCGATCAGGATAGCTTGCCCGAATATGATATCCTCGATGACATTCTCACCTGTTTGGTGGAAAAGGAAATGACATTGCGCGATATTGTGGCCAAAGGGCACGATGAGGCAACCGTGAAACGGGTTCAACACCTATTATATATTGCCGAGTACAAACGTCGCCAAGCCGCTCCCGGTGTTAAAATCACCGAGAAAAATTTTGGTCGCGACCGCCGATATCCGATCACAAACCGCTTTCGCGATCATGTGAGCGCACCTGTGCATCAAAACTCGTAATCCAAATTGCGCGTGAATAATAATTGCCCCTGAGCCTAAAAAGCTCGGGGGCGATTGGCTTTGTAGGCGTTAGCCCAGCTGTTTACTATTACGCAGTGAAATAAAGATTCTTGTTGTCATTACCAACAGTGCTAGGCACAAGAAAGCACTCATACAAACCGTGAAAAGACCGTCATAGCCAAGAGAGCTGCTCAGATAGGTGCCAAGGAATGGCCCCCCAAGCATCGCCAATGTGCTGACCGCTTCTGCATATGAAAATACTTGCCCCATTTGTTTGGGTGCGGTGTTTTCTTGTAACAGGCAACGAAGCACCACCATCACTAAGGCAGAGCTGAAACCAGCCACCATAAATACAAGGAGTAGCGCGGCACTTTGTGGTGTCATACCCGCCCTAAGCCAATAGCCGATAAGCGCGAGATAGAGCGCATTTATACTAAAACCGAGCGCAATTTGCGGCCAGAAGGCGAGTAGCCGTATCATCTTCGGTGCCAGTAAAGCGCCGATAACGCCGCCAACCCCAACAAAGCTCACCACAATACTATAGAAACTCGAAGAAAAGCCAAAATCATCGATGATAAAAGGAATAAAGCGGTCATACATGAATAGGATAAGATAACTGAACATCATCAATGCGAGACTGGCCAAAACCACCGGGTTTGTTCGCAAAAATGCAAGCACAGCTTGTAGCCGACTATTCTGTTCAACCTCGGGTTTATCCGTTGGGTCTTCTTGGGCGTTGGGAATAACCAAGCCTACAAAAAACACAATTGAGATCAGCGATATCAGCGCATTGACCATAAATATGCCCGGGATAGGTAACACCAACATCAGCGCCCCGCCAATGGCGGGCCCGAGCACCTTAGAGCTCTGGTTGATGGCATGACTGTAGCCGTTATATTTCGGTAACTGCTCTTTTTCGCAAAGCCGTTGAATGGCGGTTTGTTTGGCTGGAGCAAACAGTGAATCGGCGCAGCTGCGCAAAAACACCACCAACAGCAACATATTTACCGAGCCGGCAAATGCCGCCATCAAGGTGGCAACTTAGCGTCCCAAGCTACTGAAAATTAACGCATTACCGACCGACCCTTTGTCGATATATTTCGCCAACATTGGCCCCACCACTAAGTAGGGCAGACCAAGCGCCAAACTTAACAGAGCATAGACCTCCAGCTCAACCTGCCAATGAAACGCCAGCAAACTGGTGATGGCAACAAAATCCACCCAGTCCGCAAAATCTGCAGGTACTTGCCCGAATAACAGGCGGCTAAGCGACTTTCTATGAATGTCCATATTATCCATTTGAGTTAGTTATAAATTATTACTCAAGTGTAAGCTGATATTTCCTAAGTATACAATCACTTTTTTTGTCTCAATTATCGTAAATGATAAAGGATATTTAAAATGGATTATTTGTTTTTTTTAATTGCCAATACACGTTGGTTATTGGGTGGTCTCTTGCTCATGTTTTTCGGCGGACTTGGGTTTTCAACCGTTCTGGCGCAATTTTCGTTGGTTTGGCGTACTGATTTTGCGCTATCGAATGGCGAATTCGGTGTGCTGTATATGGCGGCAACATTGCTCAGTGCTTTCACCCTCAATTTTACCGGGCGCTTGGCCGATATCTTAGCGCCCAGAAATGCAGCGTTATTCTGTGTTAGCGGCATGGCACTTGCTGCATTATGTTTGAGCTTCTCCGCCAATATCTACACTTTTCTTTTTGCACTGTTTCTTATCCGTTTTTTTGGTCAAGGGATGCTGACCCATTTGCCGCTCACAGCGACTACCAAATGGTTTTCAAAAGAGCGCGGTAAAGCGGTGGGATTTGTTAATTTAGGGGCCTTATTGGGCGAGGCCGTCTTGCCAATAGTTATCATCGTCTCTCTATCATTATTCGGTTGGCGTGAGCTGTGGTTCTTCACGGCTGTTTTCCTACTTATAGTTTTTGCGCCAACTATTTACGTTTGCTATTATAAAGGGCGTGTACCCAGCAAACTTGATTTGGAATTAGAGCCGCAACAGCTCGTGCACAAAACCAAGCGCGATGTAATCAAGGACCCTTACTTTTATCTTATTATCTCGGGGCTGCTGATTATTCCCTTCGGGCTTGGTGGGATGTTCTTTCACCAAATTGTCTTTATGCAAGAAAAGGGCTGGGCACTCACAACCATACCGGCACTCATGCCAGTGTTGGGGCTGGGCAGCTTTTTAGGTTCAATATTGCTGGGGAGCTTAAGCGATCGTTTTTTGCCCAGTAAGCTTCTTTCTTTTACTGTCCTTTTGTTTGTCATAGCAATGTTGCTACTCGGCCTATCGTCGTCCCTATGGGCTGCAGCAGCTGCCATTTTCTTAAGTGGTGTTGCTCTGGGCGCTGAATCAACTTTAAGCTCCACGGTACTCTCGCAGTTTTACGGGACAAAACATATGGGCGATATCCGCGGACTTTTCTTCTCGTTCTATGTGTTTTGCTCTGCAGCCTCACCGGGCATTGCCGGATTGTTGATTGATGCGGGCATAACAATGGCAGCTATGTGCTTGTTTATTGCATTGCTATCCACATTGGTCTTTGTGGCATTATTTGTGCAATTTAACCTACGCACGAACTTGCCCTTGGCTGACCAGAGCGCCACTAAGTAAAAAATGAAGCGAATAGCAAGCCATAAAGAGTTGACCCGCCCGCATGAAGGGGCTAGCGAAGGGGCAACGATTATTTCATATATCCGGCAGGTATCTGCCAACAATAAGGAGTGGCGATCACTATGAGTGTGACAGTCCGTTTTGCCCCTTCACCCACAGGGCGTATTCATATTGGTAACGTGCGTCCGGCACTGTTTAACTACCTGTTTGCGCAAAAGCAGGGCGGCAACTACGTGCTGCGCTTTGATGATACCGACAAAGCCCGCTCTACGAAAGAATTTGCCGATAGCATCGAGCAGGATCTGGCTTGGCTGGGCATCAAGCCCAACCGTATTGAGCGCCAGTCCGAGCGCTTTGCGCTCTATGATGCCGCTGCCGATAAGCTGAAGGCCGAAGGGCTACTTTATGCCTGTTATGAAACAGCTGACGAGTTGGAGCGCCGCCGTAATCGCGCCCGTGCGCTGGGTAAGCCACCGGTTTATGATCGCGCCGGTTTGAAATACACCGAAGAGCAGATCGCCAAGTTCAAGGAAGAGGGCCGCACTGCCCACTGGCGCTTTAAGCTGCCGAACCACCCGGAAGGCGATCCTTTCACTTTCCAGCGTACCGAAGTGCATTGGGACGATGTCATTCGCGGCAAGCAGACTGTTGATCTGGCTTCTATGTCCGATCCGGTACTTATTCGCGGCGATGGTAGCTACCTGTACACCTTGCCATCGATTGTTGATGATGCCGATATGGGCATCACCCATGTTATTCGCGGTGAAGACCATGTGGCCAATACTGGCGTGCAGATTGCCATCTTTGAAGCATTGGGTTCTAAAGTGCCGGAATTCGGCCACCACAACTTGCTAACCACCATCGATGGCGAAGGGCTCTCCAAGCGCTCAGGCGCTTTGTCTATCGCGTCATTGCGTGAAGCAGGCTACGAGCCAATGGCGGTGAATTCGCTGGCTGTGCTCACCGGAACAAGCCATGCTGTTGAACCGGCAAAAGACATGCAGGCATTGGCCGAGATGCTCGATTTTGGCGGTATTTCCAAATCAGCTGCCAAGTTTGACCCGGCAGAAGTGGGCCAGCTCACTGCTAAAATCGTTCATGGTTTAAGCTTTGAAGAAGCCAAAGAACGTGCAGATGCACTGGGCTTGCCAATTGAGCCACTGTTGTGGGCCGCTGTTCAGGAAAACTGTAATACCCTTGCCGATATTGCCGTTTGGGAGCAGGTGGTGCGCGGTAATGTGACACCGCTCGTCGGCGAAGACGACAAAGAGTTCATTGAAACAGCAAAAGGCCTACTGCCTGCCGCACCATTCGATGAAACCTCATGGGGTACTTGGACCAAGGCAGTAAAAGAAGCTACCGGCCGTAAAGGCAAGGGCTTGTTTATGCCACTGCGCAAGGCGGTAACAGGTCTGGATCATGGCCCAGACCTGAAAAAGCTCCTACCGCTTATTGGTCATCAAAATACTTTGGACCGACTCTCCTAATTGGTCCTGTTTTCGGCTCAACCCAGCGACGGTAATCCGTCGTCGGGTTTTTCTTGGTAACACTACCAGATAGGCTGCCAAAGCCATCTTGCTGTGCTGTGGTAATTGAGCCGGTCGCTTCTGAGGGGCCTGTAGAGTTTGCGAGTGGGTTTTCGTTACTCAACGTCGTACCTGGTTGCCCCGCAACAAAACTGGGCTGAGGATTTTTATGAGCCTGGCCGATACCTTCTTGTTGCGCAGGGTTTGCCTCACAGCCACATGCGGCTACGGCACCGTTTTGAAAACGAAAGGCATTTGGGTGATTGCGATAGGGCACACCGGTCAGGCTGCGCATATCCTCAAGGCGTTCACCCGGAGTGCGATACACATATAATTCAGAGCGTGCACTTGGGCACATGGATTGGCAAATGGCTTCATCCTCGGCAAACTCGGTTGGCTGCGCATTATTGTTGATGGGGAAATAGTAGCCATCACAGCTACGCACACACATAGTTTTATAGCCAGAAGTTGGCCCTGTGGTTTGTGTTTTCGGGCTTTGCCAATTCGTATTCTGTGGTTGCGAAGACTGTATACTGGTCGAGGGCAGCGGAGCTAGAGGTTTACTGGCAATTGGTTCGCCAAATTGGTCACCACCACTTCCCTGCTGTAAAGGTGCATTAATATCAACCGGTACCCCTCCAGGCGGCAATCCATAGGTATTTCCATGGGCGGTGCCTTGTATGTTAACTGGCTGTCCTCCGGGGAGTGGTGCTTGCACGCCTGCAGTTGGTTCTAAAAACTCGTTGGCACAGTTTAAAGCATTATATTTTTGCTTGGCTTCAATGTAGCGTTTTGTGGTTGGATTTCCGGAAAACATGTTTTTTTGTTCTAGCTTCAGCAACGCTAGATTTTCACGCATATGCGCAAGAGTTGTGCCGTAATTTTCGCAAACTCCCATATTGGCATTAAAAGAACCACACCCTTGTTGCGCCCGCTGCGATTCCACTTGGTTAATGGCTATGGTTTGGTCTTCTATTGCTGCTTGGTATGGGTCATTAAAATTAAAATTTCCAAGCTTTTGTTGTAGCTGGTTTATTTCCACCTGTAGGCGCTCACACATCCTGGGACGTGCCTCTGCTTGAGTATTGAAGGCAATGAATAGGATAAGAGCAGCACTCAAACGGGACGGGGCGAGCAAACAAAAAACCTTTCGGGTGTCAGGGATATAGTCGCTATACCCTGCGGTTTTTATAGATTTTTCAAACAGCTGTAGCATTAACTTTCCAAGTTGGTTCTTGAGTTAAAGGTACGCAGCAACAAAGAATACGTGCTCTTGACTTTAACTCAATTTTGAATCACCTGCGACATTTTCTATTCAATGCACTGAAAGTTTGACCAAATAACGACTGAGTGATTATGATTGAAATTGAACAATTATGATTCATATTGAAGGTTTATGAAATTTGTATTCCAATCAGTTATTAGACCTGAACAATCCAGAAGTCAGACAACGCTTGTTGGCTGACCGTTTACAAGGTGGGCAAACTTTGGTCACCAGCCAGTTATGCAAGGAACTGGGGGTATCCTTGGCGACATTACGCCGTGACCTTCTCTCATTGGAAGCGCAAGGATTGGTGAAGCGAGTTCGTGGTGGCGCAGTACCCCTGAGTGCACCGGCTTTACCTTACAAGGAGCGCCAGCCTCAAAAGCCCGACTTTATTCATAACGCCACAGCGGCGCTCGCCCCATACCTACATGATGATATGGTACTTCTTTTAGATGGCGGCCACTCGCTATTGCAGCTCGCCCGCGCCCTACCGGTACTAAAAAACTTGCTCATTATTACGCCGGCACCTGCTGTCGCCCTTGTTGCAATGGAGCGCAATATAAAAACACTACTCATCGGAGGACAACTAAGCCCTCTGGGGGCGGTAAGTGTTGGTGCTTTGGCTGAAAGGCAATTGGCATCTTGCGCTGCAGATTTATGCATACAAGGCACTTGCGCTATCGACGTGAATTTTGGCTTTAGCGCCGATGATTTGGAAGAGGCCAGCTTGCGTCAGCAAATGGCTCATTCAAGTACAAAAACAATTGTTATTGCCGATAAAAGCAAATTGAACAGGCGTGCACGCCACCAAGTACACCCTTTAAGTGAAACTCACCTACTCATCACAGATGCAGCACAAATTGAAACCGAAATTTTTTCTAATGCAGGATTACTAATAACCAATGTCTAGTTACGCCCAAGCAAGAATGACCATCTCAAGTATTTTCCTTTTTAACGGCGCGCTTATGGGAGCATGGGCCACGCGCATTCCGGAGATAAAAAGCACCTTTGCAGTTGATGAAGGCACACTTGGGCTGTTACTTTTAGTGGTCGCAGTCGGCGCAATTCTATCATTTCCCTTCGCCGGTAAATGGCTCGATAGCAAGGGGGCCGCAAATGTTTCCTACTGGATAAGCCTTATTTATGCGCCAACGCTTTTTATTTTGGCGATAATGCCGAACCTTCCATGCCTGGCTGTTGCTCTTTTTGTTTTTGGCGCCGCTCATGGTGCTATGGATGTTGCTATGAATGCATGGGGTGCTGAGCTCGAAAAGCAAATGGCAAAGCCAATAATGTCGTCGTTTCATGCTATGTTTAGCATGGGAGCAGGCCTTGGAGCTGCCTCCAGCTATCTTGCAATGCAATTCTCACTATCACTTTCCATGCACTTTCTTGCAGTGTCTATATTGTTTGCTGCACCGGCCATTAGTTTGGCCTATAAATTCAGAAGTGAAACGGTTAAACCACGCGTTACGCATGACGCACAAAAAGCGAAAGCGTATGGACTACCGCATAAAGCCCTGATCCTCACAGGTTTGGTTGCGTTGTGCTCGGCCATGGGAGAGGGAGCCGTTGCCGACTGGTCAGCTGTTTTTTTAGTCGAAATATCACAATTATCAAAATCTACAGCAGCATTAGGCTACGTGTACTTCTCCATAGCAATGGTCACCCTGCGGCTTCTAGGGGATTATATAGTCGCCCGTTTGGGATCGGCAAAAACGGTACAGCTATCGGGCTTAACCTCGGCCATTGGCGTGTTTTTTGTCATTGTTGGTAGCTCATTGCCACTACAACTATTGGGTTTTGCATTCATGGGGGCAGGCTATGCCATCGTTATCCCGCAAGCCTTTGCAAGGGCTGCTAATGATCCTTCCATTTCGCCTGGTGCCGGTATTGCCAGCATCGCAACATTCGGTTACGGCGGAACGCTGATTGGACCCGTGATTATAGGATGGATCGCACAGTTATCATCGCTTATCTATTCTTTCATGCTGTTAGGTGCCATGGCTCTATTCATCGCCTTAGCATCAAATGCGGTACATCCAGTAATAAAGCGCGAGCAGCTCAATAAGCGCAAACAGGTAGCCTTTGAATAACATTGATGCAAAGAGCGATAAATATTTTCAAACTCAGCTAGAATATTTATGGTTCGATACCATATCAAAAGAAGTGTTCGTAGAGGTATTCCGATGAAAAAACTTTTTTATGCAATTTTTGCCAGTGTGCTTATGTTGGTCTCGACACAAGTAGCACAAGCGCAAAAGCCAGATATGATTTTCAAAAAATCAACCGTCTGGAAAATGCTGGGGCCTGACCACAAACTGGTAACTTACGCTATTGATGACCCTATTGTAGAGGGGGTTTCCTGCCACTTTACGGTACCGGAAAAGGGCGGATTTTCTGGGATGCTTGGCCTTGCTGAAGAGGTTTCCGACATATCGTTGGCATGCCGTCAGGTAGGTCCGGTTAAGTTTAAGGACACATTTGAGCAGGGCGATGAAATGTATCGCAAAAGCCGTTCGGTGTTTTTTAAGAAAATGCGTATTATTCGTGGGTGTGATAAGAAGCGTAACGTATTGGTTTATATTGTTTATTCTGATAAGCTGATCGAAGGCAGCCCCAAAAATTCAACCTCAACCGTGCCAATTATGCCTTGGGGTAAAGATGATGCGCCTAGTTGTGCAAAATATGTAGAAGACTAATGACACAATAAGTATGTTGGCCCACGTCTGTGGGCTAACATTCAATAAAATTAATCGTGTAAACTATTGCGTTAAAAGCGCCAGTTTAAACAGCCCAAGTGCAACAACTGGACTAGAAATAAACAGGCCAAGCAATACAATAGCACATACAGTGTGTGTGTCTGCAACTTGCCGTTTCATGATAATTCCCCAATCTCCGTAAATATATTACCAGAAAAGAACAAGTCCTACAATGAGACTTGATGTAGCACCCAAGTATTAGTTATGCACATCAGGCTTGTCTCAAGCAGACTAAGCATGAAAAAAATTATCCCTTAATTATATATTGCTACTAAATTTAAGTTTATTTTTGGTTAATTAACGCACCTTTTAATAGTTATTAAATATTCATTATGTTGTGCTCTTCAATATATTTAACAAGCATTTTATCTAGTTTATAAATATCCTTGCGAAATACGAGTTGACCATACGGGTCAATGAATGCCGTTTGATAGCGTAAGTGCACTTTAACAGGCTTTGTGAGGTCAATACGCTCGTTTTTACCGAAATGCCGTAGTGTTTTGAAGCGGCTTTCGGTCATAACCCCGTCAGAAAACAAGACTTCGCCAAAAACAAAAGGATCCTGTAGGCGAATACACCCATGACTAAACGCACGAATATCTTTGTGGAACAGGCGTTTACTTGGGGTGTCATGCAAGTAGATGTGGTGCTTATTGGGGAACATGAATTTAACAGCACCAAGTGCATTGCGCGGACCGGGGTCTTGTTTCAAGGTGTAGTTAAATACATTCTTGTTTACGCTTGCCCAAATAATAAAGGCAGGCTCGATTTCCATTTCACCTTGAAACATTCTAATCCCACTACCATCAAGGGCGAATGGATCCTGCTGGAGTTTGGGCAGGTACTCATTTACAGCGATAGAATAGGGGACGTTCCAATAAGGGTTCACTTCAGCATAAGTGATTCTGTCGGAAAAAACGGGCGTTGGGTGTTTGGGTTGCCCCACAACAACTCTGGTTTCATAAATAATTTGCTCTTGCTCATAAATTTGTGCGGTCTGGGCTGCAATGTTCACATACACATATTTTTCGCCAAAGCCCCCGTTTTCCCAGCGCAGCCGTTCAAGGCTTGCCTTAAGTGAAACAACGCGCTCATGAGCCGTTGTGTTTAAGCTTTCAAGTGTTACTGTGCCAGCCACCCCGTCAGCATTGAGGCCATGCTGGCGCTGGTAGTTAATAAGTGCCTTTTTAAGCTCAAGGTCAAAATGGTTTAGATAGCGCTCGCCAGCAGTTTTGAGCTTAGCTGCAATAGTAATATAACCTTCCTCAGATAACCGTTGGCGCAGTTGAGCTACTCTGGGGTTGTTTTCACCCGGTTTTAAGGCTTCCCCGGCTTTTACAGGGGTGAACCCGCCATCGTTCTCAAGTTTTTGATAATGTGCAAGCGCCTCTTGTAACGCCCTATAGCCGTATATCTGATCTGTTAGCGAGTTTAGGGACGCAGCTACACTGGTATCGCTCGATAGGAGCAAAAGAAGCTGATTATTTGCTCTGGCTTTGGGTTTTAAATAGTTCTCAATTTGCGATTGCTGTGGTGAAACAGCGCCAGCGCTCAAAACATGAGCGTATTGTAAATAGGCTTGTGTAAGCTGCAATTCGGCACGTACCTGTTTGTCAGGGCTTTGAGCATCAGCAATTATCTGTTTGAGCCGCGCGATAGCACCATAATTCACGGGAAGACCGTGCATGTAAGCAGCTTCAAGAGCGTTAAAGAGCTGCTTTGGATTATGCTGAAGTGCCGTTTGCGAATGACCGAGTTTCCAGATGGGTTGATAATTTGATGCACGATAAAAACGGGCTAAATCAATACGGAGTTTTCGGTCGATATAACTCAAACCGGATAGCATGTCGCTGGTAATTGTAGGCTGGGGAAGCTCGTCTTCTGCAGCCAGTTGATTACGTGAGCCAGCAACGCGGTATTGCCCCGCCAAAGCTTTGGCAAGAGCAAGGCGAAAACGCTCAGCGTCAGTGTGCGCAATGACTTCTTGCTCTTCGGTTTGGGAAGGTGCCTTTTTTGTCTTCAAAGCACCGGATTGCGAAAGTGAACTGCGCATTCCCGGATAATCAAGCTTTTCTTCCACAGGCACATTGGAGGAAGCCTTAACGGGAAATGCTTGTTTTTCTTTTTGAGCTTTGAGCGCATCAAGAAAATTCTGCCCGCTCTGTGCCTCGCTTCCTTCAAAAATTACCGCTTGTTCCTTTGGGGTTATAGGGGCATGGACCTCTTGTAACCCCTGCTTTTTAGTCAACGTGCTTTCAGTGTTTTTTATCCGCTGTTGTTGGGCTGTCCCCAAAGGCGTTAACGTCCCGCTTGCCGGTTCAAGTCCAATAACTTCATTGTGGCTATCATTGCTTTTCTGGCGGACAGCTGGGTTCTCTAGTGGTTGAAGACCTTGGCGACGATTTGATTTGAGCAATTCTATCGCACTGCTATTCTCGCTTGTTGCGGAGGGATCCCGTTGATCACTTACTTTTTCTTGTGAATTACTGTTTAGATCAGCGGCAGGCGTTGTTGCTTGGCTCGCACCAACGTCAAAAGGGTCAAATAATGGTGGGTTTGTTACCTGTTCGGCAAAGCTGCGTGCACTTGTTACAGCCAGTGTGCAGGTGGATAAAAACAGTATAAAACGCAAATACTTCAGCAATTCTCAACTCCACCTACTCTTCATGTTGGGCACAACAGCAACTGAGTCTATCGCAAATAAATTAAAAACAAATGCAAATACACTCAGCTTCTAGCTTGACGGCGTACGCATGATGCGGCAAAACATAACCCATGAAAACGGCAATAGAAACAGCATCCGCTATTATCATTATTTGCAGCTAGCGACACCGCTGGCTGTGGCCGTTCCCTCCTGCCTTAACTCATGAGAGAAGAACGCCTCGGCCAGCCGGCCAAGAAGAGGCGTTTATGAGCATTTCAAAGGGCTTGAAGCTTACCAATACACTAACTCGCTCCAAGGATGAGTTTGTACCAATAGATGCAAGTAATGTGCGACTATATGTCTGTGGTCCCACAGTATACGATTATGCGCACATTGGTAACGCACGTCCTGTTGTTGTTTTTGATGTGCTTGCCCGAGTATTACGACAATTATATGGCAAACAAAACGTTACTTATGTGCGCAACATAACCGACGTGGACGATAAGATTAATGCACGTGCGGCACAAGAAGGCATTTCTATACGCGAGCTGACCAATAAAACAGCGCAGCAATACCATGAGGATATGGCAGCGCTAGGCGCAATGCCGCCGGATATTGAACCGCGTGCCACCGAGCATATCGAGCAGATGAAAGACATCATCGAGAAGCTCGTTGCCAAAGGCTTTGCTTATGCGGCAGAGGATCATGTATTGTTTCATGTTCCGGCGATGGAAGACTATGGCCAGCTCTCACGCCGCAGCGTCGATGAAATGATCGCCGGAGCCCGCGTGGAAGTGGCCACCTATAAAAAAAGCCCGATGGATTTTGTGCTCTGGAAGCCTTCCAAACAAGGCGAACCGGGGTGGGACAGCCCATGCGGTATCTCCACACCGGGCCGTCCGGGTTGGCATATCGAATGTTCTGCCATGTCCGCGCAGCATTTGGGCGAGACCTTCGATATTCACGGCGGCGGGGTTGATTTGACATTCCCGCACCACGAAAACGAAATTGCCCAGTCCCGCTGTGCCCACGGCACAAAAAACATGGCGAATTACTGGATGCACAACGGCTTTTTACAGGTCGAAGGTGAAAAGATGTCCAAATCGCTGGGCAACTTCTTCACCGTACACGAATTGTTGGAAACCGAAAATCTGGCCGGGCGCAAGTGGACCGGTCTGAGCATTCGCTATGCATTGTTGCAAACCCAGTACCGTCAACCGATCGACTTCACCAGTAAAAATCTGGCGGAAGCTGAAAAGCAATTGGGGCGCTGGCAGGATATTATCTCCAAAGCCGGTGTGCATGCTAAGGAGAACGCCGCGCCAGATGCGGATGTTCTGCAAGGACTGTTGGATGATCTCAACACGCCGCGCGCATTTGCAGCCTTGCATAAGCTGAGCCGTGCCGCACGTCAGGGAGATAAACAAGCCGCGCAGGAACTGGCCGACTCTCTGCTGTTCCTCGGTTTCGATCTGGATATCTACGCACAGCAAAAACAAGCGCTTGCCCCTAAAAAGCAAGTGGCGGATACCCAGTTACAGGCTTATGTGGAAGAGATGATTAGCAAGCGGTTGGAGGCCCGCGCAGCTAAAGATTTCGCCACCTCTGACCGCATTCGCGATGAATTGCTGCAAAAAGGGGTTCTTTTAAAAGACCTTAAAAACAGCGAAAGCGGCGAAATTGAAACCACTTGGGAGCTCAAAGCGTAAGCTCTAAGCGAACATATTTATTAAAAGCCATTCAGAGGGGCCCAACAAAAATAAAACAAGGGCCTATAGGACAAAGAGCAATGACAAAGGAAAGGCTATACCTTTTCGACACCACATTACGCGATGGCGCACAAACATCAGGCGTGGACTTTTCCGTCGATGAGAAAATCGCGGTTGCAGCCCTGCTAGAGCGGTTAGGTGTAGATTATGTGGAAGGGGGGTACCCCGGTGCCAACCCAACGGATACCCAGTTCTTTGAAAAGAAAAGAACGCAAAATGCCATATTCACCGCATTCGGCATGACCAAAAGGGCAGGGCGTTCGGTCAGTAATGACCCCGGTCTGCAACAGCTATTGAACTCGACCGCCGATGCCTTGTGTTTTGTGGCCAAAAGCTGGGATTACCATGTCAAGGTAGCCCTTGGCTGTGCCAATGACGAAAACCTTGAATCCATATCGGAAACTGTCAAGGCGGCCGTGGCAGCTGGTAAAGAACCCATGGTCGATTGCGAGCATTTCTTTGATGGTTTCAAAGCCAATAAAGACTATGCCATCGCCTGCGCAAAAGCGGCCTATGATGCCGGTGCGCGTTGGGTTGTCTTGTGCGACACCAATGGCGGCACTTTGCCGGAGGAAGTGAAGGACATCATCACGCAGCTGAGTGCACATGTTCCCACACAAAACCTGGGAATTCATGCGCATGATGATACAGGCCATGCTGTCGCCAACACACTGGCGGCCGTTCAAGCGGGGGTGCGTCAAATTCAAGGCACGCTGAACGGCATTGGCGAGCGCTGCGGTAATGCCAACATGATGACATTGATCCCCACATTGCTTTTAAAAGAGCCGTTCAAATCACAACTTGAGCTGGCTATTGGTGTTGAGACCCTTAAAGACCTTACCGCCATCTCCCGCGGGTTCGATGAAATCCTTAACCGCACTTCAAATATTCATGCCCCATACGTGGGGCAAAGTGCATTTGCCACGAAGGCGGGTATTCACGCTTCCGCCTTGCTTAAAGAACCGCAAACCTACGAGCACATACCACCGGAAACCGTGGGCAATCAGCGCCGTGTGTTGGTCTCTGATCAGGCGGGAAAATCGAACCTCTTGGGTGAGTTGAAACGTTTGGGGGTAGAGGCGCGCAAAGATGATCCGCGCGTGGATTCACTACTGACAGAAGTGAAAGAATTGGAAGCAAAAGGCTTTTCCTATGAAGCCGCGGACGCCTCTTTTGAGCTTTTGGCCCGCCGCCGCCTCTATACCGTGCCCGACTATTTTGACGTTCAATCCTACCGCACAATTGTCGAGCAACGCTTTAATGCGCTGGGCGATAAAGTCACCATGTCAGAAGCGGTCGTGAAAGTGGTGGTCGATGGCAAAATGCACATGTCCGTGGCAGAGGGTAACGGGCCGGTGAACGCACTCGATTTGGCATTGCGCAAAGACCTCGGCACATACCAGTCCATTATTAACGATCTGGAGCTTATCGACTACAAGGTAAGAATTCTAAACGGGGGTACCAGTGCGGTTACCCGGGTACTGATCGAAAGTCAGCAAAAATCAACTGGTAAGCGCTGGTTTACAGTAGGTGTTTCAGAAAACATCGTTGATGCTTCCTTTCAAGCACTCGTTGATTCTGTACGCTATATGATTTTGAAGGCAAGTGCAGCGCACGATAAAGGACTGCAAACAGCACATTAAATATTGATTACGATCAGTAATCGGCTGTGATATCATCCAAAGCGCAAAATTAGGTGAAGGGGCAAATATGGCCCTTCGCCTGTGTATCAACACGCATGACAAAGCCATCCAATACAGTTAGTGCTGTTTGGCTATCAATTATACGTCACACAAGCGTATACAGACCCCCATATTGCTGAGTATAGAAATGCCCAAATCCGGAAGCGACACCACTGCTGCCCAATTGCAAACGATTGCTGCCCAACAGCAAGAAAAAGCGGATTTTAAGGCAGGTGTTTTAGCCGCGCTTCTTGCCTATATCATCTGGGGTTTTGCCGCTATCTACTACAAGTTAACCGCAGATTTTCCGGCAATGCTGGTTATTTGCTATCGCATTTTGGGCTCTGTACTATTTGTAACTTTTTATATGGCCTATAAAGGCCAACTGAATGCACTGATAGACATTTTTAAAAATAAACGCTTGATGTTGCAGCTCTCCCTTTCATCCGCCATTGTCACACTTAATTGGACTGTATTTATCTGGGCTGTGGAGGTCGACCGCGTATTGGATGCCAGCCTCGGCTATTTTATTAATCCACTCGTTACAGTTGCCCTTGGCGTTCTTGTGCTAAAAGAGCGCCTTCGTTATGGTCAAATACTGGCAATCTCAATATCAATCGTAGCGGTTGCCTATCAAACCTATGAGCTTGGTAAGCTACCTTGGGTTTCGCTGGTACTCGCCTTTAGCTTTGCTATTTATGGATTGATACGCAAACAAACGCCGGTTAATGCCATTCATGGCCAGTTGGTTGAAGTGTTGCTGGTAAGCCCAATTGCGTTATTCGGAATTGCCTATTTTTATCAAGTAGGGACCAACGCTATTCCCCTTCAAGAACCTTGGATGCTTTTGGCACTATTGGGAACAGGTCTTGTGACAGCCGTACCGTTGGCGCTGTTTGCTTTTGGAGCACGCCGCATGCCGCTTTCCTATATTGGTTTCATGCAGTATTTGGCTCCCTCAATTCAATTCCTTGTGGCCATATTCTTGTTTAGGGAGCCATTATCCCAGCAATTGCTTTGGAGCTTCGCGCTGATTTGGCTATCACTGATTATTTTCAGCATCGATAGCTATCGAAGTGCCAAAGCAAGAAAATGAGAGCACAACAAAATGCCTGATTAGGCTTGTTGGTTCTGGGAAATATGCTTTTGTAGTGCTGGTATAAGCGCATCAATATCGGCGTACATGTTTAAGTTCACTTCAAACCCGGGGCGAATAAACCCGCGCTCCAGCATGTGGCTGAGCATTTGTTTTAGCGGTTGCCAAAACCCGTCGATATTTGCCAAGATAACAGGTTTGTTGTGACGGCCCAATTGTGCCCAAGTTAACAGCTCCACCAGCTCTTCCAGGGTGCCAATGCCACCGGGAAGGGCAATAAACCCATCAGCTCTTTCGAACATTAGTTTTTTGCGTTCGTGCATGTTTTTTGTGACAATGAGCTCCTGCACATCTTGCAGCATCACTTCTTTTTCCCGCAAAAACTCGGGTATGATCCCCACAACATGCCCACCATTATCAAGGCATGATTTTGCAATTGTGCCCATCATGCCAATAGAGCCACCGCCGTAAACAAGGGTTATGCCATTTGCTGCCAAGTTTTGGCCCAAACGCTTTGCTGCCTCTTCATAAATACCATCGAAACCACTCGCCGACCCACAATAAACACAGACACTACCAAGTGATCCCATTTTGATACTCTCATAACGTAAAACATATTTGCTGCATCGCTAAATACTAATAGCAGCGAGATAACACAGCTATAGCCCAAAAGCTTAGAAACTATCTCAACAAAACCGTTAAAGGGTTTTTCTAAAGGCTCTATGTGGAGCAAATGGCAAATAATGCATTCAACCATTGCCATTTGTGTTGCAGGCCATAAACTACGACAAGAATTTCGGTCCGATGTATTTATGTGATGGCCAAGTATCGTGCTATAACTATCAAGACCGGCAATCTGCAATGTTTAACAGGGGTGGCCTCATAACTTCAGCAGGCTGGTAAAACATTGCAGCATGAGGAGCTTTAGGTAAAAGATGTCGAACTCTGGGAAAAAACTGGCAATAGCAGCTGCAACTTTGGTTGTACTGTCTGCATCTGGTGCTGGTATCTATTATTATTCAGATGTTGCCAAAATGCCAACATCGCTAGAACCAAATCAAACAGAGTCGAAGCCTCAAAGTGTCGGTCGTGCTCCTGAAAAACAGATAAAACAAGCGGCAAAGCAACCAGAACAAAAAACGGAACAACCAGCTAAGCCAGTAAAACAGGCAGTCAAAACACCTCAGCCACCGAGTTTCGATGTCATGCGTGTCGAGCGTTCGGGTGATGCGGTTGTTGCCGGTCGCACAGAGGCCGGCGCTATTGTTGCATTGGTTGCGAATGGCGAAGTACTGGGAAAAACGGTAGCCAACTCAAACGGTGAATTTACCATCGTGCTTGAAAAGCCTTTGGACGCGGGCGACTATGACATTACCCTAGAATCTCAAAGGGATAAAAACAGCAAACCGATTGCATCGAAGCAACATATTGCTGTCTCAATTCCAGAAGATGAGAGCAGCGAAGCTCTTGTTGTCATGAATGCACCCGATGCTCCCTCCAAAGTTCTGCAATTGCCGGGGCAACAGAGTGAGCCAAAACAGCAGATCGCTCAAAAAGAAGATAAAAAGCAACCTGAAGTTCAACCACCCGTTAAACAAGAACCGGTTGAGAATTCAAACCAGTCAACGCCTGCTCAGCAGCCACAAGAAACATTGGCATCAGTTGAGAAAAAGACAGAGCAAACGACGGAACCTGAACAGCAAAAGGAAACCGCTGAACTCAGAGTGAGCGCTGTTGAGTCTGAAAATGGCAAAATTTATGTTGCAGGTGTTGGCGAGCCGGGAACCGACCTGCGGCTTTATGTTGGCGACAAATACCTTGGACAAACAACAACAAAAAAAGATGGCAGCTGGCTACTCGAAGCACCGAAAGAGCTGGGGAACGGCTCTATTGAAGTGCGTGCCGACCAAATGGCAAAAGACGACCAAGCAAAGGTTGTGGCAAGAGCACAAGTGAGTTTCAAAAAATCAAACGATCAAGTGATATTGAAACCTGTTTCGGTCGAGGCGAATGCCAGCGCATCCGGTTCTAAAGGTAATACAGCAACAGAGAATATCGGCGCTCTACCTTCCGTCATCATACGCCGTGGCGATAATCTATGGACGATCTCGCAGCGCCTTTATGGTTCGGGTTTTAGGTATACGACCATCTACCAAGCCAACGATAATCAAATCAGGGACCCAGACCTTATCTATCCAGGCCAGGTATTTTTAATACCGAGTAGGGACGAAAACTGGAAAGACAATAAAGGGCCTGAAAGCGAGTAGGGCAATAGCGATTAAGGGCGTAGCTTCTTGGTTCAGATAATAAAATGCTCGCTTTAAGCGGGCATTTTTTATGAAACAATGCCTGATCTCGCAAAAGCGTGTTCTGAATCTCAGGCTCGAATAAATAATTCCTATCGTATCTTTATTTATCGTTATTATACGATTATATAGATATTTGACGATGATAAAAGAGAAGTGTTCATGGTGACAAAGTCGGAGCAGCCCGCACAGCAAGCAAAGCAGCAATACAGTTTTGATGCAGACCGACAGGCAAACCTTGCATTGGCAACTAAAGCCAAAGCGCTGAGCCACCCTGTAAGGTTGGAAATTCTGCGCATATTGGCTGCTTGTGACACGGCATGTTGTGCTGACCTTGTGTCAAATGTTCCGCTTGCCCAGTCAACAATATCGCAGCACCTGAAAGTATTATGTGAGGCTGGTTTCATTACCATGGAAAGCAAAGGCCGTATGACGTGCATTAGCCTATGTCCATTAGCAGCTGAAGATACGCTAAAAAGCCTTCGTGTATTCTTTGGTGATTTATTTGACGAGCGCACTGAAGCACCATGTGTTCCGCTAACACTAGAACGATAATCTGAACGAAGAAAAAACAATAGCCTCAACAATAGGCATATAAGCTATTAAAGCCAGATAGAGAACTTAAATGAATATACAACACAGCGATCCCTCGCAAAAAACGAGGGAAATGCTTAATGCTGATGATGCGAGTATTTTTAGATCCCTTAAAATACTCTGGATTTATATGTGGCCCACAGCCAGGCCAGACTTAAAACGCCGGGTTGTTTGGGCGCTAGCTGCGCTCATGCTGGCAAAAATTGTAACGGTTCTCTCGCCCTACTTGTATGCTTGGGCAACTGATGCGCTCACAGGGGCAGATGTTTTACCAGCTGGGTTACCGCCCATACTTGTAGCTCCGGTTATGTTGGTGATTGCCTATAATGTGACGAGGCTTCTCGTCGTCGTCATGAACCAAGTGCGCGATGCCATCTTTGCAAGGGTTGGTCTGAATGCCGTTCGCCAATTGGCCAGCTTAACCTTTGAGCATCTGCACCAGCTATCCCTAAGCTATCATCTTTCGCGGCGTACCGGTGGCCTAACAAGAGTTATTGATAGGGCCATCAAGGGTATCGAAGGGATTGTGCGCTTTACAATTCTTAATGGAATTCCAACCATCATTGAATTTGCTTTAATGGCGGCAGTTATATGGTACCAATTTGGCTTTTGGTATGTTGTCGTTGTGGCAACAACCGTGGTGGCTTATTTTTACTATACTGTCAGCGCATCCAATAAGCGCATACAAATTCGTCGTGCTATGAACGAAGCTGATAATGATGCCAATACAAAATCGGTCGATAGTTTATTGAACTTCGAAACGGTGAAATATTTTGGCAACGAAAAGCTGGAGCACAGCCGGTTCGATCACGCAATGGAAGGCTATGAAGGAGCGGCAATTAAAACCTGGACTTCCCTAGCATGGCTAAATATTGGTCAGGCAGCGATTCTTGGTACTGGTACTGCTATTTGCATGGTCATGTCTGCAATAGCCATACAAGAAGGCACCCAGTCCATTGGTGATTTCGTAATGATCAATGCACTATTACTTCAACTCTCAATGCCTTTAAACTTCATAGGTTACATCTATAGGGAAATCCGTCAGGGCATCGCTGACATGGAAGCAATGTTCGCAGTTCTTGCCGTGAAGCCGGAGATTGTTGACAAGCCGAATGCGAAAGAATTGACAGTAGAGCAGGGCACCATTCGTTTTGATAATGTTCATTTTCACTATGAGGCCGCACGGCCCATCTTGAAGGGAATCAGCTTCGAAGTTCCTGCAGGTAGCACAATTGCTATTGTCGGTCCTTCAGGGGCAGGAAAATCCACAATATCTCGTTTGTTGTTTCGTTTCTACGATGTCACAGAAGGCGCAATTACAATTGACGGTGTTGACGTAAGAGACGTGCCACAAAAATCACTGCGCCAAAACATAGGTATGGTACCGCAAGACACTGTGCTTTTTAACGATACGATTGCCTATAATTTGAGATATGGCCGCCCTGAAGCCACAGACGCACAGCTTAAAGAGGCTGCACATCTAGCCCAGATAGATACTTTCATTCAAAATCTCCCGGACGCCTATGAGAGCCAGGTTGGTGAACGGGGTCTCAAACTCTCAGGTGGTGAGAAGCAAAGGGTCGCAATCGCCAGAACTCTGCTGAAAGGCCCACCAATCCTCATCCTTGATGAAGCGACTTCAGCGTTGGACACGCACACGGAAAGAGAAATCCAATCAGCGTTGGATATTGTTTCCAAAGACAGAACAACTTTGGTGATTGCCCATCGGCTTTCTACGGTTGTCAACGCAGATCTCATTTTGGTGCTCGATCATGGTCAAGCCGTGGAACAAGGCACACATGCACAGCTTTTGGCACAAGGAGGACTATATGCCTCCATGTGGAATCGACAACGGGAAGTAGATGAAGCTGTCGCCAAATTGGAAGAAATCCGCAAACAGGGTGAAGGATTGACCACATGAAAAGAAACAGCCGAAGAAAGCGAGATTGAAACCTTGCCGCCACAAGGGTAATACAGGAGCAAAGAGAATACACCTTTCTTTTTGACAAAAGCTTGCTAACAAATGTTACCATTGCTGAAAGAGATTGGGTGTATTCTTGTTTGACCTGAGTTAAAAGAAGGCGGCTTGTATGTCCTTAGCTGACACAATTAGCAAGACATTTGTTCCTATTCACCGCGAGGGCTATCCTTTTATTGCCATCGCAGCAATTTCCACCATTATTTTGGGGTGGTTTTTCGCGCCGCTATTTTGGATTGGTTTAATCCTAACGGTTTGGGTTTGTTACTTCTTCCGCGACCCACCGCGTGTAACCCCGGTTCGCGATGGTTTGATCGTCTCCCCGGCAGATGGCACCGTTTGCCTTATGGGGCCTGCAGTACCACCAAAAGAGCTGGATATGGGCGAAGAGCCCATGATGCGCGTCTGTATTTTCATGAATGTTTTTAACTGTCATGTGAACCGAGCGCCGATGCAAGGTCGCATCAAACGTGTGGCCTACAAGGCTGGCAAGTTCTTGAACGCAGAGCTGGACAAAGCGAGCGAGCATAACGAACGCAATGGTATTGTGATTGAAAACGATGACACCCGCATTGGTGTGGTTCAAATTGCAGGCTTGGTGGCACGCCGAATTGTTTGTTTTGTCAAGGAAGACGAAACCATCAGTGCTGGCGAGCGTTTTGGCTTGATCCGTTTTGGCTCACGTCTGGATGTATACATGCCACTGGGAACCAAACCATCTGTTTCACTAGGACAAACGATGGTTTCAGGTGAATCTATACTGGCAGATCTCAAAGCGACCAACCAAAGCGATGCCATTTCACGGGTTTCATGATTTGGAATGCACAAGGAATAGGCTGTGAATACATCAAGCCCTGCACCAGATAACCAAACCGAGAGTTATCAAAGTGTAACTGAAAAAAGGGGAGCCCGTTTTAAGCGGGTTCCTCTACGCCTGATAATACCGAATATGGTCACGTTACTTGCCCTTTGTGCTGGCCTAACATCCATTCGCATGGCAATCGAAGAGCGTTGGAGTATTGCATTACTCGCAATCTTCCTAGCCGCAATTCTTGATGGTCTGGACGGCCGTGTGGCACGATTATTAAACGGGACATCCAAGTTTGGTGCAGAGCTGGATTCACTGGCTGACTTCGTCAATTTTGGGGTTGCACCGGCGATCCTGATTTATGCTTGGATTTTAGAGGGCTTTGAATCTCTTGGTTGGCTCGCTGCAATGCTCTACGCAATTTCAGGTGCATTGCGATTGGCACGATTTAATGTCGCGTTAGATGATCCCAACAAACCGGCATGGGCGAATAGGTTTTTTACCGGTGTGCCCGCTCCAGCCGGCGCGATTATTGTTCTGCTTCCATTATATATGGAACAACTTGGCTTGCCCCATTACAATGATGCGGCCCCGCTGGTTGCCATTTATACGGTGTTTTCCGGTCTTTTGATGGTTAGTCAATTGCCAACCTATTCTGGTAAGCAAATGGGAACTCGAATAAAGCGCCAGCTTGTAATGCCAATAATCGTTGTTTTGGTTGCACTTGTCGGCTTACTGATCAGTTACCCGTTCCAGTTTTTGACTGTCATCACAATCGCCTACCTTATCTCGATCCCATTTTCTTGGCGCTCCTATAAAAAACTTTGCAAAAAGGATGGTACGTCGCAGTGGTGTGATGATGATAGCGTCAGCATCTCATTTGATGATGAAGACGACACAGTTATTGTGAGCCATGAAAAGAAAAATAAGAATGATTAAGCTAGCTACAAAGCAAAAAGCGCTCTGGAAATATGAAGTGATATCAATAAATAGATAGCACTCAGCCAAAACTAAACAAAACAAGGCCCTGCAATTCAGCAGGGCCTTGTTTTTTGTCATAGTAAGATAGGTAAAGACCGTTGCTTATTCGGCTGCCTCGGTAGATTTTCGCGGCTTAACCCCAATAAACTCTGGTGTTTCAACCTCTTTGATATCCCCCATGTCATTTCCAGCGGGACTAAAGCCATCGGTTGAAAAGAGTTCATTTAGTTTCTTTTGGCTCTTTCTCTTCCGGTTTCGCCAAGCCTGATACCACACAGAAGGCATTGCAATCAGCGTGGGTATCACGATCAAGGTGAGCAGCGTGGAAAAAGCGAGGCCGGAAATGACAGCCGTCGCCAATGACACCCACCACTCGGAACCAAACTGGTTGATGGAGATGACACGTCCGGCAAAATCAAAACTGATTTGCGTCGCCATCGGTATCAAACCGGCAATTGTCGTAATGGTAGTCAATAGGATAGGCCGAATCCGCTGGGTACATGTTTTTAAAATTGCATCCACGGGAACCATGCCGTCATGGCGGAAGCGGTTATAGGTATCGATCAAAACAATCGAGTTGTTAACCACAATACCTGCCAGGGCTAAAACCCCCGTACCTGTCATAACCACAGAGAACTTCTGGCCGGTGATAGCCATCCCCAACATCACGCCGACCATACTCATGACTACGGTCGAGAGTGTCAGGAACGTTTGGTAGAAGCTGTTATACTGTGTCAGCAAAATCGCAAACATCAAGAATAACGAGGCCAGCATTGCTTTTTGCAAGAATGCAGCAGACTCTTGCTGGCTCTCTTCATTCCCTCTAAAGCCAAGAGTAACACCTTCGGGCCACTGCTCGCTATCAATCCAGGTTTTGAGCTCTTGAACCTTGTTATCAGGCAAGTAACCGGCAGCTTTATCCACGTTCGCTTTCACATCCATCACGTAATAGCCATCACGGCGAATAATGGTCGAAACCTTTTGCTGTGGGCTTTGCTTGATAAAGTTGGAAAGCGGGACTTGGCCAAGCTGCGTTTGCAAGCGTAACTGGTCAATGCGCTCAAGCGTACGTTGCTGTTCGGGCAAACGCACACGGATATCGACTTCATCCTCAGAATCCGTGGGGCGATAACTGCCAATCTTGATGCCGTTCGTGACAAGCTGAACCATGGCACCGACAGGCACAATTTGCGCTTGATACCTGGCGGCCTGTGCCCGGTCAATACTGAGCAACCATTCAATACCGGGCAGGGGACGCCCGTCTTCAAAGTCGCGAAGACCCTCCATACTTTCCAGTTTCGTGCGAACACGATCAACAACACCATCAAGTAAAGCATAATCCGTTGATTTAACTTCTACTTGAACGTCCTTACCTTGAGGGGGGCCACCTTCTTCAGCGCGGACCTCAACTTTAATACCTGCAATTTTACTGGTCTTCTCTCGAATTTCATTAAAAATCGCTTCACTGTTACGCCGACAGCAAAAATCGGTAAACTCGAAATAAACCTGACCAATCAAGTCAGCAGGAATGTCTTGCATACTGGTCTTGGAGCCACTTGGAAAAGCTGTTGTTACAACATCTTTAATCCCATCAACATTGATGATGATGTTGTCAACCTCTTGCACCAGTTTAAAGGCCTCCTCAACGGACATATTACCGCGAGCTGACACATAAGCCTGCGCAAGTAATGGTTCACTTTCTACAAAGTTCTCAACACCCTTACTGTTTTGCATGAAGTAGCTTATGATGCCAAAACAAAGTAATACCATACCGACCAGAGTGGCAATATTACCAATTGGCGTACTTGCCATTTTGGCAAGGGCACGCACGTAAACGCCGGTTGCACCTTTTACTTTCTTCGGATCAAAGCGCTTGCCAAGGAAAATTTTACCATCTTCCAGCTCTTGCGCATGGCGTTCGGCCGCTTTGCGCCGCGAGTAATTCATGACTGGTTTAAACAATGGGCGTAAAAACCAGCCGCAAATTAGTGCCAGTGCAATAATAACAAGTGCCTTGCCTTCCTCGGGTATCGCTAGATAGGGCAGATCAACCAGTACAATACCAACGCATGTGCCTATAAGCAGCCCTAAAAACGCCTCACCATGACGGCTGATAAACCGGAATACCGAAGACATGATACCACCGGTTACCGGTAGGAATACCAATGCAGTCGCTAGGGCCGAAATCAACACAATGATAACCATTAATGGCAAGTAACTCATAAACTTGCCCATGATTCCAGGCCACATCAACATTGGCAGGAAGGCGGCGATAGTGGTTGCTGTTGAAGAAACAATAGGCCAGAACATTAAACGCGAGGCGCGGATATATGCCTGGGTTGCATTCATTCCTTCAGCTACTTTGCGGTCGGCATACTCCACCATAACAATGGCACCATCAACAAGCATACCTACCGTCAAAACCAAGCCAAACATAACCATATTATTCACGGTCATACCCGACATTGACAGTATAAAGAAGCCGGTCATAAAGGAGGTGGGAATTGCCAAACCGACCAACAAGGCGGATTTCAAGCCAAGCGATGCCACCACAACAATCATAACCAGCATAATTGCTGTCATGATAGATGTTTGCAACGAACCTAGCATAACGTCGACTTTTTTAGAATCATCAAGCATAAAGCTCGTCTTGATCGTACTCGGCGTATTGGCTGTTGCTTTATTAACGGCCTCCATAACCGCTTGGTTATTTTCAATCACATTTTGACCAAGTCGCTTAACGACTTCTAGAGTGATCGCTTTTTTGCCGTTCACCAAAGAATAGCTGGAATGGTCCTTGAATGTCCGGCGAATAGTTGCAATGTCGCCCAGTGTGACCACCGCTTCCCCTGCTTGTTTTAGGGGAATAGAATAGACGTCCCGAGCCGTTTCAACGAGCCCAGGTACTTTAATCGAGAACCGCCCGCCGGCACCATCGATAAAGCCCGCGGCAATCAACTGGTTGTTTTGCGTTACAGTGCGCAAAAGCTCTGCCTGTGTAATGGAGTAACTTTCCATTTTCATGGTATCGATCGTGACTTCCAGCAGTTCTTCACGATGGCCAGATAAATCTGCAGACTTAACGGTCGGGACCGCCTCAATGACATCCTTGAGTTTTCGTGCTTCATGATAGAGTGTGCGCTCACTCACATCACCGTATACAGCAATGAACATGGTGGGGTTCAAAGCCATATTAAAGGAGTTCACGGATGGCTCGTCCGCATCAGCTGGTATCTTGCTTTTGGCAAGGTCCACTTTCTCACGCACATCAGCAAGCGCTTTATCCTTGGAAACATCAATGTGGAACTCAAGTAATATACCCACATGCCCCTCGGTTGACATGGTGGTAATTTCTTTCAGCCCCTCAAGGCCACGCAGTTCTGTTTCCATAGGCCGCGCAATTAAGCGCTCCCCGTCTTCAGGGGATATACCTTGTTGTGAAATTGAAATGTAATAGAACGGAATATCAATATTGGGCGCGGCTTCTTTGGGAATAGTCAAAAAAGCAATAATACCGGCAATCAATATTGCGATCATTAATGAAAAAATGGTTTTCGGGCGATTTAGAATGCCCTCAAGAGCGTTCGTCATTAGTTCGCCTCCACGCGCTCTAAGACTGGTTCAACCACCTCGCCGGCCTTAACAAAATCTTGGCCAACAGTAATAAGACGGAACTTTGCAGGTAATCCGTCAAGCCAGACGCCATCGGTATCACCGCCTACAATCTCAACAGGATAAAATACAACAGTATCGTTTTCATCCACCGCGCGAACACCAATGCTGCCCTCATCACTTAATGTCAAAACTCCAGGTGAAATGAAGTGAACATTTTGCGTATCAAGCGCAAGAAATGCTGTCGCGGTGAGGCCATCACGCAAACTGTGGTCAGAATTGGGAATTTCGATTTCAACTCTGAAAGTTCGTGTATTCATGTCCGACGACTGGGCGATATAACGTACGGCACCCGTTACAACCTTACCACCTATGAGTTTTACCTTGGCAACTTGACCTACGTGAATTTTCTGCACGTTGTTTTCAGAGACAGCGCCAATCATTAGCATTGGGTTTGGGTTAACAACTTTTGCACAGGTGCCACCCATTGCCAGCATCGAGCCGACTTCAGTAATCGGGGCTTCAATAACACCGTCAATAGGTGAACGAATTTCTGTCCTAGACAGCTCCACTTCGGCTTCGCGCAGACTTGCTTTAGCGCCATCAAGCGTTGCTTTCATCTCGGCAATTTTATTGTCCGCGATGAAACCTTTGCCCTGAAGCTGTGTGGTCGCTTTGTAATTTATTTCAGCCTGAGCAAGTCTGGCGTTAGCTTGCAATACCCTTGCTTCTCGTGCGCCACGATCAAGAACACAAAGTAAATCACCTGTCTTTACTTTACTGCCCTCTTGCACAATACGCTTAACAACGCGTCCATTTGTTTCGGCTTTAACTTCAACCTTGGCATCAGCCTCGGTGCGGCCGCGTATCTCCAGTGTGGGATGACGCAGTTGTGCACTCACTTCTTTCACGCGAACGGTAAAGAGTTTAGTGCTGGCTTTTTCCAGCCGTTGAGCGGGCGGGGGCGTGGAATTTTCGTTATCGCCCTCACCACTACGCACAATAGTGCCAGACGCCATCCATAGGCCTATGCTACCTGCGATCCCGATCGCCAATAAATGTGAAAAACGAATTCCCATAGTAATCTCCGACAACCTAGTGGCAAGTATACAGCTTTATTTGCTTTTTTGGCCCATACCGACAAGAGTAGCGCCGTTTTCTTTCAAGAACGCAAGTTCAGCTTTACATACTGCCACCCCGTAACCGAGCGTCCAAAGTGTCGCTGGTCTATCAAAACTAGTTTGCTTCTTCTCTAGGCGTGCCAATTTATCAAGTATATATTGCTCACGCTCTATAAGGTGTTGCTTGAGGCTTTGTTGATCCAGTAGGGGGGCAAACATCGCCATGAGCATAAAAGGAGAACGATATATGTCCTCCTTGTCTTTGTTATTCAGTATCTCGATAAACTCTTCTCGTCCGCTTGGGGTGAGAGAGTAAATCTTGCGAGGAGGTGCATTGGTTTGCATCTCTACGCGCATTGTTATTTTTTCCTCAGCATGTAACGTTTTTAAACAAGGATATATGGAACCAAAATTGGCCCCAACAAAGCTGTTAAAAGTGTCACCTTTGGCAAATCTTCGTATTTCGTAGCCCGTTGCATCCTTAATTGATAAAATTGCAAGGCAAAAATTCCGCGTTGACATAACGAATGAAACCTAATGCTGATAAACTTAAACCTCACAACGGAGTAGGGCGTTAAGCTATTACTATTAGATATAGTCACCGTCAGTCGCAACTGGTTTATGTAAGGTGTGGCATAACAACACTCACCTTTCACAACATGTGATGTTAATAATAAATTTCAAGCGCAAAATATAAAATTTTGCAAGCAAACAATATTTTAAATGTATATTGAAGCCTGCATTAATTACTTTACTTTGAAAAAAACTAATATTTCTCAATTTTATTTCATTTGATTGCGGTTGACAATAAAAATATTAATAGATGAAAATTGTTAACCTGTAAATTGACCGAGTTGCAATATTTGAGACGAATGAGCACTTTACATAAGCTATTGCTCACAAGTAAGTGTTAAAAGGTGAATACATTTATTTAATGGGGATAAATGCGTCCAATTAACACCATATTCCTTACCTAATAGAACCTATAGTTAATTTTAACGTTGAAACTGTAATTTATCTCAAGAGATGACATAGAGATATTGTGCGCAGTAGAAATAAAAGAGAAACGATAAACGATGCATCAAGAGCTGAAAAAAAGAAAAACAAATTGCTTAAACCGTCGTAAGTTCCTTGCCCTTACCATTCCGGCGATGTTGGCGGGTTGTAAAACAATCACCCCCAGTTTTGTCGCTGAGCCGCAAGATCAAAGAGCATCCGATTATTACAAAGGGCTCTATGCCAGTTTGCCGGATGAACGCTTTCCCATACCTGCGGTCAATCTACGCGACATACAGTCCCCCAAGTACTTGAGGCAAGTAGTTCCCTATAAAGGCAGTGAAGCGCCTGGAACTGTTGTTGTTGATCCGGCACAACGCTTTCTTTATCTCGTGAGAGAAAACGCCACAGCGTTACGTTACGGTGTGGGTGTTGGCCGTGCAGGCTTTGGTTGGTCCGGGGATGCTGTTGTGCAATATAAACGCGCATGGCCCACATGGACGCCACCTGCTGAGATGATATTAAGGCAGCCTGAGTTGGAACAATATCGCTATGGTATGCCACCAAGTCTTGAGAACCCGCTTGGGGCCCGTGCGCTCTATTTATTTGCAAATGGCAAAGACACCCTCTACCGTTTACATGGCACCGAAGAAGTGTGGTCGATCGGTCGCAACGTTTCCAGCGGCTGTATAAGGTTGCTTAATCAGGATATCATCGATCTTTACAACCGTGTTCCTGCGGGCACACGTGTAATCGTTAAGGCGACAAAACAAACTTAGGCTTCCTAATATAATAAGCAAAGAAAATGGGGGGAGCATGCAAATGAAGAACAGCAAGTACTGGCTGGCATTCGGCATCGCAATAGTATTGGCACTTGGTGTGCTTTATGGAAGTAACAGGGGCTGGCTAGGAAATAGCACCGTAGAAACAACGGCAAGTACCGCCAAAAATCAAATGGCTGGCGCGCGCTCAGCGCAAAAGAGGGCTGCGCCCGCTGTTCTTGTTAAGGCGGCGCTTGTCAAGCAAGGTGTAACGGACAAGTTTGTACGTGCAATTGGTACAGGGCGTGCGATAAAAACCATTGATATCTATGCGGAAGCGACAGGGCGTATTACCAAACTGCCCTTTAAAGCGGGCGACAGGGTAAAGGCGGGTGATGTTTTAATAGCGCTGGATGCCGATGACGAACAACTGGCTGTTGAGCGGGCACAAGTAAATCTTGAGCAAGCCCAAAACCAACTGGCTCGTTTTGAAAAACTGCGAACCAGCAAAACCATTTCAGAAGTTCAGCTGGAAACAGCTCAAAACCAGCTCAAAACCTCAAGTATTGATTTAAAAGACGCAAAGTTACTGTTGGACCGGCGTCAAATACGGGCTCCATTTGCCGGTATTTTGGGGATATATCAAGTTGATATTGGTGATTACATTACCACGCAGCGGCGCATTGTCGGCCTTGATGATCGCTCGCAAATCAGCGTTGAGTTTGTTGTTCCCGAAAGGTTTGCCGGTAAAGTAAAACTGGGCGATGAGGTTCACCTGCAAACCCGTGTTTTGCCCGGTGAGAATTTTATAGGTGTTGTAAGCGCAATTGAAAACCGGGTGGACCCGCTTACGCGTACACTCACCATGCGGGCCACAACCGAAAATGTTCAAGATAAACTAAAATCCGGCATGGCGTTTGAAGTGAAGGTGCAGCTGCAAGGCCAAGACTATCCGTCAATTCCGCCAGTATCCTTAAAATGGGACCGCAAGGGATCCTACGTTTGGGTTTTAGATAATAATCGCGTGAAGCGGGTTGATCTTGTGATAATTGAGCGCAGCCCCGAGGCCATCTTGGTAAAAGGCGACTTGTCCGTTGGCGACACAGTGATTGCGGAAACCTCAAGAACACTGCGTAAAGGCATTGCGGTTAAGGTGCAAAACAGTGCTCAGTTAAACCCTGAAATGCCTTCTAAAGCGCGGGGAGGCAATACCTGATGCCTTCCCATCATCAAAATCATTCCCTCTCGGAAATATGCATTCGCCGCCCGGTCCTGACAATTGTGCTGAACCTATTGGTATTAACGGCCGGTATCGCTGCTTTAATGGGCGTTGAGGTGAGGGAAATGCCCAATGTCGATAAACCCGTTATTTCGATAACGACGGTTTACAAGGGCGCACCTCCAGAAGTTATTGATGCAGAAGTAACCAGCACAATAGAAAAGGCGATTGCCAGAATCTCCGGTATTCGCAATATTTCTTCCTCTTCTCGCTATGGCCGCTCGCGCATAACTGTTGAATTTAGCGAAGATATACTGCTTTCAGATGCCGCAAATGATGTACGCGATGCCGTCAGCTCGGTTGAGCGCCGATTGCCCGATGATGTCGAGGCACCAACCGTTGTAAAAGCCGATGCTGACGCCGACCCGGTGCTGCGGGCGGTAATAACCTCAAGCAAGTGGTCCATCGAGCAACTATCTCACTATGTTGACGATGTGGTCATAGACCGCCTGACAGCTGTTGACGGTGTGGCCTCGATTTCCGAATACGGTAAGCGCGAGCCGGTTTTTAAAGTTGCGGTCGATTTGCAGGCTATGGCATCGCGCGGCATTACTTTACCACAATTGCGTGCGGCGCTCGTTCAGTTAACAGCCGATACTTCGGCCGGTTCACTCACCACATCAACGCAGGATTTGTATGTTCGTGCGCGCTCGGACGTGCAAACAGCAACCGAAATAGCGGCAGTACAACTCGATAGAAACACCAAAATTGCAGATATTGCATTGGTGACCAAAGAACCTAGAAGAGCAACATCAGGTGCGTTTATAAATGGCAATACGGCCATATCTTTAGGGGTTATTCGCAGTGCTGGCTCAAACACACTCGATATATCAAAGGGCGTTCGCAAGGCAATAGATCAGCTAAACCGGCAAATGCCGGCGCACTTGAAATTACAAATTACCAGTGATGATGCATTGTTTATTTCTGGTGCGCTAAGCGAGGTTGTGAAAAGCATCATACTTTCAACAATAATTGTTGTTGCCATCATACTGCTTTTCTTAAGGTCCTTAAAGCTCACACTTATTCCGGCCTTAACCGTCCCGTTGGCCCTTGTTGGCTCCATTACCGGCCTTTGGCTCATGGGTTTTTCAATTAACGTTCTCACACTACTGGCTTTGCTATTGGCCACCGGCATGGTGGTGGATGATTCAATTGTGGTTTTGGAAAACATTAGCAAGAGGGTACAAAGAGGAGATAAAGGCTTTCATGCTGCAATCGTTGGTACGCGCGAGGTGTTTTTTGCGGTCATAACCACAACGGCCACACTGGTTGCAGTATTTCTGCCCATTTCATTTCTACCGGGTAGTGTGGGAAAGCTGTTTTCAGAGTTTGGCTTTGTCCTGGCCATATGTATGGTTCTCTCTTCATTCGTCGCCTTGACATTGGCCCCCATGCTTGCCGCCCGTTTTTTGTGCAATGAAAAAGCTTCAAAAACGGAGGATGAAACCACCGCTGAGAATGCGGCGCAATCAACGACGCCATTTTTGGTGCGTTTAGGGGAAGCTCTCGCAGCTGCATATCATAAAGTGTTGCGCACCAGTTTGGGGCGGCCCAAAACGGTCCTGTTGGTTTCACTATTGTTTTGCATGTGGGGCGGCTTTGAATACAACCGCTTGCCGAGCGAGTTAACGCCGAAAGAAGACAGGGCGCTCTTGTTAATGCGCATAATAGCCCCGCAAGGGGTATCACTTGATTATACGCGCGATAAAATCACACAAATAGAAAGCATCATAGCACCCGTAATTGAAAGCGGCGAAGCGCAAAGCCTGCTGACAATCATCGGAACGGGCGGTTCTCTCAACTCGGGCTTTATGATTATGCCATTATCCCCATGGGGAGAGCGTGAACGTTCGCAGCAGGAAATAGCCAACGATATTAGAGCCAAGCTCAAAGGCTTGGTCGGTACGAAAGTGTTTATTTTCCAAACCAATACACTGGGCATACGTGGAGCGGGGCAGGGGCTGAGCTTTGCGGTGACGGGCAGCAATTATAAGCACATTGCAGATGGTGCTGAGCAGTTGGTTGCTGCTATGAAAAACCGTTTGGGAGATAAAATCGGTGCGGCTCGCATATCGTTCGAAACCACACAGCCGCAATTATTACTGCATGTGGACCGCGAACGCGCGAGCGATTTGGGCCTATCGGCAGATATGGTAACCTCTAGCCTGCGAATGCTATTGGACGGCTCGGATGTGGCTGAGCTCTTTGTAAACGATGACGGCCTGCCAATTGTCATTGAGGCGGGTGGTGCCCCCCTTCGCTCCACGCGTGACTTGGAGAATTTGTTTATTAAATCCCCCCAAGGCCAAATGCTACCGCTCTCAACGCTCATGAGTATCGAAGAAGAAGCGGTTGCCCCTTCATTGCCCCGCGAAGGGCAGTCCAGGGCTGTTCCGGTGACCGTAAGTTTGTCAGATAACTATCACTTGGCACAGGCAATTACCGATCTTCAACAAATTGCTAAAGAAGTTCTGCCCCATGATTTGAACGTTACTCTTTTAAGTGATGCTGCAGTTCTGCAAGAAACCAATTCAAGTGTCTTACTTACATTTGCCTTCGCAATTCTTGTTGTGTTTTTGGTGCTTGCAGCGCAATTCGAAAGCTTTATGAGCGCAATTGTTATCTTGCTAACCGTGCCCTTTGGAATTGCATCGGCGTTTATTGCCATGCACCTGACCGCAGGTTCCATGAATGTTTATAGTCAGATCGGCATCATACTACTTGTCGGCCTTATGGCGAAAAATGGCATATTGATCGTCGAGTTTGCCAATGCTTTAAAGGCACAGGGCATGGAAGTAAAAGAGGCCATATTAAATGCCAGTTTAATACGGCTGCGCCCTGTTGCTATGACCGTAATTTCAACGGTGCTTGGTGCTGTGCCGCTGGTTTTGGCTTTTGGTGCCGGAGCAGAAGCGCGCGAGCAGCTGGGTTGGGTTATTGTGGGTGGTTTGGGTTTTGCAACATTGGCAACCATGTTTGTAACACCGGTTATTTATATGTTGTTGGCCCCCTTATCCGCGCCGAAGTAATTACATAATCATGAGGAAGCCGAGGGACTAACGAATTGAGGTCGCGAAAGTTTCCTACTATTTTATCGTTTGGCTTAACTTGTTTTACCTAGAGTAGATCAAGTTAAGCCATTTTTTATCTAGTATATATTTAGAATACAATGGTAATTCACTGGTATTTATTAGCCAAAATAATTGTGAGTGTCATCAAAATGTAATAAAGCGCAATAATTGCGCTAAAATGTGTTATGCTGTCCTCTTACACATGAGGAAGGACAATGCAAATATTATCAAAATTAGCTCTAGTAACTTGTCTGCTAATCCCGTTTACGAGTTTAAAAGCCAGTGAATTGGCCATGCCGAAGTTAGAGCAAATTTCAGGGCGTGCGGAAGTGGTCAGCAAATCTACGCTCAACATACATAGCAACACGGGAATAACGCAAATAGCACTTATGCATCCGGCTAACACAAAAATGAAACTCCGCCAACAATTGCATACGGCCGTTATGGTTAAATGCTTCCTGTTTGGCTCTGCAGACGCTGCCAGTTGCGTTGCCATCGATGCACTGGGTTCCAAATGGGCGATTGGTAAATAGTAAAATCCGACGTAAAGCTAATCATAACCGCGAACGACCCATCAAAAAGAACCCTATCTATTCTACCTGATTAAAAACGCATATCCATAATTGCAGAATTGTCGCTCCAGCACCGCTGAGTTACCCAAGACGACAAACGAGAATGCAATAATTGGGGTTGAGATCATGAAAAGGGCATTGGTTTGCGGGGCAGGCGGGTTTATTGGTGGCCACTTGGTGAAGCGCTTAAAGCGTGAGGGCTTTTGGGTGCGTGGCGTGGATTTGAAGTTTCACGAGCATGCCCAAACTCATGCCGATGATTTCGCGCTGGGCGACTTGCGTGACCAGGACTTTTGTCGCTCAATAGTCGACTGTCATTTCGACGAGGTGTACCAGCTCGCAGCCGATATGGGCGGTGCAGGCTATATTTTCACCGGTGAGCATGATGCCGATATTATGCACAACTCGGCATTGATAAACCTCAATATGTTAGAGGCCTGCCTGAAACGTAACATAAAGCATGTTTTCTACTCATCCTCAGCATGCATGTATCCCGAGCACAACCAGTTAGACCCGCAAAACCCCAACTGTGCAGAAGATAGCGCTTACCCCGCAGCACCAGATAGCGAGTATGGCTGGGAAAAGCTGTTTTCAGAACGGCTCTATTTAGCATTCAACCGCAACTATAACATGCATTGCCGCGTAGCCCGTTACCACAATATTTTCGGCCCAGAAGGGACGTGGGCAGGTGGGAAAGAAAAAGCGCCGGCTGCAATTTGCCGCAAAGTTGCTATGGTCAATGAAGGAGATGCCATCGAAATTTGGGGGGATGGCTCGCAAACCCGTTCATTTTTATATATCAATGAATGCTTGGAAGGGACTATTCGTCTGATGCGCTCTTCAAGCTTTGCAGGGCCGGTTAATATAGGCTCAGATGAAATGGTCTCGATCAATCAGCTGGTTGCAATGGTCGCAAAAATCTCTAACAAGCAATTCTCGGTTAATCATATTGATGGACCACTAGGGGTTCGTGGGCGAAATTCCGATAACCGGCTTATTCAACAAAAACTCGGCTGGTCACCCGCAATGCCTCTGTATGATGGGCTGATTGAAACATATGGATGGATTTTAGCGCAAGTCATGAGCAACTCTAAGCAACAGCAACTCGAAACTGCATAATTCAAACGATTAAAAAATATAGCTAAAATAGAACGTTTAATGCCAAATAGGGCGTTATGGTGGATACAGCGAATAAGCGCAGCTCGACTAAATCAATACAAAGTCGAGCTGCTTTTTCAATTAAGGTTCTTGTTTTGTTGGTGCAATCACAACTTCACGAATACACACATTCTCGGGTTGGGAGAATATAAAATGCGCGGTATTGGCAATATCTTCTGCATTCATTGCGCCGCCAATATCATCTTTCCAGCTTTGATAACCATCAACGATCTGTTGGTTCGTTGTATGAGAGATTAGCTCGCTTTCGGTAGCGCCTGGGCAAATGCTAACAACACGCACATTATGTGGTGCCATTTCTTCGCGCAGGTTTTCACTCATTGCCGAAACAGCAAATTTACTGCCGCAATAAGCGCCGTGATTAGGCAGTGCTTTACGGCCAGCAACAGAGCTAATATTAATAATTGTGCCAGATTGGCGTTGCTTCATGCCTCCAACAACGGCTTGTGTACAATTTAGTACCGCCAGCACATTGGTGTTAAACATTTGCTCCCACTCTTCAGGGGCTTGTGTTTCTATCGAACCGAGTAGCATCACGCCGGCGTTATTAATTAAGCACTGGGTAGGACCGTATACGGCCTCGGCCTTTTTAACCGCTTCTTTAAATGCTGCGCTATTATTAATATCCAGTTTAACGCAGATTGTGTTTGGTAGCTGCAATGCTTCCAGTTTTTCAACCCGTCTTGCAACAAGTAGTAGTGCATGTCCAGCTTGGCTGAATTTACGTGCAAGTGCTGCACCAATGCCAGAGCTGGCACCTGTTATTATTACTAGTGATTTAGGTGAAGTCAATTGTGTCTCCATATTTAAAAATATTTTCTAAGAAAAATACCAACTCAAGTTCCACTAGGTAAGAGAATGATTGTTGTTTTCTTAGTGCTGGTTAATTTTGTAGTTGTTGTTATCTAAAAAATTACTTGAATAATACTCAGATAAACCACAACAACATATCAAATATTGATTGCATGAAATGGGTTATCAATGAGTATTGTTGCTTACTAAGCAAATAATTGGGCAAAAAATCATGACGATAAGTAAGGGGTTGGGTGGATTATTGTAATAACTACATGTGAATATTATAGGGATTTCTACTAGGAAATTGGCTGGGGATCCTGGACTCGAACCAGGACTGACGGAGTCAGAGTCCGCTGTTCTACCATTAAACTAATCCCCAGTAGAACCAATAGGTTAGGCGAGAGTTTTACAAATAAACCCAAAAGGTTATACATTTAACCGCCTAAAAAACTCTATATATCCCCTATAATTGAGCGTCAATAGCAATATGAAAAAAGTCATGTTGAATTAGCTTTTTGGTCTTTTTCCCACAGCGCACGCATTCAATCTTCTTTTTCGAACTGCCTAGATTGGTACTTTTTGTGTGCAGCAAATACATCCTTCATAGCTGAGGTTGAAGAAGCTAGCCTGTTTTATGACCTTGCTGCATATGGGTATTTTTACCCAATAATGGGTTGTTTTGTAATATTATTATACCGATACTAATAAATTGTGGACAGCGTAATGTCTCCGCTAGCAATTAGGGCCTATCGTTCTTGTAAGACATAACTAGTTAGTGGTTTTCGTTCGTGTGCTTTAATAGGCGCAAAGCACATTGAACCAATTTCTTGCAAAAAAGAAATTGGATATCTCAAGTTTGATGAGTGTTTAAGTAGAGCTCAAAGAAATAACGTATTCGTTGTGTGTGAGAACTGTTTCAAAAAGAAATTAACTTTTTATCTCTTTGTTATTTTCATTTTCTGCGTCCTCATTTATTAATAAATTTTGGTCAGCCTCCATGTCCGTCACTGCATCCTCAATAGCAATGGGTGATCGGATCTCACTGTGTTTTGGACTAACAAAACCCTCTAACGCTCTTGCTTCTATGCGAGCAATAACATCCTTCACATAATTACTGATAGACGCACCGCTGGCAACGCCTGTCAGCAATGCTCTTGCGGCGTCCGGTTCGTTGGCTGCAACCAACGCAGCCCCTAACGTGTTACCCGCCTCTTTATTGCGGGGTTGCAAACGCAGGGCTTGCGCAGCATGAACAACCGACACATAGCTATGGTCGTAGCGGCGCTCTGCAATACTTAATTGTATCAGTGTCGAAAAATCATCGGGTACGAGCGAATTTGCCTCTTGCAAAATTTGCACAGCCAGTTCCACCTGATTTTCCATCAAGTAGCATTTGCCTATTTCCTGCATGAGCGAGACATTACGTGGCTGCAAACTAAGACCCTGTTCCAAGTATTCCCTAGCTTTTTCAGGGTGCTTGCGCAACAGTAACAGGTGTGCGGCCCCTTGCAGGGCTGGCACATAACCGGGGTCATGTCGCAACGCAGTTCTATAGTGCAATACGGCCACATCCATATTGGCTTTTTTAATTGCAATGTCGGCGATCAAACAATGGGTGGCTGCACTTTTGGGCAGTAATTCCACCAGTTTACGGGCGAATGACATGGCCTCGTCGTAGCGCTCCCACTGCAAAAGCAGGCTCGCCATGCCATAAAGCGCGTTTTTATTGCTTTCCTCGACTTCCAGAACAGCAGAAAAGGCTTCGTTGGCTTGATCGAGGTAGCCCAATAAAAGCAATGCATTACCCATATTCGTACGGGCAATCAGGTGCTCGGGCCGCATGAATAGTACTTTTCTGAGATGAATAATAGATTCACGCAATTCGCCAGCACGTAGAAGTGCCGTTGCCAACTGGTGCAGGACGTCGATATCCTCAGGATATTGACTTGCCAAGAGCTTAAGTCCTGCAAGGGCCTCATCATAGCGGCCTTCCTTTTCGAGCTCGGCCGCTCTTTCAAGGTCGGTTTTTAATTCTACGGTCTGCTCCATGCGGTCAAACACAGTCCTGTTTCTTATGGCATTCGTAATTGCGTTATGACAATATCGAATCATTGTAAGATATTTGAATACAAAGAGTAAAGCCTCTCTGCCGCACCGTCAAAGGGCACTTTTACCAAGTTGCAGAGCACCCTTTGATACAATGCTGTCCATTGTGAATGATTGCGAGCGGCAGTCTCGCAAATGGATATAAGTTTGCTGTTAATTCTCGTTTTGACAGCTCTTAACCGCGAAAGCCCTTAGCAAGAATATACATTTCCGGACTTTCCTTACGGCTTGCTGGCGGCTTGATATGGGCGACCGACTTAAACTCTTTTTTTAGTTGCTGGAGTAGCGAATTTTCAGCACCTCCGGCAAATACTTTCGAAAGGAACACACCACCGGGTGCTAGATTTTGCCTTGCAAAATCGATAGCAACCTCAAAGAGGAAAGTGGTTCGTAAGTGATCTGTTTGCCGGTGTCCTGTTGTCGGAGCGGCCATATCCGACATCACCATATCCGGTTTATGGCCTCCTAAAGCACTCATAAGGGCTTCGGGTGCATCGTCATCCAAGAAGTCTTTTTGCAGCATTACGACACCAGGGATTGGCTCCACCTCGAGATAGTCAATTCCTACGACGAGCGGCTTTTCATCCGATGAGCCGACGATGGGTACAGTTACCTGACACCACCCCCCCGGAGCTGCCCCTAAATCGACAACGCGCATACCTGGCTTTATTAGGTCATGCTTTTCGTTAATTTCTAGTAGTTTATAGGCCGCACGAGAACGATAGCCATCAATTTTCGAGCGCCTGACATACGGGTCATTCAATTGACGTTGCAACCATAGCGTGGATGCATTGGAGCGCTTGCGGGCCGTTTTTACTTTTTCAAACATACCGCGATCGCCGCGGCCGCGGCCACTATTTGATTGGCTCATCGCTGATTATTCCTTTTCTATTGTTGGGACTAAATCCCAAAAGCTGTTCGCATTCAATGTTCTTGCTGGTGATTGCACTAAAGCACTTTAGCGTAAAATTAAAGCAGTTTAGTCGTATTTAATCTTGTTTTTGCATTATTCAATGCAAAACAGATGCACACAATTACTCAAAACATCAAGTGAATTGCGTGCTAGCTTTTCTTCATAGTCATTTGTGACGGGTTATTATGCTTTGGCGGCGAGAAATGGCGGCGTGTGTGGCGCCAAACCTTATCTTTGGCCATCATTTCCATGAGGATACCTTCGCGCAGCCCGCGGTCCGCAACACGCAAGCGCGCACATGGCCACCGGCGGCGTATGGCCTCTAAAATGGCACAGCCAGCAAGTACAAGATCGGCTCTATCTTGGCCAATGCAAGGGTTATCGACCCGCTCATGATAACTCATAGCCAAAAGCTGTTGTATCATTGCCGATACTTCTGTTTTTTCCAGCCAAGCGCCATCAACGCGGCGACGATCGTATCGGCGCAACCCCAAGTGTACACCAGCTAGTGTGGTAACAGTACCCGATGTGCCAAGCATATGAACATTACCATTGGCGATTGCGCGTGAGAGGTTTTCGGCCATAGGAAATGCGTGAAGCTTTTCTGTGACATCAGCAACCATCGCCTCAAAGGATTGGGGGGTTACCTGAACACCGCCATGGCGTTCGGCCAGATTGACAACTCCCAAGGGAAGTGACGTCCAGGTACGGATAAATCGCGTCAGAGCAAAGCCCCTTGCGCCTTGACGGTTTCGTAAATCCAGCCAGACGATTTCTGAAGAACCGCCGCCAATATCAAACAGAAGTACACCATCAGCCTTAGGGTCAACCAGTGAAACACAACCGGCAACCGCCAAACGGGCCTCTGTTTCCTGACTGACTATTTCAAGTGGCAGGTGGGCCTCTCTTTGGGCGCGTTCGGTGAACTCTACACCATTTTCAGCTGCACGGCATGCTTCTGTTGCAATTAAGCGCATACGTTCTACGCCGCGTTCCATGAGTTTATGGTGGCATACTTTTAACGCTTCAACAGCACGTTCCATGGCCTCTTCAGACAAGCGGCCAGTATTGCCCAAGCCTTCACCAAGCCGTACTATTTTAGAGTAGGCATCAATAACACGAAAACCACGATTTTCTGGCCTTGCGATAAGAAGGCGGCAATTGTTTGTTCCCAGATCCAATGCCGCATATAATTTTTGGTTTTCTTCGTCTTCGTGAATATATGGCGGCCTAGAAGCATAGCCTTTTTGTGCAAAACGTCCCTTATGGTCGTCTGCAGTGCGACTACGCCATGAAGCAGCACGCGGCTCACACTTATAGCGGCCGTTAAACTCGCGTTGATGCGATTCATTCGCGGTGTTGGTAGCAGATCCACGACGCGCCGGTTTAAACGCTTTCTCAGGACGCGACTTATCGTTCTCTGTCGGAGTGTTTTCCGCTAGAGTTTCTATTCGTACGGCATCTTCCTCAACCTTAACGATCGGAAGTTGCCTTGCCTGCATTGCAAGCGCCCGACGCTCAGCCCGGTTGGGCTTATTGCGACCCGTTCGCTTTTGCCTCTTCACCCCTTCGGGCAGCGTAGAGCCACCATCGCCACCTTCCGTGGCTTGGGTGCGCGAATGACTTGCCGGCTTACCATTTGCACTGGCGGCCTGCACTTCACTTTTTCTAGGGCGACGGTTGCGCCGCGATTTACGACGCGACTTGCCACCGGGCGCATTCGTTCCAGATGAAGAGGAACGATCTGCCTTTTTTTTCAATAGAATGCCTTATGCGAAGCAGAGTTGCCAATTCATGAGCAAACCCTGCTATTTCATTCAAGTTGATACCATTGTAACAGCTTGTGAAAAAACAGCAACGATGCGAATGAGTTGGTGCAGATTATTTTTTGACCTGATCGTTTTTCGTTGTAGTCCCTTACGGACTTGGTGATAATCGCTGCCAAGTTGTCAAAAAAAATATTGTTCGATGTCATACAAATCGTACTTATCTTACAACTATATAATTCCAAGCAAAATTGGGGTTGGTTTTAGTTATTTCACAAAGCTGTCTATTAATTTTTGCAATTTATAATAAAATAATATGTTTGAGGTTTTGGATTTTCATAAAACATAGTCCGCGTTAGTGATAAGACCCTTGCAATTGATGATGGAAAGCCAAATAAAACTGCGCCAAAACGTTTCGGAGCAGTTTTTTATTTGTATGCTTCTAAGTAATAGCAAACAGCTTTAACTGGCTACTTTTTGCAACTTGGCAATGAAAAAGCCGTCAGTTTTTGTATGCAATGGTGAAAGTGTCAAGCTACCCTTTTTGTCATGCATAGGCAGCTCTTCACGACGGCAACTAAAGCAACTCTTGTAGTCCTCTAGTAGGTCCAGCTGTTTGAAATTCGGGTTTTCGTTCAAGAACCAATCAATTTGCTGCTGGTTTTCATCTGCAATCAATGAACAAGTGGCATAAATCAAAATACCGCCATCGCGTACAAAGTACTTGGCGCTTTCCAAAACCTTGCGTTGTTCGTCCAACCGTCCTTGTAAAGCATTTGGGGTAACACGCCACTTGGTGTCTGGGCGTCGCCGCCACACACCGGTGCCAGAGCAGGGGGCATCCACCAGAACGCGGTCCATTTTGCCTTTCAAGCTGTCGAGATCGCCAGTTTGTGGATCGATAATTTGAATATTGCGCGCCCCGGCGCGTGCCATGCGCTCATACAAAGGGGCAAGACGCAACTTGCTGGCATCATATGCGTATATCTGCCCTTTGTTTTGCATTTGCGCTGATAATGCCAAACTTTTACCGCCGCCACCGGCGCATAGGTCCAGCACTTGTTCTCCCGCCTTTGCTCCAACAAGTATGGCAGCAATTTGCGAGGCTTCGTCTTGCAGTTCGAACCACCCCTTGCGAAAGCCTTCTTCCGCCTGAACATGGGGCGCCTTACGTGGCCCGACAACAGGGTCCAGCCGCACAGCAGTTGGCGTAACATTTGTTTGCGAGGCTTTTAAATGAGAGAGTTTGCCAAGTAATTTGTCGCGGGACATTTTTAAGCTGTTACAGCGTAGATCTATTGGTGCACGGGCGCTCAGTGCTTGGCCAATAGCAACGGCTTCATCACCATAGGCTTGTTCGAAATAGTCGAACAGCCATTCAGGAATATCGGCAGCTTCATACTTGGCCATCTCGGGCTTCTCAGTGGCAGCAAGAGCGCTAAACTCTTCTTCACTGAGCTGTTCTGGTGCGTAATTATCACTCTTGAGGGTTTGATCCAAGTGATCAACGGAATAGCCCCACCCCCAGCAATAGGTGGCAAGGGTCAGGGCACGAGGGCTTGTAGCATTCATACGGGCAGCGAACGAGAGCTTATGGCGCAAAGCATCAAACACAAGATTGCCAATGGCAACCCGGTCTCCTGAGCCGGCAAAACGATGTGATGCACCCCATTCTTTAAGGGCTTCTTGTACCGGTCGACGTTTATTCTCGATTTCAGTAAGTATTTCTATCGCAGCTGCCAGCCGCCCGCCATCACGCATGCTATTCCTTTAATCCCCGTTGCATCAACAGGGTTTAGCGAAGTTATATTTGTTGTTATCTGTTGCCAGATGATTACTTCAAGTTTCAAATGAAAGAAACCGCTGAATAGCATTTTTGCTGTTTATTATGGGGGCGGAGGCGAATGACGATGGAGCGAAGTGAGCACGCCAATGTTCATAAGTGCTCACGCTTTAACTCTTTAACAATGTAGGCTACAAAAAGTATATAGTAGGAAAATGGGATTAACGCACCAATACCATTAAAGAGGTTTTCGAATAAAAGTTGGCGTCATGTAAAAGGGTAGCTTTTCGAGTTGCAGTCTGTAGTGTTTGATGAGAGCATCGACAGCTTCTGTTGCACCGGCAACAATTCCATAATCATCCAGAACTATAAGCCCACCAGGAACGACCCTTTCATACAATAACTCAAGGGCAAGTTCAGTCGGTTCTTTAACGTCCATATCAAGATGTAAAAGCGCAATACGCGTTTCGGGTTTCTGCTTCAAATAAGTAGTGAGTGTATCGAATACATTGCCTTTTACAAGTTCAATGTTTTCAAAGCCTTTGTTAGCTAAAATACCACTTATCTCATCTACAGTAAGCCCGTCGCCGCCAACTTCCTCGAAAAACTTGATAAACTCCAGATCACTTTTCAGATCTAAATTGGTTTTGGGAAAATCAGCAAATGTGTCAAAGCCGACAATTCTTCTAGAGTAATCATTTTCTAAAGCATCGCGGTAATTAGCAAACCGAATTAAGGAGGCAGCTTTGAACACTCCAAACTCTAAAATATCACCTGGCTTATTAATGATCGTCTTATATAATTCATAGTGGGCAAGGGCTTTATTGAGGCGAGACTTTGAAGAAAACCAATAAAAACCATTCTCGTAATCCCAAGAACGGTTTTTATCAAGTCCTTGAATCTCTCTCGTACACGCCATAAGGGTTACCTTCTACGATTAACCTAAAAAATATAATGTTACGGTGAACTTACGAAAGTAAAGTTGCATGAGGCTTGAACAATTTATAATTTTAAATGATGGTTATAATTTAATCGGCCTTTCAAAGCTAAAACCATCCAGCTGCAATACTTACCGAACAAAAAAACTATGAAACCCTAGCATAGGCAACTAATGTGTCAGTGGCGTCAATGCGCGCAAGTGAACTTTGATAGGCCTCAAATAGTGCATCAGAATCCAGCATGGATAAAGGTGATTTATGTCCACCTGCTTTACTGTTTGCGAGCCAATTCAAATGATTTGAAAGTGGATAGCGCTGCACACCTTCAATAATAATATCTTGGAAACCAGCGTATTCGAGCATTTTACGTAAGGATTCACGTGTATGCAGCACCAAGTGCTGGCTCCATATAGTAAATTGCTTAAACGCATCACAGTCTATTGTTGACAATAGAAAATCATTTGCGTGCGGTACTTCAATCAAGACGTGCCCATCGCACGCAAGCTTGCTTTTGAGTTTCGTCAAGATTTCTACAGGATTTGGCAGGTGCTCTAATACATGAAAAGAAACAGCAATATCCAAAGAATGATCTTCAATAACCTCTAAATTATTTACACACTCAATGCCATTACCATTGAGTGTAGCAACATAGTTTTCTTGAAGCTCAACGCCCAAAACATCAACACAAAATGGCTTTGCGAGTTTTAAGAAATCACCGTTTCCGCACCCAAAATCGAGCACTTTTTTCCCAGTTATATATTTAAGGTAGGTTTTAAGCCGCCTTTGTGTATCAATGGTTCTTTCGTACTCAGGTTTTCCCGTTCCTAAATTCTTAGCTAGGGCGTCTCTATAGGAACCATCAATATATGTTTCATCGCCAGTGTAAAAATCATCAATGTAAATAACGCCACTAACCGTGTCTTTCCATACCTTCAAGCCATCGATATCTCTTGTACGATCATTAAACAGAACTCTGGTTTGTTTTGTCGTTAAGCCGAGGGTTTCCAGTATTGGGAAAATTGATTGTGGCATAAAAAAACTATATAAAGGTAGGCCCTACACAAAGTGGCATGACGTTATCTGGTGATTACACGAAGCGCTCCATTCAAATTTATGAAGCGTTTCATATAAGCTATGGGTTGTTCGATTAACTTATCCGCATAAGCACTTGAAATATCCAAGAGTTATTATGGTCGATAGAGGAGATAGCCCACGAAAATTGCATGAGGCTTGAATACTATAAACTTTTAAACATTAGCGTGAGCAATAAGCGTGTAATGAAGAGGCTTGTTTACTTTTAGCTCGGGGCGCGAGTGCCTTTTGGGTCAATCTCGTTGAACTTGGCGACAAAAAAAGGCCACCCTTTCGGGCGGCCTGAAATGGTTTGATTATTCCCACTCAATAGTTCCAGGGGGCTTTGAGGTCACATCGTAAACAACGCGGTTAATACCTTTCACCTCATTGATAATGCGGGTCGCCGCCTTGGAGAGGAACTCCATATCATAGTGGTAGAAATCAGCGGTCATGCCATCCACCGAGGTCACCGCACGCAAGGCGCAAACGAACTCATAGGTACGGCCATCGCCCATAACGCCCACAGTTTGCACTGGCAGCAATACGGCAAAAGCCTGCCAAATAGCATCGTACAGGCCGGCATTGCGAATTTCATCCAAATAAATCGCATCGGCTTGACGCAAAATATCCAGTTTCTCGCGGGTTATACCGCCTGGACAACGAATGGCAAGGCCAGGGCCAGGGAAGGGGTGGCGTCCAATAAAGCTCTCGGGCAAGCCAAGCTCTTTACCAAGTTCGCGGACCTCATCCTTGAACAACTCGCGAAGTGGTTCCACCAGCTGCATATTCATGCGCTCTGGCAAACCACCCACGTTGTGGTGCGATTTAATGGTGACCGAAGGACCGCCGGTGAACGAAACACTCTCGATCACATCCGGATACAGTGTGCCTTGTGCAAGGAAATCAGCACCGCCCAGCTTCTTGGCCTCTTGCTCGAACACTTCGATAAATAAGCGGCCAATGGTCTTGCGCTTCTTCTCGGGGTCGGCTTCGCCTTCCAGCTGGCCAATAAACAAGTCGGAGGCATCCACATGCACCAACGGAATATTGTAGTGGTCCTTAAACATGGACACCACTTGTTCCGTTTCACCTTGGCGCATCAAGCCATGGTCCACGTAAATACAAGTGAGCTGATCGCCAATGGCTTCATGAATAAGAACTGCTGCAACCGAGCTGTCAACACCGCCGGAAAGGCCGCAAATAACTTTGCCATCGCCCACTTGCTTGCAAATAGCCTCAATCGCCTGCTGGCGGTATTCAGCCATGGTCCAATCGCCACCACACCCGGCAATTTTGTGGGTGAAGTTTGAAATGAGCTTGGCCCCATCGGGAGTATGCACCACTTCTGGGTGGAACTGAACGCCGTAAAACTGGCGTGTTTCATCGGCAATAGCAGCAAAAGGCGCACCTTCCGAGGTGGCAATTACTTCAAAACCTTCAGGTAGCGCTTCCACGCGGTCGCCGTGGCTCATCCAAACCTGGTGTTGCTCGCCCTGAGCCCAGATCCCGTCGAATAACGGCGAGGACTTTTGGGCAGAAACAAAGGCACGGCCAAATTCGCGGTGGTCAGAAGTAGCAACGCGCCCACCCAATTGCGCACACATGGTCTGTTGACCATAACAAATGCCAAGAACGGGAATGCCTGCTTCAAAGATACTCTGGGGTGCGCGTGGGCTCCCCAGTTCAGTCGTTGAGGCCGGACCGCCCGACAGGATAACCGCCTTCGGATTCATTTCCTTGAAAGCAGCTTCTGCGGATTGGAACGGCACAATCTCAGAATACACACCAGACTCGCGCACGCGCCGTGCAATGAGCTGGGTGACCTGTGATCCAAAATCGATGATAAGAATGCGGTCTGTCATGGCGTGGTTCTACATGCTCACAACAAAATTTTGAAGCTAAGAATTGGATAAAAGTGATAAAATTCTAGGAAAAATCATAGGACTTTGCATCAATGTGTTCGCAAAGCACATTTCACCCCGAGTTTACGGGTTTATAGCGCCACATGCGGCACTATTTTGAAAAAATTCTCAGTAAAACGGGAAAAAATCAACAAAAGCTACAGTGGCAAATCAATATCGCCGAGCATCTGGCCGAAACGGATGCGCTCGTTAATACCCAGCTTACGCAGCAACAGAACTTCAAGCTGTTCTAAATCCTCAACCACACGGGTCGCAAGTTCGCGCCCAGACTGGGTGGGGCTAAGAATAACCAGCCGGCGGTCACGGTAGTTTTCTTTTTTTTCAACCAGCGCAGCTTGAGTTAAACGCTTCACAGCTCGTGAAACCGCAACACTATCATAGCCGATAAGCGGTCCCAATTCGCGCACCGATACTTGCGTATGTTCAAGTAAAGCGCTTAATACCATCCAATCGGGGAGGGTGAGCTGGTGCGCATCCTGCAAATATTCAGAGACACGGCGCTCCAACCGGCGTCCGACACCAATTAATCGTAGTGACAAATAGTTTTGGCTGTCTGTTGTCGGTTCATCTTCAAACAGACTCATCTGCCGGTTGCCGATCCAATCGACCATATTAATTACCTGAATTGCACATTACGTTACTGCGGCCGGAATATTTTCGCTTCTAAACTAGCTGATTTATCCAACTATTTTATATTAGTGCTAAAAAAACGGAGAAATGGTTAACGAGAAGGAAATTATCGTCCACAAGCGTGAACTACATATGTTTGCGTCTGGATGCAAGTGTCACATTGAAATGAACATGTGTAGTTCCTGCAATATTCCACATAGATAATAAGTAGGCCATCGCAGGAGCTAACTGTGGTAGCTACCTAAATGATAGAATTGATTTATTCGGTTATGAAGTAGCCCTCTTGCATTTGAGACATGATCTGTGCCTCGTTTAAAAACGGGTTCTCCATAGCTGGAATGGACAATGTAGAAACTGCGGAAGCTGTTTTGAATGGGGCTTCGGGTAATTCGGCGAGGGCCGGGCACTGTTCGCTAAGGTTTTTGATCATGAGTTGGCGGTTTCTGACTTTAAGAGCAACATCCATTAAATCGCTCAGCAGTGGGTACGGCTCATTACTCCAAGCCGCGTTATTCTTGGTGTCATAGGCTTGCATATCTGCGCCTTTCAAAAAAAGGAGTTTATCGTCTTTGATAATGATCCCCGCTGTCTCTGTATCGGCTCCTATAAACTGCACTTCTTTGATTTTACTGTTGTAATCAATCGCATTCATCATCAGGCATGCAAAGTCTTGCGGACTATAGGTGATGATAGTGTATTCAACTTGGCCAGACCCTTTGCCGATCCATTCAAAGATTTTTTCAGCGTTTTCAAGCCGCTCTTTTGCTTCGTCCAAGTGCATAAAAGCGGCTCTATCTTGCATGCTGGAGTAAATGACCAGCGGGCGGCACGTGCTCATACCTTCAGTGTATAGCCCGCCGTTAAACCCATTTTCCAACAGTCCCCAACCACCTTGTGGCACAAAGTACAAGTCCGGCATCTCACGCTCCTAATTATCCTGCATTAAACCAGTGACGTTTCACTATTAGTTTTGTGAGGGCTGATGTTGGGCTGTCAGCTATCTTGCAAAGGACTAGTGGCTGTTATGTAAAGCCTGAGATAAAATGAGGCCGAGTTATGGGTGCAACTGCGAAAAATAAAACCCAAGCACTTGCAAAAGCGCTTGGGTCCATCTTTTCACCAGAAGGGGTGATAACGATCAAACGTTATTGGGGTAATTCGGGCTTTCGCGGGTGATCGCCACATCATGCGCGTGGCTTTCGCGGAAAGAGGCCGAGGAAATACGCACGAACCGCGCCCGCTCAACAAACTCCGGCAGGCTCGCACCGCCTACATAACCCATAGAGGCACGCAGGCCACCGGCCAGCTGGTGCAACACGCTGGAAAGTGGGCCTTTGTAAGGCACTTGTCCTTCAATCCCTTCGGGAACCAGCTTCAGGCTGTCGGTAACTTCCGCCTGGAAATAACGGTCGGCAGAGCCGCGCGCCATGGCACCAACAGAGCCCATGCCGCGATAGGCTTTGTAAGAACGGCCCTTGTGTAGGTAAACATCGCCCGGGCTTTCTTCGGTTCCCGCCAGTAGCGAGCCCACCATGGCAGAACCGGCACCGGCAGCAAATGCTTTGGCCATATCGCCAGAGTACTTAATACCGCCATCGGCAATAATCGGCGTATCCAGTTTGGCCCCTTCGTCGGCGCATTCCATAATCGCGGTCAGCTGCGGCACACCTACACCGGCCACAATACGTGTGGTACAAATCGAACCCGGCCCAATGCCCACTTTAACCGCATCCGCACCGGCATCAATCAACGCTTTTACTGCTTCACGGGTAGCAACGTTACCGGCAACCAGCTCCACATTCGGGAATTTTTTGCGAAACTCGCCCACTTGCGAAATCACACCCTGTGAGTGGCCATGCGCCGTATCAATCACCAAAACATCAACACCGGCATCAACAAGGGCTTCCGCGCGCTGCAGGCCTTCTTCGCCCACACTGGTCGCAGCCCCTGCCAGCAAGCGGCCCGCCGCATCTTTAGAAGCGCTCGGGTTCAGTTTGGCTTTTTCGATGTCCTTGACGGTAATCAGGCCAATACAGTTGTAATTGTCATCAACCACCAGCAGCTTTTCGATGCGGTGTTGGTGCAACAAGCGCTTGGCATCGCTTTGCGAGATGTTTTCTTTAACAGTAATCAACTCGTCGCGGGTCATCAGCTCGCAAACCAACTGCTCCTTGCGCGAGGCAAAGCGTACATCGCGGTTGGTCAAAACGCCCACAAGGCGGCCTGTGACAATACCGCCTTTACCGGCATTCTCGACAACTGGAATACCGGAGATATTGTAGGCTTTCATCAGGCTAAGAGCATCGGCCAGGGTGGCATCGGGGCCAATGACCACCGGGTTCACCACCATGCCGCTTTCAAACTTCTTCACTTGGCGCACTTCTTCCGCTTGGCGCTCATGCGAAAGGTTCTTATGGATAATACCAAGGCCGCCAGCTTGTGCCATGGCAATGGCGAGGCGTGCTTCGGTTACAGTATCCATAGCCGCAGAAAGGATAGGCAGGTTTAAATGGAGGTTGCGGGTGACACGGGTGCGCAAATCAACCTGGGCAGGCAACACCTCTGAATGTCCTGGAAGCAATAATACATCATCAAAGGTCAAAGCCTGTTGACCAAAGGATGGCTCGAAAAACGTTGCCATTGTCAAGTTCCCTTCTATGAGAATGAGTCGGCCCTTATCATCGCTACAACAGGATGATTGGAGGAGCGTGCCGAATTTGTATAGAGAAGTTGACACGGGCCTTTACCATGAGAATGAGGTTTTGAAAACCCCTTTTAGTTCATAGGTCCTTCTAAACTGTGCACGACGCCGCTAGAGCGTGTTCCCGAAAAGTGATAGTGGTTTTCGGATAAGAATACGCGTCAAAATAATAAGTTAAAGCAGTTTGATGCTTCTACGAAATGACAAACTGCTTTAGGGTGAAATCTTACAGGCAATGAAAAAACGCTAAACTCGCAAGGACCTAGCGAAAGCGTTGTTGCAATCGGAGGTTTAAGGGAGTTCTAGCTAATAAAGAAACTTATAAATGCCGCGCAAAATCCATGCTCTCATGCAAGATACGAAGAATCTCTACATTGTTCCGATCATCTCGTCGGAAAAAAATCACATGCTTATTACAAGGGCAGGACAGGAGATTGGGGCGCAAATCATCTCTGTCTTTACCCAAAGCGGGCGTTTTGGCTAGTGCTGCGAATGTCTCATCCAGTTTTGTCAAATACCGCAGAGCATGATCGTAGCCCCACATGTCCAGTGTGTATGCACCTATGTTGTCAAAGTCTTGCTTGGCAAATTCCGTGAGCCGGAACGTCGCCATCAGGGCTTACCCTTCAATTTGTTGAGTGATTTTTCAAGTGAGTAATCCGCAAATTCACCACGCTCTGCCTGTTGCCATGCAGGCTCGATAGCATCGCGCAAACACTGCAACTTTAACTCTTCAGATTCATCCGTAGCCATTTTCAATCGCAATGCTTCACGAATAACTTCGGAGGCATTGTTATAAAGGCCAGAGGACACTTTCTCGCGGACATATTCATCAAGTCGATCCGTTAAGGATACATGCATGGCGACACCTCATTATCTCACGCGACACTACAATATTTGACAATCTTTGTAAAATTATAGCACGCGATCATAGTGCCTTCATCTTTAGTTTCGCTGTTCACTTTTGCGGGATGCGTGCAGGCATGGGTCTGTCGCCGTTATTCGGTTTGCTGCCAGCATAGCCACCATCTGCGAAGACATGACGTAGCCATGGGAAGCGAAACCGGATTGCTTTGAGCACGTCAGGAGCTGCATCACGATCCTCAACATCAGCAGAATGGACGACAACGTGTAGTATCAAGCCAAGGGTATCGGTAATGATAAGGCGCGTGCGACAACTAATTAACAAAAAACTATTACCTAGAATTACTTGACGGATCACATTAGTTGCTGCAAATATATTTCAGGCTCGCTTCTTAATGATAAAGGGTATTTGGCAGATACCAAATGTTTTGGGTATTGAGGAAAGAGATATGAGCAGTTTTATTAAAAAAGTAATGTCCTTTTATATTATGTATATAAATTTTTCAGAAAAATATCCATTTAAGTCATTTCTAGTTCTTTTTGCATTTACATTAATATTATCACTTCCTTATATTGCTTTTGTGATTTTTAACAAATACAATTCATTGGTAGATATATATTTATACTTTGTTTCATTGGTTTTAGTTCCTTTTTATTTCTATCCCTTCTTCTCTTTTATTATAAAAAATGCATCACAATACATAAAGTATATTAACTGGTCAACAAAGCATACAATCAAGTCATTTTAAATTTTATATGCTACTATGTTTGTTTTGGGTAGTAGTGTATATGTTATCGCTTATTATTTTGGAAGTGTATTCTGGTTAGATGTCTATATGTACATCGTTGGACTTTTGATTACCTTGACAGGGATTCCAGTCGTTATTAGCATATATAGAAAGGCCTATAAAAATTAAAATACATATTAAAAAATTGATAGTTATGTTTTGTAGGTAAGTTAATGATTTTAAAAAATATACTTTACACCCCACTTGGAATTTGGCTCTTGTTTTGCTTCTTTAGCCAAACAATAGGAAAAGTAATATTAGCTACAACATTTAGCTATGCATTTATGGGCGGTGAGAGTATTTGGGGGTTTCTAACAAGAGTTTCTAACGGTTGCGGCGAGCTGCAGAGCGGCTTTTAAGTGATTGGTATCGCATGTCGCACTCTCTATCCTTTTTCGGCTGTCATAATTATTTATATACCCCTATTAATAGTATGCCTGTTAAGTTGGTTTGGTATTATGCTTTATAAGAGGCAGTTTATATGGGTGCTGAGCCGATATCAAAGACGCATAGTTACCATATTCATGAGCTCTCTTTTATTTTTAAATCTGTTATTTTTAATCGGTAAAACGCCCGAATACGTACTCTTTACTGGACCCATACATGGCTTCCACCCCCTCCTGCCGCTAGTTAATGGTTTCTTTATTTTCATCACACCGGTTACAGCCTGGTTTTTCATCGATAGGTACTCTAAGCCCTAGCTCTATTGGCTGGAACCTCAAGCAATACCAACTCAGCACAAACGGCTAGGATTAAGCCTCCTATAATTCCTGCGCTCCCACTTGATTGCGAGAGCGAGATCGTCTAGAAGCCTCCTCCCTTTCCAAATCCTTGCATAACACTTCCTATACCTGCACAGCGGTTTGGCTATTGTTTAATTTGTTTGTGTTGGAGCGTAGCATGACATTTACCACCGGAGCCATGACTTCAGGTGCCATCGGGCTGGATTTTGGTACCACCAATACCGTAATGGCGCATACCGACCGGAGCGGACAAACAAACGCCATGCGCTATTGCAAGGGGGAGCGTTGTTTCGACAATTTCCGCTCTGCCCTGTGCTACGAGGAAAAAGGTGCCATTCACCATCTGGAAGCCGGGGCCTTTGCTATCGAGCATTTTCTCGAGCATCCCGAAAACAGCCGTTTTATTCAATCCTTTAAAACTTTCGCCGCCTCCAAGCTGTTTAAGGGCACTTTTATCAGCCGTAAGCTGCTCAGCTTTGAGGATTTGTTGCAAGACTATATCGAGCGCACACTAATACATGCCGGTTACCAGCGCGAAAATCTCCCCAAACGCATTGTCGTTGGCCGTCCGGTAGAATTTGCGGGCGCTACGCCCGATGAAGCCTTGGCCAAGCAGCGTTATGCGGCCGCATTAAGCAAGCTGGGTTTTGAAGAAATCATGTTCGTTTACGAGCCGGTTGCGGCTGCCTTTTTCTATGCCCAGCAACTGGAAAGCGACGCCACCGTATTGGTGGCCGACTTTGGCGGTGGTACCAGCGATTTCTCTCTCATGCGCTTTCGCAATCAAAACGGTAAACTGCTGGGGGCTGATCCGCTCGCCCAAGGCGGTGTCGGCATTGGCGGCGATACCTTCGATACCCGCCTGTTGTGGGAGGTGGTCTTGCCTCATCTGGGGCGTGGTGGCACGTATCGCTCATTCAATAAGGAACTGCCGTTACCAAGTAGTTATTTCTCCATGTTCTCCAAATGGAACCAGCTTTCGGTATTCAAGGGCTCGGATGTGTTCAAGGATGTCAAACGTACCTTGAAACTCGCCAGCGAGCCGGAAAAACTCGAGCTGCTGATTGATCTGGTGGAAGAAGAGCAGGGCTATCCGCTTTATGAAGCCATTTCCAAGTGTAAAATGGCACTCTCGCAACAAGATGACGCCGTGTTCCGCTTTGCCCCATTAGGGGCAAAGTTCGCGCAAAACGTCAAACGCGCCGATTTTAACAGCTGGATCAATGAGGATTTGCAGCGTATTGAGGCCGAAATGAATGCCACCTTGACCAAGGCAGGCTTGAGTGTCGGCGATGTCGATCGCGTCTTTCTCACCGGTGGCTCATCGCGTGTTCCGGCTTTGCAACAGCAATTCAATCGGATTTTCGGGCAAGAGAAAGTGTCGGGTGGCGACGAGCTGGTCTCCATTGCCAAGGGGCTTGCCATCATTGGCGCAAAAAATAACGCGCAAGATTTCTGTGCACCTTAGAGCGTATTTTCGGACAGAATACGCGTCAAAATAAAGCGTATTCCTGAAAAGTGGATGCCGGTTTTCAGCTAAAAATACGCGTCAAATTAATAGGTTAAAGCCAAACACCGCAATCCTGATGTTTTGCGGTGTTTGGTCATTTCGTGAAAAATCTATATATTATCCGGAGGCTTTCAAAGACTTAACCTCAGGTTTTGCGCTGGGCATAAAGTGCTGCAAGTATTTATAGGCCACAAACCCCACAATGCCGGTGGCAACGAACAATTCCAACATTGCCAGCCCGCGTACCTGATAGGCAAACTCGGCTAAATCATGATGGGTCATCATCCACTTGGCGACCTTAAAAAGTGCTGTCGCGCCAATAACCATGGGGAAGGTGAAGGCCGCAAACCCCGGTGAAAATGGCAAACGCAACAGCTTGAAAAAGCTGAGGTAAATAAAAACAGTCATGAGAATGGCAATGCCGAACAGCAACGCGATAATAACCGGTGAAGGCGAGGCCGTTACGCTCAAGTAACCAGCCAGGCACAGGCTCGCAGGTGCCGCCATAATGGCAATGGTTGGCTTGGCTGGGTCAGGAACTTCATGCAGGTACACAAGGCGGTAAATCATCAGCGGCAGCATGATCGCGTAAGAAACCATTCCGAATACAAGTATGGCATTGGCAACAACCAGAAAGTCACCACCTGGAAAAGCCACGTCGGCAACCACAATGCCAATGGGTGGTACAAACCAGCTTGGTACCATATGGCCCAATTGGAAATTTTGGAAACGGTGGTAGAAGAATACCGCCATAAAAAACAGATGTAAGGCAATTGCGACAAACCATAGAGCCACCGCACCAGTATGCCAATACAGCCCGACAGCGTTGGATATCGCCATAAGAGCCATGGCGAATGTTGGCACCACACTACCAACCACAGGATGCGCCATGTCGTTGGCCAGCGCTCCTTTGGTTGAAAGGTATTTTATTGCCAGAATAAGCAGCAGGCAGCTGGCAATAATAGCACAACCCGTTTGTGCCATTCCATGCAGGGCAGCTCCGTTTTCCCAAGACCAGCCAAGCGATGCAATGCCCAGTGCCAACCCGGCCATAGGCGAGGGTGCCCACGCGGTTTTTTCCGATAATTTTCTTCCCATGACAACTTCTTAGTATTTTTATCTAGAGCTTTGGCTCTAAATGTTTTGTGAATTCATTCTTTGTGGTAATAATAGTTGTTTTTTCTAATTCTGTATAATTTAATCTATTGAATATATGGTTCAGAAAATCTGAACTTAGCTGTATGATTCTGTCAAAAACGTTTTTACAGCGCAATAAGGATAGCATTCGTTGATAACCCTAAGACAACTCAATAGCTTTTTGGTGGTAGCGCAAGAAGGTTCCATTACATTGGCCGCCGAGCGCTTGTTGCTCACCAAGTCAGCGGTCAGTATGAATTTAAGTGAGTTGGAAAAGCATTTAGGGCAACGCTTGTTCGACCGCAGTAACAACCGCTTACGCCTGAACGAACAGGGCAAGAAGCTATTGCCGATGGTCGATGAGTTGTTGCTGCGCACCCAGGCGATAGAAACGCTATTTACCACAAGCCAGAATACCGGCGATACAAAGGCCCCCTTAACGGGACGGCTGCGCATTGGTGCCAGTTACACCACAGGCAACCACGTCATTCCCTACCTCATACAGGACTTTCGAAAGCACACATACCATACCAACCAGTCGCTTATTGTCACCAACAGCAGTGAGGTTGCCGAAATGCTGAACGGCTTTGAGCTTGACATCGGCTTTATTGAAGGGAGGGTACAAGAGCCGGAGCTGCTTTCAATACCATGGCGGCAAGACCAGATGGTTGTTGTGTGTGCCCCCTCGCATCCGCTAGCGCAAAGGTTTTGTCGCGGTGCCACTCCGGCCCCCATTCATATGCAGCACCTTGATAATGTCGATTGGGTATTGCGCGAAAGCGGTTCGGGTACACGCGAGTTCTTTTTAACCAAGTTGGCACCATACCTGGAGCAATGGCATATCGCTTTTGAGCTGAATAATTCCGAGGCAATTCTAAGCTGCGTTATGGCAGGTCTTGGTCTTACATGCATCTCCCAGCTGGCCGTGCAGGATTTACTCGCTCAAGGACGCCTTTGCGCCTTGCCGCTGGATATCGATATGCACCGCCAGTATGCGCTGCTCTATCACCGCGAGAAATATTTAAGCCCCTTGATATCTGCTTTCATCCAATTCAGCAGGAATTGGCAAGGAGCGCTTCTTTTTGAATAGCACTACATTTATATGCCCTATGATTAATGCCAGCCATAAACTAAGGGGGGTAAAACCCTGGTGACATAATTGGCGGATTTACGAAACATCTGCATTTTGCTTCATTGCCACTATCGGGAAATAAGGTAAGGGCAATGCTGCAACAAGAACTACAAATGCTAAAGCTACCGAGCAACCGTCGTTTCGGGCTGTTTTTCGCGCTCGTGTTTACACTTGCAGCGTTTTATTTAATCGCAGCCCAAGCTCTTCATTATGCCGCGGCCAGCCTCTTCATAGCTTTTTCTTTCATGCTGCTTGCTCTGCTGCGTCCGGGTTTTCTCGTGCATTTGAACAAGGCGTGGATGCTGCTCGGTTTGCTCATTGGCAAAGTCATTTCGCCGCTTGTCATGGGCGTAATCTTTTTTCTCATCCTCACCCCCATGGCACTGGTGATGCGCGGCTTTGGGCGTGATGCACTGCACCTTAAAGCAGACAAATCAGGTGCAACCTATTGGAAACCCCAGGAAATTGACGCCCAAAACCCTGCTTTCTTCAAAAAACAATACTAGGGGCACTTATGGAAACAATAATCGAGCTATGGGCCTTCTTGCGTCAACGTAAAAAAATATGGTTGGCCCCTCTGGTGTTTATAATGCTGCTTTTGGGTGGTGTGCTCATAATTGCTCAAGGCTCGGTCGTGGCACCGTTTATCTACACCCTGTTCTAGAGGTTTCCATGAATATAATCGGAATCTCGGCATATTACCATGATAGTGCTGCCGCCCTAATATCGGATGGCGACATTATAGCTGCGGTTCAGGAGGAGCGTTTCACGCGTAAAAAGCACGATGCCTCTTTCCCGGCACAAAGCTGCCAATGGCTCTTAACGCATAGCGGCTTAAAACCACAAGATATTGATTATGTGGTGTTCTACGATAAACCGTTTTTGAAGTTTGAGCGCCTGCTAGAAACATATTTGGCATTCGCTCCCCGTGGCTTTTCCAGTTTTCGCCGCGCTCTGCCACTTTGGATAAAAGACAAACTCTTTCAAAAGCAGCAAATTATTAAAGCACTACAACAAAGCCTTGGCGATCAGTTGAATTGGCAAGAGCGCTTAATGTTTAGCGAGCATCATTTATCCCATGCTGCTTCGGCTTTTTTTCCCTCTCCCTTTGAAGAAGCCGCCATTTTAACGCTGGACGGGGTGGGCGAGTGGACCACTACATCCATGGCAATGGGGGCCGGTAGTGGCATAACCCCAATGAAATCAATTGAGTTCCCGCACTCCCTTGGTCTCCTGTATTCGGCATTCACCCAATATACGGGGTTTAAAGTCAATTCCGGCGAATACAAGGTTATGGGGTTGGCCCCCTATGGTACGCCAAGATATGCTGATCTTATTAAACAGGAGCTGATAGATATCGCCGCAGATGGCTCTTTTCGCCTCAATATGCGCTACTTCGATTACTGCACCGGCCTTTCTATGACCAACAAACATTTCCATCGGTTATTTGGTGGGCCACCACGTGCAGCAGAAAGCAAACTCACGCAAAAGCAAATGGATTTAGCCGCCTCGGTGCAGAAGGTCTGCGAAGAGGTTATTTTGAAACTGGCGAGTGATTTAAAGGTAAAAACCGGCGCGGAAAATCTCTGCCTTGCCGGTGGTGTTGCCCTTAACTGTGTTGCCAACGGCCTATTACAAGCCAAAGGCATATTCAAAGAAATCTGGGTTCAACCCGCTGCGGGCGATGCTGGGGGCGCACTGGGGGCGGCACTGGCACTCTACCATGCACATCAAGGCACCCGCTTAAAGAGTAGCCATCATACAAAGCCCAGCACGCAAAACACATCGGGCGCATACCAGCCGCAAGATAAAATGCAAGGAGCCTATTTAGGACCAAATTACACCAGTAATGAAATAGAGGCTGCTCTAAACAGCAGTGGCGCTTCCTATCAAAAATACACCTCAGAAGGGGTTGTTGAACAAACAGCACAAGCACTGGCAAAAGGGCAAGCCATAGGCTGGATGAACGGGGCCATGGAGTTCGGCCCGCGTGCGCTGGGCGCGCGCTCAATTATTGCCGATCCACGTAGCCCGAATATGCAGCGCCAGCTCAATTTAAAAGTTAAATTCCGCGAGTCCTTTCGCCCGTTTGCGCCAAGTGTGCTGGAAGAGGAGCTGGAAAACTGGTTCGATTTAAAAGCAAAAAGCCCTTATATGCTCATGGTCGCACAGGTTGCTCGCCAGCATCAAATTCCACTATCATCACAGCAGCAACAGCTGTTTGGCATTGAAAAACTTAATGTTCCGCGCTCGCAAATTCCGGCGATAACCCATGTGGATTATAGCGCTCGCATCCAAACGGTAAGCGCACAAACCAACCCGCGCTATCACGCTTTAATCAGTCGTTTTTTCGCGTTAACCGGCTGTCCGATTGTGGTCAATACATCATTCAACGTACGCGGAGAACCAATCGTATGCACACCGCAAGACGCTTTCCGCTGCTTTATGGGTACAGAGCTGGATATGTTGGTTATTGGTGATTTTGTTCTGGAAAAGAAAGAGCAAAACCCAAAATTGCGTGTAAGTTACGAGGCAAAATATGAGTTGGATTAAGCCGCTGGCTTTTTGGTCGCTACTAGTAATTCTTGCGCTTGTTCTTGTTGAAGTCTCGGCATGGCTTTTTTTAGTCGCTTCTGGCAATAATAAGAGCTTTTATAATGTGGTTAACAATAGCAACAACACGCACGCGCAAACAACATCTAATTGTATCGCCAATGCCTCCAGCTATAAGTTGCATCCATACTTTGGCTTTATCCAATCCAATTGTGTGCAACTGAACGAGCTGGGATTTTGGGGCAGGGCACTTGAGCGAGATGATACTTCAATATACAGGGTCGGCATTTTTGGCGGCTCGGTTGCCAATCAGTTCGCCGGTGTTGATGGCCACAAGTCTGCAGCTTTCGAGCAGCTTTTAAACAGTTGCTTCACTTCTCCCAAGGGGGGGACGTTTCGCACCATAAACTTGGCAGGTGCTGCATGGAAACACCCGCAACAAGAAATTGCCCTTATGCTTTTTGGCAATGAAATTGATTTGGCCCTATCAATTGAGGGATTTAATGAGCATTTTACCCTAAAAAATCTAGTGGACCTATCTGTTCCCGCCAATACGTTTTTTCATCTCGCCAACCGTGGTGTTGGTGCAAACTTGTATTTGAATTACGTTGAAGCGCTGGGCAAGACGACGCTTAATAAAATGGCAACACCGCGTTTGTTCGCAGTAATTGGCAGGAAATGGCTCAGCTCGCAACAAAACCACGAAAACGCCCAATATTCTTCGGCCAATTATATCTATCAAGCATCTGCAGGTGCCACACATAACAGAGAAACCGTTTACCACAATGTAACGCGTTACAAGGCTTTTGTGGCTGATTTTGCAGCATTGGCAAAAGCCCGCAAAATACCCTACTTGCAAGTATTGCAACCGTTTCCCAATGGTAAATCATTAACACCAAAAGAGGAAAAGGTAATAACGTATCGTGCACCCGATGATTATTTGCATATGGTACGTGAATCCATGTCCACCTCCCAAAAATTTCTCGACCTGTCGCAGCTGTTCATTCATCATGAGCAGCAAATTTTTGGCGATTCAATTCACTTTCTACAGCCTACGGTAAAAGCACAGTTCGGTCACACATTCGGTGATAGGCAAATGGCGCTGAAAATAGCCAACAAGCTACAACAGATGCCTGAGACAGGAATAAAGCGTAAACTCGGCAACTGTGAGCCAATATCATGGGGCAACACCGCAGCTTTTGAGGTACTGGAATAACTCAGCCCCCATCTATTAAGCCTATATGTCTTTTTCACGAAAACCCCTATGGCAGAATAAGTGTCGATTATTGAACTGTTATCGGGCTCAAACGCGATCAGCTTTTAAATAAGGAATGTTTAGTAATAGTGATCTTCTCATGCTTCTTACAAATCGGCGAAACTGCATTGCTACATGAATAAGTAACTTGCTGCATGAATAAGGGTCATGTCTTTTTGACATATTTTTTAGTCATTGTTATTAAAGGTCAAGCCTTTACTTGACTCTCGAAAGCCTTGTAAATGTGTAGTATTGTTTAAAATACTAAATAAGAATTCTATCACTTGTGCTGTTAAATTTTCAAAGTGGGAGTTGAAAATGGCACTTCTTATTCTAGGGCTCATACTATTCATCGGCAGTCACAGTCTGCCCATGGCAACCAGGCAATATGCCCATTTAAAACACACATACGGTGAGGAGAAAATCAAGGGCTTTTTAGGTCTCTTCGCAATGGCTGGTATCGCGGCAATGGTTTATGGTTATGGAATGGCAAGAGATTTGTCGCTTGACCACGTTTATTCATTACATGGCCCCTATACCAATATTATCGCAGGGCTACTCATGTTGCCGGTATTTCCATTGTTCGCATCGGCCTATCTACCAGGATATATAAAGAAAAATACCCACCACCCCATGCTGTTGGCCGTTTCCCTGTGGTCACTAGCGCATTTGATAGTAGGTGGTGAGCCGCAGGCAATCGCGCTATTTGGCTGCTTTTTTCTTTGGTCGGTAATTGATCGCATTTCAAACAATAAAAGAGATAAAGCGGCAGGGCGCACTGAATGGGCCAAAGGCAATGTAAAAAATGATTTTCTTGCCATACTTATCGGCTTAAGTATCCATGTCTTGTTTGTCGTCTATTTGCATGAAAAATTGTTTGGGGTGCCAGCTATGTAAGGTCCATTGCTAAAATGTAGGGTAGTTATAATGGTGCCAGGGCAAAGAGCTGCAAAAAGCCCGCTGGCACCATTTCACAATTAAAAGCAATAATTACTGCGAATAATTTGCAATAACAGTTGTTATCTAAAGCCATTCAGCGCTAAATGGGCACAACCTCGGGAGCTTTGGTTGAACAGTCCTGCCAAAGCAGGTTTCGCAAAAGCGCTGATATAGGATAGATATAAAACAATGCTTTACCTGACGATTGGAATAGCCCTTACCATCATCAGCCATTTATTGCCCCCGGTTTTTATAGGTGCGCAAACCACTAGTAGTGACGGCAGTAAAGGTGCTTCGCCAAATCCGGCAGAAACAAAGCGTGCAAAAAAAATCAAGGGCATGTTCCATGGTCTGGCAACAATCGGGCTGGTGTTGATTATCTATGGTTTTTCTGAAGCGCGCTATAGCGACTATGATGTTTTGTATTACCCCCCTCAGTGGACACGCCACCTAGCTTATACGCTTTTACTTCCTGTATTCCCGTTGGTATGCTCCGTTTTTTTTAAAGGTTACATACGCAAAACAATTGGCTATCCGGTCCAATATGCCATCATGCTGTGGGCAAGTGCGCATCTTCTGGTCAACGGCGAAAGCCATTCCATTATTTTGTTCGTCAGTTTCTTGGTCTGGGCGATTATCTCCAGACTGACCTATGCAAAGCAAACAAGTACAGCTTTGGCCGGATCAAGTAATCTGCGGCAAAAAAAGACATCAATGCGCCTCAATGATGCCACTGCGATACTATTGGGCATGAGTCTATACTTGGCAATGCTGCTAAAAGCACATGAATGGCTCATTGGCATTTCGGCGCTGTAAGATTGATTAGCATATCAACGGTTATTGATAGGTTTTGCATCAATTTTGGCACGTTTTTCGTATCATATTAATATCAAAATGGTGAAAAACTTAAAATACAACCAAATCAGACGTTAGGTAATTTGAATTGGTGCCCTAATTGTGCCATTAATCAGTTGAAATAAGTGGCATAAGAGGTTTGCCTTGTTTGCAATCGCCTTGTATTGTGCGCGCCACCAGTCACCGTGAGTGGCCCTTGATAACAACCGTTCTGCAGGAATGAGCTAAACCATGTCCGACATTTTTCGCGAGGTCGATGAAGACGTAAGAACCGAGCAGTATGCACGCTTATGGAAACGATTTGCGCCTTTTGTTTACTTAGCCGCCGCGCTAATTATCCTAGGAACTGCAGGCTATAAGGGCTACAGCTATTGGCAACAAGGCCTCTCGGAAAAGGCTGGCCAGACATTTTTGGAAGCCATAGAGCTTTCACAAGCTGGCAAGCATGAACAGGCAAGAAAACAGCTCGAAACACTGCAAGATGCCACGGGCGGCTATCCAATGCTGGCGCAAATGCGCATCGCCGCCGAGTACTCGGTTGAAGGCAAAGCAGAGGATGCGATTGCCGAGCTGAATAAAATAGCAGCAAACGGCGATTATCCTACAGTTTATCGTCAATTGGCAAATATCAGAGCGGCATATTTAATGCTCGATACCGCCAGCACAGATGAATTGAAAACGAAACTAAGCTCAGAGCTAAGTACAGGTAATGCATTGCATTTTTCGGCACAAGAGGTCATAGCTCTCTCTCAGTATAAAGCCGAAAAATATCAAGATGCACAAAAAACACTTACGAAAGTCGTTGAGGATGCAACCGCACCTTCAGATATTGTTGGCCGGGCACGACTTTACCTGGAACTGATCAACTCGAAAATTGGTTCAAAAACCTGAAGGACTTTAGGGCGTGACGAGGATTACTGGTAAAAAACTAAGTAGATACTTAACATTAATTGCGGTTACTGCAGCACTCGCCGGATGTGCTGGTTTAAACCCGTTTGGTGGTAAAGAGGAGTATTTAGAAGGAGAGCGCATTTCCTTACATGATGCTCCAATAGCGAAAGGTCAGTCACGCTCAGCTTCCATAGGCCAAGCAACAACGCCAGGTGCTTGGGTGCAAGCTGCTGGCCCGCTTACCAATAATCCTGGCAATATTTCCCTTTCTATTTCAGGGGCATGGGCTTGGAAAAAGGATTTAAGCCGTTCTGGAGGTTTAGGTATCAGCTCCAAGCCATTACGCTCAGCCGCTCGACCTGTTTCTGATGGTAAAAACATATATGTTTATGAGCAAAGCGGCCAGCTGACCGCCTTGACAACCGCCGGTGGTCGGGTCTTCACAAAAGATTTGCGTCCGGAAGGTGAGGATGGTGTAAGTGCTGGCGGTGGCGTTGTTATCTCCGGTTCTAAAATCTTTGTTGCCACAGCTTATCGTCAGTTGTTTGCCCTTGATAAATCAGGGAAAATCGTTTGGGCTGTGGATGTTGACGTTCCACCTCGTTCAGCACCTGCCGCAGCTAATGGCGTGGTTATAATTGTCACGCAAGATAACGAGGTTCAAGGTTACGACCAAAAGGATGGCTCGCAACTTTGGAGCTATTCAGGTCTTGCTGAAAGCGCTGGCCTTTTATCATCAGCAAATGCTGCGATTAAAGGAAATACGGCGGTAATTCCGTTTTCTTCTGGCGAGGTTATGGCCATCGACATCAAAAAGGGTGAACCAAAATGGATTGCCTCAGTCGCGCGCTCTTTCCGTACCCGCGCTTTGTCAGGACTTTCAGACATTTCGGCATCTCCGGTTATAAGTGGCAATAAAGTTATCGCCACTTCCGTATCAGGTCGCACAATTGCAATTGATTTAAAAACGGGTGAAAAACTCTGGCAGGTCGACACAGGTGCGGTGCATACACCAATTGTTTCCGGATCAAGTGTATTTTTGGTTGGGTTGGATGATAAACTTAGAGCATTGGATTTGAAAAATGGCGATGTGCTCTGGACTACCTCGCTTCCAACGGGTAACAAAGACAAAACCTCAGACAACTGGGCAGGTCCGATACTGGCAAAAGGGCAACTCATTGCGCTGTCAGGTTCTGGTAAATTTGCGGCAGTTGATGCAAAAACAGGCAACTTGGTTGCTTCAAAAAACATAAATGAAAAAGTATACGTAAGCCCAATCGTAGCTGGAGGTCGTTTGATTGTACTGACAGCGAAGGGTAGCGTAGCAGCGCTCAACTAAAACTCCTCAGTATCGACTAGGAAAAGGGAGGGGTTGCCCTCCCTTTGTTTTGAGTAGCTGCCTAACCTTAGGAGTGAATGTGTGACTGCTACAGTCGCCATTATTGGCCGTCCCAATGTTGGTAAGTCGACCCTTTTTAATCGTTTGGTTGGTAAGCGATTGGCATTGGTGGACGATTCACCGGGCGTAACGCGTGATCGCCGCTCAGGCGAAGCGAAACTTGGTGACCTGCGTTTTACTATCGTTGATACCGCAGGCTTGGAAGAAGCAGAAGCCTCTTCTTTGGAGGGGCGTATGCGTGCGCAAACAGAAGAAGCAATTAGAGAGGCTGTTGCCGTATTGTTTCTAATTGATGCACGTGCAGGCCTTATGCCGTTAGATGAGCATTTTGCAAACTTGTTACGGCGTAATGAAACACCTGTAATACTGTGTGCAAACAAGGCCGAAGGAAAAGCAGGTGAAGGCGGCTTATATGAGGCCTTCCAGCTTGGCTTTGGCGAACCTATTGCTCTTTCTGCAGAACATGGCGAAGGACTTTCAGAGTTATACTCAGCGCTACAGCCAGTTATTGAAGCTTGTGATGATGCCTACAACCCTGAAGAAGAAGCTCTATCAGATGTAGACGTTGAAGAAGTCGATGACGAAGAGCAAATTGGTACCAATGAACGACCATTACGTATGGCGATCGTCGGCCGCCCGAATGCTGGTAAATCAACACTCATCAATTCGATGTTGGGTGAAGAGCGCTTGCTGACAGGGCCCGAAGCAGGTATTACGCGCGATTCAATCAGCGTAGAATGGCAATGGCAGGACCGCTTTATCAAAGTCTTTGATACGGCAGGTATTCGCAGGAAAGCCAGAGTACAAGAAAAGCTTGAAAAACTATCTGTTGCAGATGCTCTTCGTGCCATTAAGTTTGCCGAGGTCGTTGTTTTAACGTTAGATGCCACGAATGCTTTCGAAAAGCAGGATCTACAGATATTAGAGCTATGTGCAAGAGAAGGGCGCGCCCTTGTAATCGCGGTCAACAAATGGGATTTGGTTGAAGATCGTGAGCAAATGTGGGACCGCTTAAAGGACTGTCAAGACAGGTACTTAAACCAACTCAAAGGCATGGAAATTGTTACAATTTCGGGCATGCATGGTCAGGGTCTAGATCGTCTAATGAAGGCAGTATTCCGCGCCTATGAAATGTGGAATCGTCGTGTTGGGACATCGTCATTAAACCGCTGGCTAGATGGTGTTCTGGTGCACCATCCGCCCCCAGCTGTTTCTGGGCGTAGGGTACGTTTGCGCTACATGACCCAGCCCAAAACGCGGCCGCCGCACTTTGTTGTTTTTTGCTCAAGACCTGAACAGCTACCAGAGAGCTACACACGCTATCTAATCAATGGGATTCGAGAGCGCTTTGATATAAAAGGCACTCCAGTACGCCTCTCTTATCGTAAGGGCGATAACCCCTATGCGAAAAAACGCCGTTAAAACTGCTATATATAAGCACATTAGGGAATACCCTAGTGAAAAAGGGTGGCACATGTGTCACCCTTTTTTGGTTCAGTGGATTAAAAATAGAGTGGCTTTGTAATATCAATTATATCTGTTTGATCAGTATCGTAAGACCATATTTGATGGCGCTGTGAGTTTATTGATGTAATGAATAAAGACGAACAAAGCAGTAGAACAATTTGATTTCCAATGAACTCAATTTGAAACTTAGGTGGAATAATGACAGACACAAGGTATGAGTTTGCCTGTAAAACCGTAAAGCAGGCAGGTGCGTATGCACTCGAGTATTTCAAACGCTTTGATACATTAAATGTAGAAGCCAAGGGCCATCAGGATATGGTCTCGGAAGCAGACCGTAATACAGAAGACCTTGTGCGCCAAGCAATTGAAAATACGTTTCCTCAAGATGGAATTGTAGGTGAGGAACGAGGAAATAAAGCCAGTGAAACGGGTTATACTTGGGTCATAGATCCTATTGATGGAACGCAAAATTTTATCACGGGTATCCCGCAGTGGTGCGTAATCATTGCGTGCGTTAAGGACGACGAAATTGTAATCGGCACGATTTACGATCCATGCCATAACGAATTATTTCATGCTCAAAAAGGCAAAGGTGCTTTTGTTAATGAAAAGCCCATCAAAGCCTCCCAGTCAATTTCATTAAAAAGCGGTAGTGTAGGCACCGGATATCATACAAAAGGCGACTATCGTCATACCTTAGCTGCACTCGAACTCCTTATGAAACAAGGCGGTGTTTTCTTTCGCAATGCCTCAGGGGGATTGATGCTGGCTTATGCTGCAAGTGGACGTCTCATTGGCTATATTGAAGACTTCATGAATTGTTGGGACTGTTATGCTGGCTTACTAATTGCCCAAGAAGCAGGAAATCTCGTTGATCCTATAGATGTTCAAGCTGGCTTAAAGAAACAACCACGGATTATTCTAGGGGCACCTGGGGTCTATGATAGCCTTAGGGAAATAGCAACGGCGACCTTCCCGGACCGAAATAAGTAAGCGCGATCAAATGGCGCAAAGCTGATTCAATTTATTATCTAAAATATCCATTAAAATTAAAGAGTTAGGGCGAGTTTTTGAATCAAAAACACAACTCGCCCAAACCACTATTCTATCCAATAAGGGGGATAAATGTTTTAGTATCCCCCGTTGGATGATCGTAGATCTTCCCGTTTAGTGCACAAGAAGGCAAGCACAAATCGGCAATGGAGCTTGCAATCGAGCTCGGATGCGGCAATATCTCCGGGTCTTCACCAGGCATCGCTTGCGCGCGCATTTGGGTGCGCATACGGCCCGGGTTCACCAACATGGCGTTAACATTGGTTTGCTGATTTTCGTTCGCATAGGTGCGTACCAAAGCCTCAAGCGCAGCTTTTGTTATCGAATACGGCCCCCAATAAGCTTTGCACTTATGCGCGGCACTTGAAGATACAAAGACTGCACGCCCGGCATCGGACTGTCGCAGCAATGGATCGAGTGAGCGTATCAATCGCCAGTTAGCCGTCACATTAAGGGCCATTGTCTCTTCAAACTTCTTCGGCTCCACATGGCCTAGGGGAGACATGGGGCCAAGAATACCGGCATTTCCCAACAGGATATCAAGCTTTTTCCAGCGCTCGAAAATAACAGCGCCAAGGCGGTCAATGGCCTCATAATCTGTTAAATTTAGCGGTACCAAAGTGGCGGAGCCGCCGAGCTTTTGAATTTCATCGTCAAGCTCTTCGAGCCCACCAGCCGTACGTGCAACAGCAATTATGTGCGCGCCGCGTGCCGCCAGTTCTTTGGCACAAAAATACCCAATCCCGCGTGAGGCACCTGTAACCAGTGCAATACGCCCTTCGAGTGTTTTATCTTCGTTCATTTACCCCACCTCAACCAAGCGTGGTGCTTGTCTGTTATCACCATCATCGCTCAAATCTGTGAGCGGAGTCGGATAGTCCCCGGTAAAGCAATGGTCGGTAAACTGTGGGTTTTCATTGTCACGCCCATCAAAGCCCATTGCCCTATAGATACCATCGACAGATAGGAAGGCGAGACTGTCGGCGCTTATATAATTACGCATCCCTTCCAAATCATACTTAGCAGCCAGCAATTTTTCGCGAACAGGTGTATCAATACCGTAATAATCGGAGTATTTAATCGGAGGTGATGCAAGGCGGAAATGAACTTCCTTGGCACCAGCATCGCGGATCATTTGCACGATTTTTAAAGATGTCGTGCCGCGAACCAAACTATCATCCACCAAAACAACGCGCTTGCCTTCAATTTGCGCCCGGTTGGCAGAGTGTTTAAGCTTTACACCAAGGGTTCTTATCTGCTGTGTTGGTTCAATAAACGTCCGTCCCACATAGTGGTTTCGAATAATACCAAGTTCGAATGGAATTCCGGATTCGTTGGAAAAGCCAAGCGCTGCAGGCACACCTGAATCTGGAATAGGAACCACAACATCGGCTTCAACAGGCGTTTCCCGGGCCAGCTGCATGCCAAACTCTTTGCGCACGTCATAAACGCTACGTCCATCAAGTACAGAATCAGGACGGGAGAAATATATGTATTCAAAGATACAAGGACGGGCAGGGCGTTTACCGAACGGGAAATAGCTCTCAATGCCAGCAGGAGTACAAACAACGACTTCGCCATTTTCTACTTCACGAATGAACTTGGCACCAATAATGTCAAGAGCACATGTTTCCGAGGCGAAAATTGGCGCACCATTCAAATCCCCCAATACAAGCGGACGGATTCCAAGAGGATCGCGGGCACCAATTAGCTTCTTTTTGGTGAGCGCAACAAGCGAGTAAGCGCCTTCCATCTGGCTGATGGCCTCAATGAAACGATCAACGATTTTTGTTTCGCGTGATTTAGCGACAAGTTGTAAAACGACTTCAGAATCTGAAGTAGATTGGCAGATAGCACCATCGCGGATCAATTGACGGCGTAAGCTCATTGCATTGGTGAAATTACCATTATGGCAAACGGCAATACCACCGCCGTCAAGCTCAGCAAAGAGTGGCTGCACATTACGCAAAACGGGTGCACCGGTTGTTGAATAGCGCACATGGCCTATGGCATATGAGCCTTTAAGTTCGTTAATGGTATCGGCATTAGAAAAATTATCGCCAACCAGCCCTAAGTGGCGTTCGGAGCGAAATTGATCCCCGTCGTAGGTCACAATACCGGCGGCTTCTTGGCCACGGTGTTGCAGTGCATGCAACCCCAGAGCAGTTAGAGCAGCAGCATCTTCGTGACCAAATATGCCAAATACCCCACATTCTTCTTGTAAGGTATCTCCCATGAGCTCATCACGGGTAAAAGTCGTTGCAGGTGTGGAAGGGACAACACCGCCAGACATGGCGTACTCCTCAAATGTTATTGGCATGGATTTGAAAACGGCAATCGAGCGCGTTTAATCCTTTGCTTTACTGGTCACAGCCTCTCACAGGGCTTCTTGGGTGGCAGTTAGTTTCCACTGCCACCAGTTTCGCTGAGCTGTTCAATTCCCTGACGTTCGGAAGGGGAATATCCAGCTTCTTCTTCGTTTTGCGCACCATTACTGGTATTTGTTGTTGCTTTGTTACGCGCTTTTTTTAATTTATCAAAGGTCTCTGAAAGCAAATCGTCTGGCAAAATGCTTACAAACGCATCTCTTGTGCTACCTAAAATGTAACGGGACTTTGCATTGGCAACCCAGTTAGGTTCTTTTTCGGCCGGAACAAAAAAGAAAAACAGAACCATACCAGCTGCAACCAGTAAATACCCCCTAAAAGCGCCAAAAATAAAGCCAAGTGTTCTATCAAGCGCACCAATACGACTATCAAGCAAAACATCCGATAAACGCATGGTGATAAAGCTGACAATAAGCAAAGCCAGAATAAACAAAATGGCCATAGCCACAACATTGGCTATGGTCGTGTCGCTAATGTAGTCTTGCACGTAAGGCAGTGCATCCTCACGGAAAAAGTAAGCCGCAGCAAATGCAGCTACCCACGACAGAATTGAAAGTACTTCCCGCACAAAACCACGTACCATGGCAAGAGCGGCTGAGAGTAAAATAACGACGAGCAGTATCCCGTCTAATAGCGTGATCGGCATAGATCAGCACAGCCCCTTTTTTAATAGGCCCAATTCACTTGTAGCGAACTCGGACAGTAAACAGGTCTCCAATACAAGTCATAACTGCTTTTAAGCATTTACGAGATTTTGTCCACTTGAAGCAATAGATGCAACAAGCTCTGTAAGCTCTTCTATGCCCTTTAGTGGTGCAAAACCTTTGACATTATCCTTTCTGTTAGCATTAGGGATTATTGCTTGGGTAAAACCGAGCTTTTGTGCCTCCTTAAGCCGGCTGGCCGCTTGCGCAACCGGCCTTACGGCACCAGACAGACTAATCTCACCAAAATAAACACTATCAATGGGCAGTGCGACCCCGCTAAGAGAAGAAATGAGTGCTGCAGCTACAGCCAGGTCGGCGCCGGTTTCTTGAATACGCAGCCCGCCGGCCACATTCAAATATACATCGTGCTGACCAAAGCGTACCCCGCAACGTGCCTCAAGTACTGCCAGCAACATGGAAAGCCTTGCTCCATCCCAACCGATTACCGCCCGTCGCGGCGTACCTAAAGGCGAGGGGGCAACAAGAGCCTGGATTTCGACCAATATTGGCCTTGTGCCTTCGACACCGGCAAATACAGCCGATCCCGGGGTTGTGGTTGCCCGCTCTTGCAAAAACATGGCGCTAGGGTTCTTAACTTCACGCAACCCTTTATCTGACATTTCGAAAACGCCGATTTCATCCGTAGGACCGAAACGGTTTTTTACAGCACGTAAAATGCGGTATTGGTGAGCGCCATCCCCTTCAAAATACAGCACAGCATCCACCATATGTTCCACGACACGTGGGCCGGCTATCTGTCCGTCTTTTGTAACGTGACCCACAATCACCACCGTTGCTCCACTTTTTTTTGCATAACGGACAAGGGCTTGTGCTGATGCGCGTACTTGGGTCACGGTGCCAGGTGGCGAATCGGCCATTTCTGTCCATAGTGTTTGTATACTGTCAACTATGACCAGAGCAGGGCGCTCACCATCCTCGAGCGTTGCGATAATATCCTCAACGCTTGTCTCGGAGGCAAGTGCGACAGGTGCTTGCCGCAGTCCCAATCTTTCAGCACGCAAACGCACCTGATCAACAGCTTCTTCACCAGAGATGTAAACAACCCGGTGGTCTTGATTGGCCAGTACTGCACTTGCTTGCGTTAACAGGGTCGATTTTCCGATACCAGGATCGCCGCCCACTAAAATAGCCGAGCCCTTAACAAAACCGCCACCCGTAACACGGTCCAGCTCTCCAACACCTGAAACGATGCGTGGTGCTTCTTTACTCTCGCCAGAAAGTCCGACGAGCTGAACAACACGCCCCCTTGATTTACGAGAGGTTTGTGGACCGGCGCCAACGCCAGAATCGAGCCGCTCTTCTTGAATGGAGTTCCATTCACCGCAAGACTCACAACGGCCAACCCACTTTGAAGTGACAGCTCCGCAGGTTTGACAAACAAAGCGGCTTGATCTTTTTGCCATGGTTCAATTAATCCTGAAAACCTTGTAATGGGACTTACAATTGTCCTGTACGACGCTGATACCGCTGTCCTAATCCAGTTAGGATTTCATAGGAAATGGTTCCGCAACCTTGTGCAAGCTCATCAACAAGAACATGCTTGCCGAGTAATTCAACGAGATCACCGCGTTTGATATGACCATTTGAAAATTCACTAATATCAATGGCCAGAACATCCATGGAAACGCGTCCGATTATCGGTACATATTTCCCCTTAAGGTAGGCGAGAGGTCCACGAGTACGTTGACTTGATGTGCTCGCTGAACGTAAATAACCATCCGCGTATCCCGTGGAGACAGTGGCCACCTGCGTTGGTTTACGCGCCTGCCATGTGGCACCATAGCCAACACTTTGGCCAACCTCCAAATGTTGAATTTGTAAAACTTCCGCGTGAATACTGGCAACAGGTTGCATAGGATTTTTAAGCCCCGGTGTCGGGTTGCCCCCGTATAGGGCAATGCCGGGGCGCACGAGGTCGAAATGATAATCAGCACCTAAAAAAATACCCGATGAATTGGCAAGAGAATGAGGTGTTTTAGGGAATAGCTGAGACAATTGCCTAAAATTGGATAACTGTGTTTGGTTCATGCGATCTTGGGGCATGTCAGCGCAAGCGAGATGACTCATGACCAGCTGTAAATCGAAGTGTTCAAGAAAATGGCTTTGAGTAGAAAGTATATGCGCCTCGGCTTCGCTCATACCAAGGCGCTTCATACCGCTATCAAACTGCAAAGCAACAGCAAGCTTGGTTATATTATTATTTACGGCAAATGCGGCCTGCTCTTCAACTTCAGATATGGAGTTAAGTACGGCAATCAAATTGAGTTGCCTATAGAATGGGCTCATACCCGGTAACAGTCCGGCAAGAACAAAAATGCGTACATCCTGATATAATTTACGAAGTACGGCCCCTTCTTGGGGAAGGGCAACAAAAAAGTCGCGTGCCCCAGCATCATAAAATGCCTTCGCCGCAATTTCCAAGCCAACACCATAAGCATTGGCCTTTACCACTGCAGCACAACGGGTATTTGCACGCAATTGAGATTTCAATGTGAGGTAATTGTTTGCCAACGCATGAGGATCAATCGTCAACATGGCACCATGCGCACCGTCTACCCCAAAGGGTTGATTGTCGGTTTTATGATTATGATTTGTGAGATTAGGCATGAGCTTGAGTGCAAAACCCCGCAGCTGGAAAACTTCATGAATAAGTATCAAACACGCTTGGTGTCAATAACGAGCGAAAATGCCGGACATAGCGCCCGGCATTTTCAATTTATCATACAATTCGCAAAAGCGTGTTGAGGATTATTCCATGATCCTATCGGGGATGTGATCAGAATCCGCCAAATCAGAGAATCGTGTGAACTCGCCCTGGAATTGCAAGTCAACAATGCCGGTTGGTCCGTGACGCTGCTTAGCAATAATAACCTCAGCGCGTCCTCTTAGACGCTCCATTTCTGTACGCCATGTTTCATATTCGGGAGAGCCCTCGGGCGGCTCTTTTTTACCCATGTAATACTCTTCGCGGTATACGAATAAGATCACATCAGCATCCTGCTCGATAGAACCAGATTCACGCAAATCAGACATCTGCGGCCGCTTATCGTCTCGGTTTTCAACCTGACGCGAGAGCTGGGACAACGCGATAATTGGCACATTAAGCTCTTTTGCAAGCGCTTTTAATCCCGTTGTAATTTCGGTGATCTCCTGAACACGGTTTCCTTGGTTTTTAGAGGAACCTGTCAGCAGCTGGATATAGTCCACCACCAGCAAGTCCAGCCCCTTTTGACGTTTTAACCGCCGTGCCTTTGAAACCAGTGCTGCAATGGAAATACCACCTGTTTGGTCCACATGTAACGGCACGTGTTGCATATGCTGCGTAGCGGCCACCAGTTTTTCAAAATCCGCCTCGTTAATGTCACCGCGCCGAATCTTGGAAGAAGATATTTCCGTTTGCTCGGAGATAATACGGGTTGCGAGCTGTTCTGCCGACATTTCGAGCGAGAAAAAGCCAACCACACCGCCATTTACAGTCCGTAATGTTCCATCTGGTTGTTCTTCCGCCTGATAGGACTGGGCAATATTATAGGCAATATTGGTGGCAAGCGATGTTTTACCCATGGCAGGACGCCCGGCAAGCACAACCAAGTCAGAGCTCTGAAGGCCGCCCATTAGGCGATCAAGGTCCCGCAGCCCAGTTGAAACGCCAGATAATGCGCCATCACGCTGATATGCTGCTGCAGCCATTTCAATGGTTTGTGTTAGCGCTGAGCCAAAATCGACAAAAGCGCCATCACTACGCCCGCTTTCGGCAAGTTCGTACAGTCGCCGTTCAGCGCTATCAATTTGATCATTCGGCGGTAAGTCAATGGGGGCATCAAAGGCCACATTGACCATATCTTCGCCAATAGTTATCAAATTGCGACGTATTGCTAAGTCATAAATTGTACGGCCATAATCAATAGCATTAATGATAGTGGTCGCATCGGCAGCCAAGCGCAACAGGTATTGCGTGGCCGTGAGGTCGGCTATTTTCTCATCATTAGAAAAAAAGGTCTTCAATGTAATCGGCGAGGCAATTTTGCCAGCCTTAATAAGTGCCGCGCACTTCTCGTAGATATCCTTATGTGGCTCCAGGAAAAAATGCTGAGGCTCTAAAAACTCCGAAATACGGTAGTACGTCTCGTTATTAACCAATATAGCGCCGAGCAACTGGCGCTCTGCCTCTGCATTGTGTGGAACAATGCGTTGTGTTTCACTTGCTGTTTCCAGCTTTTGAACTGTGCCCTTCATTATGCCCCTCTTGCCGCTTGGACCTTGGTTAACCTTTCCGAGGCTCTAGGAAAAGAGGGGGAGGGGTTACTAAATGCATATCTTTAACAAAATTAAATCAACGGGGAAAATCATCGATACCTGATTGACAGTTAACCATTTTGTTGTGCCCTTACCATGCGGTATCACTGTAGGTAATACCAAGTTGAAACAGGAGGATAACGCTGCAATTAGCCTGTTCTTTTTGAAGGTAAGATTCGCAGCTGTGCAAAGACAGCAAAGGTATTTTTCATAGGAATCAACGCTGTAAATATTCAATATAAATGGGTAAAAAATGAGGGTATTCTAAATCAGTGAGTAGTAATTCTTTTCTGTGAATTTTTTTTGACACTTTTCTGAATAAAAGGCTTGTCATGAATCTGTGTGAGATACACGAGAATCGCGATTTTAAGAATCGTGTGTAAGAATCAGAAAATCTATTCAAACACCAAAACAGGCAGCCAAAGGCTGCCTGCGAGTGCAAAGCCAATTAAGGCTTATTGCTTTACAAAAACCGAAGCGCCAAGCTCTTCAGGTAATTTCTCAGGTTGCATACCAGCAAGAGCACCCAGAGCAATTAAGGCTACTGGTTTTTCTGGAGCCAGTTCAATGACCAGCTCATTAGGATTTTTGCCAAAGGTTTTGAAAGCATCTACAAGATTGGCCGCAAACTCACTTTTGGAAATTGGTCCCATAAGCATGGTGAGTATAGTGCCCTGTTGCTCAATATAATCATCAAGGCTGACGCCAGCTTTTTGAGCACCGTTTTCTAAGGCCTCTTTTATTAGCTGAGCATCCTTAATAACAACCTCACCGCCATTGAACGTTGCACTCATCATGGCAAGCTGTGCATTTTCAGGATCTTCAAAGATTTGTTTTGGAATGCCGCCAAAGGAAAGCTTTGCTGTGGCCATAATGCCATCTTCCACTTCAAACATCAGGTTCTTGAGATCCAGAGTTTGCTTTGCTTCATCCCACTTGATTTGCAAGTCCTGGTTTATGACTGGGTATGGCAGCGAGATATTGCCAAAAGGCAACCGCATTTGGGCATTTCCAAGCAACATGGCATTATACGCCAAGTGCTCTGTTTTCAGCCGCATATTGGTTGGGAAAGCGCCGACATAGTTGCTATTGGTGAGGTGAATTTCATCTAACCTGAACTCTGGCTTATCACTTAAACCCATATCAAACTTGATGCCAGAAAGTAAAATTTCGCCGATTTCAGGCGCCATTTTCATTCCTTTTTCAGATTCTGAAAGAGTTTTATCCTTGGCAAGTTTAACTATTTCACTAACGGGTAACCAGCTCACGTTAGCAACGCGTAATTTATCCAGATTAATTTCTGGAACCGGCATAGCCTTATTAACGTGCAAGCCAGTAAATTCGAAAGCACCAAGGGAGGTATTGGTAAGTTCTTCGAGCGCCATACCATCATATTTGGCTGTAAGTGCTGGTATGGTGCTCTTATTTAACTGAATAGGCTGTAAAACCTCGAATGTAGCCCCCTTGTCCTTAATTGAACCAATCCGGAAATTACCCATTTGCGCAATTAAATCGGCTGGATTTTCAACTTTGGGGTCATTGCCTAAATAAGCTTGGTCAACCATAGAGAACAATTGAGTGAAGTTGCCGCCATACCATTCAATATCGCGAAGCTCAGACCCTTTTGAGATAACCTTTGCTATCGGTTTACCAGCATCAATGGTCTCGAAACCCTTTTCACCAAATATTTCATAGGAAATTTGGCCATAAGCTCCTGACGAAACCAGAGTTTTTTCGTCACTCTTTTGGCCGTTGAGCATAGCAAGTAATGGACGGATATTAATGTTTTTGAGCCCGCCTGTATCAAGTTCGGCCTCAATACGTAAAGTCTTGCCGCTTTCACCAATTGGCGTCAGTTGTGAGCTTATTTGTTTACCATACTCGATCGCTTCGATCATACCGTCTTTGGCATTCGTAACTTTAGTCGTTGCAACCGTCGCTTTAGATGAAGCACCTAGACTGTCAGACTGCTCTGAAGTGATTTTACCGGTTGTCGAAAGGCTATAACCGCCCTGCATAAACTCGTTAACGAGGCTAATATAGCCGCTGATTGGCTTGGCAGGATCTTGTTTTATTTCACTTAATTGCGGCAAAACCCAATCAAGTGTGCGTGTATCTTCAATGGTGAATTTTAGTTTTTGGCTGTAAGGAGTAACAACAGTTTTTGTCTTACCGTCTTTTCCTACAATGGTTTTGCTTGTGCTTACTGTATAATTAAAGTCCATATGTGAAAGAGGGCTGAATGCTTCTTTAACGAAATAGCTATTTGTGTTTTTTTCAAAACCTTTAAGATCCAGACTATCATAGACAATACTAAAAGAACCGGTGATGCTATCGCCATCCGCGTTTAAAGAAAATGGCAAGGAGAGCGTATAGTTCTGAAGCGTGAGAGTATCACCTTTTTCCTCGGCGCTCTCATAGGCTGCTTTTTCAAACCCTGCAGTTTTTAGCCAGTTGTTTAACGCATCAATGCTTTCTAGGGCAGGTGAGGCAAGCGCTGATGTGCTGAATAATATGCCAGCCGCAACAAGCCCCAAGGAAACACTACGTGGGGATTTTTTCATTGAGTAAATTCCTCTTAAAATGCTTAGTGAATTTAATGGAACAGTCACAACCAACTAAGCTTGAATAAAACATCTGTTATATTTAATGGGAAAATGATTGAAATCAATATAACTTGCAACTCAGATAATACTTAGAAACAAAAAAAAGCCCCTTAGAGTTAACTAGGGGCTTTAAATTGGTAGTTTAATTAGCTTTTTAGAAACCTTCTGGTTTCAAGGTCGATTCCGTATAGGCTGCCATTGCAATACGGATATCATCTTGGTTCGGGAGAGAAGCTTCGTTGCCCAAATGCTGAATTGCATGTGCAGAAGCTGCGCGTGCCAATTTAAAGTGATCTTTCCAGCCGCCTGTCGGATTAGCAAGATAGGCGTAAACATAAGCGCCGTGGAACGTATCACCCGCACCGTTGGTATCAAGTACCTTGCTGCCAGGAATGTTCAAAGCTGGCAAATGTTGTGTTGGACCGAAATTCTCGTACCAAAGAACGCCATATTCACCTTTGGTGATAGCACCAACTTTAACACCCTTGTCGCGTAGATATTGCAGTGTACCTTCTTCGCCAAGGCCAAGCTGTTCACAGAATAAGTCGGAAACTACAGCAACATCAATGTAGTTCAACACTTCTTCCGTGTTCTCGCGCACAGCGCCGCCATCAAGCGAAGTCATAATGCCTGCTTCGCGGCAAGCTTTTGCGTAATGCAATGCAGCGTCAGGAATGTGGCCATCAATATGTAGCGCCTGACATCCGTCTAGGTTGAGGGTAGGGAACGGATGTAGGAAGTTGTTATCGCGACAACGAACAATCGCACGCTTACCATCTTTCGGCATAATAAAGGAAAGCGAGCTTTCCTGAACTTTACGGCTATGAATCGGAATGTTGTACTTAGCCGCCATATCGCGGAACATCCGTGCAAGCCAGTCATCAGCCATGGTGCATAACAAGTCAGGGGCGATACCCAGCTTGGCACAGGCAAAAGCAGCTGTTACCGCATTGCCACCAAAGCTCACGGCATAATCGTTGGCAATGGTTTTATCATCACCAGTTGGCATCGTGTCAGCCAAAAAAGTGACATCAATGTAGGTTTGCCCAATGAATAGTGCTTTCAATTTATTCACTCCTGCTACTTCGCTAATTCAATAGTATGACTTTTGCCGGATGACAAGATGAAGAAGTCGTTGTTTACCTGCGACTTATTTGTAAACTGATTAGAAATTTAGTTGAATCACTGCTATAGGTGGCACTCAAAATAAAAGCAGCTCTAGGCATAAACCCCCATGGAATAAGCCCTTGTCACGTCGTTATACATTATTTTTAAAGGCAGTATGTATTTCACTTGTACTTGCTTTAGGACCTTTGGTCACAGCTAATTATGTTCTGGAAAATTATGCATACGAAAGAGCTGCAGAAGAATTAGATGGTGCTGCAACAAATTATATCAGTAAATCTGAAGCATTAATTAACGAAGCGGTAACGGTACTTAAACACTTTGAAAATAATTCATCTAATATTTGTTCAATAAAAAAAAGATCGCAACTAGCGGAAGTTTTACGTAACAATCCGCAATTTAGCATGATTGGGGTTGTCGATCAATTTGGAAGCAATGTTTGTTCATTACCGTTTATGTCTATAGGCGAGCAAACACTATTGCCGAAGTTGGATAGAGATACTCCGAAAGTGAACATAGGCATTTTAGAGCGGCATGTGGATGGTATTCATTATGCCATCGTGTCTTGGCGCCTTTCAAACAATTGGCGGTTGTTTATCGAAATAAATCCCATGGCTCTGCAAATTGAATCCCTTGCGGGTTATCTAGCTAGGAATACGAAGGTTTCCATGATGTTGGGTACAGAAAGTTATTGGGTTACGCAGGATTCAATGAAATCGCGAAAACATCCCGATTATCTCCAGCTAATCAATGACAAAGATACGCTAAATATAACAAGAAACTCCAATCAATATCCGGTTTCCGTAATTTTAAGAACAAACCGAAACGCAATTCTTATACTCGTGAGAGGACTGAAGGCTAAAACGGCGATGGCATGTGCTGTGGGTGCATTAGCTCTTATAATAATTGGTTTTGTTTTTGCCTGGCGTTCTGGACGAGGGGCCGAAGATGACTTTGTTAAAGCAATAACAAATGATGAGTTTATACCCTATTATCAACCCGTTATTGATATAGATAGTGGCAAGTTGATAGGCTGTGAGGTCCTCATGCGCTGGTATCAGGGGGATGGTAGTATCAAAGCGCCGGGCTATTTCATGACATATGCCGAAAGCTCTGGGCATATTTTTGAAATGACAAGGCGTATTATGCGTCAAACAGTTATCGATTTGGGGGAGTTATATGAACGTAACCCAAACCTGAAAATATCAATTAATCTCTTTGCAGGCCATTTCAAAGATAAGCGCATTATAAAAGACGTAAAGCGTATTTATGGCGAATCTCCCATATCCCTGGATCAATTAATCGTGGAGGTTACAGAGCGCCAACCACTTGAAGATATAGAGCAGGCACGGCGAGTAATAGGCGAGTTCCAATCACTTGGTGTGAGGGTAGCCCTTGATGATGTCGGCACAGGCCATGGCGGTCTCGCATATCTGCAAAAGCTTGGCATGGACATCTTGAAAATCGACAAGATGTTTATCGATCCCATGGGAAGTGCTGAAAATACGGCAACTATAGTGGATATCATCGTAGAGCTAGGCGATAACCTTGGCATGGGCATTATCGCAGAGGGTGTCGAGAGTTATAGCCAAATCAAGTATCTTCGTGATTTGGGCGTTACTGCAGCGCAAGGTTTTATTCTATCAAAACCGCTCCCGATTGAGAACTTTTTGAAGTTCGCCAGTGATGTAAACTCTGGCCGCTTGAATCCAGTTAAAAAAATAGAAGAGCGTGCTCGAGCTTCACTTTAACTACTTAAGGAAACGATCTAAGACCCTTGAAGTGTTTAAAAAAAAGCCAAAACCGAGTTTGTGAACTCATCCCTTTAAAGCCTCGGATAAGAAATCAAAAACCAGTCTGATTTTTTTGCTGGTTTGTAGCTCGCGGTGGCTGACAAGCCATGTAGGGAAACGAATGGGGTCGATAGGCAGAGGTAGTCGGACGAGTTCCGGTCGGTTGAGCGCTACTATATCTGCCATCACGATGATGCCAAGGCCCTGCGACGCCAGTTCCAAACCAACTAGTCCGCTTTCGGTTTTAAAGCGACAATTTTCGGCTGTGATGGGGATGCCACGTTCTTGCAGGTAGGAAATGACCTGCTCTTCATCACCAAAACCGACAAATTGATGGTACCGAAGGTCTTCCAAAGTCTGCGGCTGACCGTAATGGTCAAGGTAGCTTTGTGTCGCGTAAAAATTAGCGATATGCTCACCAATCAAGCGGGCAAACAGTTCAGGCTCTTGTGGGCGTACATGGCGTATGGCGATATCAGCCTCGCGGCGGCGGATATCCTCCACATGGTTGATCGCATTGATTTTAATATGAAGGTTCTGTGATTTTCCTTTAAGCTTTGCCAGTAGTTTAGGCAGTAAATGGGCGGCATAAATATCGCTGGCTGTTATCGTCACTACGCCTTCTACGGTGTCGGACTGACTTGCCGCGAATAGGCTGGCATGTCGGGCGGCTTCAGTCATGGGCATGAGCTGTTCGGCTATGACTTTGCCCGCATCCGTGAGAATTAGGCGCTTGCCAACACGATCGAATAAGACGGTGCCGAGCTCTTCTTCCAAGGCGGTGATTTGCCGGCCCAGTGTTGGTTGGGTGAGTTTAAGCTGTGCGGCAGCCGCGGTGAGGGTGCCGGTTTGTGCAACCGCTAAAAAGGCCTTCGCGTGATTCCAGTCAAAGTTACTTGTGCTCATAGCCATACAATTTTGAATATACTATCTTCAACATTGCCAGATTATACGCAAAAATAATTATGCTAGGTAGCTTGTGAAGGAGAAATCGTATCATGAATCAACAAGCTTTCTGGGATAAGGCCGCCCCTAAATATGTGGCGGGGAAAATTGAAGATATGCAATCCTATATTTTCACGCTTGAGCGTACGCGCAGTTATTTGCAACCACAATATCAGGTGTTGGAAGTCGGGTGTGGCTCCGGTATGACAGCACATAAACTGGCACCGAGTGTACGCGAAATCTTTGGCACCGACATTTCGTCGGCGATGATTGGTTATGCGCAAAAAACTGCTGCTGAAAAGGGGTTGATAAATGCCCATTTTGTACAGGAGGATGCCATGCTAAGTGCTGAGAATAAACAGGACTTTAATGCGATTTTAGCGTTTAATGTGTTGCATTTGGTTAAGGGCTTACCAGAGCACTTACAACGGTATCATAGCATGTTGGCCCCGGGTGGTTTTTTAATTAGCAAAACTATTTGCTTGCCAGAAAAGGGACTTAACTTGAAGTTTCGGACGATTAAGGCGATTTTGCCCTTGCTTAAGTTGTTTGGAAAAGCTCCGCCTGTTTATTTTTACAAGATTGCTGCGTTGGAGAAGATGATCGAGCGTGCGGGTTTTGAAATTGTAGAAACTGGAAATTATCCGGCCCAGCCTCCAAGGCGGTTTATTGTGGCGCGAAAAAAATAACGCGCCTTTCAGTTCGCTAAGTATTTTAACAGCTATAGAGATTTTGTTGGTTGTTGATGCTGGCGGTGGTTGTCGTTTTGTGGTGTCATTGCCCAAGAGCGATAAATAGGGTGCTTGTTTTTCATTTTTTGAAACAAACTTACAAACAGAATGAGTTGAACAATGCGTGCTGCGTAGATGCAGGTGGTAGACAACAGGCTGAGCCACAAAACATTGTCTAAAGCACCTATTGTTGCGCCTATAATGCCCGAGCCCATGACGATAGACGTGAGCAATGCAAGTTGATGATCCTTCTGCGGGATCGTTACAGCATAGCGATTAAGCCACATACGTTGGCCAATTGCAGCGCGTGCCATAGCGCTGGGCGCGCCGGTTGCGCAAGGGCATAGGCGGCTAATAAACCAAAGGAAATATAAATAAAGTGCTACAGATGCACTTGTAGCTTCCCAACCCCATTTTTGATGCATCCAAATCAAAACAAAAACAACAGGAAAGAGTAGAGTACGAACTACTGTTGCTAAGGGTTTAACCGGTCGGTTCCAGATAGTTAATAATGGCAAAGCCGATAGCGGGGTTGATGTGGGTCCAATGCCTTTATTGGTGTACTTGCCTGCGAAACTGACTACTTTGGGGTCGCGGCCTGGCATGGTAGCCTCCGGTGATGCCATAAATATTGCAATATGTTATGCGCACCAATATTGGAAAGGGGGTCTTTCACTAATGGTGAAGCGCAATAACTGCTCAAGTTAATGCAAGTATAATCAATTCTTCGAGAAAAGAGAAGTCTATACAAATAACTAGGAAAAGTAGTTAGCTATCTAAAAAGGCCTGTCATTGCGCTGGCGTGAATGTGTATATGTTCCAATAGAAACTCAAGGGTTCTAGCGTTCAAGATAGGGCCTCAATGATTTTATGGCCCTATCTGTATTATATGAAAGCTCACATTGTGTTCTATGATACAACTTTCACAAATGAGCCGGGGGCATCCTCCAAAATATCGATGCCGTTATCTCCAATTGTTCTTGCAGGAATGCGGTTAAGACTGTGATTTTGTATCCATTTGTTCCAATGGGGCCACCAAGAGCCTTCGTGTTCGCCAGCGCTTTCGAGCCATTTTTCTATACTATCACTTTTCTGCAGTGCTTCAGGCTTGTTGGTCCAATATTGGTACTTTTTCTTCGTCGGCGGGTTTACGACCCCTGCAATATGGCCTGACCCTGATAATACAAAGTCAACAGGTCCACCTAGTAGCTGCGCTCCTTTAAGTACAGATTTGGCGGGTGCGATATGATCTTCTCTCGTTGCCAATTGATAGCAGGGAGTTTTTATGGAGTTAATGTTGAGTTGTTCGCCCGCGAGAACCATTTTTCCTTCTGCTAATGTGTTGTTCAAGTAGCAATTACGCAAGTAAAATGAATGGTTGGTTGCCGGAAGGCGTGTGCTGTCCGCATTCCAGTAGAGCAGATCAAAAGGAAATGGCTCTTTGCCTCGAATGTAATTGTTAATCACATAAGGCCAAACCAAATCGCCAGATCGTAAGAGGTTGAATGTCATTGCAAGCTTAGAGCCGTCTAGGTAGCCCTTTGATTGCATCATTTGCTCAATATTCGCAATATGTTCTTCATCGGTGAATATTTTTAAGTCACCAGCGTGGGCGAAATCAATTTGTGTTGTTAAAAACGTTGCACTTGCAATGCTGTCAGCCTGCCCGGTTTGCGCCATATAGGCAAGAGTTGCGGCAAGTAGTGTGCCGCCGACGCAATACCCCATGGCGTTAACAGTGTCTTCACCAGTTGCCTGTTTAACTTTTTCAATTGATGCAAAAATCCCCTGTTGCATGTAATCTTCGAAGGTTTTTTGGGCGTGGGCCTCGGTCGGGTTAACCCAGGAAACAATAAAGACACTATGTCCGCGATCCACAGCCCACTTTATGAGTGATTTTTCTGCAGTAAGATCGAGAATATAATATTTATTGATCCATGGGGGTATGATCAGGAGCGGGCGCTTGTAAACGGTTTTCGTCGAAGCTTCGTATTGTATGAGCTGGCAGATATCATTTTCCATGATAACTTTACCAGGTGTCACCGCGAGGTTCTTTCCTGTTTCGAATTTGGAAATATCGGTCTGGCGGATTTTTAAATCACCCTTGCCCTTTTTTATATCCTCGGCGAGCATATCCATCCCTTTTACAAGGTTTTCGCCGTTTTGACTCATGGTCTCGCGAAGTAACTCAGGGTTGGTGAATATGAAGTTCGAGGGCGACATGGCATTGGTTATCAGGTTGATGTAAAAAGTCGCGCGCTTTTTTACTTGGGGATCAATTTCTTCCGCATCACTCACCAGAGTTTGGGCCCATTGCGTTGTTTGCAAATACATCTGCTTGAGGAAATTGAAAAAATTGTTGTCATCCCATTCACTATCCTTGAAGCGTTTGTCTTTTGCGTCCGCCTCAATAACTGGGTCAATTTTCTCGCCTGCCATAGCACGAAGCGTGTTGTTCCAGATCGACATGTAACCAGACCATAGACGTGCTTGAGCTTCAATGGCGCGGCTTGGGTCTTTTAACCAATATTCGGCAACGGTTGAAAGAGTCTTGATCATGGCGTTGAGTTCGGCAGATGCTTCTGTCTCAACTTCATGCTTTTCACGCGGTTCCAAATATGCGGCTAAGGCCTTACCGCTACTTTCAGCAATTTTGGCTAAATTACTTGCAAATTCCTCAGGGTTTTGCAGAAGGTATTGCAGTGTTGGATTGTCATTTGTATCTTGAGCCATCTGGATAGTTATCCCTCAAGTCTTTGCCCGTGAATTACATTGGTGTTGTGCCAGAGGTCACCACTATGTCGTATCCTGAATTTTTAAGGGTGTGACTATAGAGTATGACAAGCTGGTGGTTACTAATTAATGTTGCTGTGCAGCATAATTAGTTTTAGATAGATTTTGAATACCCCCATGTGCTAGTGGGATTTGCACTTGACAGAGCGCTACACATTGCAATGTGAGATTAGATGCTTTGTTGAATTATTAATTGGCAAATCAATTAATTGGGTTATTAGCCTTAACAATTATGTCAGGCTTTTAAGCTATGATAATCAGAGTAGAGCAAATTTGCGGAGTGATATTTGCGTTTGCAGCATACTTAAAAGTTGCATTCAATTGGAGTTGTTAAGTGGTCAAAGCAATAAGAATAACGATAGCCCTTTGTGTAAGTTTGTTAGCTAGTGGTTGTGCATCTTTGCATGTCAGCGATGCTTTTGTTTCAAAGCAAAAGCAACAGGTGGCTGTAAAAAATCAAAATTTAGCACTGCAAGATCCGAAGACGCTTAAAAACTATCATGAGCAAAAACAAGAGCAAGAGCAGCTTTTAGCCCTGCATGAAAAGGCAAGGCAAAAGGGATCACTCATCAAATACGATTCTCAAAGCCGCGTTGATGAGTTGAAAGCAATTGCAGATGCACAAAAAAAACTAGCTGATGATCTCAATGTAGAAATTAACCGCCATAAAGCGCACTGAATGTCCGCTAGCCTTCTATTCGTTAGAGGAAGGTGAATTACTGTCGTGTGATTGCATTGAATTGTGAACGTAGCACTTCAAAGTATTTAGTTGCCCCTGTAGAGAGCCTTCAAATTTGCACTAGTGCATTGGCACTTCATGTTTTAGGCATCGTTTGATGACTGATAATTTTAGCAGTGATTATTAAGTTTGCGAAATGTTTGTAGCTGATGTTGCTTCTTGGCCAAGAGTTTGATCCGTTAAAGAAGGCAAAGAACTATGTATTGCACGATATAAGAGAATTGGTGATACGAGTATAGTAAATAAAGTAATTAGCACTATTGAAAAGGAAAATAGAATAGGACCGGTAATTAGTATATGTAAATATTTATTTATATGTTTCATAGTTGCCTCAATACATGAAATAATTATTTTATATTCAATCTATGTTGCAAAATAATTTGAATAAATCAATTAACATAGGCGCTAATGAAGACTATTTGTTAGTGAGCAATATTGCAGTTACCGCATGCGTTATTGTGGATATGTTATTGGTATCTCTTAGATTTTTAGGTGGCGTCGCAATGAAACTAAGTTTTTATTTATTGTGAATAGTTGAATGTATGTGATATTTAGGCGGGAAGACTTGTCGTTCACATTATAATTATTCTGACTTTCAATATGCCAATTTAACTATTAAATGAACCCGTCATAAGCCCAAAACTGGACGAGGATTGAATTGGCTTTGTGTCAAGGTTGATGGTCAGAGAGGGAAGTTCATTTATCTCTTGGCAGCTCAGCTTTTTCCAAGGCTCATTTCAAGAAGCTTCTTAGGTGTTTAAGCTTTTATCAGAGGATATAATTAGTTTTATGTGTAAAAAAATAGGTCAGGGATGCTGTTCTTTCACAGGGAATTAGAAATGAAGAAAAAAAAGCATCTAATTAACCTATATGGCGATGCAAAAATGAAATTCTCCTGCTAAACCTGCAAGGCACTTGGCGATTCAAGTCGCTATAACATTAATAGGCATTATGTGATTTCAGAAAGCGAGGCTCGTGAAATGAACGACTTTCACAAGATCAGACGGCTTCCCCCTTACGTATTTGAACCTGTCGATCGTTTGAAAGCCAAAGCGCGAGCGGCCGGTGTCGATATCATTGATATGGGGATGGGGAATCCTGATTTACCAACTCCACAGCATATCGTTGATAAGTTGGTTGAAACGGTACAAAACCCACGTACACACCGCTATTCCGCTTCAAAGGGAATAATGGGTCTGCGCCGTGCACAAGCCGGTTACTATGAGCGTCGCTTTGGCGTTAAGCTTGATCCGAATACGGAAGTAATTGCAACGCTTGGTTCTAAAGAGGGCTTTGCCAACATGGCACAGGCAATCTCTGCCCCGGGTGATGTGGTTCTTGTGCCCAACCCAAGCTATCCTATTCATGCTTTCGGTTTTTTAATGGCTGGGGCTTCATTACGCTCAATACCAGCAACGACTGGGCCTGAATTTTTTGAGGCGCTTGAGCGGGCAGTGATCCATTCGGTTCCAAAACCAATCGCGGTGATCCTATGCTATCCGGCAAACCCGACAGGATGCTGTGCGGATCTGGACTTTTATAAAGATGTGGTGGCGTTTGCACGCAAGCATGAAATCTTTGTATTGTCTGATCTGGCCTACTCTGAAATATACTTTGGCGACACACCGCCGCCATCCGTTTTACAGGTTGAAGGCGCAAAAGATGTTGCTGTGGAATTTACATCGCTTTCCAAAACATATTCCATGCCAGGCTGGCGAATGGGATTTGCTGTCGGTAATGAGCGGTTGATTGCAGCATTAGCACGGGTTAAATCCTACTTGGATTACGGAGCATTTACGCCTATACAGGTAGCGGCCACTGCAGCCTTGAATGGTCCCGATACCTGTATAGAAGAAACAAGGGAAATTTACCGTAAGCGGCGCGATGTGCTGGTCGAATCTTTTGCGCGTGTTGGCTGGGACATACCGGTTCCAGAGGCCTCAATGTTTGCATGGGCTCCAATACCAAAGCAATTTGCTCACCTTGGTTCTCTTGAGTTTTGTAAGCTGTTGATTGAGAAAGCAGAACTTGCTTTATCTCCAGGTGCAGGCTTTGGTGAGCATGGCGAGGGTTTCGTCCGGTTCGGGCTGGTTGAAAACGAGCAGCGTATTAGACAGGCGGCACGCGGTGTGCGTCGTTTTTTTGAAGAGTATGAGGGTGCCGCGCTTGCTGACAAATAATGGCGCAAGTGCTGGCAACAACTGGTATGAATGTGATGAGTAAAAGCTTGAATATTGGCGTTGCTGGCCTTGGCACTGTTGGTGTCTCCCTGGCAAAAATAATCCTTGGCAAAGCCGAGGTATTGAAACGTCGCTCCGGCAAGTCGATTGTACTTGCCGGAGTAAGCGCCCGTTCTAAAGGTAAAGATCGTGGTGTTGATGTTTCTCATGCTCAATGGTTTGATGATCCTGTTGCCCTCGCCAAAGACGAGGGCATTGATGTTTTTGTCGAGCTGATAGGCGGGGATAGCGGTGCTGCAGAAGAAAGTGTTCGTGCTGCGCTAGAGGCAGGCAAACATGTGGTCACTGCCAATAAAGCGTTGTTGGCTAAACACGGCGTTGCATTGGCCAAGCTTGCCGAAGAAAAAGGCGTTTCTCTGAATTTTGAAGCTGCGGTTGCCGGTGGTATTCCGATCGTAAAAACCATGCGCGAAACCCTTGCGGGCAACGAGGTTTCACGCGTCTATGGTATTTTAAACGGCACATGTAACTATATTTTATCACGTATGGAGCGTGAAGGACTTTCTTTTGCCGAGTGCTTGGCAGATGCACAGCGCCTTGGTTATGCCGAAGCCGATCCAACCTTTGATATTGAAGGGTTCGATAGTGCGCATAAACTTGCCATACTCACTTCGCTGGCATTTGGTTGCGAAGTTTCGGCCGATGATATTTTTGTTGAAGGAATTACTTCAATAACCTCCGCCGATATTCGTGCTGCAGACAACCTTGGCTACCGTATTAAACTGCTTGGTGTTGCGCAGCGCACCGATAGCGGTATTGAGCAGCGGGTGCATCCAACCATGGTACCGAAGACCTCGGCAATTGCACGCGTTGATGGCGTGCTAAACGGTGTGGCCGTTGATGCTGACGCTGTCGGTGAGGTGGTTCTTGTGGGCCCAGGTGCTGGAGGTGATGCTACAGCAAGTTCGGTTATTGGCGATATTGTCGATATTGCCCGTGGCGTTTGTCTACCAGTATTTGGTGAGCAAGCGAGCGGTCTTGCCCCTTATCAACGCGCAAAAATGCGTCAACATGAAGGGGGCTATTACATTCGGCTAGCGGTTGAAGATGTGCCAGGCGCATTTGCAACCATAGCTCAATGTATGGCTGACAAAGGGATTTCGTTAGAATCCATTGTTCAGCGACGGGGTGGGATAAACGAGGAAGCGAGCCTAGATGGGGATCCGGCTCGCCCGCAACCGGTTATCATGATTACCCACGAAACGACCGAGATGGCAGTGCGTGAAGCTTTGGAAGCAATTGCCGCTCGCAATGTTACTGCAGGTCAACCGCAAATGTTGCGGATTGAAAATCTTAAATAGGGCTGCCAGTTTGGCAGGCCAATCGAAATGGATGTTTTCGAGGAAGTATAATGGCTGTTAGTCAAACGGATGCAAGTGATGTGTTGGATCGTATTCTGACACTGGAGCTCGCGCGTGTCACCGAAAGGGCAGCTGTTTCAGCTGCAAGGCTGCGCGGGCGTGGAGATGAGAAAGCTGCGGACCAAGCAGCCGTTGACGCTATGCGGCGCGAGCTGAACCAGTTACCAATTGATGGTACGGTGGTTATTGGTGAAGGGGAACGTGATGAAGCCCCAATGCTTTATATCGGTGAGAAAGTTGGCACCAAAGCCGGACCTAAGGTGGATATTGCTCTGGATCCACTGGAAGGTACCACTATTTGTGCCAAGAATATGCCCAACTCTATTGCAGTAATTGCGCTTGCACCTGAGGGGGGGCTACTTAACGCACCCGACAGTTATATGTCTAAGATTGCTGTGGGGCCGGGATATCCTCAGGGTACTATTGATCTTGATGATCCAATTGAGGTGAATCTGGAGCGCGTGGCCAAGGCAAAAGGCGTTGCTGTTAGTGATGTAACTGTTTGTGTGCTGGACCGACCACGTCATGCCAAACTGATTGATGATATTCGTGCTACAGGGGCGTCTATTTATTTGATTGGTGATGGTGACGTTGCCGGTATTATTCATACAACCAACCCGGACGAGACTGGTATTGATCTTTATGTTGGTACAGGTGGTGCTCCGGAAGGTGTGCTGGCCGCAGCTGCACTGCGCTGTATTGGCGGGCAAATGCAAGGCCGCCTTGTTATCACCCGTGAAGAGCAGGTAGAGCGTGCGGGCCGCATGGGTATTGATGATATTCATCGCAAGTATACACTTGAGGAAATGGCTGGCGGCGATGTTTACTTTGCTGCAACCGGTGTGACTGATGGCAACTTTTTGCGCGGAGTAAAGTTGGGCCGTAATCACATTACCACTCATACGGTTGTGATGCGTTCAACCACAGGTACGGTGCGCTTTATCGAGGCGCAGCACCATCAGCTTGAAAAGTTTCATCTGGATTAATTGCTGATAAGATATCAACCTATCAGTTAAGTGATACCTTAAACGCGGGCCTTTACTTTTGTATCGGCCCGTTTTTTATTGGTTTTTTTGTAGGTATCTTGCTTTTTAAAATGGATTGATTAAGCACGAAGCTCGTGATTTTCTATTCCAGTCAAGTGTGTTTACGGCAAGTTCGTTTGCATGAAACATTAATAGTGAGGGCAGAGCGGTGTTGCATAATAATATAGCCAGCCAGCAAGGTGTTGAGGGTGAGCAAACCTGTCGACCTGTTTTAGGGGTCCACCGTTCGGCCAATGATCGCATGTGGCGCGAGCGCTTAGGCACGAACGAGGCTGCGCAAGCACTCGCAATTGCGCAGCGTTGTGGCCTGCCCGATGTGGTGGGCCGGGTTTTAGCTGGGCGCGGGATTGCTTTGGATGAGGCCGAGGCGTTTTTGGCTCCCTCCATAAAAAACCTAATGGTGGATCCATCACTATTGGTGGATATGGACCGTGCTTGCGAAGTGGTTGTTGCCGCGTTACAAGCAGGGAAAAAGCTGGCCATTTTTGGCGATTATGATGTGGATGGGGCAACATCCTCTTCAATGCTGCAGCGTTATTTTCGCATGCTTGGCGTCGATGTGGACGTTTATATTCCCGACCGGATTATTGACGGATACGGGCCCAATCCAACAGCATTGGCACAGTTGCACGCGCAAGGGGCACAGTTGCTCATCAGCGTAGATTGTGGCAGCACCTCATTCGAAGCTTTTGAACACGCACGCACGCTTGGCTTGGAAGTGGTGGTTTTAGATCATCACCAGGTGGGGGAAAACTTACCGCAGGTGGCCGCGCTGGTGAACCCGAACCGGCAGGATGATTTATCGGGTCAAGGTCACTTGGCTGCCGTGGGTGTGAGTTTTTTGTTTTTGGTTGCCTTAAACCGCGCCCTTCGTCAGCTGCCAGAGTTTGCACAAAGCGCTCTACCGGATTTGATGCAACTGCTTGATCTGGTCGCGCTTGGTACTGTGTGTGATGTGGTGCCATTAAAAGGTCTGAACCGCGCATATGTGGTGAAAGGATTGCAAGTTATGGCAAAGCGAGGCAATGTGGGCCTCGCAACGCTTGCCGATATCGCGCGGGTGAATGGCAAGCCAACGCCCTATCATTTAGGATATATGCTTGGGCCACGTATCAATGCCGGTGGACGCATCGGCGATTCAGGTTTGGGGGCGCGACTCCTCGCGGGAGATGATCGTAATGAGAGCGAGCATATTGCAGCTACTCTCGAGCGCTTGAATCAAGAACGGCAAGCCATGGAAGCTATAATGCTTGAAGAGGGGGAGGCACAGGCCTTTCAACAACTTCAAGCGGGAGAGCCGGCGGTGCTTGTGGTGGGATCAGATAGTTGGCATCCGGGCGTGGTGGGTTTGATTGCCTCGCGTTTAAAAGAGCGCTATCGCCGTCCGGCTTTTGCTGTAGCGTTTAACAAGGAAGGTGTCGGCACGGCTTCAGGGCGTTCGGTCAATGGTGTTGATCTTGGTGCTTGTGTGCGGGCTGCGGTTGATCGTGGGCTTTTACTCAAGGGAGGCGGCCATGCCATGGCTGCGGGTATGAGCCTTAGCCATAATAAACTGGCACAAGTAATTGAGTACTTTAATGAAAATCTTGCTGAGGAAGTAGCGCGGGCTTTAGCTCAGCGTGCATTGGTAATTGACGGGGTCTTAACACCGGGAGCTGCAAAAGTTGAGCTCATTGAACTTTTAGAGCATGCAGGACCATATGGTGCCGATCATCCTGAACCTGTTTTCGCCATGCCGTCGGTTTTTGTGAAGTATGCCGATATCGTCGGTAAAGGGCACGTGCGGGTGACGTTAGGCGGTAATGATGGCAGTAGCTTAAAGGCAATTGCTTTCAAAGCTGAAGACCAGAACCTTGGCAAGATGCTGCTAGCAAATCGTGGGCGACCATTGCATGTGGCCGGTAGTCTTTCAATTGATACATGGCAAGGCCAGGCGAAAGTACAGATGCGCATTATTGATGCGGCTGAGCCACAGAAAAGCCAGTTCAAGAATATTTGAGAACTAATCGGGAGCAAATATGAAATTCTCAGGATTACTATTAATAGTTGCAGGATTAAGTGGGTTCATGGGTGTTGCCAGTGCAGCAATGGCGGCACATGTGGACAGTGATCCGTATATGGCTCTTATTTCGCAATTTATGCTTGTGCATGGCCTACTATATGTGGGGATGGCAGCTATGGTAAAAGGTAAACAAAGCTTTTTGGCAAAAGCGAGTGCCGGATTTCTGGTGGTTGGGCAGGCTTTATTTTGTGGTGATTTATACTCGCGGCTCTCAACTGGTGAGCGCTTATTTCATTTCGCAGCACCATTTGGTGGTGGTTCAATGATGGTGGGGTGGCTGTTTCTTGGTATTTGGGGCCTGCAAATATATTTAAAGCCCAATGAGCTGTGAAAACAGAATATAATAAAAAAAAAGAGGCGAGTTGAACCTGTCAACTCGCCTTTATAGTTTGGTGCATCAATAGGGCGATAAATCACCCGCTTTAGTCGTATAGCACAACTCTTGCGTGAAGCTTATTAATTATTTGCAACCTTAAGTGTTATTATTGTGGCGCTTCAAAAAAATAATTTTTGATTGATGCCCTCATATCGAGAGATCCATTAATGAATCTTTTGATAATAACATGTTGAATTTACTCTCATTATAATAATCCGCGTCCCTTTAATAAGGCGTGGGGTGTTGGTGTTTTACCCCTAAAAAGCAAATACGCATCTTCAGGTTGTAATTTTCCGCCGGAGCTATAAATATATTTTTTCAGCTTTTGGGCCAGCTCGGGTTGGAAAATATCTTCTGATTCTTCAAAGGCTGTGAAGGCATCGGCATCCATAACTTCCGACCAGAGATAGCTATAATACCCCGCGGAATACCCGTCACCAGCAAAAGCATGCAGCAGGTGAGTGGGGCGGTGGCGCATAATTATCGCTTCCGGCATTTCTATTTCGGTTAGTATTTTCTGCTCTTCAATATGCGTATCAATGCCTGCGTCCGTTTGTTGATGATAGCGCATATCAATAATGGCTGTTGCCAAGTATTCTACTGTTTGAAAGCCTTGGTTAAAGTTTTCGGCGGCTTTAATCTTATCGATCAGCTCATTTGGGATTGGTGAATTCTCTTGATAATGGATGGCAAATTTTTGCAGTATTTCTGGTTGCTCCAACCAGTGCTCGAAGAGCTGAGAAGGAAGTTCTACGAAGTCTCGTGCCACATTGGTACCGGAAATACGCGGGTAAGTGACCTGTGAGAGGAGACCGTGAAGAGCGTGACCAAATTCGTGAAACAGCGTTCTGGCATCTTCAAGTGTTAGTAGGCATGGTGCATCGCCAACCGGTTTTGAAAAATTCATTACATTTACAATGATTGGAGTGATATCTCCCACCAGTTTTTGTTGGGAGCGAAAGTCGCTCATCCAAGCGCCGGAACGTTTGCTGGTTCTAGCAAAATAATCACCTATAAAAACGCCTAGGTGCTTACCATCGGGACCCAGCATTTCGAATGCCCGGCAATCTTCGTGGTAAAGTTTTAGGTCGCTAAGTGGTTTGAAGCTGACCTGGAACAACTTATGTGCCGTGTAGAAAGCTGCTTCAATAATATTATCAAGTTGTAAGTAAGGCTTGATTTCATCCTCATTGAGATCGTAATTCTGCTTGCGTACTTTTTCCGCATAATATCGCCAATCCCAAGGTTGGAGCTCATTTTGACCTGTATCTTTGCTAGCAACTTGTAACAGGCTGTTTGTTTCTTCCAGAGCCTTTTGCCTTGCGGGTAGCCACACTTGCATAAGTAGTTGCATAACCGCCTCAACACTGCCGGCCATCATATCGTCAAGCTTAAAGGCGGCAAAATTGTCGAAACCGAGTAACTGGGCCTTACGCTGGCGCAGTTCAAGAGTGCGTTGAATGATTGCCTCGTTCTTGCCTTCACCGCGGCTGGCGAAAGCTTTGAAAAGCTTCTCACGCAGATCACGTCGGCTTGAGCTTTGTAAAAAAGGCTCATAGGAAGAGCGGCTAAGAGTGATTGCATAGCCAGAGCTGTAGTCCCGCTCTAAGGCTGCTTGCCTCGCTGCCTCAACTTGGTAGGGGGGTAAACCGGCAAGATCGCTTTCATTTTCCAACAGCAAAACATAGTCGGCCTCATCTTTAAGGACATTTTGTGCAAATTCGGTACCAAGCGTGGCCAGCTCTTGGTTAATTGCAGCAATTTCAGCCTTTTCGGCTTTGGGGAGACCGGCCCCGGCTCGTTTGAAGCTGGTGTGGTAGCGCTCAAGAACACGGAGTTGTTCTTCATTAAGACCCAGATTTTCCCTATTGTTTTCCAGCATATCAATGCGTTCAAACAAAGCGTCATTTAGAAGGATATTTGATGTGTACTCTGCCAGTTTCGGGGAAATGGCTATTTCGGTTTCTTGAAGAACCGGATTGGTGTTTGACGAAGTCAGATTGAAAAAGACAGAAATGGCTTGTGCCAAAATAGTATCTGACTTTTCAAGTGCTTCAATTGTATTTGTAAAAGATGGTGGCTCTTTATTCTGCGCAATCGCAAGGGTATTTTCGCTGGCTAGTGCCATAGCATCAATAAGTGCTGGCTCATATTCGTTGTCTTTAAATTGTGCAAACGGGGGAATGCCAAAAGGGGTATCCCATTTTTCAAGAAGTGGGTAATGCATTATTTTTCCTAGCTATAGTAAAGTCTGCTGTGATGACTTGTTCGTTTGCTCAAGGGCCTGGGCGGCGAATGCGTATTTCTCGTGTAGGGCTTTGATAGGGAGCAGCCAAAGTCATCACCCAAAAATAACGATAACGACCATTGTCGCGCACAGTTAAGGCGATTCCCATATGTGTAACATAAGGGTTGAGAAGATTTTTATTGTGATCCTTCGAGTTTTTCCAACCTATAAAAGCATCCTCTAGGGTTTTATAACCGGCACCTAAATTCTCTGCACCGGCTTTTGAACGGTAGGTTGGAGTTTGGGTGCGTTTTTGTAGGCTGCTTGATGAGTGTAATGGCGTGGCAAGGCTATCGCGCTTGGCTATATGAGTTGCCATTTCCTGTGAGACAATGGTGAGATGAGTATCCAACTTAACAGGTGGTAATTTATGCTTTGAACGCCAGTTGTTTACTAACTGCAATGCATGATTGCTATCTACTTTAACTGAGCGTAAGTTTTTAGGTGGGAGTGTTTGTTCTTTTACAAAGAAGGCGCAACCGGCGAGAGTCGCAAATATCATAATACAGGAAATCCAGGTTAATTGGCGTGTCAGTTTTGCGAGCATGCGAGGTTCCAAGTTTATTGTCGCTAAGATCATGATTGCATGTCATGAAAGATGCGGTAAGCTAGTGGGGTCAATAAGAGTTTTCATTTAAGTTGTTTTATCAATATCAGATCTAAATGAGGGTAAAATCAGAGAGATTTGTTGAAAAAAAAAACATATCACCTATGAATAGCCGAATGTAAAATATGATTTTGTGGGGCGAAATCAAAACGAGTAATGGCGCATGTCTCAAACGCAATGCACGCCTATAAATTACTTTTAGCGAGAGGTCATAGATTGTGACTGCACAAGTTAATGATGCCGTTTTGCCCGATGACGAACCAGCAAGCGAGAAGGCTCCTTTGCCTAGACTGGTTTCTTTTTTAGGCTATCGATATATCGCAATACTCGTACTGTTGATTTTTAGTGCACTGCTGTTTGCCAGTGGGCAAATGAAGGTGCCGCCGCTAGACAGGGACGAGCCGCGTTTTGCGCAAGCCTCCAAACAAATGCTGGAAACTGGTGACTACGTTAACATTCGCTTTCAAGATGAGGCGCGTAACAAAAAGCCCGTTGGCATTTATTGGCTACAAGTTGCCGCAGCCAAAGCAACGGGCTACGATCAAAATGCTCCCATATGGGTATATCGCTTGCCTTCCTACTTGGCTGCAATCGCATCGGTTTTGTTGGCTTATTGGGTTGCTCGTGGTTTTATGTCAGCCCCTGCCGCATTTGTGTGCGGTTTATTGGTTGCCATGACAATTATTTTAAACGTAGAAGCGCGGCTTGCCAAAACGGATGCGGCGATGCTCGCTTGTATTATGCTCTCGCAAGGTGCTCTTGCCCGTGCTTTTCTAAAAGACAATACTAAACGTTCCTGGTGGTTGGCGTTTTTATTCTGGAGTGGGGTTGGGTTTGCAACCTTGATAAAAGGCCCTGTTGGCCCCATGGTTGTTGGGCTTACGGTGTTAGGACTATTTGCGGTACGTCGCAAAATTGATTTTATGCGTGTTTTAGCGCCTCTTAGTGGTATTATTTATGCTCTATTCATCGTGGTGCCTTGGCTTGTGGCCATTTATATCGCCACCGACGGGGGGTTTTTTCAAGAAGCTTTGGGCAAAGACTTCCTAGCAAAAATAGCATCGGGTCAAGAAAGCCACGGCGCACCGCCACTGACTTATCTACTAATTAGTTTTGGTGTGTTCTGGCCGTTATTTCCTTTTCTGATCATGAGCCTACCGCAAATATGGCGCGAACGTAGGCAAAAGGTTGTTGTTTTTGCTTTGTGCTGGTTACTGCCTTCGTGGCTTGTGTTTGAGTTGGTGCCTACAAAGTTACCGCATTACACCATGCCGCTAATGCCGGCACTTGCAATGCTAAGTGCCTATGTGCTGGTCGAGAAACGATTTGAAATTAGCAACCGAATTGTGCGCTGGGCAAGTGGTGTACTGTTGGCACTACCAGCTTTGCTGGTAGCGAGTGCAACTATTGTTGGCCCAGTGTATCTAGGGGACTGGCCTTCGCCTCCAGGTGTTGTTCTTTGTGTTCTGGCTGCAATCGCAGCCCTATATGCTGCAGGTCATTTAGTGAAAGATCAGGCTTTGAAAGCAGTGGGTGGGACAATGCTTGCCAGCTTGCTGTTGATGGCTGGTTTCTGGGGCTTTAGCGGTCCTGCTCTCGATAAAATCTGGATTTCTTCGCGTCTCGTCAGTGCTATAGAAAAAGGCGCAAACTGTGCGCACCCAAAACTACTGATATCCGGTTTATATGAGCCAAGCTTAGTGTTTTTAAACGGAACAGATACTGTGCTTGCCAATCATGGCGGAGCCGAGTTTTTAAAAGAAGCGCCAAGCTCTTGCCGAATTGCGGTTATTGACCGGCCTTATTGGCAGTCATTTAAGGATGAGGCACAAAAAATTGGCTTGCAATACCATAGTGTTGGGCAGGTAAAGGGGCTCAATATAAATGGCGGCGATGATGTTGATTTGATGCTCTATCAGGAAGGCGCAGCAAAAGTTGATGGCTGAGAAAAACAAAGAATCTGATGATAATCATAAGAATAAGACTGGGCAACCAGATCTGGAGAGCGACGCCGTTTTGAATGAACAAGCTGAGCCTCAAGAACATGTTACGGCCAGCGAATGCGTTGCGCAACAAGAGCAAGGTGAGCAAGATGCAGGCAAAAAGTCATATGTAAAATGGCTTGGGGTGCATTGGGAGCGCTTTACTGCTAATTTTGGACATATGATTAAGTGTATTAACGGACGCGCGCACCATGCCCAAACCACAGTTGTACCAATTGCAAGTTGGCAACGACCTAAAGATTTTTTGGTCTATTTTGTTTGGTTAATACCGTTTGCACTGGTGTTTTTGGACCCGGTCTCAGTTCCCTTTTCCAGACAGTTGCCACCGGTAATTTATCAGCTGTTTGATTTTTTAACGGACTTTGGAACATCTGGTTGGATCTTGGTTCCATCGGGTTTGTTATGCTTGTTTTTACTTGCTTGCTCCTTCAAAGGAGTGGGGTTAAGAAGGCGATATATCGTTGCTCGCAGTTTTATGGTTTCGGCCTATCTGTTCATGAGTGTTGCGCTCAGTGGGCTTACGGTTATTGTTTTGAAGTGGAATTTTGGTCGCGCAAGACCACGCCATTTCGATGAACTGGGTCCTGTTGCTTTCGATAGTTTTGCATGGGTGAGCAGTTATACCAGTTTTCCGAGTGGTCATGCCACAACAACGGGTGCTTTGTTTGTTGCTTTAATGTTGCTTTGGCCGCGGCTGCGTTGGGTGTGGGCTGGATTGGGTTTTTGGATTGGTTTTAGTCGTGTTATCGTTGGTGCCCATTACCCGAGCGATGTTATTGCCGGGCTGATGCTGGGAGCTGCTTTTTCAATTTACCTCGCCAGGTGGATGGGAAAACGGCATTTCCTTTTCCGTTTAACTGGTAAGGGTGTGATACGCAGCACTTTGCAAAATAAATGATGGTTTTAAAGCCTTAGGACGATGTATGGCTATCGACTAAAATAGTAGATAGCCCGTTGAATAAAAGTACTTTTAATGGTTTGCAAGTAGAGTTGCTGACTGGAGAAGGATTTGAAAATGGCAAACACAAGCGTCCAGCAGGCCCTTGCAGTTAGCGTTGTTGTACCGGCAAAAGATGAGCGGGAAAACCTACCGGGTCTGATTGATGAAATTAAAGATGCTTTGGATGGGCGCTCTTTTGAAGTCGTTGTTGTAGACGATGGCTCCAGTGACGGTACCGGTGATGTGTTGCTTGAATACGCAAGTAGCAATCCGTTTTTACGTGTTTATCGACATGGAACATCAAGTGGTCAAAGCTGTGCAGTTCGTACGGGCATGTTAAAGGCACGCGGCGACATCATTGTAACAATTGATGGTGATGGCCAAAATGATCCAGCATATATCCCGAATTTAGTGGATGGTCTTGAGCGGGCCGGGCCCGCTGTTGCGCTGGCTGCCGGGCAAAGACTTGGTCGAAAAGCCAGTTTGTTTAAACGATATGCTTCAAAAGCGGCTAATAAATTACGTGGTTGGCTTTTAAAGGATAACACCCGAGACAGTGGGTGTGGTTTGAAAGCAGTTCGGCGAGATGTTTTTTTAAGCCTGCCTTACTTTGACAGCTGGCATCGTTTTTTACCAGCATTGGTCATCAGGGAGGGGTTTGGCGTTATATTTGTTGATGTTATTGATAGAGAACGAATGCATGGTTCTTCCAAGTACGGGGTTTTTGACCGGGCTCTCATTGGCATTCTCGATCTCTACGGCGTTTGGTGGTTGCGCCGACGTCGAAATAAAATACCCGAGGTCAGCGTTGTTGTAAGTGGTGGGCAAAGTCCGACTGCCGGTAAAGGTGAGGGTGCCGATTAATGCTAAACGGTCTGCTTGAGTGGTTGCATACAGTTTTTGTTGTTCGGCTCGACTACTGGGTTATTCTTGGCTTTATTGCTCAGGCTTTGTTTATGATGCGCTTTGTTGTGCAGTGGATTGCATCCGAGCGGGTTGGCAAGTCCATAGTGCCTGTTGCTTTCTGGTTCTTTTCTATTGGTGGAAGCTTGTTACTTCTTATCTATTCGATTAAGCGACAAGATCCGGTATTTATTGCAGGTCAGGGCCTGGGCATGGTGATTTATTTTCGCAACCTCTGGCTCATCTATCGTGAAAAACGTCGAAATGAAGACTATTAGACGATAATTGACATAATTCTCCACAACTAGGAATAATTTCACCGATTAGGGGCAATTCATTGCCCCTTTTTTGTATTTATGCTGTGCAATCAGAAGAAAAACCTATCAGTAAAGTAAATTACTTACACACACGATTACTCATCAATATCTTTGAAGTTATTATATCTATTTCTCTTATGAAAGTGGGCGGTACATATTTATCCTTACTTAATGAACGTAAATTACTTTTTTATATATCATGATGTATATTTATGTAGAAGGAATTTTATTTCCAAATGGTCTAGGTGGTGTCTGGTTAATATATAATCTTTCTATGTTTAGAAATGTAACATATGCTAAAAAACTACGCATTTTTATAGTTTTTATCATATGAAAACTATTTAATTACTAGTTTGCTGTTGACCTTTTTCGAATTATATTATGCAATAACTGTACTGATAAGAACCATCGGGGGGTTCTAACCTAGGGCAGATAAAGGAGATATTTGTTTTAGGTAATTATGTCAGGACTGATATTTAGTAGAAAAGGCTAATATAATGGCTCAAAAGATACTTCCAGCGGCATTAGTCGGCATTTTGGGGATGGTCGCAGCAACAACGACACAAGCTTCGACACTCGAAGATGTGAAGGCAAGAGGTATGTTACACTGTGCAGTCTCGACGGGACTTGCCGGTTTCTCATTTATCGATGACAAGGGCGAATATCGCGGTTTTGACGTTGATTATTGCCGTGCAGTTGCCGCCGCTGTTTTGGGCGATCCTACGAAGGTAAAGTTCACGCCAACAACGGGTAAAACACGATTTACAGCATTATCCTCTGGTGAAGTGGATTTACTTTCACGTAACACCACATGGACATTCAGCCGTGATGTTGATTTGAAGTTTTCGTTTGCCGGTGTTTCCTATTATGATGGGCAAGGTTTTATGGTGCCCAAGTCACTTGGTGTTGAATCTGCCCTTGAGCTTGATGGAGCAACGGTTTGTATTCAAACAGGAACTACTACCGAAGCTAACCTTGCAGATTATTTTCGCGCCAATAACATGAGCTACGAGCCGGTACCGGTTGAGAAGAATAGTGAAGCACGTCAAAATTACTTGGCTGAAGCTTGTGATGTTTACACGACAGATGCTTCCGGCCTAGCTGCGAGCCGTGCCACGTTTGATAAGCCAGATGAGCACATCATTCTGCCTGAAATAATTTCAAAAGAGCCTTTGGGACCACTCGTCAACCAAGGTGATGAGCAGTGGGCCGATATTGCCCGTTGGACTTTGAATGTACTGGTTGAGGCTGAAGAAAAAGGCATTACACAAGCCAATGTGGAAGAAATGGCTAAGACTGCAACAAGTCCGGAAATACGCCGTTTGCTAGGCGCTGAGGGCGAACTTGGCAGTAAAATCGGCCTGCCGAATGACTACGTTGTTCAAGTGATTAAAGCCACAGGTAACTATGGTGAAATTTTTGCCCGTAACTTGGGTGAGGATACAAAAATCGGTCTGGCACGTGGTCTGAACGCGCAGTGGACTGATGGCGGTCTTCTCTACGCACAACCATATCGCTAATTTTAACTAGGGCGCGGTACTGGGATGACCGCGCCCTAATTGTATAATAAGTAAGAATTGGGCAATGAAATGAGCGTAGTTACATCCGAGGGGCCAGAAGAGTTCCGAGTTGGTATGCTTTGGCGCGATACCCGTTATCGCTCCTATACATTCCAAATAATAGCCTTAATTGCTGTAATGCTGATTGGTAGCTTTCTGGTTACAAACATTGTCAGTAATCTTAGGGATGCGGGCAAAGACTTTAATTTTTCATTTTTATGGGAACCGGCTTCCTATGATATCAATCAAAAGCTGATTGAATACACTTCGCGCGCTCCACATTGGAAAGCAGCTTTAGTTGGTATTTTAAATACTTTACTCGTTGCGGTTCTAGGCTGTGTTACTGCTACGGTCATTGGCGTTTTTGCGGGCGTTCTGCGCCTTTCAAAAAACTGGCTTATTAGCAAAATAATGAGTGCTTATGTGGAGGTTGCCCGCAATGTCCCAGTACTATTACAAATTCTTCTCGTAAATAGCGTATTTATTGGTTTATTGCCAAAACCGAAATTGAGCGATCCCATGCTTGGCGGCGCTCTGGTTGCCACCAACCGTGGCTTTTATATTCCAAGTGTGACAACAGAAGCTGGAAGCTGGTTGGTTTTTCTTGTGTTTTGTATTTCGGTTGTTGGTGTTTTTGTGTTGCGCCGCTATGCCAAACGACAGCAGGAGCAAACAGGAAAAAGGCTACCCGTAGGAATGCTTTCCCTTGGTATTCTGATTGTTCCTGCTCTGCTTGCTTTTTTTGCAGCAGGCATGCCATTGGGGCTTGAATATCCTGAATTGAAGGGGTTCAACTACAAGGGTGGCATACATATGCGCATTTCCTTGGTCGCACTATGGCTCGCCCTTTCTATTTACACGGGTGCCTTTATAGCTGAAAACGTGCGCGCTGGTATCCAGGCGATTAGTAAAGGACAAAGCGAAGCAGCGCATGCATTGGGGCTGCGCTCTGCGCGCACAATGCGATTGATTGTTTTACCGCAAGCGCTACGCATCATTATTCCACCTATGATTTCCAACTTCCTGAATTTGACGAAAAACTCATCGCTGGCCATTGCTGTTGGTTATATGGACGTCACGGGCACCTTAGGTGGCATTACGCTTAATCAAACAGGGCGCGCTATGGAATGTGTCTTATTGCTGATGGCGTTTTACCTCGTCACCTCACTGAGTATTTCAGCTGCCATGAATAAATATAATCATATGGTTCGGATCAGGGGGCGTTAGCATGCAGGGAGATAAAACAAACGTTGCTTTTGTGGCACAAAATGAAAAGCCGGCGCTACCTGCACCGGTAACAACAACAGGGCCGATGGGATGGGTGATGGCCAATCTGTTTTCATCGCCTTTGAATGTGCTGCTGACACTAATTGCCGGTTTTATGCTGGTTTACAGCCTGCCAGATCTTTATCAATGGGCAATAGCCAAAGCTGTATGGAGCGCAAGTTCATATGATGAGTGCCGCAGCCTTTCGCCTGACGGGGCTTGTTGGGCTGTGGTAAGTGAACGCGCGGGGCAGTTTACCTATGGCTTTTACCCTGAGCACTTACGCTGGCGCCCTAATCTGGCTTTTCTGCTGCTGCTGGTGGCTATCGCTCCTGTGCTATATAAACTACCATATCGCAGTGCATTACTGGCGTTCACGGCAATATATCCTCTCATTGCCTATCTCCTCATTTGGGGTGGTTTATTTGGCTTTGAATTCGTACCCTCGGATAAAATGGGTGGGTTTCTTCTCACCATGATTATTGGTTGTACGGGAATATCTTTCTCTCTGCCGATTGGTGTGATGTTGGCCTTAGGGCGTAACTCGAATATGATTTTTATTAAGACCATATGCGTTGGGTTTATCGAGTTTATTCGTGGCGTGCCGTTGATAACATTGCTGTTTGTGGCCTCAACCTTGTTGAATTACTTCCTTCCGAAGGGCTGGGACTTTGATTTGATCCTACGGGTTCTTATTATGGTAACGCTTTTTGCCAGTGCTTATATGGCAGAGGTTATTCGTGGCGGATTGGCCGCCTTGCCAAGGGGACAATACGAGGCGGCAGATGCACTTGGGCTGAATTACTTTCAGAGCATGCGCTTGATCATATTGCCGCAGGCCTTGAAAATATCCATTCCCGGTATTGTGAATACTTTCATAGGACTGTTTAAAGATACCACCCTGGTGTCCATCATTGGTCTTTTTGATCCATTGGGGATTATCCAACCCATACTGGCGGATCCAAACTGGAATGGACTAGTTGTGGAGCTTTATGTATTTGTTGCAGCATTTTTCTTCATATTCTGCTTTGCAATGTCTCGCTACTCCATGTATCTGGAAGGCAAACTAAGTACCGGTGATCATCGCTAAGAGCGCTGTCCCTCACGAAATTCGGAGTAAAAAAAATGAGTGAAATGAACATGGCCGAAGTTCAGGCAGATCGTTCTAAAATGCATGTCTCTGATACCGATGTTGCTATCGAGATTAAGGGGATGAATAAGTGGTATGGTGACTTCCACGTGCTGCGCGATATCAACCTTAAGGTTATGACCGGTGAGCGGATTGTTATATGCGGGCCATCCGGCTCAGGTAAGTCAACTATGATCCGCTGTATCAACCGCTTGGAAGAACATCAGAAGGGGCAGATTATCGTTGATGGTATTGAGCTGACTTCTGATTTGAAAAAGATTGACGAAATCCGCCGGGAAGTGGGCATGTGCTTCCAGCATTTCAACCTGTTTCCGCACTTGACCATTTTAGAGAACTGTACACTGGCCCCGATTTGGGTGCGGAAAATGCCAAAGAAGCAGGCAGAGGAAATCGCCATGCACTATTTGGAGCGGGTGAAAATACCTGAGCAGGCCAATAAGTATCCCGGGCAACTTTCTGGTGGTCAGCAGCAGCGTGTGGCTATTGCCCGCTCGCTTTGTATGAATCCGAAAATTATGCTGTTTGATGAGCCGACATCTGCGCTTGATCCTGAAATGATCAAGGAAGTACTTGATGTGATGGTGGGATTGGCTGAAGAGGGGATGACCATGCTTTGTGTGACCCACGAAATGGGTTTTGCACGTAAGGTCGCCAACCGGGTGATCTTTATGGACCAAGGGCAAATTGTTGAGCAGAACGAGCCAGAGCCTTTCTTTACCAACCCGCAGCATGAGCGGACCCAGTTGTTCTTGAGCCAGATTTTGCAGCATTAATTCTACAAAATACTTGCTTGTAAAAACCCCGTGCATTGCGCGGGGTTTTTATTGTAGGCAAAATAAACCTCCACCTCCGGTGGAGGACAGGAAGAGTTCTACAATTTAGTTAAGAGACCTCCCTGCTTGGGCCGCTGTATTTTGAGGCCCGATAATCAAGCAGGGAGGTTTTTATGGATGTAGACCACCTTAAACACAGTACTTATGACTGTAAATATCATGTTGTTTTTAGCAGTAAATACCGCACAAAACGGCTTTATGGTGAGTTGCGAAGGGAGCTGAAAGACCAGTTTGTCAGATTAGCGTTAGAAAAAGGGTGTCGTATTGAAGAAGGAGAGCTTATGCCTGACCACGTGCATATGCTTATCTCAATCCCACCGAAATACTCTGTGGCACATATAATAGGTTTTTTGAAAGGCAAAACGTCTCTTTATGTTGCCAATAAGTATGCGAGGAAACGGCGCTACAAGGGATATCATTTTTGGGCGCGGGGATACTTCGTTTCAACGACGGGCTATCAAGAACAGGTCGTTAGACGCTATATCCAAAATCAGGAGAAGAAGGATAAGGCGAGTGACTACAACGACTTGTTCAAGGTTAGTTATTGACGACTAACAAAACCACTTCTAGTGGTCCAAGCGAAGCGTTTCAAACCTCCACCTCTGGTGGAGGTCATGACTTTGCAATGATTGTCAAATAAAGATGCTTTAAACTTCCCCGGCCACCACTCCCTGTTCATGATTTGCTTATTCGATAATGCTTTTTGCCAGCTGATCTAAGAGCTTGGACTATGGAGAAAACGCGGTTCCGAGGTCGTAGGTTACACTTTTGCGTGCCTGCGTAGGGTGGGGCAGCGTATAATTAATATTGATTTGGTTATAACTGTCGAAAAGGGTGCACAAAAATAACGATAACTTCTTCCCTGTGACCAAATCCCTCTATTTTCGAACCTTCATAGGGTCACTGCTGGATGCTATTTCCTTCAGGGATTTTCTATTGATAAATAGGCTTGCCAAAGCGAGGAGGCGGCGTTTTCGTTTCTCGAAGGCCCTGCATAAAATCGTTGACCGGCATCTTTAAACTATCAAATTTCTTAACCAGCGGACGGACATTTGGTGTGAAATCACTATCGCATGTTAGTTAGTGAAATAATATGTATATATTCCATAACTATAAATGAGCATAAGTTTCATCATATATGGTGTGCTATCAAGCTCCGTATTGTTGTATCTCCAACGTCTGCTATGCTTTTTTTGCTTTGTGAAACATGGCTGCGACATTTTGGCATCTGCTCTGATATGAAAGCACAAGCTAATAAGTCTACACTTGTTCTAAAAACCTGTATCGTTCTAGTAGTAGCCGAGTTGCTGACAAGATATTCTATCTCGTCTTGCTTTTATGAATTAAGAAAGCTTAGCTTTTGGAGTTACCTACTGTAGAAGGGGTTACAGCAAACAACACAAGCGGCTTTGGAGTTGCAAATCAATGAATGTCGTAATGAAGGGTGAAGAATTGGCAGCTGCCATTCCAGCCAATGTATATGCAGAAAAAGTAACTGAAGTAACCCACTACACGGACAGGCTTTTTAAGTTCCGTATCACGCGTCCTGCGAGCTTTCGCTTCCGCTCTGGCGAATTTGTTATGATCGGGTTGATGATAGATGGCAAGCCGCTTTATCGCGCCTACTCAATTGCCAGCCCGTCATGGGATGAAGAAATTGAATTCTTTTCGATTAAAGTGCCAGATGGGCCGTTAACCCAACACCTGCAAAAAATTGAAGTTGGCGATTACATTCTTATGAAAAAGAAGCCAACAGGAACGCTCGTTAACGATGCATTGTTGCCGGGAAAACGCTTATATATGTTTTCAACAGGTACGGGTATTGCACCGTTTGCCTCAATCATTCGCGACCCAGAAACCTATGAGAAATTTGAGGATGTCATCCTCACCCATACGTGCCGTGAAGTTGCTGAGTTGAAATATGGTGAAGAGCTTGTCAACGGTATCATTAATGATCCACTCATCGGGGAAGTCGCTGCAGGAAAACTGCGCTTGTTCAACTCTGTAACAAGAGAAGACTACCCGCGCAAAGGACGGATCACAGACCTTATAAAGTCCGGTGAACTCTTTAAGCAATTAGGGGTAGAGCCTTTAAACCCGGAAGTTGATCGCGGAATGATTTGCGGATCAATGCAAATGATTAATGACACAAAAGACCTGTTGGAAGCAGCCGGCTTGAGGGAAGGGGCTAACAACAATCCGAGTGAGTTTGTTGTTGAACGTGCTTTTGTTGGTTAACTATTATATACCAAGGGAAGATCTCTTCCCTTGGTAAACTGTGAAATGAATTCTACATTTGCGAACGACTACCTCATCAAAGCAGCCTATGCATATCTGGGGCGATACGCGAGCTCAAAAAACAATTTAAAGCGTGTGCTTGAGCGAAAATTAAAGCGAATCTGTCAAAAAAAAGAAATTGACCCTCAAGACTATCTGCACTTGGTCGATCAGGTTGCAATACAGTGCGAGCAACACGGTCTACTAGATGATCTTGTTTATACGCAATCCAAAATACGCGTGGGGCTGGCACGCGGGAAATCCCAAAGAGCCATTAAAAGCAGTCTTTTGCAAAAAGGTGTAGAGCCAACAATTTTGCAAAAGGGCTTTGATACGAGCCAATATGACGAACTAAAAGCCGCAAATTATTATGCAAAACGAAGGGGTTTTGGCAATTGGCGTGAAGGGGGGGATTCAAACAAAGTGGAGAAGCAATTACAGGCAATGGTACGGGCCGGTTTTCCCTATAAAATTAGTCAACTTATATTAAAAGCGCCCAAAGCAGTTTTGGAGCAATTGTATCATAATGAAATAGATCCAGAGAGTTTTATTCACGAGGCCGGCTACAGCTGATCATATAAGAACTATTTACATATCTTAGTATACTATGAAAGTCAGTGTCCTGATAACTTCTAGAGATCTGTAAATTGACTGGTAACTTTTCTGCAACTTACGCAATACTAGCTGTTTTTATATCAACCTATTTACTGGGTTCTGCTGTTGTGCAAGCCCATAATAGTTGTCCGCAATTGCAAGACGATTTCAACACTTTCCCAAACGCAAGAAATTGGGATGTGAAAAGACTAGGAAGTTCAGTTAATTATCAACTAGAACAAACAATCGTTCGCGAAGGAGCGAAAGCTCTGGCAATACAAGTATCCGGTCATGACGAGCTGGACAAAGAGGGTAATTTAAAGCACGAGCTATGGGAAGCCCCAAGTAACTGGTGTGAATTCGGCCATGAAGTTTGGTATTCATTCAGCTTTACAATTAAAGGTAAAGGCAAACCCGCCGGAAGTACACGCTGGGTCATCGGACAATGGAAAGAGCAGTCAGGTGGAAGCCCTTTTTTGGCACAACGATTTGACAATGGTGTTTTTCATATAACGGTTCAACACAATGATACACGACAATTAGTTGCAAAAGCCTCAGGTAGCTTTGAGCGTGATTTTTCTCTATTTGTCAATGAATTGAAGCAATTAATGCTTTTGGAGCGGCAAGGATTGCGCCAACAGCACGATGCAATAACCGAAGCGGACGATGCGGTTTCGGCAAAACTATCTCTAACGCAATTGAAACAGGCAATCGAGAAACAAGATATCAGCAAGTTTCCCTTTCTCGCAGACCCGCAAGAATACAAGCAAGATGCTGAGATCAAAATCCACCTTTCAGCAGACCCTGACCTACCAGACCCGACAAAAGGGTGGGTAGATATGCGTTATCGCATTAAAGGGGGCTTGAACAACACAGGTCTTATTGAAATTTGGGCAAATGATAAGTTTATTGCCAGAATAACCGGTTCAATAGGCAACAAGATTAAGTCAGGAAACCTACAGTACTTCAAAATGGGTCATTATCGAGACTATGATTACGATAGTTTTCAATCGACATTATTCTTTGATAGATTTCGGCGCGGGTTATCAAAAGAAGATGTAAATTGATATAATATTTTAAAAGTACTAAAATGATCTTTGTCTTGTTTGATTTTTAATGTTTCTTCGCACATTGTCATCTGGAGTTTACATTATGCATATTTCATCTTACTTAAGTCTTGATGATTTACGGTTGTTTTATATGGTCAGTACATCTGGCGGTATTAGCGCAGCCTGTAAAAACTACGGTTATTCAAAAGCGCGGTTTTCTCGGGCAATTGTCAGGCTAGAAGATCAATGCGGAACTGTCTTGTTTAATCGTACCCATTCAGGCCTTGAGTTAACACCCACAGGAAAAACACTTTTAGATAACGCGCGCCTAATTAGTGAGCTCGGCAGTGAAATTGAACAAGATTTACGAGCCGCAAAAAAGGAGCCCGCAGGCCCCATTCGCATTGCTGCCAGCGCCACTAGTGCCCGTTTTTTTGTGGGGCCCGTCATTGCAAGGCTGCGAGATTTATACCCAAAAATCCAGCCTCATATTTCGGTGACCTCTTTAGGTCCAAATCCTCAAAGCGAAAACTTGGATGTTGTTTTGCGCCTGGGCATGCCAAATGATCCTAATTTAGTCGCCAAAAAAATCACAACAACGCGCTTTAAACTATTTACGTCTCCGGTTAATAAACATTTTCAAGCCCCCATGAATGGTGAACAGGTTGATGCATTGGGAAGAATTGTCATAAATGTACAAAGCTCACCACAAATTTGGCATTTAACTAACGCTGAGGGAAAATCAATCACTTTAGACTCAAAGCCAATTGCGTTGGTTGAAGACCCAGTTGTGGCCACCAGCATCGTCCAAGCGGGCAATGGGGTCGTGTTCTTACCCGATTTCTTTACGGCTCCGCAAATTTCGCATGGAATGCTACAACCAATACTAGAGGATTACTCTGGCGAAGAAATCTCATTTTATGCATGTTATCCGCCGCAACGCTCAACGGTTCCGGCGGTACGCGCATTCCTCGACATCCTAAAAGAATATACTGAGTCAATTGTTGTCAAATCGAAGCGTGAGGTATCGAGTTAAAATGAAAATACCTATGAAAGATAATAGAGTTGCAGACATAGGGTACTAATTGCAGCCGCTAATCCCATGTGATGTAGCTGTGTTAACGCGCCCAGTCCTTTCCGCAGTTTTATGATATCCTCATCTGCAGCCACGTTTTTAACACCATCTATGCGGCTTTTTAACAGAGCAACCACAATTATCATTTGTCCAAAGAACAGCGTTGCCATGCTAATCTCAGGTTTGGCGAAATCTGAGCTTATTAAGCGTTCAATGAGCAGACAACTAACAACAAGCATGGTAAGCATCATCGTTGGTGGCAGCATTCGAATGAGACGGTTTAAAATTCCATGCACCGCCTTTACTTCTGTATTTACAACAGCATGACTGTTTGCGTTTAGCATCATTGGCCAAACAGGCTTTTCTAAAAAAGAAAGGACCGTAAAGATACCAGCGGCAAAGCCTAGACAAGCGGTTAAAAGAGGGATGTTCAAGGTCATCACGATCACCTATTATTTTAATTTACTAAAACTTAGACATGAATTAAATGGCACAGCTTATCCGCAAAGCTGTGCCAATATGTTCTCAGGCAAGGCCAACGCGAATAAGAAGACTATCGCAACTAATCTCATGGGAGCGGCAGAATTCTTCACTTTCAGGGTTCATTCGTGGTTTCATGATCGCACTAAAACGCTGTACCAGACTACCCATTGCGCACACCGTGATAAGGTGAATAAGCTCGGTACTATCAAATGCCTTCGTTGCCGGTTCCACGAAACGACGTACTGTTACTAACGGTATCATAGCAGACTGACGCGCCAACATAAGCGCCGCAACTTCCTCATCAGAAAATAAAGTACCGCTGTCATATTCACCAGATGCCACACCATAACATCTTTTTAATCGCTCAACTGATGTCTCGGTTTTGTCAGACTGGCACCAGGCCATATAAGCTTCATCGGCGGCGATTTCATCATGTCCTTTTGCAATAGCACTTACACGCAGCATTAAGTGTTTCAACTCGCTGGAAATTGCGGAGTGAACACGTGGCTGCATAATTTCGCTATAAAAATAAATGTGCGTTGCTTTGTATTGCTCAGGCCAGCGCTTTAACCAGCAAGGAACAATTGCAAGCTCTTCTTGCGCATAAGCTTCACTACTGCCTTTATCGGCAACGATACCTTCGTATTTCGCCATCATTTCAGGCATAGTTACAGTGAGTTGGGGTAAGTCGTAATTCAAGTTATCAGAGGCCCGCTCATAGCTTGCCCCATGCCGCCCTGGGTTAATACCATGCTTTTCTGCGCTATTTGCCCACTCGGCCTCAACTTTAACTCCAGTCAAGTCGTTAAAAACATTCAAAAATCCAAGTGCAGAGCAGGCGAGGGCCGCAGCAGTGATATTAGCTTCCGGGCTTTCTTTGGAAACACGCGCTTCAAAGGCCGTAGCATAAATACGTTCAATATCTTCTTGGTTGACCTTGTTAAGGGTGGCATTTGCAGCCAAATTAGCTAAGGACGCTTCAAAAGGACCAATTGGTGAATTGGGTAAAAATATTGAGTTCTTGGATTTTTCCACCAAGTCGGGAATAAGCGCACTTTTTTCCCCGCCCACTGATGCGCTGTGTACTGTGCAATACGCGCAGCCATGGGCTTTGGATGTGGAGTAAATCACTGCCATCATAACAGGTGAGCCAAGAATGTTTTTTCCACCCATTATTGCCGCGGTATTGTGACAATAAACAAACAGTTTGTAGGCCTCGTGCCAATGATGTTGGTAATAAAAACAGTTTGGCCAAAATCCAAAAAAGTCTTTATAGAAGTGTAAAATTGGCCAGGTTTCTGGGTCTTCGTCATGTGTGCCATCACTTTCTGGAATAACATCGCGTAGCAGATAGTCTTCCGCGCCTTGATGAATAAGGCTCTTGGGAAATTGTGCCAAACCATCGGTAACTTCTGCATCATTTAATAGTGGTGAGAGTAAATGGTTTTCCGCTACTTTCCGCAGTTCATCCGCGCCGTTTATATGGTGCTGGTCCACAAAAATTTGTGGAACTGTTACCGCACCACTGCGATAAACACTGGTGTCCCGATCATGTAAATTATCTGCAATATTATGCGTTTCATAGGGAAGGCCGGCACGATCAAGTTGCTCTTTGGCTTCCTCGCAATGGGGACATTTGGGTTTACTATACAAAGTTATAGCGGCTAGCATCGTTTATCCTTTCCCTATTAGGCAAGGAGTGACCTACGTTTTTTATAGGAGCCTACAATAAGCAGGCAATTGGGTGATGAGGCCATCAATGACAGTTAAATAGGTCAACTCCTATGAACAACAATGAGACTACGTGTTTTATAAAGCAGCGCATATGTCGTTAACGTCCCCTTTGCGTTTCATAATCGAAACATGCCAAGCGGTGAAATACGCCCTTAAATAAAGAATTTTCTTTTCAAATTACCCAAGCGTCCTTAAACACGTTTACAGCAATTGTTTAATGGTTGGATGCAAATGTTAATATATGAAGGGGCGGCAGTATTGGCCGCTACATGTTGGGCAATAACAGGATTGGTATCATCAAAACCAGCGGGGCATTTAGGGGCAATAGGGTTTAACTTTGCCCGCATGTGGTCTGTTGTTGTTATGTTAGCAGCTTACACCCTCATTTCGGGTAGCTGGCAAACGTTATCCTATGACTATTTACCACTGCTCTTTATCTCTGGCTTCATTGGTATTTTTGTAGGCGATACAGCTCTATTTTTAACTTTAAACAGGCTTGGGCCGCGCCGAACTTCAATCATTTTCGCTATGAATGCACCAATATCTGTAATTCTAGGTGCATTGCTGTTTGGTGAAAAGCTCAGCATTCAAGAAGTCTCCGGCATACTTCTGGTCATTGTCGGTGTTGTACTCGCAATTGCTTTTGGTAAGAGAAAAGATCAGCTCCACCAATGGGAAGCGGTGAAGGGGCCTCTCGTCATAGGAGTTGGTTTGGGGTTGGTTGCAGCCACTTCCCAGTCCATAGGTTCACTTGCAATCAAGCCGATAATGTCATTGGGGGCCGACCCGTTGGCTGTTGCTTTGGTAAGGTGCACAATCGCGGCCATCGGCCTTTCTTTTCTTGTTTCGTTACCAAGCCCAATGTTCAAATTCGCACGTCCGATGACAATAAATATCCTGGGTTTTTGTATCGTCTCTGGCTTTTTGGGTATGGGTGTGGGCATGTCATTCCTTCTATTCGCCTTAGAAGGAGGAGAAGTGGGTATCGTATCCACCCTCTCAGCCACCAGCCCGGCGATTTTATTGCCGTTACTGTGGTGGCGAACGGGTCAAGCACCGGCTATAGGGGCTTGGATTGGTGCATTTCTTGTGATTATCGGCTGCGCTTTAATATTCCGTGTTTAGCATATTGGGTCTAAATACGGTCAGTTTTCACGCGAGAATGAGCAACATAATAAACAATATGGTTGGTGCTAAGTGATTGAGGGAAGGGCCTAAAACAAAGCTGCTCTTTATCACTTGCATCCCCGATCGCTAATAGGCTGGCATCAACCGCATTCAGGTGTGCCTCTATTTCATTTATCGGCGTATTGGCCCGAGTGATTTTGAGGGAAAAAATGGTTGCATTACAGCTAAACGAACTTAGTGCGTGCAAAACTTGACTGGCTCCAGGATCCTGCGCCGCACGAATGAGTGTCGATGATGCATTCGAAACCACAGCTTCTACTTGCGCGAGCTGACGTGCACGACGAGCAGTGTCTTGGTCCCCAAAATATGCCGCAACATGCACGCTTTGGTTTAATTCACGCACTGCGAGGCAGCTATTGAAACTCTCGCCATCACTTTTGCAATAGACAATAACCATCGAAGCCTGATGTACGCCTGCCCTTGTTAACTCTTGTAGGGCATCCAGTCGCTCAGAGCGGATATACCGCACACCCTTGGGTAGGGAGATATCACCTTCCCGGGCCATCATAATAATCGCACTCGTATTAACGCCGCTTGCGATGAGATCATTGATCATCGCGATACTGTGCTCTTCTTGGTATCCGATCAGCACCACACTATTGTTAAGATGTGCAAAGTCCCCAAGACCATCCGCCATACGCCTCACTCCCCTAATGATGTCAGAAGTCACTTTTCCCAAAAAAGCGGTAAAGATAATCAAAGCACCAGGCATAAACCAGATGGTTGCAATCAAACGCCCTGCAGCAGTTTGCGGTGACAAGTCCCCATAGCCGACAGTCGATGCTGTTGTAATGGCAAAATAGCTAAAGCTGATAAAATCTTGAACCAGATGCTGCTCGCCAGCCAGATAAAACAGTATATACGAAATACCAAGATAGCTGAGCAATAATGCTGCAAGCAGCCATAATTTCAGTTCAACCAAATCATCATAAACTCTAAGAAAAATCTTGGAAATAATCGGCACTTAAAAACCCTGCATTATCGGCCTAGTTTCTACTTAAAATAATTGAAGAAGCTGAAGTGGCAAGAGGTTGCTTGTAAAAAATGATTTCAAATGGGCGCGACCAACAAATTAAATAGGCGCGGCCAACACAACGTGCAATTGGATGCAATAAAAATATGCAGTGTGGAAAATAAAAAAAAGGGCTTGCGCTAAAGCGATGAAATCCTTAGAAGACCCCTCACAGGCAACGGCGCAACGCCAAGCCTAAGAGCCCGTAGCTCAGCTGGTAGAGCAACTGACTTTTAATCAGTAGGTCCACGGTTCGAACCCGTGCGGGCTCACCATTCTCTCAATGAGAATGGTCTAATAAAGTGAAGTCTTTCAAAATTCATTGGTAAATCGAAGTGGTACTTGACCTTAGCGCCTGTTTGGCGTTATGAGCCTTTGCCTCTGGTTGATACGCTATTGCCTTTGTTAGCGTCTTTTCTTTCACAGTGGCGGAACAGTCCACATCAAGGTACCCTAATGCGCGTAGACGAGTTTGATTTTGAGTTGCCCTCAGAAAATATTGCATTGCGGCCAACTTCGCCAAGAGATACATCCAAGCTCTTGGTTGTAAAACCAAACCAGACGCCCCTTTTGCAAGATAGTCATGTACTTGAACTTGCCAGTTTTCTGGAACCTGGTGATGCTTTGGTGTTCAATGATACGAAAGTAATTCCCGCACAATTGCTTGGGTTTCGTAAACGAGATGGTGTGAGCGCTAAAGTTGGTGTCACTTTACATCAGCGGGCGTCAGTGGATGAGTGGCGGGCATTTGTCCGCCCCGCTAAAAAGCTTCGGGTCGGTGATTGTGTTTCTTTTGCATTTGATGAAAGCGGGGCTGAACAAGCCACATTAAGCGCACAGGTGATGGAAAAAAGCCCAAGCGGCGATATTCGTTTCAAATTCAATAAATCAGCTGCGGAATTAGACGCTGCCATAGCGCAGGTCGGTCACATTCCACTACCACCATATATCGCCCAAAAACGCGCCGAAGATGCGCAAGACCGGCAAGACTATCAAACCGTTTATGCGCGTCATGAAGGTGCTGTGGCAGCGCCCACAGCAGGCTTGCACTTTACGGATCGGTTATTTGAAATGCTGGCGCAAAAAGGCGTTGAGCGCCACTTTGTAACCCTACATGTGGGGGCAGGAACTTTTTTGCCTGTTAAAGTGGATGATACCAATCACCATCAAATGCACGATGAATGGGGCGAAATTTCGCGGGCGACAGCAGAACAGTTGAATGCCGTGCGCAAACGCGGCAACAAGGTTGTGGCGGTTGGCACCACTTCACTGCGCATTCTTGAAAGCTCGGCTCAGGCCAGTGGACAAATATCCGAGTTTTCCGGTTCGACCAGTATTTTTATTGTTCCCGGTTATCAGTTTAAAGCAATTGATGCTTTAATGACAAACTTCCACTTGCCGCGTTCCACCTTGTTTATGTTGGTAAGTGCATTTGCCGGTATGCCAGAAATGCGGCGTGCCTATGAGCATGCAATAGACAATAACTATCGCTTTTATAGCTACGGTGACAGCTCGCTGCTCTTCCCCAAGGATTAATCCATGTCAGAACAAAAACAACAGCCCTTCTCGTTTAAACTGCTGAAAACCGACGGTATGGCGCGGCGCGGTGAAATAACGACGCCCCACGGGGTGGTGCGTACACCAGCTTTCATGCCAGTCGGCACACAGGCCACCGTTAAGGCTATGTACCCGCAACAGGTACGGGAACTGGGCGCTGATGTGATTTTAGGTAATACATACCATTTGATGCTGCGCCCCACGGCTGAGCGTGTGGCCAAGCTGGGTGGTTTGCATAAGTTTATGAACTGGCCACACACGATATTGACTGACTCTGGTGGTTTTCAGGTCATGTCGCTCTCTTCTTTGCGAAAAATGACCGAAGAAGGGGTGACGTTCCGCTCGCATCACGACGGCTCGAAACATATGATGAGCCCGGAGCGCTCCGTGGAAATTCAAGGTCTGCTCGGTTCGGATATTCAAATGCAACTCGACCAGTGCATTGGTTTGCCAGCTGAGAAAAAAGAAATCGAAGCGGCGATGCAATTGTCTTTGCGGTGGGCGGTGCGTTCGCGTGAGCAATTTGAGCGCATGGGCGGGCCAGCAAAAGGGCAGGGGCTTTATGGTATCGTTCAAGGGGGAGATAATGCGGAACTGCGTATTGAATCTGCCAGACAGTTGGCGCAAATGCCATTTGAGGGTTACTCCGTTGGCGGCTTGGCTGTTGGTGAACCGCAAGCAGTTATGCTGAAAACACTTGAAGTCACAACGCCGGTGATGCCAGTAGATAAGCCTCGCTATTTAATGGGTGTTGGCACACCTGAAGATCTTTTGGAAAGCGTGGCTCGTGGTATTGACCAATTCGACTGTGTAATGCCCACAAGAGCAGGTCGTCACGGTTTGGCCTATACACGTTTTGGCAAGGTTAACTTGAAAAACGCTCGCCATGCGGATGACCCGCGCCCGCTTGATGCGCAATCCAATTGTGAGGCCACCAATAATTATTCACGGGCGTATTTGCACCACTTGGTACGTGTGAATGAGGGGTTGGCCGCCATGCTGCTCACCTGGAATAACCTTGCCTATTATCAATACCTGATGCAGGGTATTCGCGATGCCATTGATGCCGGTCAGTTTGAAGATTTTCGGCAAAAAACGAAAGAAGACTGGGCACGAGGTGATCTGGAGCCGTATTCAAGCTAACAATTTAATCTATTTTATCGCCCCGCAATGCGGGGCTTTTTATAGGATCCGCGCTACAAACGCCATAGTACTTGACCTTTTGGGGCTCTATTCCTCTCAAGGCAATGGTAAATATCTGCAATGATGGCGTTTTGGGGACGGCATATTTTTTGAACGAGTGGCCATAGGGAATGCGGTGATGGGCTTGCCGCATAAAACGCCTTGTGCGGGACGGCAAGAATAACCAGATCGGCATGGTTGTTGTAGCATTCTTCAAGGTCGGTGAGTTTTAGCGGGCTATGGCTTTGCTCTGTACCATTGGCAATAAGTGGGTCAACCAGTTGCACAATAGCGCCATATTTTTCTAGCGCGGTAGCCAGCTCAAGGGCCTTGGAGTTGCGTATATCCGGTACATTGGCTTTATACGTGGCTCCCAAAATAACAGCGTTTATGGGATTGTGCACACCTTGCTTGCTCAAGTGTTGCATAAGCTGTTCGGCAATAAAGCCAGGTATCGCCTCATTGGTTTGCCGCCCTGCCAATGTGAGTTGTGGTTCAAAGCCGACTTCATGCGCTTTTTCCGATAAATAATAGGGATCGACGCCAATACAATGGCCGCCAACCAAGCCGGGTGTAAAGGGTAGAAAGTTCCACTTGCTGCGGGCGGCTGCCAACACATCGCCACTATCAAGGCCGAGTTGGTGAAAAAGCATGGCAAGCTCGTTCATGAGAGCAATGTTGAGATCTCTTTGCGTGTTCTCGATGGTTTTGGCTGCCTCAGCGACCTGTATGCTAGGTGCAACGTGTAAACCTGCTTTAATAATTGTTTTATAAAGATTTTTAACGCGTTCAAGAGCAAGGGGCGTTCGGGCTGAAACAATTTTTATTGTTGAGGCTAGGTTGTGCTCGTCATCTCCCGGGTTGATGCGCTCTGGAGAGTAGGCCAACTCAAAATCGCGATCCAGCTTTAAGCCTGAAACTTTTTCGATTTCTGGCGCTGCAATATCTTCGCAAACACCTGGATAAACAGTAGACTCAATGACAACCATATCTCCTTTGGATAGCGACTGACCTAATGTTTTGCAGGCGGCCAATAACATGGACAAATCGGGTCGCCGGCTTGGGGTGATTGGTGTTGGAACAGCAATTATATGGCAATTTGCCTTGATAAGATTTTGATGATCATTTGTGAAGGTGATTGCTTGTTCTTTCAGATCCTCCAACGGGATACTGGTGTTTTTATCAATGCCTTGTCGAAGTTGCTTTATGCGAGATATTGACTTGTCATAGGCGATGACCTCAAAACCTGCCTGCGCAAAAGCGCAGGCAAGCGGTAGCCCCACATATCCAAGCCCGATAACAGACAGGCACTGTGCCATTTAAAATGTTCCTGATACGACCTAACAACGGTAGTAATCACGATACCATTTAACAAAGTTTGCAACCCCTTGTTTAACAGTGGTTTGTGGCTTGAAGCCTGTCAACTGCTCAAGATCTGAGGTATCGGCAAATGTGGCGGCGACATCACCGGGCTGGAAGGGCAGGAATTGTTTTATGGCCTTCATGTCCAGAGCCTGTTCAATGGCTTCCAAATAGTCCATAAGCTGAACTGGAGAAGAATTGCCAATATTACAAATGCGGTAAGGAGCAGAGCTGCTGGCCGGATCAGATGTTTTGTTGTCCCATTGCGGATTTGTTTCTGGAGCCATTGGTGTCAGACGCCAAATACTTTCAACAATATCATCAATATAAGTAAAGTCCCTTACCATATCACCGTTATTGAAGAGAGGGACCGGCTCGCCCGCAAGAATTGCTTTGGTGAATTTGAACAGGGCCATATCAGGCCGCCCCCATGGCCCATACACGGTGAAAAAGCGTAGACCTGTTAGCGGTATCGAAAACAAGTGCGCATAAGAATGCGCCATGGCTTCATTGGCTTTTTTGGTTGCAGCATAAAACGAGACCGGGTGATTGCCACCGTGATGCGGTGATAGCGGCATCTGCCCATCCAACCCGAAAACCGAAGAGGTTGAAGCAAAAATAACATGTTGTGGTTTGTGCTCTCGCGCAGCCTCGAGAATAGATAAAAAGCCGGTAACATTACTATCCACGTAGGATTGCGGGGATTCAAGTGAGTAGCGTACACCGGCTTGAGCCGCCAAGTGAATCACCTTACTTGGCTTATGCTCGGCGAAAAGCGCCATTACACTTTTACTGTCCTCAAGGCGAATACAGGCTTGAGTAAAATGGTTTGAGGCACTTAGCAGCTTTAAGCGTGCATGTTTTAATGTCACATCGTAGTAGTCGGTGAGACAATCAAGGCCAACCACATGATAGCCTTCTTGCAAAAAACGTTTTGCTACCGCACAACCAATAAAGCCTGCTGTTCCCGTTATGAGGACAGTTTCCATTACAGTACCTATTACTATTAGCCCATTAACTTTTGAAGTAGAGGACTGATTTCTTTTGCGAGTTCTTCGTTATCAAGCGCGTAGGCAATATTTGCGGCTAAAAAGCCGGCTTTTGAGCCACAATCATATGTGGTGCCTTTAAACTCGACCCCACGAAAAGGCTGCTCTTGCATTAGCTGCTGCATGGCATCTGTGAGCTGGATCTCACCGCCGGCCCCAGTGCCTTGTTTTTGTAGTAAATCAAATATTTCTGGCTGTAAAATATAACGACCGTTGATATAGAGGTTTGAAGGAGCCGTGCCAGGGGCAGGCTTTTCAACCATACCGTGGATGGTGAAGGTATCATCCTGCTCAACAGGCCCGCGTTCAATGATACCGTAGTTATGGGTTTGATCCATGGGCACTTCTTCAACCGATATGATGTTACCACCATGGGTTTTATAAGCCTCAACCATTTGGGTTAAACAACCTTTAGGCGCTTTCATCAACATATCTGGCAGTAGAACTGCAAAAGGCTCGGAGCCAATTAAATCGCGGGCACACCAAACCGCATGACCCAGTCCCAAAGGCTCTTGTTGACGGGTGAAGCTGGTGGTACCAGCTTTGGGACGCGTTGCTTGTAAATCCTTTAGAGCTGCGTCCTTTTTGCGAACCCGCAGCGTCTCTTCCAGCTCGTAGGCAATATCAAAGTGGTCTTCAATCACATGCTTGTTGCGGCCGGTGACAAATACGATGTGTTCAATCCCTGCTGCACGGGCCTCATCCACCACGTATTGGACCACCGGGGCGTCAACAATGGTGAGCATTTCTTTGGGAACTGCTTTTGTAGCGGGTAGAAAGCGTGTACCTAGGCCCGCGACTGGCAGAACTGCTTTTTTAATTTTACCTGACATAAATCATCCAATAATTCAAATTTTTTGTTTCAAAAACATAAAGACATTTTTATTGCAAAACGCAAATGAAAATAAACTAATACAGGATACATTTTTCTTAAATTAGCTACTATTGGGATACTATTGCTAGATCCAAATGAAAAATACAGCGTATAGCATATAATTCGGCTTTCTCTAATTTCCTACGAAATCAGTCGTCGGAAATAGTGCATTAATCATTAAAACTATTGTGAGGCATCCTTGATAGAACAGCTAAAAAAGGCTTCGTTGCAAGCCGGTGAAAAAATAATGGCCATTTATAACAGTGGGTTTAGCGAGCATATTAAACAAGATGGTTCTCCTGTGACAATTGCAGATCAAGCAGCAGAAGAAATCATTTTAAAGCATCTTGCCGATCACTTTCCGACAATTCCGGTCATTGCTGAAGAGGCAATGGCATCTGGTATTCAGCCTAATGTGGCAGATCGCTATTTTTTGGTCGACCCGCTTGATGGGACAAGAGAATTTATCAAACGTAATGGTGAATTCACAGTCAATATTGCGCTGGTTGAAAACGGTATACCGACCAAAGGAGTTGTGTATGCGCCGGCGCTAACAACACTCTACTATGGTGAACTGAATGTAGGTGCCTTTCGTCAATTGGTAGATATTAAAGGCGCAACAGCAGAGCCTATACGTGTGCGGCGTGCTCCTTTAGATAAAATTGCTGCCCTTGTTTCGCGCTCGCATTTAAGCGAAAAAACAAAACAGCTTTTAAACAAGATGCCCGAATGTGAAAAGCAGTCGACGGGCTCGTCGCTTAAATTCTGCCGCTTGGCCGAAGGCTTGGCAGATTTTTATCCACGTTTCAGCCCCACCATGCAGTGGGATACAGCAGCCGGGCATGCGGTTTTGCTTGCAGCCGGTGGTGCAATGGTAAAAACGGACGGTTCGCCCTTCCTGTATGAAGGGGCTAAAATAACCAAGAATAAAGCCTATGAAAACCCATACTTCTTTGCTGTGGGCGATGAAAAAATTATTTCCCGTTATGGCCTAACCAAAGAGTTCTAAGCTTCGTCAGGGGAACTTTAAACGCATAGACTCCGGATTAATTACTAAGGGACTTAAATCCGGAGTTACATTATGGGTATCGCTCAAAGCTCGCACCTCAAACATCTTGAGAGTGAAAGCATTCATATTATTCGCGAAGTTGTTGCCGAGTTTTCCAATCCGGTTATGCTTTACTCAATTGGTAAAGACAGTGCAGTTATGCTGCATTTGGCCCTAAAAGCATTTGCACCTTCTAAGCTACCTTTTCCGGTGTTGCATGTAGATACCACTTGGAAATTCAAGGAAATGATTGCCTTTCGCGATTATATGGCGAAAAAGCACAATCTTGATTTGATTGTGCATACCAATCAAGAAGGCAAAGCACAAAATATTAATCCATTTGAGCATGGTAGCTCAACCTATACGCATGTCATGAAAACCGAGGCCCTTAAACAAGCGCTTGATTTGGGCGGGTATGACGCGGCATTCGGCGGAGCGCGTCGTGATGAAGAAAAGTCGCGGGCGAAAGAACGGGTGTTTTCTTTCCGCACAAAAACCCATGGCTGGGATCCGAAGAACCAGCGCCCCGAACTTTGGCAGCTTTATAATGCGCGTGTAGCGCCTGGTGAGAGCATTCGTGCTTTCCCGCTATCCAACTGGACCGAGCTGGATATCTGGCAGTACATTTTGGCCGAAAAAATCGAGGTGCCTTCTCTCTACCTTGCGCAACGTCGTAAAGTTGTCGAGCGCTCGGGCACACTTTTGATGGTTGATGATAACCGCTTGCCGCTGCTGCCCGGTGAAGTGCCACAAGAAAAAATGGTACGGTTTCGCACATTAGGGTGCTATCCGCTCACGGGGGCTGTTGAAAGCAGTGCAACCACACTTGAGGAAGTGGTGGGTGAGATGCTTGTCGCACGCTCTTCCGAGCGGCAGGGCCGGTTAATCGATCATGATTCAGCCGCTTCCATGGAGAAAAAGAAGCGGGAGGGCTATTTCTAATGAATAAGCCTTTAGAAGCCTCAGCCACACAGTTGATAGAAAACTACGTTGCTGCTCAAGAAAACAAGCAATTACTGCGTTTTATTACCTGTGGGAGTGTGGACGATGGAAAGTCAACGCTCATTGGTCGCTTGCTCTATGACAGCAAGCTTATTTTCGAAGATCAACTCGCTTCATTGGAAAGTGATAGTAAGCGTTTTGGCACTGTGGGGGAGGATATCGATCTTGCTCTGCTTGTTGACGGGTTGGAAGCTGAGCGCGAGCAGGGGATTACTATTGACGTAGCCTATCGCTTTTTCGCCAGTGACAAGCGTCGTTTCATTGTTGCAGACACTCCAGGGCACGAGCAGTATACCCGTAATATGGCAACAGGAGCCTCAACGGCTGACCTTGCCGTATTGCTGGTAGACGCACGCAAAGGGATTTTAACGCAAACAAGACGTCATGCATTTATTGCATCCTTGCTAGGTGTGCGTCACCTCGTTTTAGCTTTGAATAAATTCGACCTGGTTGACTATGACCGCAAGATATTTGAGGAAATAAAGCAGGAGTTCGCAGCTCTTGCAGCCTCTCATGACTTTGAGAGTGCGCAAGTTGTGCCCGTATCGGCACGCTTTGGTGATAACGTTACCCAACGTTCCAATAATATGGATTGGTATGATGGGCCAACGCTTTTGCAACACTTGGAAACGGTTGAGATCAAGCTAAGCGATGAAAGCCACGAAAACTTTCGCTTTCCGGTGCAATGGGTGAACCGCCCTGACCTTGATTTCCGCGGGTTTAGCGGTACGGTGAGCGGGGGACGTATTGCGCCTGGTGATGAAATCGTTGTGGCAAAATCAGGGCAGACAAGCCGTGTAAAGCGCCTGACAACGATGGATGGTGATCTAGTAGAAGCAAGCAAGGGTGATGCGATCACCATCGTGCTGGAAGACGAGATTGACATCTCGCGTGGTGATTTGTTGGCTTCTGTAAAAAGCCGTCCCGAGGTCAGCGATCAACTGGCAGCGCATTTGATCTGGATGAGTGAAACGCCGCTTTATGCTGGTCGCACGTATCTTTTAAAATGTGGTACACAAACAGTTAGCGCAACGGTTACCGAGATAAAGCATCGGGTTGATGTCAATTCGGCGCAGCATTTGGCAGGAAAAAGTGTTGGCTTAAATGAAATTGCCTTTTGTAATTTGAGTCTTTCGCAGGAGATTGCTTTTGACCCTTACGAGGTGAACCGACATACGGGAAGTTTTATCCTGATTGATAGGCTCTCTAACGCAACAGTAGCGGCCGGTTTGGTATGGTTTGGTTTGCGACGGGCCAACAATATTCATCGGCAACAGCTTACAGTTAGCAAACAGGAGCGGGCGAGCCAAAAAGGTCAAAAGCCATGTGTTCTTTGGTTTACCGGTCTTTCGGGCTCCGGAAAATCCACGATTGCCAATGCATTGGATAAAGAGCTGCTCCGATTAGGGGCGCATGCAACCTTGCTTGACGGCGATAACCTGCGGCATGGTCTGAACAAGGATCTTGGCTTTAACGAAGCGGACCGGATTGAAAATATTCGCCGGGTCGGGGAGCTTTCCAAGCTTATGGTTGATACCGGCTTAATAACGCTGGTTTCATTCATCTCGCCTTTCGCCAGTGAGCGAAAACTGGCACGAGAGCGTGTTGAAGAGGGAGAGTTTATTGAAATCTACGTAAATACCTCCCTTGATATTTGCGCAAAGCGTGACCCCAAAGGCTTGTATGCCAAGGCAAAAGCGGGGGAAATAGAAAACTTTACCGGGATATCGAGCCCCTATGAAGTGCCAGAGACCCCCGAGTTGACGCTTGATACCGAACAGCAGAGTATTGAGGAAAATGTTGCGCAAATAATCGCTTATTTGCGAGAACATCAGTTCATTTGGTAGGATGAGAATAATTAAATTTGTTTTGAAGCTGCATCTTTTGATGCAGCTTCTTGTGTTTTGCGAGGTATACGCTTATCTACTTTCTGACTATAGGTTGTTAAGGAGAGTTGCCTCGTGAGTGAACCACGCTCTGAAATACGTGTTGGCAATGCAACATTTGCAAATAATAAACCTTTTTCATTAATTGCCGGACCTTGCCAAATGGAAAGCCGCCAGCACGCGCTGGAAATGGCACAGGCGGTAAAAGAAATCACCGACTCGCTTGGTATTGGCTATGTTTTCAAAGCCAGTTTCGATAAGGCAAACCGCACCAGTATTTCCGGTGGTCGTGGCATTGGTATGGCCAAGGGCCTTGAGGTTTTTGCTGAAATTAAAGAAACCTACGGCTTGCCAGTGATTACCGATGTGCATGAGTCGCACCAGTGCGCCCCGGTGGCAGAGGTTTGCGATATCCTACAAATTCCTGCTTTTTTGTGTCGCCAAACCGATTTATTGGTGGCTGCAGCTAAAACCGGCGCGGTGATCAACGTGAAGAAGGGGCAGTTTCTTGCGCCTTGGGACATGGTTAATGTACTTAATAAAATCACTCAGAGTGGCAATCCCAATGTGATGCTATGTGAACGCGGTACAAGCTTTGGCTATAACACGCTGGTTTCCGATATGCGTTCATTGCCCGCCATAGCGGCAACTGGTGCACCGGTGGTGTTTGATGCCACGCACTCCGTACAGCAGCCCGGCGGGCAGGGCGGCTCTACAGGTGGTCAGCGTGAGTTTGTTGCCGTGCTGGCACGTGCAGCGGTGGCCGTCGGTGTGGCAGGGTTGTTCATAGAAACGCATAATGATCCTGATAAATCACCAAGTGATGGACCAAATATGATTCCCCTGCACAAGCTTAAAGAGCTTTTAAGCTGGTTGCAGGAGTTCGACAAGACAGCTAAATCTAGCAGCTTTGAGCTGTGATATTTAACTGCCCTGTTAAAAATACGTAAAACTTACGTATTAATAGCCGGGTGCGACAATATTCTCGCTCGTTTTTCTTCATATGGACAAAACCAGACAGTTTGTCCTCTTTAAAGAAACTAGCGGGTGGGATAGAAGCACTTCGAGCCAATTTCTGAAACGCTACTGATACACTGGAGCATAAGATGACAGCTATCATCGATATTATCGGCCGCGAAATTCTCGACAGTCGTGGTAACCCGACTGTAGAAGTTGATGTGCTTTTGGAAGACGGTTCTTTTGGCCGTGCCGCAGTACCATCCGGTGCTTCTACCGGTGCGTACGAAGCTGTTGAACGTCGTGATGGCGGCGAGCGCTTCATGGGTAAAGGTGTTGAAGATGCTGTTGAATCCGTCAACGGTGAAATCTTTGACACAATCGGCGGCATGGACGCTGAAGATCAAATCAAAATCGATCAGGCAATGATCGAACTTGACGGCACTAAAAACAAAGCACGCCTTGGTGCTAACGCAATCCTTGGTGTTTCCCTCGCAGTAGCAAAAGCATCTGCCGAAGCTGCTGGCTTGCCACTTTACCGTTATGTAGGTGGTTTTGGTGCCCGCACTCTGCCAGTGCCAATGATGAACATCATCAATGGTGGTGAGCACGCTGACAACCCAATCGACTTCCAGGAATTCATGATTGCGCCAGTTGGTGCAAATTCCATCCGTGAAGCCGTTCGTATGGGTTCTGAAGTATTCCATACTTTGAAAAAAGGCCTTTCCGCTGCTGGCCACAACACCAACGTTGGTGATGAAGGTGGTTTTGCACCTGGTATCGGTTCTACAAAAGAAGCGCTCGACTTTGTTGTTAACGCTGTAGAAAAAGCCGGTTACTCTGCTGGTAAAGACATCATGATCGCGCTGGACCCTGCGTCTACCGAGTTCTTCGAGGATGGCAAGTACAACCTGAAAGGCGAGAGCCGTATTCTTGGTCCACAGGAAATGGCGCGCTACTATGAAGAGCTTGTTTCTGCATACCCAATCTTCTCCATTGAAGATGGCATGGCAGAAGACGACTTTGAAGGTTGGTCAGCTCTGAACCAGGCAATTGGCAACAAATGTCAGTTGGTAGGTGATGATCTGTTCGTAACCAACACCGAACGTTTGGCGATGGGCATCGAAAAAGGTCTTGCAAACTCCATTCTCGTAAAAGTGAACCAAATCGGTTCCTTGACCGAAACAATGGAAGCTGTTGAAATGGCCCACCGTGCTGGCTTCACCTCTGTGATGTCACACCGTTCTGGCGAAACAGAAGACAACACAATTGCCGACTTGGCTGTTGCCTTCAACTGTGGCCAGATCAAAACCGGTTCCATGTCCCGTTCCGACCGTTTGGCAAAATACAACCAGTTGATCCGTATTGAGGAAGAGCTGGGTGCCATGGGTCGTTACGCAGGTCACGCTGTTGTGAAAAAATAAATTTTGTCATCAAGACAAGCTATCGAAAAGGCCCGGTTTCGACCGGGCCTTTTTGTGTATGTTGCTGAGTTAATTTTTTACACAAAGCTGATTGCCTATGGTTCTCGATAATGGAGTTTCGCGCTAATTCTTTGCCTGAAAACAGCATAACAAGTGGGGAAGCATCGAATAGAAACATTTGACGTGAGAGGTGCTGGCCTTTTACGGCATGAATATGTAAATGCGGCTCCGTGGAGCGACCGCTATTGGCCACATATCCCATTATAGTTTCAGGGCTAACACTTTGCCCCTGTTTTACGTTTATATTTTTTGCTAAATGGGCATATATAATCGTGGCATAACCGCATTTAAGAGCAACAGAGTTCCCTTCTGGGGGGAGGTCTGTTTTTAGAGACGCGCCAATTTTACTGTCTCTAAGCCCGGTTGTTGTATGTTGAATTATTCCCTTGCAGCCGGCAAATACCGGTTCTCCATAAATATAATAGTCTGGTAGGTGATTGCTGGTTAAGCCCGAGGCTCGAGTTCCAAATGCGCCAAGCTTGGTGATATCAAGCGCATATCTTTGTGCGTTTACACCATGATGATGATTGTAAATTGCGTGTGCTCCGCCTTGAACCACATAGTAACGACCACATCTCAGAGGGAATTCAAAATCTATCACATCGCTTTTCGGGGCGCTATTAGTGTGCTTTGCTGGCAGAAAATAAAGCGTCAACAAAGGAGTACTAAACACAAAAAACACTAGCGTAAGTTTGCCCCACTGTGGCAGACAAGCAAGTTCTTTTGCTCTCGTTTGCCGCTTGTAGAGTGCTGCCAATAAAAAACATAGGGCAAGTACGATTAAATAAATTTTGGCAACCCAAACGCCGATGATGTCCCAACGTAGTATGGCGAGAAATATCATTGCGAGTGATAAGCTCACCGTGCTGACCACAATTAGATGAATACTGTTTTTTCGCAGATTAAACAAAGGAGTGAGTGCATTGTAGATAATTGCAATGCTAATTAAGTAAATCAAATAGCTCATAGGCTTCACCATATGCCCATAAAAGAGTGAGATTAAATACTTGGATATATTAGGACAGTAATCATTTTGACTCAAAAAAGCCACCATCCCGGTAAGGATGGTAGCTTGATTAAATTTTTTAACCCTACGGAATTACTTGGCCTCAAGCGAGGCGTAGGCCCAAGTGGCGTGTGGCCTAAAGTTCGGCAGATTCAGCCCAAAGGTTAATGCTCATATCTGCTGCATACAGATCAATTTGCTCCAGTTCCTCAGTGCTGAATTCAAGATTTTCCAGTGCACCAACGCAATCGAGAATTTGCTGGCTTGAGCTGGCACCGATCAAGGCAGAGGTAACCCGCCCACCGCGCAGCACCCAAGAAATCGCCATCTGAGCTAATGTTTGTCCACGCCCCAATGCTATTTCATTTAGTGCCTGAATACTGGCAAGGGTCTTTTCCGATAGGAATTTTTGTGGCAGTGACTTACCTTGGGACGCGCGACTGTTTTGCGGAATACCCTGCAAATACTTGTGGCTCAACATACCCTGCGCTAAAGGGGAGAACACAATTGAGCCGATACCAAGTGCATCCAAAGTGTCGAGCAGTTTATCCTCCTCCACCCAGCGGTTCAAAATCGAATAGCTTGGCTGGTGGATCAGGCAGGGTGTGCCTAACTCTTTAAGGATTGCCGCGGCTTCGCGGGTACGTTTTGCATTGTATGAGGAAATCCCCACATAGAGTGCTTTGCCTTGGCGGACGATTTGATCGAGCGCACCCATGGTTTCTTCAAGCGGTGTTTCCGGGTCAAAGCGATGCGAGTAGAAAACATCCACATAGTCAACACCAAGCCGCTGGAGAGATTGATCGAGGCTGGCAATTAAGTACTTCTTGCTGCCCCACTCGCCGTAGGGGCCTGGCCACATATCATAACCCGCCTTGGATGAAATAATAACTTCATCGCGATGGCTGGCAAACTCTTCTCGTAATATACGGCCAAAAGCCAATTCGGCAGAACCCGCTGGTGGTCCATAATTGTTTGCCAAGTCAAAGTGTGTGATGCCCCGATCAAAAGCTGTCCGGCACATATCGCGTTTGGTGATGTGGGGTGTGTCGTCTCCAAAATTATGCCAAAGGCCCAGCGAAATAGCTGGAAGTTTCAATCCGCTACGACCGCAACGATTGTATATCATCTGCTCATAACGTTCCGGATTTGCATGCCAATTCATTGTTCGTCTCCCACCTTGTTGTTTTTATTTAAACCAATAAAAATCGAGTAATGAAGAGCGCAATTATACTCGGCACAATCGCGGAGGTAATGTGGCTAATCGCGCAGCTGTACCCACACAGGTACATGGTCGGAAGGTTTGTCCCAACCGCGCACATGCCGGTCAATACCAGTTGCTAGCATCCTGTCACTGGCCTGTGCCGAAAGCAGTAAGTGATCTATACGAATACCGTTGTTTTTGGGCCAAGCACCCGCTTGATAGTCCCAAAATGTGTAGGTCTCATCTGCATCATTGGTTGCACGAATAGCCTCGGTAAAGCCCAAGTTCAACAAACGGTGCCATGCTTCCCGGGTTTGCGGCAAAAACAGCGCGTCATTCACCCAGCTCTCGGGCTTTTTGGCATCTCTTGCTTCCGGGATTACATTGTAGTCCCCCACCAGTAAGAACGCCTCTTCACGCTCCAGCTGCTTGCGGGCATGTGCTTCAAGACGTTCCATCCAGCGCAGTTTGTAGGGGTATTTTTCGCTATCAACCGGATTGCCATTGGGTAGGTACAAACAGCCAATACGCAACGGGCCGCTTTTTGTGGCAAAAACACCTTCAATGTAGCGAGCTTGCTCGTCGCTCTCATCACCGGGCAGGCGCCGGTTAACTTCCTCAAACGGGAGGCGTGAGAGAATGGCAACACCATTAAAACCCTTTTGCCCGTGGGTTTCTAAATGATAACCTAAGGCTTCAAAAGGCTCACGCGGGAAAGTTTCATCAACGCTTTTTATTTCCTGAAAGCAGGCGATATCTGGCTTTTCCTCATTGAGCCACGTTAAAACAGTCTCAATTCTTGCCTTAACCCCGTTAATGTTCCAGCTAGCAATTTTCATGAAAAACCCATGTAATTAGTGAATTTTATTATCGTGTTATGCTTAAACGGCAAAACTGGTGCCACAGCCACAACCAGCCACCGCATTGGGGTTATTAATTTGGAATGACTGGCCCATTACGTCCATGACAAAATCCACTTCAGCACCTTGCATAAATTCCAGTGAAAGGCTGTCAATGACCAATGTTTGCCCTTTGCAATCAATTTGTAGGTCATCATCTTCGCGTGTGGTGACAATATCATACTTGTATTGAAAGCCGGAACAGCCACCACCTTCCACACTTATACGCAATAAGCTTCCCTCAGGCTCCTTGGCGAGTATTGTTGCTATCCGTTTGGCAGCAGATTCTGTCACGGTAACAGTATTGCTCATCTATTTAAGGGTCCTTTGGCCATAACTTTTATTTTCGTATCTTCAAAGTGTTGAGTTGGGCAAAGCTCTTGAAAGGGGAAAGGCTTGCTTTTGCCCTACGATGAAGTACGCATACCCCAATATAAGCGCTTGGAAGCTATTTTAAAAGCTTTGACTTGTTTTTTATAATAAAAGCACACTAGTCTGGGGGCCTGTCATAACAGGATGTTTAAACAAAACTATCCTTTATCATAGTTATTTGGCATAGATGTTCAATCGGGCAACAAGGATGTGCTCCTTGCCATTTCATGGGGGATTAAAGATGGCCATTACATTAGGATACGGCGCTCAGGCACGCGCGCCTTATGCTTCTGACCCGTTTGCCACGCGTGATCGTCTGTTCAAGGAAGAGGCAAGTCCCACGCGCACACCTTTCCAGCGTGATCGTGATCGTATTATCCATTCAACGGCATTTCGCCGTCTTAAACATAAAACTCAGGTTTTTGTTTATCATGAGGGGGATCATTATCGCACGCGCCTCACCCATACTATCGAGGTTGCGCAAGTAGCACGTTCGCTAGCGCGTGCCCTACGGCTTGATGAGGATTTGGCCGAGTGCCTTGCCCTAGCGCATGACTTGGGGCACACGCCTTTCGGCCATGAGGGGGAGGATGTGATGGCCGAATCCATGGCGGAATTTGGCGGATTTGACCATAATGCACAATCACTGCGCGTGGTGACAGACCTTGAAAAGCGTTATGCACGTTTCGATGGCCTTAATCTGTCATGGGAAACACTGGAAGGGTTGGTTAAGCACAATGGACCATTGATTGATCGTGAGGGCAAACCGCTTGGAAAGTTTGCCGGAAAGGGGCTGCCCTTTGCTATTTATGATTATGTGAAAAAGCATGACCTCATGTTGTGGTCATGGCCGAGCGCTGAGGCGCAGGTGGCGGCTATTGCCGATGATATTGCCTACGATTCCCATGACCTTGATGATGGACTGCGTGCGGGCCTGCTAACCTTTGAAAGTATGCGCCAGGTTCCGTTTCTGGCCAGATTACTTGATGAAATAGATACGCTTTATCCTGGTTTGGAAGATGGCCGCCGCATCCACGAGCTGGTGCGTCGCTGCATTACGGTGATGGTTGAAGATGTGATTGCTTGTTCAATCAAAAATCTGGACCAGCTTGCTGCTGACAGCGCCTCTGATATCCGGATGGCCGATCATGCCGTTGTTGGTTTCTCCCAGTCAATGACAGCTGATGAAAAGCAGCTAAAAGATTATCTTTTTGCCAATCTGTATCGCAATGAAAGCGTGCTGGCTGTACGCAAGCAAGTTGCCAAAGTTGTGCGGGATTTGTTTGCCAGCTTTATGAATGACCCTAGATCGATGCCGCAACCTTGGTCAGACGGGTTAACGGGTTTACCGGCTGCACTGGTTGCACGCCGTGTTTGTGACTATATTGCCGGCATGACAGACCGGTTTGCACTTGAAGAACACCGCCGGTTATTTGACGATACGCCCGAATTGGTTTAGTGCGCTGTACAACAGTTTTGAACCGCTTTGAAGCGATAGACCGCTAAAGGTGCCTGGCGCTTTCACGCTGGTTTTAAAGGGCTTCTCATTACTCAGGCTTAAAAGAATGAACATCTATGCTGAATTTGCCCAACGGGTGAAAAATATTGTCTCACAATTGGAGTTCGCGCCAGAAGGACAAGAGCTTGATCTGTCCCGAGTTACTGTTGAGCCGCCCCGCGATCCGGCACACGGTGATCTGGCAACCAATGTGGCCATGCTGCTTGCCAAGCCGTTAAAAATGAAGCCGCGCGATATTGCCGAGCGGGTTGCTGCTGCTTTGAACGAAGACAGTGATGTGGCATCGGTAGCTGTTGCTGGCCCCGGGTTTATTAATATCCGTCTTGAACAAAAAGTTTATTCACGCATTGCAAAAGAGGTCATTGAAAAGGGTAGGGAGTTCGGCCGTTCAAAGCTTGGCGGCGGGTTGAAGGTCAATGTTGAGTATGTTTCGGCAAACCCGACAGGACCAATGCACGTGGGCCATACACGCGGTGCGGTTGTTGGTGATGCCCTTGCCAATTTGCTTGCCTTTGCCGGTTATGATGTAACCCGTGAATACCTTATTAATGACGCCGGTTCACAAATTGATGTCCTCGCCAATTCCACATATTTGCGTTATCGCGAAGCACTTGGCGAGGATATCGGCGCCATTCCTGAAGGGCTATATCCTGGTGACTATTTGATCCCTGTAGGGCAAACACTTGCCAAAGAATACGGTCCGAGCCTCAAAGATATGCCGGAAGCGGAAAGACTTGCCCTTTTGAAGCAGGTTTCTGTGGATGCCATGATGAAAATGATCCGTCAGGATTTGGAGTTGCTCAATGTGCATCATGACGTATTCTTTTCTGAAAAAACGATGCATGGGGAAAATGGCTCTATAGCCACCAGCTTGAAAGAGCTTCGTTCACGTGATCTGGTTTATGAAGGAACTTTGCCACCACCGAAAGGCGAAGTGCCAGAAGGGTGGGAAGACCGGGAACAAACACTGTTCCGCTCCACAATTGCCGGTGATGATATTGACCGTCCTCTTGTGAAGTCTGATGGCAGCTATACGTACTTTGCCGCCGATGTGGCTTATGCCGCTGATAAACTTAAGCGAGGATTTAAACAGCTTATTTTTATTTTGGGCGCTGACCATGCCGGTTATGTGAAGCGTTTGGAAGCTGTGGGTAAAGCAATTTCTGGCGGCGAGGCGGAAGTCATTGTGCGCATGTGTCAGCTTGTCAAGCTGTATCGTGGCGGTGAACCGGTGAAAATGTCTAAACGCTCGGGGAACTTCATTACACTACGTGATGTTGTGGAAGAAGTTGGGACAGATCCCGTAAGGTATATGATGTTGTACCGTAAAAACGATGCGCATCTTGACTTTGACTTTGAAAAAGTTACTGAGCAGTCAAAAGACAATCCGGTGTTTTATGTTCAATACGGGCATGCGCGCTGTCATAGTGTACTTAGACAAGCAAAAGAAGAACTTGCAACTTTAGATTTGTCTGCCGATTCTTTGGCATCTGCCAACTTTGATTTACTTGAGGATGAGGGCGAGCAGGCGCTGATTGCCAAAATGGCACAATGGCCAAGAATTGTTGATAGTGCGGCTGAAGCGCACGAACCACACCGGTTGGCGTTCTATCTATATGAGCTTGCAAGTGCTTTGCATGGCCACTGGTCACGTGGCAAGGAAAAGCCGCAATTACGCTTTATTAATGATAAAACGCCAGATTTGACTAAAGCACGACTCGCAATGGTGTATGCGGTGTCACAAGTCATAGCTTCAGGGCTTACAGTTCTAGGCGTGGCGGCACCGGAAGAAATGCGCTAACGGGTCGGTCAACTCGTAGAATTTGAGTGGTTCGCGGCGGGCTGCGAACCATTGTTACAGGGGATTATTTCATCGTCATGACAAACAGCTCTGATACGCAAAGGCCAGTCCAAGCCGCCCATGACGCCAAAGCAGCCGAACTGCAAAACTCCTGGGAACAGGAAGATGATCCCTTGGCTGAACTGGCCCGTTTAATGGGCGAAACCGCGCCGCAAACAGCAGATCAAGCTGCCTTTAACCAAGGCGGGTATGCGGCGCATGATCAAGACAACACGCAGCAGGGAAATGTTGGGCAACCATATGCGGCGCATGCTCAAGAAGCAGCGGCTTATGATTCTCAAACGGGTATTGGTGAAGTTGTTGCTGCAGCTCCCGCATCGGCTCCACAAGCGGCCTATGACAACCAATCCGGGTATGTTGGCACTGGTAGCCACGAGGCCGATCCTTTTGCCGATGTCAACTTCGATCCTTTTGCAGACCCGTTCTCTGAGGCGGCTGATGCGCGGCCTATTACCTCGCAAACTGCATTATCCACAGAAAAAGTGGTAGAGGCGCAAAATAATCAACAATTTGCCGACTTGAGCCAAGCGGTGAGTGACTATCGGCCATCACGTGGGCCAGCTGCACACATCAAAAGCGCTCATATCGCTTCGCCTTTACATGCTGTGCCAGAGTTGCGCGGCGCATTGGATGAAGAAACACAAACGCCGCAAGTTACCAATCACTATGAGATTGCGCAGGCCGATAAGCCCATGGTGGTGGGCGGGAAGCCAGATTTTGTCAGTGATTTGCCACCAGTCCCCAAGCCCGAGCGTGCTATTGAAACACCCAGCCAAGATGCGGGCACGCCAATAGATGGCTTTGCGGATGAGCTGGCAAAAGACTTGGAAGAAAGTGTAAGGCAAAACCTTGCGGTTCCTGAAGAGCTAGCTCAAGAAGTGAAGGCTCCTGCAGAAAACGAGAATACCGCACAATCTCGTCATTACATGTCACGGGCAACGCCCACAGCCGGGCAGGCAACCGTGAGCGGCTTTTCTGCGACGAAAATGCAGCGGCCTGTTGAGCCTCTGCCGCAGCCACAACCATTAAGCAACGAAAAAGCACCGGCGCAACAAAACTTCACCCCGGATTTATCTGGGCTTGAGGATGATTTAAGTGGTTTGCACCAAGAGCAGCCGCAGAGCCGTCCCGTTCACATCGAAGAAGCTGCTGAACACGATGCCCGTGCTATGGAAATGCCAGTTAAGCAACCTTTGCAACCGCAGCAGGATCAGCTTCGTGCCTCGGCTCAAGCAGAGCAACAAAGCGACGATTTGGAAGAGTTGCTTGCTGATTTAACCAAACCGGCTGTACCGCCACAGGTTAAAGTCAAGGCAGAAGACGCTGTGGAAGTGCCGCAGCAAAAAGGTTCACAAAGCCATGAGGATGGTCAAATTGACGATATGGCATGGCCGCAAGCCGTGAACCATATTGAAACGCAAGATGACGATTTATTTGTCGAGAATCAGAGCCAGCCTCCGGTTGGCGGTTATGATCTTGATGCTGTTGCGCAAGAAATGGAGCAAAACGACCCCTCGTTACGTGGCGGAGTTGTGCCACAACCTGCTAAGCCATCTGTGCAGGCAAATAAAACGGCGCGCCCAAAAGGTATGCGTAAAGGGCTGATGGCAAGTGCGGCGATGATTGCCGTACTGATTGTTGGCGCGACAGGGTTTGCCTTGCTTGATCTGGGCGGCGAAGAAAGCGACGTGGTTGCTGTTCCTCCTGTAATAGAGCCCGATCCATCGCCAATGAAGGAAATGGCTGCAAAGCAACCGGATGAGGACAAAAATCAGGCGCAGCTGCTACTTCCTTCGCAATCGGATGCAGCACCTGAAGGTGAGCAGTTATTGCCAAGAGAAAATGCAGAGGTGGATCCACTACCTCCAGCACCCAATGCTGTGAGTGAGCCTTTGATTGTTAATGCTCCTAAAAAGGTGCGTACCGTTACTGTGCGCCCTGATGGTACAATTGTCACGGGTAGTAATAGTGGTGGGGCAGCGAAAACAATGGCTGAAAAGCTATTGGAAGCCCAACGCCGCGCTCAAATGGAACAAGGTGTAACGCCAACGCCTGTGCAACAGGTGGCCAGTAATGCGCAGGAGATTCAGCAAACCATTGCAGCTCAAACTACGCAGCCGCTTCCTGTACCGGAAAACAACAGTGCGCAAGCTTTAACAACGGCTTCTGTGGGGACAACACAGGAAACATCACCAACAGCATTGCCAGCAAGTACCTGGCCTCAGCGTAAGCCTGTTGGTGCTGACGCAGCAGCGGTGAGTACTAGCTCGCAAAATACTCAGGGACCTCTCGATTTAACATCGCAAAGCGGCTTCCCCGAGCAACGTGTGGCAAGTGTGCAACCAGCTGCTCAACAGCAAACAACTCAAACAGGCGCTGTAAATTCATTGCAGGGTTCGCATGTAGTGCAAATTTCATCGGTGCGATCTGTTGAGTTGGCGCAAGGGGAAATCCGTTCTTTCAATCGCCGTTTTCCGCAGTTGATGGACCAAGTCTCGCCGGCAATCGTACGCGCTGATTTGGGGGATAAGGGCATATATTATCGTGTGCGCATTCCTTTCAATAGCGCTGCGCAAGCCAATGATTTTTGTGGTCAGTTGAAAAATGCTGGTGGCGATTGCTTTGTGCGGCGTAACCGTTAACGCGTGTAAATGAGTGTTGGGATATATTGTAAAAGGTCGCAATAGCGGCCTTTTACATTTTGGTTAAGAAAAACAATGCTAGCAAAGTCATTTATTAGTGGGTGTGCAGGGGTAGAGTTATCTACGCAAGAGCGCGAGTTCTTTAAACAGCATAGGCCCTTTGCGCTTATATTGTTTGCACGCAATATTGAAAGCAGCGAGCAGGTTCAGCAGCTTACTACAGATTTCCGCCATTTGGTCGAGCGGGAAGATGCCCCCGTTTTCATTGATCAAGAAGGTGGGCGCGTGCAGCGCTTTGGACCGCCGAAATGGCCGAATTTTCCGGCGGCTGCCACATGGGGCGAGTTGTACCAGCTTGATAGGGAAAAAGCGAAAAGGGCCGCTTTTTTGCATGCGGCTCGTATTGCGGTTGAATTGAAGGCAATGGGTATCAATGGCAATTGCATCCCTTGTCTCGATTTACCCATAACAGATGCAGACCCCATAATTGGTCGGCGTGCATTAAGTGCGGAGCCAAAAGCGGCGGCTGCCCTTGGGGCTGAGGTTATGGCCGGTTGCTTGCACATGGGTGTTTACCCAGTCATGAAGCATTTGCCTGGCCATGGTCGGGCTCTTGTTGATAGCCACCATCAATTGCCAGTTATTGATGCCAGTATGTCCCAGCTACGTGCAAGGGACTTTATCCCCTTTATGGATTTGTCTTATGCGCCTTTTGCCATGACGGCGCACGTGGTGCTGCCACATGTGGATGCGGAGTTACCGGCAACATTTAGCAAAAAAGTGGTGCAAGAGATCATTCGCAAGGAAATCGGCTTTCAGGGCTTGTTGATGAGTGATGATCTAAGCATGAATGCTTTGCAAGGTACTGCTCAAGAGCGAGCTTGTGGTGTTTTGGCAGCTGGTGTTGATATGGTGCTGCATTGCAACGGGGATATTCTTGAAATGCATGGTGTTGCGTCAAGTTGTGACTACCTACAGGGTGAGAGTTTACAGCGTGCCGAGCGTGCCATGGCTGCGCTTTCGCCTGAAAGTGCTTCAAATTATAACCATGAGTTGGCGAAAGAGGTTGTAAGCGAGTATAATCAATTTATGCATGAGCTTGGCTTGAGCTAATTTCTATCAATTGTAATGGAGTTGTTTTTGCAGGAAGATCATTGGGAGAATGATAGTGCAGAGCAATCGCTTGGTGATGAAAGCTCAAGCAAGCCAAATGAACCAACGCTTAGCGTGGATGTTGATGGTTTTGAAGGGCCATTGGATTTGCTGCTAACGATGGCCCGCTCGCAAAAAGTTGATATTACTAAAATATCCATTTTGGCTTTAACCGAGCAATATCTCGAGTTTGTTGGTGAAGCGCGGCGGCTACGGTTGGAGTTGGCCGCTGATTATCTAGTCATGGCCGCGTGGCTTGCCTACTTGAAGTCAAGATTGCTTATTCCCAAACAAGATGATGGAGAAGAGCCGAGCGGTGAAGAGCTTGCCGCAGCACTGGCATTTCGCTTGCAGCGCCTTGAGGCCATGCGTGAAGCGGCTGCCAAGCTTATGAACAGACCCAAACTGGGGCTTGAGGTGTTTGCCAGAGGCGCACCAGAAACTATTTCTATTGAGCGAAACAGTACTTGGTCGGCTTCCTTGTTTGATATGCTCACAGCCTATGCTACGCAGCGCCAACGGCGCTCGGTAACGTCAGTACAAATGCAAAAACGTGCTGTCTGGTCGTTGGCTGAAGCACGCGCCCTTTTGGAGAGGTTGGTTGGCTCATGCGCCGGCTGGACGGCGGTTCAATCCTATTTGATGAGTTATTTAAGTGAGCCAGAGCAACGAAGAACCGCAATAGCTTCAACTTTTTCGGCCAGTTTGGAAATGGTACGCGAAGGCCTAATTGATATCCAGCAGGGCGAAGCCTTTGCACCTATTTACATTAGGGCTAAAAAGGGGAAAGCCAATGAGGCAACACAATTACAAGAAGGTGCTCTTGTTGGCCAAGACCACGAGCCTGCTTGAAGTGATAGGGTAAGGTGTCAGCTGTGCAATCGGAACAAATTGAAGGCCATGAGTTGGCTGATAAAAAACAGGCCTTTGAGACACTGCGCATGGTTGAGGCACTTTTATTTGCATCAGCCGAGCCGTTGAGTATGAGCGAATTAACTGCGCGTTTGCCTCGCCAAGCTGACATACCGCGTGCTGTAAAGGAATTGGAAGAATTTTATAGGCATCGCGGAGTGCGCTTGGTAAAAGTTGCTGATCGCTATGCTTTTCGAACTGCGCCGGATTTAGCTGCAATTATGCAGCGTGAGCAAGAAGAACAGCGCCGTTTATCTCGTGCAGCCTTGGAAACATTGGCAATAATTGCCTTTCACCAGCCAGTTACACGAGCGGAAATTGAGGAAATACGCGGTGTTTCCACTTCTAAAGGAACGCTGGATGTATTGCTAGAGACCCAATGGGTGCGCATGCGCGGACGCCGGCGTACACCGGGACGGCCGGTTACATATGGTACAACACTCCAGTTTCTAGACCATTTTGGCTTGGAGACGATTAAAGACTTACCTGGATTGGAAGAATTGAAAGGAGCGGGGCTGCTTGATAGTGCCATACCAGCCAGTTTCTTTGTACCAGCACCAGATGATAGTGATGAATTGAGCGAAGACGAAATACCATTGGAAGCGGGCGAAGAGGATGACTTCAAAGATGGGATTTCCACAACTCGCACTATTGAAGCATAGTGAATGATTGGGCACCGACTACTTTTATTAGATATCTTGTAGTTTATTGATATAAAACAATAGACTCCCTATTATTGCTAGTAGAAGCAAAATAATAAACAAAAGAGAAGTGCGATGAAACCAGAAACACAAGTTGTTGCAAATGAAAGCAGTGCGGCACACTTGGAGTTTCGTCATATCCATCATCATTATGGTGGTTTAGCAGCGGTTCAGGATGTGAGCCTTTCATTAAGCCAAGGTGAGGTTCTGTGCCTTCTCGGTCATTCTGGATGCGGTAAAACGACTTTGCTTCGCATTGCTGCGGGTGTTGTGCACCAGCAAAAAGGACAGGTGCTGATCGGCGGCACTTGCGTTGCTGACGCGCACGATTTCAAACCGCCGGAACAGCGCGGTGTGGGGTTGATGTTTCAAGATTATGCGCTTTTCCCACATCTTAGCATACTGGATAATGTTCTATTTGGCTTAAGCGCCCTGCCAAGAGAAAAAGGCTTAGCGCGTGCAAGGCAAGCGTTGGAAATGGTGCAAATGAGCCATCATGCACAAGATTTTCCGCACGCTCTTAGTGGTGGTGAGCAGCAACGGGTTGCTTTGGCCCGCGCCATGGCCCCCAAACCGCATACGTTGCTAATGGATGAGCCGTTTTCTGGTTTGGATTCGCGATTGCGTGATCATGTACGCCGGCAAACGCTCGACATGTTGAAGCATGAAAATGCTACGGCGATAGTTGTAACCCATGACCCGGAAGAGGCACTTCAGGTTGCCAATAGAATAGCGCTTATGCGCCAAGGGCAAGTGGTGCAATTAGCCAGTCCGGAAGAAATCTACTTTTCACCGAATTGCTTGTTTGCAGCGCGGTTTTTTTCTGATCTCAATGAGCTGCACTTGAAGGTAAATAATAATGAGCTCGTAACGCCGTTTGGGCGGTTTGCAGCTCATGGGTTTCGTGAAGGCTCACAAGTCATTGCTTGTATAAGGCCGCATCATCTAAAAGTTTCAAAGCCTTTAGGGGGAAATCGCGCTAAAATAATATCCCGGATTTTTACAGGCGACCATGATTTGCTTGAAGTTGAAGTGAATGGGCTGGAAAATCCGATAAAAATACGCAGCCCGCAAGTTATGCGCTATTTTCCGGGCGATGAAGTGGACATTTGTCTTGATAGAGACAAGATGATGGTATTTAACGAAGAAAACTCTTAAGCCATCGAGTTATGGTGAAGCATCTGGGCGGATCACGGATGCTTAAACCTTGAGAAAAAAAGATCCGCAAACCAAGGAGTTTGGTGGATGGGTTCTGTTGGAATCTGGCAGATTGTTATTGTTGCCGTAGTTGTCGTGCTTCTTTTTGGACGCGGTAAAATTTCTGAGCTGATGGGTGATGTAGCTAAAGGCATCAACAGCTTTAAAAAAGGCCTTAAAGATGACGAGGAAGCTGCTGCTAAAGATGCGTCCACAAAAGTTATCGATCATGCCCCAGGTCAAAACGCAAATACCGAAACAAAAACTGAAGATACAACAAAAAACTAGCGTTTGTACTTGAGCGAACTGGCAACTGGCTTGCATGATGCGCGCCAGTTTTGCCCTATTGCTGTTGGTTGGAAGCAGGTAATGGTTGAATGTTTGATGTAGCTTGGACAGAGCTCTTAGTTGTGGCAGTAATTGCTATTCTTGTGGTCGGCCCTAAAGAACTGCCGGGTATGCTGCGTACCTTGGGCAAGGCAATTGGCACGATGCGCCGTCTCGCAGGTGATTTTCAATCAACGCTGAATGACGCTGTTAAAGAGGCCGAAAAGCAAGCCGGGATAGATGAGATGCGTAAGCAAGCTGATGCCGCGCAGAACTTCAACCCTCTTGGTGATTTGAAGGAAAGCCTTGCTCAAGAGCAGAAGGCACTTCAAGACACAATGAAAACAGTGGATAAGAATATATCTTCTTCGGCAAAGGATAGCCCGTCAGCTGAAGCTGAAAGTACCACAACGAAAGAAACTGTCGCAGCCACGCCAGCCAAGTCGGATGAGGTTTTACCTCAAAGCGTTGAGACGAAAAAAGTTCAAGATACCAATTCTGAGCAATAGCTGTATAAAAGGTGGTTGTAAGGATATGTTTTTAAAGGCGATTTGTTTATGAGTAACGATGAAATTGAAGATTCACGTGCGCCTTTGATCGAGCATTTAATCGAGCTGCGTTCGCGTTTGATGAAATCCGTCATTGCTTTGGCCATTGCTTTCGTCATTTGTTTTATCTTTGCCAGTGATGTTTTTAATATCCTCATCTGGCCTTATGAACGTGCGGCTGGTGCAACGCGAACTATTGAGCTTATCTACACTGCGCCACAAGAATACTTTTTCACGCAAATGAAATTGGCCTTGTTTGGTGCTTTGTTTTTCGCTTTTCCTATCATCGCCAACCAGATCTATATGTTTATTGCGCCCGGGCTTTATAAACATGAGCGCAAGGCCTTTATCCCTTACTTGATTGCAACGCCCATCTTGTTTGTGATTGGGGCTGCATTGGTGTACTTTTTCATTATGCCAATGGCTATGAGTTTTTTCTTGGCAATGGAGCAAGAAGGGGGAGCTGGAAAAGCTGCAATCCAGTTGCTGCCACGTGTGAGTGAATACCTAAGCTTGATAATGGTACTCATATTTGCTTTTGGATTGGTTTTCCAATTACCCGTTGTGTTAACTTTGCTGGGCCGTGCCGGGCTTGTTTCAAGTGAAAGCCTGAAAGGTAAGCGCAAATACGCTATTGTGTTGGCTTTTGCTGCAGCCGCGGTATTAACACCCCCTGATCCTATCTCACAAATCGGTCTTGCGCTTCCGACGCTCCTTCTCTACGAAGTCTCCATCTATTGTGTGCGCCTTGTTGAGAAAAAGCGCGAAAAAGGCGATGAAGACGATAGCGAAGATGCAGAAGAGACGTAAAGTGAACGTTGCTTTTGCCTACGTAACCGTTACTTTGTGGCAATTATAAACGAGAATAATAATCTTAGGCTGACGGCCAGGGATACAACGATGCTTGATATTAAATGGATTCGGGAGAATCAGGAAAGTTTTGACCAAGCGCTGGCGAAGCGTGGGGCAGAGCCACGCGCCGCCCAATTGGCCGCTCTTGATGATGCGCGTCGAGCGCATACAACAAAATTGCAAGAAGCGCAGACCCGTCGTAATGCAGCTTCAAAAGAAATTGGCAAGGCCAAGGCCAGCGGCAATGAAGACGCTGCTCAAGCCCTGATGAAAGAAGTTTCAGACATAAAGAACTTTATTCATGAGGGGGAGGATGAAAGCCGTCGTCTCAATGCTGCTCTTGAAGAAGCATTGTGTGTAATACCAAACATCCCGCTTGATGATGTACCCGAAGGACTGGATGAGGAAGGCAATGTTCTTCTGCATACCTTTGGAGAAAAGCCGGAAATCGATTTTGAACCTAAAGAACACTTCGAACTTGGCGAAGCTTTGCAAGGTATGGACTTTGAAGGTGCTGCCAAGCTTTCCGGTTCGCGCTTTGTGCTTCTTAAAGGGCAAATTGCTCGTTTAGAACGGGCTTTGGGTCAATTTATGGTGGATCTACACACACAAGAACATGGTTATCTTGAGGTCTCTCCACCTCTACTTGTGCGTGATGAAGCGCTTTACGGTACTGGTCAGCTGCCGAAGTTTTCCGAGGACCAATTCAAGACCACAGATGGTCTGTGGATGATCCCAACAGCCGAAGTGCCGTTGACTAATATGGTTGCTGGTGAAACGCTGGATGCAGAAAGCTTACCGCTTCGCGTTACCGGTCTTACGTATTGTTTCCGCTCGGAGGCAGGGTCAGCAGGACGAGATGTGCGCGGTATGTTGCGACAACACCAGTTCGAAAAGTGTGAATTGGTTTCCATTACCGACGAGAATAGCTCTCTTGCTGAATTGGAGCGTATGCGTGAATGCGCTGAAAAGGTCTTGCAAAAGCTTGGTTTGCATTACCGTGTTATGACCTTATGCGCTGGTGATATGGGATTTGGTGCTCGCAAAACCTACGATATTGAAGTTTGGTTACCAGGGCAAAACGCTTATCGCGAGATTTCATCTTGTTCGGTATGTGGCGACTTCCAGGGGCGTCGTATGAATGCCCGCTATCGGGTGCCGGGTGAAAAGCAACTCAAATTTGTGCATACACTCAATGGTTCGGGTGTTGCTGTGGGGCGTTGTCTTATCGCTGTGTTGGAAAACTATCAAAATAGCGATGGTTCGATAACGGTTCCCCCCGCACTGAGACCCTATATGAATGGGCAGGAGCTCATCTCCGTTTAGTTGCTGAAACGATAAAAGAGGCGCGAACATAAAAGTCGCGCCTTTTGTATTTGTATAACACTTTCGCTAATTATTTGAGGTGTGATAGCCTGCGCCTGATGAGTAGATGCCTTTAAAAATAACAGGAAGATAAATAGTTAGGTTTATAAATGCGTATTTTAATATCTAATGACGACGGCATTCATGCTGAAGGTATTCGTAGCTTGGAAAAGATCGCTCGCACTTTGAGTGATGATGTTTGGGTTGTTGCTCCAGAAACGGATCAAAGCGGTGTGGCACACTCACTTTCCTTAAATAATCCGCTCAGGCTGCGTGAAATTGATAATCGCCACTTTGCAGTCAACGGCACCCCGACAGATTGTGTTATCATGGCCATACGTCATGTGCTCGATAAAGCGCCCGATCTTATTCTCTCAGGGATAAACCGCGGCTGTAATATTGCCGATGATGTTACTTATTCAGGCACCATAGCTGCTGCAATGGAAGGGACAATGTTGGGAGTTCCGTCTATCGCATTGTCACAGCACTATAATTTTAATAGTCAGACCGGCCCGGATTATCGCGTGGCGGAAAAACATGCTCCAGAGCTACTGAAGAAGTTGATTTCCTATCAACTGCCCGAGGATATGCTGCTCAATGTTAATTTCCCAAGCTGTGATCCAGCTCAGGTAAAGGGCGTTGATGTGGTGCGTCAAGGCAAGCGTATGACAGATTCCATGTATATAGATAGCCGCCATGATGGCCGCGGTAATCCTTATTACTGGCTGGCATTTAGCAACGGTGAAGTTCCAAGAGTGCAGGGGACAGATATTGATAGTATCGAGGCCGGCTATATCACACTCACACCGTTACACCTTAATTTGACCGCCAATGAGTTGATGATCTCCCTTGAAAATCATATTCGCGAAGGCTCTTGAGCGTCAAGCAGCGCAATGAGTAGTCGTCATATGTGAGTTGCTTGTTCTTATCGCAATGAATACAAGTAATGATGGTTAAGGTATTGCCATAGGTTGAAAGCCTATGGATTGACGCATGCAGTCTCGCTCTCGGGTGTTATATGGGAACAAAGGATGAAATGGCATCACTCGCAATTGCGAATGATGCCGATATCGCCAAACGGGCGGGATTTATTATGATGCTGCGTAATTGTGGCATAATGGATCATCGCGTTCTCAAAGCTATAGAAAGCGTTCCAAGGCGGGTATTTTTAGGTGCTCTCTATCAAACCCATGGATATGAAGATCGTTTGTTTCCTATCGAGTGTGGGCAAATGAGCACATCTCCAACGATGATAGGACGTTTAATAACTCTACTTGATTTGAATGAGAAACACCGTGTTATGGAAATTGGAACCGGCACCGGTTACATGAGTGCGATACTGGCACATCTGTGCCAATCCGTGGTGTCTGTTGAGCGCTATAAAACGCTGGTTGCACTTGCACAAGATCGCTTTGAGGCTTTGAAGATTGATAATATCGAGCTTGTGCACGGGGATGGACTGGTGTTGAACGATAGTGAGTTTGACGAGTTCGGGGCCGAAGCATCTTACGACCGAATCGTTCTAACTGGATCGGTGACCAAAGTTCCTTCATTCCTATTTAATTGTCTTTCTCCGGGCGGGAAATTGGTTGCACCTATTTCTTCAAGTAAAGGTGATCCTTGTAATTTAATGGTATACGATTGGGCCGGTAGAGAAAAAAGAGAGGTCTGTTATGGCCAGTTTCGCTTTTTTCCATTAACGCCGGGTGTTGCAGTGAAGTTATAATTGTACTTATAAATGCTATCACTACACATTGTTATAGCTCAGGCCAAAAGCACGTTAGATCTAATGATTGAGCGCATTTTTTTGTTGAATGAGAGCCTTGATTTATAAAAAATACACGAGAAATAATCGCGTCTCTCTACGTTAGATGTATACGTAAAATATCTTTTTTGAGTTTGTTTTATGAGCCGGTATTAAGGCTTTATCAACCCTCGCGCGACTAAATTAGTCATGGGCCTTTCTATAAAAAATAGGGCAATCATGTTTATGGTTCATGTCAGTGCGCGTAATAGCCAAAAAAAATTAATTTCTGCGTTGGTGCTGGCAACTGGTCTTGCTGGCTGTAGTTCGCAGTATTCCCGTTTTGATGCGTCAGAGTATGAAAACACTCCAGCACCTGTTCAAGTTGGCCAACAACCAATGCGGCCACAATATTTGCCGCCGCAACCAGCCCAAACGGCTCAGGCTGCAACCACCAGTTCTATTCAACCCGTTAATCAAGTTGCCGGTTCCGGTGCGCCGCAAGCCTCGCAATATGCCTCGGCCTACCAGTTCAAGCCGCCACATTTACCACCGGCAAATGTTGGTGGTGGTCTGCAACCAAGCAATCCCGCTTATCAACCTGCGGCACAGGTGCAGCCGGTATACCAGCAAAATATCCCGGAACCGGTGACGCGTTATCCCTCCGGTTTACAACAGCCTGTTGTGAACAGTGGTCCCAATGTGCAACCAAGTGCGCCGTATGAGCAACAAGTTTACCCGGCTCAGGCAAATACTTATGACCACACACCAACAACGGGGCAGGTACCCGCGCCTTATTATGCAAAGGGTTATCCCAAAGCAAAACCACGTTTTAGGCAGTATGCCAGTGCATCTATGACACAAGGTTCGGGGAGTGCCTTTGTCTCGGCAACTCCTAAGGTGTTGCCGCAAGCAAAAGTAAATGCGCTGGGGGCAACAGCCTCTACAGGTTATGCTACAGCAACAGCGGCGCAGCTACAGCAATCTTCTCATACTACGAGTTTGCCGCAAGCGAGCGCTCAATATGCACAAAATGTGCAACCTGCTCCCCAAAATCAGCAGGTTGCGGCTGTGTCACAAAACCAATCTGTTTATAACCAGCCCGTGACAACACAGCCCGTTATGCAATCTACGCAAAGTGGACAGCATCAACCTGTGCGCCAAGTTCCAACAAGTGCGGGTTCAAGTTCATCCGCGCAAGTCGCTCCGCAGCAACAACAAGTTGTCGCGCAGCAACCAGCACCAGCTGTGCAAAAGCAACCGCAAGAGCAACAAGTGGCTGCTGTAACACCGACGCAGCCTACAACTACGGATAATACCGCAAGCGGCTCAACGAAATTCTTCCGTTGGCCGGTGCGTGGGCGTATAATTTCTGACTTCGGGCAAAAACCGGGTGGAAAGCGCAATGATGGAATTAACTTGGCTGTACCAGAAGGGACCGATATTAAATCGGTCGAAGATGGAACGGTTGTTTATGCCGGTAATGAGCTGAAGGGTTTTGGGAATTTAATTCTTATTCGTCATGCAGGTGGCTGGGTTTCTGCCTATGCACATAATAAAACACTGGGTGTGAAGCGTGGCGATAAAGTCAACCGCGGGCAGGTGATTGCCGCCTCCGGTGCGACCGGCTCAGTAAGCCAGCCGCAATTGCATTTCGAATTGCGGAAAGACAACTTGCCGGTTGACCCGCTCTTACATTTGCCGACTTCCTAATCGATTGCGTTCTTTATATACGCCCTGGTAGTTTACAGTGATCGTTTGTGTCGTCCTGCCAAATCCTGAAGGAATTGGTAGGCCACACGACCTGAACGGGCGCCGCGGGTTGTTGCCCATGCCAGAGCTTCTTGCCGCACATCCTCAATGCGGATCTTAAACCCATAAAAATCGAGATAGGACTTGATAATATCAAGGTATTCATCCTGCGTGCAGTTATGAAAACCGAGCCACAAGCCAAACCTATCAGCAAGAGACAGCTTTTCATTCACAGAATCAGCCGGATTTATTGCCGTTGAGCGCTCATTCTCCATCATTTGGCGCGGCAACAAATGGCGGCGGTTTGAGCTGGCGTAAAATAGTGTGTTTTCCGGTCGCCCCTCTAGCCCGCCATCCAAGGCACTTTTTAAGCTCTTGTAGGTGCTATCGCCATCATCAAATGATAAGTCATCACAATAAACGATGAAACGTTGGTCGCTCTGGCGTATCAAGGAAAGCAAATAGGGTAGTGCACTAATGTCTTCTCGGTGAATTTCAACGAGTTTTAAAGGGTATTTGTTGTTTTCTTCTGTTGTGATTCTATTAACATGCGCATGTACAGCTTTCACAAGCGAGGATTTCCCCATGCCTTTTGCCCCCCATAAAAGGGCATTGTTGGCCGCATAACCATTGGCAAAGCGCAATGTGTTATCCAATAGTTGTTGTTTATTATAGTCTATGGCGCATAACACATTTAAATCAACACGGTTGACCTTTCGGATTGGTAGCGCCTGCTTAAGATCAGCATCAAAGGTGAAGGCGTCACTCGCCGCCCAGTTGGTTTCTAGGGGCAATTGAGGCGTTAAGCGCGCCACAATATCGGTTAACTGTCCAATTCTGGCTTCAATTGCATTTAATGCCGCCAGAGTGTCGTTGTTATGCACGTTCATGCTCCACTCAATCCTGGAAGTTCAATTTCTATTTATTGTTTATCTTTAAAAACAGTTTTATCGCTTTTTATTGGCTTATAAAACAACAACCAAGACTTATAGGGGCTTTTCCAAGTGCCAGCTAAAGCCGCAAATGATAACAAACGAATGCCCATAGCAGCTTGAAAAGCGGTTCTTGACTTGTAATGTCCTTACAAACCTTTTATTTCGTTGAGATAAGGACCATATCCTCATCTCTATACTAAAAAAGTGTCAAGGTGCTTGGCACTCAAGGAGAAACGTATGTTTGTAACACCTGCCTATGCTCAGGCCGCTGCTGGTGGTACACCAGACATGTTCATGTCTTTGGTACCATTTGTACTGATTTTCGTCATCATGTACTTCCTGATCATCCGTCCGCAACGCCAGCGTCAAAAAGCGCATCAGGAAATGATCACCAATGTGCGTCGTGGTGATACAATCGTCACGAATGGTGGCTTGATTGCAAAAGTTACCAAGGTCGTTGACGATCATGAAGTCCAGGTCGAAATTGCAGATGGCGTGCGTGCACGTATCGCCCGGCCGATGATTCAGGAAGTACGCGCCAAAGGTGAGCCTGCAAAAGACGGTGAATAAACCGTTTCCTGATGTCATATCACCAGATCGCTAACCGATTTCGGGCAGGGCGGTCTGGCCAGTTCCGGATTTTCCGTTATGCTATATTTTTCGCGTTGGAAGATTGTCACCATTGCAATGGTCGTTGTTGGCGGCCTATTGGCAACACTTCCCAATTTCTTTTCCTCTGCGACGCTGAAAAGCTGGCCGGATTTTCTTCCACAAAACCAGGTCGTACTTGGTCTTGATCTACAAGGCGGGGCATACTTGCTCTATGAAGTGGATCGTGAAGATTATAAGACACAGCAATACCGCCAGTTGGTGGGATCGGTACGTAGTGCGCTGCGTGAAAAACCGCGCATTGGCTATACCGGCCTTGGAGTTCATGGCGACGGTGTTCAAGTTCGCATCCGCGATGCGGCGCGTATTGAGGAAGCACAAAAACGACTGCAAGGGCTGGTTAATCCGCTATCTGGCGGCTTTGGCGGCACCCCTGTTAACGAGTTTGCCTTAACAGAAAAAGAAGGCTTGTTACGCCTGACGTTTACTGATGAAGGGCTTGAGCAACGTTTGAAAGGCGTTGTTGCGCAATCAATCGAAGTGATCCGCCGACGCGTGGATGAACTGGGCACGACTGAACCCAGCATTCAGCAGCAAGGGGCCGACCGTATTCTTGTGGAAGCACCCGGGGAAAGTGATCCACAGCGGCTGAAAAATGTTATCGGTCAAACCGCTCAGATGACATTCCACTTGGTAGACGATCAAATGAGTTCGGCACAGGCCAAAACTGCACGCGCACCTGCTGGCACCATGCTTGTACCTGATGTCGATGGTCAAACAGTTTATGTGGTGGAAGAAACGGCCTTACTCGGCGGTGAAGAGCTGCAAGATGCACAGGCTTCTTTTGATCAGCGCACCAATGAACCGGTGGTGAACTTCCGCTTCAACACATCGGGTGCACGTACCTTTGCCAATGTCACCCGCAAGAATACCGGACGGCCATTTGCCATCGTGCTTGATAACACGGTAATTTCTGCGCCGGTGATCAGTGAGCTGATTACTGGTGGTTCTGGGCAAATTTCCGGTAACTTTACGCTAGAATCTGCCAATAACCTTGCTGTTCTGCTGCGTGCCGGTGCACTGCCTGCCAAGTTGAATGTGATGGAAGAGCGTTCCGTAGGGCCGGGTCTTGGCCAAGACTCTATTGAATCGGGTAAGATTGCTTCGCTCTTGGGCGGACTGCTGGTTATCCTCTTCATGGTCCTTGCCTACGGTAGCTTTGGTGCCATTGCCAACACGGCGCTGGCCGTTAACATCCTGCTATTGTTCGGTGTCCTGACCACATTGCAAGCTACGCTTACACTACCTGGTATTGCCGGTATTGTGTTGACAGTTGGTATGGCGGTAGATGCCAACGTGCTGATTTTTGAACGTATTCGTGAAGAAGCCCGCTCGGGCCGCTCGGCAATTGGCGCAATAGACGCCGGTTATCAACGTGCGCTTGGCACCATTTTGGATGCTAACATCACCACCTTGATTGCCGCAGTTGTTCTGTTTGCCATTGGCTCAGGCCCGGTAAAAGGATTTGCGGTCACACTTATGGTGGGTTTGTTTACCACAGTGTTCTCTGCGTTTACGGTTTCACGCCTGTTGATTTCCATCTGGGTTCGCAGACGTCGTCCATCCAAACTGCCAATCTAAGTGGAGTAAATACATATGAAACTGTTAAGATTGGTACCAGAAGTCACCAAAATCCAGTTTATGCGCTGGCGGAAAATTTCTTTTCCACTCTCAGGCGCTGTTGCGATTGCTTCGCTTGCCCTGTTCTTTATGGTTGGTCTCAATTTTGGTATCGACTTTAAAGGCGGCACGCTGCTTGAATTGCGTTCTATGCAAGGGCCAGCTAACCTTGCGCAAGTGCGGACAACCTTAAGCGGGTTGAAGCTGGGCGATGTGCAGGTGCAGGAATTCGGCGAACCGGAAGAAGTTCTGATCCGAATTGAAAGCCAAGAAGGACACGAACAATCCTCGCAAGTGGTTGTAAGTAAAGTGCGTGAAGCACTTGGCCAAAACTACGAGTTCCGCCGCACAGAAGTTGTTGGCCCGCGCGTCTCCGGTGAGCTGGCAACAAAAGGCTTTCTTGCCGTTGCCATATCGCTGGTGATGATATTGTTTTATATCTGGTTTCGTTTCGAGTGGCAGTTTGCTGCCGGTGCGATCATTACCACATTTAACGATATCGTGTTTACCATCGGATTTTTCTCGCTGTTTCAACTGGACTTTTCATTGTCGAGCATTGCAGCGGTTTTGACGATTATCGGGTACTCGCTCAACGATACCGTTGTGGTTTATGATCGTATACGCGAAAACCTGCGTCGATATAAGAAAATGCAGCTGGAAGAGCTTTTGGATTTATCCATAAACGAAACCCTGTCTCGTACGACCATGACATCAGCAACAACCCTTCTAGCGTTGCTTGCCTTGTACTTCTTTGGTGGCGAGGTTATTCAGTCTTTCGTTTTGGCCATGATTGTTGGTGTTGTGGTGGGGACTTATTCCTCCATTTTCTTGGCTGCACCCCTGTTGATACTGTTGGGTTTGCGAACCAGCGTATTCAACAGTAATCGTGATGATGAACCTAAAAAGGCTTAGGAATAAATAATATGGCGGGTCGCGGTAAACCGGAAATACGTTTTGATGCCCATTTGCCCGAGCAGGTGCAAATAGACGCCTATGGCGACAATGGCTTTCGTTTTGCCGGTATGTCTCATCGCGGCTCGCTTCTATGTCTTCCTAGTGGATTGCATGGCTGGGATCCGAAGCGCTTTAGCGACATAACAGCCAAAGACTTCGATAGGGTGTTCATAGATGCCCCGCAAATAGAAGTCTTACTTATCGGGTCAGGGCCCCATTTGCTGCCATTTCCAGAAGAGCGAAAAGCAAAATTTCGCCAGCATGGCATTATGGTCGATAGCATGTCTACCGGGGCGGCCGTACGTACCTATAATGTGCTGCTCGCTGAAAAACGCGCTATTGCTGCCGCGTTTATAGCAGTTGAATAAAGCCAATTTTCAAAGACAACTAAAGGCAGGCTCTCCCATGGAAGAGGCAACCCGTTACTGCGCCGATCTGTTAAAACAACACGATTGGGATCGCTATGCAGCTACTCTTATGGCACCGCAAGCCATGCAGCCGCCATTATTTGCCCTTTATGCTTTTAACTGTGAAATTGCGCGCATTCGCTCATTCGTACAAGAACCGATGCCCGGAGAGATCCGTTTGCAATGGTGGGTGGATGCCTTGCAAGGAAGTGGCCATGGCGACGTTACTGCAAACCCCGTCGCAGCGGCCCTTTTAACAACCATTGCCGACTATCGCTTGCCGCTGGAGCCCCTGTTAAACCTCATCGAGGCCCGGCGATTTGACTTATACAACGATCCCATGCCCGATCTGGCTAGCTTTGAAGGGTATTGTGGCGAAACCTGTTCGCATCTTTTCCAGCTCGCTGCCATGATTGCTCTAAAATCATCAAGGTTATCACTTGAGGACGCACCGGCGCTTGCCGATCTTTGTGGTCATGCCGGTGTGGCATATGCTGGATGCGGATTGCTTAAAGCACTGCCATATACCAATAGTCGATCGCAGCTTTTTATCCCGCAAAGCCTGCTGCAACAGCATCAAGTTAACCAATCGGAATTGTTTGCCAATAGGTTTTCTCCGCAAGTGGATGCACTTTTGCAAGTAATGATCGGGATTATAACAAAGCATGATGCTCTTGCCAGAGAGGCAGCAAGGCTTGCGCCAAAACAAATTTATCCTGTTTTTGCAGGGTTAGGGCTGGTTAAGCATCAGCTTAAAAACTGGAAAAAAGGATCCCCTTTTTCTATTGGGGAAAACAGGATTTTACCGAAGGCCGAACCTAGTAAACTCCGGCGGCTTCTCCTGCTGTATCGCGGGGCTTCATTAAAATAGAGCCGACATTCCAATAAATTATTGAAATGTCGGCACCATGTTTATTTATTGCAATAAGTGCCAGCGTCGTAGGCATTCCACTTATAGCCGTTATGTTGTGCGCAGCATGTCCAGCACGTCACATCATTGGCGACATCACCAGTCGGGAATGTGCACGCGCCTTTGATTTTCGGGTTAATGCCGCGGCAAATATCAAGTCCTGCAATCACTAGGTTGCCATCAACCAAGGTACCATCAAACACGCTATAGTTAGCGGTGTTTTCACCTTCTGTGCTCAACACAGAAAGCGGTAAAGATTCATTTGCCTTACTGGATACAGTTGGTGCAATCAGCACAACCAAAGAGAATAATGCCATTAAGAGAACAGCGGAACTTCTGTGTATTTTTGGGGTCATGACTACTCTTTCCCTAGCTAACTTGGCAGATAACGAGATGTACCTGCCATGCCTATGCTTCCAGAGCAGAGTAAGCGGTTCAAGTAGAACACTCAGATGCGGTTTGCCGGATGATAAGAAGAACAAAAAACTTCGATTAAAACCAAGATATTTAGAAGACAATCAAAATACGAGTAGTTGCGTAGATGAAAGGGTGCTCAGGCGGTTGCCTGGGCACCCAAAAACGGTTAGCGAGTTAGCTTAAAGCATCAAACCAGCTTTTGAAGTCGTTCAGGCCGCGCAATGCCATGGCACGTTTCTTGGCGCGGGTTTTCTCTTTGCCGCGTAAGCGCTTGCCGTCCTCGCTCTTTGGCAGCTCTTCCAGTGGTGGCAGCAAGCCGAAGTTGATGTTCATGGGCTGGAATGATTTTGGCCCGCCATTATTTTCATCGGCCAAGTGCCCGCCGGTAATGTGGTTGATGAGCGCGCCGCAAGCACTCGTCATAGGTGGTGTTTCAAGGCTGCGTCCGCTCAGCTCGTAGGCGGTCATAATACCCACCATTGCGCCAATCGCGGTGGATTCCACATAGCCCTCGCAACCGGTAATTTGACCGGCAAAGCGCAAATGCGGCTGCTTCTTCAAGCGCAACTGACCATCCAAAACCTGCGGCGAATTCAAAAACGTATTGCGGTGCAAACCGCCAAGCCGTGCGAACTGGGCATTCTCAAGACCGGGGATCATTTTGAAAATCTCGGTCTGAGCGCCGTATTTCAGCTTGGTCTGGAAACCGACCATATTATAAAGCGTGCCCAAGGCGTTATCTTGGCGCAGCTGCACCACCGCATAGGCTTTTTCATCCGGTTTATGGGCATTGGTCAGCCCCATCGGCTTCATCGGGCCATGTCGCAAGGTCTCGCGGCCCCGTTCCGCCATCACCTCAATTGGTAAGCAACCGTCAAAGTAGGGGGTGTTTTTCTCCCATTCTTTAAAGTCGGTTTTATCGCCTTCAATCAAGGCTGTAATAAACGCCTCGTACTGCTCTTTGTCTAGCGGGCAGTTGATGTAGTCTTTGCCAGTGCCGCCGGGGCCAACCTTGTCATAGCGTGATTGATACCACGCCTTGTCCATATCAATCGACTCGCGATGAATAATCGGTGCAATTGCGTCAAAAAATGCCAATGCGTCTTCGCCGGTTGCCTCAAGAATGGCTTCACCAAGGGCAGGTGATGTTAGCGGGCCACTAGCCACAATCACCGGGCCATCTTCACTACTTGGCAACGCAGTAATCTCGCCGCGGCGAATTTCAATGAGTTCGTGCGCTTCGAGGGCTGCTTGCACATGAGCCGAAAAGCCGTCACGGTCAACGGCCAGAGCGCCGCCGGCAGGAACCTGATTGGCATCGGCAGCCTGCATTATCAAAGAGCCTGCATGGCGTAACTCGGCATGCAGCAAGCCAACCGCGTTATTTTCTGCATCATCGGAACGAAAAGAGTTCGAGCAAACCAGCTCGGCCAATCCGTCGCTTTTATGGGCATCTGTTTTACGGTGTGGGCGCATTTCATGCAGCACCACTTCAATACCACGCTGCGCTAGTTGCCATGCTGCTTCGCTACCGGCTAGGCCGCCGCCAATGATTTGAACTCGTTGCTTTTTCATTAAACATCCAGTTGTGAGCTTATCGCCCAGCGTTATGTCGAAACTCAATTAACGCGCTAGGCTGCGCTACGTTAAAGGATTGTTTCGATCCTATCTTTATATTTGCTCCCTGATTAACGTGGGTGGCACTCACTTGCAATTCTGTTATTGCCCTTTAACCATGAAAACACGCAGTAGCTTTATTTATTGAACCAGAGATATCATGATTATTCAATTATATCACAAGCCGCAAACAGCAAGAAAAACCACTATATTGCAGTTACTTACACTTTCTTTTTTAGGTATTTGTTTAACTGTTTTAAGCGCCAATGGAGCCTCGCTAGAGCAAAAAAACATTTCAAGCTGGTATCAGCGTATGGGGGGGCTGATACCGGTAAAAAATAAAATCTATATTTGTCATGGCTATGGTTGCAAATATCGTACCAAGACATTCCTATCGCCAACGGCACACAAAAAGGCCATCGCCTTATTGCGACAAAGCGATAAAACACCGGAACAAGAACGGGCAGCCATCAAAAAACTCATCGCTTGGCATGAAGTCCTGGTTGCCACAAAAGTCGGTTCGGCAAATGATCGCGGCGGGCTCGATATGCAAAATGGCGGTGTGCGTGGACAAATGGATTGTATTGATGAGACTGCGAATACCACCTCGGTTCTGCTATACGCCACCCAGCAAGGCTGGTTCGTTCACCACCGTGTTGTCGAACCGGTGTCGCGTGGCTTCTTTCTTGACTTGCGCTATCCACATGCATCTGCAGCTATTGAAGAAATAGCTACAGGGAAAAAATATGTTGTCGATAATTGGCCGGACGATAACGGTAAACCACCGCTTGTAATTCCACTGGAAGCGTGGCGCGGCCAAGGTGGCTGAGGCTTAATGGTTACGTGTGTGTGGACAAGAGACGATCAATAAAAACCAAAGTGTCTTAGGGATTGCATCTAATGAGCACTGCCCATAGGGTTCACAAAAATCAAAGCGCGGGCGAGTGAGCTTACCATTGCACCTGCCTCGCAGCTTAATCCATGGAGTTAAATATGGCCGGTAGCGTTAATAAAGTGATTTTAGTTGGTAATCTGGGCGCAGACCCTGAAGTACGTCGCACGCAAGACGGCCGCCCTATTGTTAACTTGCGTATTGCGACCTCGGAAAGCTGGCGCGATCGAGCAACTGGCGAACGCCGCGAGCGTACCGAATGGCACCGTGTGGTGGTTTTCAATGAGGGATTGGCCAAAGTGGCCGAGCAGTACCTGCGCAAAGGTTCAAAAGTTTATATTGAAGGCCAAATCCAAACCCGTAAATGGCAAGACCAGTCTGGCCAAGACCGTTACTCTACTGAAATTGTTCTGCAAGGGTTCAACTCCACACTGACAATGCTGGATGGTCGCGGTGAAGGCGGCGGCCAAGGTGGTGGATATGGCGGCGGTAACGACTTTAGTGGAGGTCAGTCCGGCGGCGGTTATGGTGGTGGTAACCAGGGCGGTGGCTTTGGTGGCGGTAACCAGGGCGGAGGAAGTCAAAGTGGCAATCAAGGCGGAGGCTTTGGTGGCGGTCAATCCGGAGGCCTTGATGGCGGCATGGATGACGAAATCCCGTTTTAAAAACTAAACAACTCAGGGCTCGCTTGTCGGGCCCTTTTTTGTGGTAGCACAATAATGATCTGTTATTTATATAGCACTATGAGTGCTGAGGTCCTTGCGTAAAATGGTATGTTGAAAATAAGAGAGGATTGTCTTATCTCTCAATAACCTGCTGCCGGATAACCAATTGAACTGCAATTAAATCTCGGGCAAGGCTCAACTAACAACCAACCAGCGAAGTGGTCCGATGCTAGAACATGTGAATATATTCGGCGCTTTTTTCGGCGGTATTTTATCTTTTATATCTCCTTGCGTTTTGCCATTAGTGCCACCGTATTTAGGCTACATGGCTGGCGTTTCGCTTGAAGAGCTGAACCGCGATCAAAAGCAGCGCAAAAACAACACCAAGGTGTTTATTGCCTCAGTCTTTTTCGTATTGGGCTTCTCGACTGTTTTTATCGCGCTCGGTGCGACCGCTTCATTCATCGGTAGCTTTCTGCTCGCCTATTCAACCGTGCTTGCACAAATTGGCGGCGCTTTTATCATCCTTATGGGGCTACATTTTTTAGGCGTCTTCCGCTTCTCATTTTTGTATAAAGAAGCGCGTTTCCAGTTTGGTGGCCAAACGGCAACCATGACAGGCGCTTATATCATGGGGCTTGCTTTTGGCTTTGGCTGGACCCCTTGTATTGGCCCGATTCTTTCGTCCATTTTGCTTATCGCCGGCGCTGAAGAAACTGTCGGCAAGGGAGCTTTGTTGCTCGCAAGTTACTCATTGGGTATTGGGGTGCCCTTTATGCTTGCAGCACTTTTTGCCAAGCCATTTATGCAGTTTATGGGTAAGTTCAAGCGTCATATGCAAGTTGTCGAATGGATCATGGGAATTTTCCTTATTATAACCGGTGTTGCATTCCTCACCGGTTATATGCAGGAGGTTTCGTATTGGCTGATCGAGCAGTTCCCACAGCTGGCAACTTTCGGCTAGCTTAACGTGTTATACCACGCGTTCTCTTGAAGAGGGAAAGCGGAACAGTTGCGAGCAACAGCCCTGCCATAATGGGTATGAAGCCATAGATATGGTAGGGCTGAAGATGCTCACCGAGCAAGACAATCGCCATGCCCACACCATAGGGCGGTAATAAATACATGAACATTCCGGCAACTGATGCGCCAACTTTGGAGATACCGTACTGGTAACAGGAAAATGCCAAAACGGAGGGTATTAACGCCATGGCGGCTATAGCCAGCCAAATGTCTTGGGTGGCTGGAAAGTGGCCGACGATTACGAGTTCACCAAGGCTAAATGGTAAAAGCCAAAGGCTGCCCAGCAGTGCAGTGATGGCAAACAAGCTAATGTTGCTTAGAGGCTGTAGCACCTTAGACCGTACCATAACGGAATAAGCAGCCCAGCTTATGGTGCAGCCCAGCAATACAGCATCTCCCCATTGTATTTTAAGGGATAACAGCGCAGTAAACGAACCGCGGCCCACAATCAGGCCGATACCAATCAGCGCCAGCACAATGCCACTTATTTCACGTAGTGCTATTTTGCGCCCTCGAAAAAGCCACTCTAAAAGCAAAATGATAACCGGAGCCCCTGAGTAAATCAGTGTGGCATTGGTTGCACTGGTGTTTTTAAGTCCAAAGTAAACAATTGCACCACAAATCCACATTCCGAGAAATGAAAGGGCCAACAATTGACGAAAGGCTGCTTTGATCGCAGCCCAATCTTTGCGCAGGCTTGGTAAGGCAAGGGGAAGAATAATTAAAAAAGCCAGCAGCCACCGTAAAAAAGCAAGTGTGAAGGGCTCCACACTATTAATGGCCAAGCGCCCAATAATAATATTGGAGCTCATAAACACTGGCATGATGAGTAAAACAAGATACGTGAAATACATACCATACCTACTTTGTGGGGGTAAAAGAGAGTGGTGTGAACCGCGGCAACTTTAGCATTGCCTCAGAAAACGAGTATTGAGTTTTTCTGTAGGGTTCAAGGGCCTGTCATTAATAGGAGGTGGCTGTGCAGTATTTTTGCCTTTGTGCCATATGGGCACATAAAATGGCTGCATCTGCTGCATTATCTAAAGGGCCGGCAACAAGCATTAACTCGCTCTCAGCCTTTCCCTGTAGAATTTGTTTAGGATAAAAGTGCAGTTGGGAAAAAAGAGCCGGGTATTGTTTTTTTAGTTCGTACCAATAGTTTTCTAAATCACTTTGATAGCGAAAGTGCCCGAGGTTGAGTGCAAATCGTGTGCGCTTTAATTTAACGCTACTAAGCTGTAAATCTCCCGCTGCTTTTACAGGAAAATATGGATTGGTATAATCTGCTTTGTTTTGTTGCAGTTGGGCCTCGTTAAAAGAAACCGTGTTTTGCTCCCCACCGTTGCCAGTGGAATAAGTGCCATCTTCGTATTGGGAGGTGCTGGACGAAGCCTGCGTATTCTCGAGGCTTTTCAGGTTGCCGGTTGTTAACTGCCCGACTTTCTGGAGAAGCGCTTTGTTTTGTTGCTGTAAAGCTTCAATATCCAAGCGTAAACGAACCAACGCATAACGTAGCGCTTCTACTTCGCGATTAAGTGTATTGGCAGTGCCATTATGTGAAAGCCGATTCTTTTGCGTGAGAGTACTGTTTGTAACGTTAATGGGACCACTTTCTGGCAGAGAGACAATACGTAAAGGCTCATCGCGTTGTGCCGGTGATTGCGCGTGCTCTCCTATAAAAAAACTAGAAATGGTAATGAATAAAAAACCGAAGGCCACACAACCCCACAAAGCTAAAATTGGGTTGTCACCCAATAATGCTATTATTGTTTTTTTATCGAGTGGGTGAGGCACAAAGCGCAAATAGATTTCCTCATTACAGCGGGAAGGTGGTATCCGCCAAAACCTATGGTTAACAATAAATTAATAGGATAAAACCGCCCTATGGTAAACAGGAAGCTCGGGGTTTGCTGCATTCAGCCCCATAGAAAACGTGGGATTATCGCAAAAACTGCTTTAAGTTACCGCTTTAAAAGCTAAAAAACACTACAAATGGTGCAAAATTGGTAGCAAACAAATTTGCCTCCCAAGCATTGTTGCGTTGAATTACGCCAATTGCCGTGGTCTTGATTGTTGCGGATAAGGAAAAAGATATGACACAAACTGACTGCTTGGCCATTGTTTTGGCTGCTGGAATGGGCACACGTATGCGCTCTGACAAGCCAAAGGTTATGCACGAAATTGGCGGCCTACCACTTGTGGGCCATGTCTTATCAGCCGTAAAACAGGCAGGTACGGCAAAGGCGGCAGTTATTGTTGGTCCGCAAATGCCCCAGCTTATCGAGACGGTTCAAAAACTCACTCCAGATGCTGTGTGCTATGAGCAAACAGAGCGCTTGGGTACCGCCCACGCCGTAATGGCCGCAAGGCAAGCCTATGAGCAACATACGGGTGATATCCTTGTTCTTACCGCCGATACCCCGCTCATCACCGCGCAAAGCTTGGCGAAATTGCGCCAAGAGCTCGCCAATGGCGCTGATGTGGTGGTGCTTGGCTTTCATGCTGATGACTCAACGGGCTATGGCCGCCTACTGGTTGAAAATGGCCAGCTGACCGCAATTCGCGAGCATAAAGATGCCACAGAGGCCGAGCAGCAGGTAAAACTGTGTAATTCTGGCATTTTGGCGTTTTCTTCAAAACACATGGCAAAATTGCTCGATGCGGTAGAAAACAACAATAATCAGCAAGAATACTATCTCACCGATACCGTCGAGCTGGCCAACCGCTTTGGCCTTAAGGTTTCGACTGTCACCGCCAGCGAGCAAGAGGTGATGGGTATTAACAATCGCGCCCAGCTTGCTGCCTGTGAAGAGGTATTTCAAAACCGTCAACGCCAGCACTTCATGCTGGAAGGTGTCACACTCCAAGCTCCTAACAGCGTTTATTTCTCTCATGATACCAAGCTGGAAGGTGATATCACTATCGAACCTAATGTGGTTTTCGCCGCAGGTGTCAGCGTGGCCAGCGGTGCTACTATTCGCGCGTTTTCACATCTAGAGCAGGCCCATGTGGCCAGTGGAGCCACAGTGGGGCCATACGCCCGCTTGCGGCCTGGTGCGCAAATTGGCGAAGGAGCGCATATTGGCAACTTTGTCGAAATCAAAAAGGCTGTTGTTGAACGTGGTGCCAAGGTCAACCACCTCACTTATATTGGTGATGCCCGTGTTGGCGAAAAAAGCAACATTGGGGCAGGGACCATTACCTGCAACTATGACGGCTATATGAAACACCATACGGATATTGGCGCCAACTGCTTTATTGGTTCCAACAGCGTGTTGGTGGCTCCTGTGCAGCTGGAAGACGGTGCGTTCACTGCAGCCGGTTCAGTTATTACCAAAAATGTACCGCAAGATAGCCTCGCGGTGGCCCGCGCCATGCAGACCAATAAAATTGGTCTTGCCGCCAAAATGCGTCAAAAACTAAAAGCCCAGCTACAACGGCTAAAGAACAAAAATTAAGGCAAACGAATTAGCCTTTATTTCATAATAGTTTGTAAGAGGTTTGTAGAAGCTCTTACAAACTATTTTATGTAAGATTAAGTAATATGGTTTGATTTCCTAAAACGAAAAAACTGGCTTAAGCATAAGCCCGAAACGCGAGCTGGCAGGTACGAGTCGTTATTATCGACGCGTGACTTATAGGGAAATTTCTAGGAGAACTTCATGTGTGGTATTGTTGGCATTCTTGGCCAAACCCCCGTAGCACCTTTGCTGGTGGATGCACTTAAACGTTTGGAATACCGTGGTTATGACTCAGCCGGTGTTGCTACGCTGGAAAAAGACGGCCTAACCCGCAAACGTGCCAAGGGTAAACTACGCAATTTGGAAGCGCTGCTGGAAAAGCAACCTCTGTTTGCCAATAGCGGTATTGGCCACACCCGTTGGGCGACACATGGTGCACCCAATGTAGCCAACGCACACCCGCATGTCGCTCAAGGCGTTGCTCTTGTCCATAACGGTATTATTGAAAACTTTTTAGAATTGCGCGAACAAGTCACAAATAACGGTTGTGTGCTGGAAACCGAGACCGATACCGAAGTTGTTGCTCATCTCATCTCTCTAGCTCTCAAAGATGGTAAACAGCCACAGCGGGCTGTTGAAAGCATTTTGGGGCAGCTCAAAGGCGCGTTTTCTCTCGCCATTTTGTTTGAGGGACACGATAACTTAATGATTGGTGCCCGTCGCGGCTCACCATTGGCTATCGGTTATGGCAAGGGCGAGATGTTCTTAGGGTCCGATGCTATTGCTTTATCGCCATTTACTGATTCAATCAGTTATCTGGAAGATGGTGACTATGTTGTTCTCACGCGCGAAAACGCCCAAGTTTACCGTGAGGATGGCGAAAAGGTCACCCGCCCGATCCAAACTTCTAATGTCAGCACCACCATGATGGAAAAGGGCAATTACCGCCATTTCATGGCCAAAGAAATTCACGAGCAGCCCGAGGTTATCGGCCATACGCTGACAAACTATCTGGATTTAACCTCCAATCAGGCACGACTACCTGAGGGAACCAGCTTTGACTTTACAAAAGTCGAGCGCTTGGTTTTATGTGCATGTGGTACAGCCAGTTATGCGGCACATGTGGCCAAGTACTGGTTTGAAAAATATGCCAGATTACCGGTAGATCTCGATGTCGCCTCCGAGTTCCGCTATCGCGAAATGCCGCTCAAAGCCGGAGACTTGGCGCTGTTTGTGTCGCAATCGGGCGAAACCGCCGACACGTTGGCTTCCCTGCGTTATTGTAAGGAGCAGGGTATGCAAGTGGGTGCAGTGGTCAATGTGCCCGAATCCACCATAGCACGCGAAGCCGATGTGGTGTTTCCAACTATGGCGGGCCCTGAAATCGGTGTTGCTTCTTCCAAAGCCTTTACCTGCCAGTTGGCAGTGTTAGCCAGCCTTGCTATTTACGCCGGTCATCAACGTGGTGTTATCTCCAGCGGTGAAGAAAAGCAATTGGTCACTGCTTTGTCACAATTGCCGGGCTTCACCATCGAGGCGCTGAAACTGGAGCCGAAAATCGAAAAACTTGCCCAGTGGATGGCGAAAAAGCATAACGCCCTGTTCTTGGGGCGTGGTACCAGTTTCCCGATGGCTCTTGAGGGCGCGCTGAAACTTAAGGAAATCTCTTATATTCACGCCGAGGGCTATGCGGCAGGCGAGCTAAAACACGGGCCAATTGCCTTGATCGACGAAAATATGCCGGTCATCGTGGTCGCTCCATTTGATAGTATCTACGAAAAAACCGTCTCCAACATGCAAGAGGTGGCTGCGCGTGGCGGGCGTATTCTATTGCTCAGCGATAGTAAAGGCATCGAGGCCTCCGGCCTTCAGGCTGAAGATGTATTGGAACTGCCACAACTACCGGAAATCATTGCGCCACTGATTTATGCAATACCGTTGCAGTTACTTGCTTACCATACAGCTGTCTTTATGGGCACAGATGTCGACCAGCCGCGCAATCTGGCAAAATCTGTGACAGTTGAATAAGCTTTGATAGGATAACCGTGGGGTGGTGTAGGAGAGTAATAAAGTATCATCCTGTTAGTTTCTGATATATGATCGCTTCACAAAGGAATTTTGTGGAGTCGGCCTGATGGCTGGAACGTTTAAGGGATTAACCCAGGCACAAATCGATAAGCGGATATGAGAAGGGCGTGGTCAGGGTATCGGTCCGGACTATAAACCCTTTATCTATACACGCGATGTCTCTTCTTTGGGACGATCTCATCGTTTGCCAAGCTCAACGTGTGGCCGTATGCACCACCTTCTCTCGGACCTTGAGCTGGCGGTTTTTCTTATTCTGGACTGGTCTTCCAACACTACCGATATTCGAGAGCAATTTCCCATGCGAACGGAAGATACTGTTCGCATCGCTGCCGAGCTGGGTGTTGTCCATGGTAGGTTTCGAGATACGCCTCAGGTGCTCATAAGCGATTTCTTCGTTAGCTTCGATGACTGGCATTTGCCGGAAGTCGTTCTGCAGGCCAAATACACCAGTGATCTAAAAAAGCCTCAGACAATCGAGAGGTTGATGATCGAAAAATGCTACTGGGAGGAAAAAACATTCCGTGGCAGATTGTTACTGAACGTGAAATTCCCAAAACAGTATTTGTAAATATTCAATGGCTTTACTCCTCAGAAGAATATTCTGAGGTAAGCGATGGTCAAGTAGAGCAACATAAGGAGCTTTTCGCACGAGAGCTATGGCGTTCTCCTGATCAGAAAATTATTGCTACTGACCTGCCCCCCATAATCTCCCCCAGTTTATGATAGGATCCTGCCTAAGTGATGTGCTCCCCAATTTTCCCCCGGTCGGGAGGTAGAGATTTCTGGACCAAATCAGGAACACGGGCTGGATGCGTATTCCGATTTCATCA
>NZ_LLWE01000027.1 GCF_001562055.1 Polycladidibacter stylochi | reverse complement strand
CACAACACGAAATAACACCCAGCAATTCAACTAAACCATTATAAACAACCCTCTTTTCCACCAATCCTTAACAAACTACTAAAATCAACAGGCACAGCGAGAACAGAGTGAATCCGGTGAAAGACCGGTGAGATCGCGCGGACTGCGGGTGGAGATAAGATTGCGGGCGGAGGAAAGAGAAATGGAGAAGTGCTGTATTGCAAAGCAAGCAGGTAAGGAAGGACATCATAAAGTAGCAGGCGCTGAAGAAGTCCTGACGAGAAAGGGGCGCAACGAGTTGCGCTGAAGGAACTGCAACGTTGGCGGCTGGCAGAGGCAGATACAGCAAAGGGGGAAGAAAAGACGCTTTAGTAGCAAATCAAAAAAAGCGAAGAGTGGAAAACGCAGGGACCTGAGAGATTATTGGGAGAACTGCGATGTATGGGATGAAGCATCCTACGGAAGTCGGGGCGCAGACGCGTACCGCAAACTGGCCCTAGTTACAATGGTGGGCGGCGCTGATAGCAGGCGATACGTGGCCAGAGCGTTGGGACATCGCTCTCATAATAAACCACAAAGTAGAGACCGTAGTCATAGACACAAGCTAAAATCACGGGCTGGTGCCAGAGCCGAATGCTAGAAAGCGGTGGCAGCAAACCCAAGCAACAGCCAACGATCAAAGCCGTGCCCCTCAAAACTTCAGCTCCTCTTAATCGCAACACCACACAGCGAGTGCAAGCACCACATCCATAAGAGCAACCGCAACGCCTACTTATGCTCACTGCACAAACGTATGTATCAATCACACCCAAAGCCGCAGGCAGGTAAAAGCCGTACCAAACACACCGCACCATACCTAAGCCAGCTAAACACATATCCCCGCAACCAATACAAAGAGGCTCACTAAGACCGATAACCACTCACACAAGGCCCTTACGCGGATAAATAACGCAAAGCCCCCAAACCAAAGCAGCTTATCCTCCCTCACTCACCATATCAAAAACGTACCTAAAACGTATCAGCCTCGTACCAATAACAGACCAAAAACACACCAAGCCAACACAATAAGAAAACTAAAAAAGCAACCGTTCTCTCCCACAAATACCACGCCCAAAAACCAAAGCACCAGCCCCACATAAACACCAAGCAAGAACAAATAGGAACATTTGAGGAACAAAATTGCACGGATTGCGACCAAACTAAAAAACAAGCAGGATAGCTCCAGCAAAACACAAAACACCAAAGCAAACATCCACAGAGAAGCACATATTGCAAAGAAGTACACATTGGACCAAGCAGAAAACTTTAACCACAAATGCAGGCATTACCGGCTTGATCATGACAAAACGAATAGCAGCCCCAAAAATCAAAAAGGATTTAGAGAAGAAACAAAGATGTAAATGACTTTAAGAAAGGATGTATCATAATTCATCGCTCTACGTAATCATCGGGATATGCAAAAGCATAAAAGCCGTTCATTTATGACTACCATACTACATAAAGCGGAACTCCCCCAATGAGCTATAACTATGACGAGCTGATAACCTTTACCCGTGAGATATTCCTCGCGGCAGGATTAAACGAAGAAAAATCCAGCGCAATAGCAAAATACTTGGTTGCTGCAGATGCTATGGGCCACACAACGCATGGCTTGGCACAAGTGCCTTTTTATATCAAGGGTCTTAAAAATGGCACCATGACAAAAGAGGGCGAGCCAGAAGTCATAACAGACAAAGGCCCAACGGTTGTTTGGCATGGCCGCCGCCTGCCTGGTCTGTGGCTAGCACATAAAGCAACAGCATTGGCAGCGGAACGCGCGAAACAATTTGGTAGCTGCACCTTGGTGATACGCGAAGCACATCATATTGGCTGTCTTGCTGCGTTCCTGCCTGAAATAACCTCTCAAGATCTTTTAGGCATTATTTCAACATCAGACCCAACGGGCGCTGCCGTAGCACCATATGGCGGCTTGGACCCAATTTTCACACCCAATCCATACGCTGTAGGAATTCCAACGCAAAAAGATCCCATTCTCATTGATACCTGCGCTTCGATTTCAACAATCTCCATGGCAGGCCGTTTGAATGATGAAGGCAATAAATTCCCTGGAAAGTGGGTGCAAGATGCTGAAGGAAAGGCAACGAACGATCCTAAAGTGATGCTGCAAGAACCAAGAGGAACACTGCTTCCTGTTGGTGGCCATGAATATGGCCATAAGGGCTATGGAATGGCATTGATGGTTGAAGCTTTAACACAAGCGCTGGCTGGTTTTGGCCGTGCAGATAAACCATCTGGCTGGCAAGGTTCTGTGTTCATTCAGGTTTTAGACCCTGAAGCATTTGCTGGGGCAGACGAGTTTAAGCGTCAAACCCAGTTTACTGCCCAAGCTTGCGTAAATTCACGCTCGGCAGACCCGGCACGCCCTGTGCGCTTGCCAGGCTCTAAGGCAAGTGTTGGATTACGCAATGCCAAAACTAAGGGCGTTGAACTCTACGAAACACTGATGCCTTGTATCGAACCAATTGCGCAAGAATATGGCATACCGATGCCAAAGGAATCATAACCTTAATTCCCGAAGGGAGTGCTTTCTCATTTATCGAAGCACTCCCTATCATTCATATATAGAAATAAAACTAATCAAAATATCGTGTTGTTTATTAGAGGCAGAGTTCGGATCGTTTAGACAGGTAAAGGTCGCGATTAAGCGGATAAGATCTGTAACGCCCATTGCTGGTTAAGTAGGGGTATATTGTTGTCGTAAGCCTAATCGGCTGTCTTGATGTTTAGCGATGAATGCGGTCTTGTCTGGTTTAAAAAAGAGGTTGTCCCAGATAATCCGACTAAGGGTTTATCATCTTGGGTATGCGGAAGAATCGTTTAAGTCCCTATAAGCAAGGCCGGCTGTTGGAACATTTTGTGGCAGGTACGACAGCGCGAACTGCGGCAATCCTGTATGGTGTGAACCGCAAAACAGCCGTTTTTTATTATCATCGGCTACGCGAAGTCATTGCCTATGAGCTTGAGGCCGAAAGCCTGGTGATGTTCGGTGGTGAAATTGAAGTGGACGAAAGTTACTTCGACGGTCAACGCAAAGGTAAGCGTGGTCGTGGAGCGGCAGGAAAAGTCCCGGTTTTCGGCCTTTTGAAGCGCAAAGGGAAAGTCTATACCAAGGTCAATCCTGACGCTTCCAGAACCACGTTGCTACCGATCATCGAGCAAAAAGTTACCCCTGACAGCATCGTTTATACTGACTGTTGGAGGGGACATAATGCTCTGGATCTATCCGATTTCAAGCACTTTGCATAGAGAAGCACGGCGCAAGTTTGAACGGTATTTCTGGCGTCTGGTGCACTCAAAAAACAACCATAAACATATAAACTGTTAATTTCGGGATTTAGCTGCTACTTTAAAGCAGTCTGCTATAACTCTTAATCGTAAGAGATGGCATTTGGGAACATTTGTTATTCACTGAGATAAACAGGCGTTCTCATGTCACCGCTTTCGATTGATATTCGCAACCGTTTCAGCAAGCGCATTTAAGCAGGAAGGAGTGGGTGCGAGCCAGCCCACCAGCTGATGACTTCCCCTGGCCATAGCCTCCCGTCTTGCCGTAAGCTGCACTTCGGCCCTGTCCTATCACCAGTCCATATCGAGCGCCCTGTTGGAACCGGTAAGCGCCCCTTATCACAACTTTCTCAAGGAGCTTGTGGAGCAGGACGGAGACATTACGCTGATTGAGTTACGCGATGCTCTCTATATGGCAGAGGGCGTGCGTGCACATCATACCAGCATATCCAAAGCACTCCGCAGCCTTGGTTTCATATATAAAAACGCTTTTGACAGCAAAGTAAACCAAACCGCATGTTCGCAAGATCAGAGCCGAGCAGAGTGGCTTAAAAGCCGCCAACCCCTGATGTCGCGCCTGCCGGAAAAAACTTGAATTTCTTGATGAAACCTGCATCAAAACCAATCTGACGCGGCGACGCGCACGGGCTATAAGAGGGGAACGGGCCTGTGATAAAGCCCAGTTCGGGCGTTAGTAAAGCCAGGCATTCATCAAAGGGCTCAGCGATAACGCACATATTGCCCCCTTGATGATAGAAGGTGCCATGAACGGGGACACCTTTACAACTTACATTGAAACTTAACTGGCTCCCCAATTGCCGCTACGCACTGTTATTATTCTGGATAAACTGTCCACCCACAAGGCCGGGCAAGCAGCAAAAATGCTCAGCGCTTTAATGACTAAGGCGATCTAGTAAATACCGATTGTTGACCGCTGATCACTGGAGGCTCAGCTTAACCACAATGCCCTGTTGCTTCAAAAGGCGGATTAGAAAGCGCTCTGCAGCCCCCAAATACATAGCTGCAATACACCGGTTTTGCAAAATTTCGTCGAGCAAATAATCGACTTGATCAATGACGCGCTCGCCCAAATGCCTCAAAATAACTAGATTACTTTAGGTAATGATAGATTGAAGATCATACCCAGGGCAATCCCAGTTCGTGTTGAGTTTTTTTCGTTAGTTTTTTACCTATGATTTCATGGGCCTGACGTAAGTAGTCTTTTAAAGCTGTATCATCCAGTGCTGATGGGCTGGTAACTTTCACCCATTTGGCGCGGGCCAGATAAGGGGCGGGTATCACATCTTCTTGCTCAATAAGTATCTGAAAGGCCAAATCGCTACACTTAAAGCTAATAGGAGCAAATCCCTTAGCGCCATTTTCGCTTGCAACGGCCTCGTTTTGAGGGCAGATGGCAAATATCTTTCCCCCCACCTTCCAAACCGAGGCGCCACCCCATTGAACCACATGGGTTGTTGCCGGCAACTTCGAACAAAACGCATCAAACTCCTGTAAATCCATGGCGCTTTTCCTTCGTATTTGTTCAAATGTACGCAGATAAAAGACAGTGGTGTAAAAAACGCAGCAACACTTCAGCATATATTGCCAGTTGCACTTGGGCAGCCTATCAATTTCCTATGTCAAATACCAGCAGCCAAACCCGTACCGAAGTCATTGCCAATACCTTGATTGAGGAAATTATAGGTGGTGAGCTTAAGCCGCTTGAAAAACTGCGGCAAGACCATATTGCCCAGCGTTTTAATGCCAGTCATGTTCCTGTGCGCGAAGCACTTCTTAAGCTTGTCGCGACTGGGTTGGCCGTAAGTGAACAGCGCAAAGGGGTACGGGTTGCCCCCATAGATAACGAGGAGCTGCGCGAAACGGTAGAAATGCGTGCAGCGCTAGAAACACTCGCACTCAAACATGCCGCGCCGCGTATGCGACCCATCCATATCCAAAAGGCCGAACTGGCCATGAATCATTGCGATATGGCAACCACAGTGAGTGAACGCGAACGCTACAACCGTGCTTTCCACTATGCTCTGGTTGCTCCCTGTGCCATGCCCCGCCTACTTGCCACAATAGAAAACCTGCAGCTCATTGCAGCTCGGCATTTCCATATAAAGTGGCGAGATAATTGGACCAAAGGTATTGACCGCGACCATCACCGTATCATGCAGCACCTAAAATCCGGTGATTTTGAAGGCGCGCAAAAAGAACTTGCACGGCATTTAAAACGCCTTAGTTAATTATCTATAAAATTACATCAATAAAAACAGCTATATAAATAAAATCTATAGCGTTTATACCAAAGGATGCTTGCGAGAAAATTTTTAATAGATAATTTTTGATGCGTTAGTCATTGTTTCAAAATATTATCTATAGGGATTGAAGATGCAAACAACCACAGGTAACCATCTCGCGTTTAAAAGCATAAGCCGTAGCATCCTAGGCATGGCAGCTGCTGTTTGCCTACTCACGGCTTCGGCCAAGTTTCAGGTGCCATTTTGGCCGGTTCCAATGACATTGCAGCTCATGGTCGTCCTGGGACTTGCGGTTTTCACCGGTCCAAAGCAGGCATTTGCATGTGTGGCGGCCTATTTGGCAGCAGGTGCCGTGGGCTTGCCGGTATTTGCAGGCACTCCGCTCAAAGGCATTGGTCTAGCATATATGGTAGGCCCTACAGGCGGTTATCTACTCGGCTTTCTAGTCTCCACTCTGGTTTGCGGTAAAATGCTAGAGCGTCTGGGCTCAAAAGCTCTTATTCCTGCGCTTCTCGCCGGCATGGCAACTATATTTGCTTTTGGTTTGGCGTGGCTGGCTTTTTACGTACCAGCAGAAAAGGTGCTCGCCATAGGCCTGACCCCATTTTTACTGGGAGATATTGTGGAACTGGCGCTCATTGTTGCCGCCTACTATGCCATGCCGGAAAAGTGGAAAAATATGCTGCGCCCATCGATCAAAGGTGAGGCAAACGACTAATGAATACACCGCAAGCAATTACCCGCCAGGGCAGTGAGCCGCCACTCACGCCCGCCAGCGAAATATCAGCCAGCCAGGTCGAAGCCCTTATGAAGCTGCCAATTTTAGAGCTTCTGGGTCGCGCCAACAGCATTCACCGCACCCATCACGACCCGAACAAGGTCCAAAGGGCCAGTTTATTGAGCATCAAAACCGGTGGTTGCCCAGAAGATTGCGCTTATTGTCCGCAATCGGCCCACCATAAGGAAGTTGCCCTCACTAAAGAGCGGTTGATGCAGCCACAAGTCGTTGTTGCGCTGGCAAAAAAGGCAAAGCAGGCAGGGGCCGAACGGTTTTGCTTGGGGGCCGCATGGCGCGAAGTACGTGATGGCGCAGAATTCGATAGTGTGTTGCAAATGGTACGCGGCATTAACGACCTTGGCCTTGAGGCCTGCGTCACCCTTGGCATGCTACAAGAACACCATGCCGCCCAATTGGCCGAGGCGGGCTTAAAAGCATATAACCATAACCTGGATACCGGCCCACAGTATTACGCGAACATTATCAGCACCCGTAGTTATCGCGATCGGATTAAAACTCTGGATCACATTCGCAAAGCAGGCATAGATATTTGTTGCGGTGGTATTATCGGTATGGGCGAGAGTTGGTATGACCGGGCAGAAATGCTCACGGTTCTTGCCAACTTCGCGCCCCAGCCCGAGAGTGTACCCATTAACAAGCTGGTACCCGTTGCAGGAACCCCACTAGAGCATTTAGAGCCCATCTCCACGCTCGATATGTGCCGGGTAATCGCTGCGGCACGTATTATAATGCCGCAAACCACACTACGCCTTTCTGCGGGGCGTGAAGATATGAGCGCCAGCGAGCAAATCCTATGCTTTATGGCGGGGGCGAACTCGGTGTTTTATGGCGAAAAGCTGCTCACCACCCCTAACAAACAGTTGAATAGTGATGATGAGCTGTTCCAGCTATTGGATGCTATTGATTAATTACTGCGTTCGGGTGCGTGCTACAGCACGTGCCCACCCCTCCAACTTTGTGGTGCGTTCCTTTGCTGACATTTGCGGCTCGAACCGTCGCTGCAACCGCCAGCGCCGTGAGAATTCTTCCATATCCGGCCAAACGCCAGCATACATGCCCGCCAGCCAGGCAGCACCCAAAGCCGTGGTTTCCAAAACCTGCGGTCGATCCACGCTTGCCCCCAAAATATCGGAGAGGAACTGCATGGTCCAATCCGAGGCGGTCATGCCGCCATCCACCCGCAAAACACTATCGCCAGTCAGTTCATAGCCACTATCACACGCTTTCGAGCGCATTAAGTCCACTGTCTGGTAGCCAACGCTTTCTAGTGTTGCGCGGGCAATTTCATTCGGACCGGTGGAGCGCGTTAACCCAAATATTGCCCCTTGTGCTTCCGGGTCCCAATAGGGGGCACCAAGGCCCACAAAAGCGGGAACCATATAAACGTTGGATTCCGGGTCGGCTTTGCGGGCCATCTCTTCCGATTGCGCTGCCGTTTCAATGAGCTTTAACTCATCGCGCAGCCACTGCACCGCGGCTCCAGCCACAAAAATCGAACCCTCCAGCGCATAGGTGGTTTGCCCGTTCAAACGATAGGCAATGGTCGAAAGCAAGCGGTTTTCCGAATAAACCAGCTCGTTACCCGTGTTCTGTAATGCAAAGCAGCCAGTGCCATAGGTCGATTTTACCATGCCGGGCTTGAAGCAGGCTTGGCCAACGGTGGCCGCCTGCTGGTCGCCAGCCACACCCAAAATAGGCAAGGCAGCACCCAGATACTCGGGCGCCACAACACCAAACTCAGCCGCACAATCTTTCACCTCCGGCAACATGCCCTGCGGGATATTCAGTATCTCCAGCAATTCCTGATCCCAACAGTTCTCGGCAATATTATAAATCAGGGTGCGCGAGGCGTTGGTTGCGTCGCTCACATGGGCTTGCCCGTTTGTGAGCTTCCAGATCAGCCAGCTTTCTACAGTACCAAACAGCAAATCACCCGCTTGCGCCCTTTGGCGTGCCCCCGGCACATGGTCTAAAATCCAAGCAATCTTGGTGCCGGAAAAATAGGGGTCAAGCAGCAAGCCGGTTTTTTGTCGAAACAAAGGCTCCAGCCCCTGTTGTTTTAGCTCGGCGCATAATTCGGCAGTGCGCCGGTCCTGCCAAACAATGGCGTTATAAACCGGTTCGCCCGTGTGCCGGTCCCAAATAACGGTCGTTTCACGTTGGTTGGTAATGCCAATTGCTGCGATGTCGCCCGCTGCCCGCCCTGAGGCAGCAATTGCTTCATTACAACTATGAATAACTGAGCTCAGCAAGTCCTGCGGGTTATGCTCAACCCACCCTTGATGGGGAAAGTGCTGCGGTATTTCCTTTTGGCTGCGACCAATAGCTTCAAACCGATCATTAAACACAATGGCTCTTGTTGATGTTGTTCCCTGATCAACAGCCAAAACCCAACCGCTCATGCGCCCTCCTGCATTGCATGTTAGAATCCACTTGTTGTTGTAATAGGCCTAAATGAGAAGAAACAAAAGATCCCTAGTTATTCTTAGGCTCCCCCTGCTGTTCAAGGTAATCTTTGAGTCTGGTTTGATCGCATGCACTTATATGCAGGCCCAACTTGCTGCGCCGCCACAAAACATCCTCCAGTGTTTGCGCCCACTCCTTTGTCTGCATCCAGCGCACCTCACACTCATATAGTTCGCTGCCAAAATGCGTCCCCAGATCATGAATAGTCTTCGCCTTCCCCAAGAGTTGATAGGCATCAAGTCCATAAGCGCGTAGCAAACGTTTTGCCAATGTTGGAGTTAAGAAAGGATAGTTCGCTTCCAGCTCTTTCAGTTTGATGTCAAAATCTTGCGGCGCAAACGCACCGCCTGGCAATGCTGCCTGTGCTGTCCAGGGTTTGTGCCCCTTAGGTAGCAACGGCGAAAGCTTGCCAAGAGCGCTTTCAGCCAAGCGGCGGTAGGTGGTTATTTTACCGCCAAAGATATTCAATAGTGGTGCATCGCCAGATGCGCCCTCAAGCTCAAGCACATAATCGCGCGTGGCCGATTTGGCTTCGCTGGCCCCGTCATCGTATAGCGGGCGTACGCCGGAATAACTATGCACCACATCAGCAGGTGCTACGGTTTTTTTAAAATAGCCACTCACAGCATTACAAAGATAAACGATTTCATCTTGCGATATCTGTATCTTATCCAGATCATCGTTAAAGTCATTATCTGTGGTGCCGATCAAGGTGAAGTTGTGCTCGTAGGGAATAGCAAATACGATGCGGCCGTCCCCTTGCTGAAAAATGAAACAACGGTCATGTTCATAAAGTTTGGGAACAATAATATGGCTGCCCTGAACCAGACGTACCTTGCCCTTGCTGTTTCCTTTCAACGTACTTTGCAGCAACTGCGCAACCCATGGGCCAGCAGCATTTACTAGGCCGCGAGCTTGAATGGTCTCCTCTACACCCGTTAGGTTATGGCGCACTTTGATATGCCAAAGTCCGCTTACCCGTTGCGCAGCAACAACCTCGCAGTTGCGCTGCAACTGTGCACCTTTACTGGCGGCATCTCGTGCGTTCAGTACAACAAGGCGGGCATCGTCTACCCAGCAATCAGAGTATTCAAAACCATGGGTAAACAGCTCTTGCAGGCCCTGCGCGTAGGGGCCTTCGTTGAGCTTAACCGATGATGTGGCGGCTAATAACTTGCGCCCCCCAAGATGGTCGTAGAGAAACAAACCCAAGCGAATGAGCCAGGCCGGACGCAGCTCTTTATGGTGCGGTAAGATGAAACGTAATGGCCATGCAATATGAGGTGCAGCATTCAGCAGGACTTCACGTTCAATCAATGCTTCACGTACCAAGCGAAACGCATAGTACTCTAAATATCGAAGTCCCCCATGAATAAGCTTGGTAGAAGCGGAAGAGGTGGCGCTGGCAAAATCATTTTTTTCAGCCAAATAAACCGAAGCACCACGGCCAGCCGCATCGCGGGCAATCCCGCAGCCATTCACACCGCCACCAATAATAAACAGATCAAAAACTTGAGACATAGAAACAGCTCTACAACTATCAATAATATTCGTTTTACGTGATATCACATAAATATGAAATATAACGAAATTATATGAAAGTCAACGAAACTAAGTGGGCTGCAACAAATCCTGACATTCAAACTGAAACCAACATCACAAAGTAAAAGGAGCGAGCGCATTTTATGCACCCGCTCCTTTTAGCAGAACGTCATTCAAGCTTAAGCTATTCAGCCTCGTTATCAGTTTGTACGGAACTCGGTGCCGACAGCTTACGTTCAGCCTCTTGAGGTATCATAAATTCACTCTCGGATTTAGCGCTATGATAGGTCACTTGTGGGAACGGGATTTCGATACCCCACTCGTCAAATACCTGCTTGAGCTTTTCATTATAAGCCCGGCCAATAGCCCACTGGCTTCCCGGGACTGTTTTAATGCGGGCGCGTAGATCTACCGAAGAGGCCCCAAAGCTGATGATGCCCTGCATTTCCAACTCACCAATAACAGCTCCAGCCTCACCACTCGCCACCAGGCGGGTAAAGGCCTCATGCATACCTTTTTTCGCCAAATCGATATCGGTATCATAACTCACGCCGATAACCGCCACGTGGTAGGCAAAGTCTTTCATAGCATTGGAAACACTATCGACCGCGGAAAACGGAATAATATGTGTGGTGCCCGAAAGGTCGCGTAGTCTGACAGAACGTAGGTTCAAGCGCTCAACTGTTCCGCTAATGCCGGCAACCGTAACAAAATCGCCCTCATTCATGGCATTTTCCAGCTGGATAAAAGCGCCGTTAATCACATCTTGCACCAGCTTTTGCGAGCCAAAAGATACAGCCAAACCAAGCACACCGGCACCCGCTATAAGCGGTGCAATTTCTACACCCAACTCGGAAAGTACCATTAAGACAATTATCACCACCAAAAGAATTGAGAACGCATTACTAAACAGCTTGTATAATGTGCGTTTTCTGGCAGTAACGCCGCTGGCTCTGGCCTCATTAATACTTAAATCAACCCAGCTCATGGCAACCACCCATGCTCCAAGCCCCAGCACGATTATAAGCAATGCAGAAATAATAGCCCCTGTAAAACCGCTTCCCTCCTCTGTCGCCATCCAGGCGAAGGCGCTTACAAGCCCCCAAATTTCCAACAGGCCAAGCAAACCGGCCAAGGCAACCGCCCCGCGTGCAAAAGTAAGTGCAATAGGCAACAACCGGTTAAGGTGCCCTTCCAGCGCCGGTAAGGCGCGTGAAATATCGGCAGAAAGGCGTATCCCTCTACGGCCAATTGCATTGAGTGAGACAATAGCAATGGACGAAATTAGAATGACTACAAGGCTTAAAACACTCTGTACCCCAATAATTGCAGCCGCTTCATATGGCTGTTTGATCCAGACAATAAACAAACCGAGCACATAAGCCAAAGCGACCCAGTGCCAGAGTGTGCCCAAAATTTTCATCAGTGTTCTTGAAAATGTTGTCGTAATGCTTTGTGCTGCATATGTACGAATAGACTGCTGCACACGTTCACGTGAACGCAAAATAGTAACGACCAAATAAACAAGCGTAATGAGAACACAGGTAATACGCACACTATTACCCAAACTCCAGTTCACATTAATATTGATAAGTGGCACCAGCAGCTGCACCCCAAAGCCATATATACCGACCGCAAACAGCAGGTGGCGCACCCAAAAACGCGCTTCTTTTTCTGAAAATGGTAGCAATCGCAACTGAGGGCGGTAAGGCGCGAACGCAAATTTTAACCCAACCCGCACCATCTCTATCAACATGAAGCTATCAAGGGTTAATGTATCTACATACTTAACCGTTTCACCCTCATTCATAATCAGTGCTGCGACCAACCCCACGCCAGATGCAAAAACCACAAGTCCCGCATCAACCAAACTGGTGAGCACCAGCAAAAAACCTTTGAAGAAACTGCTGCGCCCTTCTGCGAATCTTTCTGCTCTGGAAAAAAGCTTTTTTGCAATGCCACGCAATAAAAATGCTGCAACATAAGCTGCCAGTAAAACAACGAAAACTGACTGCAAACCACTCAAAAAGCGCTTGTAACTGCCTGGAACTTCGCCCGAAATCAGGGTTTTATAACCGGAGAGGTCCCCTAGAACTTGTTGGCCAATATAGCTTATCTGCTGAAAAATCCCATGGAGACCATCGCCCAGTTTCGAGGCAAAGCTATCGCTCTTTGGCTTCAGGTTAATCAAAGGCTTGGCGGGGGCTTCTTGAACGACTTCGTCTGCCTCGTTCTCCGGAGGCTGCGCATCTTCGGCCTGCTTGGCGCTTTGTGCATCGGCTTCAACTGCCTTAACGGAGTTACCGCCTCCAGCGCTTTCATCACTGGTCGTTTTTAATGGTTGCCCTTTTCCCGCTTGCGCTTGCAACAGGCCAACCAGTGCTTGTTGCCCTTCTTTCGTCCCTAGAATTTGCTGTAATTGTTCCCGAACAGCGGGACTAATATCGTTTCCCTGCTGAGAGCTGGCTGTTTCTGCCACTGCTGGAACCAAAGAAAGAAAAAAAGCAACAATAAGACAATACGTTTGTAAAAAGAGACGCATCAACCGCAACCCACCGCTATAGCTATAAACCACAGGTTTTAGCTATAGCGATTTATGCAATTCTTGAAAACCAACGATTACTCATTAAACCAACACATATTCCGAGCAGCGTTTGCTTTATTCACTTTGTCTTTGGCATAGAAAAGCTGCAATCGCGCTCAACAGCGTTGCGCCCGCATAAAACCAAAGGCCGGTTTGCACATGGGCTACAGCCAAGCCTGTTGTTTTTGCAGCAAAAATGACCAGAGCAACCAGCATAACGTCCATCATCGACCACTTATTCACCACCGATAACACACGCAGCCAATGCTGTTTACGCCCTTCAACCCCTACCAGGCCCAAAGCTATGATCTTCAATGCCGGTAATACAATGGAAAACAACAGCACCAATGCTGCCAAAAGGGCTTCGCCATCTTTAAAAAGGCCATGAATAATCTGAATTAACGAGGGCGTTTCCTCAAGAAAATACAGCCGTTCCAATTGCAATAAGGGTTGGGTAATGCCTAGGGCAAATAAAAAACCGGTAATTGGCAACAAAAGCCCCAGCAGTATTTGCATGTAACCTCAAATAATTTAACAGTATATGATGCAAAGCCCAATAAAACTAGGAGGTGCTACAAGCAAATGCAAGCCCTTCGCTTCCCTAGAACAGGATATCAATCAGCTCGGGCTAACTTAAAATACAAATGTCCACGCAATAGAATGATACACCACGAATACGAAGATAACTCCATCGAGTTTATATAGGGAGTGTATTGCCGCTATTACCTATTGGCATAGCGGCCGGCAACTTCGTCCATATCTTCTTGTTCGGCGACTTCAATCGCCTGACGATGGCGTGCTTGTTCACGTTGTTCCATGAGTTCGATTTTCTTCAAATCGGCCACAGCTTCCATCAAATCATCCTGAGCTTTACCCAGTTGCTCTTTGAGCTCTTCGGCTGATGTTAAAATGTTATCGCGCCTTTGCGAGGCTGCACGTGCAAAAGTTGGGTAAGCAAAGTGGCTGACATCATCAATCCCCACACGCTTTTGTTCAGATTCTATTTGCTGTTCAAGCTCCAGCGCCATGCGGTCAAAATCTGCCAGCATAGATTCAATTTGTGTTACATGACGCCGCTTTTCATCTACGGCAAATTTCTTCAGCTTCAACAAACCTTCGCGATTCTTCATAGTTCACTCCCTTGTTTGAGGGGAATCTAGGCCAGAGTCATTTCCAAAAGGTTGGCAAGTTGAAAATAACCATCTGATAAACTCGTTTTCTCGGTCTTTTGTTGGGTTAAATAGGCCTCTAAACCATTGTGCAGTGCAATTGCCTCATCAACTTGCGGGTCACTACCTGCCTTATAGGCACCTAATCGAATCAATTCTTCCATATCCGAGTAAGTAGCCATTAACATTTTGGCCCGCCGCAATACGGGTAACACATTCTCTGGTACACAACGCGGCATGGTGCGGGAAACCGATTTAAGCACATTGATGGCAGGATACCGGCCCCGCTCGGCAATGGCCCGTTCCATCACCACGTGACCATCTAAAATACCGCGCACCGCATCGGCGACCGGTTCGTTGTGGTTGTCGCCCTCAACCAGCACCGTAAATAAAGCCGTAATCGCCCCCTCGCCGACCCGCCCCGGTCCGGCGCGCTCCAAAAGCTTGGGAAGTTCGGTAAACACTGTTGGCGTATAACCTTTGGAGGTGGGCGGCTCGCCGATAGAAAGACCGATTTCACGCTGCGCCATGGCAAAGCGTGTCACCGAGTCCATCATACACAACACTTGCTGCCCCTGGTCTCGAAAATATTCGGCTACACTCATGGTTAAATAGGCCGCCTGACGGCGCATCAGCACGCTTTCATCGGATGTGGCCACAACAACAACTGAACGGGCCAGCCCTTCCGGCCCCAAATCATCTTCTATGAATTCTTGGACTTCGCGCCCGCGCTCGCCAATCAGCCCGATAACCGAAACTTCCGCCTGCGCATTGCGTGCCAACATGGACATGAGCACCGATTTACCAACGCCAGACCCGGCAAAAATACCAAGGCGCTGTCCCTGACAACAAGTTACGAAACTGTTAAGAGCCCGCACGCCAAGGTCCAAAACACCGCCCACACGGGCCCTTTCAGCCGCTCCCGGTGGTTTTTCACGGAGCATTTTTGGGGTTGACCCATTTACCAATGGTCCCTTGCCATCGATCGGTTGGCCCAATGCGTTAACCACTCGCCCAAGCCAAGAAGGTGCCGGATGCACCATAGAATCACGCTGGTCGAGATATGCCTTGGCCCCCTGTCGAATACCCTCAATACTTTCAAAGGGCATACACAATGCAATGCCCCCTCGAAAGCCAACAACTTCGGCCTGAATGCGAGCAAAACCCTCCCTTAATTCTATTAGTAAACGTGAACCGACACTCATTTCATGTACCGGTCCGCACACTTCTATCAAAAGCCCTTTAACTGCTTCAACACGCCCGTAAATTTCGGTTGGGAGGGTGGCTTCAACTTCTGCCAGCAATGCGTCCAAAACTGATTCCCTATTAATATTTTTTTTCGCTTGGTAACTTATCGTTTACGCTTCTGGTGAATGTTATTGGGGAAAGTTTTTTGCAACGGGTAAATCGTGATGAATACCGGATACGTAAAAGCTTAGCCCGCTCATTGGTGTAACGTAGCGGACCTCAGTGTATCCCTTGTTTTTCACGGTCTCCACAGGACCTTGCCAGTTGTACCCAGAAGACTGACAGGCTGCTTTTCAAAAGGCTTGCTAGTGCGAATCAAGTTCTGTTAACCATAAGCTCATTCAGTGAGTCGGTTAAAAGCATTCCTTCGCAACGGTACGCGTTTATGGCCGGCGCGACAGCCCGGAAAGGCAACACGAGGGGATTAATATGCGTGTATTGTTGATTGAAGATGACAGTGCCACGGCACAAAGCATTGAGCTAATGCTCAAGTCAGAAAATTTCAACGTCTACACAACAGACCTAGGCGAAGAAGGTATCGACCTTGGCAAGCTGTATGATTACGACATCATCATGCTTGATCTGAACCTACCGGATATGTCCGGCTATGAGGTTTTAAGAACGCTAAGGCTGTCAAAGGTGAAGACGCCAATTCTAATCCTGTCAGGTTTGGCAGGAATTGAAGACAAGGTTAGAGGTCTTGGCTTTGGTGCTGATGACTATATGACCAAACCGTTTCATAAAGACGAGTTGATTGCCCGAATCCATGCCATTGTGCGCCGTTCTAAAGGCCATGCGCAATCGGTTATTGTGACCGGAGATCTAACCGTTAATCTTGATACCAAAACTGTTGAGGTCAATGGCCAACGTGTCCATTTGACCGGCAAAGAGTATCAGATGTTGGAGTTGCTTTCCTTGCGCAAAGGCACAACGCTCACCAAGGAAATGTTCTTAAATCACCTTTATGGTGGCATGGACGAACCGGAACTGAAGATTATCGATGTGTTTATTTGTAAGCTGCGTAAAAAGCTGGCTTCTGCTGCATCTGGCAAAAACTACATCGAAACCGTCTGGGGCCGCGGGTACGTTTTACGTGAACCTGAAGAAAAAGCAGCTTAAGTTAAATACTTGCTGACTATCAACAAAGGGCCGCATTCGAAGCGGCCCTTTTGAGTTCAAAATAACTATTAAAAGGGCAGACTAGCCTTTATTACTGCTTTGCGCATTTAAACGCCGCAAGCTATCTAAACTGGCATTCAGCTTCTCACGGTCAAATTTTTGAGGCTTATCAGGTGCACTGGCTGAATTCGTCCGCATAGTATTTTGTGTAGCAGGCGTATTTGTTGCAGGACTGCTAAAAGAAGGTACGTGTGGTTTGCCAACAGCAGGCCGTGCAGATATCGGTTCCGCCTTTAAGCTATTTGCCATCTTTTGTGGCTCTGGTTGCTTGCCTGCACTTTGTTTTGGCCTGTAAAGCCCGCGCATATGTGGCACCGGCTCAAACTGGTCGGTAAGACCAACAACCGTTTCTGCAGCACCCAAAACCAAATAACCATCCGCAGGAATAAGCTTGGCCAACCGATTGAGGATATCAATTTTCGTGGGTTGATCAAAATAGATCAGCACATTTCGGCAAAACACGATATCGAATTCACCCAAATGCGAGAAGTTCTCTAACAAATTCAAAAACTTCCATTGCACCATAGCCCGCAAATCGTTTGAAACCTGCCAGATTTCCCCTTGTTGCGTAAAGTACTTCATGAGCATCTGAATAGGTAGCCCGCGCTGTACTTCAAATTGGCTATACTGCCCAAGTCGTGCTTTATCTAGCACTTCCTTGGAGATGTCGGTGCCCAAAATATCGAATTGATAGCTGCTCGTTTTAATCTTGTTCTCACGCAAGATCATCGCAAGCGAATATGGCTCTTGACCGGTTGATGCGGCCGAACACCAAATACGTATTTTCTTGCGTGCTGCACGCTTTTCCAAAAGCTTGGGCAGCATTTCTTCTTTAAAGTGCTCAAATGGCGTTTTATCCCGAAAGAAAAACGATTCATTTGTCGTCATTGCTTCAACAACGTCTTCTTGAAGCTGTTTTGTACCCGGCTTACGCAGGCTATTGATCAACTCGCTTAAAGAAGCAAGATCGTGACGACGCGCGACAGGAACAAGGCGGCTTTCAACCAAATATTGCTTTTCATTGGATAAAACCAAGCCCGAGCGACTCTTTAGAAAACCTCTTAAAAATTCATATTCAGAAGTAATCAACGCAGCGCTCCCTCAAGTATTCCTGATACACGTCCACCAATTTGGTCAAGCGGTAACACTTCGTTGCAGTTCCCTGTTCTTGCTGCAGCACCCGGCATACCCCAGACAACACTGGAATATTCATCTTGCGCAATAATTGCACCGCCCTGTGCTGCAATGTGGTTAACCCCCTCTGCACCATCTGCCCCCATGCCAGTCAGCATGAGCGCCAGAGAAGATGAGCCATATACTTCGGCAACGCTTTGGAACAATGGCTCAACAGAAGGGCGACAAAAATTAATGGGTGCACTATCGCTCAAACGTGCAACAACACCGTGCGCGCTTTGTGCCACAGACAAATGGATACCGCCCGGAGCCACATAGATAACCCCGTTTTGCAGCAGCTCGTCATTTTCCGCCTCTTTAGCCGGAACGCCGACACTTTTTTGCAAATGCTCTGCCAAAATTGTCGTAAAAGTTCGTGGCATATGCTGCGTAATCACCACCGGAACACGCGAGATTGCACCCTTCATATCGCCAAGGACTTTTAAAAGAGCTTGCGGCCCCCCCGTTGAACTTCCAATGGCCACAATGCGCGGCACAGTACGCCCGTAAGGACGGGTGGTGAAATTCGGACCCTCGGCCTCTGCGCGGGCTTTTGCCATTTGCAGAGCTTGGCGGGCGTCAATCCGGCTGGCCCGCACCGGAGAAGCGGCTGTGCTTTGCTGGGTTTTCTGCCCTGCACTGGTTTCAACACGCATCCGCCTTGAGGATTGCAAAGCACGACGCTTTTCGGCGCGTCGTCCTTTAATGCGCCCCAGTCCTTTAAGCTTTTCAATTAATTCACGGCGAAACTCTAAGGACGTGCTGGTTTGTGCCGTTGTTTCAGGTTTCCCCACATAGTCCGTCGCTCCTAAAGAAAGGGCGCGCAAACTCACCGCCGCATTGCGATGCGTTAACGTGGAGGCCATAACAACGGTTAAATCCGGTTGTTTTTTCAACAGCAACGGCAAGGCTGTCAGCCCGTCCATTACCGGCATTTCGATGTCAAGCACGACAACATCAGGCGCAGCTTGCTCTAAACCATCAACAGCAAGCTGCCCATTGCGGAACGTTGCAACAACGCTCAACTCTGGCTCTTCCCCGATCCAGCGGCTAAACAGCCCCCGAATAACAACGGAATCGTCCACAATCATAACCCGGATGGGCGCAGCATCACCACCGGTTGAAGCTTTTTTAGATTCCAACATTCCCAAGGGCCCACACCCAGCTAAATAAGACCAACCTCTTGAAACTTAGCTTCCATAATCTCCTTATCGAAGGGTTTCATAATATACTCATTAGCACCGGCGTTCATGGCCTGTACAATATGCGACATATCATTTTCTGTAGTACAAAATACAACCACAGGTGCCGCACCAGCCTCGAGAGTTCTTAGCTTTTGCAGGAACTCCATGCCATCCATCACTGGCATATTCCAATCCAGCAGTACCGCTTCCGGCATTTTGTTCAAACACGCATCTAATGCCTGTTGACCATCAGCCGCTTCGACCACTTCAAACCCCATATCCTCAAGAATTCGGCGGGCAACTTTACGGATTACTGTAGAATCGTCAACGACGAGACATTGCTTCATCAATTATTACCTTTGATATAATAGCTCTACCGCCAGCTTATGCGGCTTTAGGCTCGATAAGCGAAGAAAGCAAACGATCAACATCAATAATAACCATTAGCTGGCCAGAGAGGCGGTGAACACCACCAGAGATTTCTGCCCAACGCTTATCAAGGTTTGAAGGATTCGCTTCTTGCTCGCGCTTAGGAAGATTCAATACTTCCCCAACCGTGTCGATGACAAGACCAAAGGATTCGCCTTTATGCTCAATTCCCACAGCCATTATATCTTTTGTGTCCTCGAGCGGCGGCAATTGCAACCTGCGACGCATATTGATTGCTGTTACAATTCTGCCGCGCAGATTCAAAACCCCCTCCACTTCTCGCGGAGCTAAAGGTACGCGGGTGACTTGTTCGGGAACAAAAACGTCATGAACGCGTGAGATGGGCAGTCCAAACAACTGCCCGCCAATCATTACCGTCACATATTGAATGTGTTCGCCAGCACCTTGAACAACGTCAATGACTTCAGCACCTAAATTGTTACTCACGCGGCAACTCCCATTTCACCTGTCAACGCATCTTTAAGCGCTGCAATAAGACCTGGACGATCAAACTTCGCCACATAATCATCAAACCCAGCCTGACGACCCTTTTCGATAGATGCTGGTGTCACAACAGCAGACAGGGCTATAATCGGTAGATGACGGTTCTTCGGATCGCGTCGTACCGCCTCACAGAAGTCATAGCCATTAATTTCAGGCATCTCGATATCTGTCACCACAGCACCAAAGGTTATGCCTTGCGAGAGTGTCTCAAGGGCCTCTTCAGCGCTTGCACAAACTGTGACATCGTAACCCGCTGCTTTTAATACTGGCGTTAGCATATTTCTAAAGAACGAGCTGTCATCAACAAACAAAATCTCACGTATTGGATCGGCAGATTCGATTTGCTTACGCATGAACCAGTCTTCAAAGGCCAATGGCAGATAATGACCAAGATCCAGCACTTCGGTCGCTTTTTCTTTGATAACCGCAGAACCAAGGACGCCTGGACGCTCCGAGACCACTTCGATGTTCAAGCGGTCTTCAACAATATCGACAATCTCGTCAACAACCAGCCCCATTGAGCGGCCACTATCAGAGAACACCAACATAGGCTGCGTACCTTCGTCTTTATGGCTGGCCGTTTCATTCACGTAAACCAGTGGCATCAATGTACCGCGGTACTGAACGAGATCACGTCCATTGGAGCGCTCAATCTGCGCCACGTCAAACTCTTCAAGACGTGTGACAAGTGATAGCGGCACAGCTTTTGGCTCATGTGTACCAGCGCGGAATAGCAGCAGTGATACTTTGCCATCCTCTTCACTTACCGCCATGGACTTCTCGGCGATTGCATCGACACTATTATCAACCATACCAGAAGAAGCATCGCTTGCCATAGCAGCCGCAACACCATTCGGGTCAATAATCATGATCACCGAGCCATCACCCAAAATGGTGTTGCCCGAGAACATATCCAAGTTACGCAACATGGACGACATAGGTTTCACAACGATTTCTTCTGTATGGAAGACACCGTCAACCACCACACCGTAAGTATGGCTACCAACCTGCATCACGACGATGAAGCCATTGTCCGCATCCAGCTCTTCTTCGTGGTCATCGAAACCGAGCAAGGTTGACATATGAACCAGCGGCAACAGCTTGTTACGCAAGCGCAGCACCGGACGATCCTTAATACGTTCGATGCGATGCTCGGAATTGTTATGCACCCGAACCAACTCGACAACGGACAATTGCGGAATAGCAAACCGGTCACCACTCACTTCAACAATCAGTGAGGAAACAATGGCCAATGTCAGTGGAATCTTAATGGTGAACGTTGTGCCCTTACCCTGAACAGAGCGCAAATCAATGGTCCCACCAATCTGCTCCACATTGGTACGCACCACATCCATGCCCACGCCACGCCCAGAAACGCTGGTGACAGAGCTTGCTGTCGAGAAACCGGCGGCGAAAATGAACTTCTGGATCTGTGGATCCGACATTTTCTCCAGTTCAGCCTCAGTGACCAAACCGTTCTTCAGTGCCTTGGCCTTAATCCCATCAAGGTTAAGCCCACGCCCATCGTCAGCCACTTCAATAAGAATATGGCCACCTTCGTGATACGCTGACAGGGTGATTTTACCCTTTTCCGGCTTGCCGGCAGCAATACGCTCAGGCGTTGTTTCAAGACCATGATCTGCCGAATTGCGAATCATGTGTGTGAGAGGATCTTTAATCAGCTCCAGCACCTGCCGATCCAGCTCGGTATCGGCACCTTGCATATCCAGCTCAATGGTTTTATTGAGATCTTGCTGCAAGTCACGCACAATTCGTGGCAATTTCTGCCATGCCGAACCAATCGGCTGCATGCGGGTTTTCATCACCCCTTCTTGCAACTCGGCGGTGACATTAGACAGTCGTTGTAGCGGAACCTTGAATTCACTCTCTTCTTGACGACGGGAGATTTCCAACAGCTGATTTCGGGTTAACACCAGCTCGGAAACCATAGTCATCAGGTCTTCAAGCGTATCAACAGCGACACGAATAGACTGGCTGGAAACACTTTTACCAGAGCCTGCAGCGCTGGTATTTACCTTAGTTTCGTGCTCATGATCATGGTCATGATCGTGATCGGCATCATTTGAATTGGCTGCCACAACCGGCTTAACCTCTTCAACCTCGGCCTCTTGGAATGCGCGCTCCAACTCTTCAAGCGAAACTTCACCGGGGCGTAGCGGACGTTCAATTGATTGCCCTCCAGATGCCGGAGCAGCAGCGGCTGGGGCCTCTGCCATAACAGCATTTTCCGAAAGGAACTCAAGTTTATCAATCAAATCGCGGTCTTCGCCCTGAGGCTCTTGCCCCCCTGACGCCTCAAGCTCTGCGAGGATTTCTTTAATACGGTCAATGGTTGTTAAAACCAACGTCACCGCCTCTGGGGTAACGGTCGCGCCATCGCGAAATTTCCCCATCAAGGTTTCTGAGGCATGCGCCAGCGCTTCTAGGCGTGGCAGCCCCAGAAAGCCGCAGGTACCTTTAATTGTATGTACGAGGCGAAAAATGTTATTGAGGATCTTGGCGTTGTTTGGCTCTTGCTCAAACTTCACCAGCTCAACGTCAACAACATCAAGACTCTCGTTTGTCTCGGTAAGGAACTCACTGAGAAGCTCGTCCATGGCCTTTTCTCACTCAATTCTTTTAGGGATATCCAGCCAAAACAGACCTTGACTAAATTCACCAGATAAAACCAGCAGTGTTTATACTTTTACAACTATTTAACACAGGTTGAAAGCAGGGTGAATTAGGGTTTTAAAATAATTGTATTCACACTGCAGAATTTGCCGTATAAACAATAGTTTCCTCTGTCTTTATTGCCTCAAGCTGTATGTTTTCCTCGCGCGCAAGCAAGTATGTGTAAACTGGTTGTATCGTATGGGCATCAATACGTTCTGGCTCATTTCCGCCAAAAACTTCCGCAACTACGGCTGGTATACGAGCGTTTTTCCCCTCAACTGTTACTTTATAACCACTCAAACTGTCTCCCGCTTCTTCGCTAACAGTTATTAAGCCTCCTCTGGGGATACTTGCGGTTGCAATCAAAACAATATTTAGAATCAGTTTGATTTGATTTTTCGGCAACAGCTTTCGCGGCACCTGCCAATTCAACTCCGCTTTCTCGCTATTCATGTAGCCCAGAGCCACTGATTCGGCATCACCGCTGTCGATTTCAGCACCTGCTGATCCGGCGGCGCCAAATGCAATGCGGGCAAATTGAAGTTTGGCCGACGCTTGAGCTGCGGACTTGCGAATTAAGTCCATGGCAAACTCTGCCATGTCTGCACCACTGTCTTCATCAAGAACTTCAAGACCATTCGAAATAGCGCCTACAGGGCTAATAATGTCATGACAAACTCGGCTGGCAATTAATGCAGCCAAATCCAGTGAAGTTAACTTTTGGTAATGCGCCATTAACGATCCTGTTCCCTGTTTCGATTGGTTCAGTTTTGCCACTGCATAGCAGAAGGTCATAGTTTAAATTTATTGCCCATAACGGCACCCATCGTGCTTTTTATCTCTTACAGCCGAATTCCAAAAATCATGCGGGTCTGAGAAAAAAAGATACCTGTTCGCACGGGAATAAAACAAGAGCAATCGTTTCTGGTAAATGGCAAAAATGCGTGGATTACCCTGCGCAACATGTCCATCCGCCAAAGCAAAGGGGTCACATCCTGCAAATACTGGCGCATAAACCCGGGGAGCTTGCATAAACGCAGCCATATTGCCTTCCGAGCGGAACCGCCACAAAACATTTTGCCAACTGAGTTCATACTCTCGTGACCCGCTCACCGCCGCCTTTTGTAATTGATAGGCAACCGGGTCGTAACCATGAAGCGCAAGCCGCTGCGCTCTGGGTGCACTATACGCAAACCCGCTGATCGGAAGAGTTATTATTATGCAAATAACTAGAGCCCACCACAGTTTCGCCAATAATCTGTAGAAATCTAAACCCAGTTTTCGAGTATTGTCCATCAACCCCATCACTTGTGCTAGTTGTATATTTAACCGCTTAAACAGTGTGCACACGAGCTGCCCGTAACTCTTGGTCAAATTCATGATTCTGGCATAATTTTAGGCAGCAGATAACATTGAAAACCACATTTTGTAGAAGCAGAAAACCCCGACGCTTCTCTCATAAGGAGTAATGCCCTATGGTATTTAAGGCGTTAATTTATTCATGGAAAACAAATATGGCCATAGCTTTCGCGTTTTGCTTGGCCTTTTTTTCAATACAAGCGCCTGCTTGGGCGCAATATGCCAACCAGCAAAATGCACAGACATATCATCAAAATGATATTGTGAATGCAGGACACCGGTTCTTTGGAAGCCTCTCTTCCGGGTTGGCCGAAGTGGTTCAGTCGGCCATGAGCAAATATGGCGAACCAAACGGCTATATACTTGGCGAAGAAGGTTCGGCCGCCTTTTTTGCCGGCGCAAGCTATGGCGAGGGTGTGCTATACACAAGAAATGCAGGCAATCATACAGTATTCTGGCAAGGTCCTTCTCTGGGCTGGGATATGGGGGGCGACGGCAACCGTGTCATGATGCTCGTGTACAACTTACCCTCAATTGATGCACTCTATCGCCGTTATGTGGGCATTAAAGGCGCTGCATACCTTGTTGGCGGCTTCTCTATGCAGGTTCTTTCCAACAACAAAATCAATATTGTACCTGTTAGAACCGGTATGGGTGCAAGACTCGGTGTAAATATGGGATATTTGAAATTTACTAGGGAGCCAACCTGGAACCCGTTCTGATATAAGAAACCCAATAACCTTTATTTAGGTTTGGCTGTTTAAGCTAAAACATCTCTGGCCAGTTTGGCACAGGGAAGTAGATTTTGTTTGGCAGCGACAAAAAACAGATTGGGTTCGCTTAGTGATTGAGACAGTACTATATATTTCGCTCGGCTTTTTAACCGCCAGTATCCTTGGCCTTGCCGCACTCCCGTTTGTCTGGGGCCGTGCGGTAAGGCTAACGCGCAATGCACTCGAGGCTGCGAATCCGGTAACCCATTCACGCGCGACAATGGCCCGCGATTATATGCGGGCACAAGCCGCGATTAGCGAACATAAGCTAAATACACGTTTGCGCCACACAGCCGATAAACTAGCTTTACAACGCGCACAAACGGGGCGCGCCGAGGCACATGCTGCAGAAATGCAGATGGAAATAAAAAAACTCAAACAAGAAATAATCAACGCCCAACAAGAGATAGATAACCTCAAAACTCAAGGTGGCGCTAACAAGGGCCGCGTGCGTACACTCATTGATAGCTTGAGTAAGGCACCTGAGCTACAGCAAGAAACCAAGAGTAACGAGCAAGAAAATACACCAAAAGCCAAGCCTCTAAAGGCGTCACCAGCCCGAAAATCAAAACCGCATACAGCAGACATGAGCCGCAGGGACCGGCGTGCACAAGAGAGTAACAACAGGCGCAGTAAGAATAACAAAAAGCAATTACACCCACGCAATACAAAACAACCAAACACCAAGGTGAAGGCTGCAGCCAGCAAGAAGAACACACTGGCCAACACAAAAAAAACGACAGACAAAGCCCCGAAAGCCAAAGAGAAGTTTGAAAATGCACTGGCAACGATACGCAGCCGCATTCAAAAAGCCCGGGAAAGCTTCACACTTGCTACCCAGCAGACTCATACAAATAGGCTGGAGAAAATTGAACCAGCTGCCGTTGAAGCGACTATAGGTACCCAGAAGAACAACCAGCCTATAAAACTGGAAGAAAACGAATCAGCGCAGGCCCAAAAGACGGAAGTGGTAACCAAGGCAAGCCAGCAAGATGCTAACAAGGGATCTGTAGCTAAAAGCACAAAGATTGCGCTAACACCACCGAGTGATTTGACTTCCACAAGCATAGAGGCGGAAGAACTTGAAACTTCAAAGGGCACTGATACCCCTTCTCTAACAGCTCCGGTATCTTCAAACGAGCAGCCCCAACAAATAATGCAAGAAGCAAATGATGAAGAGCAACAAACGGCCCAAAAACTTGAGGAAACATCGAACCTAATTAAAGAAATCATACTTGTAGAGGGGCATGACGAAAAACCAATCGCCAATCACGCTTTGCACACCGCGGTGCAAAGCACAAACGATAACGCTATGGACGAAAACTTGCCTACCCAGCTACAAGCACCAGCATCTTCCCCAGATAGTGACGAAAATAGCACTCCTACTCTAGCAGGTACCAGCGATAACAATAATGCCCCTGCTTTGGATGACAAACAACAGCCACTGGGAACACAAGAAGAAGAAAAAACAGAGTTACCTGCCGTTGCTATCGAGCTCACCGAGCTATCAGAAAAACAACCGACACCGGAAGAAGATAGAATTGTGCGTGAAGAGCTTAAAGACCTTGCAGCCCAATTAGCTGTTAAGGCATTAAGCGCGAACCCCGATCTTGAGAAGAAGATTGACGGGATTATGAATAATATAAATGATCTGAAAAAAGTCGGCTCTAGAACATCGCAATCGAAACGTGATCACCAAGATAACTTGGCACAACGCATTGAAAAATATCGCAGCAAATCTGCAGCGTCAGGCAAAAAATAACTTACCACTCAAATTACAAGCAAGCTTCGATGAGTGTGAGATCAAAGCGCTCAAGCCAACTGTCTTTCAGCCACTCAGGCCTTGTATCCATTATTAAAGTATCCACTTGGGCAAGGCTGCCAATGCGCACAGGTGCAGTGCGCTCAAACTTGCTCTGGTCGGCCACAAGAATAACATGGCGCGCATTCTCAATAATGGCCTGTGCTACCTTTACCTCCCGATAATCATAGTCTAGCAATGCCCCTTCCCGGTCCAAAGCAGAAGCCCCGATGATCGCATAATCAACTTTAAACTGCTTGATAAAGTCGACCGCTGCCTCCCCCACAATACCGCCATCACTCGTTCGCACCACCCCTCCTGCAACCACAACTTCGATTTCCGGGCACACCCGCAGCGTCGCCGCCACATTCAAGTTGTTTGTTATCACCATTAACTGGTGATGCGTCTTCAGCGCCTGCGCAACCGCTTCTGTTGTTGTTCCGATATTGATAATAAGTGAAGCACCATTTGGTATTTGCTCTGCAGCACGCCTTCCAATACTCTCCTTCTCCATACCAGCAAGTGACTGGCGCGCACCATAGCCAACATTCTGCCCACCGAAGTTAAGAATTGCCCCTCCATGCACACGGGCCAAAACGCCCTCATCGCAAAGCTGGTTCAAATCCTTGCGGATCGTTTGCGGGCTAACCTGAAATCGCTTTGCTAAATCGTCAACAAGAACGGTGCCGTTTTCTCTGGCTAAATCAAGAATCGTTAAATGGCGTGCAATCAGCAAAACTCATTCTCCTGTGAATTTTTGGGCGATTATCCATTGTATTTTAGTAAGTAGAAACAACGAATACGTTACGTTAAGCAAATTACTCCGATTGCTTTAAATAGTTTTTCTTCTAGGATGTCATTGATTGGAAAAAGCAAATTTATGGGTCATGAATATTTCATGATTTTCCACTTGCAGACCCCCAATCATCGTGCGTAATAATACGCTCCGATCTCGTAAACAATATGAATTTTGGCCTCCCAACCATTTTCATGATGTTCGGTTTGCTGCAAGCTCTCCTAACGAGATCACGCTTAGAGGAGTAGAAGTTGCAATGCATGTGCAAGTAAAGCACCAACAGTCAACTCTAAGCTCTAGAAAACAAGATAATAATGGGGCTAAGAGTTCAATGCCTAGCGCACAACCAGCCGAAACCGGGTTTTGCATTGATGGCATCGACGAACTACGCGAGCTGAATAACCAAATGAAGGCCAGCTGGTCATCATTAACGCCAGAGCAAAGTTCTTCCCACTCGGATGAGCCGCTTTGGAATGAGGTTGAAGGCAAAAAAGAAGACCACCACTTGGGCGCTGGCCTAGGCGGGCGGTGGTTCTAAAACCTTAATTCAGGCGCCAAACCACAAAATAGTGCACACACTGCCCTAGCTTTAAAAGCCAGTTTATGGAGCTCAACAGCCCCATAAACTGTTTATCTGTATGATCGACCTTTAGCTTAAATCGCGAAACACGAACTCTAAACAGCTTTAGCAGCCTGTTGCTCTTGCATTTTCTGTATTTTCTTGTCCGTCTTATACTGTGATAAAGCATAGACAGCCCAAATGGCCGCCGGTATCCATCCAATAAGCGTCATTTGCAATAATAAACAGGCTATCCCTTGGAGTGGCCGCTTGATGGTAAAAAACACCACAAATGGCAAAAACAGTGCCAACAGTAACCTAATGGCATCCCCTCCTTCTTTAGTAAAATTTATCTAGAGTTGTAAAATGCATGCCTTTAGCATATTATGCCAATTTTACGTAGGGTCAATTTAACTAAAGAATAAGACAGGAATCGTCTTGCCTGTTCTTCAAAACAATCAAGACAACGACTAATTCCATGCCATGCACATGGAAAAGCACTTCAATTTTTCAGGGAAAATAAATGGTACGCCCAAGGGGAATCGAACCCCTGTTTCCGCCGTGAAAGGGCGGCGTCCTAACCGCTAGACGATGGGCGCACACTTTATTGAGCTTTAGATCAGCTCGTATTTTCGCAACCGAAGCGTTGGTACGCCCAAGGGGAATCGAACCCCTGTTTCCGCCGTGAAAGGGCGGCGTCCTAACCGCTAGACGATGGGCGCCTGCGCTTCGCGTTTGCGATGAGCGGGTGTTTAATGGCATTCTTTGGCCTTGGCAAGCCCCCTTTGCATAAGAAAGGGAACTTTTTCCACGTCATCGTGCCAAAAATACTGTTTTCCCTAGCTTTTTCCCTGTTACAGGGTCGATATACACAAGCGATTGCGCCCCATTTTGATCCACAAGCACTGCCAGTTTGCCATTCATCACCTCGATATCGAGGATTTTTTCATTTTTTTCCAAAGCAACAGTTGCTGCTATGTGTTCAAACCCATCATTGGACTTGCCGCTTGCAACCTTATAAACAATAACAGCAATTACGGCCAGAAAACCAACACCCATAACAAGGCTGGAGCGCAGAAGAAGACGCCGCAACTTCTGTTGAATTTCCAAACTTGCCGGATCAAGTGGTTTTTCTTCGTCCCTTTGGTCGTCAGCGACAGGATCACGCATGAATAATAACTCTCCACAGGGGGCAGTAAGCACCCCTCAGGTTGATATAGAAAATGATAACAGTGCCGCTGTCACCATCACAGCAGAGCAAGCAGGACAAAGACTGGACGCCGCCTTAGCAGCGCAATTACCCCAGTTCAGCCGCAACCGCTTGCAAAGCCTCATTAAGGCCGGAAGTGTTCTTCTCGGTGAGAGCAAAATAGTAGCTGTCAAATACAGGGTCAACGAAGGAGATGTTTTTTCTCTCACCCTTCCAGAGCCAGAAGAGGCAGAACCCCAGCCAGAGGATATTCCCCTCTCCATTGTTTACGAAGATGATGACCTGATTGTTATTGATAAACCTGTCGGGCTGGTTGTTCATCCAGGGGCTGGCAATCACACTGGCACACTTGTCAATGCTCTATTGCATCACTGCGGCGATTCCCTCTCTGGCATTGGCGGGGTCAAGCGCCCTGGCATTGTCCATCGCATTGATAAAGATACCTCTGGCGTGCTGATTGTGGCTAAAAATGATTTCACCCACAAAGGCTTGGCCGAACAATTTGCCGACCATGGCCGCAATGGCCCTTTAGAGCGTGCCTATCAGGCGCTTGTTTGGGGGGCTCCTATTGGGCTAAAAGGCACAATAGATGCCAATTTGGCACGCGCCACCGCCAATCGCCAAAAAATCGCCGTCGTCAAAGCGGACCAGGGCCGCCACGCCATCACCCACTGGCAATTGCAAGAGCGCTTTGGACCAGAAGACAAACCCGCCCTCGCCAGCCTCATTGAGTGTCGGCTGGAAACAGGACGTACTCATCAAATACGCGTCCACATGGCCCATATTGGTCACCCTCTCATAGGTGACCAAGAATACGGTGCCGGTTTCAAAACCAAGCATAACAAGTTTGAAGAACCATTGTGCAGCCTCATAGCCAACTTCAAACGCCAGGCATTGCATGCTGGCCTATTGGTCATTGAACACCCTAGAAATGGCCAAATTATGCGCTTTGAATCCCCTCTTCCCGATGACTTTCAAGGCATCTTGCAAGGATTACGCCAAGTTTAAGTCATTTTTTTTCGCAATTAGGTGGTGTTTTCGACACATTGCCCCCATATGAGAACTTCCGGTATGCTGAGCTAGGTACCGGAATGCGCTTGCTACACGATTGTTTTTATCGGGAGCACAACATTTTTTGAGGGGGTGCACATATTATGGCCCGCAGTTTACCTGCCATTTCACAGGATGAAGGGGGATTATCGCGGTATTTAGATGAAATACGCAAATACCCCATGCTGCAACCACAAGAAGAGTACATGCTGGCAAAAAGCTTCCGCGAGCATGACGAAACCAAATCAGCCGAAAAGCTGGTTCAATCCCATTTACGCCTCGTTGCCAAAATCGCAATGGGCTATCGCGGCTACGGGCTGCCATTGGGCGAAGTCATCTCCGAAGGCAATGTGGGCTTAATGCAAGCAGTCAAGCGTTTTGAACCCGATAAGGGCTTTCGTCTCGCCACCTATGCCATGTGGTGGATTAAAGCGGCCATACAAGAGTACATCTTGCGTACGTGGTCGCTGGTTAAAATGGGCACCACTGCCAATCAAAAGCGGCTCTTTTTTAATTTGCGCCGCATGAAAGGCAAAATCCAAGCCTTTGAGGATGGCGATTTAAAACCGGATCAAATTGCCAAAATCGCCACGAATTTAGGCGTTAGTGAAAGTGAAGTGGTTTCCATGAACCGCCGGTTAAGCGGCGATGCCTCACTCAACGCACCTCTGCGCTCAACGGATGGAGAATCAGGCGAGTGGCAAGACTGGCTGGTAGATGATAGCGATAGCCATGAGCACGAGCTGGCAGAACGTCAAGAAATGCAAGCACGTAGCTCCATGCTTAACGATGCTATGGATGTCTTGAACGAGCGGGAAGAACGCATATTCAAAGCACGCCGACTTTTGGAAAAACCCTTAACTTTAGAAGAACTTTCTGAGGAGTTCGGTGTAAGCCGTGAACGCATACGCCAAATCGAGGTAAGAGCCTTCGAAAAAGTACAAAAAGCCGTCAAAGCGAGCGCAATGGATAATGGTTCTGTAGCCCCCGCGGAAACCGATTGATCGATAATCCCCAACTTCACCTAGGGGTTTAAGCCAGTTCTATTGAGAAAATACCGCATTAGTATGATTGGAGTTGCTCTACCTTCTACCCGCGCTTAAAGTAGGTTTAAGGGTAAAAACTGGAACAACTCCAGATACTAAGTTGGGGGGCACCAATGGCGGAGCCAGGGCGGATTTTGCACGAGAGGCGTGCACTGGCCACAATTTTGGCAAGTGTCGTCATCGTTATTCTTGCACTATTGCGTCTAACCAACCCGCATATATCCGATAACTTCACCAATTTCTCGCTAGGTTTCTACGAGTGGGTTTGGCCGCGTGAGGTTGCCGGCCAACATACTTTAACCGTTCTGCTTGATGAAACAGATGCTCATGCGAACATAATCAAGGCCTATACTCCAGTTGATTGGCCACGCACACGGTTGGCCAGTCTGGTGGAACGTATTGGTAAAGCAGGTGCCAAAACCATCGCGCTTGATGTTGATCTAACCGATATTGACCCGACCTCGCCACGTGCACACATCAGCGACTACATTTCGCAGTTTGACAAGGCAGAAAAACCCGGCAGCCACTATTTAATAGCCGAAACACTCACCCGCCTGCCGGATCATGACGCCATTTTAGCCCGCACAATTGCCAAGTACCCCGTTGTGCTTTCCGCCCAACCGGATATTGTCAAGCAAACCACAGCAGAGCGTTATCCCAAACTGCCATTTACGCCCCTGGCTGAGAATGCAAGCGCAATTGCCTACAACTCCCTAAACGTTGATGGCAGCGCCCAACTGCAAAATCCTTGGCTCTATGCTTATGATGTCAACCGCAAAGCACCGGGCTACATGTCGCTGGCTGCAGCCTCGCTCACAGTCGCCGGCCTAACCCGCGCACCGGACTTACAGCTGAGCCAAGACGGCCTGATGCTTTTGCACCGCCCCAAAAACTCGCAGGTTAACCTTGTAGGGCAAAGAGAAATTGAAACTGCTGATAGGCAGGTTTTAAAGCCATTAATTAACGGCGCCCTCGTTTTTGTAGGCACAAGTGCCCGCGCCACCGCCAAACATGCGCTGGCTGCAGAACAGGCCATTCAAGGCGCAACACTATCCCGTCAACCCTGGACTGGCCGTCTGGAGTTCATGGCGACGTTGGCTCTAGCCCTTGTATTTTTAATAGCAACCAGCAACTATGGCATTTCCTCGGGCTTTTATGTGGGTATTGGCAGCTCGTTTTTCTTTATTGCCCTTTGTATTTATCAGTTCGCCAACGCTCATGTGGTGCTTGACCCGCTCTACCCGTGTTTTGCTGCACTTGTCAGTTTTGTTGTTTGGGCTCTGGTATATTCTTTAACACTCAATCGAGACAGGAATTTACTGGTAAGTGCGTTTAAAGGCTCCTTAGGGGCAGGTAACATGCCCGAACTACTCGAAGAGCCGGAACAAGCCAAGTTAGAAGGTATGGAACGGCGCTTGTCTTTCTTGAATGCCAAGCTGGACGGCTTTCGCAGCCTTTATGACCGTCTGAGCGCTGAAGAGCTTATTTCCGTCTCGCGCACCTTCATCGACGCACAATCCCAACTGATGATGCAAAATCATGCAACCATAAACCGCATGGGCCGCGGCCAGATAACCGGTTTTTGGAATGCGCCGTTATTCCAGCCGGACCATGGCTCCTGTGCGTGCCGTGCCGCCCTTGCCATGCAGGAGTTGATGCAAACCTACCACGACAGGGACCGTTTTCACCTGGTTGCACGTGGCTTTAATAATATAGACATGCCATTACGCATATCTATTTGCACTGGCCGCGCCAAAATCGGTAACATCGGCAATCGAAACAAGTTTCGTTACGCCGCGCTTGGAAACTGCGTCGATGACACTGATAGCCTACTGCTTCATTGCGCCAAAGCAGGTGCTAACATCCTTGTGTGTCCGCGAACCGTTGAAGAAGCAACCGAATTTGCATTTCTAGAAACCGTTCCCGTTACAGAAAATACACCCAAACCCCACCAGCGCGTTTATGCCCTGCTCGGCGATTCTGCCCTGGCATTTTCAGAGGACTTTCTGGAGCTCAAGCTTATTCATAGAAAAATGATAGATGCACTCGAGGCACGAAATTTAAAGCAGGCAGAAATTCAGCTTTCGAGATGCCGTAATCGCGCAACACTGAAAATGGACCCAGTTTATGACGCTTTCGAAGCTCAAATTGCCAAGCTCGATGCTTATGGCGCCCTAGAGCAAGGGTTGGCTGCTGAATAACATATACACAAAGAAAATTTCAGAAACTACGTGTACCGGTCTTACACAAATTTCAAAAGGAAACCCTACAAATTATCATCTATAAAAATCTCCTGTCAGGAAAATTCCATATTTTACAATAACTCTAAAATATGAGAAATTAAGTATAATTTCGCGAATACTTATTTTTTTAAAGGTTACTTTTATGTTCATCTATTTCAAAGATGTAACCAAACCTTAAAGAACTGCGATACCGGCATTTACCGAGATATAACTGTTACAAACAAACACTATCCAGCACCTGACCATATAAGAGTCAGGAGACCCAAATGTCATTCAAATCGCTTCTTGTTGCACTTACAGCAACAACTTGTCTTTCTACTGTTGCCCTTGCAGATAACCTCACACGTGTTGTGACAGTTCCGGTTGGCGGCGAAATCACCGGCATGTATCTGGAAGGCGATGATCTGTTCTTCAACGTTCAGCATCCTTCAGATGACCTACCAAACGAATATGCTAAAGCTGCTGTCGGCGTTATTTCCAATGCCAACTTCAAAGCTGCAGAGCTTGCTGCCCCAACAAAAACCGAAGATAAGCAAACCGTTACCTCTACCCTTGGTAAATACCAGGTCCTTTTCCAAGAAGGTTCCTATGGTAAAATTGGCCATATCACCGGTGCTTCTGGCGAAATCAAGGTTTCTAACGACCCTGACTTCAACGCTTTTGTTCCAACTGGTACGAACGAAGGTTACCTGTTTACCAACTGGGAAGACCGTCCGGGCGGTATGTCGCGCGTTAAATTAAGCCGCGCTGCTGACGGCACTTGGACCGCTGACGCTCAAGACGCCAAAATGCTGGACTTTACTTCTGTTAAAGGCACGTGGGTAAACTGCTTTGGTACATTAAGCCCATGGGGCACCCCGCTGACCTCAGAAGAGCTGTACTTTGACAACACCAAAGACTGGAATAACAGCGAATATAAATACATTGGCGGTGTCAATAACTTGGCCAGCTACCTGGGTTCCTATCCAAACCCATATGATTACGGTTACATTGTTGAAATCACCGATCCAGCAGGTAGTGCAACACCTGTAAAACAAATGGCTCTTGGTCGCTTCAGCCACGAAAACTCTGTGGTAATGCCAGATGAGAAAACAGTTTATCTGTCTGACGATGGCACCAACGTTGTCTTCTTCAAGTTTGTTGCCGACAAAGCTGGCGATCTTTCCGCTGGTACACTTTTTGCCGCTAAAATGGATCAGCAGGCCCCTGCTGGCACTCCAGCTGCAGAAGCTGGCTTTAAAGTTTCCTGGATCGAGCTGGCGCATGGCAGCAACGAAGAAATCAGCAAATGGGTAGCCGACTATAACGGCATCACACAAAAAGACTTCAAAGCCGATGCAACCAACTACATCAGCGATGAAGAAGTTGCCGCTTGGGCGCGCGGTGAAGCAAAAGACAACCGTGTCGCATTCTTGGAAAGCCGTCGTGCTGCTGCTGCAAAAGGCGCAACTGCTGAATTCCGTAAAATGGAAGGCGTTAACATTAACCTGAAAGCAGCTGCTGACGGTTCTGTGCCTTACATGTACATGGCTATGTCAGCCGTTGAAAAAGGTATGTCAGACGACAAAGGCGACATTCAAGTAGGCACAAACAAGTGTGGTGTTGTCTATGAAATGAAGCTGGACGCCAACTTCGATGTTGCGACCATGAACCCTGTTGTTGCTGGCGGTAAATACGACAAGAGCAACGCTGCAAACTCTTGCGATATCAATGGCATTTCTAACCCGGATAACCTCGTCGTTCTGGCAAATGGCAATGTGTTGATTGGTGAGGACACCAGCAAGCACGAAAACAACGCCATGTGGGTTTGGCAGCCACAGCGCTAATGCGTTGATGCATCAAACTTGGAAAGCGGCCCTGTGCCGCTTTCTTGCGTTCTACTCAGTTACGGAAAAAACCGATGCGCCCTCTTTTAACCACATTCACGGTCACTTCGATTACACTTTTGCTCTCGCAAGCAGCAACCGCCACCCCAGATGCATTAAAGAAAATGCAAGCGCTCGGAAACTCGCTTGATTTGGCCAAAACTGGCAAGATTTATAATAATGAAGCACCTGTTCCCCCCATGTGCTACACCAGAATTGAAGGGAAATATAACCCTTGCTACGTTTGCCATCAGGACAATGCCGATCCAACACGCCCCAATTTCATGCAGGACGGTTCATTACAGCAGGCCTATGAATTTTCAGAGCAAGGTCTTACCAACCATTACCTAAATCTCTTTGTCGACCGTAGCCTTGCTGTTGCCCAGATCGGCGATCAAGAAATCCTTGATTACATCAATAAAGATAATTACCAAGCACTGGCCGCAAACCTTAAAAAAAATGAATGGCAAGGCTGGATACCGGATTTACAAAACTACGCTCTGGCTGCAGAAGCCTTTGATAAAAACGGCTTTGCCAAAGATGGTTCCAATTGGGTGGCGTTCAATTACAAGCCGCAACCTTCAACTTTCTGGCCCACCAATGGCAGCACCGATGATGTATTGATCCGACTTCCCAAAGAGTTTCGCCAAACTGTGGATGGCAACCCATCCCGCGATGTTTACATGGCCAACCTCGCCCTGACAGAAATCGCGTTTCAAGACCTGCAAAGCGTATCACTCCCCACCGTTGATGAGCAAAAAATCGGCCAGGATATTGATGGCGACGGCAAGCTCACAAAAACCCAAAGCATAATCCGCCGTGATAGCTATCTGGGTGCCGCAAGTGATATTGCTGTTGTGCGCATGAGTTATCCCAAAGGGACAGAGTTTTTACATTCGGTGCGTTATGTTGGTATCGAGGGAGAGGAAATTACCGTTCCCAAGCGCATGAAAGAGTTGCGTTATATGGTCAAAACCACCCGACTTTCAACCAGCCAGATTGCCAGTCGTTATGGCAATGAACTACAAGAAAAAGTCGACGAAAACCTGCCACGCTACATCGACTTGGGCGATAAGGGCTTTGATAGTGGTCAGGGTTGGACCCTGCTTGGCTTTATTGAAGATGCCAATGGTGAGTTACGCCCGCAAACCAATGAAGAAAACTTTTTCTGCCGTGGCTGCCATGCCTCTGTCGGCGGTAACATCGACCAAACCTGGGCTTTTCCGCGCAAGGTCAGAGGTGCAGCCGGATGGGGCTATATTAACTTACACGGTATGAAAGATGCAAAGAATCTCGGTGCCGATGAAAAGGCGCTAGGCGAAATCGCAACCTACCTCCAGCGTGTTGGTGGTGGTGATGAGTTTCGCTCAAATGATGAAATGCAACACAAGTTTTTTAATAGGGATGGTTCCATCAAGCCGGCAGCATTTGAAGGCAAAGATGTTTACCAACTTATCACGCCCACTGTTGAGCGTGCGCTTCAACTTAACAAAGCCTACCGCGTTATTGTACAGGAACAAAGTTTCATCTATGGCCGCGATGCAACTGTGAAGCCGCCACATAATGTGCACCCGCATATTGATGAAGCCACAGCCCCGACATTACCGCGCGAGTTGCGCTTTAAGCACGATATTCGCTTGAATTGGGATTAATCAGGCAGCAGCGAACAAGAGGCGCTGAAGCAGCAGCGCCTCTTATATTCATTAGCGAATTTCCATCGCATAGCTTTCAACCGGCGGCGTATTTTTAATCAAGCCGTTTTTCTTCAAAAATGCTGCGAAACGCTCATAACGGCCGGTATCCAACGCTGCTGGACGGCTGGCAAAGCGTGGCAATGTATCTTTCCATGCCAAGCGGTTCAGCTCATCATCCAAAGAAGGATATGCTTCAAGGAATGCCTTCCAACTGTCTTGCGGATGGTTGAGCAGATAAATCGTTGCCTCTTCAATTGCGGCCATAAAAGCAGACAGTTTTTTGTCATTTACACGGTCTTTGTGAGCCACATAAATCAGCTCGTCATAGGAAGGCACACCATTTTCTTCCGGGTAAAAGGCCTTGCCCTCCACACCTTCAATATGCATCTGGTTGAGCTCAAAATTACGGTAACCACCAATTACCGCATCCACTTGCCCCGCCAACAAACTTGGTGAGAGCGAGAAGTTCACATTAATCAATTCAACATCATCCAGTGTCAGGCCCGCTTTTTTCAACATGGCCCCAAGCATGGCATCTTCGAAACCGGAAACAGAATAACCAATACGTTTGCCTTTTAAGTCGGCAAGGGTTTTGATCGGGCCATCAGCCAGAACTGTCAGTGTGTTTAAAGGAGTGGTAACCAAACTACCAATACGCACCAATGGCATGCCCTCATCAATCTGCGCATGGAAAGTTGGTTGGTAGGAAATAGCAATATCCCCCTGCCCCGCTGCAACCAGCTTTGGTGGCATGGCCGGATCAGCAGGTTCAATCAACTCTACATCCAAACCGTTTTTTTCAAAAAAGCCACGCTGCTTGGCAACCACAATTGGCGCATGGTCTGGGTTTGCAAACCAATCCAGCAATACAGTCAGTTTTTCACTGGCGTATGTTGGCTGGGATAACAGCGTAAACGCTGCCAGTGCAATACCTGCTAGTTTTTTCATGAGTATCCTCGTTATTGAGAGTTTTTTAGATAAACCAAGGGCTTGAAAGCGCGAAGGTCCCCGCGCAAAACCTAGATTATGGAGATTAATTGGTGATATCCTGCCAGGGCACAATTAGGCGTGTCAGCTTTTCGGCCATGTAGCGCAGCAAAAGCACCATGACAGCCAATATCAACAGGGCGGCAAACATTGTTGCCGTTTGCATGCGGGCATTGGACTGCAACATGATAAAAGCAAGCCCACCTTTAGCCCCCACCCACTCGCCGACAATGGCACCTATGGGCGCAAAAACCGCTGCAATACGAATGCCAGAAGCGAGCGATGGCATGGCCGCTGGAATACGAATAAACCGTAGTATTTGCCAGCGTGAAAGCCGATGCAGGCCGCCAAGGTCCAACAGCTCCGGCGATGTTCTGCGCAAACCATCATGAAAGGTCGAGGTCACCGAGAAAAAGATAACCAAAACTGCCATAATGATTTTAGATCCCAAGCCAAAGCCAAACCACAACACCAATAATGGCGCAATGGCAAATACCGGCAGCGATTGACTGGCGGTAATTGGTGGCTGAATAACCCGGCATAGCAGCGGAGAAAACGCCATAACAATGGCGAGAAACGCCCCCGCACTCACCCCGATAACAAAGCCAAGCAGGGTTTCAACCGCCGTAATGTAGGCATGCCCCATCAAAAACGCCCATTGTGAAACAAGCCGTTCAAAAACAGCTTTGGGCCCCGGCAACATGTAGGGGGGAACTTCGCTCAGGATCACGAAGAAATGCCAAGCGGTGACAAACACCAAGGCAATCAGCAGCACTTCTAGTAAGTGCCGAATTTGCGCAGAGCTTCTGGAGGCTCGCGCCAATAGCGCAGTTTTCATAGCAGGATCTCCCATCTCCGCACTGCGGAAATCTAATGGAAGACCCGGGATTTGGGCTCAGGTTCCAGTCCCTTCGCCGGCATGACCCGGATCAGGTTCAAAGGGTCCGGCACGAACACCATCTCAGCTCTTTTAAAGAGCACCCCTCGGAATTTTGGTAATTTGCAGCGATTGCTTTTGATATGCAAGTGCTTTTTATAAATGAAGAACTTAATTGGCAAAATTATATGGACAACCCAGAGCTGTGCCTATAGCTAAAAGCCCCCAAATACGAGCTGTTCAACGCACAGCCCAATAAAAACCCCTCATACTTAAGCACGAGGGGCTGTTCATAAACCAACAAAATTACCAGGTCTGCATTGCTTCTTCGATAACCCGCTGACCGCTTTCCCCTTTTTGGAAGGTCAGTGTCGCCCGCTTGCCATTGGCATAAAGTAAAGGCACATCCACCCACTCACGCTCCTTGAGCAGCTGCATATTCGCATTCAGCTCCTCTTTTAAATCGGAAAGAGCAATCCAGAACAAATCTTGCGAGACTTGTACCGCAGCACCATTGAGTGGGTCACCGGATGCCTCTTCACTCGCTTTCAGCACCAGTGCCGGTACCTTAGCAATACCCTGTCCATCAAATCCCTCGGGAAGCTCGAATGTAAGCTCTAACAAGTGACTGGCTGGCAACGAGCTATCAGAATTTGGCTTCAAACTCATTGTTACAGTAATGCCACGATCCGGCACCTGCGCCTTGGCAATGACACTGGCCACTCCACTAGCGTCTTTTTCCAAACGCCAAACAACATTGCCTTTGCGGACGGCCAATTTATTGTCAGCCCCTTCTTCGTAAAGGAAGCTGGCCTCGCTTTGCTCTGGTAGCGGGTTGCTGGCCTGCAGGTTGTTCGCAGTCGGTACGCTATTTGTTACCTGCGCACTATTAACTGGCTGGACCTGGCCATTTTCAGCCAAATCCGTGCTGGCTATCTCGCTTTGTGAAGTGACAGTACTTGAAGAAACATTGCGCACTTCGTCTGCTTGGTGCGAAGCCCCGCCAAGCAGACGGTCTTCACGTTTTTTGCTACCAGATGAAGTTGCTGCGCCCTGCGAACTATCCTTGGTAACCACCTGAGTGTTGTCGCTACCTGATCTGGAAAATAGCTTGGCAAGGTCATCTTTTTGAAAATAGAAAACACCGGCAACAACAACAACGGCAATAAGGGCCACAATACCAAAACCGGCAACTTGCGGACCTTTGGAAGGCTGCAACCCTTCATTCATGTAGCCATAGGCGGGCTCTTGAGCCATTTCCTCGTCGAGTTTATCCAATCGTGGATCGGCGCGGCGTCGACGTCCATTGGTATCCGGCGTTTCTTTAGCCTCAAGCTTTTGATTGTTATCCCGCTGGTTAGTTTTTTGACCCGGGACCCACTTCTCTTCTTTTTTAACGAACTTCTTCCAAGCGGCTTGCTTGGCATCTTGCGCCACTTCATTATTCGCAGCATCTGCGGGCGCTGTCGTTTGCGGGCTCTCGGTTGCTCCAGCCGCTTCGCCTAGTGTCTCGGCGGCAGCGACAGCTTGCTTGAATACATCATCGCCATTGCTACTTGCCACATCGCTACCTACGGGCACTTCTTGCCCTTCTGCTACGCCGTCCTGCTTGTTTGCAACGGGCTTAGCGGCAGCGTCCTGTGTGGGCAGGTTTTGCTTTTCATTTATATATGCAGCTTTAATCGCTTCATATCGCTGGCTGTTGGCATCGGCTTCCTTGGCTGGCAAGCCCAATGTTTCTCGCGCAGCTTCCGCTTCAACTTTTCGGATGCATTCTTCAAGTCGAAGCTGCTCCTCCGTTATCTGCGAGGGAGATAAAGGCGGATCATAATTTTTAAGCTGTTTTGCAATAGCTTTTCGGGCGCGCTGATAAACAGCGCGCCGTGCTGAACCGGTGTTTTCCTGAAGACCAGCAATGGTCTTTTTTAAAACGGAATAATAGTCCGCCATAATTCGCCTCTAGCCCCCAGGCACTTCCTTAACTCTTAGTCTTGGAACGGATTTTGCACCAAAATTGTGTCATCACGTTCCGGGCTGGTTGAAAGAACCGCCACCGGCGCACCAATCAACTCTTCAATCCGCCGCACATACTTAATTGCTTGTGCTGGCAACTCTGCCCACGAACGTGCCCCTTGAGTGGTTTCTTTCCATCCAGGGAAGCTCTCATAAATTGGCACAACCCGTGCTTGAGCACCTTGCGAAGCTGGCAGATAATCAATGCGCTCGCCATCCAATTCATAGCCAACACAAATCTTAATTTCTTCCAGACCATCTAATACGTCAAGCTTTGTTAATGCAATCCCAGTGATACCGCTGGTACAAACTGTTTGACGTACAATAACAGAATCAAACCAGCCGCAACGGCGACGGCGTCCCGTGTTGGTGCCAAACTCATGACCTTTGGTACCCAAGAACTCACCGACTTCGTTTTGCTGTTCGGTCGGGAAAGGCCCCTCGCCCACACGTGTGGTATAAGCTTTGGTAATACCCAAAACATAGTCAATAGAATTAGGACCCAAACCACAACCGGTTGTCGCTTGGCCCGAAACCGTATTAGAGGAAGTCACAAACGGGTAAGTGCCGTGGTCGTTGTCCAATAGTGCACCTTGCGCACCTTCAAACAACAAGCGCTTGCCTTCACGGCGCGCCTGGTCCAGCAAATACCAGCTCTTATCCATAAACGGCAGAATTTTATCCGCAACACTTGCCAATTCGTCATAAATGGTCTGCGCAGAAATTTCCTCAAGGCCCAAGCCACGCAGCAAAGCATTATGGTGGGTGAGCAACCGGTCAATCTTTGCAGGCAAAGTGTTCAAATTCGCCAAGTCCATCACGCGGATAGCGCGGCGGCCCACTTTATCCTCGTAAGCAGGGCCAATACCACGCTTGGTGGTACCAATCTTTGTACCTTCCGGGCTTGCATTTTCACGCAACGCATCCAGCTCACGGTGCAAAGACAAAATTAGTGTTGCGTTATCGGCAATACGCAAAATTTCAGGGGTTACTGTAACACCCTGCGCGCCCAGGCGTTCGATCTCCGCAACAAGTGCATGTGGGTCGATAACAACACCATTACCAATAACAGATAGTTTACCACGTACGACACCAGAAGGTAGCAATGCCAACTTGTAGCTTTCGCCATCAATTACAAGGGTATGACCGGCATTGTGTCCACCTTGATAGCGGATAACAACATCAGCCTGTTCAGAGAGCCAGTCAACCAGCTTCCCCTTACCTTCATCACCCCATTGCGATCCTACGACAACCACGTTGGCCATGAAATATTCGCCCTCCTGCGGCGTATTAAATTCTTTTTGTGATTTCTGGACGCTATCAACTTTAACGTATCAGAACGAATGGATACGGCTGGCAAGCGCCACGGCAAAGTCACAGCACACTCACGCAGGTGAGTTTATCCCTAAACCTTATATAGAAGCCTAGTGAAAATGACGAGTCTTACTAGCATATTTCCTGGCAATTTTTCGTGTGTTATCATCATTATTTGCCCGCACCATAAGCCCTCGCAAAACGGGTTGTGTGCTCTTTGGCAAGTGCTTAAAAAAATCGCGAAGTTTCTCAAATTTATTTAAGGGCAAAAAATAATGCGCACTCCCAATGCACCAGCCTTGCCAAAACAAATGACGCTTTTAAGCTGGGCTCTTTTACTCACACTGGGGACCCTATGGGGCGGTGCCTTCTTCACCGCTAAAATTGCCGTTATGGAAATTCCGGCACTCCCCCTTGTGTTTCTAAGGGTGTTTTTCGCAGCAATTGCCCTTTGGCTTTACGCCGCTATCGCCGGCATTGCCTTGCGCCTAACTATCAAAGACATTCCGATTTTCCTTTTACTTGGTCTCATTAACAACGTGGTGCCGTTTACGCTGCTTTTTTGGAGCCAGCAGTATATTCCCTCCGGTCTGGCAGCTGTTTTAAATGCATTTACGCCAATATTTACCATGCTACTGGCGCAACTCGCCACCAGTGACGAACGCCTGACAGCCGCAAAACTAGTGGCGGCTTTATTTGGTATTGCCGGTGTGGCCATATTGATGGGGCAAGATGCTTTTTCCAAAAGCAATGGCATGCTGCTGCCGCAAATTTTATGCCTCACAGCAGCACTTTCCTATGCCTTTGCCTTTATGCTGGCCAAGCGCATGCAGCAATACTCTACATACACCCTTGCAACAGGGCAGCTGTCGGCATCAACGCTCATACTTTCGCCAAGCCTTTTCGTAGGTTGGGCACCTGGCCAGTCAATGTTCCTGTTTGAACTGGCAAATATCTCGCTCACAGTTTGGATAGCTGTAGCCGTACTGGCTATTGTCTGCACGGCTGCTTGCTTTCTGATTTACTTTAAACTGGTCCGCGATGCCGGTAGCACCAACACCTCTTTGGTAACACTTATCATACCGCTTTCAGCCATTGTTCTTGGCTATGTTTTTTTAGGCGAGCAATTACAGCAAAACCACTGGATAGGCGGTGCATTTATCTTCTTTGCGCTACTACTCATTTCAGGCAAACTACCACGTAAACTATTTTGGAAAAGAGCTTAGCCAAATACAAAAAGCCGACCAATAGGCCGGCTTTCTGGAAGGTGATTTTATTATTTTTACAAGCGTGTTTCAGTGAAGTTCGCTTAAGCGAACTTCAAAACCTTCGCCTGTTTCACCTGTGAAATCGCTTCAATCTGTGCGGTTACATCTTCACTAACTTCGCCATCAACCTCAACCAGACAAATCGCTTCGTCACCGGCTGTCATACGGCCCAAGTTAAAGGTTGCAATGTTCACACCGGCATTACCAAGGATCATACCCAGCTGGCCGATAAAGCCCGGCTTATCTTCGTTGGTCACGTACAACATGTTTTCGCCAAGCTCGGCTTCCATGTTGATGCCTTTAATCTGGATAACACGCGGTTTGCCATCAGCAAACACGGTACCCGCAACAGAACGCTCCTGACGCTCGGTGATCACTGACAAACGAATGTAATTCTCGTAGGCACCTTGGCGCTCGCGGCGAACTTCTTCAATCTGGATACCGCGTTCTTTGGCCATGGCAGGAGCCGAAACCATGTTAACAGTTTGTAGCAAAGGCTTCAGCACACCGGTCACAGCGGCTGCGGTCAACGCCTTAACGTTCATTTCCGCAACATCGCCTTCGTATTCAATGCGAATACCTTTAAGACCGGTTTCGGTTGCTTGACCCGCAAAGGAACCAAGCTGTTCAGCCAGTTTTACAAATGGTGCGAGGCGCGGTGCTTCTTCAGCAGAAATTGACGGCATGTTTAGTGCGTTGGTTACAGCACCGTTCAGCAAATAGTCAGACATCTGTTCAGCAACTTGCAGCGCCACATTTTCCTGCGCTTCGTCGGTAGAAGCGCCAAGGTGTGGTGTACAAACCAGATTAGGCGCACCAAACAGAACGTTTTCTTTTGCAGGCTCTTCGGTGAACACGTCGAAACCGGCGCCGGCAACTTTACCGCTATCCAATGCCGCACGCAGCGCAACTTCATCAACCAGACCACCACGAGCACAGTTGATGATGTAAACACCGTCTTTCATAGTGGCGATCGCATCGCCATCAATGATATTGCGGGTTTTATCAGTGAGCGGTGTATGCAGGGTAATAAAATCTGCACGCTTGAAGAGCTCTTCAAGCTCAACCTTTTCCACGCCCAACTGAACAGCACGCTCTGGAGAGAGGAAAGGATCGAAAGCAACCACTTTCATTTTCAGGCCAATGGCACGCTCGGCAACGATAGAACCAATGTTACCACAGCCAATCAAACCCAACGTTTTAGAAGTGATTTCAGTCCCCATAAAGCGGGATTTTTCCCACTTGCCAGCTTGGGTTGATGCATCTGCAGCAGGCACCTGACGGGCAACAGAGAACATCATTGCAATGGCATGCTCTGCTGTGGTGATCGCGTTACCGAACGGGGTGTTCATGACAATGATACCCTTAGCGGTCGCTGCTGGGATATCCACATTGTCCACACCAATACCTGCGCGGCCAATAACCTTCAAGTTGGTTGCCGCTGCAATAATTTTTTCGGTCGCTTTGGTTGCAGAGCGAATCGCCAAGCCATCATACTGGCCAATAATTTCAGCAAGTTTTTCTTTGTCTTTGCCAACTTCTGGCATGAAGTCGACATCGCAGCCACGATCTTTGAAAATCTGAACGGCGCGTTCGGAGAGCTTATCGGAAATGAGTACTTTAGGTGCCACGGATCTAATCCTTCGTGCATAGGGATAGGAGGAGCGGCCGCATGTCTGCGACCGGGGGCATCTCGTCGTCTAATATAGACGGTAATAGATAAAGACGATTGCGCAGCTTATGCGCTCAGTTTTGCCTTTTCACTGGCGAACGCCCAGTCAAGCCACGGAAGCAACGCTTCGACATTTGCCAGCTCAACAGTCGCACCGGTCCAGATACGCAAACCAGATGGCGCATCGCGGTAAGCGCCAATGTCATAGGCAACGCCCTGCTTATCCAGTGCCGCAACCAATGCTTTAGCAAAAGCGGCTTGGGCAGCATCGTCCAGCGCTTGAATGTCGCTATCAACAATCTTGAGACAAACTGAAGTATTGGAACGGGTATCTTCGGCAACAGCCAGGAAGTCGATCCAGTCGGTTTTGGCAACCCAGTTGGCAATGGCACCAGCGTTTGCATTGGCACGGCCAACCATGGCTTCAAGACCACCGATGTTTTTCGCCCATTTCAGCGCGTCCAGATAGTCTTCAACACACAACATGCTTGGTGTGTTGATCGTTGCACCGGTAAAGATACCATCGATCAGCTTGCCACCTTTGGTCAGGCGGAAAATCTTCGGCAACGGCCACGCTGGTGTATAGCTTTCCAAGCGTTCAACAGCACGCGGAGAGAGAATAATAATACCGTGTGCGCCTTCACCGCCAAGTACCTTCTGCCAAGAGAAAGTAACCACATCAAGCTTGGCAAAGTCCAGCTCTTGGGCGAATGCTGCGGAAGTTGCATCACAAATGGTTAAGCCCTGACGGTCCGCCGGGATCCACTCAGCGTTAGGAACACGAACGCCAGAAGTTGTGCCATTCCAAGTAAATACAACATCATGGTCAAAATTAACCTGAGACAGGTCAGGCAAGACACCGTAGTCGGCTTCAAGGCGGCGTACATCGGCAAGCTTCAACTGCTTAACAACATCTGTCACCCAGCCAGCGCCAAAGCTTTCCCATGCCAGCATATCGACAGGGCGCGCGCCAAGCAAAGACCACAATGCCATTTCAACGGCACCAGTGTCGGATGCAGGAACAATACCGATTTTGTAGTCTGAAGGAACTTCGAGAACTTCGCGGGTCAGGTCGATTGCTTCTTGCAGTTTCGCCTTACCAATTTTAGCGCGGTGGGAGCGGCCCAAAGGCGCGTCTGCCAATATGGCAGGTTCCCAACCCGGACGCTTCGCGCACGGACCCGAAGAGAAATGCGGATTCATCGGCTTAACAGCCGGTACTTCAATATTAGCCATGTAGCTACCCTCACAGATAGGCGCCCCTCGTTGGGGAGGGGTGTCCCACCAACAGAACTAGGCCAAACTTGAAGTGAGGTCAACTAAAAAAGTGCAACTCGAATGCGATTATATTTTCAAAACCACGAAATATTTTTAAGTAATACATAAGCCCCTCAAAACATTGGGGCGTAAAGCAGTAATCACGACAGGATTTGCCGGTTTACACGCTGTGGGTAATTGCAGATCGGCTGCAATTACAGCTTAACGCACTGGCATATAGCTATTGGGGAACACACCGGGCTGATGAACCTCACTGCCGCCAAATTGATAGCGCAGCCCCAACCGCACGTTATGGGTGTTTAAATTTTTCAGCTGCATTCGTGTCTGCTGTCCGTCCAGTGTGTAGGCCTCGGTTTCACCGCTTCCAAGTGCAAGATACTGGTAACCGGCATCAACGGACCATGCCTGATCTATTTCATAGCTGGTCCCCGCCATCAGCGCATAAGCAAAATTCCATTTGCCAGCACCGCGCGCCCGGACCTCACTATTATCGCTGTTATGCGCAAGCACATCCGCAGTACGCACATAAGCAGCACCAAGCCCCGCCCCCACATATGGGGTAAAGCCGCCATAGTTTCCTAAATCAGCATAAATGTTAACCAGCGAAGCAACCGCACTGACCTGCAGATGATCTTTAGAGGTCCGCGCGCAAGCCAACGCGCACGGCTGTAATGCCGAAACCTCACGGGGAAATAAGGCTTGCACACCTAAATCGACACGAAAACTCTCGCCAAGCCGGTAGCCCACGCCAAAATTACCGCTGGCAGTTAATTGGCTGTCAGCATCAACATGGCGTGTTAGCGAAGAGATACGCGGACCAGTCTGTTTTGCAAAGCCGATATCGCCACGCAAATACCAACCACTTGTATTCACCTGCGGCAGTATCGGGTCATGCGCAATCATAGGCTCGGGCAAATCCACAGCCAGCGCATGCTGACTCACCAAAAAGCCTAGGAATCCAAATAAATAGCCCAAATTAAAACGCATATATTAACCTCAATTACTGCATGACCTACAGTAGCTCAAGGTATTTCTAACAATATTAGATTACCTAGATGTTAACCAACTAGGAGTTTCTTAACCATAAATAACGCAAAGCCAATACCAGCAATCGTTACACTAGAGCGTATTCCCGAAAAGTGGATACCGGTTTTCGGTTAAGAATACGCGTCAAAATAATAAACTAAAGCAGTTTGTATGCTTCTATGAAATCGCAAACTGTTTTATAAGCAATTGCTCCATTGCATATAAAACGGGGCATCGCACGCAACACCCCGTTTCAACATTACTATTTTTTGAGCGTAATATTTACAGCGCTAAAGTATTTTAAACGCTCGCTTTTTCAACGGCCCCGACAATATCGTCTATTACCGATACCAGCGTATCGCGGTTATCTGCTTCACCCATCACGCGAATAAGTGGCTCTGTACCAGAAGCACGGATAACAAGACGGCCATTTTCGCCCAGTTTTTCTTCACCGGCTTTAATCGCTTCCTGCACCTTTTTGTGCTCCAAAGGTTTGCCACCGGCATAACGCACGTTTTTGAGAATCTGCGGCACCGGTTCAAAGCGTTTACATACTTGCGAAACCGGCTTGTTCATGCGCTTCACACAAGCAAGCAATTGCAACGCGGCAACAAGGCCGTCACCCGTTGTTGCAAAATCAGACATCACAATATGGCCAGACTGCTCGCCGCCCACATTATAGCCATGCGCCCGCATATGTTCGACCACATAACGATCGCCCACTTTTGTCCGCGCCAGATGCAAGCCTTCGCCTTGTAAAAAGCGTTCAAGCCCAAGGTTCGACATGACAGTGGCCACAATACCGGGAGCCGACAAGCGCTCATCCTGTTTCCACGATTGGGCAATGGCAGCCATGAGCTGGTCGCCATCAATAATCTTGCTGTTCTCGTCAACAATAATCACCCGGTCGGCGTCACCATCAAGGGCGATACCAATATCCGCACGCACTTCATGCACCTTGTCGCAAAGGGCTTGTGGCGATGTCGAGCCGCAGTCGCGGTTGATGTTGAAGCCGTTTGGCTCCACCCCCATCGGGAAGACTTCTGCACCCAGCTCCCACAATACATCAGGGGCTACTTTGTAAGCCGCGCCATGGGCGCAATCGATAACAATGCGCATCCCTTCCAACGATATACCACGCGGCATGGTGCGCTTGGCAAATTCCATATAACGATCACGCATACCTTCAATACGGGTTGCGCGGCCCAGTCCCTCAGAGCCTGCCAATTGGGAGGCCAAATCGGTTTCCAACAAGCGTTCGATTTCCAGCTCAACCGCATCGGAAAGCTTAAAGCCGTCTGGTCCAAAAAACTTGATACCATTGTCATAAAACGGGTTATGGCTTGCCGAAATCATCACGCCCAAATCGGCACGTAACGATTGAGTCAACATGGCAACGCCCGGTGTTGGCATGGGGCCTAGCACATAAGCGTCAACGCCAACGGCTGTAAAACCGGCCACGAGTGCATTTTCAATCATATAACCAGAGAGGCGGGTATCTTTACCAATCACGACACGGTGCTGATGTTTGCCACGGCGAAACACTATACCGGCTGCCATCCCGAGCTTTAAAGCAACCTCAGGCGTTATGGGCCAACTGTTTGCCTTGCCACGGATTCCATCGGTTCCAAAATACGCCCGTGTCATTCATTTTCCTTACGTTTTACTCGCAGTCATACAATGCTTGTGAAGGGTAAACCCTTGCCTCGTTTTGTGCATTTCTTACACTGAAACTCCTTGCAATTCCCCTTCTTATTGTCGGTTTCCTCTCAAATTTTATGTTTATATGTTACACGGCACAAAAAACCCGGCACATTGGCCGGGTTTTTTAAATCACGTTTTTAAAAGCGCGTTAGCTCTCAGGTTGCGGCTTGGGAGCCTCACCCTCGCTATCCTCGGTCTTCGGCGCTTCCGTTGCCGGTTGCTCGCTATCTCCTTCAGAAGCTTTTGCACCCGCATTCGGCACACCGGAGGCAGGGCGGGAAGTTTTAACACTTTCCCCCATATCACGCACCGGTTGCTCACCTTGCAGCAGCTTGTCAATTTCATCGCCGCTTAGGGTTTCATATTCAAGCAACCCTTGTGCAATAGCGTGTAGCTGGTCTTCGTGATCTTTCAAAATCTGCTCGGCTTTCTCAAGCCCTTCAGTCACAAACCGCTTCACTTCTGAATCAACAAGCTTTTGTGTTTCATCGGAAATATTCTGGTTCTTGGCTACAGAGTGCCCCAAGAAGACTTCCTCTTGGTTTTCACCATACAAAAGTGGCCCCAACGCGTCAGACATACCGTATTGCGTCGCCATGGCTTTGGCGAGGCGGGTCGCCATCTGAATGTCACCACCCGCACCAGAAGTCACTTTTTCGTAACCAAAAATCATTTCTTCTGCCACACGGCCACCCATTGCCACCGCCAAATCAGCGCGGCACTTGGCGCGTGTCAGGGAAACCTGGTCTTTCTCCGGCAAACGCATCACCATACCCAGTGCACGGCCACGCGGAATGATAGTTGCTTTGTGAATCGGGTCAGACGCTGGCATATGTTTGGCCACCAAAGCATGGCCAGCCTCGTGATAAGCGGTCAGTTTTTTCTCTTCTTCGCTCATCACCAATGTACGCCGCTCCGCACCCATCATTACCTTATCTTTAGCGTCCTCAAATTCGCTCATGGTAACAAGGCGCTTGTTACGGCGTGCGGCCAGTAGTGCGGCCTCGTTCACGAGGTTCATCAAATCAGCACCCGAGAAGCCCGGCGTACCGCGCGCCAAGGTGTGTACGTCAACGTCCGGTGCCAACGGCACTTTACGCATGTGCACTTTCAAGATTTTTTCACGGCCCATGATATCCGGATTAGGCACCACGATTTGACGGTCAAAACGGCCCGGACGCAGCAATGCAGGGTCCAGAACATCAGGACGGTTGGTCGCAGCAATAATGATAACGCCTTCGTTCGCCTCAAAACCATCCATTTCAACCAGCAACTGGTTCAAGGTTTGCTCGCGCTCGTCGTTACCACCGCCAAGGCCGGCACCACGATGGCGGCCCACGGCGTCAATCTCGTCAATAAAGATAATGCAGGGCGAGTTTTTCTTGGCTTGCTCGAACATATCGCGCACGCGAGAAGCACCAACACCCACAAACATCTCAACAAAGTCAGAACCGGAGATCGTAAAGAAGGGTACTTCCGCTTCACCGGCAACAGCGCGTGCTGTCAGGGTTTTACCAGTACCTGGAGGGCCAACCAGCAAAACACCACGTGGAATGCGGCCACCAAGACGTTGGAATTTTTGCGGATCACGCAAGAACTCGACAATTTCTTGTAGGTCTTCTTTGGCTTCGTCAATACCGGCAACATCTTCAAACGTCACCTTACCAGCGGTTTCGGTGAGTAGCTTGGCCTTGGATTTACCAAAGCCCATCGCCTTGCCACCGGAACCTTGCATCTGGCGCATGACAAAAATCCAGATAGCCAGAATAAGCAGCATCGGGAACCAGGAAATGAGCACATTTACCAGTGTAGAGTTTTCAGCGGGTGGCTCCGCTTTAACAATAACATTTTTGGCCCGCAGCAATTCAACATATTGCGCACCTTGAGGCGCATAAGTCTGGAACTTGCCTCCGGTGTTATAAGTGCCGGTTATTTTCTGTTCCTGAATGGTTACATCGCGTACTTCGCTGCCTTCAACCTGCGACAGGAACTGCGAGAATGCAACTTCATCAGAAGCACGGTTCGAACCTGCTCCCTGCATCATTTGGAATAATGCGATTAATAACAGACCGATAATCACCCATAGGGCAAAATTCCGGAAATTTGTGTTCATTTCGATCCCTTTACCGCTATGGGCGGCAGTCTTCACGTCCTAGTTTACTGAACACTAACATAGGCAGCATTGTCGCATCTGCCAAGGTGTCCACTATAAAAGAGAAAAGTCTTAGTCTGGCATTCTAACGTGATTTGGTTTTCCAGCCGTAAACCGAGGCGCATTCTAATTGAATTTAAAAAGCACTTCTGTAGATCTTAATCCGACTGTAAATAAGCGCAGTAGCAACTTTAAATACTCAAAGCGAACCAGCGATAATTTAAAACCTTTTTATAAGCTCCAGTGTAAGCCCCTCTTCAACTCTCAACTCTCGCAATTGCAACTCTTCCTCGCTTAAGGAATTGCGCAATTGCCTATCAAACTCTTTATCCCATGGGATGTAGGGTAGTTGTCCTGCAAAAACAACAAGAGGAGCTGTAAAAAAAGCTTCTCGAGGCCATTCTTCTGGGGCTTTTAGCCCAAACTTTACCCAATCCTCCTCGCCCAAGGCACGAATCATATCGCACTGCGCTTGCTTAGGGTCAGCATTCATGTATCTGCAAATGTGCGCTTCACTATTATTATTGATAGAAAATCGCTTATCCCAAACCAAATTCCTGCCAGGAGTTAAAGCGACTATATCTTCACATCTGTTAAAATATAGCGATGGAATTTCGACACGCCCCCGCTCTTTGTAAAAGTACAAATATTTCGCAGGGTCAGTTTTTAAGGCAGCCATATTTTTTTTCGCGCGTCCGCGCTTGATTTGTACCCCGGAAAGTGTCCCTCCTCTAAATGAGGGGTGAGCAATCTCTTCAAGGGTGCGCTCCAATGATTCAAGCCTTGCGGTAAAGGTTGCACCACTCACACCTTGTAGTAATTGCGCCAAGGAGCGCAACTGTATTTCAAGCGGCGCTTGCATCAGCGTTGGCAATTCGACACGCACCGCCCCACTAGCATGCACCACCGTACAATCATTTAGGTGCTTTTTGACATAGTATTGAACCGTTTCTCGTACACGATTCATCGCTTTTGCAGTCGCTGTAACCCGTGCAACGCTGAGCCCGATTTCATCCAGTTTTGGCTGTAGCTGGCGAATCCGCACCCGTGAATAAGCCCTGTCTTGATTGCTAGGGTCTTCCACCCAATCAACTCCGCGTTCCCTAAGGCACTGTAATAGTTTATCTTTTGATATTTTGAGTAAAGGCCTTGTTATTTTAACAAGCGCTCCGTCGCGCTCAAATGCCATAGCGCTCAGCCCATAAACGCCACTGCCACGCGCCAAACGCGAAAGGAAAGTTTCTGCTTGATCTTCAAGGTGATGCGCCAATAACAACCGTGCACACCCGGCATCAAAGGCCGCATTTTCCAAAAGGTTCAAACGTGCTTCACGTGCACTGGTTTGCACACTACCAATGTCATTATTATGCTGCCAGATCAAAGTCCTATGCGTGATACCAAGCGTATTGCATAGATCGGCAACCCCTTTTGCCTCTTGTGCTGCCTCTTGACGTAATCCATGGTCAACGGTGAAAACAACTATTTCTGGACCGGTTTTCAACCGGTTAGACCATTCATAACATAATATGAGAAGTGCTAGGGAATCGCCCCCACCAGACACACCAATAGCAATGCGTTGTTCACCCTTTAAAGGCGCGAATAACGCATCAACCTCTTGTGCGGACAAGGCAGTGTTTTCCATCATATCTCCCCAAAGGGGGCTTATCTTTCAATATCTTAAGCACAATTCTCCTAGGAGCATTGTGCTTGTTTTTTCTCTTCTTTAGTGCGCTGTAAAATATTCGGCTGCGCAAAGGGGTAAACTTTCAGCAGCTCGTCAAAGGTCGCACATGCTGTATCTTTATTACCCAAAGCAATCAATGAGTTACCCAGCTTTAACAGGCTATTTGGCGCAAGCTCGCTCTCGGGGTAGTCCGTGTAGCTTTTCAAAAATGCTTCCGCAGCTTTTTGATAGTTCTTTTGTGCCAAATAGCTTTCCCCGAGCCAATGCTGTGCGTTGGGGGCCATTTCGAAATCGGGATACATTCCCAAATATGTATCAAAACCCTTAGCTGCTGCCGCATAATGCCCGTCAACCAACAAGCCGTAGATGGCATTATAATCGGCTTTGGCATCTCCGGTGAGCAAACTATTCACGTCACCGCTGAATTGACCGCTCGCAACATCGCTCTGTCCACCCTGTACCGCCACATTAGCCTGTCCTCCCAGTGCCGAAAGATCAAGCGGTCCGCCGTTACCACCTTGGCCCTGCGTGTTTACAGCTGGATTTTGCTTTAAAGCAGCCCCTGAATTTGCTTGGGATTGCCCATTAGGGCCTGGAGAAACGGCCGTTGCTTCAGGCTGTTTTAAAGCAACAGGCGGGCTTATCCCCGCTTTTTCCTCCAACTGTTGCAAACGGTATTCATTATCTTCCTGCATACGGCGGTTTTGGTCTTCAAGAGTTCGAATCTGGTGTCCCATCTCTTCAATCCGCCCCGTTAACTGGCGCACTTGATCTTCAAGCTGAACCAGACGGGCCGTATTTTGGGCCGTCTCTTCATTAGACTTTCCAAACAGTTGCGCCGATGCCGGTGCAACTGAACAAGCAAGACAAGTGCTCACCAACAAGGCAACACTTACTTTTTTCAGGCCAAATGCCATAATTAAACTCCTGTGCCTAAAACCGCAGGCCAGACAATCTAAACACTACATTAAGTAGTGATAATTAACTACCAGCGCCATTCAAAACAGTTACAGCACGGCGATTCTGGCTCCAGCAGCTTTCTGCATTACAAACAGCAACAGGCCGCTCTTTACCATAAGATATTGTTTTAATTCGCGAAGGACTCACGCCGCGCGATACTAAATAGTCTTTGGTTGCCGCTGCACGGCGTGCACCCAATGCAATATTGTATTGGCGTGTACCGCGCTCATCCGCATGGCCTTCAATTGTTACAGTGTATGCACCGTAATTGTTCAACCACATGGCTTGCTTATCCAATACCATCCGCGCTTCACCGCTTAAAGCAGTCTGGTCATTGAGGAAGTAAATTCGATCGCCCACATTGACAACAAAGTCCTGACTTGTCCCCGCTGCAACGCTACCATTCGCACTCGCGGCAAGTTCCGGCCGCGTTTGCGAACAAGCTGTTGCCAACAAACCAAAGGCAATAACTCCAGCTATTTTTAACTGTTTGCCCTGCCAACTTTTTTTCAACATTTTAAACTCCTAAAATCCTCAGTGCGAAACGCTGAAATATCCCCCTTTAAAGGGGATAGAATACGCGTTTGTCCAATTCACTGTCTTTTCAGACGATTTATCAACTCAGCACTCGCTTCCCCTAGCAGATTGGCAATCTGCGAGTACTGTTTATCCTCTTATCACTCAAGTACAGGTGACCACGCCGGATCAGAGGCGAATCCCGGTGTTTGCAATTCGCGCTCATTGTACCCTGTTAAGTCCACAGTCCAAACCTTTGGCCCGCCTTTTTCTCCCGGTGTATCGCGGAAAAAGATAAGCACCCGCCCATTCGGTGCCCATGCCGGGCCTTCATTATGGTAGCCCTCGGTCAAGATTCGCTCACCCTTACCATCAGGGCGCATAACTCCAATCATAAAACGCCCTTGATTCACCTTGGTAAAAGCAATCAAGTCACCACGTGGAGACCATACCGGCGTTGAATATCGCCCTGGCCCAAAGCTAATGCGATGTGCATTGCTACCATCCGAGTTCATCACGTAAAGCTGCTGTGTTCCCCCACGATCGCTCTCAAAGACCACTTGCCGGCCATCAGGAGAGAAAGAGGGACTGGTGTCAATGGCCGGTGTATTGGTGAGCCGTGTTGTCCGCCGTGAGCGCAAATCCATTAAAAACAGATTGGCATTACTGCCCTGCTGCAAACTCATAATCACGCTTTGCCCATCTGGCGAGAATCGCGGCGCAAATGTCATACCGGGAAAATGGCCCAGCATTTCCCGCTGTCCAGTTTCAATATTAAACAGATACACCTGCGGATTCTGCCCTTGATAGGACATGTACGTCACTTCTTGGCGCACTGGCGAAAACCGCGGCGTGAGCACAAGGTTATCCCCGCGTGTGAGGTAGCGCACATTGGCCCCGTCCTGATCCATAATCGCCAACCTTTTGCGGCGTTTGTCTTTAGGCCCCGTTTCATCAATGAACACAATGCGGGTATCGAAATACCCTTTTTCCCCCGTCAACCGTTGATAAATGGAATCAGCTATGATGTGCGCAAGGCGGCGCCAGTTATCCGGCCGCGTAAAAAACTGCTGACCAATCAGCTGTTGTCCTGCAAATACATCCCAAAGGCGAAACTCGGCTTTAATTTGCCCGTCAGGCTGTGCCACAATCGAGCCACTCACCAAGGCTTGCGAGCCAATGGTACGCCAGTCGCCAAATCGTGGCATGCTATTGGCATTCATGCCCTTTTGAATGTAGGCTTGGCGATCAATGGGTGCAAATAAGCCGGAACGTTGCAAATCCGCCCAGATTACATTGCTGATATCTTCAGCCATACCTGTCTGAGTACCTACGCCCGCCAAAAAGGGGAGTGCAATAGGCATAGGCTGAACATTACCCTGTGTAATATCCAGTTCTAACAACGCAAATGCGGGCTGCGTGACAAAACTACTTGCAAGCAAAGCAAGGGCACCACCAGCAAAACAGCGCATTTTATAAAACAAGCGCTTTGAACTTTGCGCTTTTATCAGCGAAAAGGCCTTTGACATATTCTAGGGTTCCCTTTCCAATTCCTAGTAACCAAGCATTGCTCTTGGATCAAAATTAATTTTCACGGTCTGCCACGACTGATATTTAGCCACTGGCAAATTATAGGGGGCACAGCGATAAACAGCTCGTATCGCACTTTGTGCGGCAGCCCCGAAAGCCGGATGCGATATCGAATTCAACACCATTGGCGAACCTTGAACTTCGCCATTTCTGGACAGATCAAATTGCAAACTCACAATCAAAGTTTCAGCACCAACAGCACCGACGGGCGGGTTCCAACAACGGGCAATCTGGCCACGTAAAGCATCTAGCTCGGATAGAGATAACTTCACGTTTTGCTGTCCGCTCTGCACGCCCAACGAGGTCGGCGTGGTATCTTGTGCCACCCCGCCACCACTTGGGGTCGTTTTGTTCAATAGAGCTGCAATTTTATTTGGGTCGAAGTTATTTTTCTTCGGCTTCTCTTGCTTTTGCGGTTGGAATCTAGGCTTAACCCGTGGCCGAACTTTGACAAGCTGCTTCGGTTTATCTTCTTTTTTTGCTTCCGGCCCAACTTCCGCCTGACTATCAGCCGTTTCTAACTTCGGACTTGGTTGCTTTGGCTCAATTTTTTGAGGAGGTGCGGGTTGCGGTTCGGGAGCTCTTGCATTCTCGTTTCGAGCCTTCTTTTGCGGGGCGTTTTTATTATTATCGTTGTTACTTTGCCCTTTGGGCTGCTCTTTTTTGACAGGAGGGCGCGGCTTTTTCGCCGGTGCAATTGATGATTCTTTTACTTTTTTCGCTTGGGCAGCACCTTGTTGCAGCTTGGTCAGCTCTTCTATACTCACCAAATCAACAGGTAGCGATTCCACTGGCTCAGCCGTTAGACTATCCACATCCGGCAGCGCAATAAACCCTGCGCCTAACAATAAAACGTGAGCTGAAACAGAAGCGATCAAAGCCTTGCGCATCTAAGAACCGCCCTGCTCTTCCCGCGTCACCATACCAATACGCTTAAAACCAGCCGCGTTGATACGCCCCATCACCTTCATGATAACGCCATAGTCGGCATCTTGATCACCGCGCACATAAATGCGCTCGTCATATCCCCCCTTGGCAATCGCTGTCAGTTTTGGAATCAGTTCATCAAGCGGAATTTCGGTATCTTGAATAAACACCTGCCCCGAGCTATTGACAGAAATGGCTATGGGCTCGGTATCACCGTCAAGCTGTTTGGCCCGCGTTTCAGGCAGGTCAATTGGCACGCCCACGGTTAATAGCGGCGCAGAAACCATGAAAATAATCAGGAGAACCAACATCACATCCACCATGGGTGTAACGTTTATCTCGCTCATGGGCGCATGCGCATGGCGAGAACGCCCCCGCCGCTTTTTGGGCCCGCTTGAGTTTGTCCCTGCTGCCATGCCCATTTACGACACCCGCTCATCAATACGGCGCGAAAGAATAGCCGAAAACTCGTCGGCAAACCCCTCCATACGAGCTCCAAGTTTACCCGCATCAGACTGCAATTTATTGTAGGCGATAACCGCCGGAATAGCGGCCACGAGACCAATACCGGTGGCGAATAGTGCCTCAGCAATACCCGGCGCAACAACGGCCAGACTGGTGTTTTTAGAAGCAGCAATAGAGGTGAAAGACCCCATAATGCCCCAAACGGTTCCAAACAGCCCAATAAACGGGGCAGCGCTACCGATTGTCGCCAAGAACAACAACCGTTTTTCCAAAGCTTCCACTTCGCGGGAAATGGTTAAATCCATCACCCTGTCAATACGTTGTTGCAAACTGGCAATTGCGGGCTTTTGCCCTTCCAGTGAGCGTTTCCATTCACGCATGGCAGCTACAAACAATGCCGCCATGCCATCATTGGCCCGAGTTGATAAGGACTTGTAAAGCTCTTCAAGAGACTGACCGGACCAAAACACATTTTCAAAGCGATCCATTTGCCGCTTGGTGCGTCGATATAAAATCACCTTGTCAAAAATAATCGCCCAGCTCCAAATGGATGCAGCCATAAGCCCGAGCATAACCACCTTGACCACAATATCCGCTTCGAAAAACAGCGAGAGGTAAGACACCCCTTCAACTGGTGCACTCAGCGCAACTTGTGCAACTCCATCAGAACCCATTGACAAAGGACCTTTCGCCCGAAAAAGCACGTTGGTATTGCAAACCACTTTTGCAATACGCATGAATTATTGAGTTGTTGCCTATCTGCCTGCCGAATTTGGCAAAACTTCGACTTAACCAACAAATAACTTACAAATAAAAAGAACCCGTTAAGGTTACTGAATACTTAATGACCAACTATTTTTTAGAAGCGACTCTCTAGAGTTCATTAATTTGGTGTCAAAGGGACGCTAAAATTGCGAATGCACCTCTGGTAGTAGTGCCACCAACTCTGCTGGTAAACGTCTGGGGCGTGCGTCCTCGTTTATTACTGCTATCGTTACCACAGCCGTAAACAGCGTTGTATCTTGGCGCTTAATGCACTGCTCCATAACAATACGCGCACCTTTAAGTAGGGTCATAGAAGTATGCACTTCAAGCAAATCATCTATTTTCGCGGGGCTAATGTAATTAATATCCATATGACGCACAGCAAATGCCAGCTTTTCTCCATGGACACCTGCATCAAGCTCATGGTGATGTACCCCGCTTAAACGCAGGAACTCAGTACGCCCACGTTCGATAAACCGCAAAAAAGCGGCATGGTAAACGATGCCGGTAAAATCGGTATCTTCATAATAAACCCGTATCGGAAGCTTGTGGATTTTGCCTTCGAATCCCCCGCCAATATTCTGCGTTTTATTGCATTCAAACTCTTTAATATCGCTCATTATAAATTTGTATCCTCGTCACCAAATAATTGCATTTGTGGTATGGACACGTCATCTGGAACAGCAAGCCCTAAATGGGCAAAGGCAATACGCGTTAAAATCCTGCCGCGCGGAGTGCGTTGTAAAAAGCCATTTTGAATAAGGTACGGCTCGACAATTTCTTCAATAGCATCACGCGGTTCGGAAAGTGCAGCGGCGATGGTTTCAATTCCCACTGGTCCTCCACCGAAGTTGCGCGCGACCTGATTCAAATAACGACGGTCCAAACTATCAAGGCCCGCTTTATCTACTTCAAGCTGTCCCAATGCACGGTCCGCCAAACCTCTATCAATTTCTGCGTCTCCTGCCACGATGGCAAAATCACGGACCCGGCGCAAAAGTCGCCCGGCAATACGCGGTGTCCCTCGTGAGCGTTTGGCAATTTCCCGCGCACCCTCTTCGCTCATACCAATGCCCAACAAACGCGCCCCACGCTTGACAATCAGCTCCAGTTCTTCCGGCGTATAAAACTCCAACCGCACAGGAATGCCAAAACGGTCGCGCAAAGGGGTTGTCAGCAGTCCCAAACGCGTTGTTGCCGCCACAAGCGTGAACTTGGCCAGATCGATTTTGACAGATCGCGCCGCAGGTCCCTCGCCAATAATCAAGTCCAGCTGATAATCTTCCATCGCCGGATAAAGGACTTCTTCAACAGCGGGGTTCAAACGGTGAATCTCGTCAATGAACAACACATCCCGATCTTCCAGATTGGTCAACAGGGCGGCAAGGTCACCAGACTTGGCAATCACCGGACCGGATGTAGCACGGAAGTTAACACCCAATTCACGCGCCATAATCTGCGCCAAAGTGGTTTTCCCCAACCCCGGAGGCCCTACAAACAAAACGTGGTCTAACGCTTCCTGTCGGGCTTTGGCTGCACCAATAAATACCTTAAGATTCTCTCGCGCCAGCTTTTGACCGGTAAAATCATCCAGTGTTTGCGGCCGCATGCTGCCGTCAATTTCATCGCCGAGAATTTCAGGGGTCACCAGACGTTGGCCGTCAGTTGTCATTGTGCAAGTTCCTTAAGTCCAAGGCGAATTAATTTTTCGGCCGGGGCATCTTCTCCGGCTGTTTTAAGTGCTGCGGCCACCGCAGCGGATGCCTGCGCGCTTTGATAGCCCAAGTTGCTCAGGGCAGAAACAGCGTCAGCAACTGCACTGGAGCCAAGATCGGCTTGGGCGGCCTGCGCTACCTCAATACTACCTTGATCAACGCTGGCAAAGTTAGGTGCTTTATCCTTCAGCTCGGCCACAATACGCTCGGCAACTTTCTTACCCACGCCCGGCGCGCGCATAACACTCGCCTTATCGCCCAGCGCAATGGCATTGGCAACTTCATTTGCTGGCATAATACCCAAAATGGCCAGCGCAACCTTGGCACCAACCCCTTGCACCGTTGTAAGCAGACGAAACCATTCGCGCTCGCTGTCATTGGCAAAACCATAAAGGCGGATCATATCTTCACGCACAACCGTTTCAATAGAAACGCTCCCCGCTTCGCCGACCCTAGGCAAATGTTGCAGAACACGCGAGGGGCAATGCACCTGGTAACAAACACCCTGCACGTCCAGCAGGACGTAATCATCACCATAGCTATCAACAATGCCTTTTAGTTTACCAATCATTTCGTCCGCACTCCCGCTTCTGCCAGCCGTGATGATGCCGCCCCGCGGTGCTGTGCGTGACAAATGGCAATTGCCAGCGCATCTGCCGCATCATCCGAATTAAATGTTGCTCGAGGCATAAGCACCTTCACCATCATACGAATTTGCTCTTTATCCGCGTGCCCTGTACCCACCACCGTTTTCTTAACCAGGTTCGGGGCATATTCCGCTACTGCCAGCTCATGAAGTGATGGTACTAACAAGGCAATGCCGCGTGCTTGCCCCAGTTTTAGCGTTGCGCCGGCGTCTTTGTTGACAAACGTATTCTCAACAGCTGTTTCATGTGGCTGCATACGCTCAATAACATTTTGCAGGCCATCATGCAGTTGCTTTAAACGCTCGGCCAAAGATTTGTCGGCGCTGGATGTCAAAGTACCACTGCCAACAAAACTCATTCTGTTGCCAACAGCATCAATCACGCCCCAGCCCGTACGGCGTAAACCCGGGTCAATACCCAGTATTCGAATCGGTTGCTTCATAAGAACAAACCGCTAACAAAAGTTATCACGAGATGCTAGCCTTGATAGAAATATACTGGTCGAACTAGTGTTATCACCAGCGCCGTGATACCCACAATTATTATTACTTTTATCTTTACAGGGCTTCATGGCAGAAATCTCAGTCAATACAGATAGCATTTTTGTGCTCTGCATTCTTTTCATTGCAGGGCTGACCCGTGGGTTTGCAGGTTTTGGCTCTGGCATGATCTTTATCCCAGCAGCTGCAACCGTTATGCCCCCGGCACTCGTTGCTACTCTTTTTCTTCTTCTTGACTCTCTAATCACTCTCCCCCTAATCAAAACAGCATATCAAAGCTTTGAGGCCAAAACCGTTTTCTATGTTTTTGTTGGCGCTATTCCTACCGTTTTTCTTGGCAACTATATTCTTTCAATTTCCAACCCAGTTGCTGTGCGTTGGGCCGTATCGCTTATTGTTTTAGCTTTGGTCATGCTCTTGGTTTCAGGCTGGACATACAAAAAACACCCGAAACCCATGGCATCTTATGCTGTTGGCTTAACCTCCGGCTTTTTAAGCGGGCTCTGCCAGATGTCCGGACCACCCGTCGTATCCTTCTGGCTTTCAGGCCCAAATGAGCCGCAAACCATTCGCGCCAATCTGATTATTTATTTTGCCCTCACCAGCTGTATCGCTATAGTTTCATTTTGGCTCAACAACCTTTTCACGGCCGAGCTCATTCCTTTACTTACTTTAGGTATCCCCGTTTATGCACTCTCTTTATATCTAGGCAGCAAATGTTTTCGCTTCGCACCACCCAAGATCTACAAAGGTATTGCCCTTACAATTATAATGATTACGGGCATCACAAGCCTACCTGTAGTTGATGGCTATTTACAATATCTGCGGATTTAACCCCTCGAAACCAGTCTATGTCACTTTGACGCCTTGCCACCTGCTTTTTTATCATCTAATCACCTTGATGTTCGCAATAAAACACCTATAAAACCAGAGAAACAGCGAATTCATGCCAAAGACATCACTTGACACAATCGACTTTGAAATACTCAAAAACTTACAAAAAGACGGTCGCCTCACCAATGTTGAGCTGGCCAATAATGTAGCACTATCGCCTTCCCCCTGCTTGCGACGTGTCAAAAATCTTGAGGAAGCTGAAGTCATCACCGGCTACCGGGCGGCGGTAAACCGCAAGGCTGTTGGTTTGGAAATGACAATCTTCGTTGAAATGCGCATTTCAAAACAAAATCGTAATCGCATTCAAAATATATTGGAGCGTGTCGTGGCACGTGAAGAAGTTGTCTCTTGCCATTTAGTCTCGGGGCAATCGGACATTCTGGCCGAGGTTGTCGTTCCAACGTTAGATGCCTATGACCACTTGCTCTCCGACTTCCTCATGGCGCTTGAAGGCGTTGAGGATGTGCGTTCCAACTTTGCAATTCGCACGGTAAAATCCAACGGACCATTGCCCCTAGGACACTTAGAGGACTTGGAACGCGACAGCTAATAGTATTGCTCAAGCATGCGAAACAAAAAAGGCGGCCTCACCAGAAGCCGCCTTTTTTATGGAGTCAATTTGTGCTGTTAGCCCAATTTGGCCAGAACTTCCTCGGAAATATCGAAGTTCGAGTAAACATTCTGCACATCGTCATCATCTTCAAAAGCGTCCATCAACTTCATGATGGTGCCGGCTTTTTCTTCGTTCACTTCGATCAGGTTTTGCGGTTTCCAGATTGTCTTCACAGATTCCGCTTCACCCAAGGACGCTTCAAGCGCTTTACTCACTTCAGAAAGGTCTTCAAAAGCACAGGTAATGGTGTGGTTGTCTTCATCGGTTTCCACATCATCAGCGCCCGCTTCAATACCAGCTTCCATTAAGCTGTCCGCGTCCCCTGACTCAAGCTTGTAAACAATCTCGCCCACACGGTCGAACATGAATGAAACTGAACCTGTTTCCCCCAAAGAGCCGCCATATTTTGTGAAGTATGAGCGAACATTTGCCGCCGAGCGGTTTTTGTTATCCGTCAGCACTTCCACAATAATTGCCGTACCTGCCGGGCCATAGCCCTCGTAGCGAATTTCATCGTAGTTAGCCGCATCGCCACCGGTTGCTTTGGCAATAGCCCGCTGGATGTTATCCTTGGGCATAGATTGCCCTTTAGCGTTTTGAACCGCTAAACGAAGGCGCGGGTTTTTGTCCGGATCAGGATCACCCATTTTGGCAGCAACAGTAATTTCTTTAGAAAGGCGAGAAAACAGTTTGGAACGAACTGCGTCCTGACGCCCTTTGCGATGCATGATGTTCTTGAATTTTGAATGTCCTGCCATAGATCTTCCCGGCTTTGTATCTCATTGTGTTGAAACGGCCGTAGCTTTACAGTTTGGCTTTGTAAAGACTTGGGTTCCATGAAACACCAGCGAAGCGTCTCACCATCTGCCTACCACGACACAAAATCTATCGATTGCCGCTTATAGTGGGCAACGCGGACAAAATAAAGTCCCCAAGCCCATTAAGCGCTCCCCATTAGGTTTCGCCAATGAGCCTGTGAATACTCTTCGGGTTACGAGGTAGTCACGGGACGAACGCCAGAAAAACGCATTTAGCGCCAGAATTTAGGGATAACTTGCTCAAGCCGCCCACCAATACGCACCGGAGAAACCTGTAGGGCAAGCCCTGTGGCATCATCGGTTTCAACAGCAACACCACAAATAGTCGCAGGCCCTAGGGAAGGTGTGTAGCGGCCACCGGGAATTTTACGCAAGAAACGGTTGACCGGCTCTTCCTTGTCCATTCCCAATACGGAATTGTAATCGCCGCACATGCCGGCATCCGACAAATAGGCCGTTCCACCGTCCAGAATCTGATGGTCAGCCGTAGGAGTATGTGTATGTGTGCCGACAACCAACGACGCCCGCCCATCGCAAAAATGACCCATCGCTTGTTTCTCGCTGGTCGCTTCTGCGTGCATATCAATAATGATTGCATCCGCTACCTGACCAAGGGGGCATTCGTCTAGAATACGTTCAGCACTGGCAAATGGATCGTCGAGCGCGTCCATGTAAACGCGGCCCATCACATTGGCGACCAGAACGTTCGCCCCATTGCGCGCCCGATAAAGGTGCGCACCGCGACCAGGTGAACCCGCCGGATAATTGGCCGGACGCAGCAATGCATCATGACGTTCAATATACACCAGCGTATCGCGTTGGTCCCATGCATGGTTGCCTGTGGTGACAACGTCTGCACCGGCATCAAGTAAGTCTTGCAGTATTTCTTCGGTAATACCAAAACCTGCGGCTGCATTCTCGCCATTAACAACAACAAAATCCAGCCGGTTTTCTTCAATAAGCTCTGGCAAACGCTCTATAACCGCATTGCGGCCCGCACGACCAACCAGATCCCCCAGAAAAAGCAGCCTCATTCCATTGTCCTCTTAAGCAGAAAAATCGCGATAACCGGTTTCACAAAGAACCCCGTCCAACCGCTTGTCATGCGTCTCCTGTGGCACACATGCAACCTCTTGGCAAGAGAAGGCAACACCAATGAGCCGCGGACAACGCTTTTTTTCCAATTCCGCCACCGCCCGGTCATAGTAACCCTTACCATAGCCAACACGGCCTCCACGGCTGTCAAAAGCTGAAAGCGGCAATAAAATCACATCTGGTATTGCGTGGCCTTCTGCCGGTGCATAACTGCCAAACCCGGCTGATACGAGTAAGGAGGCTTTGTTAGAAGGACGAAATTCCAAATCACAGCCGATCACCATAGGCAAGCATAATGGGTATCCTTTGTCTTCAAAGGAACTTAGAAGAGGCCTTGGATCAATTTCATCACGAATAGGCCAATAACCAGCAATGCATTTAGCAGGTGGAATACAAAGAGCTTCAGCATGTGCGATTAATTCCATCGCAAGTTGCTTGCGGCGATCCGCTGGAAGCAGTTTACGCTGCGCTTGACCTTGTAAGCGGGCCTGCTGCTTTTGCTCAGCAATTATTGTGTTCATTTTCCCCTCACAACGTAGAGCCGGCGTAAGATATCTGATCTAGAAATAAATCGATAGAACCAGATATAAATTATTCTGGTGGGGAAAAGTAAGCGGCGTGCCACTTCGACCGTTGAAGTCTGTGCAATCCCGGAGAACCTACAAAGTAGGTGGGCACCGTTTGCCAAAGCCCACGAGCCGAGGCAGGGACAGTTCCCAAGGAATGCTTAAGGCCCCGGGGATAGTAGCTTCTGACGCATCGTGCAGCGACGCCTGCGCTTTAGATACGCGCGATCACGGTAAAAATCCAGTCTCAAAACCCAATTTTTTTGTTATTTTACAATTGCGTTAGCCCAGTTTTACTGGTTATCGCCAGTATCAGTAGAATCACTATCAGCGCCTGTTAACAGGCCTGCTATACTGTTGATACGATCCGATACTTCAATGAGCCGTTCGGCAAGAACAGCATCACTATTGGCAAACGCAGATTCGACTGTTTCTGCTCGTTTTTTCAGCGTTTCAAACTCTTCTTCCAATGCTTTGAGCTTCTTTTGCGATTCGGCAAGCTGGTCCGTTGCCATAATGCCAGCCATCACGGTTAGCCTTAAATCCCCGATTTCCCCAAAGCTGGCACGCAAGTCGTCAATTGATTCATCAAAACGCTGAGACAAACCGATAAGGCGTGCTTCTTCACCGTCGTCACAGGCCATGCGATAGCTTCGCCCGTTAATAGAAACAGTAATTTGTGCCATTATTTAACCCTCCGAGTCTCCAATACGCTGCGGATGGTTTCCATGGTCGTGACTAACCGCCTTGAAACATCTTTGTTCACGCTCTCTAATCTATCGGCCTTGGCTTCGGCATGATCAAGACGCGCTGCCAGCTCGGCCCGGTCTTCCGCCAACCGTTGCACATCTATCTCTAGGGTTTCCATTGATTGGGCTTCGCTCATACGTGCCCCAGCAACCTGTTCCAACTTAGCAACCGAGCTTGTTAAACGCTCCAGTGCTTTATTAAGTTCCTGCCGGTTTTCCATCAGCTGCTGCAACATCAAATGGGCATTCCTGTTCGCGCGAATATTTAGAAGAGTGCCAATACACCAAAGTTGGCGATTAAATAACCTTAAGGCAAGGTAAAAACGCCCAAAATAAGTTAATGCCGTTAAAAGAAGCCTGTGACAATGGTGCAAGCCCTTTATTTTTCACAAATTAATTGAAAAACCAACAACAACCACCCGTTTTACATTATTATTTGCCAAGCTCAATGCCATCAGCACATATTAACAAGCACAGTTTTTTCCCTGAAAACCACTGGGAAGCGCATAAATTTCGCAGTCTTGGTGAAATGAAGAGAATATCACACTTCCTGACAATTCTAAGGATAATATCTACAACTCAAAAAGTTAGTTCTCTAATATATTCTTAAGGCATTTTCTCAGTTTCATTGACACCAGTCGACAAGCTGATATGTCTGCTTACCTAAGAGAGTTTATTGTATATGACCTACGTGAGTCTGGGGGCAATTGCAGGCTGTTATATACAATGGAGTGCGTAGAAAAAGAATTTGATCCGGCTGCCCTGCCGGAACGAGCAACGGGACAACTATGACCGACCTCGAAAAACACCATCGTATGGCGAATGCAATCCGTTTTCTCTCAGCTGACGCTGTAGAAAAAGCAAAGTCGGGGCATCCGGGCCTACCAATGGGTGCGGCAGATATAGCCACAGTGCTATTTACCAAATTTTTGAAATTTGATCCCAAGCACCCAGATTGGGCAGATCGGGACCGTTTTGTCCTTTCCGCCGGTCACGGTTCAATGTTGTTGTATTCCCTGCTCTACTTATTGGGCTATGAAGATTTTGACATTGAACAGCTGCAAAACTTCCGGCAAATGGGCTACCGCACCTGTGGTCACCCTGAATATGGCCACGGGGCCGGTATCGAAACAACCACTGGCCCACTTGGTCAAGGACTTGGTAACGCTGTAGGCATGGCTATTGCCGAGCGCATCCAAGCCAATCGTTTTGGAACAGAGCTTGTAAATCACCATACATATGTATTGGCGGGTGATGGCTGTTTGATGGAAGGTATCTCGCAAGAAGCACTCTCTCTTGCAGGCCACCTCAAACTCAACAAGCTCGTGGTTGTCTGGGATAATAACGGCATCACCATTGACGGTGCTGTATCTATGGCAGACTCCACCAATCAAGTTGCTCGCTTTCAAGCATCCGGTTGGAACACAATAGAAGTTGACGGTCATGACCCCGAAGCTCTAGCTGCTGCTTTCACACAGGCTAAAGCCTCGGATAAACCAACTCTAATTGCCGCAAAAACCACCATTGGTTTCGGCGCACCTAAAAAAGCAGGCACGAGCAAAGTGCACGGCGCACCACTGGGTGCGGAAGAGCTGGCTGCCATGCGTAAAGAGCTCGGCTGGGAATCCGAGCCATTTTCAATTCCTAGCGATATTATGGATGGATGGCGCATTGCCGGCCTTCGCTCAGCCCAAGCTAGAAAAGATTGGGAAGCGCGCTTTGAAAACAGCGAAACCGAGCTGCGTGCTGAATTCGAGCGCCGTAATCGTGGCGATCTGCCAGCCAATTTTAACGATATTATCGCCGAATACAAAAAAGAGCTTGCCGAAAAGCAACCAACCATTGCAACGCGTAAAGCTTCCGAAGCTGTCCTTGGTGTAATCAACGCAGCACTACCGGAAACTATTGGTGGCTCTGCTGATTTGACAGGCTCAAACAACACCAAAACCGAACAAACCCTTTCAATCACACCCGATGATTTCTCCGGTCGCTACATCCACTGGGGTATTCGCGAGCACGCCATGGCTGCAGCCATGAATGGTATGGCTCTACACGGCGGTATGATTCCTTATTCAGGCGGTTTCTTGATCTTCTCCGATTACTGCCGCCCGTCAATTCGCTTAGCAGCATTGATGAATCAACGAGTTATCCACGTTTTAACACATGATTCTATCGGTTTGGGTGAGGATGGCCCTACCCACCAGCCTGTTGAGCACTTTGCCGCACTACGTGCCATTCCTAACCTCAATTTCTTCCGCCCCGCGGATATCACAGAGACGTTGGAGTGTTGGCAACTTGCTCTACACGCCAAGGAAACACCAAGCGCACTCGCTCTAACCCGTCAGAATCTACCTTCACAACGCCCTGTATATGAGCAAGAAAACCTATGTTCTAAAGGGGCTTACGTAATTTCAGATAGTGAAGAGGATCCGAAGGTAACCATCTTCGCTTCCGGTTCGGAAGTAGAAATTGCCGTTGACGCCCAAAAGCTCTTGGATGGCAAAGGTATATCTGCAAGAGTTGTCTCGGTTCCCTGTGTAGAGTTGTTCGAGCAACAATCTGACGCATACAAAGCAGCAATAATTGGTGCTAGTCCTGTGAAAATTGCGGTAGAAGCTGGTATCCGTCAAGGATGGGACCGCTTTATCGGCAATGATGGCTGTTTTATCGGCATGACAGGATTTGGTGCATCTGCACCCTACAAAGAATTGTACAGCCACTTTGGCATTACAGCAGAAGCTGTGGTAGAGGCGGCTGAAAAACGTCTTGGTGATAGCACCGAGAGTTAATTGAGCTTCGTGCGCCTATCCCCTCCGGTAGGCGCCGATACCTAGGACGGCTGGCATTGACGCCAGCGTAAACCGAAAAGCGACGCTCACCATATGAGCGCGATACCGAAAGAGGTTACACATGGCAGTAAAGGTAGCCATTAACGGCTTTGGCCGCATTGGACGTAACGTTCTCCGTGCAATCATTGAATCTGGTCGCACAGACATTGAAGTTGTAGCCATCAACGACCTCGGTCCGGTTGAAACCAATGCGCACCTCCTGCGTTTTGACTCTGTACACGGCAAATTCCCTGCAACCGTTACTGTAGACGGTGACACCATCGACGTTGGCCGTGGTCCAATTAAAGTAACTGCAATCCGCGATCCTAAGGATCTGCCTTGGGGTGAAATGGGCATTGACGTTGCAATGGAGTGCACAGGCATCTTCACTGCAAAAGAAAAAGCTTCTTTGCACCTTGAAGCTGGTGCAAAACGCGTTCTCGTTTCTGCTCCTGCAGCAGGCGCTGACAAAACAATCGTTTATGGCGTAAACCACGACACATTGACAGCTGAAGATCTGGTTGTTTCTAACGCTTCTTGCACAACCAACTGTCTCTCCCCAGTTGCTTATGCTTTGGATAAAGCTGTTGGCATCGAAAAAGGCTTCATGACCACCATTCACTCTTACACTGGTGATCAACCTACATTGGATACCATGCACAAAGACATGTACCGCGGTCGCGCTGCAGCTCTTTCCATGATCCCAACTTCTACCGGTGCTGCAAAAGCTGTTGGTCTGGTTCTGCCTGAACTGGCTGGCAAGCTGGACGGTGTTGCAATCCGCGTACCAACTCCAAACGTTTCCGTTGTGGATCTGGTATTTGAAGCGAAAAAAGACACCACTGTTGAAGAAGTCAATGCAGCAATCAAAGCAGCTGCTGACGGTGAGCTGAAAGGCGTTCTGGGCTACACTGAAGTGCCTAACGTTTCTTCTGACTTCAACCACGACAGCCACTCCTCTATCTTCCACATGGACCAAACTAAGGTCATGGACGGTAAAATGGTGCGTATCCTTTCTTGGTACGACAACGAGTGGGGCTTCTCCAACCGCATGGCAGACACTGCTGTTGCAATGGCAAAGCTTATCTAATCAGTTAAGGGGCCGCCTAGAGCGGCCCTTTTTCACTTTAATATCAGGCAGCGCCGGGCTTCCCCCTGTTCAAACCAGCCCGTGTGACGCAGCCCCCTTTCGGCATAGTGCGCTGCTCGCGCACCTTTGTTTTTCCGGAGAAATTCATGTCTTTCAAAACCCTCAGTGATGCCGATCTCAAAGGCAAACGCGTCCTCACCCGTGTAGATCTCAATGTTCCAATGAAGGACGGCAAAGTTACCGACGCCACTCGTATTGAGCGCGTTCTGCCAACTATCAAAGAAATTTCTGCAGCTGGCGGTAAAGTTATTCTGCTTGCTCACTTCGGCCGCCCTAAAGGCGCAAAAGTGCCTGAAATGAGCCTCGCACCCGTTGCTCCAGCTGTTGCCGAGCTGCTCGGCAAGCCTGTCGCTTTTGCAGACGACTGCATTGGTGAAAGCGCAAAAGCTGCTGTTGACGCCATGGCCGAAGGCGATGTGCTCTTGCTGGAAAACACCCGCTACTACGCTGGCGAAGAAAAGAACGACGCTGAGTTTGCCAAAGAACTGGCTGCCAACGGCGATATCTTTGTCAACGACGCTTTCTCCGCAGCGCACCGCGCCCATGGTTCAACCGAAGGTCTTGCAAAACTGTTGCCTGCATTTGCTGGCCGTACCATGCAAGCCGAACTGGAAGCTCTCGGCTCCGCCCTTTCCACCCCAGAGCGTCCGGTTCTGGCTGTTGTTGGCGGTGCGAAAGTTTCCTCCAAAATTGATCTGCTGGAAAACCTAGTTTCCAAAGTGGACATTCTGGTTATCGGCGGCGGCATGGCCAACACCTTCCTCGCTGCCAAAGGCGTAAATGTTGGTAAATCCCTGTGCGAGCACGACCTTGCCGACACTGCAAACCGCATCATGGCCGCTGCTGACAAAGCCGGCTGCGAAATCGTTCTGCCAGCGGATGCTGTTGTTGCTTGGGAGTTTGCTGCAAACACCAAGAACGAAACAGTTGCACTCGACGCAATCCCAGCAGACGCAATGATGCTCGATGTTGGCGCCGCTTCTATCGAAGTTGTTAAAGCCAAAATCGATGCTGCTAAAACACTCGTATGGAACGGTCCGCTTGGTGCTTTCGAAATCGCGCCATTCGACAAGGCAACCGTTGCAGCTGCACAGCACGCAGCAGCGCGCACCAAAGAAGGCAAGCTGAAAACAGTTGCTGGTGGCGGTGACACCGTTGCAGCGCTGAACCACGCGAAAGCAAGTGAAGATTTCTCCTACATCTCCACAGCTGGCGGTGCATTCCTTGAATGGCTGGAAGGCAAAGAACTTCCAGGTGTTGTTGCGCTAGAGAAAGCCTAACGACGACTATTAGCGACAAAATAACCTTTGTTTTGTCGACAGAGGGGCATTCTTGCCCCTCTTTTTTATTTATCTCTTGAATTTCCCATCGCAAGACTGTTTACAACTACTCAATAAGTATGTGCTGCTTTTACGCAGACTAAACCAAATCATGTTGGAGCCAGTCACCGTGCATCCGCGTCTCTATCTTATTACGCCACCAAAATTCGAGCTCGACACATTCGCAGAGCAACTGCGCGCCGCATTACAAGGTGGTGATGTGGCCAGTTTGCTGCTTTCCATGCCTGAAGCCAATGAGAGCGAACTACAAGCCGCTGCAAAGGTGCTTGTGCCGATTGCACAAGAGGCTGGTTGTGCTGTGCTCGTTGAGAACAACACTCAAGTGACAGGGCGTAGCGGTGCTGATGGCCTACACATTTCCAAAGACCAAGAACTTTTAGAAGCCACTATTCGCACATTTGATGAAGATCGCATTATTGGTTTCGGTGGGGTAAAGACCCGTCATGATGCAATGGTCGTTGCTTCTATGGGTATCGACTATATCTTCTTTGGCATGTTGGAACTCAACCAAGAACCTGAACCACATAAAAAATCAATTGATTTCGGTAATTGGTGGGCAGAAGTATTTGAAACCCCTTGCGTTGTTTTAGCTGGCACCCATATTGACTCTATTGCAACCACAGCACAAACAGGTGCAGAATTCATTGCCGTGCGCGAGGCGGTCTGGGACCACTCTGGAGGCCCCGAACAGGCGGTAGCACAAATCAACGCAGTACTGCAAACATATACCCTAGCTGAAGTGGAGGACTAATTTTGCAGGGCATCCGCTTATTGGCAATTAGCATCGCTTCGATTGCAATGACGCATTTGAGTTTTGCGGCACCTATTGTGCCGCCGACACCGAAAAGCCGACCGGTACTAACTGCCCCAAAGCAAGTGCAAAAGCAAAAAGACCATCGCGGGCTATTGCTCTCTCCCCTCTCAATACTCCCCCCATATAAAGCAAGTGAAGCCGATAAAAACAAAAATGCCGATTTTGCTTATGGTGCATTCCAGCGCGGTTGGTATTTAACAGCCCTTGCCTTGGCGACAAGACAAGCTGAAGCTGGCCAGCCAACGGCTCAAACACTGATAGGTGTTATTTACGAAACCGGTCGCGGCGTTCCGCAAGATATCACCAAAGCTGTTGACTGGTACGAGCTAGCCGTTTCTACTGGAGAGCCTCAAGCTGCGCTGCGCCTCGCGATGTTGTATCTTGATGGCTCACAAATAAAACAGAACAAACAAAAAGCCGCCAAGTATTTACAAATTGCAGCGGATGCAAAAATTCCGTCTGCGCTCTACAACCTTTCCATCCTTTATGAGGAAGGCGATACATTACCCAAAAACATAGACAAAGCACGTAAACTTATGGAACAGGCAGCCGAAGCAGGCGATGTTGATGCGATGTATGCTTTGGGGCAGGACTTTGTTGAAGGACCTGAAGACAAACGCAACTATCGTCGCGGGGCCTTTTGGTTTGGCCGTGCAGCGCGGCGAGGAAACATTGCAGCACAAGTTCAATATGCCATCATGCTTTTCAAGGGTGAAGGTGTTGTACCCGATGAAAAAAAGGCCGCAGACTGGTTTGAACGGGCAGCACGCGCTGGCAACCCCATCGCAATGAACCGTCTTGCCCATATTTATTTAAAAGGTCGCGGTCGGCCCATTAATATAATCGAAGCCACCGCATGGCAAACCCACGCCAACTCTCTAGGTATTATGGACAGTGAACTTGAGGAAGTTGCAAAATCACTTTCACTTGCGGAACAAGAACAAGCTGGAAAGAGAGCCGCACAGTTAGCAAAGTTACTGGCGCGCACAGCAAGAGTTGCCAATTAGCTCTCATCGCCATTCTGTACCTTGTCGTTTCGCGTTGAAATCGGGGGCTACTTACGAAGATTACACTTCAATAGTCTCTTTTTTCTTGAAACCTATTCGATTTTATGGTGCACAGACCACAAGATTTATATGCAGGTCCTAGAACGTGTTCGCCGACACGAGCAATAACACAGTGACCTAATCAGCAACTTTGATGATCATAGGGTGAACCCATGAAACTGAATGGTAACGAAATTAAGCCGGGCAATGTTCTTTTGCACCAAGACACCCTGTGGGCGGTTGTAAAAGTACAGCACGTTAAGCCAGGCAAAGGCGGCGCATTTGCACAAGTCGAGATGAAAAATCTCCTTGATGGCCGTAAACTGAACGAACGTTTCCGCGCGACAGAAAGTGTTGAGCGTGTACGCTTGGAACAAAAAGACTTCCAGTTCCTCTATGAAGAAGGCGACATGCTGGTATTCATGGATACCGATACCTACGAGCAGCTAGAGCTGCAAAAGGAATTTGTTGGCGAACGCGCTGCATTCTTACAAGACGGTATGATGGTAACTGTTGAACTGCACGAGGAAAAGCCAATTGGCATTTCTCTGCCTCAGCACGTTACATTGGAAATTATCGAAGCTGACGCTGTTGTTAAGGGGCAAACCCAGTCTTCCTCTTATAAGCCTGCCAAGCTGGAAAACGGCGTACGCTGCATGGTACCACCTTTCATCACCACCGGTGAGAAGATCGTGGTAGACACCGAAACAGTTGAATACGTTCGCCGCGCTGAATCCTAATCAGTAGCAGCTAAAAACTCATTGTGATTTCAGGGCAAGCTATTAATCTTGCCCTGATACAAACAAATAAAAACAAGGTGCGTACCTGCAAAGCTGGTACAAAAACCCAAAAGGATTGGTGATAATGGCGCGTACCGCCCTTCTCAACGTTATGGTTCAGGCAGCCACCAAAGCGGGCCGCTCACTTGCTCGTGATTTTGGTGAGGTGGAGAACCTTCAAGTTTCCCGTAAAGGCCCTGGCGACTTTGTATCGCAAGCAGATATGAAGGCTGAGCAAATCTTACGTGAAGAACTAGGCCGCGCTCGCCCGAAATTCGGTTTCTTGATGGAAGAAAGCGGCGAGATTGAAAGTAAAGATGGCCAACACCGCTGGATCATTGATCCGTTGGATGGCACAAGCAACTTTTTGCATGGTATTCCGATTTTTGCTGTATCCATCGCTCTAGAGCGCCAAGGGCAAATCGTTGCCGCAGTGATTTACAATCCGATTATGGACGAACTTTACACAGCAGAACGAGGTTCCGGCGCATTTTGCAACGACCGTCGTTTGCGTGTTGCTGGCCGTAAAGACTTACCAGATTGCCTCATTGGAACTGGCATTCCTTTTATTGGTGTGGGTGATCACGGCCGCGCCTTGAAAGAAATCCGCTATGTTATGGGAGAGGTTGCCGGTATTCGCCGCTGTGGTGCCGCCTCGCTTGACCTTGCCTGGACCGCCGCAGGGCGCCTAGATGCGTTTTGGGAAAACGGTTTGAAGCCATGGGATATGGCTGCAGGTATCTTGCTGATTCGTGAAGCGGGTGGCTATGTCAGTGATTCACTTGGTAAAGACAAGATGTTTGATAGCAATTCTATTGTAGCTGGTAATGAATTTACCCACTTACAATTACGCGAGTTATTGGCGAAAGCCCGCAGTTAATTCCCAGAGGAACCCTTAGGGAAGTTATTTCTCATACACGAGAATTGCCAGTAAATGACGATTTCCGGTTTCCAAAAGACCGGAAATCGCGCTATCAAGATGTATCGTTAACAAATAGTGATGCAATCTGGCCAATGGCACGCGATTACGATCCATACAGTTTATCTAGCCCACAAGTTTATATGTGGCGCATGATTATCTTTCTCATCCTGACAGGGTTTATTGCCTTTGTATTAATGGTTCAGCTCAGCGCTGCCTTCATGGCAAACCCAGCACTCAACGGGCTGATTTTCAGCGTGGGTGTCCTCGGGATTATCTTAAGCTTTCGACAAGTTATCCGTATTTTCCCCGAGGTTTCTTGGGTCAACGGCTTTCGAATGGGGGACCCGCGCCTAGAAGTTCGCCGCCCCCCTGTATTGTTAGCGCCAATGGCAACCTTATTGGGCAACAAAGCCGGCGATATGGTTTTGTCACCCACCACCATGCGCTCCATGCTTGAATCAATTGGCATGCGCTTGGATGAAAGCCGGGAAATTACCCGCTACCTTACCAAACTTCTCGTATTCCTGGGACTGGTGGGAACGTTCTGGGGTTTGATGCAAACCGTTTCCGCCGTTGCAACAACAGTTAAAACGCTCAATGCATCCAGTTCTGATGCCACAGTGATTTTTGAAGACCTCGTTTCAGGTATCACAGCTCAGATGTCGGGTCTTGGCATAGCGTTTTCATCTTCATTGCTCGGCCTTACCGGATCGCTCGTACTCGGCTTTTTGGATTTGCAAGCCGGACAAGCACAAAACCGTTTCTATCAGGAGCTTGAAGATTGGTTGTCAACGCTCACTGACATTGACCCCAATGATACAACGGGTGAAACCACATCTGTTGACATTCGCTATTCCCTTGAGCGTATCACCCGCTCGCTCGAGGCTGGCAATACCGGTGATACCACCAGTGCTGCCATGGGCAACTTGGCAGAAGGCATACAAGGATTGGTGCAGCACGTTCGCACAGAGCAAAAAATGATGCGTGATTGGGCAGAAGCGCAATCCATGCAACAACGACGTGTTGAGCGCCTTTTAAAGTCCTTAAGCGACCGTCTCGAGCAAGGTAAGGAGTAATCCATGTCTTCTCGTGGTCGCGGTAGAGATCGCAATTCAGAAGATTATTGGCCAGGCTTTGTTGATGCTATGTCAGCATTGCTGCTGGTCTTTATCTTCTTGCTTTCAATTTTCATGATTGCCCAGTTTTTCTTAAGCCAGCAATTAAGTGGGCGCGACAGTGTTTTAAACCGCTTGAATCAGCAAGTCGCGGAGCTGACAGAACTTTTGGCACTACAAAAAGCCAATGTGGGTGATTTGCAGTCCACAATCTCTTCATTGCAAACCAATCTGGACCAAACAACCGCTGAGCGTGACCACTTACAAGGCTTGTTAAACGACCATTCTGGCAACCTGGATGCTGCTGACGGGAAGCTGGCAGCGCTGCGCGGCCAACTGGAGAGCGAAAAGTCTGTCAGTGCCCGTGCTATGGCGCAAATAGAGCTGCTCAACCAGCAAATATCGGCACTAAGACGGCAAATTGCTGCCCTTGAAGATGCTCTGGAGGCTTCAGAAAGCCGCGACAGAGAGAGCCAAACCAAAATTGCTGATTTAGGTAAGCGGCTGAATGTAGCGCTTGCACAGCGCGTTCAAGAGCTTTCGCGCTATCGTTCCGACTTTTTCGGCCGCTTGCGAGAAATTCTCGCCAAACGTGCTGATGTTGAAGTTGTAGGGGATAGATTTGTCTTCCAGTCCGAAGTGTTGTTCTCATCTGGTAATGACGAAATCAACCCGGAAGGACGCGCCCAGCTGGATATTCTAGCGGAAGCAATCATTGAGCTGGAAAAGCAAATCCCCGAGGGGATTAATTGGGTTTTGCGCGTGGATGGTCACACCGATAACCGTCCTCTATCTGGCACAGGCCGTTTCCGTAACAACTGGGAGCTATCTGCTGCCCGTGCAATCTCGGTCGTTCGCTTCCTTATTTCTAAAGGAGTTGCGCCCAACAGGCTGGTAGCGGCAGGATTTGGCGAGTATCAACCAAGAGCAACAGGTGACACACCACAAGCTCTGGCAAAAAATCGCCGTATCGAGCTGAAGCTGACACAGCGTTAAAGCAGTTTCCCGCCTAGCCAATACGAAATTAGCCATAGAAAAACCCCGCTGCAAAACAGCGGGGTTTTTGTTTAAGACGCTCGACTTGCGAAATTAATCTTCGTCTTCGTCTTTTTTCTCCATAGAGCTGAAGTTTGCAAAAACAGCGTCAGCGTCGATTTCTTCTTCAGGAGCGGACTTCGGCGCTGGAGTTGCAAATGCGGCTGCCATCGCATCTTCACTGGTGGTCTCGTCAATCGACAGCAATGTTTCAGGCTCTTCGCTTACAAGACGTTGAGGTGCATTTTTCGCTGCTTTTTCAACTGCCATATCCAGCTCAATTTGTGAGCACAAACCAAGTGTCACCGGGTCCATAGCCTCTAGGTTTGCCGAGTTCCAGTGCGTACGCTCACGAATGGCTTCAATTGTTGGTTTTGTGGTCCCAACAAGACGCACAATCTGTGCATCAAGTAGCTCTGGGTGGTTTTTAACCAGCCAAAAAATAGCATTCGGGCGGTCTTGACGGCGGGAAACAGGCGTATAACGAGGCCCCTTACGTTTGGTCTCGGGCAACTTTACCTTAGATTCCAGCACCTTCATACGGTATGTCGGGTTTGCTTGCGCCTTTTCAATTTCATCACGCGTCAACTGCCCGGCAAGTACCGGATCCATACCCTTAATACCTTGAGCAGCTTCTCCATCAGCTATTGCCTTAACTTCAAGGGGATGCAACTTGCAAAAAGCTGCGATCTGGTCGAAGCCAAGGGCTGTGTTATCGACAAGCCATACTGCTGTGGCTTTTGGCATTAACGGCGCATTGGCCATTTATAAAACCCTCCTGTACGCTCCACCGTCCTATCCGTTAGGCGAAGCCAGATTCCTTTAATTTTAGGGGAATTAGCCGCACTATACGCTGGGAAACATTGGAAATCAAATTGTCTCAACCGCGATAGCGTCATAAACGCTTATTCCCACATTCAGCCAATCATATCAAGGCATTTTTAACAGTATCTTGCCAATGTGGTTTCCTGCTTCCATATGCCGATGTGCATCAACAACATTTTCCAGCGAAAATACATGATCAACAACAACACGAATCTTCCCCTCGGCAAAAAGCGGCCATACTTTATGGCGTAATTCCCGCGCTATTTGCGCTTTATACTCATCAGAGCGTGGTCGTAATGTTGAACCGGTATGAACAAGCCTCTTAACCATTAAGCGGGCAATATTTACATTTTCTCCAAGGCCTTTTAGTGCGGCAATTTGCGCAATACGCCCCCCCAGGGCAGCGACCTTGTAGTTTTTATCAATATAATCGCCACCAATCATGTCCAATATTACATCAACACCACGGCCTTGACTAATCCCAAGTATCTCTTTAGCAAAATCGCATTTTTTATAATTTACTGTAAAATCAGCTCCTAACGCAGTAACTGCCGCCGCTTTTTCATCGCTGCCCACAGTTGTATAAACATGCGCTCCAAACGCCTTTGCTAGCTGTATCGCTGTGGTTCCTATTCCCGAACTGCCGCCATGAACGAGGAAACTCTCTCCCTCTTTGAGTTCTACCTGTTCAAAAACATTGGACCAAACTGTAAAAAAGGTTTCAGCAATACCAGCAGCATCAACTAAGTTTACCCCTTCTGGAACGGGAAGTACATGTCCACTTGGTGCGGTGACATATTGTGCATAGCCTCCACCAGAGACGAGCGCACAAACCTGCTGCCCCAGCCAGTGCGTATCTGTTTCACTACCGACGCTGACCACAACACCTGAAACCTCAAGTCCCGGGTGTGGCGAAGCCCCTGATGGTGCCGGATAAACACCTTGTCGTTGCAAAACATCTGGCCGATTTACACCTGCAGCCATTACTTCAATAAGAACTTCTCCCTCTTTCGGCTCTGGTCTTGGCACTTCTTGCATTGCCAGAACCTCCGGACCACCAAACCCATCAAAAACAACCGCTTTCATTAAACCCTCCACAAGCCAATCTCTTGTTAACCTAGCTAACTTAGTTTCAATGTTAGCGCTAGCTGGACAAAAGCGGGGAAAGAAGCGCATTATGGTTAGGCAATTCTGTGAAAGGTAGTGCCATGTCAGTTTTTGATGAAACACCCCGAAAACCACTGCACGAAACAATTTGTGGTCAAGATCTGTCAGGTTTTTCAATTGAAGAATTACAAGAACGCTTGCAAATCTTAGGACAGGAAATTGAAAGAACAAAAGAGAGCATGAACCAGAAGAAGAAGCACCATAGTGCTGCTCAAGAACTATTTAAAAGTTAATACGCTCACCCCCACGCAAAGTTAGAGATTCACATAAGGATGACATTGAACTACTATTAGTTACCGGCTAATAGTTAATAAATAAAATTGCCATTAATACAAATAATCAACTTCAACTAAACTGTATATTTATACCAATATAAAATCTGGTCTTACTTATTAGCGGGCAAAAGTGCAATTGTACCCTATACAATCATTAGATCGAATGAAGAAAGCACTATTTTAAAGCGCTCGTGGCCTAAGAGATGGACATGCCCAAAAAAACTGGCTCACAATACCCGATAAGACCCACTTTCCTTGGGCAAAGGCTCATGGCCTCTCAAAGTTTCATGGATCTTTTCCATCAAGGCATGGACCTTATTGAGGAAACCGCAAACTATTTGGATGGTGCGGGGAAAAAAGAATCACGAAAACTAGAAGCTAAAGTTGCACTCACATATTCAACTGAGTCCATGCGTCTCACAACAAGGCTGATGCAGATGGCTTCTTGGCTGCTTCTGCAAAGGGCTGTACTAGAAGGTGAGCTGGATCAAAATGAGGCTGCAAAAAACACGCGCCAAGTCAAACTACCCAGTCCAATGACTCCAGAAACCATTAGTAATTGGCGAAAACTACCAGAACGCTTCCAGCAACTCATCAATCAAGCCTCATATTTACAAGGGCGTATCGAACTTCTCGATCAGGCTATTGTGCAAAGCAAAAACCATCAGTTGCCTACACAGCCTGAAAACCCATTACACAGGCAACAAAGCAAAATCGCCTCTGCATTTAAAGATGAGAAGTCAAAGGACCCAAACTAAAAAGGCCCCGCAATTTCTTGCAGAGCCTTTTTAATAGTCATCAGGTTTGGCTTATTTACCCAAGAAACCTGCAAACTTGTCTTGGAAGCGAGATACGCGACCACCACGATCCATCAACTGACGGTCACCACCAGTCCAAGCTGGATGGGAGTTAGGGTCGATGTCGAGCTGGAGTGAATCACCTTCTTTACCGTAGGTAGAGCGGGTGTTGAACTCTGTTCCGTCTGTCATTACCACTTTAATAGCGTGGTAGTCGGGATGAATACCCTCTTTCATGGCCATTCCTTTCAGCGAGGGCCGCACTATCTCAACTTTAGAGTCAGGCTGGCCACCTGCGCATTAGCTAGCAACGCCGCGCCACATCTCGGGCACAGCAATAAATCGTGCAGGGTCTATACCGCATCATTTGCTGGGAAACAAGAGGGCAAGAACAAGAGAAATAGTCGTTTAGCCCTTGTCAAAAGCCCTTTTATTGCCAATCTGTGAAATTACCCATACTTTTAAGTATAAAAGGCCATTTGATAATGACACAAACAGATACCTTTAAGGAATCGCGAAAAACACTCTCTCCGCTTTTTACACTCATACCCTATCTTGCAAAACACCGGAAAAAAGTGATCGCGGCGCTCTTGGCCTTGGTTACCGCTGCGGCTGTTCTACTTGTCTTACCTGTCAGTATTCGGCTGATGATTGACAATGGCTTTTCTTCAAGCAGTGCAAGTCACATCAACGATTATTTTTCACTCATCATCGCCGTGATCATCATCATGGCTATCGCTGGTTCACTGCGCTACTATTTTGTCATGTGGATCGGTGAACGCGTTGTGCAGGAATTGAGAGCTGATGTTTTCCAGCACCTGACAACACTAGGAGCAGACTTTTTTGACAAGGAAAAGTCTGGGGAACTCGTCTCGCGTTTGAGCGCCGATACCACACTAATCAAATCGGCCTTCGGTGCCAGTGCCTCCATTGCTCTTCGGCAATTCCTTACCTTACTTGGTGCCATCACCATGATGGTTATAACCAGCTCTTATTTATCGTTCATTGCACTCATTGCCATACCTTGCATTGTACTGCCCCTTTTAGCATTTGGCAGGATGTTAAAATCTCGCAGTCGCACAGCTCAAGATAGCCTCGCGACTGCCATGGCCAACGCCAGTGAAGTGCTATCGGGAATGCGAACAATACAGGCCTATAATAATGAACAGTATGCCACCACAAGCTTTCGCAGTAAAACGCAAGAAGCCTTCGCAGCATCACTTCATGCCATTCGTGCCCGCTCCGTTTTAATCGGCACAATTATTATTGTTGTTGCCTCTAGTATTGTGGGTATCTTGTGGGTAGGTGCGAGTGAAGTCGTTTCAAATGATATGAGTGGCGGTGAACTCACCCAATTCCTGATTTACGCGATCATGGCAGCCGGTGCCGTTAGCGAGCTATCCCAAGTATGGGGTGAGCTTACACAAGCAGCAGGCGCTGCCGAGCGACTTTCCGAATTACTTGCCCTACCCTCCAGCATTACCGCGCCAGCCAAGCCAGAGCAGCTTACAACACCGGCAAAAGGTAATATCGAGTTCCAGCAGGTTGGCTTTGCATATCCTGGTGCGCGGCAGCGGCCCATTCTCAACAATATGTCCCTAACAATTCAACCAGGGGAAACTATTGCGTTGGTTGGCCCTAGTGGTGCAGGTAAATCAACCCTGTTCCAACTGCTCATGCGCTATTACGATCCCAACACAGGGTATGTCGCTCTGGATGGAATTAAACTGCACCAGCTCTCGCCACAAAACTTGCGCGACCAAATTGCCCTTGTGCCACAAGACACCACGATTTTTGGCAGCTCCATTGCTGAAAATATTGCCCTTGCGAACCCCGAAGCAACGCGAGCCGACATCGAGCAAGCTGCTAAGCATGCCTTAGCTCACGATTTCATCAGTGCTTTACCAGAGGGCTATGACACCATTGTGGGTGAACGCGGCATGACATTGTCAGGTGGCCAACGCCAACGAATCGCCATTGCCCGGGCATTGCTGAAGAACGCCCCCGTACTGCTATTGGACGAGGCCACCAGCGCCTTGGATGCTGAAAGTGAAAAGCTGGTTCAAAAAGCGCTCGACCAACTTATGATTGGTCGTACGACCCTCATTATTGCCCACAGGCTTTCCACAGTTCTCAAGGCAGATCGCATTTTGGTGATTGATGGTGGCAAGCTGGTCGAGGCAGGTACACATGCGGAACTTGTTAAACACGATGGCATCTATGCCAAGCTAGCGAAAATGCAATTTAAAGAGGGTGCGCAAGCGATTAACGAAAGCCTCACCTAAAGCAAACTGAAAGTGTCAAGGGTAGGCGTATGCGCCTACCCTTTTGGTTTTACTCTGCTTAATGCCTAGCTTTTAGGCACCTTATGCTCTTCAATTGCCGCGGCGATCTCCTCCAAAATACTAGGATCATCAATCGTCGCTGGCATTTTGTAGTCTTGGCCATCTGCAATTGAGCGCATGGTTCCGCGCAAGATTTTACCAGAACGTGTTTTTGGCAGACGCTCAACGGTTATGGCCAGTTTGAAGGCGGCAACAGGACCGATTTGTTGGCGCACCAATTTGATGAGTTCTTTTTCAACTTCATCATGTTCACGCATCACGTTGGACTTCAGCACGACGAAGCCGCAAGGCAGTTGGCCCTTCAGGTTATCGCTAATGCCAATGACCGCACATTCGGCAACATCTGGGTGCGAAGCCAGCACCTCTTCCATCGCACCTGTTGAGAGACGGTGACCAGCCACGTTAATAATGTCATCCGTACGGGACATAATAAACAGATAGCCATCTTCGTCTTTCATACCTGCATCAGATGTTTTGTAATAGCCTGGGAACTCGTCTAGATAAGCCTCTTTAAAGCGCTCCTCGGCATGCCAAAGAGTTGGCAAACACCCCGGAGGTAGAGGTAGCTTCACCGCAATATTGCCCAGCTCACCCGCACCAACAGGGTGACCTGCATCATCGAGCACCTGTACATCGTAACCCGGCATTGGCACGGTGGACGAACCTAGCTTTACAGGTAATTGCCCCAAACCAAGTGGGTTACCACAAATGCACCAGCCCGTTTCTGTTTGCCACCAATGATCCAATACAGGAACGCCCAATACGGTTTCCGCCCAGGTGATGGTGTCAGGGTCAGCCCTTTCCCCAGCGAGGAAAAGAGAGCGAAGGCAACTGATATCGTATTGCGCCAAGAATTTCGCTTCGGAATCTTCTTTCTTGATTGCACGAAAAGCGGTTGGCGCAGTGAACAGCGATACAACATTGTGTTCGCTAATGACCCGCCAGAATGCACCGGCATCAGGAGTACCGACTGGCTTGCCCTCATACAACATGGTTGTTGCGCCTAAAAGCAGTGGTGCATAAACAATATAGGAGTGGCCAACCACCCAACCCACATCGGAAGCAGCCCAGAAAACTTCGCCCGGTTTAATGTCATAGAGGTTGCTCATGGTCCAGTGTAGCGCAACCATATGTCCGCCGGTATCGCGTACCACACCCTTAGGCTGGCCTGTGGTACCGGAGGTGTAAAGAATGTAAAGCGGGTCATTCGCATCAACAGCAACACACTCAGCACGTCGGCCTTCGGCATCAGCCTTCGCCATTTCCGCGGCGAGATCAAAGTCACGCTCGCTTGTAAGTTCAGCCTTCAACGTGTCGCGTTGCTGAATCAAACAGGCCTGAGGTTTATGAGAGGATTGTGCGATAGCATCATCAAGCAATGGTTTATAGGCAATTACGCGGCCAGGCTCGATACCACAAGATGCAGAAACAATAATTGCTGGTTTAGCGTCATCTATACGCGTTGCCAGTTCGTGGGCCGCAAATCCACCGAAAACGACCGAGTGAATAGCACCAATGCGCGAACAGGCCAGCATCGCCATGGCTGCTTCAGGAATCATTGGCATGTAAATGAGAACCCTGTCTCCTTTACCAACCCCTTGCGCTTGCATCGCTGCTGCCATAAGCTGAACTTTATCAAGCATTTGTGCATAGCTGTAAGTCTGCTTGCTGTCAGTAATCGGGCTATCGTAAATCAATGCCGCTTGCTCGCCGCGGCCAGCAGCAACATGTCGATCCAAGCAATTGTAACTCGTATTACACTGTGCACCAGCAAACCAATGCCCGTAGACACCTGCATTTTCGTCAAAAACCTTCTCCCAAGGTTTTATCCAGTCAATGGCCTTTGCAGCTTCTTCCCAGAACTCCAAGGGCTTAGCTTGCCAGTTATTATAGACTTCTTGATAGCGACTGGTCATTTGGTATCCTCCCACAGCCCCAAAGCGCTCTGATATATAATTACTATAATCTACAGATAAGTGCCGTAAACCAAGAAGAAACCCAATTAGAAAAAGGGAGTACGCCCTCTGGTGAGTACCCACCTATTTCCATGGATATTTCGATAAATTTATCTTACTACGGTAGAAAAAGGTTTATATTTATGCATCCAATAACTGACCCCTATTTTTACCTAGTAGCAATACCAGCTATCATATTGACTGGCTTTTCTAAGGGAGGGCTTGGAGGTGGTATTGCACTAATCGCAGTGCCCTTAATGAGTTTGACCATATCGCCAGTTCAAGCTGCAGGCATTCTCCTACCCATACTCGTTATTATGGATATTGTGGGTTTGTTATCCTATCGCGGCAATTGGGATTCTCATACGCTCAAGCTAATACTACCTGCCAGTACTCTTGGTATTATCTTTGCCTGGATGACAGCTGCCTACGTAACCGATGCCCATATAAGATTGATTATTGGAAGCCTATCACTTTACTTTATCTTAAATCATTGGCTTAAACGAAAATTACCCAAAGAACCAAAGGGGCATAACCCGAAGAAGGCATTACTTTGGGGTGGCTTATCCGGTTTTACCAGCTTTATTAGTCATGCTGGCGGCCCCCCCTACCAGATGTACACCCTACCACTTCAACTTCCGCCCGTTATATTTGCTGGAACTTCAGTGCTATACTTTTCAATAGTGAACGCACTTAAGCTAATACCATATTTTATAATGGGCCAATTTGACAGTACGAACTTGAGCACATCAATCATCCTGCTGCCATTTGCCCCGCTGGCAACTTATGCAGGATATCGAATTGTAAAGCGCATAAACCAAAAGCTGTTCTATAAAATCACATACACATGCCTGTTTGTCGTCTCGATCAAACTAATTCACGATGGCATTGAAGGCCTTTTCGCCGGATGAGAGCGAACAGCTCCTTATAAGAGCCTCACTTGGCCTCTCTTTAATCTTCCACAACAACTTTTGGGCGTTTGAATACAGCGCAATACGGCCAAGTCTACTCATTTGTGTAGTCTCTTTTGCTTGCGGGTAGCCACCAATAAACTGTTTTCTATATGGTAGATTGACAACTTTCTTAAATGGCCATTGAAAGCAGCTAAAACTGGTTCCTGTCGTATTCGCTGTGCGCCCTAAACTGCAAACATTGAAAGTAGTCGGCAGCAAAAGGGAGCTCATCACAAAGATCACAACCGCCCATTGCAACCAATGAGATCTAAGATGGGTAAATAACACAGTGCGTGCTTTATAAAGCTGAAAAATCACTGGCAACAAAATAAGTACAAATAGCCACTGTTGCCCATACTGGAACTGCGGTGTCATAGAAAACACAATGACAGCAAGCAACAGGATGGCAAAAAAAGCCATTGTTGCATAAAGCATTACAGAGCGCCTGCTTTGAAGCTTACTATTCCATCTCATTTTGCACCTCCGCCTGCTGGTATCAGGCGCAATTCTCCAACCCGAATTGATCTTATAAGTATTGGATAATGTTTGGGAAGTGTTTAGAGATGGTCATATTGTCACCCCTCAGTAATAAATAGTAACTATAATAGATTATACAGAAATTACATAATTTCAATTGGATAAATACAATATAAATTACCTTTACCAAGTACAACAAAAGTAAACAGTAATTATTATGAGATTTTTATATCCATTTACTATAAAATATACAAAATGCCACAAAACTTATAATTTTACAGTATCCCCCGCATCTATAATATATCTCAAAGGATAATAACCGTTACTTTCCTGGTGGGTAGATTACTTAGGCGGCATATGAGTTTGCCTATGAAAAAGCGCCATTGAATAACAATGACGCTTACATTGGCCGATTATCATTTCAGATTAAGAATCGAGCCTTGAATCTTTATACTTGGTAATCTCGTCTTTGAGTTGGAGTTTTTTGCGTTTCAGCTCATTGATATGCAAAGGGTCAGATGATGGGCTGTTCAAAGCTGACTGTATAGCGCGTTCCATATCTGCATGACGCCGCTCGAGTTCAGTCAGGTGAGCTTGGATGGACATGAAGCGAAATCCTCCTGCTTATTATGATCACAATTGGAGTGTGACATTTTTTTAAAAGCTTGTCGAACGATGATTAGGTGTTTTTTGCAGGCAATATACAACTTCTGTTTGCATAACCGTATTATTTTTACCGCTAAGGCATTTCCAGTCTCTTTAAAAATCAGCAGTTAGAAATATCCCACAAAAGATTCTAGCTGCTACAAAAGAACCCACAACAAACTATTGCAATATCTAAACAGTCGCATTAATCGGAAAGACTTGAAACATCCAATAGTAATCTGGGTTGCTTTACTGAATAACGCTAGTTTCTTCACTAAAAGAAGTTATTTTCAATTATAGGCAAGCATTTATGTCAAGGAGACAATCATGACAAACGCTCAAGTTTCCGATGTTGCAATTATTATGGGAAGTCAGTCTGATTGGCCAACGATGAAACATGCTGCAGACACTCTTGATGCACTTGGCATAACACATAAACCTATGATTGTCTCAGCCCATCGCACACCTGAGCGCCTATATGATTTTTCCAAAACGGCTAAGGATAGTGGCTATAAAGTAATTATCGCCGGCGCTGGTGGTGCTGCCCACTTGCCTGGTATGACTGCAGCCATGACGCCCCTGCCAGTTTTCGGCGTGCCAATTGAATCACGCTGCCTTAAAGGACAAGATAGCTTACTCTCTATTGTGCAAATGCCCGCTGGCATTCCAGTCGGTACATTAGCTATCGGTAAAGCTGGTGCGGTAAATGCTGCACTTATGGCAGCCTCAATTTTAGCTTTGACAAATGAGAGCGTAGCCGCAAATCTAGACTACTGGCGCACAAAGCAAACACAATCTGTCGCTGAAATTCCAGTTAACAATCCGTAGTGATTGCAACCCATTAACAAATACTAAGAAATAGGGTCAAGAAATCATGTCAGCCATATTAAAGCCCGGTGAAACCATAGGTATATTGGGAGGGGGGCAACTGGGCCGTATGATTGCCACAGCAGCTGCACGGCTAGGGCTGAAAACCCATATTTTTTGCCCTGATGTCGATAGCCCCGCTTTTGATGTGGCAACACTTACAACCATTGCAAACTACGATGACCAAGACGCCTTAGAAGCATTTGCAGATCAAGTCTCTGTGGTAACGTACGAGTTTGAAAATGTCCCCTTTGAAACCGCAGAGTTTTTACAAGCCCGCGTTCCTGTTCGTCCTGGATCTAAGGCGCTTAAGGTTTCACAGGATAGACTGACAGAAAAGCAATTTCTGTTAACGCGTGCGGGTGTAGCGACAGCACCATTTGCTGATGTTACCAGCCTGCCCGACTTAAACGAGAGTCTTACCCGCTTTGGTGGAAAAGGCGTTTTGAAAACGCGCCGATTTGGCTATGACGGCAAAGGCCAAGTCATGATCCACTCTGTAGATGAAGCGCAAAGCGCATTAGCAGCACTCGGCAATCAACCTGCAATTCTTGAAGGCCTCATCGAGTTCGACAAAGAGATTTCTGTAATTGTTGCCCGCAGTTTGGATGGCCGAATTTCCTGTTATGATCCTACTGAAAACTATCACAGGAATCATATTCTCAAAACATCCAGTGTCCCCGCAAACATCGATAGTGATTGTGCCCAAAAAGCGAAACGCATGGCAGAAACTATTGCAACCTCTTTAGATTATATTGGGGTGATGGGGGTAGAGTTTTTCGTAGTCGATGGTGACGGCCAGCAATCACTTTTGGTAAATGAAATTGCACCAAGAGTTCATAACTCTGGTCACTGGACAGAAGATGCTTGCATAACATCGCAATTTGAGCAGCACGCTCGCGCTGTAGCCGGCTGGTCACTCGCATCAGCCACACGGCATTCCAATGTCATCATGGAAAACCTTATTGGCGATGATGCAAAGAGCTGGAAGTCGATCTTACAAGAAGAAAACGCGAAGCTTACATTATATGGTAAGGCAGAAATACGCGATGGCAGAAAAATGGGCCACGTAAACCGCCTTAGCCCGCTAAGCTAACTTGTAAAAACCAGAAAAACCGCAGTAAGCGGTTTTTCTATGCCTATGGCTTAATAAGATTAAGCTTGTCACGCCGAATAAATCGGGAGAGTAAGAAGACCGAGCTAAACGCCAAGCCGTTTGCCAAGCCCCACCAAATACCTTCCGGCCCCCAATCATAAACAAATGCCAATACATAAGAGGAGCCGATACCAACAACCCAGTAACCGCAAACTGCGATAAGCATCGGCATTTTCGTATCCGACATACCGCGCAAAACACCTGCAGCAACGCCTTGGATACTATCAAAAACCATAAATACAGCGGCAATAAACACCAAAGGCACCCCTATTTTCATTACTTGAGCAGCCTCGGGATTTGAGGGGTCCAGGTAGAAACCAATAAGAGTTTCCGGCGCGGCTAAAAAGAGTAGTGCGCCAAGCGCTGCAATACAGCCACCAAGGCCTATGGCAACCCAACCAGATCTTTTAATCGCCATAGGATCATTGCGTCCCACCGCATGACCAACACGCACGACTGCGGCATTCGAAAGCCCCAACGGGATCATATAGGCGATGCCTGACAACTGCCCGGCAATGCCATGCGCTGCCAACTCTATGGTTCCTATCCACCCCATCATAAAGGCTGCAGCAACAAACAACCCAACCTCAGCAACTATTGTAAGTGCAATTGGCAAGCCCAAGCGCCATATTTCAGCAAAGGCATTCCAGTCAGCGCGCCAAATGCGGACAAACAACTCGTATTGCCTTGAGCGCGGATCTATATAAACATAGCCAATTAAAATCAGAGATGAAAATGTAGCTGTGGCGACCGAAGCTATACCTGCACCCAAGATCCCAAGCTTGGGAAAGCCATAGTGACCAAAGATCAGTAAATAATCAAAAATAGCATTCAATAGGGCACTGGCAACAGTTGCCCAAAGAACCACTTGCGCCCGCTCAATACTTGTCAAGAAGCAGCGAATTGCAACCACAAGCAAACCCGGATACATCGACCATTGAACAATTTGTAAATAACTTGCGGCAATTTTCGAAACTTCAGGATCTTGACCGACAAGTACAAATATCTGCTCTCCATGCCATAAAACCAACATGGCAACAGTGGTGTAGCTTAAGGCAACCCAAATACCCATTCGCGAAGCACGTCGAACGCCGCGCACATCCCCCTGCCCAACGGCACGCGAAGCCAAAGGCATAACGGCCTGCAAGACACCAAGGCCAGCCAAAAACACGATGAAAAACAGCTGCAGAGCTATAACTGAAGCTGCAAGCTCCTTCGCACCGAGCCAGCCGATCATCAAGGTATCGGTAAAATTAATCGCCATTTGTGCCAATTGCGCACCAATCAATGGAACGCCCAATAGCAGCGTTGCTTTTCCTTCTTGCAACCACAAAGCGGAACTATCGGTTGCGCTGGTTTTGTCGACCGGCGTCATAATGGTTATGGCTCCTAAATGGAAATAGATGCTGAAAGAGAACCCGTCAGCAATAGTCTATAAAACTGAAACTGTAGCGATATTACTGCCTAGCTTACGCAAAGCGTTCTTCGCAATAAGCACCACAGCAAGCCAACAGGCATTATTGCATCACCTGCGTTACTTCAAGAGCAATAACACATTTTTTAACCCCGGCAAATAAAAGCCCACCCAGTAGCTTTACTTAGATTTCCCTCGGTTACTAAACCTATCATAAAGTTGAATGATTATCTGACTTGCAGTTTTTTCAAATAAAAATGGCAATAATGCATGGATAAATGCAGCCAGGGCCGCAAACAACAATTTCAACCCAATCGAGCTAGCAAAGCGAGCATGCTCTAAATAACTCTCATTAACCGTTCTTGGATGCGCTCGAAACAATTCCAGTATTTTAACTCGCATAACCCCTCCCTAATATTGATTCATATCAAAATACATTATCTAGCATTTTATTCTTCCCATTTTTCCCGCAATAGTTTATATTTTCGAGACTATCGTCCCAAATTACACAGAGTAACATACGTTTTGTTAGATGAATTAGACAAGAAAGTGCTAAATGCACTCCAAGATGATGCTACGCTTTCACTCGCGGAGCTTTCGGATAAAATTAATTTATCGCGCAATGCCATTTGGCGACGACTTACACGCCTTGAGCAAGAGGGCTATATAATCGAGAAAGTTGCTCATCTTGATCGGCAAAAGGTCAACCTGGAGCTTACCGCATTTATAGCAGTCAAAACTGAAACACACTCTGCTGAATGGCTTGAGGACTTTAAAAAAGCGGTTACAACGATTCCTGAGATTATTGGCATGTACCGCATGAGTGGTGATGTAGATTATATACTTCACGCAGTGATTCCCGACATGCGCGCCTATGACCATCTGTATAAGACACTAATCTCGCGTGTTTCATTGTCAGATGTTTCCTCCAGTTTTGTTATGGAAGAAATTAAAAACACCACTAAATTACCATTAGAATACACTTAGAGTCACAGTCATCGTGTATTTTTGCGAGAAGATTTGCTCAAAACCTCTATTTCTTATTGTTGATGGTGGACAATATAAATTCATTCTGCTAGGAACCCACCACAAGAAACGGTGTAGCAGCTTTGAAGCAGTTGCTTCATATCTTCGCTGGTACCCGTAGGTACTCAATCTAATTTAGCCAACAGCTTGGGTTTTTCTCAGGCTGCCGAAAGGTAAGGGATAGCGCGTGCAGGTTCTCGTTCGCGATAATAACGTCGATCAAGCGTTAAAAGCGCTTAAGAAAAAGATGCAACGTGAAGGCATCTTCCGTGAAATGAAGCTTCGTGGTCACTACGAAAAGCCTTCTGAAAAGAAAGCTCGCGAAAAGGCCGAAGCAATTCGCCGCTCTCGCAAGCTTGCACGTAAACGTGCACAACGCGAAGGTCTTCTGGTGGGCAAAGGTCGTCGTTAATCGCACCCTGATGATTCGCCAGAATATCACTTAAAACAACGGACGAACTGGGGAACCAGTTGGTCCGTTTGTTGTTTTATATGATAATTTAACTAACAGTGCCCGACGCAAGCTATTGTTGATATATAGCCATGGCGACACAAAATTGCTTAAGTGTTTAGGCATGCATTGAAGCGGGTAATTGAATACGGAGGCCGCAATGCGGTTCGGGCTGAAAAATTATTATAGAAAAAAAACTCTGGGCATCCTCGTCCTAACAGCATTTTTAGGGGCATGTAGCACCTCAGGAATTTCATATAGAGATATCCCCATTGACCGCAATGTGGGGTCCCGTGCAAATATTAGCAGTCTAACAGATGCCGTCGAAGCTGCTCCACACGACCCGAATGTTTATAATACCCGCGGCATCGCATATGCGAAAGCTGGCCGTCTCGACGATGCAATCGAAGACTTCAATTCAGCTTTAAAAATCAACCCGAATTCTTACCAAGCCTATGCGAACCGTGCCTTAGCCGAGCGTCGGAAAGGCAATAACAGCAAAGCTCTTGCCGATTACAATGCAGCGTTACGCATTCGTCCTAACTACATTTTGGCACTAAATGGGCGCGGCAATACTTACCGCGACTTAGGGCAGTATAGTGCAGCGCTGAGAGATTTTAACAGTATTATTCGGTTGAATAAGGGAGACGCACGCGCCTACCACAACCGTGGTTTGATTTATCAGGCTCAAGGGCTGCAATCAGCTGCGCTAAATGACTTCTCCTCAGCAATTGGCTTAAACTCCCGCGCTTACTCTCCGCTGATCGCAAGGGGGGCGATTTACTATCAACGGAAAGACTATAAATCCGCCTTAGCCGATTATAACGCAGCGCTGACAATTAATAATCGTCTTCTCGTTGCATGGATTAATAAGGGTAAAGCTGAAGAAGCCCTTGGCCAAATTTCCAACGCCCGAAAGTCATATCGCGGCGCTTTGCATCTGGATCAAAACAACACCGAGGCCAAAGCGGGTTTAAACCGCACCATGCACACAAGTTCTGCGCCACTAAACGCAAGCTAGGTTTTATTAAACCGGCAGTCTATTTAGGCGCTGCATTTGAAAGCCAATTCAAAGTTAAACGCCAATCTATCATACGGATTGGCGTTCCGTGCGAACCATTTTTGAATAAGGTCAATCGCACCGGATATGCTGGATTGTTTTTCTTAAAGGCTGCATAATGATTAAATTGTTGTTTCCAATCGTAAGCACGATCATTCGTTCCATGTGCAATCACCACCGGAATGCGCTTTTCGAACAATTTTGATTGATACAGCGCTCTATGATTGGCCCCACCCAAAATTATCATAGCATCAAGATATTGAAGGGCCTGACTGTTATTTGCCATTTGGTAACAAATAAGGCTCCCCATGCTTGCGCAGGCTAAACTAATATTTGCTTGCGGGGCTTTTCGTGCATAATACTGCATTAGCTCCAACACTTGAGCAGCACCGTTATTACCAAAGTCCGTAAAGTCCGCTGTTATATAGACCCCATCATTGCGATAACTCAGGTTTTTAAGGCGGTTGAAATTACCGCCAAACCGGTAATCGCTCATTCCCAAACGGCTATCACCTCCCTTACCATGCAAAAAAAACACAATCTGGCGAGTTTTCTTAGTAACTTGTCCAACACGGCGGTGGTCCAGATGCACCCCTGCCAATTGCATCGATACCTGACGCGTCGCCCATTTGGGTTTGAGAGATATATACTCGCTATGTACTTCTTGCTCAGCCACATAGTCGCGTTGATAGATATCTCTCTCGATCTGGTAGTCAACAAGTATGTAATCGCCGTTGTAGCCAACCTCTAAAATTCCCGGATATGCAAAGAGGCGGTCTTTATATGGGCGGTACGCCTCGCGAGCATTTGCTTGTGACAAACACAAGCTCAAGAATAATAGTACTATTAACAATCCGCAGTTTTGTGCTGCCTTTTGTTTGACGCCCGCTCGCATGATACAACTCTTGGGTGACACGACAATAATGACCTAAGTGGCCACTCTTTGATTCATTAACCCAAGAGAATAACTGAACACAACCCGCTTAATCCCAGGACTCCCAAGGGAATCAGCGCTGGTTTATTTTTAACTGCCATGCCCACCATAAAAGCGGCAAGACAAAGAATAACTAGAAAGCTGCCCAATAGTGCGCCTGCGCCACCACCAAAGCCAATAAGTGCCAGACAAATAACAACAGTTAGTAGAGTAATGGTTCCAAGCTTAGTGAGCTTGATAAAGCTAGTATAGGTCTGCTCATGCGCATTGTAATCCATTTGAGAAACATCGTTTTGCTCTACCATAATTACTCCCCTTACCTGCTAAAATCCTGACCTCTAGTATATCTCCTACGTTTATCAGCTGGCAATCAAGTATATTGCAACTAAAGTTGCATTCCTCATTAGCCATTCTCAAGCCCATGCTTTTCGAGCAGCTGTTTTTGTCGCATTGTTACCTTATGCAAATCAAACTCTTCTATTTGAGCATTAAACAGCTGATAGAAGTTTAACTTAGCCCCCATATGCAAAAACACTCCGCCTAAACCAATAGCAGCGCGATCCATAAAAACAAAACTACGAGGAATAGTCAGCGGCCCTTTGGCCTTGAGTGCTTGATGTACTTTATATGCTTCCTGACGGCCATAATCAGCGGCAGAAACACCTTCGGCCAACGCTTGCACTTTATCATTCAAAAGCGGCCCATAAATAAACCGTGCCCAGATATTCAATATGTCAATCAGTTCACGATCAAGGTTTTCAAAGCCCCACAACTCATAGGCGGCAACAATCATCTCGTCTTTTTTCTGCAATAACCCATGGTAAAGCATGGAAACCCCTTCAACAAAAGAGGGCTCAAATATTCGAATGCAGCCATAATCAAGTAGGTTGAGGCCGAGTGCTCCCGGCTCATCGCCCGATATAGTATAGTTTCCTAAATGCGGGTCGCCATGAATGACGCCGAAATACGAAAACGGATACCACCATGCCTTAAACATGATGCGTGAAATTTCGTTACGAACCTCTTGCGAAGCTTCTTTAAAAGTGAGGATTCGCGCCCCTTCCAACCAACTCATAGTTAGCAAGCGGCCCGTCGAAAGTTCTCTATGATATTGCGGAACAGATACTTCGTTATCTTGGCTGAAGATATCACTATAGGCCAACATGTTGCGCGCTTCGCGGTCATAATCCAGTTCTTCAACCAACCGCGCTGCAATTTCTTCTGCCACTTGCGATGTATCGACAACACTTTGAATGCGCCTATGGACCGATAAAGCAAGACGCATTTGCGCAAGGTCTGCAGCAACAGCGCTATCCATGTCAGGGTATTGCAACTTGCAAGCCAGCGTATCACCGTCATGACTAACCGCTTTATGAACCTGCCCCAAAGATGCGGCGGCAGCTGGATGGTGCTCAAAACTGGCGAATTTTGCCTGCCAATTGGTGCCAAGCTCGGCTTGCATGCGCCTCTTGACAAAAGCCCAGCCCATGGGCGGGGCATCCGCTTGTAATGCGGCCAGTTCCTCAGCGTATTCAGGGGGCAAAGCATCGGGTATTGTTGCCAGCATTTGGGCAACCTTCATCAAGGGCCCTTTCAGGCCTCCCAATGCCTCGGCGATTTCTGCGGCGTTTTTAGCCGAATCTAGTTCGTAGCCAAACAGCTTGGCACCCGCCATTTTGGCCGCTACCCCGCTCAGGTTTCCACCAACTTTTGCATAGCGGCCAATACGTGCTGTAAAGCGGTTGCGCTCTTCGTCTTTGCTCTCAACCATATCCTACGCCCATTTGTACTCTATGTTCTTTTACATATAGCACAACAATGGAACGCAAATACAAATCATAAAAACAGCCAAGCCCAAGCATGCAACCATGCGTTACCTGTAAATTTACAGGGCTTTCATAAAGTGGGCAAAAGACAGCAGTCCCTCTGGCCACGGGCCTTGACCGCTTTCAACGTTGATATGGCCACTTTCACCAGCGTCTTGAAAGTTCACTTGCCAGTGCTTTGCCAACTGCTCGGCGCGCTCGAAAGTGCAATAGGGATCATTCCGACTGGCAACAACGCGGGCATGAAAGCCAAGTGGAGCGGTTGGCAACGGACCAAAAGCATGTACACTCTCAGGCACCATTGAGCTATCGTCGCAATCGGGGCAGGCAACTAAAAATGCCCCTTTAACCCATGGCTTGATTCTTGGTGCAGCATGTACTGTTGTCGCGACACCCAATGAGTGTGCAACAATAACGACAGGGCGAGTTGCTTTTTCAACAGCAGATACCAAGTTATCAACCCACTCATCCAGAACAGGCTTTTCCCAATTGGCCTGCTCAACACGACTGGCTGTCGATAGCTTTTGTTGCCAACGTGTTTGCCAATGCGCCCCACAAGACCCGAATAAACCTGGGACAATTAATACATCTGCTTCGGAAATCTTCATCTTGCTTATACCTGCACCAATAGTGTTTCGGCGCTTTTTAAACGCATTCCAACACCAGAGCAAAGCCGGATTTTTTGCAAATCCGACAAAGAGCGCAAATTTCTTCTTTTTTAGTGGAGTTCATCACTAAAATGCGCATGGCAATAAAAACGACTTCGCGAAAATACAAGCCAGTTGCCTTAAAACGCCTAGTTGGCCTCTCCAAGCAAGGTCAAAGTATTGCCGAACGGGTCGGTAAAATGGGCCAGTACGCCACCCCAGGGTTGCTGTTGCGGAGGCTGTGTAAACTTCACACCGCGCTTGGAAAGCTCTTCATAGCGCGCCATGATATTACCTGCTTGCAGCGAAACGCCCACGAAACGGCCCACATAACCCTCGCTTTCTTCATCACCGGCTTCCTCGACAATGAATTCAGCATTATCAAGCCCGGCACCAAATGCACCGAGCTCGCTCATCTCCCACGTGAGAGGTAGCCCTAAGGTCTCTGTATAAAATTCTTTCGCCTTGTCGAAATCATCTACAAAAATTCTGAGACCATAGAGCTTCATTGTTACCCCTCGCCAAATACCCTTTTAAAGATCACATCAACATTTTTGGTGTGATAACCAAGGTCAAAGCGCTCTCGAACCTGCTCTTCGCTCAAATGTTTGCGCACATCCTCATCCGCCAGCAGTTCGGTAAGGAAGTCCACCTTGGCATCTCCCGATATCTGGTAGCTGTCCCACACCTTCATAGCATTACGTTGCACCAGACGGTAACTATCCTCACGTGAGCAACCGGCCTGTGTCAAGGCCAAAAGTATACGCTGCGAGTGAACAAGCCCGCCAAGACGGTCCATATTGCCCATCATACGTTCAGGGTAAACCACCAGATTTTCCATCACATTGGTGAGCCGTGCCAAAGCAAAGTCCAGAGTTACGGTTGCATCTGGGCCAATCATACGCTCAACAGATGAATGCGAGATATCGCGCTCGTGCCACAACGCCACGTTTTCCATTGCTGGCATGGCGTAGGAGCGCACCATACGGGCAAGGCCGGTAAGGTTCTCTGTCAAAACCGGGTTACGCTTATGCGGCATAGCTGAGGAGCCTTTTTGCCCCTTGGAGAAGAACTCTTCCGCTTCCAGTACTTCGGTACGCTGCAAATGACGCACTTCTGTTGCAAGACGCTCGATTGAAGAGGCCACCACACCGAGTACCGCAAAGAACATGGCATGGCGATCACGTGGAATAACTTGAGTGGATACAGGCTCAACACCCAAACCGAGTTTTTCGGCCACGTGCTCTTCAACGCGCGGGTCGATATTGGCAAATGTACCAACAGCGCCGGAGATCGCACAGGTTGCGATTTCTTCACGGGCAATTTCAAGGCGTTTTTTACAACGGTCGAATTCAGCGAAGGCTTGCGCCATCTTCATGCCAAATGTGACAGGCTCAGCGTGAATACCGTGCGAACGACCAATGGTGACAGTATCCTTATGTTCATAGGCGCGGCGCTTTAGAGCTGCCAGCAGCTTGTCCATGTCTTCAAGAAGGAGGTCGGCGGCACGCACCAGCTGAACGTTAAAGCATGTGTCCAAAACATCGGAAGAAGTCATGCCCTGATGTACAAAGCGGGCATCAGGACCAACGATCTCGGCCAAATGCGTCAAGAAGGCAATCACATCATGCTTGGTTTCGCGCTCAATCTCGTCAATACGTGCAATATCAAAAGTTGCAGGGCCACCTTTTTCCCAAATCACTTTTGCTGATTCTTTCGGGATCACCCCCAGCTCGGCCAAAGCATCACAAGCATGTGCTTCAATCTCGAACCAAATGCGAAACTTTGATTCAGGTGACCAGATGTTGACCATATCAGGTCGGGAATAACGCGGGATCATGTGGGCCCTCATATAAGCTGGGGAAATCAATAATGTCTGCAGCAGCACTTAGCAGGACATTTCACCAACTACAATGGGCTTATGAGAATATCTTGACCAAAATAATCAAAACCCAAGTACGAAAAAATATACACCTCCAGAGAAGTTATACAACACAAATATAAATACAGAAAACAATCAGCATAAACAGTAGTTTTCAAATAAAAAATACATAGTAAACTACCCTAGAATGTAATAATTTAGCTAATATGAAAGTGATAAAATGGAACTGGGCGCTTTTTCAATAAGTCTAACGGTTAAAGACTTAAAAATTTCAAAGGATTTCTACGAAAAACTGGGCTTTTCTGATATGGGTATCAGCTGTGGCGACAACTGGACCATCTTGCGCAATGGCCCAATAGTTATTGGCTTATTTGAAGGCCACTTTGAAAAAAACATGCTGACCTTTAATCCCGGCTTCGATCAACAAGCTAATATGCTTGAAAACTTTACTGATGTGAGAGAAATTCAAAAACAATTGCTGGCTCAAGGTGTCAAGCTTAGCCAACAAGCAGACACTGAGAGCAAGGGGCCTGCTCACATCATGCTGGAAGACCCGGACGGCAACCCTATTCTAATCGATCAGCATGTTTAGGCTTTAGCCTAACCAACTTTATAGCTGGTCTGCACCAGACCAGACGGAAAACTCTTGGTTCCTTGAAGCGTGAGTTTTATCGAACGCGGCATGGAACCAAACATCCTCTTCCCATTGCCGAGAACGATCGGAACCTGGGTTATGGTAAGTGTTTCGATCAAGCCTGCATTCAAAAACGCTTGCACCAACTGACCGCCATCGACATATACATTTTTCCAGCCCAGTGATTGAGCATAGTCCATAGCTTGCTGAGGCGATAAATCCTTGATTTCAACTTTATCAGTCAGGGAACTATCAAGTTCGGCCCCCGACAAATGCCGGCTAAGAATAATTGCAGGCTTGTTATATACCCATTCACCAAAGCCGCGAACAACATCGAATGTTTTGCGACCCATCAAAAGGCCATCTACCCGCGCCATGAAGTCGTTAAAACCGGTATCCTCGCCCTCCACAGCTGCTGCATTCAACCAGTCGAGTTCATCATTCGGGCCAGCGATGAACCCGTCAACGCTCATGGCCATAAAAACATGCCCAACTGCCATTAACTTACTCCGTATTGACTGAAATCGGGGAGAAGGGAGCAAAGCACATATGCCTTGCTGCCATTCTTTTGTTAAGTCGCTGAATTAGTCCATCGCTTCCAGCTCGTCGATCATCCGCTCAATCACGGAAAGCCCCTTCTGCCAGAACGCCGGGTCGCTGGCATCTAGCCCGAACGGAGCCAGTAAAGCGCTGTGATGTTTGGTGCCACCAGCCTTGAGCAAATCAAAATACTTTTCTTGGAACCCATCGCCGTCTTCTTCAAAGACAGCGTAAAGGGAGTTGACCAAGCAATCGCCAAACGCATAGGCGTAAACGTAAAACGGTGAGTGAATGAAATGCGGAATGTAAGTCCAGTAATTCTCGTAGCCACCTTCAAGGTTAATAGCAGGCCCCAAGCTTTGCGCCTGAACTTCCATCCACAGCTCACCAATTTGCTCAGCTGTGAGCTCACCCTGCTTTCGCGCTGTGTGCACTTTTTGCTCGAAGCTGTAAAACGCGATCTGTCGCACAACTGTGTTGAGCATGTCCTCGACTTTTGAAGCCAGCATCACTCGACGCTGCTCGGCATTTTCGGCCTTCGAAAGCATATCTTTAAAGGTGAGCATCTCGCCAAAAACGCTAGCGGTTTCAGCCAAGGTCAATGGTGTCGGCGCCATTAAAGCACCCTGCTCCGCTGCCAACACCTGATGCACACCATGGCCAAGTTCGTGGGCAAGTGTCATCACATCGCGAATTTTACCTTGGTAATTCACCAGCACAAACGGGTGGGCACTCGGCACAGTTGGGTGGGCAAAAGCACCCGGTGCTTTACCAGGGCGCGCGGGCGCATCAATCCAGTTCTTCTCAAAGAATGGCTTTGCCAGCTCTACAAGCTTTGGCGAAAAGCGCTCATAGGCGGCCAAAACGGTTTCTTTTGCTTCAGCCCATGGAATAACCCGGTTATCCGCTTGTGGTAGTGGTGCATTGCGGTCCCAAAAGTTCATTTTTTCAACATCGAGCCATTTGGCTTTCAGCGCATAATAGCGGTGAGACAAACGCGGATAAGCTGCTTGTACCGCGTCTACCAGCGCATCAACCACTGGCCCTTCCACACGGTTGGCCAAATGACGGCTATCGGCAATGCCTTCAAATTTGTGCCAACGGTCGTAAGTTTCTTTATCCTTGGCCAACGTGTTGGTGATCAGCGTGAAAACACTCAGGTTCTTTGCAAAGGTCTTGGAAAGTGCTGCAGCTGCTTTCTGGCGTTTTTCACCATCAGCGTCTTGCAACAATGTCAAAACCGGCTCAATTGGTAGAACTTCACCATCGATTTCGTAGCGGGAGCTGGAAATAGTTTCATCAAACAGGCGATTCCATGCTGCTGCACCGGTTATATGCTTTTCATGGAACAACTGCTCCAGCTCATCAGCCAGTTGATGCGGGCGCTCTAGGCGCACATCCTCAAGCCATGGTGCAAAGTGAGCAAGCTTCTCGTTCTTGACTGCTTCATTTAGAACGCTATCGTCGATACGATTCAATTCCAGAGCAAAAAACAGCAAGCTTGTACCAATATTGGTGAGCTTCTCTTGCACGTCCCCATAGAATTTTTGCCGTACAGGATCCGTGGTGTTTTGTGTGTAAACAAGCCCGGCAAATGACCCGAGCCGTCCCATAAGGTCTTCCAGCTGCTCATATTCGGCAATGATTTGAGCGAGCTCTTCACCACTACGCGCAGTAATATCAGCGAGTTTGCCTTTATAACTTGCCTCAAACTTTTTTGCTGTTGAATCTGCTTTTTCCATATCCGCAGCAAATACTGGGTCTTCCATTGCAGCATATAGCGCCGATAAATCCCACTCGGGCAATTTGCCGAATTCGTCACTGCTGTGACCTGTCTCTGCAGCATCAAAAGTTCGCATATCAAGTAAATATGTTTTCGTCATTTTTCCAGCCAATTTTGTAAGCCTCAAAGATCGAAGTTCTTCTTCGAGAATAAAAGCTACTCACAGGGCAGCAGTCTTTGTTCATATTGGTTTCAGTATGCTGTCATTTTTTAAAACTGCAACAATCAAGATTACGACTTGGCACTCTCCTTTAAAGGCAGCCGAGAATATAAGTATTTGTTTACCTAAAGTCCCTAGCATTGATCCAAAATGATACAGTAATAACTTCTAATTATTTTCACCGAGCAAATTGAGAGAGCCCTCTCATTAATATTTGAGGAATAGATGAGCCAGCGCATTCTGATTGTGGATGATGACCCCGTACAGCGTAGACTACTGGATCAAGCCTTGAAGCAGTTTGGCTATAACACTCTCTTAGCGGTTAATGGCGCAGAGGCACTGCACGAAGTTCGAAGAGCCTCCCACGATATTGACTTGATAATACTTGATATCGTTATGCCTGAAATTGATGGCATTGAATTCCTAACAAAACTGAGAGCAGAAAAAACAACAATCCCCGTCATTGTACAAACAGCTCATGGGGGAATTGATAGGGTTGTTGAAGCAATGAGAGCAGGTGCGCAAGACTTTTTTGTCAAGCCGGTAAGTTCTGAGCGATTGCGCATCTCAATACGAAACTTGCTTAATTATTCGGCTCTCCAGGGTGAACTTACCCGTCTGCACCAAAAAAATAATGGAACACTCACTTTCAAAAGCCTAGTGACACGATCTGAAGCCATGGAACGGGTTTTAAGGCTAGGAGAGCGGGCTGCGAAATCAACGATACCCATTTTAATTGAAGGCGAATCTGGCGTTGGTAAAGAGCTGATTGCAAGGGCAATTCAAGGTAGCAGCGATAGAAAAAACAAGCCATTTATCACCGTTAATTGCGGTGCGATCCCAGACCATTTGGTGGAATCAATACTTTTCGGCCATGAAAAAGGCGCTTTCACAGGAGCCCACGAAAAACACAGTGGCAAATTTCAAGAAGCTAATGGCGGAACTCTGTTCCTTGATGAAGTGGGAGAACTGTCTTTAGACATACAAGTCAAATTATTAAGGGCGATACAAGAAGGCGAAGTCGAACCTGTCGGCGCCCGAAAACCAATACAGTGTGATTTTCGTCTGATCTCCGCAACAAATCGCAGACTGCTGGACCAAGTAAAGGAAGGCAACTTTAGGGAAGACCTTTACTACCGCCTGAACGTCTATCCAATTTGGGTTCCTCCACTCAAAGATAGGCTTGAAGATATTCCCGAATTACTAAGAACATTTGTGGCTCGTTTTGCGGCTGAAGAAAACAAACTATATATTTCTGGTGCTACGAGTGAAACATTCGAACTGCTCAAAAGTTATGATTGGCCAGGTAACATTCGGCAATTTGAAAATGCCGTTTTCCGTGCGGTTATTTTAAGCGATGGCCCTCAACTTTTACCCAATGACTTCCCTCAGGTCCAACAGGCTCTTGAAAATAATAGTGACAGCATTAAGCCAGAATCATTTCATGCTCCCAATGAGAAGGCTGAAGTAAATAGCCGGTATTTAAAGAGTACGCCCCCTCAAGAAATGCAGGTTGCCAATATTCAACCATCAACTCTAGTCGAGGATGAGACCCCTCTATTTGGCTTTCTGCGTATTTTAAATGGTGAAGGCCATATCCGTTCAATTACGGAAGTTGAAAAAGAATTGATCCAAACAGCACTTGATCACTATGCATTTAAAATGTCTTTGGTAGCAAAAAGACTTGGAATAGGAAGATCTACACTCTACAGGAAGATCAAAGACTATAAGATAGAAACAAAAAACTCGATAAATGCTAATGAATAATTCTCAGTTAGTTAAGTGACTTTAGATTATTTACAATTTTATATAGTGATATTTTTGTGTTAATTGTACCTAAGTTATTTTAAAAAAAACTTCAGGTAATAAAAAAATGTCCAGCCAGATTATAAAAGGCACTTTTTATATTGCTCTTACAGCATTTGCACTTTTTAGTAATAATGCGTCTGCAGCTCCTGACATCCTGACGCATTTCAGTTCAGAAACCCCGCTTTTTATATCAAAGGGTAGTCTTCGTCATTACATCGCCAAAGCACTTCACGGCAATGAGCATAACACGGCTTTTCGGGACAGACGGGATTTTGCAGCTGTAAAGCTATTCTATGAAAATCGTGGATATCAGCCGATTTGGGTTAAAAATGGAAAGCTATCCAAACATGCTGCCAGCTTGGTAGAACAGTTGGCGAAGGCTTCCGAAGAGGGGCTGAACACCGATGACTACCCAACCCCCAACAAAACACTAGGACACAATTATAGGATCAATAAGTACAGCCTTTCAATTGCTGAGTTAAGGCTAACTCAGTCGCTGCTGAAGTATGCTGAAGATGCTTATAGTGGCCGAGTTAATCCTCGTAGTCTTTCAAAAAATATAACGCTAAAACCCGCCAAGCTTGATCCAATAGATGCGCTTGAACAACTAGCCACCAGCACGACACCACAGGTAAAACTACAAGCTTATAATCCGCCACATAAAGGCTATCAGGACCTTAAGCAACAGCTGGCGACTTTGCGCTCGCAAAAGCACGACACCCCAAGTGTTATACCAGGTGGCAAGCTCATCCGCCCCTTTAAAAAAGACAGGAGAATCGCCTTATTACGAGATCGGTTTTCACTTGAGGTCGCAAAAGGTGAAGAGCTTATCTACACCAAAGACCTGCAAGAGAGGGTGAAGGAATTTCAAAGTGAGAACTCCTTAAAACCTGATGGGGTAATTGGACCAAGAACACTGTTGGCACTTAATGCCAAATCTGGGGCAGATCCGATTAAAGATGTTATCGCCAATATGGAGCGTTGGCGCTGGATGCCTAAAGAGCTTGGCAATTTGCATCTACAAGTAAATATTCCAGAGTTTACTGTTCGTCTCATACACAACAATAAATCTGTATACCAAACCAAAGTCGTTGTGGGTAAGAGAAAGCACCAGACGCCAATTTTTGCAGATAAAATGGAACATATTATTGTCAATCCTTATTGGAATGTTCCTTACTCAATCGCGACTAAAGAAATGCTGCCAGATATTTTGGAAGACCCAAGTGAGTACCTCAAAAAAGGTAACTATGAGATTGTAGCAAAAGGGAAAATTATAAAGCCAAGCCGAATTAACTGGGAAGGTGTATCATTTGAAAAGATCAGAATTCGCCAGCGGCCAGGACGTGGCAACGCACTTGGGCAAATTAAGTTCATGTTCCCCAATCGGCATAATGTTTACATGCACGACACACCCTCGAAGTCATTATTTAGACGATCCGAACGCGCCTTTTCGCATGGCTGTATTCGCATTCATCGCCCTCTTGCTTTTGCAGATGCGCTCGTGGGCTTTCAAAAGAACATTAACAGTAAAATGATCCGAAAAACTTTGGGCAAAAAAGAACGCCGTTTTGACTTTGCCAAACAAATACCGGTGTACATCGGCTACTTCACCGCCTTCGTTGATGAGAAGGGGCAACTACAACGTAGGCCCGACATATATAACCATAATAAAAAACTGTATCGATTTCTAAAACTATAGCTATCTAATGAATTTTACATAATCATTTGCGATGGAATATGGAGGTTTCCAACCACGCTCCACATAGATTCACATTAACTTACATCATTAAGTTGTGATATTTAAGTATTTCAAAAAAAATCAGTAATTGTTGCTTTTTCAAGCTTGGCCAATGCCTAGTAGAATAATAAATCTCGAAAACAACACCATGGTAAACACTCGTTAACCAATAAGCGAATATTTTACCCTAGGGGTTACATGCTGCTAAATATGAGAAAAGTATATGCACTGGCACATTCGGGATACGGTTGCTTCAACTGAAATGAAACGCAGGGGCAAAAATGCAATAGGCATGATGTTCATCATCATGCTTTGCTTTCTGCTTGCACCCCAAGTTGGCTATGCCTCCACAAAAACCCTAAAGCTCTACAATACCCATACCAAAGAACGCGCGAGTATCACCTTTAAGCGTAATGGCCGTTACGATAAAGCTGCTCTACGTAAATTAAATCATTTCCTACGCGATTGGCGGCGTAATGAAGCCACCAAAATGGACCCCGAGCTATTTGATTTAATTTATGATGTCTACAAAAAGTCGGGCTCTAAAAAGTATATACATGTTGTGTCAGGTTATCGCTCTTTAACCACAAACAACATGCTTCGCAAACGTTCTCGCGGTGTGGCCAAAAACTCGCAGCATACCAAAGGCCATGCCATGGACTTTTTCATTCCTGGCGTGAGTACAGCAAAACTCCGTGCCTATGGCCTGAGAGAACATGTGGGAGGTGTTGGTTATTATCCAAGATCAAATACCCCCTTTGTTCATATGGATACCGGTTCTGTTCGCCACTGGCCACGCATGACGCGTGCGCAGTTGAAGAAAGTATTCCCCAAAGGGCGCACAATACATGTACCAACCGATGGTAAGCCACTAAAAGGCTATAGCTATGCCCTTGCCGAAATAAAAAGAAATGGCCATACAAGATCGCGCAGCTATGCCGATAATGATAGTGGGTCTTTCTTAAGTCGCTTGTTCTCTGGCTCTAAAGAAGAGGCACAGCAAAAGAAAACACAAAAGCAGCCCGATCCTGGCTTGCGAGCACAGCTAAAAAATAAGTCTAGCCTTAATAACGTATCAGTAGCTGCGCTACCTAAGGCAAAACAAGCATATAAACCCATTGTGATTGCCTCAGCAAATACGAGAGAAAAGCCGGAAGCGCTCGTACGAGGTGCAGCCCTTTATTCAAAAGAACCTAAAAAAGCGGCTAGTGTAGTTCTTGTCGCGCGAATGCCAAAGTTGAAGCCAAGCTTGCACACTATAGACAAGCCGTTACAAGTCTCTTCTTTAAGTGCCAATCACAAAATGCCAATACCAAACGGGCAAAAGCGTGAAGCAGGTAATAACCCCTCGAACCCGGCTTCAATTCAGCTTGCCTATGCACCGACGCAACACGGCAACTCAATTGCAGACATTATTGCACAAGTAGAAACAAAAAACGCTGCTCCCAGAACCCCTGCAGTAAAAACCACTAAAACACCAAGTTCTTACTTTGAGAGCCTTCACTATTACGCAATGGGGCCCCAAATCAGCAACAGCGCGCTACCTCAAGTCACGAGTGCAATGATATTAAACAGTAAATCACTTCCGCAACCACGAACCAATTATGATATTATTGCGGATCAAGCCAAATTACATCCATTATTGTTTACCTCTCAATCCAATGCCCCGCTTCACTTCATAGCAGATGAAAATAAATTTAGTGGGAGAGCTATCAAGTGGATCAACTACAATCAAAGAACAAGCTTTAGCTCTTAGAGCGTATTCCCGATAAGTGCCCACCGATTTTTGGGTAAGAATACGCTTCAAAACAATAGGTTAAAGAAGTTTGAGTGCTTCTAAGAAGTGGCAAACTGCTATAAATGGCAGAACATGAAAAACGACTTCATTACAACAAAAAGGCCCCGCGAAAGCGGGGCCTTTACTTATTCAAACGCGTAACAAAAAGATTTTTAAGCGTTCACTTCACCGGCAGCTGCAAGCATACCCAATGCGTGCATGTAAAGTTCCATTACCGCTTCTTCTTCTTCACGCTCATGCGGCTTCCGCTTCCGCAGAGAGATAATTTTCCGCATCACTTTAACATCAAAGCCGTTACCCTTAGCCTCTGCGTATACGTCTTTAATGTCATCAGCAATGACTTTTTTTTCTTCTTCAAGACGCTCGATTCTCTCGATAAATGATCGCAGATGGTCTGCTGCAACGCCGCCATGATCCGTCATATATGCGCATCCTTAAATGTTCGATAGTTTCAGAAGTGACTGCGTGCCAGAGAAACACGCTTAGGTCAACCTAAGAAAATCACAAATATCGCTCCTTCACAGCTTGTCATTTTGAGCTGTGTTTTGCCCTGTAAAAACTATTAAATGGCAAATTAACGCCACATTCCTATATTCCACCAAATGCCATCGGTCTGTGCAGTTCCGACCAAGCCCTAGAGAATCGATTGGTTTCAAAGCTAGCAAATGAGATGATGACTTAGAGTATTTTACACAGGAGAAATCTGTGGCATATAATCACGTTTATGCGTGCAAAACATCAATACTTAAAGATTTGGCAGCGCTTCTATGCCTATTGATATATTTTACTGGTTTGAAGCATTATTTCGCAAGACCCAGGCATTGAAATAACAAATCAATGCTGACTATTGAGATTTACTTGTCATTTCGATTTCATCAAATGCACTTTATTATTTCTTTATGCCTTAATTGGATAATTATTTCTCACATTAAACTGTTCCCCTAAAACTTGCTTTACTATTGGAAGCTATTAATAACTAATATCAAAATTCTATTTATTATCTCCGTAATTCTAACAACCGTATGTTTTCTAAGCATTTTTAAATTTTACAAATACATAAAATAAATAGGTTTCAATATATTGGCATAAAAAAGCATTCTGTGATGCACTGTTTCAAGTACAAACAGTTGCAAGCCCAATTCTGATATACCTATCGGTATCCACAGCGCTTAAAAATCGATTATTGCAATTGATTAAAAAAGCCTCAAATTTCTTCGAAAATCATTATGATGCCAACATATTGGCGTCAAATAGCGCTAATTGGGCTTAACGCCCCTTTTACATCAGCCAATTCGGCTATTATTAAGTATGTCACCAAAAGCCAGATGGTCGTCTGGTCGCGTTGACACAGACGTAATCTAACAGCATTAACTTGCTGTTGTAGCTGTACAAAGATTGATATGAAACCAACCAACGACTTTACCTCCCGCGCCTCAACTCTCCCCGAGCGCACAAAACATAAGTTTGGAATATATTTAGTTGTTGGCGTCAGCCTGTTGTTATCGACAGTCTCTGCTCAGGCAGATTTTCGTTTGTGTAACAAAACAGAAGGACTGGTGGAAGTAGCAGTCGGTTACCGTGATGCCACAGACTGGGTCAGCGAAGGCTGGTGGAAAGTGAAACAAAACAGCTGTGAGACATTGGTAAAAGGTGATCTAGCGTCACGGTACTTTTACATCTACGCGACAGAAAGCGAAAGTGCTGATGAATGGAGCGGAAAAGCGTACATGTGCGTTCGACCGAATAAAGAATTTACCATTCACGGCGTTGGAGACTGTTTAGCTCGTGGCTACGAGAAAACAGGCTTCTTTGAAATAGATACAGGTGAGCAAAGCAGCTGGACCCTCCAGCTGACGGAGCCGGTAGAGCAAGGAACAGGTGGACGATGAAGCGAAATAGACGGGTCAAAATCCTAGCAACACTCGGCCCTTCATCATCAGATGGCGCCACAATCAAGAAATTGTGGCAAGCTGGTGCAGACGTTTTCCGGATTAACATGAGCCATTCCAGCCATGAAGTGCTGAACAACTTGGTGAATACAATCCGTGGCGTAGAGAAGGAAGTTGGTCGTCCAATTGGTATTTTGGCAGACTTGCAGGGCCCTAAACTGCGTGTCGGTACCTTTGAGAACGATGAAAAAGTCATGCTGGAAAATGGCGCGACTTTTACATTGGACAATGATGAAACTCCAGGAAACGTCAACCGCGTTTACCTGCCACACCCAGAAATTCTTGGTAGTTTGCAAGAAGGCCACCGCCTACTTCTGGATGACGGTAAAATCACACTTCGTGTCACCAGCGCTTCCCCCGAGCGTTGTGAAACTCGTGTAGAAGTTGGCGGCAAGCTTTCCAACCGTAAAGGCGTAAGCGTTCCGGATACTGAGATCCCAGTTGGCGCACTAACCGACAAAGATCGTAAAGACTTGTTGGCAGCCCTTGATGCCAAAGTTGACTGGATTGCTCTGTCATTCGTACAGCGTCCGGAAGATCTCGTTGAAGTACGCAACGTCACGCAAGGCCGCGTTGGTGTTCTGGCGAAAATCGAGAAGCCACAGGCTATCGATCGTCTGCCAGAAATCATCGAGCTTTCCGATGCAATCATGGTTGCTCGTGGTGACCTTGGCGTGGAAATGCCGCTGGAAAAAGTTCCTGGACTTCAAAAGCGTATGATCCGTGCTTGCCGCAAGGCTGGTAAACCAGTTGTTGTAGCAACACAAATGCTGGAAAGCATGATCACTTCGCCCGTACCAACACGTGCAGAAGTTTCTGACGTTGCAACTGCAGTGTTTGAAGGCGCAGATGCTGTCATGCTTTCAGCCGAATCAGCTGCTGGTGATTATCCAGTTGAAGCTGTTTCCACAATGGACAAGATCGCTCAGGAAGTGGAAACAGATACCCACTACCGCGATATTATCCATGCGCAGCGCACAGAGCCTGAATCAACTGGGGCTGATGCGATTACCGCAGCTGCACACCAGGTTGCTGAAACACTCGATCTGGCTGCAATCGTTTGTTACACCGCTTCCGGTGGTACTGCTTTGCGTGCATCGCGTGAGCGTCCTAAGGCACCAATCATTGCCTTCTCACCAGAGCTTTCCATTGTACGCCGTCTGACCATTGGTTGGGGCCTACACTGTGTAGCAAGCAATGATGCAGCGAATGAAGAGGAAATCGTTGATCGCGCTTGTCGCCTGGTTGCCAAAGAAGGCTTCGCAACACCAGGACAACGCATTATCGTTTCTGCAGGTGTTCCATTTGGTACACCAGGCTCAACCAACATGTTGCGTGTCGCATTTGTTGGCGGTTAATTTGCACAAAGCAAGCAAAAAGGCCCGTAGTTCTCTACGGGCCTTTTTTGTAGGATAAATTGCTTTTCAAGCGCCTTGAAATGGCTTTGTGTAAAAGCAATATAGGCCTAATCGAAATAGGTTAAAGCAGTTTGCTACTTCTTATAAGCACTCAAACGCTTGAACCTATTCTATTGACGCGTATTCCTTGCAGAAAACCGGTAGACATTTTTCGGGAATACGCACTAATGCCACTCTCCCCACACAACATTTCGCAGTTTCTTTACTGCTTCTTGCGCTTCTACATGTGTTGGGTAAATCGCTAACAAGCGCTTCATCAACTGCAAGGCATGTTCGTGCTGGTCTAACTGCATGTTGATACTGGCAAGGCCGTAAATGGCGCTAAAATGCCTTGGCTCCAAATATAGAGCTCTATGTAGATCGCGCAAAGCAAGAGAATAATTGTCCATTCTATAATGAACACTTGCGCGACGGTTCCAAACCTCGGCATTTTGCGGGATAATTAAGGTTGCATGATTAAGCAAATCCAATGCTAGGGTGTAGTTCTCTTGCTTTAAGGCTAGATTAGACCTTTTCATCAGCAAATCAGCTGCAGCATCGCCTGTAAGCCCCAACAAACGACGAATATCGGTAGCTATGCGCTTACCCATCAATGTTGTGTCAGCGTCTTTGAGCGCTTGAAATTGAGCATTTAAAAGCTGTTCAACTTCATCTTTGCTGTGGCCGTGTTGTGCTGGCATATGGCCACCAGCAGACAGTTCTTCAAACGTAGGTTTAGAGGCAGCTGGCACCTCCTGTTTCTCAGGCGGCTTTGGAATTGCTTGAAGCTGATCTTTTAACCACTCATGCGGGGGACTGATAACCAAATCAAATGATCTGGATAAAACTATTTCACTTTGGTGTTGAAGCCTGTCTTCTGCTTTAGGTAAAGCTCCGCTCAAAACAGTAGCTAAAAAAGCAATTACCCAGAAGTCCCCCCTTACAAACCTGTGCAGAGGCCCTGAGCCTGTGTCGCCTCCCCTCTTAGTAAGGAGAGCTTTACACGAAAGCCAAGATATTGATCGGATATCTGGATATGAAACAAAAAAAGATCGCATAATCAAGAGTAAACACTCTTAATCAGCGACCTTCAACTGTAAGAAATCCGGAGGCACTTTACACAGACAGTAAAATACCGCTCTTCGGATTAACCCTGACGAGCTTTAAAGCGAGGGTTTTTCTTATTGATGATGTATACGCGACCCTTACGGCGAACCATACGGTTATCGCGATGACGGCCCATGAGAGCCTTAAGAGAGTTCTTAATCTTCATTGTCCTGTCCCCGTTGGGATTTGCCTTCAAGGGATCCTGAACAATCACGATCCTCTGGGTTAGTATCGGCATTTCTGCCATGATCATATTCCGCTACCGCGCAAGTATATTCGCGCTGGATAACAAATCTATCATCATTTGCGGTAAACCGCGAAAATGGTGGGCGTGACAAGGATCGAACTTGTGACCCCTACGATGTCAACGTAGTGCTCTCCCGCTGAGCTACACGCCCCTAATTTTCAACTTCATACGAAGCGCCGAAAGCAGAGAACCGCTTGCGGTGGAGAGCCATATAAGAGGTATTGGGAAACAGCGCAAGCCCCTTGTGCTGTTTTTTGATCAGTTTCCACACCAGCCAAGCAACTTTCCACGCTTTAAAAGAGCCGAAACCAAACTATTATATCTTTTCAAACAATAGGTTACCTGCTTCACATCAGTAAAGCAAGAAGTTATGTCGCATTACTGCGCCAACATCTTCTCAACTTCGGAAACAAGTTCGCGCAAATGGAATGGCTTTGATAAAACCTTCGCATCTTTAGGTGCTTGCGAATCCGGATTTAAAGCTACTGCCGCGAACCCTGTAATAAACATCACTTTAAGATCGGGATCTAATTGGGTAGCTTTTCGCGCCAACTCAATTCCATCCATCTCTGGCATCACAATATCGGTCAGTAGCAGAGAAAACGGTTCTTCCCGAACCCGTTCATAAGCACTTTTTCCGTTATCAAACGAAACAACGTCATGACCGGCCTTTTCCAGTGCGTTCACCAAAAAGCGTCTCATGTCTCCGTCATCTTCGGCAAGTATTATCCTCGACATGCTCTATTACCAATTACTCCAAAAGTTAAGGACCGGAACTCTTCCATAGTACCTTCCATTAATCACTGCTATAAATTGTTTGCCTTGCAACTACAAATGAATCACTTTGAGACTCATTTTTAAAAGTACTATTGAAAAAAAACGCCAATATGCGGTTAGGCTTCGACAGAATTACAGGAGTTCAAAACGTGCAGCAAATCAAACAATCTTTCCATATATGCGAAATTGATAGTTATGCTGCCCCATCTATTCGCCATCTCAGCTCGGCTCCAGAACAAAATGAATGTAACCATCAGCCGCAACATGTCGTAGCAAGCCATGAATTAATTCGCCCTGCAAGTCCATCCCTTCCATTTCTAGTGTGCTCGCCACACTCTGGCAGAGCATACCTTAAATCCTTTCTCGACAGTTCGCGTTTAAACCGACAACAAATCAGAGATTCTGAAGACGCTTACGTGGATATGCTGGTCGAGCGTTGCTCCGAACTGGGCTTGACCTTTTTAAAGGCTAATTTTCCCAGGGCTTATTTAGATGTAAATCGCGAGCCCTACGAGCTTGACCCTAAAATGTTTTCCGAGCGCCTTCCAAGTTACATTAACAATCGATCACTAAGGGTCACCGGCGGGCTTGGCACAATTCCCAAAATAGTGACCGAAAGAAAAGAAATATACAAGCATAGCCTAACTGTTGCAGAAGGTCTTGAAAGAATTGAAACACTCTACAAACCCTATCACAAGCAAATAAGTAAAGAGTTATCGTTCTTAAAACAGCAAAATAACTTCGCAGTATTACTGGATTTTCATAGTATGCCATCGCAATCAACTGTCAAAAACCAAAGGAGTCTCAGGCCAGACTTTGTGATAGGAGACCGTTTTGGCAGCAGCTGCAGTCAATCTCTAACGGCAATGGCAACAGGACTGCTTAGGGAAATGGGTTATCATGTTGTTTGTAACAAACCTTATGCCGGCGGTTTTATTACCGAACATTATGGCCGCCCAAGCAAAGGTATCCACGCTTTACAAATCGAAATGAACCGTGCGCTATACATGGATGAAACAACCCTATTACCGCATTCAGGTTTACGGGACACTCAACATAACCTATTGCTATTTATCAGTAATATAACCGAGCTTATGATTCAATCCACATCTGCCGTTTGGGCTGCTGAATAAAAAAGAACCGCTTGCGGGGGGGCAAGCGGTTTTAAGTCAAGGGAGGAAAGCCCCTGGCGGGGCTGCGCAAACTCTCGTTTGCAGTGCACAATAAAACATTGCATCGCACAAAAGTCAATATTCTTAGCTTCAACTTTAGTCGATTTCAAAAAATACTATTTTTTACGTGCTCTATGAGCAACAAATATGAATTATAATCCAATAAAAATACTGGATTTACTAATTACTTTTCCCTGAAAGAAGTAAAGTCGTTTTTTTATGCAGCTATTTATTTAGAAGTATTAAACTGCTTACCGCGACAAAACACATGGCGCACCCGTTCCTATTTTACGTTAAAAAAGTATGGTATAGCGTTCAAAACTAGAATAACGATTGGATAATCATGTCTAATATATTGCCCGATGTTCAATTTTTGCACTTACTTGCTGATGCTGCAGATAAAAAAACTCTCGAACACTTTCGCAGTCTAGACACTGTCGAAAATAAACTGGATCAAGGTTTCGACCCTGTAACAGTGGCTGATAAGTCTGCCGAAAAGGCGATTCGAGAGTTGATTCAAGGCAAATATCCAGACCATGGCATTATCGGCGAGGAATATGGCACTGAGAATGAAGACTCAGACTACCAATGGATATTAGACCCCGTGGATGGTACTCGTGCCTTTATCACCGGTATTCCTACTTGGGGTACATTAATCGGGTTGCGGCATAAGCAAGAGGCCTCCTTAGGAATGTTAAGCCAACCTTATAATGGCGAACGCTTTTGGGGGAATGGTTCAAGTGCTCATTACAAAGGACCGCTAGGCGAGCGCCGTTTAAAAACCCGGCGCTGCTCACGCCTGGAAGATGCCATTATGTGCACAACATCACCCAAGCTATTTACGTTAGAAGAGACCCCTCTCTACGAAGCTGTTGAAAATAAGGCACGCTTGGCACGGTATGGTACTGATTGTTATGCCTATGCAATGCTTGCTGCAGGTCTTTGTGACATTGTTATCGAAAGCGGTTTGCAGACCTACGATATCTTCCCTTTAATTGCGATTATTGAAGGCGCAGGTGGTACAGTTACCAACTGGCAAGGTGGTTCAGCCCATGATGGCGGGCAAATACTAGCGACAGGAGACCCTCAGTTACATGAGTACCTGCTGAAGATGCTTGGTAATTAGTTCTAAAGGTTTGTCTCAGTACGACTTGAAGCACAATCTAAAGCAGGTAGGTTACTTACAAATTGCACTGCTTTAGATCTCTTGCGGCGGAATAAACGCATCAAAAGCCCGCCAGAATTGCTCACGAGCTTCATCTTGTTCCATTAACAGCTCATGTTCAGCACCTTGCACTTCCAAGTAACCAAGCGCATCGCTCGCGGAGCATAGCTTTTGTGCGGCAAACTTATTGACAATTCGATCATTACCACTGGCAATAACCAAAGCAGTTATTCCCAAATGCGGCCCAAACAACGGCAACTGCATTGCTTTTAATGCATTCAGTACACTATTCAGCCAACCGAATGTAGGTGAACCGATACCAAGCTTCTCGTTTGCCTCTATAATTCGGTTATTGCGCGAAAAACGTCTTTTATCACGTGTGAGTCTGTTATTCTTATAATCACCTGTTAGTTTTCCATTACCCCCAGGAATATAAAAGCGCCCTAAACCCAGCCATACCATTGCCTTTGCTAGGGGGCGAGCTAACAACTTCATCAAATTGGGCATTTTGATTTCAACGAGAGGCGAGCTCAACACCACACGCTCGACCTTGGTTCGAAGCTGCTGATGTGTCTTTAAAATTACCGCTCCACCGGTGGAGTGCCCTAGCAGAAAATGAGGACCAGGACACCTTGCTAAAGAAACATCATCCAACACATGTAATAGGTCTTTTTCGTAGTCCGCAAACTTTCTTAGGTGTCCTTTAGCTGGGTCGTGCAATAAGCGATCTGACCCTCCCTGTCCGCGAAAGTCAAAAGCAACCACAAAAAAACCGCGGGCACGCAACTCTTCAACCACTTCGAAATACTTTTCGATAAACTCTGCACGCCCTTGTACGATTGTAATCGTGCCTTTGATGCCTTTTCCATCAAGAGGTGGCCAAAGTGCAAATCGTAATTTTGTCCCATCTGCAACAATCGTTGCACCAACCTCTCCCCCATCTGGCACGGGGTTATCGTCAATTGAGGTGAGTTGCATCCAAAACTCCAGCTAGAATAATTATGTTACCCAGTCTGACAAACATGCTTTCCATAAACAAGCTATAGTTTTTAAACACCGGTTTCCACCTTCGTCACACCCATAGTTCTCCCATGTAATTAGCGCTTTTTATAGTTCCCTTGCAAAACAAGGCCGCTATAAGCATCTATGACGAGTTTTACAGGCCCATAGCGACGCCATTTAGCACGCACAACATAAACGTCACCCCGACTACGTACCCGGCGGATACTATGAAACCCCATTGAACGAAGATGCTGCTTTAGTTGCCGCTTGTTTAAACGAAAGTTCTTTTTAAACCAGCGGTTCCCCACATAATAAGCGGGTGTGTTGCTATGACCTCTGAACGCACTGTGATCTCCAAAAGAAAATGATAGTTCAAGGCGGTCTTTTGCTTGTGCAGTACCAGTTATAACCGTTGGGAGTGCAACCAAGCATCCTGAAATCAACAATGAGGCCATTACTGTCTTCATCGAAGTTTTACGCTTTGCCATTTGTCTCTCCATCAATTTGTTAGCGATGAAAACACCCTACCGGCCAAGCCCTGAACCCACACAAAAAGAACTGTTCATTTGTCATTCAGCTTCAGACGCATTATTTTTATAAGATAAAACAATGATTTAAAAAAGTAGCTGTTTTTCTTTTTTATCTCTCCAAGCCCTTGAAAAAAGTCATACCCATTCCCATTTGTTTTTTGTAGTCGCCAGTTAGGGGCTACACGAAAGCCTCGCCAATGATGGGAGGCAAAGAGTTAATATGACCACACCTGTAAGCATTACAGGTGAATAGTTGCTCATGAGAGGACAAAATGCGTCACTTTGATTTATCTCCACTATATCGCAGTACTGTAGGTTTTGACCGCATGTTATCACTGTTGGATTCTGCAAATAGCGATCAAGCACCTGCGTACCCCCCCTACAATATTGAGCGCACAGGCGAAAATGCCTACAGAATCTCTATGGCTGTAGCAGGCTTTAAGGAAGCTGAGCTCACCATTGAAGCTAAGGAGCACACCCTTACCATTCATGGTGAAAAGGCCGAGGATAACGAAGAAAAAGAAGTTCTGTATCGCGGTATTGCTTCGCGCGCCTTTGAACGCCACTTCCAATTGGCAGAGCACGTAAAAGTCGTTGGTGCCAGTTTGGAACATGGATTACTGCATATTGATTTGGTACGCGAACTTCCAGAAGCGATGAAGCCACGCAAGATCAATATCAATGTCTCGAGTTCCACTGAGGAACGAAAACAAATTGAGGGCAAAGTTAACTAGCCTTAACACAAATGCACTTGATTGAAGTGAGGCTTGTCACTGGGGCAATTATATCAAGACCCTTAGTTGACAAGTTCCAAAAATCCCTGCGGTTACACTTTAACCGCTAAATGTCTGGAGACTCCTCCCACTAACCAGACAAAACAAAGCGCTCCGGAGCCCGACCGGAGCGCTTTTAATTATTGTCAGTGTTACTTTTGCAAGATTTTCAGTAACGAATTGACAGAGTCCGGTGTTGTTGCAAAGCAGGTCACCAATCGTATCATCACTTCATCAGCTGCCAAATCACTTGCGGGCCATTCATAAAAACCGGCTCCTGCCTGCTTCAACCGCTCACAATCTGCGCGCTTGATAATAGGAAACACCTCATTGGATTCTGGCCAAACAGGCAGTTTCACGTTTTCCAGAGCCTTCAGCCCTTCTGCCAGCCGCTGCGCCATCGCATTGCTGTGTTTTGCTGTCTCCAGCCAACTATCATTTTCAAAGTAACCTTCAAACTGCGCAGATATAAACCGACTTTTTGAAAACAATTGCGCAGATCTTTTGCGCAAGTATTCAAAGCCTTTCGCGTCATCAGGATTGAAAAACACAACGGCTTCGGCACACCAGCAACCGTTTTTGGTTGCACCAAAAGACAGCACATCCACACCAGATTGCCATGTCATTTGTGCAGGAGTAACATCTAGAGAAACCAATGCATTCGCAAATCGTGCACCATCCATATGCAGGGGAAGACCACGGCTTTTCGCAGCCTCTGAAATCGCTCTGATTTCTTCAAGGCGATAAAGTGTACCAATTTCAGTGGCCTGGGTAATCGAAACGGCAGCTGCTTGACCGTGATGCACAACCCCTTCGGGAACACAATCCATAGCAGCCCTAACGCTTTGCGCGGTTATTTTACCTTCTTCACCCTTCATTGTGAAAATCCGGTTTCCCGCCGTCATAAATTCCGGTGCATTGCACTCGTCAACCGCTATATGCGCTTCTTCATGTGCAAAGATAGACCCCGCCGGCTTGGCATATTGCGCCAATGCAAGCGAGTTGGCAGCCGTTCCGGTGGATACCAAGAACACAGCAACTTCACGTTCAAAAAGTGTATTGAACTTCTGCTCAATAGAGCGGCTTAATGGATCGACACCATATGCAGGTGTAAAACCATCTGTATGACGGGCCAAGGCAGCCATCACACTTTGCGTAGCGCCAGCCCAGTTATCACTCGAAAATTCCATAGTATGGCAATAACAATTCTATGCTTTTTGGCAAGCAATTATTCTAGAACTATTTATATTAGCGGTAAAATCTAAATATTCATACCTACTATATCTATCTAGGATTGTGACGAAGGAGCAAATAATCAACCGAGAGCTGCCCCGCCCCTTTCATCACCAATACACAGAGTATGCCAACCCATAGGAACCTTTGATCGGCAATGATCGATGCCGGATTTCCATCAAACCACGCGCCAATACTAGCCGCCTCCAAGTGATGCCCTGTAACATCCACGTATGACATTACAGCAATAAATACAATAAACCCGAGCGATGCGAGACGTGTCATCGCCCCCAAAACAATCATAATAGGCAGCAAAAACTCGGCCCACATTCCAAGCAGCACAATCAGCCCGAACGGCATAAATGGGACCTGCGAAACGTCATAGCCAACCCTTTCCATCATTTGAGGCAGGATTTGCGCATAAGCGCCAACACTTGGCGAAAGAATTCCCGTCAGGCCACTGCCAAGCTTGGTAAGCGCGGAGTTCCAAAAGTACTGAAACAATACGGCCGCAAAAATAAACCGCATTAATGTCCCTAAAAACCATTGATCAGACCAAGTCGACAGCCTTGAGCAAAAAACAGTATAACGATTTAATAGCCGCATAATCCGCCATCCTTTTTTCTCGTAACCTGACAACTTCAGCCACATGTATGCGCTTACCCACTAAGAACTAACGTGTTAGAGCTGAATAGTTTTTCCAAGAATTCCTGCGCATCCAACTCACCATTTGGCGTAGATTTTGATGCAGCTTTAACCAGTGCTTCATTCAAGCTTTTTCCACGAACCAGCTCATTAAAAAGCTCAAAACCTGCCATATCGAGGCAATATAATTCTGGACTAAGATCTGGGCGTACAAACAAATAATAGGCAGGTCCGACTGCCAAATCCTGATAGTGCTCATCCTTTTTAGAAGAATAAAGCCGCATTATTTCACAGTTAATATTTGCGCTCGTATTTCGGATATAAGCTCCGGTAACATCATAGTCACAGCATATGAGCCGAACGCTTTTCGTAGGGCGAAACTGGCAATCACCTATGGGTTTGCCAAGCCTGTTCTCCTCATTTGAAAAGTCAAAGGACCGGTCATCTGCACTATGGAAGCTCGATAGCCATGACCATTCCAATTTGGCAACACTTTCCAGGTACGGGAAGTCTACAAGCCCCGGAAAGCTGGCTAGAAACTGAGCGAAACTCTCGCCATATTCGTAAAGCACAGGCTGGCTGGGAGGCTGCGAATATATGTAGATACTTGCCAGTGCTTTAAAGTAGTCATCACCAACAAGCTTCTGAACTGCAGGGTAATTCGCTGCCAACGCTTCAATGAGACTGGCCATAACATTGTTACGATACACATCAAATCGTTTCTTTGAAATAATACCCCTAGACTTTACAATCCCTGTTGGGACTTCACGGCGACTATCAATAAGGCCTAGAGAAAACGCTTTTTGCAACTCATTGTGCGCCTGAATAGAGTTGTTTGCTTTCTTCATATCAACACTAGGCAACATGACGATTACCCCGCTGTCTATGAAAAGCCTGCAGATAGCTTCGTGCGGCTTCGGCTTCACTATATAGCCTTGTAAACTCAGGTACATCGTTATCCCACTCAATCAAGGTGGGTGCGCCTTTCGTTAGCGAAATTGCGAGCTTATAGAGAGACCAAACCGGATCGCTGACCTCCCGATCATGAGCATCAATTAAGAAGTCACTGCCAAACTCATCCTGGTCTTCGGCATGACCACCTAAATGCATTTCCCCAACATGCTCATGCGGAAAAGCGTGTAAGTAACCCTCGGGTGTGCAGCCAATGTTTGTGCAAGAAACAAAAACATTATTTACATCCAGCAAAAGTCCGCAGCCTGTCGCTTGCGCCACTTGAGACAAGAACTCAGTTTCCGATATTGTTGATTGCTCGAACACAATGTAAGTCGAGGGATTTTCTAGCAGCATTTGCCGCCCTAAAGTTTGCTGCACTTCATCAATATGCTCACAAACACGCCTCAACGTTTCGCTAGTGTATGGCAATGGCAGCAAGTCGTTAAAGAACGTCCCCTCATGTGTCGACCAAGCCAAATGTTCACTGAACAAAACAGGTTGGTACCGGTCGTGCACCATTTTTAAACGCTGTAGATGTGCCCTATCCAGTTTACCAGCGCCGCCAATAGACAAGCCCACACCGTGCAGTGAAAGCGGATAACTCTCTGTTATAGCCTCCAAATATGCATGGGGGCTTCCCCCTGCTCCCATATAGTTTTCTGCATGAACCTCAAAAAAATCAAGGCTCGGCTTATCACGTAAAATCTCGTTGTAGTGCTCGCTTTTAAGCCCCACGCCGACAAATGCACGTGCCTGCTCTTTCTCCCAGTTTTTGATGCAATTAGCCATAAAACTCTCCAGATATATAGGAAGATACTTGGCGAATAAGCAGGCACCCACAACAGGCGACCTTACAAAACAGCGGAGCACACTTTGGTGCCCACATAGCTTTTAAGATTTAGGAAGATCCCGATCCAGCTCTGTCAAGGAGCCAGAGCGATCACCTGGAACTTTCATATCAACACAAGTTCCAGTTGGTACCAGCTTCCAGGCGTTGCCCTGGTAGTCAACAGTTGATGTCCCTGCACAGGTGGTCCCAGCTCCAGCCTTACAATCATTTTGCCCCTTCAAGGCAACACCATAGCATTTTTCCATGCCGGCTTTCTCGGCCTTCACAGGCGTTGCTGACATACCCGCAAGTGCGGCAGTCATCGCACCTGCCAAAACGGCTGAATTAAGAATAGTTTTGCTCATGGAATTCACTCCAGCTTCCAAGATAAGTGGTTTATGTGCTGATTCACCACCACGGTTGCTAACCAGCGCCAAAACTATCGCTAAGAAAGCATTCAACTGGAAATAAAACTAGCGTGAACACCCATCGCTAAGGAAGGCATCGTAAATTACTGTTTTTATTAGATTTACCGCAAGGAGATCTGGACGAGACACACGCTGGCACCCAACAAATACTATTGGATCACTTCAATGTGACAGTCCGTGAAAAACAAAAAGGCAAGAACATTGCACGATGTTCCTGCCTTTAGGTCAATAACAGTTTGGCCCCTTACGTTGCCAAGTTATAATCACAGCGCCTAATCATCCATTTGCGCCACAAATTTCTCTGACTCTAGTTTAATTGTATTGGATATTTTCCCAAGCTTGTCTGCAGCCAAATGCAAACTTTCTGATGTTGTTTGCGTGGTCCTATAATCCTGCATAAGCTGTTCAATACCGCTATTTACCTGCAATGCATTTTGATGTGCCTCACCGGCACTTCCTGCTACACCAACAGTAAGTTCGCGCTGCTCAGCAACAGCCATATTAATGCGCTCAGATATTGCATTCATTCTTGCGATTGTTTCTTTAATATTCGCAATCGCTATTACAGTCTGCTCACCGACTTCTTGTACCGAGCTCACTTGTTTAGAGATTTCCTCTGTTGCCTGCGATGTCTGGCCAGCAAGATGCTTCACTTCACTGGCAACCACCGCAAAGCCCTTACCGGCTTCACCAGCCCTAGCCGCTTCAATTGTTGCATTAAGTGCAAGCAGGTTGGTTTGATCTGCAATACTATTGATAAGTTCAATAACTTCGCCAATTGCCACACCGCTTTCAACCAGTCTGCCTACAATCTCGTCCGTGTTTTCTGCTTCAGATACGGCAAGCTGGGCAACACTCATAGCTTCGCTCATATCCTGACCAATCGTATTCGTAAATTGACTCAGGCCATCTGCAGCCTCAACGATGTCATTAACGGATTCGTGAGTGACTCTCGTTGCTGAATTGGATGATTCCATCGCATTTGCCGCATCTCGCACACTTGATGATAGCTTTGAAGAGGCATCTTCAACACCCTGGCTGATATTGTAAAGCTCTTGAACTGCGCCACCAACTGAAGCTTCAAATTGATGGGCAACTTCTGCCAAAGCTTTTTGCCGCGCTTCTGCTGTGTCGATTTCTTTTTGCATTTGCGCAGCAACTTCTGCTTCGGCTTTTTCTTTCAAAACCGCACGGAACTGGCTAATAGCTCTGGCAATATCCCCAATCTCATCACGTCTTCTGATACCGGAAATATTGGTCTCCAGCTTCCCGGCAGCCAAAGCATTCAATCCTTTTTGAAGGGCCGATAATGCAATCCTCGTATTTCGCCCCATGAAAAAGGCAACAGCTAAAAACAACATCCCGATAGGCGTGCACACAAGCGTTATAAAAATCAAACGCTCAATAATTAGTTCGCTGAGCACAGTACCATCGACACTAGCTAATATGGCGGCACGCGTTTGCTCGTCTGCTAGGGCAGATGTGAGCGCATTGTATATCGTCACAAACGAAAAGAGCGTACCAAGACCCATTATGGACATGGCCAGCACAACAATGAATACAAATTTGCCTAGGATCGACAGATTAAATTTTTGCATCTCTGCAGGTGCCATTAAAGCCCCCCGAATTATCTATTTGCCCATGGGGATATCGTTCCACTTAAGATTGTGGCAACAACACATACTGATAAGTAATAGTTGATAGCTGATATACATGGCAACGATAATATGCCGGATTATTTAATTAACCCAGTAAAAACATATATCTATTAAAATTCTAATTAATTATTGTGAATATCATTCGCTAAAGTTAATACTATCAGCTCTGCCATTGACATCTTTTAACTGCCAGTTCGTATTAACGGCAACAGGTGAATTATTATCATCGCTGATTGCTTTACCGGCGACGAGCTTAAGCTCTGGAGATGTCAAACGACCCGTGAGCACGATAAAGTTCGGATCATCCTTCACACCTTCAAAAACAAAGGCGGTCGAACTACCAAATATTCGCGCTATCTCGCGTTCAACATAATAGGCAATTTTCCTGTATCCAGAAAATGTGAAGAATACACCATCTTTTGTGCGCAAGCGCTTCTGTTTACCGCTTACATCAGGCCCAAATGCCAAATACAAGCCATTATCATCTTGAAACACTTTCCAAATATCAACGAATACGCCACCAGATGGCTCCACCATCTCGCGAAATAGCTCATTAAGTTTCTGGTAGTCTTGTCTTCTAAAATCATCTTCGGGCGGTGCCATACCCACCCAAAGCAACGGTAATTGCTCTTCACGCACTGCCGCAACCAGCGACGCAATTCGGTAGCGATACTCTTTTTGCCAATCATCACTTTTGAATGGCAAGGCGACACTGCCAACCGACATGCTTTGATTGTCCTGGGTACCAATCGCAACAACAACCAAACGCACATCTTCGCTTTTCAATAATGATTGCACATCCTCAGGCCAGTCAGGAACTTTGCGCTTCACAAGCCCAGAATTCGGATACACCAGCCTAACAATTCTTATTGAGGGAGTTTCGGCATAATTATGCTGTAGACCCTGTGCAATTCCAGCAGCAATATCATCCCCAACAACAAGCAATACCCGGGCATTTTCCTCTTTAGGGAGCTCGTCAAGTTTAGGTATTTTTTCACTGATTACTGGCGCAACGGCCCGACTACGCCGCTTACGTTTGGACTTGTAGTAGTTTTTGCGTCGCGATTTCTTCTTCTTTGTTTTTTGCACAGGCTCTTGGTCGAAAAAACCAAAGAAGGAAAAGTAGCTGCCCTTTTTTTTGTTGGTAGAAGAGCGCACCTGCGCTTGTGCGCTTGTTTCCACGGCACACAAGTTAGCAAAGCAAGCGATTGCCACATAGAATAGGAAATAAAAACATAACGAACCAAATCGCTTCATAATTCCACTCCCCTTGGCAACCGTTTCACCTCGTATAGCAAACTATAGTAGTAATCTATTGCAATCTCTTTAATAACAGCTTGGAAGCATAACCGTCGGGGATCATGCCCTGGCGACTTTGATAATCACGAATTGCTCGCCGACTCCTTGGCCCTATTTTCCCATCAGCCTTTCCGACAGCATACCCCCTTTTTTTCAATAGGAGCTGGAGCGAAACTTTTTCACTAGCGGTTAAAGGTGCCGCCTTGCGGTACCAGCGTTGAATAAAATCACCATCACCACGAATACGGTCACTCAAATGGCCAACAGCAAGCGCATATGCGTTCGCGTTATTGTAACGTTTAATTACGCGGAAATTCTTAAGCAACAAAAAGGCCGGTCCAGAAGACCCTGCAGGCACATACAGGCGTGCTTCATCCATCGGTCTGGGAAAAGCTATTCCACTTGCTCGGCGAATGCCCAACGACTGCCATTTTTGCAATGTTTTCGATTGCTCGCGATACCCAAGTTCATAGTTGAAGCCACGGGGCAACCTCACTTCATAGCCCCAAGTTTTCCCTGTCTCCCAGCCATGCCGATTTAAGTATGCTGCTGTAGAAGCCAAAGCATCTGGAATGCTATGCCAAACATCCCGCTTACCATCACCAGTTATATCTACAGCATAAGCTAGGTAGGTGGTCGGAATAAATTGTGTGTGCCCCATAGCTCCGGCCCAAGAGCCTGTCATATCCTTTGCACGCACATCACCATTTTGAATAATTTTCAAAGAGGCAATCAGTTGCTTGCGTGCATATTTGCGCCGCTTCTTATCGGCAAATGCAAGACTTGCCAGCGAACGTATTGTGCTCTTTACAATTTTCTTATTTCCCAGCACCTTCCCATAGGAAGTCTCTATGCCCCAAATAGCTAAAACTGTGTAACGGCTCACACCGTATTGCGCCTCAATTACATCCAGCCAGTTCTTCCAATGCTTCGCCATTTGGCGGCCATTCTCCACACGGCGGGTAGAAACTGCGTTATCTAAATATGACCAGACTGGGCGAACAAATTCAGGTTGATTTCTAGCTTTAGGTATCACTGTAGGATCAAAAGTGACCCCTGAAAATGAATTATCAAAAACAACAGGTTTGATACCGGATTTTATCGCAACCACGCGGAACTGCCGGACCCAACGATCAAACTGCTCGTTAGCTTGCGCTTCGCCGCATAAGAGCATGATAAAACAAACAAGCGCAGCAAAGCTTCTTGAAACTAGACAGGGCTTAAACAATAACCTCTCCATAATTGCGGGAAAAACAAACTCTTGAATGTCGCAATCTACATCCAAGAGTAATTGCATCAAGGCGCTTCACCATCAACTTCACAGATTTAGGATAATAGGAGGTACCCTTAATTCATCATAGCCATACTTTTCGGGTTCTCAGGCTGTGACGGTAAATTCTGTTTAATCCTGTAAATCAAGTGTCAATGATTAACAGGATAACTTGAAGGCCACCCATACCACGGTTCACTTAAGCCCTTTGTCTATTGCTCCTTCAATATTCCACCTATAAATAGTGGCAAACTAATGCTAATAGAAGTAACAGTCTGAGGCAGATTAGAACGATTGCCTATCATTTGACGTATTCATCACATAAACGCATCGCAATAAAAGCAAAAACGGTTAGGCTCCTACCCCAATCTAGGTCAATGTCAATGTCAATTCCTCATGCGCCAATAAGCAGGGCGTCCCATTCCGCTACAGCACAGTGGATAGAAACAGCTAAAAGCAGTCTTGAAACCGAAAACAAAGCCATGAATGAGCTGCTGGCAGCAATGGACAACCAATTGGCTGAACCATTTATCCAGGCGGTTAAAACAATAGCTGATTGTCAAGGACGCGTGATTATATCTGGGATTGGCAAGAGTGGACATGTCGGCAATAAAATAGCTGCAACGCTGGCCTCAACAGGCACCCCTGCCTTCTTTGTCCACGCAAGCGAAGCCAGTCATGGTGATTTAGGTATGATAACCAGTGACGATGTCATCATTGGTATTTCCTGGTCGGGAGAAACCCAAGAACTGTCGAGCCTTTTAGCTTTTACGCGTCGTTTTCGCATTCCACTCATCGCCATTACTTCAAAAGCAAACAGCTCTCTTGGTAAAGCTGCCGATGTAAAGCTGATATTACCTAAGGTAGAAGAATCTTGTCCACATGGCCTCGCCCCAACCAGTAGCACTCTTATTCAGATGGCAATTGGCGATGCACTTGCTGTAACCCTTATTAAAGCACGTAATTTTTCTGCCCAAGATTTTAAAGTCTTCCACCCTGGTGGTAAATTGGGTGCAAACCTACTCACCGTAGCTGACATCATGCATACAGGCAGCGCCATTCCCCTTATCAAACAGGGGGAACTAATGCGCGAGGCCATTATTTTGATGACACAAAAGGGCTTTGGTACTGTCGGTGTTATTAACGATGATGGCCAACTCACCGGTATTGTCACTGATGGTGATTTAAGAAGGCATATTAGCTCAAACTTTCTTGACCTTACTGTTGACAAAATAATGACCGTAAATCCGACTGTTATTAGCAAGGATGCATTACTTGCCTCCTCTTTAGAGCTCTTGCAGTTCAAAGCCATCTCATCATTATTCATTGTCGAAGATAATAGACCCGTTGGTATAATACATCTACACGATCTACTGCGTGTTGGTGCACTTTGATCACTTGGCATCGACCCATTGCTAAATGATAGGCTTAATATGCGTGTCTTTTAAAATCCTTGGGTGGTTTTCAAAGATACGCAAATCGGCGGTAAGCTGCACGTTTGTTGCATTATTTCCAAACGAAGTCGCACCCTCAAAAGCAAATAAAATATTCAGCAATTAAATTTTAACATATCCTACAAGTGCAGCTCAATGATTGAAAACTGTTGCTATCCGGGGAAATAGAGAGGGTATTTTAGCTAGGCAAACATAAATGCCGTTGCGAACTTCCATGTTATTAATTAGTTATATTTAATGATTGTGCTATCAAAGCCATCAACTACTAATAACATTTGGGCAAGAATTGTATGGATCTGGCAACCATAATCGGAATTATATCCGCATTTGTCGCTGTAATTGCTTCAATTATCTATGGCGGCTCACTCATACAGTTTTTCGATACCCCCTCGTTTCTTATAGTTTTTGGTGGTAGCTGCGCTGCAACCATGGTGCGATTTCCGCTACAAGATATTTCCAATGCGATCAAAGTGGGCTCTCGTATCGCATTCACCCAAAACAAAGTTGACCCGAGAGACTTGATAGATGAATTGGCACATTTAGCTGACGTGTCGAGACGGGAAGGCCCTTTGGGACTGGAGAAAATAAGCTCCGATGATCCCAATCTGCTTAAAGGTATTCAGTATATAGCCGATGGTTATGACTATGCTGTGATCCGCGATAATATGGAACGCGAACGCGATCTTTACTTAATGCGCCTAACAGAAGGGCGAAGATTTTATAAATCCATGGGCGATGCCGCGCCAGCCTTTGGCATGATTGGTACATTGATCGGCCTTGTGAATATGCTGGCTACGATGGATGACCCCGCCACGATAGGCCCATCAATGGCTATTGCTCTTTTGACAACACTCTACGGTGCGCTCGTTGCCAACATTATATGCCTTCCGATCGTTGATAAGCTAGATGCCAAACTTGATGTAGAAGAGTTAAATCAAACGCTTATTATAGATGGAACCCTGCAAATACGCGAAGGCAAAAGCCCCAGCCTCATTCGTGAAATGCTTTTAGCCTATATCCCGGATCACAATCGGGAGCTTCCAAATGAAAGCGCGGCATAAATCGCCAGAGGTTCGTTAAATGGCACGCAAAAAACCCCAGGACAATCCCGGCGCTCCGATTTGGATGGTCACATTTGCTGATCTAATGTCTTTGCTTGTCTGCTTCTTTGTTCTCATCATCTCTTTTTCTGTACAAGACAAAGAAAAGCTGCAGGTTGTCGCTGGCTCCATTAAGGATGCATTCGGCGTTAAACAAGTTGCCAAACGCGCTGGCGTTTTGGAAATCGACGGTCTGCCCCTTCGCGATTATATGAAAGACCTCACGCAAGAACAGCAGGAAACCGATTCAGATTTTGCAAGCGAAGCCCATGAAGAACGCCGCAAACAGGGGCCTGAGGCAAATACTTACGATACAGTCAAAGCAAAAATTGAAAAGCCGCGCCAATTCGCAACAGCAGCTGTTTCTTTACGCCAAGCCCTACAAGAGATGCCGGAATTAGCCGAAATTTCCAGCAATCTTATCGTTGAGGAAACAAAAGAAGGCTTGAATATACAAATAATTGACCAAGAAGGACGATCCATGTTTCCTGAAGGGTCAAAATACCCCTATGAGATTACCCGCCGCCTCTTTGCAGCCATCGCGCCTGTATTAGCCCGCCTTCCAAACCCTATAAAAATAACAGGTCACACCACCTCTGGCCAAATCTCGCTTTCCCCTTCCGAAACAGGCTGGGAGCTATCAGCGGCAAGAGCAAATGCCACCCGGCAAATACTTTCTGAGTATGGTGTACCGGATAATCAGTTTTATGCTGTGGTTGGGAAGTCGGACAGCGATCCTATTTTCCCCAACGATCCTTATCTGGCTTCAAACCGACGGATTTCAATACTGCTGATGTCACAGGCACCGCCCCTTCCCCCTGGGCGCACCCCCTAACAAGCCTAAGCACACGCACGCATAAAAGGAAAGACAATAACAAGTAAGTAAAGAAGGGCAGCACACTCTGCCCCTCTCAGTATTCGGATGTTTCGTGCTAGGAAGGCACCTCTTCATTAGCAGCTTGAACTTGCAGCACCGTCGAGGATACTTCGCTAACAACAACCTTACTGCCAGCAGGTAGATCAGGCCCTTCGATACGCCACACCGTATCATCAATACGCAAGCTACCACGTCCCATAACGATTGCTTCATCCAAAATGAAGCTTCTTCCTACATAGCGGCTGCCACGAACATTTAAATGCGGGTCTCCCTCATCCTTTGAGGAGCGAGAAAAATACTTACGCCCCCCATATAGTGTGAGAATAGAAAGCAGACCAAAAAGCAGCAGTTGCCACTGCCAACCAAACTCAAACGGGATAAAGCTTAAGGTTAGACCAAGCAGAAATGCTGCAGCACCGAACCACAGCAAGAATGCCCCAGGTGCTGCAAGCTCTAAAAACATGAGAAGCAGCCCTGTTCCCAACCAAAACCAGTTATCATCTATAGTGATCGGTAGGCCTAAGCTTTCCATTAGTCATCCCCGCCTCTACCAACACTAGGGACACGGCCAGAACCACGCGCTTGTTTTCGTTCTTCTGAAAATGCTTCCTTCGTAATTTCGGCAAGTCCTGCGAGCGAACCAATCATGCTACTCGCTTCCATTGGCACAATAAGTGTTTTTTGGTTATTTGATTTTGCGAGTTCCCCAAAAGCCTCAACATATTTATTGGCAACGAAGTAGTTAATTGCCGACATATCACCTTTGGCAATCGCCTCGGAAACCATCGCGGTAGCCTTGGCTTCTGCCTCGGCAGAGCGCTCGCGTGCTTCAGCATCCCTAAAAGCAGCTTCCTTGCGACCTTCAGCTTCAAGTATCAACGACTGCTTAACACCTTCTGCCTTGTTGATTTCGGCTTGCTTGTCGCCTTCTGCTTCAAGAATAGCAGCGCGCTTCTCACGTTCAGATTTCATCTGACGTGCCATTGATTCCACCAAATCAGCCGGAGGAGTAATATCCTTAATTTCAATGCGGGTCATTTTTACACCCCACGGCTCTGCGGCAGCATCGACCACGTGAAGCAGCTTCGCATTGATCATATCGCGGTTGGAAAGCAATTCATCCAAATCCATCGAGCCCATGACACTACGAATATTCGTCATGGTAAGATTCAAGATTGCATTTTCAAGTCCAAGCACTTCATAGGAAGCACGCGCCGCATCCATCACTTGGAAAAAAGCCACCCCGTCAACAGCAACCGTGGCATTGTCCTTGGTAATGACTTCCTGTGTGGGAACATCAAGGACCTGCTCCATCATATTAACCTTACGGCCAATACTATCAATGAATGGAATAATAATATTTAAACCTGGCTTTAATGTAGTGCGATATTTACCAAAGCGCTCCACCGTATAGTTAAAGCCTTGCGGCACCATTTTTGCACCCGCAAAAACGGTAAAAATGATAACAGCTACCAGAATAAATAGCGTTATGTTTATACCCATTAAGTCCATATGTTACCTCACCCACTTATAAACTATGCAATATAATTATTCGATTTCGCTTTACTGACGTAAAGAAACAAACTTAGGACAGCCTAACACGAATGTACGCAACAACTAAATAAAGTTTTCTACGGTTTGCGCTAATCTAGAGTTAAACGACAAGGTAACTTAAACCCAACCAGACAATTCATTACGAATGACAGACTCAAGCACTGATAGACCATTAGGGCTGTCATTCAAACAAGGGATATGGGCAAAAGCCTCACCACCATTTTCAATAAAGATCTCTTTCCCTTCACCTGCAATTTCTTCAAGTGTTTCAAGGCAATCCGCCACAAAACCAGGGTTCAGAACCGCAATTTTCTTTATCCCTTGCTGAGCAAGCTGTTCAATGGTTTTATCCGTATATGGCTGCAACCACTCCTCAGGGCCAAAGCGTGACTGGAAAGTAATACGTAGCTTCGTTTCATCCCAATCAAGCTTTTCACGCAGCAATCGCCCCGTTTTCAAACAGTGGCAGTGGTATGGGTCACCTTTTTTGAAATAACTCTGCGGTATACCATGAAATGAAGCCAGTACCACTTCAGGTTCAAAGTCCAATTCTGCTATATGGTTTTTTATTGAAGCCGCAAGTGCATCAATATAGGCAGGTTCATCATGGTAAGGTGGCACTGTACGCAATGCCGGTTGCCAACGCAGTTTTAGCAGCTCTTTAAATACCACGTCATTTACTGTGGCAGTGGTTGACGCTGAATATTGCGGATACAATGGAAACACGAGCAGGCGCTCACAGCCTTGCGCCCGTAATTCTTCTAGTTTACTTGCAATTGAAGGGTTACCATAGCGCATAGCCCAGTCAATAATCAGCGTATCTCCCAAATCTTCGAGTTTTTTTGATAATTGCTGTGATTGGCTGCGCGTAATCGTACGCAGCGGGCTCTCATCAAGTGTCTCATTCCAGATTTCCCGATAAGCAGCGCCAGACTTTTGGGGGCGCCGGTTCAAAACAATGCCGTATAATATTGGGTACCATAGCCACTTAGGCCATTCGATAACCCGCTTATCGGTTAGAAATTCTTCAAGATATCGCCGCATAGACTTGTAGTCTGTTGCATCGGGCGTTCCCAGATTTACCAAAAGAACCCCAACACGCCCCGTCTTGATATCAGGGTGTGTAGCCCCCTCACCATTTGGCAGATTCTGAACAGACATCAGCGATAAGTTATCAATCTGGTGCTCTTTTGTGGTTTTTAAAGTATCGCTGGTCTTTGGCATTGTCTCTCCGATTGCTGTTAGAACAGCTACAATCTAATCGTACCAAGCAATAAGGCCAATAGGCCCCGAAAACAAATCGGGGCACTTTCGTTTATTATATAAAATACTAAGCCGAAATCAGAGATTCCCAACAAATAACAGCTGTGCAAAGTGAGTAGATCGTAAATTCAGTCGATCACACAGCTTCCAGCTCACGTTTGTCTACAATCACTTTGCCATCATCTGGTAAGCTGCCTTGTGCCACCAAAGTCACATCACCGCGCAGCCCAGTGTGCTTGTGCAAAGCTCCTGCCAGCTCTTCAAGCGTAAAATCGACCCTCGGGCCGGTCTCTGCTTCAAGTAGCATATGATCTCTTTCATCAACTCGCGTTACAATCAGGCGCGCTTGAATAATACCCTCAAAGCTTTTCCGTAGGCGTTCAATTTGCACCGGATCAACAAACATCCCTTTGACTTTTGTGCGCTGGTCAGCACGGCCCAGCCAACCTTTTAAGCGCATATTAGTGCGCCCACACGGTGATGGACCATGCAAAACAGCCGAAAGATCACCGGTCGCAAAACGCAGCAAAGGGTAAGCACCGTTCATCTGTGTAACAACAAGCTCACCAACACCGCCGCTCTCCAATGGCTCCCCACTACCAGGGCGAACAATCTCCACCAGGATATCTTCATTAACGACCATACCCTCAATGCCTGTTGTCTCATAGGCAATCACACCCAAATCAGCCGTGGCGTAGCATTGTTTTATCTCAATACCTGCATCTAAATAATAATCTCGCAAGCTAGGGTATAAAGCGCCACCAGATACCAGTGCTTTTTTAAAACAGCTTACATCAATACCAAGTGCCCGCCCCTTCTCGAGTAAAACCTTCAAGTAATCAGGGGTACCGGTATAGATGCGCGGTTGATAGCGCTCAATAGCTGCCAATTGCGCTTCACTATTTCCCGTTCCAGCAGGGAAAACGACAGCACCTAGTGCTTGTGCCCCACTATCGAGGATAAACCCACCTGGTGTCATATGGTAGGAAAAGCAATTAAATACGACATCGCCAGCACGCACACCCGCCGCATATAAAGCCCGGGCACTATTAAACGGATCAACCTTTTTTTCCTGCGGTTCACAAATAGGCCCCGGCGACATAAACACCCGTGACAAGCTATGATTTGGGTTCAAAAGCCCCCCAAAAGGTCCATGGTTTTCTTGAAGGGCCATCAACTCGCTTTTACGTAAGATTGGCAACTGAGCCAATGCTGTACGATTTGCGGGCCAACGCGCTTCAACGTCACGCAAATGCGCGGCCCAAGCAGGGCTAACACGGCAAACTTCCTCGAGTTTGTTACCAAGTCTTGCAAAAAGCGCGGCTTCACGCTCCTCATTGCTCAAGCCTTCACGAGCCTCATAATAATCTGGTTGCATTCTCTCCCCCAATACCACTTAGAACCAGCGAAAAGAGGCAACCAGAAACCACAGGGTTAAAGCTGCGAACTTAACGCTTGTTATTGTTGCCCCACAGCATCAACAATGCCACCAGAGCAACCTTCTTTCACGTTTCTTGACTGTATGAGCAAATCTCCCAGCGGGGTTCCCTCTTCAATGAAGCCACTGATAAACAATCGCAGTTCGCTAATTATTTTCCGGCCATCATCTGTTTTGCAAACCACTTCCACCCGGGCCCCAGCGCCAGTGCCAAATGCATTATCAAACGCTTCTCGAATATCGTTTGTACTTACAAAACCGCCAATGCGTTTCTCGAACAGTGCTTGCACTTCAGAACGGTTAACCTGATCAAGTAAATCTAGAGACTCTGCATAATATTCTTCCTCAGAGCTGCCATAGCATGTACCGTGTTTAATCCACTCATGGCGGTGTAAAAACGATGTAACGCCCGGCATTTTTTCGCTTAATTCCTCACGCGTAGCTTCATCTAGTGTGAGCTTGGGTAGGCTCTGCCAAAGTCTATCCTTATCAAGCTTTTGCAGTTTTTTAGAAACGCCGCAAAACACATTGGAGCGTGGCTGTGGCCACAAACCATGCAAAGTGAAGTTGGTTGCATCAAAACGAAACTCATTCTGGCTCTGGCATTCTGGCTTTGAGGGGCGGATTTCGCAAAAACCTGGCTGCCAACTGATAGCTAACACATACTCTGGCCCTGCCTCTGTTGGCGCGGGTACCTTCACCTCCCCCTTGTCAACATCAACAACAACCGGGTTCCCGTTTCCTCCCCGGGTGGCTGCAGTGTTATTGTCTGGTAAGGCCGTTGCCCCAGAGCCATCAGCTGGCACCACATGCTGGCCGCAAGTTACGGGCACCCAACGCATTTTTGGTTTTGCCCCATGAACCTCGATAAAATAATGGCTCGCTGCTGGCTTATTCTTGCCTTTAATCAAGTAGGCTTTTTGCGGCTCTAGCAAAATACTACCAGGATTGGTCTTCTTTTTGATGGACTGAACAGCTGCGCATTTGTCATGAGCTATAAAGTAACCATCAAGTTTAACCTGAGCGAACGCGCTGACTTGCCCTAGTAAAAACCAGCCCAACAATACTGCAAGTGCTTTAAAACCCATCATAACCTCCGGTGCTGCAGACATTAAGCAAAACTATTCTTAACCTACAAGCAACCCGTTATGTTTCAATGACAAATACCTGCCAGTTTTAACCAGTCACCCCCATGAATATTTACTATTGATTTATGCTAGCCAGCGTTTCCGCCTCTTATAATGTTTTACATCCTTGAAAGATTTTCGCCCTTCACCACCAACACCTAGATAAAACTCTTTCACATCTTCGTTTTCGCGCAAAACCTCGGCTGGCCCATCCATAACAATGCGACCTGCTTCCATAATGTAGCCATATGTGGCATAGCGTAGCGCCACATTGGTGTTTTGCTCGGCAAGCAGGAAAGATACCCCCTGTTGCTCATTGAGCTTTTTCACGATCTCGAATATCTCTTCCACCAATTGCGGTGCCAGCCCCATGGAGGGTTCATCGAGTAAAATCATTTCAGGTCGGCTCATAAGTGCGCGCCCTACTGCACACATCTGCTGTTCGCCACCAGATGTATAACCGGCTTGTGAGCGTCTGCGCTCACGTAAACGCGGAAAGTAATCATAAACCATCTCCAGATCACGCTTGATCGCCCCTTGGCCATCTTTGCGTGTGAAAGCCCCCGAAAGAAGGTTATCCTCGATACTTAAATGCCCGAAGCAGTGCCGGCCTTCCATCACCTGAATACAGCCACGCTTGACCTGCTCATTGGCAGAAAGTGCTTGCACCTGCTTGCCTTTAAACTCGATGGTGCCTTTGGTAACATCACCGCGTTCGGCCGCCAGCAGGTTGGAAATTGCTTTTAACGTGGTGGTTTTTCCCGCACCATTTGCACCCAATAGTGCCACAATGCCCCCTTTGGGCACCGTTAAAGAAACACCTTTCAGCACGAGCACTACATGATCGTAAATCACCTCAATATTATTTACGCTCAAGATGCTTTCTACCAAACTGTTGTTTTCACTCGGTTCTGTTTGCAGCCGACTTGTGCTTACCATTGCTTTGCTTTCACTTAATACCCAAATAATTGCTTAAACTTGTGCTTTCTTTCATTGGGTTCGGAAGCTATTTAAGAACGCCTTAAGGCACCCGAACCCACTTGCTAGGCGAGTTTACTCACAAGCAAGCCCATCACGCCCTGGCCAAGGTGCGTTATTTTTGGCGTATTCCTTGGCTTTTTCTTTTTCAATTGGCTCGATCTCGGAGCGGTCCGGCATCAACAAATCGCTCACCTTAGCAAACTGCTCGCCATTCCATTCCAGCATCCAGGCCCCGCCATGGCCGGTATGGTTATCGCAGCTCATGGAAAATGGTGCGACCATACCCAGCATGCCAAGTTCTTCCAAACGTTTGCCATCCAGCTTCAGGTTCTCAATCCCCCAACGCATTTGCTCAGGAGTAATTTTCGCTATCTTGAACTTCTGCTGCGCTGTGCGAATTGCTTCGGCCATAAACATGGACATCACCACCCCGCGTTGATAGAAGACTTTGTTCAAATCATCTTCAGAACCAATCATCGAATTGCCTTTGGCAACCACATGACTGCGGATATCCTCGATAACAGAGTATTTCCCGGGTGCATTCCAGCTAATGGATTTATACCCCTTCGCTTTACCACCAAGAGGGCGCAAATCATCATCAGAGCCTGACCACCAAACACCCACAAGCTTATCCATTGGGTAGCGGGTTTTAACAGCTTCGGTAAGTGCACCCGCATTCATGGCACCCCAGCCCCACATAATCACAAAATCCGGACGTTCACGGCGGATTTGCAGCCATTGAGCCGACTGGTTTTGCATTTCCTTCAAGCCCACAGGAATGGGAAGAAACTCAAAACCATGCTTGTCAGCTAGTTTTTCGATGAGCGGAATAGGCTCTTTGCCAAATGGATGATCCAGATGCAGCAGTGCAATCTTTTTGCCCTTTAAATTGTCCAGATCACCATCCGAGATATATTGCAATATCATCGATGCGCCATCCCAATAGGACACTGGAGGGTTAAACGCCCAAGCAAAAGTATCCCCATCCGACATGGGCGAGAAACCATAACCTGTTGCTAAAATCGGCACTCGGTCCACATTGGTTCGTGGCAGAACCTGCAAGGTAATGCCGGTCGACCACGGCTGGGTCACAATGGCATTGCCCTTGGTCTTTTCGTAACACTCCATCCCCTTATTCGTGTTGTAAGAAGTCTCACACTCATCAAAGTTGATTTTGATACCGCCAATGCCCCCATCACGAGCATTGAGCATTTCAATGTAATCTCGCTGCCCGTTCATAATCGGAATACCGGTTGCAGCAAACGGGCCGGTTCTGTAGGTCATATTTGGCGTGTAAAGTTCATCCGCCTGTACCGCCGTAATACCTAATCCCAGGGCAACAACCCCCGCAGCAAGACAATTCATTCCTTTAATAGCCATTTACTTCTCCTCCACTCGATCGGGCATTGCCCTAAGTTTATCGCTTCCAGCTCCCCTGCCGCTTCACGCGGCCTATTAATGCGGAAACGGCCATATAATCAGCTTCTCGCGGATCAAAGCCCAAAGGCGTGCCAGCCCGTGCGGTTCCACGATGAGAAAGAAAACAATCAGTGCCCCGACAATCATCACATTGATATGCTCAAGCGTGGCCGAGTTAATCTCCAGCCCCAACACACCGGGCAGCAGGTTCAACAACACCGGCAGGGCCACAATCAACAACGCCCCTAAAAAGTTGCCAATAATTGAGCCAAGACCGCCAATAATCGCGATAAACAACACCTTGAAACTAAGTGGAATATCGAAGAGGTTCGGTTCTGCGGCCCCTTTCCAGAAAAACACCAGCAGTGCACCGGCAATGCCCACAACATACGAGCTCACCGCAAAGGCAGAGAGTTTGGCCCGCATCAAGTTAATGCCCACCAGCTCTGCGGCGATATCCATATCGCGCACTGCTTTCCAAACCCGACCAAAGCGCCCACGAGTGATATTAATCATGGCAAAAGAAACGACGGTCACGCACACCAACACAAAATAGTATTGCGTTATCGGGGCTGCATTGGGTCCGGTGATCACAAGGCCGAAAAACTCGTGTCCCTTCACCTCAATCGCCCCAGAGGCATTGAAGTTGTAAAGCCATGCCCATTTTTCAAATAGCCACACAAGGAAGAACTGCGCGGCCAATGTGGCAATTGCCAGATAAAACCCCTTGATCCGCAGGGAAGGCAAACCAAAAGCAACCCCAACAGCTGCTGAAAAACACCCCGAGAGCAGCAAGGCAACAACAATATTAACCTCAGGGAAAATGCTGGTGATTTTATAGCAGGCGTACGCCCCGACCCCCATAAAACCAGCGGTTCCTAAAGAGAGCTGCCCCGCATAACCGGTCAGTATATTCAGCCCCATTGCAGCAAGGGCATAAATCAGCACCGGCACAAGCAACGCTTTATAGGTGAACTCGGAGGCCATCATAGGAAAGGCCACATAAAACAGCGCTAATATGAAGGCCAGGAGTATGGCATCCTGTTTAACAGGAAACAACGCCATATCACTTTCATAGGAAGTCTTAAACTGTCCCGAAACACGGTAAAACATAGAACCCTCCTAAACCCGCTCGATAATACGTTCGCCAAACAACCCTTGCGGACGGAACAGCAACACAATCAAGGCAAGAATGAAGGCAAACCAGGTTTCTGTATTGCCGCCAAATAGCGGCTGCCCCCAATAGATTTCAAAGATTTTCTCTAATAAACCAATGGCGATACCACCGATTATCGCACCAGAAACAGATTCCAGCCCGCCCAGCATCAGCACCGGTAATGCTTTATAGGCAATCACCTCCAGCGCAAAAGAAACCCCCGCACGCGCACCCCAGACAATACCGGTAGCAAGGGCAATGACACCGGCGATAAACCACACCAGCACCCAGATTTTGGAAAGCGATATACCCACAGAAAGGGCCGCCTGGTGGTCATCCCCCAAAGCGCGGATTGCCCGCCCCATAGCGGTTTTGTTCAAGAACAATAACAGGCACAGCACCAACAAAACGGCCATAATCACTGCGGTAAGGTCTTTTTGCTCGATCAAGACAAAACCACCGAAAGGAAAAAACTCAATACTACCTGTTGGAATACCAAGCTCTGCTGTGATCATGGCTTTGTTTTCGCCGCCAAACACAAATTCGCCAAAGCCGATCAGGAACATGGTCACGCCAATAGAGGCCATGAATAGGATGATATCCGGCTGCCCCACCAATGGGCGCAGGACCACCCGCTCTACGCTCAATGCCAGCAAATACATAACGCCTAACGTTAATGGAACAGCCAGCCATGCAGGTACGCCGTTTTCATGCAGTCCCACCAAGGTAAGAGCTGCAAAAACCACCATGATACCTTGGGCAAAATTGAAAATACGCGATGATTTGAAAATCAGCACAAACCCCAGTGCAATCAACGCATACAACACACCGGAAACCAGTCCTTCCCACAGGACTTGCAAAAAGAAATCCGGTGCACTCACAATCTGCACAAACGGATCCGCAAATATTTGATAAAGTGTTTCCAAAACTATTCCCCCCCGCGCACACCAAAAGCGGCACGCAACAAAATACCGTTAATGCGACACACCCAGATACGCATCGATAACGTCTTGGTTCTTTTGAACTTCCTCTGGCGAGCCATCGGCAATTTTACGGCCGTAATCCAGCACAACCACCCGATCCGAAAGGTCCATCACCACGCCAATATCATGCTCGATCAAGGCAATGGTGGTGCCCAATTGTTCATTGACATCAATGATAAAGCGGCTCATGTCCTCTTTTTCTTCAAGGTTCATGCCTGCCATTGGCTCATCAAGCAGCAGCAGGTCCGGCTCCATAGCCAAAGCCCGCGCCAGCTCCACCCGCTTTTGCAAGCCATAGGGTAGCTTGCCCACCGGTGTGCTGCGGATATGGGCAATTTCGAGAAAATCAATGATCTCCTCCACCTTACGACGGTGCGCAATTTCCTCCCGTTGCGCCGGGCCGTAATACAGTATTTGCCAAAACATATTGCGTTTCATACGGGTGGTACGCCCGGCCATAATGTTGTCCAGCGTCGACATTCCCTTAAACAACGCCACATTCTGAAATGTACGGGCAATGCCATGGCTCACCGCTAGGTGCGGCTTCATTGAGCGGCGCTGTGATCCACGAAAAGTAATCACCCCTTCTTGCGGTTGATAAAACCCGTTTATTACATTCAGCATGGACGTTTTTCCGGCCCCATTGGGGCCAATAATGGCGCGAACTTCACCTCGCTTGATGTCAAAGGAAATGTTGTTAATTGCTTTCACCCCACCAAACGAGAGCGAAACATTGGCCAAATCCAGCAGGGTTTCCCGCTCTTCAGCTTTTTGCAACCCAATTGAACTGGCAGTGATATCGGCCGCTTTTTCAATCACACTCATGCCGCATCCTCCAGTTGCCCACTCAAGGGTTTAGCCGCATAAATATTGGCGTCGCGTATTTCCACATTACCTTCAACAGAGCCGCTCCGGCCATCTTCAAACGTCACAGTAGTCACCACATGCTTGCGGGTAGAGCCATCGTACAAAGCCTCAATCAACGGTGCGTAACGCTCTGCAATGAACTTACGGCGGACCTTTTGCGTTCTGGTCAGCTCACCATCATCCGCATCCAACTCCTTATGCAAAATCAGGAACCGCTTGATCTGCGCCCCACTCATCAGGCTTTCCTCGGCTAAATCTCGGTTTACCTGATCCACATGCGCTCCGATCATCTCGTAGACATCGGGGTGAGCGGCAAGTTCTTGGTAGGATGCATAGGCAATATTGTTGCGCTCGGCCCAATTGCCAACCGAGGTCAAATCGATATTGATAAACGCAGTTGCAAAACCGCGCTGGTCACCAAACGCCACCACCTCTTTAATATTGGCAAAGAACTTCAGCTTGTTTTCGATGTACTTAGGTGCAAACAACGCCCCGCTTGTCAGCCGCCCCACATCTTTCGCCCGATCAATGATTTTTAAGTGGCCATTTTCAAGGAACATACCGGCATCACCCGTATGTACCCAACCCTCGGCGTCTTTGGTCTCGCGCGTGGCCTCCTCGTTTTTATAATAGGCTTTAAAGCTGCCCGGTGAACGGTAAATCACTTCGCCATTTTCGGCTATTTTGATCTCAACACCGGTAAACGGCACCCCAACGGTATCGCTGTAAATCTCTCCATCCGGCTGCAAGGTAATAAAAACACTGGATTCCGTTTGCCCGTAAAGCTGCTTAAGGTTCAAGCCCAGCGAACGGTAAAATTTGAAGATCTCGGGGCCAATTGCTTCACCAGCGGTATAGCCCACCTTCAGGCGCGAAAAGCCCATCTGGTTCTTGAGCGGCCCGTAAATACAAAACTCGCCCAATGCATATAACAGCCGCTCGGAAAGCTTGACCTTTTCGCCATTGAGTAAACGTTCACCCACCCGTTCGGCAACCTTTAAAAAGTAATGGAACAGTGCACGCTTCGTTGGGCCTGCATCTTCCATTCGCACTTGAATGTGGGTTAGCAATCCTTCGAATACCCGTGGTGGTGCGAAAAGGTAGGTTGGCGCAATTTCCTTGCGGTCGGCCAACACCGTTTCCGCCCCTTCCGGGCAATTCACACAATAGCCAGCACATAGGGCCTGCGCATAAGAAAACACATGGTCGCCCACCCATGCCATCGGTAGGTAAGCAAGGGTATCCTCGCTTGAATCCAGCCCGTCAAACGCGTTCGCATTTCGCGCCGATACAACAAGGTTATCGTAGGTAAGCATCACCCCTTTGGGACGTCCCGTCGTGCCGGATGTATAAAGCATCACCGCCACATCGGCCCCGCTTTGGCCTGCAAACCCGGCTTCCCAATTGGTGCTTAACATGGGGTTTTCTTGAATAAGCGCACGGCCAATGCCTTGGATATCGGTAATTGCGTGTAAATGGCCGTGGTCATAATCACGCAGACCGCGCGGATCATCGTATAAAATATGCTTCAACTTGGGCAGCTGGTCGGAAATCTCTAAAACCTTGTCAACCTGCTCCTGGTCCTCCACCACAGCAACGCTCACATCGGCATGCTCCAGCACATAGACCATTTCTTCGGCAACCGAATCGGCATAAATCGGCACAGGCACACCGCCCAGCGCCTGCACTGCTGCGATAGACCAGTACAACTGCGGCCGGTTTGCCCCCACAATGGCAACTTTTTCTCCGCTGCGAAATTTGAGGTGCTGTAATCCAATAGAAAGAGCCCGCACCTCTTCCAGCACTTCCCCCCAGTTCCAGGTAATCCAGATTCCCAAATCCTTTTCGCGCATTGCCGGCTTATCTTTAAACACCGTCGCATTTGCTAATAAGACTTTTGGAAAGGTATCACCAAAGTTGACCGGCTTTTGCGCCATGCCACAGTCCCTCCCACAATCAAACAATAATCAGCCTTAAAAGGCCAATGCACATTTGCACTGCTCTCCTACATTAAAGCGCAAATGGCATTGGCACTTTCAAGCCTCCCCCCTTCACTCAAAAGGCTGGCCTCCCTCCAACCCTCTGCAGGCTCATTGAACCCTAGCAAAAGTGATAGGTGCCCTTCATTTCTCCATTATGAGAAGATTGCTACGAAATGTTTCACTCACTAATCAAGAACAATAAAATCAATATCTTAAACAGATATATCTCAGACCATAGTATGATAATGACCAAGAAAATTCCGACCCAAGAAGGCAAAAACCCGGAGCTAGATCTCCTACAGGCAGCTTTGAATCACATAAATCAGGGGTTTTCTGTCTTCGACAAAGACCTGAAACTTGTTGCTTGGAACAACGCTCTATTTGACATGCTCGATTTTCCAACCAGTCTAGGAAGACGTGGCACCCATATCTCCGAATTTTTGCGTGTCAATGCTGCACGCGGTGAATATGGGCCAGGTCAGATTGACGAAATTATCGCCAAACATGTTGCCATAGCCTATAAGTTTAAATCCCATGCATTCGAACGCGTACGCCCTAACGGTCAGGTCATCGCCATTCGCGGTGGCCCCTTGCCTAACGGTGGTTTCGTTTCAACTTATTCCGACATTACCCGAGAACGAGAGACCCAGTTAAAGCTGGAACGCACGGTAGAAGAGCGCACCCATGCCCTACGCCAAAGTGAAGACTGGTTACGCTTGGTCACCGATAACCTTCCGGTTATGATTGCCTATATCGCCCCCGGGCTAGTCTACCGCTTTGCCAGCGCACCCTACGCCAAGTGGTTTGCCCGCACGCCCGCTTCCATATATGGCCAAAAACTGGAGGAAGTTGTTGGCCCAGACCTTTTCCAAATCATGAAACCCCACGCCCAGCGGGCGCTTGCTGGGGAGTTGGTGGTTTATGAGTACTGCAAGAGTGATAAAAACAATCAAGACATCCACATGCGTTCCACCCTCGTACCAGACAGAACGAAAGATGGACGAACTTTAGGTTGCTTTGTGCTTTCGTTTGATGTGACAGACCAAAAAGAAAGCGAGGCCAGACTATTACAAGCACAAAGAATGGATGCTGTCGGCCAACTCAGCGGTGGGCTTGCCCACGACTTTAACAACCTACTCTCGATTATAATTGGCAATGGCCTCACCCTGCGCCGGAAACTTGCGCAAGGACCGCTTAGCCAACTACAGGCAGAACAATACATCAACCCAACGCTAGAGGCTGCCGAACGCGGTGCAAATCTAACACGGCGCCTACTCTCCTTTGCCACTGGTAATCAGTTTGAAGCCACTAACGTTTCACTCAATACAGTCCTGCAAGAAACCGCTAAGCTTTTGGCCGGTTTTTTGCCGCAGACCATCGCTCTTTTTGTCTCGGCTCCCCCCCCCGCATTACAGGCCCATGTGGACCCAACCCTACTTGAAAACGCACTCATCAACCTAGCTGTTAATGCCAAAGATGCCATGCCCGAAGGCGGCACGATTGAAATCAAACTCGAGCATGTCAAACTGGGCCATGCAAGCGCTCAAAAGCACGAGATACCAGCCGGTGATTATGCCCTCTTTCAAGTATTGGATACGGGCAGTGGCTTCACAAATACGGTGAAATCGCAAGCATTTGACCCCTTCTTTACCACCAAGGATCATGGAAAAGGCAGTGGTTTGGGGCTAGCCATGGTTTACGGTTTTGCCAAGCAATCCGGTGGGGCCATTACCTTGGCGAACCGCACAAAAAAGGGTGCCCTGGCATCGCTTTATCTTCCTTGCCGGTTATCTTCCCCACAGGGCCAAACGGATAAAGCAAGCGCTCAAGCCTTACCACCAATGGGGAATGGACAACTCATTGTAATAGTTGAAGATGAAGCTGACCTTGCCCATGTACTGGCCGAGCAAGTAACCGAGCTGGGTTATAGCGCCATAATTGCCAATGATGCGCAAGACGCTTTGAGTTTAATTGCTACGAGCGATCAAATCGCTGCAGTACTTACCGATGTTCTTATGCCAGGGGGCATGAGCGGGCTTGATCTTGCCCACGAGCTTAAACAAAGGGCGCCGCATATCCGACTAGCACTCATGACAGGCTACAATCCGGAGGCCAGCAAATTGAACGACCCGACAATACCACAATTGCTCAAGCCGTTTTCTATTGATAGCCTTGCCAAACTATTGCAGGAGATGCTTTAGTGACCAAAACCGCTCCTTTATTTCGCCCAAAGTCGCAATTTCATGAGAGCGATGCTCCACAAAGCATAAAGTCCGCAGACCATGTTTTTTTGGTAGAAGACGACCCGCATATCCGCGCTATTTTGTGCCAAACACTCAAAGACTACAGCTTCCGGCCCACGGCTTTCGCCAGTGGTATAGAGCTTCTCGACCACCTGGACCATAAAAAGCCATCGCTTATCCTGTTGGATTTGGGGCTACCGGACGTGGACGGCATGGCACTTATCGAGCGTATTCGTCAACGCTCCAATGTACCCATTCTTGTTGTCAGCGCTCGTGCCCATACCTCTGATCGTGTCATGGGGCTAGAACTTGGTGCCGACGATTATTTGTGTAAACCATTTGACCCGCGCGAGGTCATCGCCCGCTTGCGTTCGTTATTACGCCGTACCCAACCACCAAAAAATGAAACCATTACAGATAACCACCACACAGCCACTTTCGCTGGGTGGACATTCATACCCAGCTCACAGCAGTTATCTGCACCAGATGGCGAAACCAGCTTTCTTTCGACCGGAGAGGCTGCCCTGTTAAACGCCCTTCTTGATTCACCCGGTCGCGTGCTGTCTCGCGATCAGCTGCTAGACTATTGCGGCGGTGATGAAAGCCTTGACCGCTCTATTGATGTGCGCATTTCCAGAGTCCGCAAGAAACTCTCTATAAAAGGCCGTCCGCCACTTATCCGCACCGTTTACGGCTCCGGCTATATGTTTACGACCACAGTAGAGTGGCAATAGCCTCAATCTCAAAGCCAGTGCTTTCGGCATTTTCCGACAAAATCACTTCGTAACTCAATACAAAAAGGGCAGCACACTGGCTGCCCTTTTCATTCTCTGTCAATTCATATGGAGTTAGCCATAGATCACTTTTGGCAACCATGTTGCCAGCGCCGGGAAGTACCAAAGAATTGCAAGCATCAGTACCTGGATCAATACAAACGGTATGATACCCATATAAATATCCATGGTGCGGACGCTTGGTGGTGCAACCCCGCGCAAATAGAACAACGCAAAGCCGAACGGTGGTGTTAAGAACGATGTTTGCAAGTTTACTGCCATCATCACACCGAGCCATGCCGGATGCATCGGCTCGCCATTGGGCATTTCCAACATCAACAACACCGGCGCCACAAGCGGTACCACGACGAATACGATTTCGAGAAAATCGAGGAAGAAGCCGAGCACAAACATCACCAGCATCACCGCAATAACTGCACCCAATGCACCGCCAGGCAGGCCGGTTAATGCTTCCTGCACCAGCTCTTCACCACCTAGATCGCGGAAGATTAGCGAGAAGAAGGTGGCACCGATCAAAATCACAAACACCATACAGGTAATTTGAGTGGTGGAGCGCATCACAGAAACCAGCACATCACCTTTCAAGACACGGCGAAGGGCAATAACCATGCCGTATGCCAGTATAGCGCAAAGCACAAAGGCGACATAAATACCAGCTTGGTCGGTTGCTGAAATTTCGTTGCGGGCAACACGCAGATCCATGTTAGCGGTCATGAGCAGCAATACCAGCAAAGAAAGCACGGCCCCGTAAATAGGCCACGGACGATCCATATTCATGCGATAACCTGCCAACAACAGCGCTCCGACAGCCCCCACAGAAGCGGCTTCAGTTGGTGTTGCAATACCCATCAAAATCGAGCCAAGGACGGCAATAATCAGACCAACCGGTGGAACGAGCGCATGTAGAACCTTGCTCACGGTTGGTGCTGCTTCGCCCTCCTTAATTTTCATCGGTGGCGATTTATGCGGCTGGGTAAAAGCAACAAACAACTGATAGGTGATATATAGCCCCACCAGTGCCAGCCCTGGCAATAAAGCACCGGCAAACAAATCACCAACAGAAAATGGCTCAGGAGACCAGTTGCCCAGCTCGCGTTGCGCCGTCTGATAGGCGTTGGAAAGCTGATCGGCCAAGAAAACAAGAACAATGGAAGGGGGAATAATCTGCCCCAACGTACCGGAGGCTGCAATGGCCCCACAAGCGATACGCGGGCTATAGCCATTGCGCAGCATGGTAGGTAGGGATAACAGGCCCATAGTCACCACAGTTGCACCCACAATACCGGTTGAAGCGGCCAACAACGCGCCCACAATCGAAACGGATATGCCCAACCCGCCCGGCATGCGACCAAACAAACGGCCCATGGTCTCCAGCAATTCTTCAGCAACCTTTGAGCGCTCAAGCATCACACCCATAAAGATAAACAGGGGCACCGCAATAAGCGATTCGTTGCTCATCGTACCGAAAATACGGCTTGGAATGGCACCCAATGTTACCGAACCGCCAAACAACACGGAAATAGTTGCAAAAATAAGAGCAACACCGGCAAGGGTAAACGCAACCGGAAAGCCTGCCATGAGGAAAACGCAGGCAACCGCGAACATGAGAATGTCAAGTGTATGTAAAATACCGTCCATGGCAGTTATTCCTGCTCAATCCGGAAGCTGGCAATCGCTTCCTTATCGCCGCTCAGGGCGTAAAAACAACGCAACACAATGGCAAGACCCTGCAAACCCATCATCACAGCAAAGGCAATAATCGCACTCTTGAGTAGGTAGCGCCCTTGAATGCCTGAGGTTTCGGCCGAGCCTTCCAGAATTGACCAAGAAGTGCCCACATAGTCCCAAGAAACCGCTACAATTACACAACACATAGGAATGAGAAGGAAAATAGAGCCCAGCAAGTCAACAATTGCTTTGGTGCGCACACTGGCGTCACGGTAAAAAATATCAACACGTACATGACCATCCACACTCAAGGTGTAGGCTGCTGCCAGCATAAACAAAAAGCCATGCATATAAGTAATGGATTCTTGCATCCAAATAGAGCCAATGCCGAATACATAACGCATCAGCACCACAGTAAACTGTACAAGAACAATGCCTAGAGTTAGCCAGGCACACGCGCGGCCAATGCCGCCATTCATAGTCCCAATGAGTTTCATCAGGGCGCGCATACTCGCCTCTTATAGTTGCACCTCTCCAACGGCCTCACGCCGTGAGCGCGCAAACAAGCGAGCTGTTGCATGAACCAGGAAAGACGATAGTGGAGGGAATGGTTCCCCCTACGAATAAAGGAGAACCATAGTGATAAATAAAACTAGCGTTTAACCAATTACACGCTCACGGTTGGCAAGATAAGCGCCTTCCGAAACTTTACCCCACTCGCCAACGTCCTTACGGGCTTGAATATAGCTGTCATAAATACGCTTGGACAGCTCGTCAGTTTCGGAAACCTCACGCACAACTTCTTCAGAAACACCGGCAATGGCATCGAAGACGTCCTTAGAGAATTCTTTCAACTGCACATTATGCTTCTCAAGCAATGTCTTGAGCGCCGCACCGTTATTGTAGTTGAACTCGGAGTACATGTAGTTGTTTTCAGCATAACAAGCTGATTTAACAATTTCCTGCTCTGCTTCGCTCAGGCTTACCCAAAGGTCTTTATTCAAACCAACAGAAAGCCCTGAACCTGGCTCGTGGAAGCCCGGGGAGTAGTAGAATTTAGCTACTTTATAGAAACCAAATGCCAAATCGTTCCATGGGCCAACCCACTCGGTCGCATCAATCGCACCAGATTGTAGCGCCGGGAAAATTTCACCACCAGGCAACGCAACTGCTGTTGCACCAAGACGGCGTAATACCTCGCCACCAAGTCCCGGCATGCGCATTTTCAAGCCCTTGAGGTCTTCCAGGCTGTTGATTTCTTTGTTGAACCAACCACCCATCTGCAAGCCGGTGTTACCAGCCATCAGCGGTTTAATGTTAAACTGGCCTGCTAACTCGTCCCACAGCTTTTGCCCCTCACCAATATTGATCCAGGCATTCAGCTCATTGGCTGTTAGGCCCATTGGTACAGCGGTAAAGAAGTTGAACGCTTTATGCTTACCTTGCCAGTAGTATTCTGCAGCATGGTACATATCGGCAGTACCGCTAGATACAGCATCAAAGGATTCAAAAGGAGGAACCAGCTCGCCGGCGGCAAAAAGCTTTACAGTCAGCTTCCCGTCGGAAGACTGTGTAATGCGGTCAGCCACACGTTGTGCACCAGTGCCAAGGCCTGGGAAGTTCTTTGGCCAAGTGGTGACCATTTTCAATTCCCGCTTGCCTTGGGCAATCGCTGGCGCGGCTAATGTTGTAGCGCCGGCTGTCGCACCTGCGGCCAAACCTGCTTTTTTTAAAAAACTACGACGATCCATTAAATTCCTCCCAAAAAATCAAACTTGTGTGAACCCTCTGCGGGGTTTTGCAAATGAACACCCCCTGCCCACTTGTCACTGCGACAACTTGTCATGACTTTTAAACCCGATCATTTTCACGGTTACAAGAGACTCTGAAGTGCAATGCTACAAAGTGATAATAGTGTGAGGCTTGAGCATAATTTTCCTATTAATTTCAGTGGGTAAGAGTACCGGCAAGTACGCATAAGATATATTTCAGCTTTTAAAAGCAAAGGGCAAACACGCCTATCTAACTCTACAGCAGTTAAGTACTTTCACGTGAGCATTCATCTCAAACATAATCCAAATTTTTTGTGCCCCATAAAATATCAGAGAGAAGTGCAATCAAGCAATAAAACTGCTGAATAAACACCGAATTAGCTAGTTTTTATCATCAAGGCCTAGGCAGTTGGTATATAAAACTACCTATAAAGCTAATCCTTGCAATTTACACAATTCAAATTGCACAGATATATATCTCAGGTTTTAATAATAGAATTTACAATTAAAAAAGAAAAGATTGTTGCCCAACTAAAGAGTGAAACGAACTAATCTAACCGTTAAATAGCACCGCTTGCGCTGCAACCATTGCGTGAAAATGCTGTTCTCCCACTGTGCATAACTTGATGAGTTCGAGCCTTTTAAAAGGGAGATTCCCTCTAGAAACGCTGATTTTTCATATAAGAATCATGGAATAATCTACCCAGAATACACGTAAAATCTAGTATACCAGAACGTGCATTCTTCTTCTCTATGGCAAATTATAGGGAAGCTTTATGGGGTTTGCTTCCTTGCCACAATGCTGTGATTGTCAGTCACGGTTCGTGGCAAGGATAAATCGCGCCTAGTAAATGTGAAAACCGGCCAAGAACATTGTCAAGCCGACAACAAGCACCAAAAGCGCTCCACCAATCTCGAAGCCGCGATGAATAAACGCGATTGCGCCATTGCTGTCGCCCCAAATTTTGAGCGCGACATCACGAGCTAGTACGGCCATGCTTGCCAAAATCGAAACAGTTATTCCCGTACCAATTCCCATTACGAGTGTCGAGGCGACCCCCGCCCACAACAAACCCTGGGACATAGCAAAAGCCAGCACAATAAGTGCACCGGTACAAGGACGTAAGCCAACCGCAACAATAATCGACCAAGCGCCGGTTATGCTCATTTTCGTATTACGCAGCATGGCAGGATCTACAGAATGATTGTGCCCGCAACTGCTACAGACTTCATGAGCATGTGTATGCTCATGCTTGTGGCTCTCGTGGCCGTGATCTGTGTGTTCATGGTGAGCATGGCCGTGATCGTGATGCGTATGGTGGTGGTGATCATGATGGTCATGATGCGAATGATTGCAAGCAGCCACCTTACGCTTAACATACATGGGACGGAAGACACGTTCCCAAACAAGCCATAGACCCAGTAAAAGCACCAGAATATAAGAGCCCTTTTCGAACATCATTGAAGTGCGATCAAGTGCAATACTTGTGAAGTGCAAAGCACCGGCTATACCGCCCACCAAGACAATCGCTGTAACAGCCTGCGCCAATGCCGAAGCAAATGACAACAGTATCCCTTTTTTTAAAGTTTGCTCATCTGCCAAAACATAAGAGGAAATAATCGCTTTACCGTGTCCTGGGCCTGCTGCATGGAAAATGCCATAGGCAAAGCTCACGAGCATTAACCACCAAATGGCATTCTCGTTATGTTGGAAACTACGTAATGCACTGCGAAGCTTATTAAAAAACTCGTTCTGCATCATAGCAATACTACCCATCAACCGAGCGTAATAACTGCCATCTACGTTTGATCGCAAATCCTTCTCGAGCTCAGCGTTCTTCGGCTCTGGTGTCGCTTTTTCTAAATCATCAGCACTCTTGGTTGTTGCATCCTTAATGGAAGATGTCGTTTCAGGGCTAATAGAGGGTGTAGAGGCTACCGCGCGGCCTTCGAGCTCTTGTTTCAGCTTATCTTTAGCACTCTCCAGTTGCTGCGGTTTAATATCGCTAAGTTGCACGCTGCTATCTTTTGCAAACGCATTCACCGCTTCCTTGCTATTTTTCGCCTTTTCAATTGGACTCATAGCAAGCTGTTCAGCACGTAATGCCTGCGCTTTCGCACCGCAGCTCACTATTGCCTGGTTTACAAGAGTGTCTGCCACGCTTTTCAAATCATCGGGTAATTCGCGCACATCTGCGCCAACGCTACCCAACTTGGCTGCCGTCTGCCAATCCAGCTCCGGCGGGTTAATCACCTCTGTTTTACAGTTAAAAGGCGCATTGACCAAGCTGACAGCGTTGTTCTGATCCCACTTATAATCAATGTAATAGGTAGGGTCATACACATCTATAGTGAGTGGCTTATCTGCCTTAACCCGCTCTTTTAACGGCAATGTAAAGTGTAATTCCAGCAAGTTAATGGTAGCATCTTGCTCCACATCGCGCCCTGCCGCGCGCTCTTCTTCGATGGCCTTCAAATCATCATCGCTTAAAAGCCAATAGTCTTTATAGCCCACTTTTCTAAGGAACATACGCGGTGAATGCGGGGGCTTAAAATCCAGCTCAACCTTACTATCATCGCCAAACGTGAAATACCCAAACTCTTCCAGGCCTTCGATACTGGCAGTTGCCAGCTCTTTAAGCACCTCCAACTCATCGCCATCGTATTCGCCATTACCATTGGCATCGACACCTTGCAGCGCATAAACACTGTACATGTCATCAAATACCCAGGTATGCTTCAGCGCGGTTAGATACCCTTCGTCGTCAAAGACCAGCGCAACTTTGGCTTTCACAAAAACATGCGGATGCGCCATCACCTGCATAGGTAGCACCAAGGCTACCAGCCAACAAAAAACGAATATAGAAAAACTACGAAATCTAGCAGTCATAATAGCCCACAAGTGTTACCCGAGCCCTTGCATTGCCAAAGGAACACGGCAACATCAAGACAAAAAGAACAAACTCAGAAAAGAAATAATATTTCCCATTATAATGAACTATGAAAATAAATAAGCGAATTAATAGTCAATACTTCAGTAATTAACCTTATTTTACCTCAGGATCACCCTATCATTTCTCGTAGGGTTCATTCTGGAGGGAATAATGAGCGCAAACAATAGTATGGTCACATCTTCACAATTCTTGATTAGCCCTTTTGAGCATGAAGAGTTTGCGCATGATACTGGGCAGCACGAAAACCTTCTCTTTATTCATTGCAGAAAAACGGGCCTAAAAGCCATTATCGCTATTCACAATACCACGCTTGGCCCTGCACTCGGAGGTTGTCGGTATTGGCACTATGACACCAGCGGAGCAGCACTAACGGACGCGCTTCGCCTGTCAAAAGGGATGACCTATAAAAATGCGCTGGCTAACATACCATTCGGTGGGGGCAAGGCCGTTATACTTGCGCAAAAAGACCAACCCAAAACGCCGCAGATGTTACAGGCATTTGGCGCACATATTGGGCGTTTATCTGGTACTTACATCACCGCAGAAGATGTCGGGATGAGCTTAGCTGACATGGATGAAATTGCCAAAAAAACCAACCATGCACGTGGCACAACGGCAGCCGGAATTGGCGATCCCTCCCCATATACAGCAACGGGTGTTTTTGAAGGCATCAAAGCTGCGCTCAATCACTGCTATGGCAATCCAACCCTCTTGAATCGCACCATTAGTATTCAGGGGCTGGGGCTTGTGGGCTATCAATTGGCCCGCCTTCTTCATGTTGCAGGTGCCAAGCTGATGGTTTCCGATATTAATGCCATAGCCACACAAAAAGCTCATCAGGAATTTGGCGCAAAAGTCATCCCGCCCGAACAAGCCCATAGTGCTCTAGCAGATGTTTATGCCCCTTGCGCTCTGGGGGCAGTTATCAACTCCAGTAGTATAGGGCAAATTCAAGCAAAAATAGTTGCCGGGTCGGCCAATAACCAACTGGCAAGCGATGAATATGGGCAGGCCCTTCATCAAAAAGGCATTGTTTATGCTCCCGATTACGCCATCAATGCTGGTGGTGTCATTGCCATTGCCACCGCCACCAAACAAACCGCAAAACAAGAGATTGAGGCTCGCTTGCATAGTATTGGCCATACATTGAGCGAAATATTTACAATCGCAGCAAAGCAAAATCTGCCAACAAATGAAGTTGCAAACCAGCTGGCACAAGAGCGGCTAGAGAATGCAGCCAAGCAAATGGATCATGCTGCATAACAGGCTTGAGTAACACCGCAAGAAAAACTGCTGAATTTCTTGCGGTACAAGTTGCCAGTTATTTATTCGAGCAACAAACGCGGGCAATTACCCCGCTTTATCAACTCTTTATAATAGGCGACAACATGGTCGACCAATGCACGTACTTTGGCCGAAAGGTGGCGACGGTGCGGGTAAATGGCATAAATCCCAGGTCCCGGCACCATGTAGTCTTCCAGCACCATTTGCAAACGGCCATCTTCAAGCTCTTTGTGCAAAAATAGTGCCGGTAAGTGTATGAGCCCCACCCCTTGCAGAGCCGCCCGCTTTGCAGTCTCAGCACTATTCACAGCAATGGGGCCGTTGACCCCAATCGAGGTCCGTTGACCATCGACCATAAAATGCCAGTTCGCTTTAAATACCGAGTTCCTATCAATAATGCAGGGCATACCGTTCAAGTCTTGCGGCTGCATTGGAACGCCATAGTGCGCCAGATAGTCCGGTGAAGCACAAACAATGTTGCGAACACTTTGTATTTTGCGGGCAATCAGGCTGGAATCGGCTAAATCTGTTACCCGAAACGCCACATCAAAACCTTCTTCAACAATATCAACCAGCCTGTCATCAAGCTGCAAATCCAGTTGCACCAATGGGTTGATCTTAACAAAATCAATCATCGCTTCGATCAAGGGGGATTCAGCCATGGAACGTGGTGCACTCACTTTCAGCCTGCCGCGGACATCATGGTGGTCTTGCGCTACAGAGACTTGTAGTTCCTCAAAACGTTGTAGTAACTCGCCAACTTCGCGCGCGTATGCCTCGCCCACCTCGGTCAATGAAACTTGCCGCGTTGTGCGGTTGAGCAATCGTACACCCAACTCATCTTCAAGCTCGGAAACATATTTGGAAACCAGTGCTTTCGAGCGCCCCATATCTCGGGCTGCAGCCGAAAACCCACCCGCTTCAACAACCTTCAAAAAGCATCTGTTACGGGTGATGGTGTCCATGCCTAGTCTCCAAACCAGCTAAATTATCTATTTGTGCACACAGAGACGATATCGCGGGTCGCTTCACCATCCAAGCAGCTTGCATATAACTACCGAAAATACGCGGGTTCTGTTGTATTTAAGCCTTATGATTGGGAAGCTCTTTGCTTCTTCGCTGCCCGCCCTAGCAGCTTTGGCGCACCTACGACTTGGCGTAGGCCAAACAACACCAATAAACTGGCCAGCACGCCCATACCAGCACTAACCAGCCCTTCATAGCTCGTAGGCACCGCCGGTTCATAATCTTGCCACGCTGCCTCAATCAAATCGCTATCAGGGTTTTGCAAGAATACCATCACGCGCCGAAATGCTCCCGCATCTACCATGGCACTACGCTGTGCAAGCAATGTTTCATAACGGTGCTGTACACGCTGTATGCTTTTCACGCGCTCTTGTACAAACGGGTCCGCACTTTGTGCCATACGTTGCAGTGCCTGCGCTCTGTTCAGACCGGTCTGTTTTGCATCATAATCAAAATCACTCAGCACCATATGCAAAGCATCAATGGCCCCGCCCAAACGCTGGCGATATTGCTGGGCAAACTCGGGCAGTTGCGAGGTTAAAGTGCCCCCCACAAGGGCCACCAGCAAGGTAATCATTCGAAAAAATCCCATAATACCCAATGCCCCCGAAATATCTGAGTAAGCAGTGGTAAAGATTAATCACCACCACTCGATAGTTTTCAATATGATGCCAGTAACTGCAATTGCAAAAGTTATTCGCCGATAGTAATCAAGCCCGCTTGCCCTTCTTGCGTACCAAATGCCAACCGCATGCCCTTGGCATCCCATGCCATAGCGCTTACCGGTCCACCGCCGGGACGGCGCAACAGCACCTCGGCGTTATCTTCAAAACGCACCGCCATGATCATACCATCTTCATAGCCCACCACCAGCATATCCTCTTTCGGGTGACAGCACACATGGCACACCATAGAATCGCTGCGCACGCCAAGCTCCAGCGGCTGTTGCCCCATAGGGCCGCTCTTGCCGGAAAATGGCCACAAAATAGCAGCCTGCGCACCAGAGGTTGCCAGATATTTGCCCTTAGCCGACCAACTCATGCTTTTGGTTTTTGCCGGATAACCGCTCATGCGCATATCCTGGCTATCGCTTAAACGCCAACCATGCAGGGCGTTTTCTTGCATGGCGGTTACAAGGTACTTGCCATCGGGAGAGTAGCAAACATCTCCATGCGCACCTTTCCAAAACAGCTCCTGCGGGTCGCCTTGTGCATTGACCCACCAAAGCGTTACCCCGTCATAGCGCGAAGTCACCAAGCGCATGCCCTTGGGCGCGAAAGCCAAGCCACCCACAGCGCGTGGTAACTGGAACTCTTTTTCACTGCCATCTTGCAAGCGCACCCAAGCCGTACGACCACTGGCAAAAGCCACGGCCCCCTGCGGACCGGTTGCCAAAAGGTCAATCCACTTGCGGGAGCGCTCTGCAAGCAAGGTTGCTTCACCTTCAGCCGTTACTTGATAAACTTTGCCATCCATACCGCCTGTAATGAGCGCGCGTCCATCTTGGGCAGGAACTGCTGATAACAGCCCGTCCTTATAAACGGACAAATGATCTACATGGCCACCTAAAAATTTGACAGAGCCATCACCCAGAGCAAAGGCGGCCACATCCCCTAAAAAGCACGTGGCAACCACAAAACTATCCGCATCAAGCGGTGCAATTACTGGCACAAATCACCTCACACAACACAAGCCATAAACGCTTCTTTCAGCGCTTGCTGGTTCAAGTCACGGCCAATAAACACCAAGCGGCTTTCACGGGCTTCTGCCGCCTTCCATTCCCGTTGGTGATCGCCCTCAACAATCATATGCACCCCTTGCACCACATAGCGCTGCGGGTCGTCTTTGAAAGCCAAAATACCTTTCATACGCAAGATGTTCGGCCCTTCCAGCTGGGTGACCTCGTTAATCCATGGGAAAAACTTTTGCGGGTCCAAATCACCGGCACGAAGCGAAATCGACTTCACACTATGCAAGCCGTCGTCTTCGTCATGAGAGTGGTCATGGTCGCAGCCTGCCCCGCATACGTGGTGCTCGCCGTGGTCGTGTTTATGCTCGTGGTTGTCGCCACCACAACACCCTGAGCTACAGCAATCATCATCATGTTTGTGGTCATGGTCATGCGCGTGTTCATGCGCTTGTGCGGATGCTGCATCCTTGAGGAACTTGGGATCCAAATCGAGTATACGGTCCAAATCAAACGCACCGCGATCCAAAACATCCGCAAGCTTTACCGCACAGCGCTCGGTTTCCACCACCTGCGCATACGGGTTCAACTTTTGTAGCACTGCCCGAACATTTTGTAGCTCGGCTGCATCCACAAGGTCGGTTTTATTGAGCAAAATCACATCGGAGAATGCAATCTGGTCCTGCGCTTCATCGGTATCTTTCAGCCGCTGTAGCACATGGCGAGCATCGACAACGCCGACAACAGCATCCAGCCTTGCAGCTTTGCGCACATCATCATCCATGAAAAATGTTTGCGCCACAGGGGCCGGATCGGCAATACCGGTGGTTTCAACAATAATCGCGTCAAAAGCCCCTTTTCGCTTCATGAGGTTTTCAACGGTGCGGATCAAATCGCCGCGCACGGTGCAGCAAATGCACCCGTTATTCATCTCGTAAACTTCTTCGTCAGATTCAACCAGCAGGTCGTTATCAATGCCAATTTCGCCAAACTCGTTCACAATGACCGCATAGCGTGTGCCATGGTTTTCGCTCAATATCCGGTTCAAAAGAGTGGTTTTGCCAGCCCCTAAATAGCCGGTAAGCACAGTAACCGGAATTCGGGTATCAGTCGTTTCCGACATTGTATTCTCCTAGCATAAAGCAGGTGTCTGCTTGCGAAATCTCGCAGCCGTTCAAACCTGCTCACCTTGTTTGTCCCTATTGGTAATTGCCAGGTCACACTAAAGGCAATCACGCTGTTTTGTTACATATAAGCTTCATAAGCCAACTAGTCACGCTCGGCAGGTAAAAATGGTTTCAACCGCCCCAGAATTTCCTTGCCAACCCATGGGGAAAAGCCGTCTTTGGCTTCTGGTTCCGGTAATTCAGCTTGGAAACGTTCATAGCTTTGTTCAAACAGGCTAGGCGATTGTAAATAGGCTTCAATCACCATGGCGTTCACGTCTTCATTCTTTTCAGCCACCACATAACCACCATCCAGCAGCAGGGCCAACCAAATCGCCGCCTGCGGGTATTCATGGCGGCAAGCGCGAAGCCAACGCGCTGCCCTTGTGAAGTTCTGGGCAACACCATCGCCAAACAGCAACCGCTCCGAATAAGCGTATTGGGCTTTTGCCAGTCCACCAATCGCTGCTTTATCTATATACTTATAGGGATCTATTTCACTAGTCCCCTCAAGATGCTTTCCTTTTTCAGCAGCTTTGAGTAAGTCCTGAGATACATACCAAGAGGCCGCCCGTCGGATTTCAATTCTCCTATTGTTATCCGCCAGATCCTTGAGTTTATAAAATCTACTTTTTTCACCTGATGGATTACTCAATAAACTGACAGGCAAAAAAGTATAAACTAGTTCATCTGTGTGCTTCGGGAAATGACTAGAGGTTCCAAACCACGTCAATCTTCCTATTATTTTTGCAAGATTTACCTCAACTTCCGCCGCAAGCGCACTGGAATCACCCTCCAAGAGGCTTAGTGTTGCACTATTAAAGTTGAACTTTGATGTACCCTCTAGCTGGCCGTTATGCTCCAGTGCTTTGTATGCCCTGTGCCATTGCCCTTCATCAAAAAGCTCTTCTTGCTCTTCAAGTGCATCCAATAATCGTTGCGGAGCTGTTGCATCGCCACTTTCTACGGCTTTGATAAGCCAATCTATGCTTTCTTTCTGGCGCAGCATAGCTTTAGGTCCCAGCCCATAGTCTACCAGTTTCATCATTGCGAAAGTATTGCCCTGCTCTGCAGCAGTCTCGTAGTAACCGATAGACTTTAACGGGTTCATGTCTTCTCCATAGCCATTTTCGACCATGTACCCCACAAAGGCTATAGCAGCCCCTTGGCCTGCATCACCTGCAAATGCAAAATGCTCGCGCGCTTGCCAATAGTCTTTTGGTACCCGCTCGCCATACAAATATAATTTGCCAAGCTCGTAATGCGCCCACGTTTCCCCTTGAGCCGCCGCCGTATTAAAGTACTTCAGCGCATCACTAATTCTGTATTCATCCCCAAGCCCTTCAAGGGCAGCAACACCTAATTGCGTATATGCGTCTGGAATTTCAGCTTTCACGTCGTGCAGTAAAGCGATGCCTTGTTCAACGTCCTGTTCACCGCCATAACCATAAAGCAGTGCAATGGCATATTTTTCCTTAGCATCCAGATGCCCCTTGGCAGACAAATCTTTAAAGTACTGCCGCGCAATCACATCACTTTGATGTAGACCTTGCCCAAACCAGTAACTGTCCGCCAGCAGGTACAGCGCATCTTCATCATCTTTTTCAAGTAGTGGCACAAGGGTTGTCAAAGCCTTACCGCTTTGCTCATTGCCCATATAGTGGCGGGCTAATTTTACGGCGCTATAATCATAGCCATTCTCGTAGCCCTTTTTCAGCAACTCAATTCCAGCTGCCTCATCCTTCCTCGTGTCATGGCCTAAAAGCTTCATCGAACCCAGCCGCGCCATAGCCATACTATGCCTATAGTCTTCAACCAGTTTCGTATATACTTGAACCGCGAGCATATAGTTGGCATCGCACCCCAAGCCATTTTCCAGCATATAGGCATAGCGATACTTTGCTTCTATCAAGCCTTGTTGCTGTGCTTCATCAACGAGCTCAAAAGCACGTTTGGCATCCTTTTCAACGCCATAACCACCCAAAAGCATGGTCGATAAATAAAAGGAAGAAAGCGCATCACCTTTTACAAAGCCCTGCTCATAATACTCAACCGCTTTTTCAAAATTTACTTGACCCTGAACACCGTTTTCTTCGCTCAAACCTAAATAGGCATAGGCTTGGTAAACACCGCCTTGCAAAGCATCCTGCGCATATTTCTGCCCCAGCTTTAGATCCCGCTTCACTTCCAAGCCGTTTATATAGAGGTCGGCAAGCTGCAGCGTCGCCCAGCTATCGCCTTGCTCCTGCGCCCATTTTATCTGTGAAAGCCCATAATCTATATTTTTAGGAACGCCCCGCCCTTGCAGATACATTCGCCCAACTTGCCGCGCGCTCCAAGTGTCGCCAAATTCCATGGCATCTTGATATAGCCGCTCGGCCCGCAGCTCATCCTTTTCAACCACAATCCCGTACTCGTAGTACCATGCTAACGAGCCCATAGCATAAGGATGGCCAGCATCTGCCGCCTTTTTGTAGTTCTCAAAGGCTTTGGAAAGATCGTAATAACTGGCGCTATTGTCTTCATAGGCCATGGCAAGCTTGAACTGTGCCTCGGTAATACCGGCTTGCGCTTCGGCTTTGAGCGCATCAAACGATTGTCCCGAAATTTTGCCCACACCCTTCTTTCGGGCATCAATCCACTGGCGCGCGCTAAAGTCGCCGCTATTGCCTTGCAAATCTTCAACACCGCCAGATGTTGCAGCAATGGCTAAAGTAGATACGCTACAAGATAAGCAAAAGCACAGTATAAATAATTTATCTAAAAATCTTCCAGCCATAAGTAATCACTCAAATTTATCATTCCTAAGTGATTACTATCATAAATCATGTAGATGAGGTTAGAGAAACAAGAAAATTATCCAGCAAGCAGTACGAGGCAAACAATTGCCAGCGAATAAAACCCTAATGTTTTAAATTCTATCCACTCTTGGGCAGATAAAGGCGTACCAATCATGCTCACCCCTTTCGCATAGGTGCAGCATGGTTAACCGGCAATCGCTAATAAACTGTTTCCTACTAAGAATTAAATCATCACTTGTGGCGAAAGCCGCACACCAATTGAAGGTGCCGACTGGCGCAACTTCAAAAACGGCTTAATAAGCGTAATATTTGCAGGCACATCTTCGCCATTTAATTTGCGCAGCATCAGCTTTGCAGCCAGCTCGCCTGTTAAATTGGCACCATTGCTCACCGTGGTTAAGGCCGGGGTCCGGTTGCGCCCACTCTCGGTATTGTCATAGCCGGTTATCGCCAGTTGCGGCCCCGGTTCCACCCCCGCGCGGCGCACACCTGTCATCACCCCAAGGGCGACCAAGTCGTTAAAGCACATCACAGCCGTAGGGCGTGGTTTGAACTCCAAAATATCGGCGACAACAGAAACCCCGTCGTTGCGGTCCATAAGCTCCGGTATATCCAGCTGCCGGTCCGGGTCCAGGCCCGCATCTTCCAATGCTGTGCGCCACCCAAGATTACGGTCCCTGCCCGCCGATGAAGAACGCCGCCCGCCAACCATAGCAATATGGGCATGCCCGAGTTCAATCAAATGTCGGGTCATCATGTAAGCACCGGTATAGTCATCACCACGCACAACAGGCACCATGGCCCCGGGTACATCGCGGCAAACCAATGTTACCGGTACGCCTTGCTCTTGGATTGCGTTAATTTCCTTTGCTGTCGTCCCAACAGAGGGGCAAAGAATCAGGCCATCAGCGCGGTACTGCAGCAAAGTCTCGACAAATTGCTGTTGACGGCCAACAAAATCACGGTGATTACTCATCAACACCATTTTGCCTTCTGCAGCCAGCGTTTCCTCGATACCGCGATACACCTCGGCAAAGTAAGGGTTCAAAATATCATGAACCGCCACACCAATCATATTGGAGGTTGAAGTGCGCAAACTCGCCGCTGAGCGGTTGTAAATGTACCCCGCTTCCTCAGCAAAGGCCCGCACGCGTTGACGCGTTGCCTCAGCAACCAGCGAAGAATCCCGCATGGCAAGCGAAACAGTGGCAGTCGAAACACCCAGTTTCTTGGCAATATCGCCGAGCCGTATTCTTTTGCCTTTCTCCTGCACTTTTAACAACCTCACACAACCATGGCCAAGCAGAGCTTAACAAAACAAGTCAAGACTGCGCTATATCATAAAACTGCCACAATCCAATAAACTCAGAGCGCCATTATGACATTTATTTTTCTTGAACCAAAACCTTAAGAGGTCGCATCTTGCCCTAGCTGTAGTCAGGCCAAGACTATGGTTGCTGCAATTGCTTACGTTCGCGCAAGAGTAAATAAATACCGGAGCAAATAACCAGAGTGGCTCCAATAAGGGTATGAATGCTAGGCGTATCACCAAATATCAGGTACCCATAAATAATCATCCATATTATTTGTTGGTACATGAACGGTGCCAAAAACGAAGCCGAAGCAAAACGATAGCTTTCCGTTAGCAGCCAGTGCGCAGTTAGTGCCAAAAAGCCCATAGAAACCAACCCGAATACTTCAAAGGTCTGGTCCGGCCATTGGAAATCCGCAAATGCGGGGGGAGCCAACAAAATACTGCCCACGAGAGACGACATCATCAACATACTGGCATTACTATCGCTCTGCACCAAAGCTCTTGTCATCAAGAAATAAGCAGAAAAGCAAAACATAGCGGCAATTGTAAGCAGCATGGCCCAGTGCACTTCCCCGTCAAAAGGCTGCACCACGATCAAAACACCAATAAAGCCCAGGATAATTGCTGCCCAGCGCCTCGGTCCGCACCATTCGCCGAGTAAAGGGCCAGAAACAGCAGCAATAACAAACGGAGCTGCAAAACTTATTGAAACAGTCTGTGCCAACTGTAAGTATTGCAATGCAGTACACAGCAATACCGTTCCAATCATAAGTATAACAGCGCGAATTACTTGCAATCCCCATCGTTTAGGCATCAATAATCCCGGGTTTTTCCAGACCCTGAATATCAATAGGACAGCAACAAACTGCCCAAAATACCGAAACCACGCGACCTCAAAAACAGGTACAGCACTGGCGCTAAGCTTTATCATTGCATCGCATGATGAAAAGAAAAAGAAAGCAACTGAGTAGTAGCCTATTCCGGCCAAACGTTGCGAAGGTGCGGGCATTATTATTCTCCTTATCCCCACACCATCTCTACCATTTCCCTTAGTAAGAGCAATGTAATTCAAATAAATACAAACACTTAAAATTCAACTATTACAATAAGTTATGAAAGAATATCAACTTAAGGTCACCAATTAAACAATAAGCTATCCTTATTGTCGTCATAGCGTAACAAACAAACACTAGTTCTATTCCATCACAAATTATCGACATTTTTCATATTTGTTGGAGCCTGAATATGTCACTTCGCCACCTTTTAACTGCAGCAGTAATGTCTTTTGCGGCTTGCGCTTCGGCAAGCGCAACAGAAACACTTGTGCTTTATACATCCCAGCCAAGTAAAGATGCCCAACAGACTGTAGACGCTTTCATGGCGGCAAATCCAGATATCAAGGTGGATTGGGTGCGCGATGGCACCACAAAAATAATGGCAAAGTTGCGTGCAGAATTTGCAGCTGGCGCCCCCAAACCAGACGTTTTGCTCATTGCAGACTTGGTCACAATGGAAGGCTTGAAGCGCGAGGGGCGCTTGGCGCCGGTAACCACAGCACCGGTTCAAGGCTATGACAAGCGCTTGTTTGATAACGACTTCCACTATTTCTCAACCAAGCTTATCACCACCGGTATTGTTTATAATAGCAAGTCACCGGTTAAGCCTTCATCTTGGCAAGACCTTACAAAACCTGAGCTCAAGGGATTGGTTGCAATGCCATCGCCCCTCACCTCGGGAGCAGCGACCATTCATATGGAAGCAATGACACAAAACAATACACTTGGCTGGTCTTACTACGAAAACCTTGCAGCGAACAACGTAAAGCCTAAAGGTGGCAATGGCGGTACTTTTAAAGCTGTTGCCAGCGGTGAAAAAATGGTTGGAGTTGTCGTCGACTTCTTGCCAATTCGCGAAAAAGCCAAAGGCTCACCTGTTGAGTTCGTTTTCCCAAGCGAGGGAGTTTCTGCAGTAACCGAGCCCGTTGCTGTGCTGGAAACCGCCAAAAATAAAGATGCAGCTGCTAAATTTGTCCACTTCCTGCTTTCTAAAGAAGGCCAGCAATTGGCAGCGGACCAAGGTTATTTACCAGCTCACCCGAAAGTCGCCGGTCCACAAGGCTTCCCAACACGTAATGAAATCAAACTCATTGATTTTGACGCCGGCGAAGCTCTGGAAACAGCCGAAGCTGACAAAAAGAAATTCCTGGAAATCTTTGGGGAATAACATTGCAGTCCAGCAATCAGCTCAGCACTTCGGCTGAGACCACCATAAAAGCGCCAGAGGTACGCCTCTGGCAGCGACTGGTCGGCGCTACGAAATCGCAAAAGATCAATGCATCAACACACCTTGCTTTTTTGCTAAAAGCATTGCTTGCCCTGTTTATACTCATTATCGTCGTTTGGCCTCTATTTCGCCTGACGCTTGAGGCCATTTTCCCGCAAGGTCAACTGAGCTTCGAACCGCTTTTACAAGCTGTGCACTCGCCGTCCACTTGGCGGGCCACGACAAACTCTCTCATAACCAGCTTCTTTGGTATGCTGTTTGCCCTTGCTCTGGGTACATCCTTGGCTTTTCTTGTCGCACTAACCAACATTCGCTTTAAGCTGCTCTTGGTTTTTTGCTTCATGCTTCCCATGATGATTCCACCACAAATAACAGCGCTTTCATGGATACAAGTTTTCGGTCCTTCATCTGCACTTCTCAAAGCACTCTCGCTCGCACCACCCCTAGGTAGCCCCAACCCTGTTTACTCCGTTGAGGCTATAATAATTTTGCTGGGTGTCCAGCACGCACCGCTCGCTTTTCTTGTCCTTCGTGCCGCTTTTCGGCAAATACCGCGCGAGCTTATCGAAGCTGCCCGCATGAGCGGTGCAAAAGGTCATCGCATTGCTTTTAGTATTGTTTTACCCTTGCTCACACCAGCACTTACAGCGGCTGCGAGCTTAACCTTTGTCTCAGCTCTCGGTAATTTTGGCATTCCGGCAATGCTAGGTATTCCAGAAAGTTACTATGTGTTGCCAACCCTTATCTACCGGCGCTTAACCTCGTTCGGCCCTTCCATCATTTCCGATGTCGCCATACTGGCTGTGCTCATCGGTATTATTGGCCTTGCTGTTGTTCTATTACAAATATGGGTGAACAAGCGTATCGAATCGCGCCTCATGTCAAAACCCGGCGCGCCCCTTCACATACCACTTAAGAAGCTTCGTCTACCTATAGAAATAGCCATGTGGCTGGTTATTTTTCTTATTTTGGTCTTGCCACTTACTGCATTGTTGGCCACATCTTTGGTGCCTGCTTATGGTGTCGCTCTTACAGCGCAAACCGCGACTATAGATAACTTTGTTGAAGTTATATTTCGCCAATCGGCAACTTTGCGCGCCTTCACAAACTCAGGCCTATTGGCATTCATGACAGCAACAGCACTCGCTATTATTGCCATACCCTTGGGCTATTTTCTCATCTGGCAAAAAAGCCGCTTGGCCCGCTTGCTGGCAACACTTGCCGAAATGCCCTATGCCCTCCCCGGTGTTGTGCTTTCCATTGCAATTATACTGGTGTTTTTAAAGCCGATACCGCTTGTAAACATATCCATATACGGCACACTTACCATAATTCTGGTGGCCTATTTAGCGCGCTTCCTGGCTCTGGCCTTAAAGCCTGTTATTGCTGGCTACCAACAATTAGACCCCAAACTAGATGAAGCAGCCCAGCTAGCAGGGGCGGGGCTTGCCCGGCGGCTTACGCAAATTGCAACACCGTTGCTAGGCCCAGTCGCTGCAGCAGGCGGTATACTGGTGTTTATGACGGCCCTAAACGAGCTCACCGTATCTGCGCTATTATGGTCGGCAGGCAACGAAACACTCGGTACGCTGGTTTATAATCTGGATGATGGCGGCTATACCGTCCTCTCATCCTCATTGGCCGTCATAACGGTGCTGTTGATTTTGGTTATTATGCTGCTTGCCCAGCTGCTTAGCCGCTGGCTCCCTGCCGGAGTGCTCCCCTGGCAGCTGAAGTAATCAACCGGCTGAACGCAAGTGCGGGTACCTATGTGCAGGCCCACACTTGCTCAATAAATGCCGGTAGTATCTCGCCCACCTCAACGCGTTTCACACTCTCGCTAACGAGTTCCACAACACCTTGGTTATGCTCCAATTCCAGTAACATCCGATACTTACCGCCCAAGTAACGCCGTTGTTTTACCCGGCAAATGATCCCTTGTGCCCCGTCAGGGCATGAGCCAAACTTAACGTCTTCGGGGCGCACAACCAAAGACAGCGATGCCCCCAGCTCGAACTGGTTTTCGCTGTTATAAGCTACCGAACCAAGCCCCAGCTTCGCTCGCCCCTTTGAGCTCACTTCACTTTTAATCACAGCACCTGAACCTATAAACCGCGCCACATCACCATTTACAGGGCGTGAGTATAGTTCTTCAGGCCTTGCCAGTTGCTGCAAGCGCCCTTCAAGCATCACGGCAATACGGTCTGCCACCGACATCGCTTCGCTTTGATCATGGGTAATATACAAAATTGTTGCCCCGCTTTTGCGGTGGAAGGTTTTAAACTCTGCCAGCATATCCTCACGCAAGTGCATATCAAGGTTGGCAAGCGGCTCGTCCATCAACACCAGCTTGGGCGCTTGGGTTAGGCACCGGGCTAACGCCACCCTTTGTTGCTGCCCGCCCGATAATTCTGCCGGGCGACGCGATTTAAAAGCGCCAAGGCGTGTTGCCTCTAATGCATTGTCTATCCGCAGCTCTCGCTCGGTACCTGTTATTTTTTGTGTTTTAAGCGGAAAGGCGGCATTCTCTGCCACGCTCATATGCGGCCACAGCGCATAACTTTGAAAAACCATCCCCACTTGCCGCTCTTCCGGCGCGCTGTGATGGCTGGCAGATGAAACTAACGTGTTGCCAAGCCAGATTTCACCCGCATCCAGCATCTCTAGACCGGCTATCAGCCGCAACAAAGTTGTCTTACCGCAGCCAGAAGGACCAAGAACGCATAAAAACTCACCTTCTTGAATAGCAAGATCGAGCGCTTTTAATGCCTGATAGCTGCCAAAACTCTTTGAAATTCCATTAATCCGAACTGATGACATGGCGACCTCCACCCCACGCCCTATCGCTAAGGCGTGAAGCTGCCATGACACCGCTAGCATTTACTCTAATTTATTGGGTTTTTCTTGTCGTTTCTTTCAGGTTGAGCCGTCAAACTCTGGAAAAACAAACATAACCAAAGGAACCATCATGTCAGGCAACAAGCAGCACACATCAGTTCATACCCATGAAAAAATGCAGCGCCGATACGATGACGACCACGAGCATAAACATAACAAAGATCACCTAGACTACACGCGCGGCGAAAAAACCCACCCATTCACCCAGCATGGCGGCAACCCTGAAGGGCACAAGCACACCAAACAGCACCATGATGGCCATGCGCATTCAAATGGCAAACATCACCACCCCAAGCACCACGACCATAAAGAACATACCCGCGAGCATCACAAAAAAGATCACGATTAAAGTTTGCACCTACAAGCTAGCGCTGTGAAATAGCCGTTAACAATCAAAGGCTATGAAAGTAAAAGCGGTAAGGAGCTTAATCTGCTTGAGTAATAGCGCAAAAGGCATAAACGCCTGTGCAATATCATAGTGCGTCTATTCTGGCATAAACAAACCGCTCACAGCCTTTTCAAAGTGAGCCGCATTTAACTGGCCAACTCTTTATCCTGGCCAATGACTTCAGGAATTCGCGGCTCCAGAACGTCCTTGTCTTCAGTTTCAGCAACACTATTGCCGTTTTGAATTACAGTGGCTTCGCCCTTTTCCAGTCCGCTTTGGCTGTCGTCCAAATCGCTCTCTTCCTCATCATCTTCACTGGCATTAACAGCTAGATTTTTTTCAAGATGACGCAGTAATTTCTTGAGCTTTTTGCGGTCTTTATCATCCAGTCCGGCCAATGCTTCTTTCTCGAGCCGTTTCCACACCCGGTCCACTTGCTGAATACGCAGCAAGCCCTCATCGGTTAAAAACACCCGTGCCAAACGCCCGTCGAACTCGCTCACCTGCCGGTATACCAACCCTTGCGTTGCAAGACGCGAGACCATTTTCGTTACCGTAGGCGGCTGCACCCCAAGGGCTTGCGCCAATTGGCTCATGGTACGGCCTTCACTGTCATCCAGCATTTTCAGCACGGCTTCCTGGCCAGGGTGCAACCCAATTCGCGCCAAGTGCGTGCCGGCCCGCGCTCTTTGTGCTTTTGCAGCCTGCGCCAAACGAAAAGTTGTGCTTTTTTTAAAATCAAACCCCATAAAGCGCCGCCCACAAAAAAGAGAACCGGTAAATACAGCTGTTTTTACCATGCGTTCTTATCGTTCGCGTGACAAAGCTACGCCGCCTATGAAAATTCAATGAAACCGGCCACACCAGCCACCCTTTCAGGTAGCTTTGCAGCGAAAAATATTCTAATTAAAACAATAAATTACCAGAAAATAAGATCCTCAATTAAACTTTAGGAAACTCTAATAATTCAGGGGGTAATCACGATTTAAGTCAATGCCGTTCTACAATTAGGCACCTGTTAGTGTGCTTGCCTTTTGCACCAATTGCAGCGCTTCACGGCAATAGCTATTGTAACGTTGACTGGTGCGGTAATTATCGTCACGCCGACATTGAGGTGTCACAGCCACTTCGCCGATAATACGCCCGGGGTTCCCAGCCATAACGACAATGCGATCGGATAAAAACGCACTTTCATAAACCGAGTGCGTCACAAAAATAACGGTCCAGCCATGCTGTTCCTTCAACTCCAGCAAGTCGGCATTCAGTTTATTGCGGGTAATTTCATCAAGGGCGGCAAATGGTTCATCCATTAACAAAAGCTCTGGCTGGGTAACCAAGGCGCGGGCAATGGAAACCCGCATTTTCATACCACCGGAAAGCTCAGAGGGGCGCTTTTTCGCACTGTCCAGCAAACCCACCATTTCCAGTACTGCTTCCACTTGTGGCCGGGCTTGTCTTTTGCGCATACCGCGTACTTTAAGTGGCCAAAATACGTTGCCAAAGACACTTTCCCAGGGCAGTAAGGTCGGCTCTTGAAAAACATAGCCGATATCTGTGTCATGGCCGCGCCCGCGCACTTCGCCGCTCTGCTCGCAGCCATCCACCACAACCTTACCTTCACTTTGCCCTTCAAGCCCGCTAATCACGCGCAATAGGGTCGATTTTCCGCAGCCAGAAGGGCCGAGCACACTCACAAATGCCCCTTTTTCCACTTCCAAGTCGATGCCACGCAACACGGGCGCTTGTCCGTCAAAAGTTTTTCCAAGCTGTTGCAATTGTAATATTGCCATCACAATAATCCAGTCAGTTTCAATCCAGCAAAGCGCACGCTAGAAAAATAAGTAGTAAACGCGCAAAGGCTTTAGCATAGCTTGCGTGTTATAACCACAATCACCGCGCTCACCCGTTAGATTTGAACAAAATGAAACATTGTGTCTTTATAGGCCGATGAACCCCTTTAAATTGGATGCCATTGAATATGCAGGAAACGAATAGCAATAGGCCAACGCTCCCCCTTCCTTATTGGCGGGACATGGCGACCACAGATTTTCAAGGGGAAACCGACGCGTACCAGTATCCGCCAAGCGAGTGGATTGCTGTCCTTCCTATCGCGGCGATAGAACAACACGGCCCCCACTTGCCGCTGGCAACGGACAGCATTATCGCCGAAGGGCAAATATCAAAAACGATCGAGCTTTTACCAAAGGATTTGCCGGTCACCTTCTTGCCTGTCCAGTGTGTGGGCAAGTCAGATGAGCACCTCTCATTCCCGGGCACGCTCTCGCTCACATGGCAAACCGCCATCAACGCCTGGATAGAAATTGGTGCCTCGGTGCATCGTGCCGGCCTGCAAAAACTGGTTATCGTCAACGCACACGGTGGCAATGCCCCGCTTATGGATATCATCACCCGCGAGCTGCGCATGCGTTATAATATGCTGGCCGTTGAAACCAGTTGGCTGCGCTATGGTCATCCCGCAGGCACCTACAGTGAGCATGAGTTCACCTATGGCATTCATGGTGGTGATATCGAAACCTCAATTATGCTGGCACTCCGCCCCGACCTTGTAAGAACCGAGCATTTACAAGACTTCACCTCAACCCAGCTACGCCATATTCAAGAGGATGAATATCTGCGGGCCCACGGACGCCATCAATATGGCTGGATGAGTGAAGACTTGAACAAGCAAGGTGTTACCGGCAACGCCAGCTTGGCCACCGCCCAAAAGGGGCAAGTATCACTTCGCCATGCCTCGCAACAATTCATCAAGCTGTTGCAAGAGGTGCATCGCTTTGACATGCAAAAGCTAGATAAATTGCAACTCCCCACGCATCATAAATACTAGCGGATCAAAACAGTTCGGCTTAAGCTTTAACCAACTGCGCCAATGCATCTGTATCATGACCGGCAATCATGCGTGTATCTGTTACAACCAAAGGCCGCTTAATGAGCGAGGCACTGCCCACCATCAGTGCCAACGCCCCTTCAACAGTGGCTGCCTGTTGTTTTTCCTCGTCACTCAACTTCCGGTATGTGGTACCGCGTTTATTGAGCACAATATCAAGCCCTAGAGTATCAATAGCTGCTGTCAGCATCTCCACGGGCACGCCTTCCTTCTTGTAATCGTGAAATTCAAAGTCAGCGCCCGCCGCTTCTAAAAACTTTCGTGTTTTACGCACACTGTCACAATTACTAATTCCGAACACTTTAATCACGCTCAACACTCCTATGAGTTCGACATAAATTAGCCATTTACTCGCTATATGCCATAACGAAATGCTAAGTTGCAAAACATGAATTTTCCTGTCTTTGCATTAGGGCCACACCTACGCAGTCTCCCCAGTTCATGCACAGGCAATTTAGAAACTCCTAATTTAAAGGCACGAAATATGTACCTTGAGCACGAAATCCAGTAGAAATGCGGCAAGCTTGCCGGTTTTAGAGTGGTATCATGACAGTTCAGACAAATATTTCCCCCAAATCACTTAGTTTCGCCGTCACTGGCATGTCGTGCGCCGGTTGTGCCGCGAAACTTGAAAAAAACTTAAATGCAGCAGAATTTGTTGCCACCGCAACGGTCAATTTTGCCCTTGAAAATGCAACCGTTCACCCGTTACCGGGCGCAACACCACAACAGGTAATCGATCTGGCTGCAGATTTAGGCTATGAAGCGACACTCAAGCTCCCGGCAGATACGGCAAGCGTTTCGCTGGCAATTACCGGCATGTCTTGTGCCGGTTGTGCTGCTAAACTGGAAAAAAAGCTCGCCAGCGCACCTGGTGTCTATGAAGCATCAGTGAATTTTGCACTCGAAACTGCCGAGTTGAAAAAAGCCGCCTCAACCTCCACCCAAGAGCTGGTCAAGCTGATTGAAGAATCTGGTTTTGAGGCCACAGTTAAAAATTCGGGTCAGCAAAGCGCAGCCGAACAGCAACACCAAAAAGATCTTGCCGAGGAAGCAGCCCTAAAGAGAACAGCCCAGCTCTTGGTATTTTCTGTAGTGTTTTCTCTACCACTTGTCGCGCCAATGTTTTTAAAACCCTTCGGGATCCATTGGGAATTACCGGCAATCTGGCAATTGGCATTGGCAACGCCGGTACAAATTTTCGTCGGTCAACGCTTTTATCGCGGTGCGCTTAGTGCGCTTCGCCACTGGGGTACCAATATGGATACTCTGGTTGCACTTGGTACATCCGCTGCATTTGGTTTTAGCCTTTATGTCATGTTTGCAGCGCCTCCAGGTACCCCGCAACACCTTTACTTTGAAGCATCCTCCGTCATTTTGACGCTGATTTTATTCGGTAAATACCTTGAATTCAAAGCCCGCCGTTCAACAACGGCTGCAGTGCGGGCCCTGGTGGCCCTGCGTCCAGATGAGGCCCACCGTGTTGATGGTGACCAAGTCACCACTGTTCGTGTAAGTGAGCTCAGATTAACTGACCTGTTGCTCATTAAACCCGGCGAGCGCGTGCCTGCCGATGGCATGCTGGCCAAGGGTGAAGGCGATGTAGATGAATCCATGCTCACCGGCGAAAGCATTCCCCAGCTTAAAGTTGTTGGCGACGCGTTGGCGGCAGGCACAATCAACACATCATCAAGCCTGTACATGGAAGTCACAGCACTTGGCGAAGAAACCCGTCTGGCACGTATAATCAAGCTTGTTGAAACCGCGCAAGCCTCCAAAGCACCCGTTCAGCGACTGGTTGATAAGGTATCAGCGGTATTCGTACCTGTCATCTTGCTTATCGCAGTTGCCACCCTGCTGGCTTGGCTGGCTCTTGGTTACTCGCTCGATCAAACAATTTCGGCAGCTGTTGCGGTTCTGGTTATTGCCTGCCCTTGTGCGCTTGGCTTGGCAACCCCCACGGCTCTGGTAGCGGGCACCGGTACAGCAGCGCGTGCGGGTATATTGATTAAAGATATTGAGGCTCTCGAGCGGGCCCACAAAGTCAATACGGTTGTGTTTGACAAAACCGGTACCCTAACCCAAGGAAAACCAGAGCTGGTCAGCATCCAGTCTTTCGACAAGGACAGCAACCAACTGCTTCAAATGGTTGCCAGCGTACAGCAAAACAGCGAGCACCCGCTTGCCTATGCCACAGTAAAAGCTGCCAAAGAGAAAAATATTGCCCTTGTCCAGCCGGACGCCCTGAAAGCCATTCCCGGCAAAGGCGTCAGCGCCACATTACAAGGCGAAGCCATCTCCATTGGCAATCAGGCTCTTATGCAAGATTTAGGTGTCGATAGCCTTATGGCGCAAGGACTGGTCAAGTCCTTTGAAAGCGAAGGCCAAACTGCCGTTACAGTTGCACTCGGCAATACAGCCATTGGTGTTTTGGGTTATGCCGACCAACCACGGGCAGAAGCGAAAAAAGCCGTGGCCCTTTTGAAAAAGCGGGGCATCAAGACAGCAATGATTACCGGCGATGCCGAGCTCACAGCGCGTAAAATTGCCGAAATTGTTGGTATTGATGAAGTGTTTTCTCAAGTGCAACCGGAAAGAAAATCGCAAATTGTCAAGCAATTGCGTCAATCCGGTCATGTGGTTGCCATGGTGGGCGATGGTATCAACGATGCCCCGGCTCTGGCTGAGGCTGATTTGGGTATTGCCATGGGCTCAGGCTCTGATGTGGCGATGGAAACAGCTGGTATCACGCTCATGCGTTCGGACCCACTCATGGTGCCCGCTTCGCTTCAGGTTTCTGCCGCCACACTCGGCAAAATCAAACAGAACCTGTTCTGGGCCTTTATTTATAATATCATTGGCATACCGCTGGCCGCAATTGGTTTGCTCACCCCTATGTTCGCCGGTGCTGCGATGGCCATGAGTTCGGTTTCGGTTGTCTCCAATGCTGCTCTCTTGCGTCGTTGGAAACCGAAGACCTAGAGCGTATTCCCGAAAAGTGCTCACCGGTTTTCGGGTAAGAATACGCGTCAAAAAATAGTTCAAAGCAGTTTGAGTGCTTCTATAAAAGCGCAAACTGCTTTAAATCAACACAGCAACCTCCTAATTAAAGTGTATCTCCGATAAGCAATCGGTATCGGAGATACAGCCCCGCGAGATAACGCCAATCACAGCACAATACCCCACCAAGTTAACAAGCTAGTACGGCCAATAATGTAACAAGCACAAATACCTGAGACACTTTTATCGTGTATTTACCCACGTGAGGTTTTAACTTTTTGCTATAAATGGTCTAAAGTTGAAATAATTAAACTTCTCCAGCGGCAAAATTCAGGGTCTACAAGCTGCACTTAGAGAACAGGTGGGAGGAAACCTTGTCGAATTCAGAGCAACGGCGGCGTTATCAGGATGTCGCGGCCTTATTACGCCAGGAAATCGCCTCGGGTAAATATGAGCTTGGCACCCGCATGCGCCCCGAACGGCAAATAGCCGAAGAAATGGAAGTTTCGCGCTCATTGGTGCGTGAAGCAATGATTATGCTGGAAATCGAAGGCCTTGTGGATGTGCGCAAGGGTTCGGGCAGTTATGTGATTGCCCTGCCCAGCAATGAGCAAACAAACAATCCCACAGCCGATATCGGCCCATTTGAGCTTTTACAGGCCCGCCAATTGCTCGAGAGCAATGTTGCCGGCTTTGCTGCCACCACCATAACCAAGGCTGACGTTGTCCGGCTGCGAACTGCACTTGACCAGGAAAAACAAGATCTGGCCGCCGGTATCGATAACTACGATGCCGATGAGCAATTCCATATCCTCATTGCCAAAGCCACCCAAAACACCGTTTTGGCCGATATGGTACAAACCCTTTGGAATTTGCGTAAAAATTCCCACATGTGGAATAAGCTGCACGAACGTATCTTCGACGATACCTACCGCCAAGCATGGCTACAAGATCATGAAAATATCCTCAACGCTTTACAGCGCCGTGACCCGGCAGCCGCGCGCCAAGCCATGTGGCAGCATTTAGATAACGTTCGCAAGCGCCTGCTTACTCTCTCCGATAGCGAAGACCCGGCTTTTGATGCCTACCTCTTCCATCAAGATCCAGTAGTGGCCTAACCCATCAACCCACATAAATTGCAGAAGTTGACAGTGGCCAGTTCGTAGCGTCAATATAACCAAGAATTTATAGGTAATGTAGCGCAGGTTACCCCTCAAACAGACACAGATTCAATTATTCGTTACTTTTGGAATATGCCTGTTTAATTGATGCAGCGCACAGAAATTTGAGTTTTGCAGGAGCCGCCTTTAACAATCCGTTCTCACAGTTGCAATTACAGCTGTAAAGGCCCCCTATCAAAACCGCGATGCATCAATCAAGCCATAACAAAAACAAGAGATGGTGCAATGCAAGAAATTGAATTGAAGTTTTCTCTCAGCTCTGCAACGCTCGACGCAATTTATAGTGCGCCAGCCCCCGAAGGTTTTCAAGTTACCAAGCAGGCAACACAACAATTATGCTCCCGCTATTATGATAGCCAAGATCACCAGCTCCGCAAAGCTTCCATGACATTGCGAACGAGAGATAAAGACGGTGATTTTTTACAAACTATCAAACAGGGAGGCGGGGTGCGTGCCGGCCTTTCCAACACAACCGAGATAGAGCATGCGCTGACCGAAAACCTGCCCGACTTCACATTAATTAGTGATATTGAACTGCGTAGTTTTCTGGAAAAAGTTGATGGTGGCGATCAAGGGCCCCTGAGGCCTATTTTTGAAACCCGCATCACACGCCGTAAATGGTTACTCACCACGGCGGGGGAAGAAATCACCGTCGAAGTCGCACTCGATCAAGGTCATGCCTGCACCGATACAGCACAAACACCAATTGTAGAAATGGAGCTGGAGCTGAAAAAAGGCCCGCCCGAAGCGCTCTATCACATTGCAAAAGAACTGCTTGGCCAGCACCCTTTCATGTTCTCAACGCTTAACAAAGCCGCCATTGGTTACCAGTTGACACAGGGCAACGCCCCCGAGCAAGGTTATCCTCCCCAAACAACAATAGGGGTAAAGCTAAATGAAACAGACCGCGCTTATATAAGCCTACAAGAAATGCTGCAAAACTGCCTCTCTCAAATCAGCAGCAACCGCATGGCCGTTCTTTCCCACGAAGACCCGTCGGGTCCGCATCAAATGCGGGTCGGCTTACGCCGCTTACGTTCGCTGTTGCAGGCTGGCAAGTCATATTTTCCTGAAGAGATACGCCAACGCTTTGACCGTGATGCCCAGCTCATTGCCACAGCGCTTGGTAATCTGCGTGATTTAGATGTGCTTATTGCAGATATTATCGTCCCTGCCCAACCTTCTCTTCCAGAGGATTTGACAGCAGCACCACTGCTCACCGCAATCGAGCAAGCCCGCGAAGAAACAAGGCGCGAGGTTCGCTCATTACTCAAATCAACCGAAGTGAACCACTTTTTGCTCGACTTGGCACGTTTTTGCTATGTTCTTGAGCCGGTTTGCACACGTTTTGTATCACATCAGGAGACATCTGATCATTTCACCCATAAGCAACTGAAAAAGCTCACAAAAAGCAATAGTAAACTCGCCGCGGCCGCACTACGCAAAACATGGTCTAACGTGAGCAAAAAAGCGCAGGAACTACAAAGCCTCACCGAAGAGCAACGCCACGATTTACGAAAAGCCCTCAAAAAATTACGCTACTCCCTTGAATTTTTTCAAAGCCTATATCCCAAGCAAAGTACCCAGACCTTTCGCGGTCAACTCAAAAAGCTTCAGGATATTTTCGGTTATTTAAACGATGTTGCCATGGCAGAACGCTTACTGGCCCTCCAGCTTTCAAGAACCAGTGATACCGCCAAGCTGTCACTGGTCATTGGCTTTATTGCCGGTTGGCATCAGGCGCGCTGCGAGCAAGCCTGGTGTGACGCCCAAACACGCTGGCAAGCATTGGACACAACGCCCAGATTTTGGGAAAAGTCCGCTATGCCAGAGGCTTAGTTCACCAAGTTTGGAAACATGGCCGTAAGACCGGTTGTGAGCATATCCACGGCAATCGCCAGCAATACCATGCCCATCAGGCGGGTTATAATGACACGCATGCTTGAGGAGAAAACCTTCGAAAAATGGCTCGAAAAATAGAATACAATAAAAACAATGGCCAATATCAAATAGATAATAAACAAAAGCCCCAGTGCATTGGCCGCACTATCAATAAATCCAGTGTAAATTATTAGTGTCGCTAATGTACCAGGTCCCACAATTATTGGGAAGGTCATCGGGTAGAATGCAAGGCGGGTTAGCTCCGCCAAGCTGCTTTGCTCTTTCACCGAGCCCATGTGTGAAGCCACTTCCCGCCCATTCAGCATGGACCAGGCAATATTGCCAAGCACCAGCCCACCGGCAATGCGAAAATCCTCTACGGTGATTCCGAAAAAGACAAGCAATTCCCGACCACTAAATAGAATTACCGTGGCAAGACCAGCAGAATAAAGGGCGATTTTGGCCGCTAAGAAACGCTGCTGGCTCTGGGTTAAATCCGAGGTGAGACTCATAAAAATTGGCAGGTTTACAAATGGGTTCATAATGGCAAATAACGAACCAAATGCTTTTGCTGCCTCTGCATAGTCCACGGCGTTTCCTTTCTAAAACACCGCAAGCGTACAGGCAAACCCTTCAAAAAGTGATAATTAAAGCAGTTTGCGATTTATAGAAGCAGTCAAACTGCTTTAACCTATTATTTTGACGCGTATTCGTATCCGAAAACCGGTATCCACTTTTCGGGAATACGCTCTAGTATTTTTAAATCAATGATCACGTCATTTCAGTAGTAACACCTGAATTTAACACCATTTAATTTTCAAGGGTTAAGTGCATTCTTTCTGATGCGACATAGCTTAGGCCCAACTGTACCGCATTACCTGCTCCATCTATATTCAAGCTTTCCATAACCAAAATTGGCGCACCTTCTTGTAACTGTAAATGCTCGGCCAATTCCGGTGTTGCTATCATTGCCGAAACAAGGGTCTTTTTCCGGGTATAGTCTTCAATACCATAGTGCTTAAGCAAGTGTGTTACAGAAGTATCCTCGCTCATTATCCGGGGTAGCTCGGGGAAATGAGACTTTATGAACCAAAGCTGCGCATAAATTAGCGGTACATCATCACCATAGTTCAGCGTCTCAACACGGTACATTGGTGTTTCTGTTGGGCACGAAAAGGCCTCGCACAGTCGCATATCCGCAGGCTCCACCTCTATTCCCAAGAGTTTGCCTGAAGGTTCAATATCTTGCTTGCTCAAGTTATCGCTATATCTGGTGCGCGTGCCAATCGGATAAACCAAAGGCTTTCGGGCAAGATAAGTCCCCCGTCCCTGGTCAGCACGCAAAAAACCATCCTCAACCAATGAGCCGATAGCCCTTCTTACCGTATGCCTGTTCACCTGAAACCCCTCAGATAAAACAGACTCTGTCGGAAGCTGCGTTCCAACAGAACAGTTCATCATTGTCAGTTGATTGCGAATTTCATCTGCAATTTGCCGCCACATGGCCAAACCAGAGCGCCGCTCAATCCTACGTAGTTTAATTTCTGCTGTTTCCGTCATTTGCCTGTCATGAAAACCAATTAATTCATCTTCTGCCCAATAGTTGTATAGACAACTATACAAATTTACACCACCCTTGGTATTCAAAAAGTTGAAAAGCATCACTTATGCCCGCTCAATTCCTGTTTATGCCCGTTCCTATCCACCCCGTCCAATTGCGCTCAACCGTGCTTTCACCTCTCCCCGTTTTCAAAAATGGCACCTGTGAGGCTTAAACCCTATGAACTCGAACAGAGCATTATCACCTGATATGCAAAACAGACGCGCCGCCATGGCAACTTGTGCCAAAGCATCAAAGGCAGCGTTGCAAGCTGCTGTTGAGGCGGCTTCATTTACTGTGCAGGAACACCGTATCGTTCGCCCCCCCGAAATTGGTTTGGTCATGGTACGCGGGCAAATTGGAGGCACCGGCGCACCGTTCAATTTGTGTGAAGCAACGCTGACCCGCTGTGTGGTTGCATTGTCAGATGGCACCACAGGGTTTGGCCAGTGCTTAGGAAGAGACAAAGAAAAAGCTTTGCTCTGCGCCTTACTGGATGCGCACTGGCAACAGGAAAGCCACCAGCAGGAGATTGAAGAAAAAATCATGGCCCCCTTGCGCACGCAACAACAACAGCACGATGCGCAAAAACAAGCCGAGACAAAAGCCACCAAAGTTGATTTCTTCACCATGGTTCGGGGCGAATAAATGACAGTTAGCACCCTTTTGAAAACCGCCCCCAAGGCTGGATTTGAAAACCCTGTTTTAGAAGCACAAGCCGTTTTTCGTGCTTTAATGAATGCGCAGGCAAAGCCAGGCACATTGCAAAGCCTAGCGGACATCAAGCTATCTCCTCCAGCTCCCCTCAACAAAGCTGCAACAGCTATAATCTTATGTCTGTGCGATTATGATACGCCCATATGGCTTGATGATAAGCTTGCAAACAGCCCAGAGGTCGCTTCTTACATCCGTTTCCATTGCAACGCGCCAATAACGCAACACCGCCATGAAGCGGCCTTTGCTTTTATTAGCGAACCTGAAAAACTGGCAACGCTGGAAGGCTTTGCGATTGGAACAGGCGAGTATCCCGACCGCTCGACAACTGTGGTTCTTTGCCAAAAAAGTTTGAACCATGCCCAATCGGTTCAGCTGCAAGGGCCCGGCATTCAAACTTCGCAAAGCTTCGCGCCTTCCTGTGTGCCAGCTTTTTTCTGGCGACAAATCCAAGAAAACCACCAGTTCTATCCCTTAGGCATAGATGTTTTGTTTGCAGCAGATGAGCAAATTGCTGCCCTGCCAAGATCAACAAAAGTCATTATCGAGGAGCAATAATAAATGTATGTTGCCGTAAAAGGGGGCGAAAAGGCAATTGCCAACGCCCATAAACTCCTCGCCAAAGACCGCCGCGGCGATACCGCTCTCCCCGCCTTAACACTCGAGCAAATAGCCGAACAACTCTATTTGTCGATCTCACGCGTTATGGCGGAAGGCTCGCTCTACGATAGTAGTTTAGCAGCACTGGCAATTAAGCAGTCGCGCGGCGATTTAATTGAAGCCATCTTTTTGCTGCGTGCTTACCGCACCACGCTACCACGCTTTGGTTATAGCAAACCCTTAGATACAGCAAAAATGAAGCTGCGGCGGCGAATTTCCGCCATTTATAAAGACCTGCCCGGCGGGCAAATGCTTGGCCCAACATTCGATTACACCCAACGCTTGTTGGACTTCACACTCGCGGCAAATGAAGAACCATCACAACCAGACATCCAAACAGCCCAGATTGAAGATGATGAGGACAAGCCGGAAAGCACCCCGCGTGTCACAGAAATGCTGGCAAATGACGGCCTGATGGAGCCTGACGCCACCATCGACGAACACCACAAGGTCGGTGACTTGACCCGGGAGCCACTGGAATTTCCGGCAAATCGCGATTTACGACTGCAAAATCTGGCACGCGGTGATGAGGGCTTCTTGCTGGCACTTGGCTACTCCACACAGCGCGGTTATGGCCGAACACACCCGTTTGCCGGTGAAATCCGGCTGGGAGAAGTGGAAGTCGAACTCTACGTTGAAGAATTAGGCTTTGATGTGCCGCTTGGCGAGATAACCCTTACAGAATGCCAAATGATCAACCAGTTTGCTGGCTCAAGCAAAGCCCCACCACAATTCACCCGTGGTTATGGACTTGTCCCCGGGCAGGCAGAACGCAAAGCCATGGCCATGGCGCTGGTCGATCGCTCCTTACGCTGGCAAGAGCTGGGCGAAGATGCCAGTGCACCGGCACAAGATGAAGAGTTCGTACTCTCTCACTCTGACAATGTACAGGCAACCGGTTTTGTTGAGCACCTAAAATTACCACACTACGTTGATTTTCAAGCAGAATTAGACCTCATTCGTCAACTGCGGGAAAACTGGTTCGACCAGAACACACCGGCAGAAGATGCAGCTCAGGAGGCGGCGTCATGAGCACAAGCCCAAAAAACACCCAGTCATTCAATGAGCATTACAACTTCGCTTATTTAGATGAGCAAACCAAAAGAATGATCCGCCGCGCCATATTAAAAGGCATTGCTATTCCGGGTTATCAGGTTCCCTTTGCATCTCGCGAAATGCCAATGCCTTACGGTTGGGGCACAGGCGGCGTCCAGCTCACTGCTGCCGTTATCGGGGATAAAGATATTTTAAAAGTGATCGATCAAGGGTCTGATGACACCACCAATGCGGTCGCTCTTCGCGATTTTTTCAAGCAAACAACAGGGGTTAGCACCACAACCAGCACCAAAGAAGCAACCTTGATTCAAACGCGGCACCGCATTCCCGAAGCCCCCTTAAACGGGGATCAGGTGCTTATTTATCAAGTTCCAATCCCCGAGCCACTGCGCTTTCTGGAGCCGCGCGAAACCGAAACAAGGAAAATGCATGCGCTGGAAGAGTATGGGCTTATGCACGTGAAACTATACGAAGACATCGCGCATTTCGGCCATATTTCAACAACTTATGCATATCCAGTCATGGTGAATTCCCGCTATGTCATGGACCCCTCGCCTATTCCTAAATTCGATAATCCGAAAATGCATCAAATGCCCGCATTGCAGTTATTTGGCGCAGGTCGTGAAAAAAGAATCTATGCCATTCCCCCGTATACAGATGTGGTTTCACTGGACTTTGAAGACCACCCCTTCACACCTCAAGAATTCAGCGAACCCTGTGCTCTATGCGCTGCTGAAAATGTCTACCTTGATGAGGTTATCCTCGACGATAAAGGCAGCCGCATGTTTGTGTGCTCCGATAGTGACTATTGCGAGGGACGGCGCGCCCAAGGGCACAAAGGCCACATGGCCGCAGACCCTGTTCACTCGAACGAATTAAGTGAGGCATAAAATGGAACCACTTGATAATAATCGTGATTTACCTTTGCTTCGTGCCTCACAAACAACCAAGTACTACGGTGCACGCATTGGCTGTAAAGATGTTAGTTTTGAGGTTTACCCTGGTGAGGTTCTGGCCATTGTCGGTGAGAGTGGCTCGGGAAAATCCACTTTGTTGAACTGCTTATCCACGCGCCTTGCACCCACGACAGGCACTGTGGAATATCGCGGCCGCGATGGCGTTATGCGTAATCTCTATGAAATGAGCGAGGCCGAAAGACGCACACTTATGCGCACAGACTGGGGGTACGTACACCAACACCCGTCAGACGGTTTGCGCATGTCCGTTTCGGCTGGTGCCAATGTGGGCGAGCGCCTTATGGCCGTTGGCAACCGCCATTATGCCAACATTCGTTCCACCGCAACTGATTGGCTAGAAAGGGTAGAAATCGATTGCGATCGTATTGACGACCAGCCTCGCGCCTTCTCTGGCGGTATGCGCCAGCGCTTACAGATTGCGCGTAACCTCGTCACAGCACCCCGCCTTGTTTTCATGGACGAACCTACAGGTGGTCTTGATGTTTCGGTACAAGCCCGCCTGCTGGACTTACTACGCTCGCTCGTGGCTGATTTGGGCCTTGCCGTGATTATTGTCACCCATGACCTTGCTGTCGCAAGGCTTCTCTCCCATCGCACCCTTGTCATGCGGCACGGCAATGTCATTGAACATGGACTAACCGACCAAGTCCTTGATGATCCTCAGCAAAGTTACACCCAGTTGTTGGTTTCCTCCATTTTGCAGCCATAAGTTAAGGACTTACCTCACATGCAAACCAAAATCTGTGTTGCCGACTTAGGCAAGTCTTTCACAATGCATTTACGCGGTGCAATGGAAATTCCAGTCATAGAAAATGTTAGCTTTTCAGTCGCTGCAGGCGAATGCGCCATATTGGGGGGCCCCTCTGGCTCCGGCAAAAGCTCTATCATTAAGATGCTCTATGGAAACTACAGGTGTCATCAAGGCCAGATCCTCATTACAGATGAAGATAAAATAATCAACATAGCCACAGCCTCCCCAAGAGAAATAATAAAACTACGTGAAAAAACAATTGGTTATGTATCGCAATTCTTACGTGCTATCCCTCGTGTTCCTGCCATAAACCTTGTGGCCGAACCGCTCATCGCACAGGGTGCGAATGAAAAACAGGCGCTTGAAAAAGCAAGTGAGTTGCTTTCCCGCCTCAACCTGCCAGATCATCTTTGGCAATTGCCGCCAGCAACGTTCTCGGGCGGCGAGCAGCAACGCGTTAACATTGCCAGAGGCTTTATCGCCCATTTCCCAATTTTGTTACTGGATGAGCCAACGGCATCGCTAGATGCCAAAAACAGCCAAGTGCTGATTGATCTTGTCAACGAAAAGAAGAAGCAAGGCGTTGCAATGCTTGGCATATTACATGATCTGGAAACACGAGAGCGCATTGCCGACCGCACTATTGATGTGACCCAGTTTCAAACGCGAACCAATGCATAGGTAACAAAATGCAATCTCATTCGCTCCCCCGTCTGCCCAAAATTGCTGAGACTGTTATTGATGAGAGTGTCAGCCAGCGCGAAGTAACAGTTGGTCGTTTTTGCGAGCTGCTTGGCCCCAGTACAATTGAATACAGTGAAATTGGCGATTATTCATACTTTGGGCCGGGCTGTATGATTCACGATACAACTATCGGAAAATTCACGGCAATTGCAGCAAATGTGCGGGTTTGTCCTCCAAACCATCCCATGGAGCGTGCCAGCCAACACCGTTTTACCTACACCCCCGAGTATTATTTAGCCAACAAACAACGCGATAGCGATTTCTTTGCCAAGAGACGTGCAAACCGCGTCTCCATTGGCAATGATGTCTGGATCGGCCATGCCGTAACAGTACTTCCTGGGGTAACGATTGGTGACGGTGCGGTCATTGCAGCAGGTGCAGTGGTGACAAAGGATGTCGAGCCATACACCATAGTCGCCGGCGTTCCAGCAAAGCCTGTACGCCTACGATTTCCAAAATCTCTTATACCCCGTTTGCAAGAACTGCAATGGTGGAATTGGCCAAAAGCTACATTATTTGAAGCACTTGACCTCTTTCAAAAACCATTATGTGAACAACTCCTAAGGCAACTTGAGCAACTTAAAATCTGTCATCGCAATGACACGCATAGCAAATAAAGACAGCGCAGAGGTACTTTGATGCGTTATGCAATTTATTACTCCCCAGAACATAAAAGCCCCCTAGAGCAGTGCGGCAGCGCTTGGCTGTCCCGAGATGCTTTTACAGGGCAAACTCTTCCGCCAATCCATATCGGGCCAATAACTCACGAACGCTTTTTGCAGCTCACAACCGAGCCAAGGCGCTACGGATTCCACGGCACTTTAAAGCCACCGTTTGCGCTGCAACCAAGCTTCAACCTCTCCGATTTGAGTACGGCACTTGCAGATTTTGCACGTAAAACTGCACCGTTTCTCATAGATGGACTGGCAGTAACAACAATCGGTCGTTTTTTGGCTCTCACCCCCGCAACTCCAAGCGCGCAACTTTCAGAGCTTGCGGCCAATTGTGTTCGCGAGTTTGACCACATGCGGGCCATTCAAAGCCAGGCAGACATTGAACGTCGGCGACAAGCGGGCCTGAGCCCGGCGCAAGACCGCTATTTGCTTGACTGGGGCTACCCTTACATTTTCGAATTCTTTCGTTTTCACATGACGTTAAGCAATAAACTCGAAGACGGAAACGAGGCTAAAGCGCTCCATCAAGCTGCAACTCAGCATTTTTCAGCGCACATTAACCAGCCTCACAAAATCGAAACACTCGTGCTCGCTTGTGAAGAAGAGCGCGGCAAACCCTTTAAAATCATTTCGACATTCGCCCTAGAGGGACAAACAAAATGACCGACCTTCTCCCTGCCGAAAATATAATACCTGCCAGCGGTTCTCATTCAGCTGCCCAAGAAATCACATTTACCAATGCGCGTCTGGTTTTACCTTCGACCATAGTAGACGGTACCTTACATGCCGTGGAAGGAAAAATTGCAAGTATTGATAGTGGAAACAGCTATACAGGCTTAGATTGTGAGGGCGATTATCTCATTCCCGGACTTGTAGAGCTTCACACGGACCACCTCGAGAACCATTACAACCCGCGCCCAAGTGTATTCTGGAACGCTGTTTCTGCTGTACAAGCACACGACGGGCAAATAGCTTGTGCAGGAATTACCACGGTATTTGACGCCCTGCGTGTTGGCATGGACGACGATACTGACTTAACCGCCGGTCATATGATTACCATGGCAAAGGCCATCGAAACCGCACAGGAAGAAGACCGCTTACGCGCAGAGCATTTCATTCATCTGCGCTGCGAGGTTTCGGCCCATAACTGTATAGAAAGCTTCAATATGTTTGAAGGTGATTCACGAGTTCGCCTCGCTTCACTCATGGATCATACCCCCGGCCAACGCCAGTTTACCAGTTATGATGCTTTAGCCACTTACTATAAAACAAAACGCGGCTTTAACGATGAACAGCTGGCTGAATTCATCGAAACATACACCAAGCGCGCCGAAAAATATTCTGCTCCCAACCGCTCTTACATTTCAAAAAAAGCAGCGGAAGCAGGTATTTTGCTTGCCAGCCACGACGATGCCACCCAAGCACATGTTGAAGAAGCAATTTCACAAAATGTAGCAGTTGCCGAATTCCCCACCACCATGGAGGCGGCAAAAGCTTCACACAATGCAGGCATGGCCGTGCTGATGGGCGGGCCGAATGTTGTGCGCGGCTACTCTCATTCCGGTAATATTGCTGCCAAAGAACTGGCTGAAGCTGGTTATCTGGATGTCATTTCATCCGATTATATTCCCGTTTCCATGTTGCATGCCGCCTTTGCTCTTGATCGTGTTATCGATCAGATATCACTGCCACAAGCGATTAGAATGATTAGCAAAACACCCGCAGAAGCCGTAGGCTTAACAGATCGCGGTGCACTGGAAGTCGGACGTAATGCAGACCTTGTGCAAGTAAAGTTGGTTGGTGAAGTACCAATAGTACGTGGAGTTTGGCGCAACGGACGCCGCGTTGCTTAATAACGATATCTCCAATTACAGACCCAGCCAGCTTTAAGGCAACCACAAGAATGAACATTACTCTTCAAAAAGAATGCTCTCCTGTTGGGCCCGGTAAACTCGTTATCGTTGTCGGGCCCAGTGGCGCAGGTAAAGACACGCTGCTTGATGGGTTAAAAGCTAATTTGAGCCATGAATTAAACGTCATGTTTGCCCGCCGCCTTATTACCCGCAAAGCAGATATGACCAGTGAAGATCATGCTTCATTGACCATAGATGAAATGAATGCACTTATTGCTAATAATGGCGTTGCCCTGAGCTGGCCGGCACATGGTTTAACCTATGCGCTTCCTTTGGCAGTAGACCAGCATATAAGACAGGGCGGCACCGTCATTGCTAATGGATCTCGTGCAATTTTATTGCAAGCACAAGAGAAATATCAAACGGTCGTTGTTGTTCACGTAACCGCACCGTTGGAAGTATTAGCTAAGCGGCTCTCGCAGCGTGGCCGCGAAAGCCACGAGCAAATACTCGATAGGCTGAAACGGGCAAATTTGTCTTTACCCGACTGCAAAAACCTAATCACTATTAATAATTGTAGCACACCTACAGAAAGTATCCGCCAGCTCTACACCCAACTAATAAATTATATCGGATAATCAATCCGATAAGAAACCCGGATCCAGCCCAAACCCTTCTTCAATTGCGCGTAATGTGGCCTCATCATCGGCATCGCCATTGGCCACATCAACCACATTAATATCGCTCGCGGTTTTTGCTGGTTGCACTTTTGGCTCTTGAGGCAGCTCGCTGTTAGCAACACTGGTGTTCCTCTTGTTCCCCGCTGGCTTCGAAAGAGGAACCACTGGCCCCACCCGTGAAATCATTTCATCATCAACATCTCCGCCCGCCAGGCTCTTTTGTGGCGTGGCCTGAGGCTCCGCATCTTTTTTAGGTGCATCAAGTGCCGTGATAGGCGCACTATTTGCTTTATCTGTGCGAGTACCATCTTCACGCGCTACCTCTTGGCTTGTCGTTTGTTGCGTCTCGCGCCTTAAAGCTGCTTTTGCTTCCAGTTGGGCTGCCAGTTTACGCGCAGAGCTGCCAGCAAGAACACCACCACGCGATCGGTCCGTATACTCTTGCTGCTGCTTACTTTTTTCACTTAGCTTGGCAAATTGAGGTCTGGTTAAACTACCCGAAACAATAATACCCGCGGCTGCGACTTCCCTTCCGGCTGAGTGACCGCCACTTCCAAGTTGAACCTGCTCCTGATCATATCGGCTGGGATTAAAAACAAACTCGATATCCCCGTTCTTCAATGATATTTTTCCACCCCCTTCAATAAAGGAGAGCGGCGTTTGCATCGTCAACCCTTCAACACGAACCAATCCATCAGCTAACGCCACATCCAAGCCCCATGTTTTGAAGTCGGTGCCAACTTCAGAATAACGCGGCCAACCCGTTATATTCTGGCTTGCTATTGTATCAATCAAACCATCCAAATGTACCGTCGAAAGGTGCCCTTCCCCAATCTGTAGGCTGGCATTTCCCGATAGGCTTTCTTTTAGTGCTGTCCAGTTATCGCCTTTGGCCTCGAGTACGCCAGTTGCAAAAAGTCGGCCTTTCATTTGTGGTGTATATTCAAGAGCCTTTGTTATTGGAGCAACATCAAGGCCATTTAAAACAAACTCGCTTTTGTAACTTGGGGTAACACTCGCCATGTTAGCTGTAAAAGTACCCTCGCCAGTCCCCCCGTATAAACTGGCGTGGGAAACGTTTAGGTTAAGCTTACCTGCTTCATTCTCTGCCCGCACAAAGGCTTGGTCCGCATGCCAAAACCCCATTGAAGGTCGCAGGAGCTCCAAATCCAAGTCAAAATCGAAATCTCTTAGTCCGCCGAGCCTTATCGACTTTTGCGCATAATCCCCCATAAGCGGCAACGCCAAGTCATCAAAGTGCATATCGGCGATCCAAAAATCACCCGATAATTTTGGCGTGCTCCCAAAAGCAAATAAACCACTCCCCTTAATATGGGTGTTGGCTATTTGGGCATCTAGATCACGTATTTTAAGTTGTTGGCCTTCCTCAACCAACACACCTGACGCTTTTATATTTTTAGCCTTCAAGCCTGCAGATACGGGAACTCGATATATACTCCCAAAGCGGCGTATATCGGCGCTTTCAAAAACCACATGCCCAGCGAAGGAAGGGGCTAATATTCCGCCATCATCCACGCTAGAAAACAAACCTGAAGGCCCTGTTAAAGCCAAAAGACCCGCTTCTCCGCGCACCTCCAAGTCCAATATATCTTCTGGGCTTAGTTCTCCTTTCAGCGAAACCGGCTCGCCATGCCACCGGCCCTGCCCGTCAAACCTCATGGGAGCATGAGTATCGGAGAAGCTTATAGCAACATCTATATCTTCAAGAGTTTCAGCAGCTTGATGAGTACGACCATCTTCCTTGAGCCCTTCCGTTTTCCATGGCAACGGAATATCGGCAATACGTCCGTGTGAGAGCTTGGCACTACCATCAACACGCAAATTCTTGATAAGCTGTACCGGACCCAGCCCAATACTCAATGCCGACACGTCCAAATCAACAAAACCAGAAGCAGGTTGCGCATACCCCATGTATTGCATAAGGCTGCCAAACGGTATTGAGCGCCCGCTCACCTTGGTTGAAAGCTCAACACCATCTTCCAAGTAATCCAGCGTAATTTCGCTCGACATATGCGCTTGTCCAGCTGTAATCCCCAGCCCTTGCGTTCCTATGGAATCTTTCGAAAAACGTAGCTGACCGCTTAATGAAACAGGTAAAGACTTTGCCGCGCTATGGTGCCCGAACAAAGCTGCAAAGCCAGCTGAATCAGGAATGTTCGCCTCAACACTTAACGAACCGATAGGCCGGTCAGATACGGTAAGTTGCCCCGCAAGATTAATGGAGCCTCCATGCGGGCCACTCAAAGCCACTTCAACAGCACTAGATGCCCCATTTAACAGCGCTATGCCAGAGCCCAAACGGCCAGAAACACGCAGCATTTTTCCTTTGCGCGGCATTTCACCTTTAAACGTTAAAGCCGCATCCCCTCCCTCACGGGCAACATCCATTTTTAAATGATCAATGCGTAAATCGAATAAGGACTGTTTATTGCTATAGGCAACCAGTGCATCAATCAGTGAGAGACGTCGCAGCCCTAATTGATCGAAGAGAACACCCAGCTGTAACGGTTTCTCGCTATCACCGCTTTTTGGGGCAGCTATTGACCAGTTTGCGTTACCGTCTGCCCCCACCTCCAAGAAGAATCGAGGTTCAACCAACTCGGCATCAAGGACTTTCACATCACCTTGCAGCAAAGAAAGCCAACTGAGCTGAAAGTCGGCACGGCCAATTTGCAAAAACTCCAACTTGTTTGGGCTACCTTCACGAGAAACACCAATATTCTCGACAGAAACAACCGGAGTAGGAAACAAACTCACTGTACTTCGGCCATCCAGGCGAAGTTGATAGCCACTAGAGGCATAAAGAGAATTTGCCAGCTTTTCTTTGACCGTAGAAATAGAAATAAGTGAGGGCAATAAAGTAAAAGCAGCTAAGGCCAAACAAGCCCCGATACCAATAGTAATAAGCGCAAGTCTATAGCGCTTCTTGCCAGAACGCGGTTTCGAATTGTCCAGCTCTTCGTTCATCTATAAAATCCCACGCGTATGGTCACTGCCTGACGAGCAAAAATACAAACCCGTTTAACGATTAGAAAACGGTAAAATTAAGATAAAGCCTATAAGCTTTTTATAATATTATCCAAGTGCACGCGCCCAATGTCTTTCGTAAGGGTAGCAAAAGCGCAACGAGCAAACAGCATCAGGCTTTCACAGTCTCGTAATCTTTGGTATCCGATTGCCCAAAAGCATCAGCCGCGACACACTAGCCATAAAAAGGCTTTAGTCACATATAATAGACATTATCATAAAACAAATCGCTCCATCTGATCCAAAGGACCAAAAAATGCTTGATATTCTTAAAACGTTTCTGGGCGAAATAACAAAACAAAATAATAGCCAACACCCATTTGATGATGACGATGTACGTTTAGCAGCAGCAGCATTGATGTTCCACATTATTGCTGTGGACGGTCAGGTGGATGCAAACGAACGCGACAAATTACACGAGCTACTGTGTGCAACCTATAATTTATCAAATAGCGAGGCGAGCGAACTCATGGCGCTTGCGCAAGTGAGGGATGAAGAAGCCGTTGACTTATATAGCTTTACATCTGTCCTTAAAAGAAAATTGGAAATTGACGATCGCATTCATTTGGTTAAACTATTATGGGAAGTTGGATATGTTGATGGACGACTTCACGAATTTGAAGACAATGCAATATGGCGTATCGCAGAATTACTTGGTGTTTCTTCAAGAGACCGACTTGAAATGAAGCATAAAGTTGCAAATACATATAAAGATAAGCCCAAACACAATAACTAATATACCGGAATTTAAATGACAGCGACCCACACAATACCCAAAATTCTCATCGTATTACATCAAGAAAACTCTTCATCAGGACGTGTGGGACAAGAACTTCGCCGACGTGGCTTTCAGTTAGACATTCGCAAGCCCCGGTTTGGCGACTGTTTGCCAACCACTCTTGAGCATCATGCCGGCGCTGTGGTTTTTGGTGGTCCAATGAGTGCCAATGACCACGATGCTTTTATTACAAAGGAAACAGACTGGCTTGCAGTCCCGTTAAAGGAGAATAAGCCCCTATTGGGTATTTGCCTTGGTGCTCAAATGCTTGCCCGTCATTTGGGGGCAAAAGTTGCGCCGCGGCCAGATGGTGAGGTTGAAATCGGTTATTATCCCATAACACCGACAGCCGAGGGCAAGCAGCTCATGAAATGGCCCGAGAAAGTATACCAATGGCACAATGAAGGTTTCACGATACCTAGTGGAGCAACACGTTTGGCAGGCAGCGAGCGCTTTCCCAACCAAGCAATGCAGGTAAATGACAACACTTTTGGCATCCAATTCCATCCCGAGCTCACTCACGCCATGATGAACAGATGGACCACCAAAGGATCAGCGCGGCTTAAAGACCCCGGAGCACAAACGCGCCGCGATCATTTTGCCGGTCGTTTTGTTTTTGATCCAGCGTTATTCAAATGGCTGCAAGACTTTATGGATTTATGGATCGGGCACGCAAATGGCACCAATCAAGTGGTTCAGCACCCCCACCTACAACCAATCACTAGCTAAAAACTATCATTATCAGTGAGTATGAGAACGCATCTAACTCACTGATAATTAATGTTTAAATACTATGCCACTTCAGTAGACAATAAGCCAAGTTGCTGGTCTATCTCAAGCATCACCTCACTTGGAAGTGGGCCAAAAGTCAACGCCTTTGCATTTTCAATAACCTGCGATGGCTTACTTGCGCCTGGTATCGGAACATTTCTTGGGTTTCGCGCCAAAAGCCAACATAAAGCGCCTTGTGCCAAGGTACGCCCGCCAACTTGCAGTAAATCTCGAATTGCTGAAAGCTGCTTATTGGTTTGTGGTTCAATCATGCCATCTTTGAAATAGCGCACCCAATCCGCACCGCTGGTACGTATCCCAGGCTCCCCAATAAGCTGCCCCTGACGGAACCGGCCAGTTAATACCCCCATAGCAAGCGGCAAACGGCAAAAAGCTGCAAGTTCGTTTGCTTCGCACAACTCCAGCATATCCGGCCGATCACACAAAACATTTTGGTCAAACTCTAAAGCAGTAAAATGATTTAAAACACTTGCAGCCTTGGCACGATCTAAATAATCGGTAGACCAGCCAATCGAGCGTACACGCCCCTTAGCTACCATACTCTGCATGGCTTCAAGTATGGGCAAAGCTGTTTCGATATCCAAATCATTCACATGCAATAGCAGTAAATCAATATGATCACGCTGTAACCGCCTTAAGCTGGCCTCAACAGCGACCTGCACATAACCCGGGTCTTTAGCAAAACCTGTCATTTGCCGGCTTTCTTCATTATAAAGATAGCCCAGCTTTGTTACGATAAAAACATCCTGACGCCCTTTAAATGCTTTGCCTAACAAGGTTTCAGAACGACCTGCGCCATATACATCTGCACTATCGAACACCCGAATGCCAGCCGAACGTGCTGCATCCAACGTTGCCAGCACTACACTTTCTTCAATGTCTTCCGCTCCATAGTTACAGACCATATCTCCTGCCATTTGCTTGCCGCCAATAGCCCAACAGCCCATTCCCATACGAGGTAAATCAACGCCTGCAATACGCATTGTAAAGCTCCCTATGTGTTTTCGCTTTAACCAATGCTATGCTGCTTTAACTTGTGACAAAATCTTCGAAATTGCAGCCCACTTTTCAAAAATGAAACACCTTTGGTCAGACCTGAAACTTTTCATTATTGTTGCCCGCACCAAAAGCCTAAGCGAGGCCAGCCGCCAATGCGGACAAAGCCCAGCCACATTGGGGCGACGCATGCTCGCGCTGGAAAAAGCAACCAATCATCAACTTTTTCACCGGCATGCACGTGGCTATGAGCTTACACGCGATGGCACTGAGCTGTTGGAGATGGCCGAACGCGCAGAAGCGGAAATGAGTGAAATCGAGAAATGGCGCTCCAAAGATCACAGCAAACCAACCATACGCCTAACCGCTGGCAGCTGGACAACACTGTTTCTTACGCAAAATATCAATCTTATTTGGCAGGTCAAAGACCCGTTCCTGCTTTCCTTTATACAAGCAGACCATAAACTGGATTTAGGACGCCGTGAGGCAGAAATAGGTATAAGGAACGCACCACCCAGCAGCACTTCAATGGCTGGGCAAAAACTAGGGCCTGTGGCATTTGCAAGTTATGCCAGTCCGCAGCTCGTTGAACGGTATGGAGTGGATGCACTCCCTTGGATCGCACCAGCCAACCCCACAACCCCCTCCGCGCGATGGCTTGAACAAACAGCGAAACAACCCATTGTAATGACGGCCAGTTCCATACGTAATCTTCTTGATCTGGCAAACGTGGGCATCGGACAAGTTGTATTACCGTGTTTTATCGGGGATCAGCGCTCTGGGCTCCTAAGGGTTTCAAAACCCATTGAAGAGCTCGCCCACCACCAATGGCTTGTCATGCATCACGAGGACCGATTTGAAAAACAACAAAGAGAGCTACTAAGCCGACTTAGGAAGTTGCTTAACAAAAACCGTAGGTTAATTGCAGGGGAACTTAGCACTTAAAACAAAAGGCGACTTGCATCAACAAGCCGCCTTTCCTGTTGTATTGATATACTTAATTATGCTGCTTCAAAAACAACAAGCACATCTTTTGCTTCGACAGCATCGCCAGGGGTAACATTTACTTTGGCAATCACCCCGTCACGATCTGCATGTACTGTTGTTTCCATTTTCATTGCTTCCACCGAAACCAGCACATCACCAGCTTTCACTTGCTGCCCTGCCTTCACAGCAACGGTAGAAACAACCCCAGGTACTGGAGAGCCAAACTGGTTCGGGTTACCCTCTTCCACTTTGTCGCGGCCGGCACCACCAGTCGCGCCATGAGCACGATCAAGTACGCGGATCACCCGTGGTTGACCGTTTAGCTCGAAGAAGACCCGCTTTTCGCCGTTTTCATCCGTATCACCAATGGCCAAACAAGACAGTACCATCACCTTACCCGGTTCCAGCTCCACCATGATTTCATCGCCAACTTCAAGGCCATAGAAATATACAGGCGTTGGCAATACGCTTGTTGGACCATACTTGTCCTGGGTTTTGACAAACTCGGTGTACACCTTGGGGTACATGAGATAAGCGCTAAGCTCTTTATCACCCGCTTCACGACCAAGAAGTTTCGTCACTTCTGCGCGGCGCGCCTCCATATCCTCAGCACTTAACAAGGAGCCTGGGCGAACCGTAATCGGCTCCTGCCCTTTCAGGACCTTTTCTTGCAATGCTTTTGGCCAACCTTGCGGCGGTTGCCCCAAATCACCATGCAGCATGTTGACAACCGACTCAGGGAAAGCAACTTCCTTGTTCGGATCCAGCACCTCTTCAGGGGTGATGCCTTGCGACACCATCATCACGGCCATATCGCCCACAACCTTGGAGCTTGGTGTCACCTTCACGATATCACCAAACATCATGTTGGCATCGGCATAACCTTTGGCCACTTCGTGCCAGCGCATTTCCAACCCAAGCGAGCGTGCCTGCTCTTTAAGGTTGGTAAACTGACCACCTGGCATTTCGTGTAGGTAAACTTCCGAAGCGCCAAAGCGCATTTCACTTTCAAAGGCACGATATTGCGTACGCACCGCTTCCCAGTAGAAAGAGGTTTCGCGGATCAATTCCGTATCCAGTTTCGGATCGCGGGTGGTGCCTTTCAAGGCTTCCACAACAGAGCCAAGACAAGGCTGCGAGGTCAGACCAGACAAAGCGTCCATTGCCAAGTCCACCACATCAACACCGCTTTCGACCGCAGCCAATACGGTTGAAGCCGCAATACCCGAGGTATCATGCGTATGGAAGTGCAGCGGAATACCAACCTCTTCTTTCAAGGTTTTAATCAGAACCTTAGCGGCCTGCGGCTTCAACAGCCCGGCCATATCCTTGATACCAAGAATATGAGCACCGGCGGCTTCCAGCTCTTTAGCCAGATTCACATAGTACTTAAGGTCGTACTTAGGACGGGCAGAGTTTAAAATATCGCCGGTATAACACAGCGTCGCCTCACACAGCTTGCCCTCTTCCTGCACCGCATCCAGCGAGACGCGCATGTTTTCAACCCAGTTCAAACAATCGAACACCCGGAAAACATCAATGCCGTTCGTCGCTGCTTGCTTGACAAAGTGTTTGACCACGTTGTCAGGGTAGTTGGCATAACCCACACCGTTAGAGCCGCGCAGCAACATTTGCAGCAAAATATTCGGCGCTTTTTCGCGCACCAAACGCAACCGCTCCCAAGGGTCTTCAGTCAAGAAGCGCATCGAAACGTCAAACGTTGCCCCACCCCAGCATTCAAGCGAGAATAATTGCGGAAAACCCTTGGCGTAGGTTTCAGCAACCTGCGCGATATCAAAGGTCCGCATTCTTGTTGCCAGCAATGACTGGTGGGCATCGCGCATGGTGGTATCGGTAATCAATACCTGCTGCTGCGCTTTCACCCAGTTGGCAAAACCTTTGGGTCCGAGCTGGTCTAAAAGCTGCTTGTTGCCATCGGGCACGACACCTTCCACATATGGTGCAACAGGTGCCGGCGCATCGACAGGCGGACGCGGACGACCGCGGGTTTCCGGATGACCATTCACACTCACATCGGCGATATAATCAAGCAGCTTGGTTGCGCGGTCACCACGACGGATATTCTCAAACAACTCCGGCGTGTCATCAATAAACCGTGTGGTATAATCGTTATTCAGGAATTTCGGGTGGGTGATGATCTGCTCAAGGAAAATCAGGTTGGTTGCCACACCGCGAATACGAAACTCGCGCAAAGCACGGTCCATACGCTTACATACTTCTGCAGCACTTGGCGCTTTAGCTGTAACCTTCTCCAACAAAGGATCATAGAAACGGGTAATTACCGCTCCCGCATATGCGGTACCACCATCAAGGCGGATACCAAAACCGGTTGCACCACGGTAAGCGGTGATACGGCCATAATCTGGCAGGAAGTTTTGTTCAGGATCTTCTGTGGTAATACGGCACTGCAATGCATGACCATTTAATTCGATCAATTCTTGAGCAGGTACACCCGTCGTTTTCACATCACCAATTTTTGCCCCTTCGGCGATGGCGATTTGAGCTTTAACAATATCAATACCGGTGACCTCTTCGGTCACTGTATGCTCGACCTGAATGCGCGGATTGACTTCGATAAAGTAAACCTTACCGCTATCTGCATCCATCAGGAATTCAACTGTGCCAGCGCCGCAATAGCCAACCTGGCGACCGATTTTCAGGCCATATTCGCAAAGCTCTTGTCGTTGTTTCTCATCCAGGTAAGGAGCAGGTGCCCGCTCGACAACTTTCTGATGGCGACGTTGAATGGAGCAGTCACGTTCATAAAGGTGAACAATGTTGCCATGGCTGTCGCCAAGAATCTGCACTTCAACATGGCGTGCCCGTTCAACGAGCTTTTCAAGGTAAACCTCGTCTTTACCAAACGCTGCTTTAGCCTCACGTTTGGCCTCTAACACTTCGGTTACCAGTGAAGATTCGTCACGGATAACCCGCATACCGCGGCCACCGCCGCCCCAAGAGGCTTTCAGCATGACCGGATAACCGATTTCAAGAGCAAGCCGCTTCACTTCATCCATATCATCAGGGAGCGGATTGGTCGCAGGCATAACCGGCACACCTGCTTCTATGGCAAGTTCACGTGCACTAACCTTATTGCCCAAACGACGCATGGTTGTTGAAGAGGGGCCAATAAATACTATGCCGTTTTCGGCACAAGCATCAGCAAATTCCGGGCTTTCCGACAAAAAACCGTAGCCAGGGTGGATCGCATCCACATTCTGCTCTTTTGCCACACGTAATATTTCATCAATAGAAAGATACGCCTCAATCGGGCCCATACCCTTGCCAACCTGATAGGCCTCATCGGCTTTAAAGCGGTGCAATGCGAGCTTATCTTGCTCTGCAAAAATTGCTACAGTTTCCAGCCCGAGTTCATTTGCAGCCCGGAAAACGCGAATAGCAATTTCTGAGCGGTTAGCTACAAGAATACGACGAATTGACAAGCAATTTCCTCCCTAAAGAATAAGTCGAATGCTTGCTAATTACTACCAGAGCAATCAATCATAAGGAAAGAAAAAATTTACCAGTTTAGATCCAATATTTGATAAATTATCAGAATATCTCAACACTATCAGTTTTTTAGTAACTTATAATAGTAGTCCAGCAACATACCTTAAACTTATATTTTAATAACCTACCGAGATATATTTCATCACCCCAGACCTTGCGACTGATATATTATAAGTATGCTTACTTAGATTAATTGTAGATAATCAATACTATGCGCTACTAATATAAAAACAGGCCGCTCAATATGACGACCCGTTTTTACGATTGCAACTCAGTTGTGGCAAAGGTTATTTAAGTCATAATAGTGTCACATTTTAACGAATAAGCCCTAGCCGAAAACCCTCTGCAACTGCATGGGTTCGGTTCGCAGCATGTAGTTTTCTGGCAGCAGAAGCCAAATACCAGTCTGCTGTATGTTGAGAAATAGTCAATATCTGACTGATTTCCCAACTGGTTTTTCCCGCAGCCGACCATTTCAGGCACTCAAGTTCTCTTGGTGTCAAACGATGACGGGGACGGCTACTTCCGCTGCCTGTTAGCTCCCGCACCCTATTCGTGGCGTAAATACCCACAAGGTGAAGAACACTAATATCCCGTTCGGTAAGCCGCACTTCGCCACCGCCAAACAGCAAAATTCCTTGAAAGCCTTGCAAACCCTGTATGGGTACACAAACGCCATCATTCATTCCAAAGTTACGTGCATCCTCTAAAACTTGTCGGGCTGCACCGCTCATATTGCTATCAATAGCTACACTTGACCAAAGAAATGGACGCGTAGCTGTACGTGCCCGTAGAATAACTGGATCATGTTTCACATAGTCCCTATCCAGATAGCGCTGCTGCCAATCCGGCCGCCATCCACTAATCATGATACAGCTATCAAAACTTCCGCCTGAATCTGGCATGGATGCCAGGCAAAAGCTATTAAAGCCAAAAGTTTGCGCAACATCAGAAAGGCGACGTGAAATGCCTTCAGTTGTTTCTTCAATACTAATTGTGTCAACAAATTCCAGTGCAACAGTTAATGGATTCATTTTATTCACCCCTGTTTATCTTGCCCCAACGAAGATTACCCTACGAAAAGGTTTATCAAGATAGAAGGTGTCTCAACCAACCAATTTCAATTCACGACCGGAAATACGCCAATAGGAAAATAAAATTATTCAATTAGACTTCATCACTGAAATTTACACTTACACGGATATTGACAATAAGTAATATCCAATCAAATTCTCTAATTTCTGCGCAATTCAATTTCTAAGGACTGGTTATATATGAGGGGTGAAATTTACACTGGTCTGCTTGCAATGTGCTCAAATACAAGCAATTTCCTTTTATTTTGCTCGATTGGTATGCAAGCAAGAAAAACAGTAAGTAAATACACTTAGTTTTATAATGCCCCCTAGGAATGCAATCGTCATAATTGAATAATAGATGTAAATTTCTTAACTATAACAACTCGGGGAAATCGGGGATAACTCTTCAAGGAGAACTGAATACATCGCGCACTGGCATTTTCACTTGCTGTTTTAGCCATGATACACTCGAATCGCAGTATATTTAACCCCCACTTTCAATCTCTATCTAGGTTATTTTTTATAGCAATCCGCTACGTCACAGGCTCTTTAACATGTTACATGGACGATCGTTCGACCTAGTTTCAAATCCCCTAGAACATTTCACAGTCACAAACGAGAACTTAAAAATAAGTAGGTGATTTATTGGACTGTTATTTTTGACGGATAGCGGTTTCCCCAGCGCCCTGCCACATATGCGCATCTCTTGCCATACTTTTAAGGACAGACCATTCCCAAAAGCAAATATCTAAGATCAAGCCCACCTAGTGTTGCTAAAATCTCAGCTTGCAAATTTCCACGAAGCCTTTACACAGAGCCACAGTTATCTATATAGGCGTTACAACCGCCTGCATTGCTTTAGGTAGATGCCATTTATCTTCTATGCCTGTTTACGCTAAAGCAACACCGAATATGGAGGCCCCCGCAGCTGAACGGGCGCTAGCTAGCAATTAATGAAACCAGAAATTTTACCTCGTACAATTCGCGCAAAAACGGTCACAGCCATTTTGGGACCTACAAATACAGGTAAAACCCACATGGCTATTGAGCGCATGTGCAGTTATGGCTCCGGCTTGATAGGTTTACCGCTACGTCTACTGGCACGCGAAGTCTACGATAAGTTGGTAGAGCGCAAAGGGCCTAATGTCGTTGCACTCATAACCGGCGAAGAAAAAATTATTCCACGTACGCCCCACTATTGGGTCTCGACTGTGGAGGCCATGCCTAAAGATCTTAATGTGGATTTTGTGGCCATTGATGAGGTCCAGCTGGCGGGTGACTTAGAGCGCGGCCATGTGTTTACGGATCGTATATTGAATTTAAGGGGGCATTCAGAAACCCTGCTCCTTGGCTCGCAAACCATACGCCCGCTGCTCGAAAAATTACTACCGGGTTTGAATATCGTCACGCGGCCACGCATGTCGATACTTACCTATGCCGGCTCGAAAAAGGTAACACGCCTACCAAGACGTTCGGCCGTCGTGGCATTTTCTGCCGACGAGGTCTACGCAATAGCAGAGCTCATTCGCCGTCAAAATGGCGGCGCTGCTGTTGTACTCGGCTCACTCTCCCCAAGAACGCGCAATGCGCAAGTTGAGCTGTTTCAAAATGGCGACGTTGACTGGCTGGTTGCCACCGATGCCATTGGAATGGGGCTCAATCTGGATGTGGACCATATTGCCTTTGCAGGACATCGTAAATTTGATGGTTATCAGTACCGCCAATTGACCGCAGCAGAGACAGGCCAAATTGCCGGACGCGCTGGCAGACACCTGCGCGATGGTACTTTTGGGGTCACGGCGCGAGTCTCCGGATTTGAAGATGATTTGGTTCGCCAGCTCGAATCTCACGAGTTTGAACCTTTAAAAGTGCTGCAATGGCGCAACTCAAAGTTAGATTTCAGTTCAATAAATGCACTTTTACGCTCTTTAGAGCGTCCTCCGCAAGAACAGGGCTTGACCAAAGCCCCTCCGGCGGAGGATATCGGTGTACTGGAATTTGCAAGTCGTAATAGTGAAGTCACTTCACTTGCGACAAACAAAGACCAGGTGTCCATGCTATGGGATGTATGTCAGGTGCCTGACTATCGCAAGATAGCCCCAGCCAACCATGCTGACCTCGTATTGGATATCTATTCCCATTTGGCCCACAAGGGCGCTATTCCTGACGAATGGATGCATAATCATGTATCTTTCGCAGATAGAACAGATGGGGATATCGACACACTTGCCAACCGGATAGCACATATCCGGACCTGGACATTTGTAGCCAACCGTGCCGATTGGCTTAACGACCCTGCCCACTGGCAAGGCGTTACCCGCGGCATAGAAGATCGTTTATCAGATGCCCTTCACGAACGGCTAACACAGCGGTTTGTGGATCGGCGAACCAGCGTATTGATGCGACGTCTGAGAGAGAACAAGATGCTCGAAGCGGAGATCACCGTAACCGGGGACGTACTAGTAGAGGGCCAGCACATTGGCCAACTTCACGGTTTCCGGTTTGCCCCAGATTCAGCGGCAGAAGGCCAGGATGAAAAAGCTGTGCGTACTGCTGCCCAAAAAGCTTTAGCTAGTGAGATTGAAACGCGGGCAGACCGGTTTTCTCGCTCTGCTAACGAAGATTTCATCCTCTCTTCGGATGGCACAATTAGATGGCAGGGCGATATTGTCGCCAAGTTGGTTGCCGGCGAAACAACGCTGCGCCCTGGCTTGCTATTGCTGGCCGATGAGCAGCTGACCGGCCCGGCACGCGATAAAGTGCAGCAACGCCTGGACCAGTGGGTGAAAGCGCACGTAGAAACGCTACTCAAGCCTTTATTCGAACTTGAGCAAGCCGAAAATATCGAAGGCATTGCACGCGGTGTTGCCTATCGCCTTTCAGAAAAGCTTGGCATTCTGGAGCGATTTGAAGTTGCCGACGAAATTCGCCAACTTGACCAGCAAATGCGTGGCTCCCTGCGTAAAATTGGCGTGCGTTTTGGTGCCTATCACATATTCGTACCTGCATTGCTCAAGCCTGCCCCCAGCCAGCTGCTAGCCCAGCTATGGGCCCTAAAAGAGGGTAAAGAGGGCATTAAAGGCCTTGAAGAGCTGCCACAGCTTTCCGCTTCTGGCCGCACCTCTGTTCCTAATGATAAAGAAATCGAACTGTCGCTCTACCGCGTCTGTGGTTTCCGTGTTTGCGGGCCACGTGCTGTTCGTATCGATATTCTGGAGCGTCTGGCCGATATCATTCGCCCACTAGTGGCATGGAAGCCTTTAGAAGAAGGCGTTGAGCCACCTGAAGGTGCCTTAACAGAAGGCGGCGGTTTTACTGTAACCGTTTCCATGACATCGCTACTTGGTTGTGCCGGTGAAGATTTCTCGAATATCTTGAAGTCTTTGGGATATCGCTTAGAAACACGTGAGATCGAGCGCCCTGTGCAGGTTGAAGCGGCAGTGACACAACCAACAGAACAGGCAGAAGCAGACACCGAAGCACCTGCTGAGAGTGAAGCCACTCAGGAAGCTGCTGAGGAAGGTACTCCCCCTCAAAGCGAAGGCGACGCCAAGCCGGTTGAAGCGCAAGCCGAGGAAGCTTCTTCTGAAGAGGTTCCAGCTGAAGAACAGGCAACCGAGACTGTTACTTTAGAAATCTGGCGCCCTGGTCGCAACGACCGCCGCCGGAGCACAAGCGAAAACAACCGACGCCAAAGCAAACCACGTCGTCATGACAGCGATCGCGGTGAGCGTAAGCCCCACAAAAATGCCGCCAACAAGCGTCATAGTGCGGGCAAATCTGGCGGTGGCAAGCCGCAACGATCGGCGCATTCTTCTCCAGCGAGCAAAAACAAGCCTATCGATCCAAACTCGCCATTTGCCGCTTTGCTTTCTTTAAAGCAAAACATGAAAGATGGTAAAAACTGATCGCCAGCAGAATGTGAAGAGGATAACATGCAGGCGTCTCAACGTATTGATAAATGGCTTTGGTACGCCCGCATGGCAAAAACCCGGACACTGGCGCAAAAACTCGCCGTGTCCGGACATGTTCGCCTCAATAAAGATAAGGTGAGCGCTGCAAGCCAAACGGTGAAACCAGGAGATGTTCTGGTTGTCACTAAAGGCAATCATCAAAAAATCTTGAAGGTGTTACAACCTGGAACAAGGCGCGGCCCGGCACCTGAAGCGCAAACGCTTTACGAAGACTTAACCCCGCCACCACCAGAAAAACCAGAAGCCAAAGCCGAACAAAGAGAACCAGGCGCTGGCAGACCAACTAAGCGCGATCGACGCCAATTGCTGCAGTTAAAGCGGGTCAAGCAATTTGATACCTCTTAAAGCTGCGCATTAATGCTATGATTCCATAGTTGGTAGGAACTATAAGACACAGCCCCTTGCAGCTAACAAACAAAAAAGCTATCCCTGCCTAGTTGGGCGGATTAACCAGAGACAAAGAACAAAACGTTCACATAACAAACTTGTCGCCAAGATATTAATGAGGATACGATGACATACGTCGTAACTGACAACTGTATTAAATGTAAGTACACAGACTGTGTAGAGGTCTGTCCGGTTGACTGTTTCTATGAGGGTGAGAACTTTCTGGTAATCAACCCTGATGAATGTATTGACTGCGGCGTCTGTGAACCGGAATGCCCAGCAGATGCCATTCTGCCAGATACAGAGCCAGGCTTGGAAAGCTGGATTGAACTCAATACAGAATATTCCGCTAAGTGGCCGAACATTACAGCGAAAAAAGACGCGCTTCCGGAAGCTCCGGAATTTGACGGCGTTAAAGACAAGCTGGCGAAATACTTCTCGCCAAACCCTGGCACTGGTGATTAAGCCACCAGCATATGGTGCGAAGTATCCAGTTCGCACCATAAACAAGCTGTCATTGGGCACGCAGCTGCGTCATATTTATGGTCCGACTCAAGCTTCACACCAGCAACCAGCACTAGGTTGAGATAGTCTTGGTAAATACATGCTTTGTATTTCTGACTAATTTACTAGTATATACAAGCTTTTAGCAAGCATTATACAATGTATTCATCATGGTATTTCAACCCGTTTTATCTCATAGACAAGAATGGTTTGAAATCCGTGGATAATGTGCTATAGTGCCCAATAGTCGCTTGGCACGCTGGTTGGTTCATCTCCTCAGGGAGATTTTTTTTGGCCGCAATTTCTGAAGAATTGCAATGGCGTCGCATCGCCTGATTGCCTTTTGGATTAAGCCCACGACCTAACCGACTGAATGAAATTGAACAGAACGCATCGCCGAAATGCAATGTGCTTTCGGCGTATTTTTTGCGTTTACCTTATTTGTAGTGCTTGCGTTATTAAGCACTCGGCCTAGCACACACTAGGCATCTGCGCAGGAGAAGTAAAGCGTATGGTTACACCCGCAAAGAAGACCGCGCAGCGCCAGGGGTTCAAAACCGGTGAACATATCATTTACCCGTCCCATGGCGTTGGCTTGATTGTTGCCATAGAAGAGCAAAATGTTGCCGGCTTCTCGCTCGAACTCCTAGTCATTGAATTTGAACAGGATAAGATGACGTTGCGCGTACCCGTTGCTAAAATCGCATCGGTTGGCATGCGCAAACTGTCGGAAGCTGCAACCGTTAAGAAAAGTCTTGAAACCATCAAGGGTAAACCACGCGTAAAACGCACGATGTGGAGCCGCCGCGCTCAAGAATATGAAGCAAAAATCAATTCAGGTGATCTGATTTCAATTGCCGAGGTTGTTCGCGATCTATATCGCTCCGAAACACAGCCAGAGCAATCATACTCCGAGCGCCAGCTTTATGAAGCCGCCCTTGACCGTATGGCGCGTGAAATTGCAGCCGTACAGCAGCAACCCGACACCGAAGCCGTTCGCCAGATTGAAGATATTCTTTCCAAGTCGCCTGGCCGCGGTCCTAAGCCTACCGCATCTTCTGAAGATGGTCAGGAAGCCGCTGCATAGCCAGCACATCCACATAGTGTGGAGAATATAACAGTTCAGAATTTGCAAAAGCCCGGCTCATGTCCGGGCTTTTGCTTTTTTATCATCTTCAATCTGCCTTAATCACGCCACATATATCAATCAATATTGTAATCATTCTAATCTGCGCTTTATTGATCTTTTCAAGTATTATGTCCCCATAAATTTAATTATGTAAATTCAATAGGTTATCTCCTATTTGGAAAATTACAAAGCAACACAAAGGGTTTTAAATTTTGTTTTCAGCTTTTTAAAACAACAACGGCAGCAATCTCAAGCCAATTGGAGAGTGATCGATGTCATACCCAAGCAAGCAAGCCACACTTGCTAAATATGCAAGAAAAGCCCCATATCTGACCTCAGAAGAAGAGCATGCGCTTGCCACCAGATGGGTACACAATAAAGACCTGAACGCCCTTCACAAACTAACAGAAGCGCACATACGAATGGTCATCGCCCATTCATTACGCTATAGCGGCTATGGCCTTTCCATGAGCGATCTTATTCAAGAAGGTCATTTGGGGCTCATGGAAGCCGCATCCCGCTTTGATCCCACAAGGGAGGTACGCTTTGCAACCTATGCAACTTGGTGGATTAAGGCTTCCCTGCAAGATTTCATTTTAAAAAACTGGTCCGTCGTGCGAGGCGGCACCTCTTCGGGGCAAAAAACCCTCTTCTTTTCATTGCGTAGAATCCGTGCCGAAATTGAACGCGCCAACCCGCATTTAAACAATAGCGAGTTATCGGCCCTCATTTGCAAACGCACAGGTCGTAAGCAGGAGGATATACAACGCATGACAGCCCGCCTGTCCGGTCCAGACAGTTCGCTCAATCAGCCCCTCTACGATGAAGAGCAAGGTGGAGAGCAACAAGACCGACTGGTTTGCCCGTCCCCATCTCCTGAGGCGATAACAACAAAACGGATTGACCGCGAACGGCGTAGAAACCAGCTCGAAGCTGCAATGATGACACTTAATCAACGCGAACGTCATATAATTAAAATGCGCCATCTCATGGATGACAGCCCAACCCTCGCCAAGCTAGGTAAAAACCTTGGCATTTCAAAAGAACGGGTGAGACAAATCGAATGCAAAGCACTTGATAAATTACGTGCAGCAACACGCTAGCCCTGCATGACAAGCCATGCCAACAAATAACAGGCCCTCAATCAACAATCACCTTCACAGGGTCGCCCTTGTGAAAGCGCGTAGCTTTATTTACCTGGTTTAAAATCATAAACAGCTGGAGGCGTCGCTCTGCTTCAACTCCACTCATTCCAACCGCAAGGCGGCTTGCAGTATCCCCTTCGCGAGCATAAACAACCTTCACGCGTAACGGGCGCAGTCGCGCCTGTTCTGCTGGGCTAAGTTGCTTGAAACTGTGCAATGTGCGTTCAAAGTCATCAACAAAGCGGCGATTAGGCGTCCGGCTGGCAAAGATAAACCGGTAACCCGTCGCCCCGATACGTACCACCCCAATTCTAAATGACCAGCCATCGGTAACAGCTGACCCAATCATTGCTGGCAATCCGTTTACTGTTGCCGGGCGCACACTATTATCAACCAAACCATTGATCCAGCCACTGCGCATGTAATCTTCCAGCTCTTCAAAACCGGAAAGGTCGGCCCCGTCAAAACGCATAGCAGTGCCTCGGCCATTACTGGCCAGCACAGCATCCGGTGAGTTTTCCGGAACATAGCCGCGCGGTACATAGAACGATATCCCAAGCGCTTTATGCAAAAAACTACGTCCGCGGATGAACCCTTCTAAAGGATCATCGCCATAAAGCATGCCATCAATATCTGCCAGATAGCTTGCTTTGTCACGCCGACCAATACCCGGGGCACCAATTTTACGGGCACTTAATATAGCGCGTTTAACACGCTCTGGCGTATTGGGATGCGACGAAAGGAAATCAGGTACTTGGCTTGTCTCACCCTGTAAGCTTTGAAAACGGGCAAAATCACCCATTGTTTTTAAAAAGCGAGCTGCCGCATAAGGGTCATAACCGGCAGCGCCTAAAGTGCGTACGCCGATATCATCCGCCTGCAACTCTTGCTCTTGCGAAAATCGTGCAAACTGCATCTGGGTTTCTTTTATGGCTTTTTCAATAGCTTCCGGGCTTTTACCCACATTCGACATCACACGGTTTACAAGTTCTGCCTGATCTGCTTGTTGTTTGCGTTTTATGGCATGGTTCGCGGTAACATGCGCCATCTCATGGGCAAGAACTGCGGCAAGCTCGGAAGTGTCATTTGCCAATGCCAGCAAACCGCGCGTTACATATAAGTAACCGCCGGGCAAAGCAAACGCATTCACAGCCGGACTGTTTAAAATGGTAATCCTGTACTTGAGGCCCGGATCATCAGAGACCGCAACCAAACGGCCAACAACTTTGGCAATAGCACGTTCTGTGCCCCCATCCTCGTAAATGCCGCCATATGTCGCCACAACACGCGGGTGCTCTCGTGCGCCAATATCGGCTGCAAGGCCGGGTCTGAGCGTGCCTGGCCGCGGGGAGTAACCCGCATTTTGAAGCATCTGGCAACCAGATAGCCCAAACAGCAAGGCGACAAGCCAAACAGTTATTCTCCAAAAGCGTACGCTCTTTTTAAAACAGGCTACATTCATTCTTACTGTGTATGCTCCACCCCTAGCACTTCAAGCTGACCGGGATGGAATATTTTTATTTCCGGTCCCATATTCATTTGAAGTATTCCTCGGATTTGCACCCGCTTGCCAATAAGCGCTTCAGCTGGCCATGACTTGCCAAATTTTTTCGCAATAGACCTTACCTGAATAATACCTGTAAAATCCTCTGTCCAGCGTTTACCGAAGTTCAGATAAGTGTATTTGCGCCTTTTTCCAACTGTCACGACTTTGCCTTCGGCTATTATAAATTTCCCACGTAATTCCTCTAGGTTATTTTTTTCGGTCGAAACAATATAAGTCTTACGCCAAGTCCTTGATATTTTCGCAAATCCTGCCTTTTCATAGCTTAGCAGACGATCAATACACTCTGTATCCAATTCTTGTGGCGAAACAACAGCCAAACCATTTGTTAAAAGCCACTTAGAAAAGCAAGTACCTTTTTCAAAACAAAGTGTAATGACCTTTCGCCCCCAGCGATCTGCTGGCAAACCGGCACGTAACCGCAACTCAATGCTTTCGCCAACCAGATGGCTCTTTATATCTTTGCTGTTTGCCTGTGCCTCTAAATACTCCCGATAATATTTTGCCATCAAGTTTTGCTCGGCATAATGCTCTCCCTCGACCAAATGTAAGTCTGCAAGTCTGTGATGCTGCCAGAACATGGCAGCACTTGGTTCGCTTGATCGCTCAAGCAATATATCGTGCGCGCGAACGCACCCGCCAAGTGCAATATCGCCTACAAGCATCGCCCTAAGAGAAATCATCAGAAACAGCCCACAACGCCTTAGCGTCATCTTATGTTTACAAATAGCGCAGATCAGGTTGGGGATGTTTTGGGCTCCATAGCAACTCATACTCGCATCCGTTTTCTAAACATGCTATGGCAGGCTACCGCTATCAATAGTGCTATGGCCCCGTAGCTCAGCTGGATAGAGCGACCGCCTCCTAAGCGGTAGGTCACAGGTTCAATTCCTGTCGGGGTCACCAAACCAACTTTTCCATGTATTTTGTAGCATCTTGCAACATCTCCAAAAACCCCCATAATACGCCATTATAAAGCACTTTTAGCACCCATTAGTTTTTCTGCCATTGCGTAATAAATGTGGGGTGCAATGTGGGGTAGGATGTGGGGAGGAATATTCTGTGGCAAGTATATACCGGCTAAAACCAACTCAGTTACGTAGCGCTACGCCAAGGAAAATTAGCGATGGGGGTGGTCTTTATTTTATCGTAAGCACATCGGGGCGAAAAAGTTGGGCATTTATCTACACTTCTCCAGTAACAGGGAAGAGGCGTGAAATGGGATTAGGCTCTTTCCCGGCATGCTCAATTCAGCAAGCACGAGAATCAGTTTCAAAGTGGCGAGCAATACGCGATGAAGGTAAGGACCCTATTGCAATAAGAAAACTAGAACAGCAACAAGCGCAAGAGCGAAATACCTCATTACGCAAAGTATTAGAGAAAGCATTTGAAGCAAGAAAAGCGTCCCTTAAAGAAGAGGGGCGAACAGGGCGCTGGTGGTCAGCTCTAAATACGCATGTTCTACCAAAAATTGGAGACACGCCAATTGAAGAAATTAGTCCAGCAGACATTGTTAAAACTTTGAAACCTATATGGAACGTTAAGCAAGAAGTTGCAAGGAAAGCTATTCAGCGCCTTAAGATCGGCTTTGAACATGCCTTGGATATGGGGCTTGAGGTTCAACTAGACACTACAGACAAGGCAAAACGGCTGCTTGGCAAACAAATAAATAACGCTGCACCTTACTCCTCTATGCCATGGAGAGACGTGGCAGACTATTACCTTAAATTGGAAGAGTTAGGTACTGTCGCAGCTAGGGCCTTACAATTAGTGATACTTACAGCTCGTAGGTCTGGCGAAGTCCGGCGCATGAAATTAGAAGACATTACAGAATGCGTGTGGCATGTGCCTCCTGAGGACTTAAAAGGACGTGTCGGCCAACATACAGAGGCTCAACGAGTACCCTTGAGTTCTGAGGCTCTTCGCATCATCGAACTTTCAAAACCATTCTCAAGAGATGGTTTTCTCTTCCCAAGGCAAGCTAAACACCCAAGAGCTAAAACACTATATTTAAACGAAAGCGCACTATCAAAGATCATGAAAACCCAAAATGTAGGTTATGTCCCGCATGGTTTCAGAGCATCTTTTAGAACATGGGCTGCTGAAATGGGCCTGCCTTATGATGCAGCAGAGATACAACAAGGACACGAAGTTAGAGGAAAAGTAGAACGATCATACAACCGCGCTGACCTATTGGAACAAAGAGCGATCATCGTAGAGCAATGGTCTAAAGTTATCACAGGGCAAGAAGCTGCGAATGTCATACCCCTAAGAGCAAACTTATCCACTGTCATATAACCTTTTAATGCCTTAAAGGGTAACTAAAATTTTAAAAAAAAGCTCTAAAGGGGTGTTTGTAAGTAAGCAGCCCTGTCTCTCTAATATTTCATAGCATATTATAACCTTGGTCAGAGATATGACTCTGAGCATTGTAATCATTGGAATCACTCAAAACTTACTATCGGCGCGTGCTGTGACCAGCGTGTGCAATTGGGCTCGCCTAGAAGCGTTTGGGAATATGCTTGTACCGATGGTGTTTTTTTTGTGCAAATGAAAGGGACCTGAATGAACGAGCCAGTGAATGATAATAAAAATACCTTGGTACTTATAAACACTTCTGAGTTAGCTGAATTACTAGGATTTTCATTGAACCGCCTATGGGCTTTACGGCAAGATCCAGACTTTGACCTTCCAGCACCAATGAACATTAGCAAGGGTCCACGTGGGCAACGCTGGAGGCTTTGCGAAATAGAGGCGTGGTTAGATAGCAAGAGGGCCGCATAATCAAAGTAATGGGCATCAGCAACAATTTAAAAACGGAGATTTCACTGTGGAAGAGTTGGTTAGGACAAATAAAAACTATCCCAAACGCAGCAAAGTTAGCTCAGCGCAGAAGGAAAGTCATGAAAACTACGGCGCAATAATAGCCCATAGTAACAATTGGCGTGTGATTGCCTGCAGAGACGGCATTCAGTGGATTATCCAGAAAGGCGTTTTAAGCTCACATGGAAGGGTGTGGAGGGGCAAGAGCTACTGTTGCACAAAAAAAGCTCTGTTACGTAATTGGACACGCCTTTCTGGCCTCTGTGTGCCTCATAAACTACTGCTGCTCTATGAGAATATCGTACTGTCACCAACAAATAGTCAGCAAGAAGCCCAGGCTAAGCAGCCGTTACACGCTGCAAACGACCGTATTTGCAAAGCAGCAGCGTAACCCCTGCGTAGTTGAAGAGGTGAAAAGATGGACAATGTTATTCGCTTCCGTGCACGTAAAAAGCCAAACCCTAACAAATCCGGCGCTGGGCGGGTTGTAGAGATACATTTGCATTTGGCTAAAGACGCCCTGTCCAGCAAGCAACTTCTGGCCGATACTCAAAAAGAGCTATACGTGATCGAGGTTGTGTATCCAGAAAAGGTAATTGGTCCAGATGCTTCGGTGTTTTTTCAGCACGCCACGGTCAGCCAGCCAGACGCCGAAATGCTCTTGGAGAAGCTTGCGGAAAGGTACAAGGAAGAAGAAACACCCTATTTGATCTATCGGTACGGTGAAGCGTTTCCAGAACGTAAAACATGCATGATAACAATAGAGTACAGCTCTGACAGAACTTCACCACCACATTTGCGGACGCCGGGGTATGGAGTATTTGTTTCCTTGAGTGGGGGGGGCGAAAGGTGCCTTGATTTAATAGCAGTGCATCAATCCCAAAGTGAGGCCGAAGCAACGGCTAAGGAGATAGCTCTGGAGCAGAAAGCTGATGGTTATGACTGCCTAATCAGCAGTACCGAAGCAGCTTAACTGAGGGCCGCGTTAGCGGCCTTCTCTTTCCTTGAAGATGATGAAGGCGAAATGGCAGGTAACTATTTAAAGCATGATGAGAAAGGACGCTCAACATCCAAGATGCTGCGAAACAAGGGGCCGAAGAACAAGCCCCCTGAAGGTGGAAAATGGATTTGGGAGACCTGCGGGTTGCTGGAGTCTGCAGCTTATAGGGCGCTGAGTATAAACGCTCGGAAGGTATTGGACCGCATCAAGATTGAGCACATCAATAACGCGGGGCTAGAGAACGGGGCATTGAAGGTAACACACCGCCAATTTGAAGAGTACGGCGTTGGCAAAAACCGTATTGCAGACGCAATAGACGAGTTAGTCTTTATGGGGCTGATAGCAGTTAGGCGCGGTAGGGCGGGGGTTGGTACTGGGCATCCCAATGAGTTCCGACTCACATGGATTGGAGACAAAGACGGAGGGTACGCCACAAACGAGTGGAAGGGCAAAACCTCAGTGGATGTCAGGCGCTGGACTGAACAGGCACGTGATGACAAAAAATCCAAGCGGCAAGCGGACAATGAGAACAAAAAAAGAAAAAAAACTCAATCCTCAAAGTTGGGGTGTCCCACTCCCCAAAGTTGGGGTGAAAGCGAGGTTGCGTAAAATCGAAATCACAGAAAACAGCCAATCCTTTTACCCCCCAAAGTTGGGGTACTATATATATCTTGGTCTAGGCGGAGGAATTCCATGGCAGGCACTACCGGCAGCTCACTCCCAGAAAGCAGTGTGATTTTGTTCCCAATGAAGCATCGAAAAGGGAAAATAAGGCATGTAGCAGCAATTTTCGCAAAAAAGCGGGGTAAGGACCGGGACGCCTATTGGCGGCGCACACTTGAGACCTTGCGCAAGCAATCAGCGGCTGCAGGTGTTGCTCCTGAAGTAGCTGAGCGGCACCTCGTTGAGTTCTCAGTAGCTGTAGTGCAAGAGGTCCAGCGCTATGAGTTAGGGCGGAAAGGGGCTTGAGATGTGCTCAAATTTGGGCCGATCTTCTGACAGAAGTTGCCGGGCACAGTATGCCTATATTGAATGTGTGGTGAGGGGGATGGATAGGCCATCCCCGCCACAAGGAGAAAAGCAAAATGAAGCTACAACTTCTGGCAATTCTCCTTCAGATCATCGTAGTTGTGATGCTCTTCGTGAACATCCTGCACCACTGGTAAGATGAGCGACGCACCCCCCTAGGCCAAGGGGGGTGCACTCCTCCCTCAATATAGGAGCATACAAATGTCAAGGCAAGATAAACTATCTCTCGTCTCTATAGCTCTATCACTCGTAATCCTTGGCCTGTTGGCCGTAAATTTTGGTTGGCTTTAATGACCCCCGAGAGCTTCAAAAAATGGCGCAAAGAAAATGGCTTCAAAAGCAGAGCATTAGCGGCTGAAGCCCTCGGGATGTCTCCCGAGACCGTGCGGTTATATGAAACAGGCATTAGGCGGGAAGCCCCAAGTAAAACTGTGGTCATACCACGGCATGTTGCGCTAGCGTGCGCAGCCGTGACAGCAGGGTTAGACCCGATTGAGTAAATACCATGAAGAGTGGAAATATTTGCTACATCATATGATGTGCTAAATTTTCAGCACTTGCAAACAAAGGTAGAAGCGCATGACACCGCTACAAATTACGGAAGCTGTTATTTTAGACCGGCTGATTGAGGCTCAGGTTGTCATGCGGTTTATGCGGGTGCGCGGGGTAAGACCCGGCCAGCCTGCAACGTTCTGGCCTGATGTAACACCAAGCGCAGCAGAGCAATGGGAGGCAGCTCTCAACGCCTGTGCCAAAAAACTAAGCGAAGGTGAAAAAAAGCTACGCCACCATGCAAGGCCGGATGTTGCCGCTATTGCAAGTATGGAAGAAACGTGGAGCTGGATGGCAGCTGTGAAACGACCCGAAGACCGTAAGGCACTGGCAGTCATGACCTTTTGCTATGGCTATAAGCTAAGCTTGAATAAATTTTTGGATCAATTGGGAGTAGCGCGGCAAACCTGCTACAACCGCCTTAACTATGCACTTGAAAATGTTTTGTTAAGCCTATGTAAAAATAGAGTTTTTCTTTCTTTGGCAAGTGAAGTTATAGATGGACAATACCGGCCTAAATCGGGTAGTTATTCTGATAGAATGAGGAAACTTGCGGCTTAGTGCTTCCTCCCCCGTTGGGTCTAGGGTATTGGTATATAACGATAAGTGAGCAAGTTATGCAAATCCAACCTCTTTTAGATCTGCCGCTTGAAACCTTAGTTGTATTTGCGGCAGGATACACTGGGTACAGGATCGCGTACACTGGTAGGAGTAGGGCACACAAATCTATCGATACATTGTTCTTGAGTTCAGTGTTTGGGTTTATTGCTAAGTTGGGCGGGACTATCGCAGAAGGCTTCACTGAGAACGATGTAGTAAATGCGTGTTTGTCAGTCACTCTATCGGTATTAGTCGCAGTTATATGGCGTAAATGGGGGGCAGATATGAGTACGCAGGTGTTAAGGTATTTCAAAATTTCCTACACACATGTGCATACGAACACTATAGAAACCATATGCTCCTCAAATGAGATACCCATGATACAATTGGTTGTCCGAAAAAAGGGTGGCGAAAGACTGATGTCACACCCTCTTTCTAGATTTTCATGTAAACCATTTGGACCGTGTTTATTTGGGCATGATGGTTCTGTGGGTTTGTATGTAACCGATTATAAAAAATGTATTATTGATGAATGGGAAGAAATAAATCCAGAGAGAAATGTAGATACTATTGATCTTACTTATATTCCAGCTGATTTGGTTGAGGAAATTGAGGTTACATTTAAATCTAGCCAGACACATTAGTAGATTCTCTGGGCTTTGCTTTAATGATCACTCTTTTACTGTCTCTTTTACTGTCTCTTTTACTATATTTATTACCTTGGTTATCTTTTTGACTGTCGGCAGATTTGGGCTGAATGGTCTGTGCTCTTGGCTGCGATAATTGTCTTTCAACCATCCGTAATTGCCTGCGGTAAGCTCCTTGCTCAGCACGGTTATTTGATTGAGCTATTCTTTCCAGTAGCAAATCCCTTCTTTTGATCAAGCGAGCTGTCCTTTCCCTAGGCGGAAAACGCATATTCACCCTTCTCATTTTAAGTTCCTTTGAAAGTGAACATTGAAAAGCTACTTTTAAAGTGAATAGTATCATATTTTGTGATCAAAATCATTGAGGCTGGAGAAGTCTGGTTAATGAAGTCTCAACTATAAATTATTGATATAAAGATATGTAATGGCAAGCTGGCTCTGCCTAAAACCAGCCTTAAGACCCCAACAGGGGCCGCCGGGTCTGGCCTCCCGGCGCTTGTCATTATGTTTAACAAAACGAGGCGTAAATGGATAATCAGCATCGCAAGATCAAAGGTTATCGTGAGTTGTCACAGGCGGAAATTGACTTGATGAATGAAATCAAGCTCAAAGGAAAAGAGATAGGCGATTTGGTTGAGAAGTTATCGGTCGCAGATGAAATTGATAAACGTTGGCTGGCAATTGGTGAGACTAACCTGCAGCAAGGATTGATGGCTCTCACCCGCTCAGTTACTAAGCCTGACTTCTTTTAATTACGTGAGGACGTGGCTAGATCGTCGTGATTTGTGTATAAACACTCTCAACTGCAGCACTCAGCCTTTTCTGCTCTTTTTCTAAAACTGCCATGTAATCTTTGGATAGTTTTTTAGGTAGTTATCTATTGCAACAAGCTTCTCAAAATCCGCTTCATTTATATTATCTAAAGCAAACGTCAAACGCCTAGGTCGTGAAATGAAAAGTGGTTGTGCCAGTGTAGATTTTCTACCTGACACCTCATGAAAGAAAGATGGCAAAATGTCGATTAAGCTCTGACAGATGCCAGCTATTTCGAAAATCAAACCACCATATCTTAGTTGTAGGTTTTTTATTGTCGGTCGTGTAGGGTCGCTCATAAGCAAAATAGCGTTTCTGAATGGCTCAAAATATATAATCTCATTACACTCAGGTGCTTTTGAGTGTGAATTTACTTTTGTATATATTTCTAATATGTCGCTTAAAGAGTGACCAGAAGCAATGGTTTTGACCATCAATTGCTCATTTCTAGCTTCAAGCAAGGTATTTGATAGTTCTTGTCTAACAGCTATCTTATTGGATAACTGTTGCTGTTTCAGCTGGTCAAGAATCAACCAAAAGCCACCAGCTGCTACACAGGGACCAGCCACACTACCAAAAGCCATTATCCAGTCGGTTACGTTATTTTTTTCGCTTATGAAGTAAGGGCCAAAGGCATAGCCAAGCCCAATTGCTGCATAGATAAGGATTAAGCAAATAATCAAAGCTGCAGCTAGATATGTAAGTGACTTCACGTAAGGGCCTATAAGCTGTTAGATGGGACAATATGGTAGATATTAAACTCAGTTTCGATGATAACAAACTCACCGAATTCTGGAAAGTCGTTGAGCAGTTTGGACCTTTGTTCGATACCTTGAAAGATATTGCTAAGAACTCACCCTTAAGCCAAGAAAGTAATATGTCTTTACCATATTCGTCTCGTGTCATTGATAAAGAAGCTGAATGGTGCCCATCTACATTGGCAGAAAAGCTTTAGAAAAAATTTAAATGATAATCTATTTAAGCCTCGACACCCTTGTGCCGTGTCTTTTCCTTTTTCTGATCGGCCTTATGTCAGAAACTGGGGGGAGGAACATATGGCACACATCAAGCTTAGTATCGACGACAACAAGCTCACCGAATTCTGGAAAGTCGCTGAGCGGTTGGGAAGCAAGAAGGAAGCTGAGAAAGCTTATAGGGCGGCTATCAACCGTACGGGAACCAAAGTCCGCCGCGCTGTTATCAAAACACTACCCAAGCAGACCGGACTTAAAAAGAAAATAATCACAAAAGCCCTTGGCAAACCTAAGAAGGCACGAGCTGCATTTAAGGGCAATAGCGCTCAACTAGAATACACTCTAACAACAAAAGGCGGGTACATAAGCCTAAAGCACTTTAAAGCTAGAGAGTATAAATGGGGCGGTGTAGGGGCGAAGCCCCGTGGGGGGTTGGAAAAACACCCAAAGGCTTGGATTAAGGGCGGTAGGTTCCCGAACCGTAAAGAGATTGTAAAATTCAAGGGCACTGTCTTTGAGGCACGAACAGAAGGTAAGCGCAAGTGGGGTAACTCAGACTTTCGTAAAGCACGCTCAGATGTACGGATACCGGAAGAAATGACCACAGACGATACTGCCAAGACGTACGAAAACGAAAGCAAGCATTTACAGCCCGAAGTAGAAAAAGAAGTCAGAAAGATGCTGGCGGTTAAGTAAATTATATTTTCCCAAGAAAGATAAAATCGCATTCATCTAGCAGTTCTTCAACATAACGTTTACAGCTATTATCCCAATCCTGAAGTGTAATATACTTTAAGATATTAGAGCTTTTTACAAGTTCAAGCCACTTACCGCTTATGTTATTTTTTGAACAAGCAGCAAATAAAATGAGAACTAAATCGGGCTCATCGAGCTGTGATCTCAGTATTTGCCTATAAAACTCTTTATTCTCTAGCGTTGTTTTTTCTATTATTTCACAGATCATCATAACGGCTCGAATGTAACTAGTACCTCTGGAGCGTACCTTATTATTAGGTGCACTCCAGTAATTATCAAAGCTATGTATAAGGTTTTCGACTGTGTTCCCGTTTTTGTGCAATGATGCTGCCATTTCAGAAAGGGCAATTTTTCCAGAGAATTGGCTTGCGCCTTCAAATATAAGTTGTCCTCGGTGCTTGAGTAATAAGTCAAGCGCATTGTATAGGCTGGTTTCAAAAGACTGTTTTGCATTTAACGCAGCGTGTGCTTCAATGTTCTCTTCTTGTTTGTCTAAAATTACTTTTGTCTCTCTGCGTTCTTGCTTAACGTGTGCCAACTCTTCATGTTGTAGTAAAATTGCGTAGAACAAACCCAATAACGCAAGGCCAGAAAATAGAGAATTTGCAATTCCGAACGTATCTCCTATAGGCCCTCTTTCTGAATAACTAGCTATTGATTGGTGCGATTTGAATTGATGAAACAATTCCCAAAAGGTTTGCGGGGGAGCTGGTTCGTTAAAAGATAGATAAAAAGGTAGCTCTCCGGTAACGGCGTAATGAGCGTTTGCTTGCCAAAGATAAAGAACGAGCAAGGTTAAGGTCCCGAATATTCCCCATGCCCAAGGAGAAGTTAGAATTAATCCATTCCTTTTTCCATTGTTGGCACTTGAATGCTTTGAGTCTGACAATTATATGCTCCCATCCATGTTCATTGCCTCATCTTTTCAGAGATTCTTTGAATACACTAATAGCAAGAGGCAAACCGACGGGTTACCCCCCGATTTAGGTACCTTTTGTGTGATGTCAGAAGACTTACGGTCGCGAGGCCCACATTTTGACAAGTTTCAAGCCACAAAAACACATTTTTGCTTGCTTAGTTTCCAAAAAATCAAATGAAAGTAGTACAATAATTACAATATGTTATATTGTAACTCAAACACCATTCGGGCAAAAAAGGGTTAATTAGTCTTCTAAAGCCATCCTAATAGACCTCCATGATTACGCGGCTGCGAAATTCAACAGGATAGCTCATCAAGAAGCTCATACGATAGCACCTGGGGAGAACAATAGCTTATGATTTCTCTGTTGTGGCAAGGCGTAGGGTGAAAGCTCATTTTCAAGCGGAAGCCCCGCTTCTATAGCAGGGCTAATATACGTCCAAAAGCGCTAAGCAGCAGAAAATTCTTCGTACCTGCCTTCAATTAGCGCCTTGAGCATAGACAATCGCCTTAACTCCGTTTTATTTTCAGATGACCAGCGTTTCGGAGCCTCTGCAACTTTCGCAAGCTTTTCCATTTCATCAAAAAGAAGTTCGCTAAGCCCATCCAAATAACTCCCAACCCCGTTAAATTCTTGAAAAACTGTATTTCGGTAAATTCGTGCACGAGGTGAATCACTTAGAGCTTCAGCATGATGGGCCAAGGAGTTGAGGCATTCATACAAATCAGCAAGTTCCTTAGAGCTTAGATCAAATCGATTGATAAAAAGCATGGTCTGTTTCCTTTTGATTTGAAAACCCGACAACAAAGGTTCCTAATCTTTGGTGATCGGGCAAAACAAGATTAGGAACTACCGCCCAAAAGGAAGCGGCGCACTTACGTGCTCTCATTCGCCCGACCATAGAAAACCACGCTCACAGGGAAACGTGGCGTGGTGGAAACGCCTTTTGGTTGGAAGGGGTTCCTAATCCCCGCACGTCTTTGTGTGACGCACTCACCAGCATTTATGCCAGCTAAAAAGAACATAGTATGAACTTCTAATAGTTGTCAATCTTACCAGTTTAACCACTTACTTTGTAGAAGTGAGGAAGAAAACAAAATATTGAAGCTGATTTTGTGGGGTATAGTGAGGGGTAAATCGATAACACTTTTACACATATTATTGTTTTATATACCAATTAATAGTTGGCTTAGTGACTGTCGGGGTCACCAATTCTTCTACCTTATAAACTATAGAAATCTCGACTTAGCCTGACAGCGAGCAGTTACGGCCCTTCCCAACAAATAGCCAAACAAAACGACTCTTATTAGGACCAGCCAATCTTACCTAATATACTTCACAGGACTATTCAAACCTGCAAGTAATTACAGCCCGCATCAAAGTACAAATCATAAAACTTTAGTATAATTACCTCGCAAAATTCTGATATACCTTCATATAACCTAGATATACCTAGGCATCCTACTGATATATATAGGATTTATGATTGACATAATCACTTTCCCTCACTTTGAATGAACGGGTACATAAATAACGGGAGGTTTTATGTCACCCACACTCGTCATTAATGATTTAAAAAAGAAGGCACAAAAACGTGTGCCCAAGATGTTCTTTGACTACGCTGATTCGGGCTCATGGACAGAGAGTACATATCGTGCAAACGAGCACGACTTTAGCAAAATCAAATTACGTCAGCGTATTGCAGTCGACATGACCAACCGCTCGCTGGCCACAAAAATGGTAGGCCAAAGCGTTAGCATGCCTGTTGCACTTGCGCCCACAGGCCTTACTGGCATGCAGCACGCGAATGGTGAAATTCTGGCTGCACAAGCCGCCGAAGAATTCGGCGTACCCTTTACCCTATCAACCATGAGCATATGTTCCATCGAAGCTGTAGCGGCCAAAACAACCAAGCCGTTCTGGTTTCAGCTTTATGTCATGCGCGATAAGGAGTTCCTCAAGAATCTCATCGAGCGGGCCAAAGCCGCCAAGTGCTCAGCGCTTGTCATCACGCTTGATTTGCAAATACTGGGGCAACGCCACAAAGATTTACGTAACGGCTTGTCTGCTCCGCCCAAGTTTACCCCCAAACACATTTGGCAAATGGCAACGCGCCCTTTGTGGTGCTTGCAAATGTTACAAACCAAACACCAAAGCTTTGGTAACATAGTTGGCCACGCGAAGGGTGTCTCCGACCTATCCTCACTTTCTTCATGGACAGCCGAACAGTTTGACCCCAAACTAGACTGGTCAGCTGTTGAAGAAATCAAGAAAATGTGGGGCGGACCTGTAATCCTAAAGGGAATTTTAGATGTAGAAGACGCTAAAATTGCCGCGCAAGCCGGAGCCGATGCCATAATTGTTTCCAACCATGGCGGCCGCCAACTGGATGGCGCCCCTTCCTCTATCGAAGTCTTGGGAGAGATTGTCGATGCCGTTGGCGACCAGGTAGAAGTGCACATTGATGGCGGCATACGCAGCGGCCAAGATATTTTAAAAGCAGTTTGTTTGGGAGCCAAAGGCACATATATCGGCCGGCCCTTCCTATATGGTCTGGGAGCCGGTGGCAAAGCAGGCGTGACAACTGCTTTAAAAATCTTGGAAAATGAAATGGATATCACTATGGCGCTTTGTGGCGAGCGCTTGGCGACCAATCTTGGTCCTCAAAATATCTACCACAATCCATTTGCAGCCCAATAGCTTCATTTGTATGCCAGAAAAAGAGGTGAAGGGGGCAAGAGCTCCCTTTTCACCAAACCAGCCAATAACTTACCAGTTGCGCATTATGCTTTATTTACCCAACAACATGTGGCGTAATTGCTTCTCTATTTCAATAATAACCAGCAAAGCAATACCTATGCCCAGTATTATTAGCCCCAATTCAAGCGGTATGTCTTGGGTCGCAAATAAAGACTGTAATGGTGGCAGGTACGTCACTAGAATCTGTGCAATCGTGATGATCAAAATTACCGACCAAAGGACTTTCGTGCCTTTTAGGTGCTGCCAGCTCCATGAGCGGTTGAAGATATTTCGAATAAAGAACAAGTGGAACATTTCCATAATAACCAATGTATTCATGGCAAGTGTTCGCGCCAGTTCTAACGAATGCCCTTCTGCTAAAGCATACTGGTAAATACCGAAAACACCGGCCAGTAACAGGCTGGAAACAAGTGTAATATGCCAAAGCAGTGCCCCATCAAGCAAGGGGGCATCTTGTTTTCGTGGTGGTCTTCGCATGCTGTTGGCTTCCGTTGGCTCAAAAGCTAACGCCACGCCCAAAGTCACAGCAGTAATCATATTCACCCAAAGAATTTGCACCGGAGTAATCGGCAATGTCATGCCAAGAACAAGTGCAACAATTATTGTCATTGCCTCACCCGCATTGGTGGGTAGCGTCCAGCTGATAACCTTTTTGAGGTTATCATAAACGGTTCGCCCCTCACGAACAGCCGCCACAATGGATGCAAAGTTATCATCCGCCAACACAAGTTCGGCAGCTTCTTTCGCCGCCTCAGAGCCATTTAACCCCATAGCAATGCCGGCATCGGCGCGTTTTAAAGCAGGCGCATCATTCACCCCGTCCCCTGTCATGGCAACAATCATATTATTCGATTGTAAAGCCATAACTATTCTTAGCTTTTGCTCGGGACTCGTGCGGGCAAAAATATTGCATTTTAAAACTGCGCTTCGCAGTTGGCTGTCATCCATTTTCTCAAGGTCCGCACCTTTCAAAACATACCCGGCATTTTCAAGCCCAATCTGCGCCCCAATGGCGGCTGCTGTCTTTGCATGGTCGCCGGTAATCATTTTAACCGCAATGCCAGCTTCTCGGCACTCACGCACCCCCGCATATGCTTCTTCACGCGGCGGATCAATCATCCCCACCATGCCCAATATCGTTATTTTTCCATCTATATCGGCATGTTTGAGTTGCTCCAACTCATTGGGAACAAACGCCATGGCAAAAGCCAGCACCCGCTGTCCACGGGCCGCAATTTCTTCTGCCTGCTCTTCCCAATAAGCCTCGTCTAAAGGTGCGCTCATACTTTCATTAGCAAATTGATTGTGACACATGGCCAGTATTTGCTCAGGCGCACCCTTTACAAAAATGACAGAGCGTTCCTTATTTTTGGCAAGAACAGCCATGTAGCGATGCCGGCTATCAAACGGTAAAGCGTCCATACGCTCCCAGCCTTCTGCAGACCAGCCCGTGGAACCAGCAACTTTTCCCGAAAAGGCGAGTAAAGCCCCTTCCATGGGGTCGCCCTCTACCTGCCAATTATCAGAGCTTAGCCGTAATTCAGCGTCATTGCACTGTTGCGCCGCACAGGCGAGCACACTCAGCGTCCCATGTTGCTCATGCACAATCTCGCGGCCATTCAGCTTGATAGCACCTTCCGGCAGGTAGCCCTGCCCCTCCACCTGAAATAAATGCCCGCTAGTAAGCACACTAGCCACCATCATTTCATTACGTGTTAATGTGCCGGTTTTATCGCTACAGATAACAGAGACCGAGCCAATGGTTTCAATAGCTGGTAAATGACGCACAATTGCACTATTACGTGCCATTGCTTGCACACCGACAGCCAACGTGATTGTCATAATTGCCGGAAGGCCCTCTGGTATTGCCGCCACGGACAAACCAACGACAGCGAGAAAAATCTCCTTGAATTCATAGCCCAAATAAAAATAGCCCCCTAAAAGGAGCAGGGCAGCCACACCAAGAATAAATAGTGTAAGCCATTTGGCAAAAACGGCCATTTGCGTCGTCAGCGGTGTTTCCAGCTTTTCAACTTCAGCTAATAGTCCGCTAATACGGCCTATTTCCGTATCGCCGCCAGTAGCGGTAACGACGCCGCGCCCTTGGCCTGCCACAACCATCGTACCCGAGTAAGTCATACAAGTTCGCTCACCAATAGAGGCCGCTTCATGTACGGGCGCGGTGTTTTTATCTATAGGTACAGACTCACCTGTCAAAATCGCTTCTTGAACCGCAAGACCGTGAGCAGAAAACAAGCGCACGTCAGCTGGTACTTTATCGCCAGCTTCTAGCAACAGCACATCACCAATAACAATGTCTTCACTTTTAACGCGAACGCGAACACCATTGCGTAACACGTTGGCAAGTGGCGCCAACATATTACGAATCGCATTCATGGCTTTTTCTGCTTTGCCCTCCTGCAAGTAACCAATAACAGCATTGGCAAGAACCACCGCCATGATAACGCTGGTGTCTATCCAGTGTCCGATTAAACTGGTGACAAGGGCTGAAGCCAACAACACATAAATTAAAACATTATTGAATTGCAGTAAAAATCGCAGAAACGAACTCTTTTGGGATGCTTTAGGCAAACTATTTGGCCCGAATTCTTCAAGCCTTTGTTCGATATCAGCTTGATGAAGCCCGTTTTTAGAAGAATACAAATCATCTAAAATAGTTTCGATGGGAGATGTATACCAATAGCTTTTATCGGCATTCGATTTTCTATTCAACATATGGCGTGAACCCTATATTACTTAAAATAAATTAGGTTTACCCGCTCCGCACTCTGTTATTATTTACAGTCTAGCGATGAATATCAATAGCAATTCAATTATTTTATTCGATTAAACAAAATCCATCAAGACAATACTCTAATCTTACGCGGTAACCACTTGGCTCTCTCAAGGGGCAGTGACCAGCTCCAATCAGATACAATAAGGTATCTATGTGAGTGCAGCTGCCATCAAAAATCACGATGATAAACCCGTGAAAATATTGGATGAACAATAAGCTACTGACTTCATGAACGGCCTGTTTTCATTTCAACAAGCTGGACCAGATTCCCGCAGGTATCATCCAGCACAGCAATACGGACATTACCAAAATCGGTCGGTTGTTGGGTAAATTCAACACCTAGGCCGTTAAGGCGGGTGTATTCCTTATCCAGATTTTCAACCTGAAAAGAGGCTGCGGGCAGGCCATCCGCTTTTAAAGCGCTTTTGTAGGGTTTTACGGCAGGGTGGGAGCTTGGTTCCAGCAAAAGCTGCGGTCCGTCGGGCTGGTCTTTTGCCACAACGGTCAACCAGCGGTCCACCCCCATGGGAATATCGTCCTTCACTATAAACCCGAGTTTGTTATGGTAAAATTCAAGCGCCTGCGCCTGATCCTCGACAAAAACATTGGTTATGTAAATTTTCATGGCCATCTCCGAGAATTAATCTTAAGTCTTCTACATAATCATAATGATGTCATGCTATTTAAGCCTTTAGAAAATAAACGTAAATGCTGCCTATTTATAGAGTCGTAACCTTACTTGCTCAATAGTACCAATAATGGTACAAGTCGACCATGAGCCATAAAAAACTCTCTGCTAGGTTTTACAAAACAGCAAATGCTAGGGAACCTGTCCGTGACTGGTTATTAAGTCTGGATGTAAGAGACCGTAAAGCCATTGGTATGGATATTAAAACGGCGGAATATGGGTGGCCATTAGGAATGCCGTTATGTCGTGCGATTAAAGGACATAAAGGTCTATGGGAAATTCGTTGCCATTTGGAGGGGGGACGCATCGCACGCGTTTTCTTTTGTATTTATGACAGCTATCTCGTGCTGTTACATGGGTTTGAAAAGAAAAGCGAAAAAACGCCACAAAAGGAAATAGAAACCGCAGTGAAAAGAATGAAAGAGCTTTGATATGACCCATAACCAACAAAACAAAACTGTCGAATCTGCTCATCTTGGCTCAAGTTTTGATGATTTTTTGCAAGAAGAAAATCTATTGGAAGAAGCTCGTGAGGTTGCAATAAAGCGGGTTATCGCTTTCGAGCTAGAGCAAGCAATGGCGAAGCAAAACATCACAAAATCTGCTATGGCTGAGCGCTTGCAAACGAGTCGCTCCCAACTTGACCGCCTACTCGATCCCAATAATACAAGTGTTACCCTCTCAACGCTAAGCCGCGCAGCACAGGCTGTTGGCCGTAAGCTGAATTTGAGCATTACTTAAGGCTGCCCATTGGTGCGCCCCAAAAGGCGCGGGGGCTTCCCCGCGCTCAAATCTTGGTTACGCCGCAGATTTTGGCGTAATGTGTTTGCCATTCACCAGCAATTCGGCAATCTGAACGGTGTTCAGGGCAGCTCCCTTGCGCAGATTGTCGGAAACCACCCACAGGTTCAAACCGTTTTCAACGGTCGCATCTTCGCGAATCCGCGAGATGTAGGTGGCATCTTCACCGGCACACTCGTAAGGGGTGACGTAACCGCCGTCTTCGTGCTTATCAACCACAAGGCAACCGGGCGCTTCGCGCAGCAAATCGCGGGTTTCTTCGGCGCTCAGCGGGTTTTCCATCTCAATGTTCACGCTTTCCGCATGACCCACAAATACCGGTACACGTACAGCGGTACAGCTTACCTTAATTGTTGGGTCTAGCATTTTTTTGGTTTCAGCCAGCACCTTCCATTCTTCTTTGGTGTAGCCGTCTTCCATAAACACATCGATGTGCGGGATTACGTTAAAGGCAATACGCTTGGTGAACTTTTTCGGCTCAATCGGATCGTTGACGAACACCGCACGGGTCTGGTCAAAAAGCTCTTCCATGGCTTCTTTACCACCGCCGGAAACCGACTGGTAAGTGGAGACAACAATACGCTTGATACCGGCTGCTTCGTGAATCGGCTTAAGGGCCACAACCAGCTGGGCTGTCGAGCAGTTCGGGTTGGCGATAATGTTTTTCTTGGTGAAATCGGCAATATCGTCCGGGTTTACTTCCGGCACAATCAGCGGCACCTCGGCATCATAACGCCATGCGGAGGAGTTATCGATGACCACACAGCCCTGCTTACCGATTTTGGGTGCCCATTCTTTGGCAATGGAACCGCCAGCAGACATCAAACAAATATCGGTATCGGAAAAGTCATAGTTTTCCAGCGCTTGCACTTTAAGTGTCTTGTCGCCGTAAGAAATATCCAGCCCTTGCGAGCGGCGCGAGGCCAGCGGCACAACTTCATCAGCCGGAAACCCGCGCTCGGCAAGAATATCCAGCATCTCCCGGCCCACGTTACCGGTAGCCCCTGCAATAGCAACCTTAAAACCCATCGGTTATGTCCTCTTCGTCTCCCCCGTAAGTTCCCCGGAGGCTGCGGCACCCGGTTCACTCTTTAGCGCCCTCCATCCCGGGGAGACGCGCGGGAAAGAGAGGCACCTTAAACGGTGGTCTTAGTCGTCGTTGTCGTGAATGTTGTTTTCATTGTCATGGACGCTGCACAAGCCATGCACCCCAATTGCTTGGGCGCTTTATAAGCTGGCATGTTGTGTGCGCGAGAGAACATAAGTCTCAAAGTTCCTTAAATTGAAAACAGGAGTTTTTTGCCCGCACTTGCGCGCAATGTCAATCATGTATTTTACCCGCCCAGCGCTTTATAAAAGCCAAACGGTTGCCCTGCCAACGACCGAGAGCACCGGCTATAGCTAAAAACGCTAGGCAAACCGTACTATAAAGGTTGGGGGTTCATATCCTGTCTTGAACTCTAACCAACCCAAAAATCATGCATTGCCTCAGCGCGTACTTGTGGTTTTCTCAAGGGAATAGGCTAAACCTTCGCACCCTTTTTGCCCGAGCCGAAAACACTTTGCGACAGCTGGTCCAGTGGCCAGCGCGGGCGCGGGCTTACCTGCATATCATCATCAACCCCGTTCTCGCTTGGAATTGTGCCGTTTTGCGCCTGCTGGTGGCGCAACTGTTCAATACCTGCCCATGCGATCATGGCCGCGTTATCAGTACACAGTTTATGGGGCGGAGCCACAAGCTCGCCATTGTGTGCGGCGGCAACCTCTTGCAAGCGGCTGCGGATAGCGTTGTTGGCAGCCACCCCGCCAGCAATCACCATTTTCGCCGGTGTTTGCGGGAAACGCTCTTGAAACAGCGCAAAGGCGCGAGCGCTGCGCTGGCCAATCACATCGGCAACCGCCGCCTGAAACGAGGCACACAGGTTATTGACGACCAAATCACTCACCGGCTCTTCTTTTAGTGCGGCGGTGCGCACAGCGGTTTTGAGCCCGGCAAACGACATATCAAGGCCCGGTCGGTCGAGCAGTGGCCGGGGTAAAGGGTAGGCTTTGGCATCCCCTTGGGCAGCGGCTTTTTCCACCGCAGGCCCGCCGGGGTAGGAAAGCCCCAGCATCTTGGCGGTTTTGTCAAATGCTTCACCAATAGCATCGTCGATTGTGGTGCCAAGGCGCTCATAATCGCCCATGCCCTTCACCAGTAAGAACTGGGTGTGTCCACCTGAAACGAGCAGCAATAAATAGGGAAACGCCACTTTATTTGTCAGCCGGGCGGTTAAGGCGTGGCCCTCAAGGTGGTTAATAGCCAATAGCGGCTTGTTGGCGGCCATGGCAATGGCCTTGGCACTCATCAAGCCCACGATCACCCCGCCAATCAGGCCGGGACCGGCGGTGGCGGCAATCGCGCTCAAATCATCATAGGCAAGACCAGCCTCAGTCATAGCTTTTTTTATCAGGCTATCCAAAATAGCAATATGGGCGCGGGCCGCGATTTCCGGCACCACACCTCCAAAGGCTTCATGGTCGCTAATTTGCGAATGAATAATGTTGGAGAGAATCTCTCCCTGCCCGTTTTCATCAAGCCGCACAACGGCCGCGGCGGTCTCGTCACAACTGGTTTCGATCCCAAGGACAGTGAGCACATTATTCTCCTTAGATATTTAGCCGTCCATGTGGTTCAAGCGTTGATTTTGGCCCACGGGACAGGTATTGCCTAATGCCATATGCCCCTTTACCAGAGGATGCGATCATTGCAAACAAAACTCATCAAAATCGGTACCCGTGGCAGTGCATTGGCGCTGGCACAAGCTCATGAGACCCGCGCCCGCCTGATGGCGGCCCATGATATGGCCGAGGACCAGTTCGAGATTGTCATTATCAAGACATCGGGCGATATGATTCAAGACCGCCCTCTGTCGGAAGCCGGTGGTAAGGGGCTTTTTACCAAGGAAATCGAAGAGGCATTGCTTGATGGCCGCATCGACCTTGCGGTGCACTCCTCAAAAGACATGCCAACAATTTTACCAGAAGGGCTGGTGCTTTCCACGTTCTTACCGCGTGAAGATGTGCGCGATGCGTTCTTATCGCCCAAATATAATAGCGTGCAAGATTTGCCCAGAGGGGCGGTAGTCGGCTCGTCATCATTGCGCCGTCAGGCCCAGCTCAAGCGCCTGCGTCCCGATCTTGATGTGGTTATGTATCGCGGAAATTTACAAACCCGTTTGCGCAAATTGGCAGAAGGGGCTGTGGATGCCACTTTGCTCGCTCACGCGGGCCTGCGCCGTCTTGAGCTGACAGAGCATGTCACATGCCTGCTGGATGAAGAGCAGTTTTTGCCAGCGGTGGGCCAAGGGGCTATTTGCATCGAAACCCGCGAAGGTGACGCGGTTATTCACGGCTTGCTCAGCGCCATTCACGATATGCCAACCGAGCAGCGCCTGACACTGGAACGCGCGTTTCTGGCCGAAATGGATGGCTCGTGCCGCACACCCATTGGCGGTCTGTCGAAAATCGAAGGCGATACCATTTCATTTCGCGGCGAGGTGATTAAGCCCGATGGTAGCGAGAGCTTCGAGATCACCATCTCCGGCGCAGCAAGCGAGGCCGAGGCGTTAGGCCGCCAAGCAGGGCAAGCGCTGAAAGCCAAAGCCGGACCCGACTTTCTGGTGGTTTGATGCGTATTCTCGTCACCCGCGCCCAACCGCAAGCGGAAAAAACCGCGCAAATGCTGCGGGCGCTGGGGCACGAGGTGATCATAGAGCCGCTGCTGCACTTTCAGTTGCTGGAGCCACCCAAGCTCCCGCGTACGGCTGTAAATGCACCTGTGGTCTTTACCAGTGCAAGGGCGGTGGATGCCGCCTGCGAACTCGGTTTGACGGGCAGCTTACGAAACCATCCCGTTTATACAGTTGGCGAGGCAACAGCACTTCATGCCCGTAAAGCGGGCTTTACAAACGTCACGGCCGGGGGGGGCACTGCGCCGCAACTTGCCCAACTGTTGAGTACAAAGCTGGACCCGCAAGCTGATAACCACCATGTGCTTTATCTTTGTGCACAAAACCGCGCCTTTAATATGGGGGCAGCCTTACAACGGGCGGGTATCCACTGCCATGAAGTCCCACTTTACCAAATGGCAGCCAGCGAGAAATTATCCAATTCCACCCTAGGGTTACTACGAGCAGGGCAAATTGGCTGTGTACTACTATATTCAAAACGCACAGCGATTATATTTAGGCAGTTCGTCTGCCTTGATAAAATCACATTGCCCATTAACTCTGTAAAAGCGTTTTGTATCTCGCATCAAGTGGCCCAAGTCATGGAAGGCATTGCTCCTTGTACTTGGCCCGATAGACCGACAGAACAAGCGCTATTTGCGCTTTTAACAAGAGAACCAAAAACCTAAGAGCATTGCATTAACGTATTATGGCAACGTTCGGCTAAGGGTTCTGTTGTAAAGAGCGTATAAAGTCGTGCTTTTGGCATAGGGTAGAACCTGCCATAGTACAAATGGCGGCGCACAACGCTTGAGCAAATAGTCTTGGGAGACATGTATGGCCGGTGAAAGAAAAACCTCTGGGGCAGGACAAACAAGCGCCAAGAGCGGGCAAAGGCGTAAAACTGGCAGCGCTCAAAGTGATAATGCAAAAAACATCACGATTGATTTAGACGCTAAAGAAGTCGCGAGCAAAGACATTCCTACGCCTCAAAACCAGTCGGCACCCGAAGCAGCAGCAGAAAAAGCTACAACGCCTTCGGACAGTCCTGCAAAAGAAACGTCGACATCTACAACGGCACCAAGAAGTACCAATAAGGCCGCTCACGACAAGCCAGATAGTAAAACAAGCGAACCCCCTGTAGCGGCAACAAAAACAACAGACAATAAGGCTGCCGTTAAAGACAACGATCGCGCAAACAACAAAAGCGCAGTTCCCCCAACAAAGACGGCAAGCACCAAAGCTGCCAACACGGCGCAAGCGACAAAAGACGCAGCAGTGAAGGCGCAAGAAAAGCCGAAAAGCGAAAAAGCAGCAGATACAAAAGCCAAAGAGAGAGCCAAAAACACACAGTCTACCCAACAAACAACAACTGCAGGCAACCAACCACAGGCGAGCAAAAAATCAGGCTCCGGCGCACTCACTGGTGCGCTTCTTGGTTCCGTTTTCGGGGCAGCGCTTGTTTTGGGCGGTCTCTATGGTGCTCATCAGGCAGGTTATTTAAAAGTACTCACGGCACCGCAAGCCGACCAAATAGCGCTCATGCGCGGTATCTTTGATGCGAACGAACAGCGCCTTCAGGACTTGGAAGGTAAAATTGCTGCCCTGCAAAACAAGGGTAACGATGGCGCAAACCAGCAAGAGCTTACGGGCCTTGAACAAAAAATAACAGCGCAAACAAAACGCATTGACGAAATCAATGCCGCAATCGGCAACAGCACCGACGATAGTCAAACCGTAAGCCAGTTAACACAGCAGCTCACAAAGCTTGAGCAGGCAATAGCCAAAGGGCAAGGGGGCGATGGTCCGGCTCTGATAAATGTTAACGAAACGCTTGCCAAGGTTCAAAGCAAGCTGAGTGAGCTTACAAAGGTACAAACACAGGCTAGCGTTGATTTTGAAACGTTAAAAGCCCAGCAAAACAGCTTGGAAAAAACACAACAGGGCCTGCAAAAAAGCATCGGTACGCTGGCTTCCCTACAAACCCGTTTGCAAGATATGGAAGTCTCCAGCACAGCCCTTGCCAAACAACAAGGTGAGCAAGGGGCAACGCTTTCCACCTCGCTTGCCAGCATGCAAGGCGAGCTCACCGAGTTGATGCGCACATTGAGCCAGCAGCAAAAAGATGTCGATGCCCACACGCAATCACTTGGCAAGCTAAGTGCCAGCTTGGCAAATGTGGAAAGCAAAGTCGGTTCTGCCAGCGCACAAGAACGCGCTGCACGCGCCATTGCCGTATCCTCACTCAGCGCAAGCGTTGAGAGCGGCAAACCTTATGCTGCCGAGCTTACAGCCGTTAAGGCTGTTGTACCACAAGGCCAGTTCGATTTTAGCAAGCTGGACGAATTTGCCCGCCTTGGTATTCCCACAAATGCCGAATTGATTGCCAGCTTTGGCGAGGCTGCCCGCGCAATGAGCAAGGCACAACTGCAAAAGCCCGATCAGGGTGTGGTGGACCGCCTGCTAACAAGTGCGCAGTCACTCGTTTCTATTCGCCGCCCGTCGGATGAAGCCGGAACAACCCCAGGCGCTATATTGGGGCAAATGGAAGTGAAAGTTGAAAAAGGTGATTTAGCCGCTGCACTCGCAGCTTATCAGCGCTTGCCAGAAGCCATGCAAGAAGCCGGTGCCGACTGGGCCGACCATGCCCAAGCACGCCTTGCAGCAGATGCGCTTGTTAAACAAATCACCAATGAAGTTTTGGTTTCGCTTGGCAGCGTAACCCAGTAATGCCGGAGGAAACACAAAGATGATCCGCGCTCTTATCTATATGGCCATAGTTTTTGTGTTGGCCCTCGGCGGTGCCTGGATTGCCGACCGCCCCGGCGTTGTGACACTGGATTGGGAAGGCTTTCGCATTCAGGCAAGCTTGCTCACTACTTTAGTGGCACTCGCTGCGGGAATTGTTGCCCTATTCATTGTTTGGGGCATAATTCGGCTCATATGGCGTTCGCCTGCACTGGCTTCCCGCTTTATGCGCCGTCGCCGTCAGGACCGTGGCTTTGAGGCTCTCTCAAAAGGGCTGCTTGCGCTTGGAGCCGGGCAAACAAGCACTGCCCGTAAATTTGGTAGCGAGGCCGACAAACTACTTAAGGGCAATGAACCTGCGGTTAAACTGCTACTTGCACAAGTCAGCCAAATTAGCGGCAACCAGGAAGAAAGCCGCAACCGGTTTGAAGCCATGCTTGATGACCCGCGCACCAAGTCCGTTGGTCTTCATGGGCTGTTTTTAGAAGCAGAACGTGCCAATGCCGGTGAAGCGGCCCGCCATTATGCCGAGGAAGCTTTGACAGATAATACGGGGCTGACATGGGCTGGTAAAGCAGTACTTGGCTATCAGGCCGTTGCCGGTGATTGGGAACAGGCCTTAAAGACACTCGAAAAGAACTATGCAGCCAAACTCATCGACAAAGCAACCATGCGTCGCCACCGCGCGGTTATTCTCACCGCGCGTGCGCTTGAGTTGGAAAGTCAAGAACCGGACCGCGCCCGCACTCTTGCTGTCGAAGCCCATGGCTTAGCCACCAGCCTTATCGCCGCCTCTCTCGTTGCCGCGCGGTTGCTCACCCGTCACGGTAACATTCGTAAGGCTTCCAAAACTCTGGAGACAACGTGGAAAATTAATCCGCATCCTGACTTGGCAGAGGCTTATGCCCACGTTCGTATGGGCGATTCGGTAAGCGACCGCATGGCCCGCATTAAACACTTGGCATCACTACGCCCCCATTCAAATGAGGGCGCATTAGCAATTGCATCCGCAGCGCTGGACGCCCAACAGTTTAAAGAAGCACGCGAGCAACTGAAAAAAGTACTGCGCTCGGAACCAACACAACGCGCCTTTTTAATGATGGCCGACCTAGACGAACTGGAAAGCGGTGATCAGGGACGGGTTCGCGAATGGTTGGCGCGGGCTGTACGCGCACCGCAAGATAAAGTCTGGATTGCCGACGGTGTTGTTTCTGCCAACTGGGGCCCTGTCTCACCCAAAACAGGACGCCTGGACGCCTACGAATGGGGCTATCCAGAACAAGCCCAAAACGAACAACCGCAAATCGAGCATATCGACGATAGCTTGTTGGAAGCTCCTCAGCTCATTCAAAGCGGCACACATGCTTCCACGCCTCAAGATACGAATGGAATAAAATCTGCAACTCCGGAAAAGGTGATCGAACCAGAGGATAACACTGGCAAGGTCGATACCGCTTCTACTATTGAAGTTGAAACCGATACCACAGCGGTGCCGGCAGGTGCTCAAGGCTTATCCTCAAAGCAACAACAAGCGCCACAGACTGAAGAAAAACCTCCAGTAGATGAAATTGTTTCACCTAATATCGATCACGCCGCCGATAAAAGTGCTGATGAAACCCAAAGAGCCGATTTGCACACAGTTTCGCACGATAATGAACCGATTTTAGACCAAACTTCGCACCCCAAGCAACCATTAGCCAAAGGCGAGGGATTGCTGGCCGAAGCTAAGAAACTGGAAGTCGAGAAACGGGCAAAAGTCCCCTTTAAAAGCACATTAAATATTGCGGCAAAAACAACTACAGGCTCCGACAGTCCTAGAGCTGAAAACCTCGTTGAGTTTCCTTTAGGCCATATGCCAGACGATCCGGGAACCGAAGAGGAAGAGAAAAAAACACCAAACGAAGGAAACTATAAGTTCTTCAAATAACTGATAAATATATCAATTATTATGGATGGGGCCGGTTCTTAATCGGCCTCATTTTCATTTTCAAGTTGCCAATAAACTTCTTGCAATTGGTTAAAATTGAGGCTGTGCGTCATTTTAAATCTGCCCTTGAAACTTAGCGGTAGCTTTTGTATTCAAGAAGTTGTGCTCGGCATAATTCGTGCCGCTGTAGCTCAGATGGTAGAGCAACGCATTCGTAATGCGTGGGTCGTAGGTTCAAGTCCTATCAGCGGCACCACCCTCTTGTTATCCGCCCCTTTTATACTAGGCAATGCACTAGCAAGAGTACGGCTTTTCAATCCAGTTCCATTAAAGCTATTCGCGTTAATTAAGGTGATGCTCGCACCATTGTTGGACAGTATGTGGAAATTGTAGTACAAAATATCTCTTTATGTCTGTTTACAGCTACTCTTTTCACCAAAAAATGCTAGATTCTATTTAAGACCTAGAAATCTCTTCACGCACTTCGCCATGCCAAATTCTTGCCATTGGTTGCTGTGCATGTTTTTTGCTAGATTAGAACATAATGAACCGGAGACGAACCCGTGAGTGTTGTCGCACATAGAAAATATCTGGAAGAATGGCTATTTCAATCCTGTTTGCCCTTGTGGTGGAATGTGGGCGGCCTGAAAGAGCGTGGTGGCTTTGCCGAAACCATTGAGTTGGACGGCACCGCAAGTCAAGTACCACTGCGCTCACGCGTCAACCCCAGAATGGTTTATGTGTTTTGTGAAGCTGGCCGATTGGGCTGGCAAGGCCCATGGCAAGAGGCCGCATTACATGGTTATCAGCATTATCATGATGCTTTCCAGTTGGAAAATGGCAGCTTCGGTGCACTGATCGACGTAGAAGGCAAGTTGGTAGATGAAACCTTTGACCTTTATAATCAGGCTTTTGCACTTCTAAGCTACGCCAGCGTTGCCGACACGATGCCAGAGCATAAGGACGAAGCACTGGCAAAAGCACGCGCACTTTTCGCATTTATCAAAGCAAATTATGCGCACCCGGAAATTGGTTTCCAGAGCACAATGCCCCCCAGCGCACCGCTCTGCGCCAACCCACATATGCATATGTTCGAAGCTTCACAAGCTCTCGAAGCTATTGACCCTGAAGGCCCATGGGCTGAACTGGCCGATATGCTGGCTAAAGTTTGCCTTGAGAAACTGCTAGATAGCGAAAGTGGCGTTCTACGCGAGTTCTTTGCACTTGATTGGCAACCAGCTGAGGGCGAATTGGGCCGCGAGGTAGAACCTGGCCACTTGTTTGAATGGGCATGGCTGTTGTTGCGTTGGGCCGGTAAGCGCGACCAAAACAAAGCAGCAATTGCAGCAGCCAAGCGCTTGTTTACGATAGCCTACGAACATGGTGTTGACTTTGACCGGAACGCGACAGTGATGGGCATTGATGTTGACTTTAACATGCGCGACCCTCTAGCGCGTCTTTGGGGGCAAACCGAATGGGTGAAAGCATCGCTAAGCCTGCTCTTGCATGCCGAAAGCGCCGAAGAGGCTGAACTCTATCAAAAATCCTTGGCTCAAGGGCTTGATGCTTTGAAGCACTTCATTGCCGATGCTCCAGCAGGATTGTGGCGTGATAAGCTCACCCCTGAAGGCACATTTGTCGAAGAAGCCGCACCGGCCTCAACTCTCTACCATATTATTTGTGCTATTGCCGAACTGCGCAACTTCAGTGAACAGCAAGAAGGGCTTGAATTATTGCTGTAATCATCCCAGCATATCCCCCAGGGTGAACTCGGGGGAATCAACATGGAACAGCAAACTATAAACTGGGGCATCCTTTCAACCGCCAAAATCGGCCGTAAAAAGGTTGTCCCGGCGCTTTTAAAGGCACAAGGTGTTTCAGTTACTGCCATCGCCTCGCGCAGCTTGCAGGCAGCCAAAGATTTTGCCGGGGAGTTTGGTATACCAAAAACCTACGGTACATACGCCGAGCTGCTCGCCGATCCTGATATCGATGTTATTTATAATCCCCTCCCCAACAACTTACATATCCCCCTGACCATAGAAGCGGTTCGCGCTGGAAAACACGTTCTTTGCGAAAAACCAATAGCGATGAACGCTGAAGAAGCTAAACAATTACAAGAGCTTCCGCGTGAACGACTGGTCATGGAAGCCTTTATGGTACGCGCTCATCCCCAGTGGCAGCGGGCACGCGAAATTGTCCGTGCAGGTGAATTGGGTGAGCTCTGGCTGGTACAAGGCGCCTTTTGTTACAACAACACAGAGCAAGCCAATATACGTAACCAGCTAAACACCGGCGGTGGTGGCCTCATGGATATTGGCTGCTATCCTATTGTTGCATCAAGATATTTTTTTGAAGCTGAGCCCGCTCGCGTTCTTGGTCTCTTTGATCGTGATCCACATTTTTGTACCGATCGCAGAACCAGCTGCCTGTTGGATTATGGTGATGGTCGGCGGGCCGAATTTTCGGTGTCGACACAATCTGTCCCCTATCAGCGTTTAAATCTCATCGGCACCAAAAAGCGATTGGAGATACTAATTCCATTCAATGCTCCTGAAAATGCTGAGGTTTTTCTGCGTCTGGATGACGGCGCTATACTCGGGGATAGAGCTCTTGAAATTGAAAGGATTGAGGCTTGCGATCAATACCAGCGGCAGGCTGAATTATTTTCTCAAGCAGTGCGCGGCGAGGAAAACCTCCCCTACGGCGTTGATGATGCGATACAAAACATGCGCATAATTGATGCAATTGTGCGCTCTGAAGCGAGCGGCGCATTTGAAGCGCCATAGCTTGTTATCGAATTCAAAATCTCTCAAACACTGAAAGTCAGGTTAAGGACATTTCCCGCATTTATAAAGGGAAACAAGTATTTGTACGTTAGTAACCATTGCTATCCAGTTGCATGCTCTTACTAATTGGTTTTGCCGCGTAATCACGGGGGAGATATCGTATGACAGCCAAGTTATCCTACTTAAACTACAAGGCCCTAAACCCCGATGCAGCGTTTACAGACTGGCTAGTCGCATGCTGTGCCAGTAGCTGGGAAGAAGCAACAAGACACCCATTTACCTGTGCGCTTGGCGACGGCACCTTAGACTGTGAAGACTATAAAAGCTATTTATTACAAGACTTTGCCTTTATTCAAGATTTGGCAACGGCGCTTGGACACCTCATTGCAAAGGCTCCAACAATGGAAGCCAAACGCCACTTATCGGCGTTTTGTGCAGCGCTCACAAGTGGCGAGAATGACTATTTCATACGCTCCTTTGAAGCTCTTGGAGTTACAAAAGAGCAAGTCTCCCAAGCACAAGAGGGGAGCGTGCTCCGCAAATTAACAGGGGCCTTATTATCTGCCAGCGGGAACGGCACATACGAAGACGGCTTGGCTTGTTTACTTTGCGCGGAATGGATTTATCGTGAATGGGGGGTGCACGAAGCACGCAAAAATGGTCCGCCACAGTTTTATTACCGTGAATGGATCGATTTGCATTCAGGCCATGAGTTCGAGGCATTTGTTAACTGGTTAATCAGCGAAATGAACCAGTATGGTGTTTTACTCTCACAAAGCCGTCAGGCAGAAGTTGCAGAGCGCTTTATTAATATTTGTCAGCTCGAAGCAGCCTTTTTTGACAGTGTTTTGCGCTCCCCCATCCCTTGCCAAGATGAAGAGCCAACCCTTTTAATCATCGATCAGGATGACTAGTGCACCTATGATGGAACTCCATCGGGCCAGCGAAGAAGACATTAGGCTGGCCCTAATTATCATAAATATTTTAAGACTTTAATCGGTTTTCAACTAAGCTAACAAACCACTCCATACCAAAAGCGCTAGCATTATCATCATAATCATAGGCAGGGTTATGCAGCTTGGCACTTGCACCATTACCAATATACATAAAGGAACCTGGGCGCGCCTCTAGGAAGTAGGCAAAGTCCTCACCGCCCATGCTTGGGGTGCAATTAGTATCAACAGCTTCTTCGCCAACAATACCCGCAGCCACTTTCCCGGCAAAGTCAGTTTGTTTTTCATGGTTCACAACAACAGGATAGTTACGCATGTAGTGAATATCTACATTGGCACCAAAACCACTACAAACCCCTTCTACCAATGATTTGATGGTTTTCTCCGCCAGTAATCGGTTGTCATTGGATAATGTGCGCACCGTTCCGCGTAAAACAGCTGTTTCGGGTATAATATTAAACGCCCCACCCGATTGAAAACCCGTTATTGAAACCACGGCGGGATCAAGTGGTGGCCGGTTTCGGCTGACAACAGATTGTATTGATGATACCAGTTGTGCTCCGATAACAATCGGGTCAATCGTCTCTTGTGGCTTAGCCGCATGCCCCCCCTTACCGTGAATAGTTATTTCAAACTCATCAGTTGCTGCCATAATGGCACCTGAACGGGTGGCGTATTGGCCTACAGCAAGGCCGGGCATATTGTGTAACCCGTAAACTTCATCGGCGGGAAAACGCTCAAGCAACCCATCTTCAATCATTGCCTTAGCGCCAGCCCCTCCCTCTTCAGCTGGCTGAAAATACAACTGCACAGTACCCGCAAAATTACGGTTTTGCGTCAGATACTTCGCCACCCCCAAGAGGATAGCAGTATGGCCATCATGGCCACAAGCATGCATTTTACCGGGATTTTGCGAACTGTAAGGAACACCACTTTGCTCTTGCAAGGGCAATGCATCCATATCAGCCCGCAGGCCGACAGACTTCACACAAGCATGAGGTTCAGCGCTCTTTTTACCTTTAATTGTTGCGGCTACACCGGTTTTGCCAATAGAGGTTTCAATCGAATCTGCGCCAAAGCTTTGCAGCAGTTTCGCCACCATATCGGCTGTTTGGTGCGTTTCGTATAAAACTTCTGGGTTGGCATGTATTGTCTGTCGCCACGAAGCCACTTCATTTTGAAGGGCAAAAATATCATCACGTATAGGCAAAGTAATCTCCGCTAAAAAAGAGTTGCTTTATTGTGCGAAGCAATACGTCCATAGGCAAGTGATCTGTAATTAATTACCTATGATTTTTACTAGAAAGCCGATGAGGTTTCCTCATCACTTACCAAACCGGCAATATTATTTCGGTATCTAAAAAATTCACAGAAATCCTGTTCTCGCGTCATAAGTTCAAGGCAACGAAAAGCGAGGCATCATGGGGCTTTACAATGTAATGATACAAAATGGTTCTAGTGCAAAATCCACTCAAAACTGGCAGATAATACTTGGAGAAGTCCAAGTTTATTATGCCGATTTGGCTTTTGATAAATCAACACTCGTCTGTGCCTTCGATTCCAGCAAAATTGACAGTTTTACAGTATGTGTAAATGGAAATGTCGCAGCCTTTAGCAACAGTGCGGCGACCAAAGGCGCGGATAAAGACAAAGCACCCGTCACCGGTGACGTTTCAAAAGATAAAAGCGAACAAGACGATTGGCAACTTGTTGAACCCAACGCCTATTACAGCCTATCGGCCAACGGGGCGAATTTAACCATCGCTTGCACCATTTAATGCACAATACCGCCATTCACGTTCCCATAGGCTTGCCATAATGCAGGAGTTGAATGCACTTGATAGGGTCACCACCTTCTTCGGGCTCGGCCCCCACCCAGCCACAAGGGATACCACCTGTCAAAAATGCCTCGTACACTCTTGTAAAAATTGGTGTTCTTTTCAAACCCACAAAACAAATTGCCTCGGTCATATATTGCAGATAGTTTACGACCTCATTACGGAGAATACTCGAAATCATCCACTCTAAGTCTTCCTCGGTTGATTTTTCAAAAGGAGCACTTAAGAGAAATTTTTCGATATTATGGCGAGCGCAAGCATCATCAATACATCTATTTATATATTGACCGAACTGATCCATTCCTTCGCTGCATATCTGCGATATACTTAGTCTTTCAGTATTATCGAGACCCGCTTTGAATTGGATCCTGCCCGATTCATCCTCCACGATCCCGGGAAAATACTGATAGGGCCATGGTTCAGGCAAATCCCAAATTTCTTGTGATGTCATCATGTCAAAGGCTTTCGGCACATCACGAACCAAAGGTATATCTAGGGCAACACTTGATGTTTGCGCATGAACCCCGACACCGCGCAGAAAATCGTCGCTGCGGATCAGCTCATCTATTTTGAGCAAGTCTGCTCGTTTTGACTCATCTCGTATCGGAAAAAAATCTAATATCATTGTCCCACCTTATTAAAGATTTTGTTCCAAGCATCAACAGTAGCCCCATTATTATTTCTTAAGGGAGGGTTTCCACTTAGTAACGTATGCCGTGATCTCTCGATCCCCTCAGCCAAAGGGTTATTCGTGGTAGAATCTGAAACATTTATATTATCAACTCAATTCAAGAAGTCTCTGAAGGCCTCATTATAATTATCGTGAGATCCAGAGTGGGTGCTTAAATACCCAGCGCCACCAGATGTGCAACGCAGGGCCAACGGGGCGAATTTAACCATCGCTTGCACCATTTAATGCAAAACGCCGGACAATGCCCGGCGCTTGATTTGTACCTGTTTATATTTTGTCGGCATCCAGCCCGCCCATTTGGCAAACCTGCCGCCATTCGGCTTCGGTTACCGGCTGGACAGACAAACGCATGCTTTTCACCAGCGCCATTTCTTCAAGCTCCGGCGTCGCCTTCACTTGCGCCAGTGTAACTGGCTGGGGTACATCGCAAACCGCTTTGATGTCCACACACTCCCAGCGCGGGTCATCGGCCTTGGAATCGGGATGCGCCAAAGCACAGACCTCAATGATACCAACAACTTCCTTGCCAATATTGGAATGATAGAAAAAGCCCCTATCTCCCAGCTTCATGGCGCGCATGAAATTGCGTGCTTGGTAATTGCGCACACCATCCCATTCTTCGCCTTCAGCGCCTTTGGCTTTCTGTTGTTCCCAAGACCATTTATTGGGTTCGGATTTAAACAGCCAGTATTGCAAGCTCTACTTCTCCGGGTTGTTAAACACCCAGTCCCACGGCCGAATTTCGACAGTTTCGAAGAGGGATACATGAGCGTAAGGGTCTTCATTAGCCACCATGAGCGCTTCATCGCGGTTGGCAGCTTCAATAACAATAAGAGATCCGGTGGATGTTGTCAGATTATCACAAAGAAAAGGCCCGGCAATCTTAACACGATCCCCAAGGCCAGCAAGGTATTCGCGGTGCGCTGGACGGTGTTCCAAGCGCAATTCCTCGCTATGCGGTTTATCACTACAAATAATTGCATATAGCATCTATTAGATCTCCCTGTTCCGGCCTGCAGCCTATAGATTTTAAGACTGGCTCTCAACCAGATATCCACGAGATTAAAGCAATTCTATTTTTAGTGAACCTCTCTCTTAAGAGGGCGCGTCATTAGGTCGCTCAAAGCCTGATTTATGCTTATTTTTCCGGTAATAACAGCAGATACTGCTGCCGCAATCGGCATTTCCACATTATGCTTTGCAGCCAATTCCACGGCTATTTGCGCCGAATATGCCCCTTCGGCAAGTTTTTGCCCCGGCGCAACCAAATCCTGCGGCTTCTTACCCGTACCAATTTGATGTCCAAAAGCAAAATTACGCGATTGGCTCGAGCTACAGGTGAGCACCAAGTCACCTAGCCCCGATAAACCGGTCAATGTCTCTGCTTGCGCCCCAAGCGCCTTACCAAGGCGGGTGAGTTCGGCAAAACCACGCGCTGTAAGCGCTGCTTGCGCACTGGCACCCAGTCCGGCACCAATTGCTGCACCACAAGCTATAGCAAGTACGTTCTTTAAAGCGCCGCCAATTTGTACACCCACCAGATCCTCCGAGGCATAAGGTCGAAAGCTTTCATAGGCCAGTGCTTTACACAGATTATCGGCAATAGCGCCATCTGTTGCGGCAATGGTTACAGCCGTTGGCAGTCCCCGTGCCACATCGCCAGCAAAACTTGGCCCCGAGAGCATACAGGGGACCGCTTGCGGCAGTTCCTCCTCGATCACTTTGGAAAGCAACTGGCCGCTGGTAGCTTCTATTCCCTTAGAACAAAGCAACACCGGCGTCCCGGCCGGTAAGAACGGTTCGAGTTGACGCGCCATTTCGCGGGTGGTTTGCGCTGGCGTTACCATAAGCACAGCATCGCATCCAGCAACGGCCTTCGCCAGCTCTGTCGTGGCATTTAGCGCCACATCCCATGTAATACCTGGAAGATAGCGTGGGTTTTGATGCGTTTCATTTATGGTGTGAACGCAAGCTTCATCGCGCGCCCAAAGTTGAACATGCCGCCCTGCCTTGGCCGCAGTTAATGCCAACGCCGTGCCCCATGAGCCACCACCCAAAACACAGATATTCTTGTAATTGGCCATGAACTGCGCTCCCACCCATTTAAACAGGAGTCTTGCTTAACCCAATTATGAGAATTTTCTTAGGCCATGGGGCAAGTTTTCCACCTACAAGCCGTATAATTATTAGCTTAACTGGCAAATTTCTTTAAGGCGTTCGATCGGCTCCCCAAAACCTTCATAGAAAAAGCCCGGTTTTGCGATTTTCCGGTCCAGTAAGCTAATCCACTCAAAACGAAATAATATGGGCCCTCCACCTTGGTTTGGTGTTGTCTCGTACCAATTAAACTCCTGAAACTCTTGCCATACCTCCAAATGGCACGGCTTGAGTACACTGTAGAAAAAGCGCCGGTAATGAACCTCTGGCTCCCTGTTATCATAGTAGTTAATCTTTTGATCCATCAAAGGCATAACTGCACCCAATAAGGGCCGCCCGGTTTCTTCAATAAATTCTCTATGTGCAGCAATAAGGTGGCTTTCATGCGCATCAACCGTTCCACCAGGCGTTTGAGCGCCATATTCGGGTTTCTCAGGCTCAGTAAAAATAAGTAGCTTATCGCCATAGGTTAAGTAGGTATAGCTTTTATGAATAATTTTCATTTGTTCTCTATATGTTCCTAATCTATACTTTCAATATTGCTAGATTCGCTAGAGCACTCTTTGCAAATTATATTAGTTAAAAGGATAAGCAAATGGATATTCCCAGCATTATGTCCCATGTTTCTATTGGTACAAACGACTTCGAAAAGGCCATTGAATTTTATGACAAAGTAATGCCAAGCATCGGCGCAAAGCGGATTTTGGAGCATCCCGGTGCCATAGCCTATGGCAAAATGTTTCCTGAATTTTGGGTACAAGTACCCTTCAATGGCGAGCCAGCCAATGTGGGTAATGGCACACACTTTGGCTTCATTGCCCCCAATAATGATGCTGTAAATGCATTTTGGGAAGCAGCCCTTGCTGCAGGTGCTACCCCTGATGGAGAGCCTGGGCCAAGACCCCATTATGGTGAACCATACTATGGGTGCTTTGTACGGGATCTGGACGGGAATAAGATAGAGGCTGCCGCTTGGAACGAACCTTTTGAAATGCCTAAAGCCGAGTGATTGCACTTTATTTTTATAATAAAAATAGCTACCCTGTGATGTAATTATAAATTATTTCACAGGGTATACGCGTCAACTTAGTAAAAAAAAACAAAAACCTATTTTTACATATTTTTTATATAATCATAAATTTATCAAATCTTCTTATTGCTATAAAAAGTAAAATCTGTTGCACGCTTTACACTAAAATTATTCCCGCCAAGGCATTTATTCATGACCTTTACCATAAATCATTGACGAATGTGGGCATATGATAGCACACAAATACGCCACTCCAACATATAAGTGACACCCCTCCAGCATAGCGAAAACGGCGAATAGTACCGCGTGAATCCACCCTATCCAAATACCGCCAAGCAGGCACAAACCTTAGCAAAACCGCATTTAGCCAAGCAACAATTATAAAACTGCAAGCAACTTGAAATGCTTTAGAGTACAAAACACTTCCAGGACTTGGGGAAATTAGCAAAGTTCCACAACAAGCAATCAACAAAAACGAAATTATGGAACAAGGCACCAGAACTCTTTTCAACTCATACAGTGGAACAGAGCGCCACACCCCCAATAACCTTAGGTTCATGGGGACAATACTCCCCCATAATAAGGCTAAGGACATTTGAAAAACGAGCGTAAGGAATGGCAGAACCCAAGTGCCTTGCGAAAAAACACCTGCAACTCCACTTTGGTGAATTTGCTGTTCAATCACAGCTAAAAAACCTGTCAATTCCATTTAAGTGCCCCGTGATTTCACTTTTAGTCAAGCTACATCAGTTTACTATCAAAAACTGATTGTCCAGATATATTTACTTTTTTCGCGCCTTATATGGAGAAGTCATTGCCCAAGCTACACCTTGAATGGGGCGCAAATGCCCCAACTGAAAATTTTGACACAACAATCATTGTTGACTGCCTTTGCTTTTCGACCACTGCCACAATTGCAGTATCGAAAGGTATCGAGATAATACCTGTCTCCAACAGATCAATAGCTCAGCAACTCGCCTTAAAGACAGGCCTAAAGCTGGCCGGAAAACGCTCTCAAGGTGGGCTTTCTTTATCTCCCAAATCGTTTGCACTTTGCCAAGAGCTACAACCGGTTATATTGGCCTCACCCAATGGTGCAAAGCTTTCAACCATAACAAGAGAGGGGCGCGTCTTACTGGGCTGCTATCGCAACGCCCCAAGTTTTGCCAAATTAAACCTTGGTCCATTGGAGAGGGTATTGATAATCGCAGCAGGCGAGCAGTGGTCTGATGGTAGTTTTCGTCCTGCATTTGAAGATTACTTTACAGCAGGTGCGATAATTAAAGCCATAGGAGGCCAACTCAGCCCAGAGGCAAGAGGTGCATTAGCCATATATAATGCAGCTTGTAGCGCTGCACCCGAGTTAATGCTTGCCTCCATCAGCGGTCAGGAGTTATCAAAAAATGGCTACCAAAATGATGTAATAATGGCCGCAAAATACGGTGCAAATACCACAATTCCACAACTGTTTCTTAAGGGAGCAACAGAACACCCCCCATCAGATTTGAGCTCAAATCAACAGTTTTCAGGTACGATGTATTATGCAAAAATAGCACCTGCTAGCCAGTTAACCAGCTAGCCAGCTAGCATAAGCACAATACAATGGGATTTAGCTGCCGTTCTATAAAGGATCACATTGCGTTGGCAATGCCTGATCAAGAGGTTTTGTAACAGGTTTCAAATTGCCTTTTTGAATTGCGATAGGGCTATAGGGCGGACTGGTTATCATGCCCGGATTGGCCATATGAAATTGATAGCAGCCAGCAAACACTTGCTTGTGACCATCTTTTTGTGTGGCTTCAATCGCCACTGGTAACGACCAGTAAATTTGCCCAGCCCCGGGTGATGGCTGAGTAGAGCCTGTGATCACCCGCACATGAGCTGTTTGGGCAAAGCCTTGCGCCCACTTAGAATAATCAGCGGGTGCGACGCCGCCCTCATAATAACTATAGGCTCTGGGATATTGCCTGCTATTGATGGCATTATAAAAGCTGGCAATGACAGCTTGCGGGCTGCTGCGATCATCCATGTACTCAATGTTGCCCTGACCGGTGGCCGAGGGAAACTCTATCGCTCCAGCTGGTGACAGCAATAAACTGCTCACTCCGGCCGTAAGACAAGCTGTTTTGATAAATAGTGAATAGCGCATGACCTACCTCTTCTTGTCACATCACAAGACTAGCAGGTCTCAAAAACTAATGGATTAAACCGCGCAGATAAACTGCTTCGTTAGTAAACGAACCAGCATCCAGCAAATGTACAGTTTGACTAATTGTCAGCTCCGTTCCGCTTTCATTTAATGCACGCCTTGCGGTCATAATTGTCAAGCCGCCGCGCTTGGCTTCACTTGTAAGCACCTGCCCCGGTTCCAGTGTAAGCGACATAGTATCGGCAAATGGGTTTTGTGGCATGGGCCGATCCACACCATCTGCAATTGCCGAAAAATTCGCTTCCAAAGTTTCCCCATCCGCTTCAACAGTTTTCATGAAGAAGCCGATTTCTTCATCTTTGGCGACAATTCTCAAGCTGCCACCAAGTGGCGCTGCACCTTGCTCGTATTGTGATTGATCGGGATCCAAAATCCATGTGCCTAAGAAGGGCTCCAACCGTTGGTCCATCATCATCTCTCCGCTGCGGCAGTGTCGGTTTTATTGAAAAGCAGCTTATGCCGGAGCAGCTTGAACTACGCAACCCTTAGCCTTTCAAAATACAAAAAAAGGCGTGCCAGTGTATTTCTGACACGCCTTTTACAAAATATTCGTGCGCGAATTAGCTCGCCAGAGCTTTCAGCTCGGCCAAAATCGCATCACCCATTTCGCTGGTAGAAAGTGTCGCTTCACCTTCCTTCGCAATATCTTTAGTGCGCAGGCCCTTATCCAGTGCATTGGAAATGGCTTTTTCCAGCATATCCGCTTCTTCAATAAGCTGGAAAGAATAGCGCAGCGCCATGGCAAAGCTGGCAATCATGGCAATCGGGTTTGCAGCGCCAGAGCCTGCGATGTCAGGTGCAGAACCGTGTACCGGCTCGTACATAGCTTTACGCTTGCCGGTGGCAGCATCTGGCGCACCGAGTGAAGCAGATGGCAACATACCAAGCGATCCAGTCAACATGGCAGCAACATCAGACAGCATATCGCCGAACAAATTGTCGGTGACAATAACGTCAAACTGCTTTGGCCAACGCACCAGCTGCATACCGCCCGCATCTGCCAACATATGCTCCAAAGTAACATCGGAGAATTTGGCTTTGTGGGTTGCGCTCACAACTTCGTTCCACAGCAAGCCAGAAACCATCACATTGCGTTTTTCCATGGAGCAAACTTTGTTGCCACGGGTACGCGCCAAATCGAATGCAACTTCGGCAATGCGCTCGATTTCATAGGTGTCGTAAACCTGTGTATCAACCGCGCGCTTTTGACCATTTTCCAGATCGGTAATTTCCTTTGGCTCACCAAAGTAAACACCACCAGTCAACTCGCGCACAATCAGGATATCAAGTCCTTCAATCACATCGGATTTAAGCGAAGAGGCATCAGCCAAAGCCGGATAGCAAATAGCCGGACGCAAGTTGGCAAACAGACCCAAATCTTTACGCAAACGCAATAAGCCAGCTTCCGGACGGGCGTCATAAGGCACGCTGTCCCACTTAGGGCCACCAACAGCACCGAAAATAACAGCGTCTGCTGCCATTGCTTTGGCCATGTCTTCTTCGGAGATGGCTACTTGGTGCGCATCATAGGCCGCACCGCCCACAAGCCCTTCGTCATACTCGAAAGTATTTGTGCCGCGCTCATTGAACCACGCGATCACTTTCTTTACTTCCACCATGATTTCAGGACCGATACCATCGCCCGGCAGAAGAAGTAGCTTGTTGGTTGCCATTGCTCTCAATGCTCCAAGTGTTAAAAAATAGGTGGCCTTTTGTGCCGCTTTAACGCTTTGAGAGCAAGGCTATTAACGGGCAATTGTCCTCAACGATAGCGCCCGTGGCGCTCAAGTATTTCGATACGATAGCCATCGGGATCGGTAATGAAGAAGAAACGTGCCATAAGATTGCCCTCACGGAAGAATTCTTTCACCTCTTCCGGAGCCAAACCTGCCGCCGCCATACGCTCGCGCTCTGCCGCAACATCATCAACACAAAACGCGATATGACCATAACCATCCCCCAGTTCATAGGGAGCACTGCGGTCTTTGTTCACGGTGAGTTCAACTTCAAAATCAGCCGCTTCATTGCGTAGGTAAATAAGGGTAAAGCTTTCGAAATCAAAACGATCAGCGACTTTAAGGCCCAGCGCTGTTTCGTAAAAAGCAAGCGAACGTTCTTCTTCTAAAACACGCACCATCATGTGAATGGCTTTGGACATGGAAATTCCTACTCTATTGATATTTCAACGATAAATAATCTATATAACGATCTTACACTTTATAGCATTCCCTATAAAAATGACTATGACAAAAAGTCATAGGCCTATGATTTGAGTAATCACACCATTATGTGTGCACTCTGCTATAGTAAGCTCACACAAGAAAATAATAAAAAGGGCTTTCATGAATGGCTGTGTCTCAATCGGATAATTATTGCGTACTTGGTGCTGGTACCATGGGGTGCCAAATTGCATTTTCATACGCGTTTGCTGGAAAACCAGTAATGCTTTGGGCGCGACGTGAAGCGGCCCTTATAGAGGCGCAACAAACAATGGCGGATACCTATGATTTCCTCGTATCCGAAGAGTTGGCACGCGCAGAGGACAAAGAAAATACACTGGCCTTGATTGGTTATAGTGATGACCTTGCCACAAGTGTTAATGGTGCCTCGTTTATAATTGAAGCGATTGCCGAAGATATGGCGCTAAAGCAAGAGCTGCTACAAAGGGTAGAGGCGCTTTGCCCCGAACAGGCAATACTCGCCTCAACCACCTCGGCCCTGTGCGCCAGTGATTTACAAAAGGCCCTGAAAAGACCCGAGCAGTTTTGCGTGGCGCATTACATCCAGCCAGCCCACCTCATGGCACTGGTTGAAGTGGTCGCGGGCCAGAAAACATCAAAGGGCACCGTTGAACAGCTTAAATCCATACTTGCCGAAACAGGTAAAACACCCGTTGAATGCCCGGATATTCCCGGCTTTCTGTTCGCCCGAATCCAGCATGTAATTTTACGTGAGTTTGCCGATTTACAATCGAAGGGTCTGGTGAGTGCCGAGGCTTGCGACACAATCATGCGTCAAGGCTATGCAGCACGCTTACCTGCCATGGGCCCCTTTGAGCATGCCGATTTGGCGGGCCTTGATTTGCTCAACAGCGCAGGCGCGAAAGCTGTTTGGGCTGACATTTGTAACCACACTGACCCCGCGCAGTCATCCGTAGGCGCGCTCAATGCGCAAGGGCATACGGGCATGAAGTCTGGTCAAGGCTATTACGATTGGCACAAGCGCGATAGCAAGGCCTTTAAACAACAGCGTGATAAAGAAATTATCACGCGTGTGAAACTGAACAAAGGTGCGAAGCCCACCTTTAGTGACGAGTAAGGACTAGATAAAATAACCACTTTAAAAGCCCTGCCACGAACTTGCGTGGCAGGGCTGAATTCTATGCACCCCCGGTAATTTCTTCTGTATCTTTAACCAGAGAAAAAATGCGGGTTTTAGGGTCCATCACGCGTAATTCACCGGAGCCAATATCAAACCAAGCACCGTGAATTTTCAAAGCCCCTTCAGTGACCGCTTTTTCAACAAACGGGAAGGTCATCAAATTTTTTAGACTCTGGCGTACACCTGCATATTCCAACCCCAATTGCGGATCGTTATTCGGCTCAACCGGATCACATGCCAATGAGATCGCCGCAGGCTCCAGCATTTTAATCCAAGGCCCGACAAACTGGCCAGTGCCGCCCAGATTACCGCCACTATTGCGAAACGCGGTGACACCACCACATTTACAATGCCCAAGAACAACAATATTCTGCACTTTTAGGCCATTAACTGCATACTCAATAGAAGCGCTTGTTCCGTGTGTGCCCTTGTCATCTTCAAATGGTGGCACCAGATTGGCCACGTTACGCACCACAAACAGCTCACCGGGACCAGAGTGGAAAATTGCCTCGGGCGTCACACGGCTATCGCAGCAAGAAATCACCATGGTTTTGGGTTCTTGACCGTAAATAGCAAGGTTTTCGTAATCCTCTTGATACTTACGGTACATTTTTTTGCGATATTGGCTGTAGCCAGCAAGCAATTCCTCTGGAAACAATGTCATAGCTTTCCTGTTAGCAAACAAACACAAGCACACGGTTAATTACATATGCCCCTATAAATTAAGTGGTTTGCTTGGCAAATCAAGTGCACATTGCTTTTGTTTGAAATTACCTTTCAGGTATTTGCGCGGTAACTTCAATTTCTACTTTCATTTCCGGCTCAATTAAATCACAAATAATCATTGTAGCAGCCGGGCGAATTTCGCCAAAATACTCCCCTAAAACTGAAAAGACTGCGGCAACATAAGCTCTGTCAGTAACAATATATCGGCAACGCACAATATCTCGTAGAGAGCTGCCCTCTTGCTCCAGCACACTTTTTATAGTCTCTAAGGTATTCACTGTTTGAACGGCCACATCCTCTGGCATCTGCATGGTTTTGTAATCGTAACCAGTTGTTCCAGATAGGTGAATAAAGTTATCCTGCACAACAGCACGCGAATAACCGGCTGACTTTTCAAATGGCGATCCAGAAGAAATTAGCTTACGTTTCGACATTTATACGCCCCCCAAAGGTACTAGTTGCTCATTTTCAAAGACTTTGCAAAAACAGTGTAAATATATTGCACCGCAATAACATATACCAAATAGTATATAATTGCGCGCTAATTTAAGTGTTTAGGAGACATAGCATGGCTTGCCAAACCACAACATTGCCTCGTGATAAATCGGAAAAAGCAACAACCGGTAACTTTTTCGAAGACTTCACAATAGGAATGGTTATTGGACATGCTACCCCGCGCACACTAACAAATGCAGACCAAGCCCTTTATACCGCTTTGTATGGTTCTCGCTTTGCTTTGCAATCTTCAGCCGAGTTTGCACGCCACATGGGCCACACGCAGGCACCACTTGATGACCTGCTGGTTTTTCATGTCATTTTTGGCAAAAGCGTGCCTGATATCTCCCTCAATGCTCTTGCAAACTTGGGGTATGCCAACTGCCGGTTCATCAAACCTGTGTACTCGGGGGACACACTCACAGCTCAATCGACAGTGATTGGCTTAAAGCCAAACTCCAACGGCAAAACAGGTGTTGTTTATGTTGAAACAACAGGGAAAAACCAACGGGATGAAACTGTATTATCATTCAACCGTTGGGTAATGGTGAAAAAGCGCGATGAAGCAGCAAGTACAAAAGAACATAGTCCTGCCCCAATGCCAAAAGTTGTTTCAACGAACGAATTAGGGTTAGCTATCCCACACTTTGGGCCGGTTCATTGGAACTCAACCCTCTCTGGTAGTGAGTATCTTCTTGGCGATTATCATGTTGGCGAGCGCATAAACCATATTGATGGCGCAACAGTTCAAGAGGCCGAGCACCAAATGGCCACCCGCTTGTACCAAAACACCGCTAGAGTTCACTTCGATGCCCACTACACTGCAAACTCGCGCTTTGGCCGCCCACTCATTTATGGCGGGCATGTCATTTCCATAGCCCGCGCACAGTCCTTTAACGGTCTCGCCAACGCTTGCAATATAACAGCAATTAATGGAGGCAGGCACATCGCCCCATTATTTGCTGGTGATACTGTTTATAGCTGGTCCGAGATAATCGACAGCACCCGACTAAAAAACAGAGATGAGATAGGTGCTCTACGTATTCGCACAATTGCCACCAAAAATCGCAGCTGCGAAGATTTTCCCTATAAAGATCAAGAGGGCAAATACGACGAGGGCGTTATACTTGAACTAGATTACTGGGCGACGATACCCACCTAAGGTACGTTCTCGTCTAACCACAATTCGCTCATAGGTTTGAGCCTTGCATAAAGTGCCAATACCATTTTTCGGCTCGTTTCCCCTTGCCAACCGGATGGAAAAAAGTGAGGCGGCAAATCCGGGTGACGTAAAAGAATACGTCGCCAACGGTGGATTAATAAAGTGCGAAGTGCGATAGCCAATAGCGGGGTCAATTCTGCCTTTTCTGCAAGGCATGACTTGAGCTCTACAAGCTGGCAAACTAAATTTGCATAGCTTTCAAATACCGCTGGCTTACCGCATATTTGTTTCACCCATTCCGGTATCGTTTTTAAATCACCCTCGACTATCAAGATATCTTTTAAATCTGGAATTTCTAGGTGACAGCCGCCTAAGTAGATTTCCGAGGATAGTTTTAAATAAGAAGCCTTGGACAGTGTTTGTTCAAGTTGCGCGCGCTCAGATGCCCTAACCGGCGGACACATAACCAGCCGCCACTGCTTTGGTGCTGTTTCAGGCTGCGTGGCATAAATCCGTTTACTCGCTCCGCCAAAGGTTTCAAGCCCCAATGGCGAAAGACGATACAAACTGCTACGGCCAACTTTGCTTCTCGTCAACCAGCCATCTTTAGCAAGCCGCGAAATCGCCACCCTTTGCGCTTCAGACTTTATACCCAAAACGCTTGTTAGCTGTGCCAATGCACCACTAGAGATAGCGCCACCACGCGGCAGCACTGCATCTCCAAAAATACTTATAATAACCGACCATACTTTCCACTCGCTTTTATCCATAAGCAGGGAAAGGCAAGGGTCGGGTTGTTCTTGATCGACCATACGCGAACTATAAGTCCTTCCTCACGCATCGCAATTGCCCAAAGGACGAAAGGAAAGTACAGTCATATTTTACTTATCACCAACATTAATTGCCTAGACAAGGGGCAAACCAATTCGGCTTGCCCCTGTAAGTTTTTAGGCCTCATCACCATACGCATTCATCGTATGCAACTCGTAATTGGCAACCTGCTCTTTATCTTGGTTGAATAAAGTTACATTCCAGCGGACTTCTCCATATTCATCTGTTCGCTTGGTTTTACGTTTTACGGTTAAGCGAACTGAAATTTTGTCACCTGCAACCACTGGCTTTTGGAAACTCAAGCCCTCAAGCCCTGTATTCGCAAGTACAGGCCCCGGGTTTGGCTCCACAAAAAGTCCGGCAGCAAAGCTGAGCAACAAATAGCCATGAGCTACACGACCAGGGAAGAATGGATTTGCCGCAGCGGCTTCTTCATCCATGTGGGCATAGAAAGTATCACCCGAAAAATGGGCAAACTTTTCAATATCTTCCAGTGTTATCTCTCGTTCCGGAGTATATAGGGTTTCTCCCAGTTCCAGAGCATTAAAGCTTAGTGTGAATGGGTGAGCAGGTGGTGTTTTTTCTGCAGCTCCGGATATCCATGTTTCACCAACCGCAGAAAGTATATCTGCGCTTCCTTGAATAGCGGTACGCTGCATATAATGCATGACCCCGCGCACACCGCCAAGCTCTTCACCACCGCCAGCGCGACCCGGCCCGCCATGCACCATGTGGGGTAACGGAGAGCCATGACCGGTACTTTCTTTCATGCTATCACGGTTATTGAAATACAATCGCCCATGATATGCAGCAGAAGACAGCGCCATTTGACGAGCAACAGCAGGGTCATGCGTGATAACAGATGCCACCAGCGAGCCCCCCCCGCGATTGGCCAACTCACCCGCATGAGCGATATCGCGATACCCCATCAAGGTGGATACTGGCCCAAAAGCCTCGACACTATGCACAGTCGTGGCGTGGTCCGGATCATCCAGGCGGAACAGCATTGGAGAAACGAACGCACCGTTTTCGGTCCCTTCCCCTTCAGGCTTGAAGTTGCCGTCGCCCCCGAATATCTGTTTGGCTTCTTGCCCAATTGCAGCAGCCTTGTCCAAAACATCGCGTTTTTGGCTAGCAGAAACCAATGCACCCATACGTACGTTTTCTAGCCGCGGATCACCAACCACCGTTTTTTGCAGGCGGGCAATCAAAGCTTCACTCACAGGATCTATAAGTGATTGAGGCACAATCATACGGCGGATCGCTGTACATTTTTGCCCAGCCTTAACGGTAATCTCGCGTGAAGCTTCCTTGATAAACAAATCAAATTCAGGAGTACCAACCACAGCATCCGGTCCAAGAATCGAGGCATTCAAGCTATCTTGCTCGGAATGGAAACGTACAGAGTTAACCCGTAAATTCTCGGTTTGACGCAGCATCAGTGCTGTTGAAGCGGAACCGGTAAAGCTTACAACATCCTGACAGCCCAGCTGGTCGAGCAAGTCGCCAGTGCCACCAGTAATCAGCTGAAATGAGCCTTCAGGAAAAATACCACTTTCAACCATTAACCGGAAGCATGCCTCGGTAACATAAGATGTTGCCGTTGCAGGTTTTATAATGGCCGGAACACCAGCAAGCAGTGTTGGCGCGAGCTTTTCCAGCATACCCCATACAGGAAAATTAAACGCATTAATATGTACAGCGACACCTTGGAGCGGCGTGCAAATATGCTGACCTAAAAAGCTGCCAGAACGCGATAACTGCTCAACATCACCATCAAGATAAACATGCGCATCAGGCAATTCGCGGCGCCCCTTCGAGGCGAAAACGAACATGGTGCCAATACCGCCATCGATATCTATCATGCTATCTGCTTTGGTGGCACCAGTAAGATATGAGAGCTCGTAGAGCTTATCTTTATACCCGCTCAGGTAAGTCGCCAGCTCTTTAAGTTTACGAGCACGTTGATGAAACGTCATGGCTCGTAACGCTGGACCACCAACATTTCGGCCAAATGCAAGCATTGCACCAAAGTCTATTCCATTGTTGCCTGCAAGCGCGACTTCCTCACCCGTAATTGCAGATTGAATTTTACGTGCACTGGCATCAGGACCAACCCATTTGCCTGCCGCAAAACTTTGCAATTCCATTACGCCCATAACAAAACCCTCATTTCTAGGGAAGATCCCATATCAAAACGGCCCAACCGCCAGCTAGTTTTCTCAAAGGACGATCACAGATCACCTCATGGCGTTGGGACAATAACAATCGTTGGGAGCACCGATGAGGTGCTCCATCTGCGAACTACATTTGGTTCGGTAAGAACAAGGTCAGCGCTGGCACTCCGACGAGTAAGGCCAGGCGGAATAAGTCAGCAACCCAAAACGGGGTGACACCCTTAAAGATTGTGGCTGTCGAAACGTTGCCAACAACACCTTTCAAGATAAACACATTCAGACCAACTGGCGGCGTGATTAAGCTGATTTCCGTAACAACAACTACAACAATACCAAACCAAACGGCATCAAAACCCAGCGATGTGACAAGCGGGAAGAAAATCGGGACTGTGAGTAGCAACATGGACATGCTTTCAAAAACACAACCCAGCACAATATACACCGCGATGATCAACAGCATAACGATCATAGGCGAGACAGAGTAAGCAGTCACAATTTCAATCAAAGCCTCGGGCAAACCAGCAAGGTTAACGAAATTGGAAAAAATCTGCGCGCCAATAAGAACAGCAAATAGTGCAGCAGTGGTGTAAGCCGTTTCCTTCAAGACATCCAATGTATCTTTAAAGCTCAGATTCCCGCGTGAAAGCGCGATCAAGTAGGCTCCCATAGCCCCCATGCCAGCCGCTTCAGTTGGAGAAAACGTCAGGTTAAGCGGTGCAAAATCAAAAGCCCCGTAAAGCCCGCCAATAACAATGAAGAATAACAGTAGGACAGCCCAAACGCCCTTAATCGCTAACAAGCGCTCGCGCCACGATGACTTTTCACCAGCAGGCCCTGCCTCAGGATTGCGATAAACGGTCCAGCGCACAGCAAAAAGGTAAAACAAAATCCCAAGCGTGCCTGGAATAATACCGGCAATAAACAGCTTGCCGATTGATGTTTCTGTCAGCAAACCATAAAGCACCAAAATCACGGAGGGCGGAATAAGAATGCCAAGCGTACCACCAGCTGCGATTGACGCTGTTGATAGGCCATCATCGTATTTATAGCGTCGCATTTCAGGCATTGCCACTTTTGACATTGTTGCCGCTGTTGCAAGTGAAGAACCACAAATTGCAGAAAATCCGCCACAAGCCACAACTGTTGCCATGGCTAAACCACCGCGCATATGGCCAAGAAATGCGTTTGACGCTGCATAAAGCTCTCGGCTTAACCCGCCTTTATTGACGAATAAACCCATCAAAATGAACAGGGGAACAACAGAAAGGCCATAGTCCTGCGACATGTCCATAACCTGTCGGCCAACCATAGACATGGTGCCATTATAGCCCCGCTCGCTCATATAACCTAACGTACCAACCAGCCCCATGGCAAAAACGATAGGTACACGCAATAATACCAGGAGCAAGACAGCCCCGAACCCTATAAGTGCAGCAACCATACCTAGCTCCTCCCCCGAAGAATATTGGCAACCTGTGCCAAGCCTTGCACAACCATTGCAATGCCAGTCAGCCCTGCTGCAAATGCAATAAACCATCCGATAAGATAAACTGGTATGGCCACATACTCGGTTACATCTCCGTAAGAACGCGCGCGCTCGGCTAAAACCCATACACGCATAACCGGCCAATACATGAGAACGCCAAATACGAGGCTAATCAGTGCATCACGCCACCGGTGGAGCCGTAACCTCAGGAAAAACCCGTCCAGCAGATCCACATTGATGTGGCCCCCACGAACAGAAATTATCGGCATAACAGCAAAAACAATTATCGCCATTAAGATACGCGTCAACTCTGTTGCCGGTTCAAACGGAGCATTAAAAAGTGAACGCATCATCACATCGCAAAATGTCATGACCATAAGCGTAAAAAGAGCGAGCGAAGCCAGCCAGACCGGCATTTTAATCAGCCGCTCCGAGAAACTATGTAGTTGTGACATGAAAAAATTCCCGGGTTTTAGAGGCCCTGTCGCCAGGACCTCTAACAGCCTTTAATTCTTGGCCATTTCGTCCTTGATCATTTGATAGGCTGCCTCTGCATCAACGCCTTCTTTAGAAACTTCAGCCAGAACGCTTGCTACAACGCTTGCACTTAAATCTTTAAAGTCTTCAATGTCTTGTGGACTTGCTTTGTTAATGCTGTTGCCTTCAGCCTTCAATGTTGCTTCCATTGATGCTGCATCACCCATATCCCAGACTTTGCCAATTGCTCGGCTAGCAGGTTCGCCAAACACTTTGCTTTCCAATGCCTCCTGGATATCCTTTGGCAAATTTGCAAAGGTATCTTCGTTCATAATGAAGGCAAAAGAACCGCGGTAAAGCCCGCCTGGCATATCGTAAACATTTTCTGCAACTTCGGTAAGCTTGAAGCCAAGCCGAGAATCTATAGGCATAACAACACCATCCGCAGATTTCGACGCAAGCGTTTCATAAACTTTTGGAGCTGGTACTGAAATACCTGTAGCGCCCAAAACTTTACCAATGTCACCGCCAACACCACCTGGAACACGAAGCTTCAAGCCTGCAATTTGTTTAAGGCTTGTAATTTTCTCGTGGCTCATGAGTTGTGCAGCACCATGCGTATGCAACGCAACCACTTTCACGCCACGATGTTCATTCGCTTTTTCAAGGTATTTTTTGTAGGTACGCCAATACGCAACTGAAGCTGCTTCGGCAGAGCCTTCGTAACCAGGCAATTCGATAAGCTTTGTTGTTGTAAACCGTCCGGCCTGATAGCCATGGAAAATAATCGAAAGGTCGGCGGCACCATCCATAACCAGATCCATTTGAGCTGGTGGCGGCGCTAGGCCCAGTTTCAATTCTGTTGTTACGCGCCCGCCTGTAGCCTCTTCCACCATTTTGGTAAAAGTGGGCCACATCTTGGCGTTAATGTTATGTGTTGGTGGAGCCCAACTAGATATTTGCAATGTATACTCGGCCGCAGATGCACCAAAGCTTGCCACAGCCAAACCAGCACCAATAATTAAAGATGTAATCCGATTAGTTTTCATTTCATTCCCTCCCTGAATGAGATTTAAGTATTTTTAGCTCAGCGCCTTAGCAATCTCCCAAGATTGCGGGCTCTGTTCGGCAACGCGCTGCATTGCAGATGCAATTCGCTCAATGCCGACTTCCTGTGCATACTGCATCGGACCACCGCGCCAACGTGGAAAGCCGTAGCCATGCAATTGCACCAAATCCACATCCTGAGACCGCTCAGCAATCCCCTCCTCTAGAATGCAGAAACCTTCATTCACCAAAACCGCAAGCATGCGCTCGGTAATTTCATCGCCAGTAAATGTTTGCCGTACAACACCTTGACGAGCGGACCACGCCATAATCATGTCTTCAACTTCCGGGTCAGCTAATGGCTTACGCTCTCCCTCAACGTACTGATACCAGCCACGACCACTGCGTTGTCCAAAATGCTCTTTTTCACAAAGTAGATCACCAAATGGAATGTAGCGTTCTTGCGTTGGCCGCGTTGCAGCTTGCCGCTTACGGTTCGCCCATGCTATTTGTAGGCCTGTCAAATCTTGCAGTTCAAAAGGCCCCATAGGCATACCGAACCGTCGTAATGCTGCATCAATTTGCTCGGGTAAGCAGCCATCAGCCAACAAGTAATCGGCTTGTCTGCGGAACGCTGCCAACATCCGATTACCAATAAATCCGTCACAAATACCTGAAACCACACTAGTTTTTCGCAGGCGCTTACCCAGTTGCAAAGCACTGGCTAGCGTCTGCTTACCGGTTGTTGGTAACTGAACAACCTCAAGAAGCTTCATGATGTGTGCAGGGGAAAAGAAATGCATCCCAATACAACGCTCAGCACCATCAATTCCTTCAAAGATATCCATCGGGTCAATGTAGGAGGTATTCGTCGCCAGTATGGTCTTCTCAGAAACGACAGGCGCAAGCTTTGCAAAAACTGCCCGCTTCACCTCTAAATCTTCAAAAACAGCTTCAACCGCCAAGTCAACATGTGCAGCATCACTATAATCATGACTTGAGCGATAAGCCTCTAGCATTTTGGCTGATTTTTCGGCGCTGACCTTGCCGCGTTTTACAGCCCCTTCAATTAAGCCTGCAACACGCTTTGCACCCGCTTCAGCTGCTTGGGCATCCCTTTCAAGCATAATCACTTCTAGCCCAGCCATTAAGGCGGATAGAGCAATTCCTGAACCCATAAGCCCACCACCAACCACAGCAATAGCGTTGATTTCTTTTGCTTCAACTTCCTTCAATATTGCAGGTTTGGCTGCCGTTTTTTCTGCGAAGAAAGCATGACGCAATGCGCGGGATTCTGCACTATCACGAAGAGCAAGGTGTAGAGCTCGTTCCTTTTGTGTTGCTTCAGAAAATGAAAACTCGCAGGACCACTTTACTGCTTCATAATTATGAAAGGGGGCTGACGCGCCTTTAGAGCGTGCTTCGATTTGAGTGCGCTTTCCCTCAAAATCGGCAGTTAGACAATACGGCGTTTCTTGTTGCGAAAGAGCAACCGGACGCTCGGGCATATTCTCTACAAATTCTTTTGCGCAAACAAGCAAGTCACGTCCTGTGACAAGATCTAGCCCGCCCAACTCATAGAGCTTTTCAGCATTTAACTGAACACCTAAAGCACACATATCGATAGCGTGAAGTGCGCCTATTAGGCGAGGTAGTCGTTGCGTTCCACCAGCCCCAGGAATAAGGCCAATATTAACCTCGGGAAAACCGAAGCGCGTTTTTGCATCAGCAATACGAAAAGCACAACCCAGAGCAATTTCAAAACCACCCCCAAGTACAGTCCCATGCATCGCAGCAATAAACGGAATAACCGACCGCTCGATAGCTGAAACAACATCAGGCAAGTGGGGCTCTTTGGCTATCGTTCCAAACTCTGTAATATCGCCACCCGCAATGAATGTGGAGCCTGCGCAAAACAGCACAGCCGCCTTAACACCGCTCTGAGCATTCACAGTTTCTACCGCCTGAAGCAGTCCTGCACGTACAGCCTGTGAGGTAACATTAACCGGAGGGTTATTCACCTCGACGAAAGCGATTTCATCTTCAAAACGAACTGTTACTACTGATTGCGATCCCATTCACTCTCTGCCCTAGCTGGCCTTTAGCAGCCATCACTTCCATCAATCCCAGAAATATCACATAAATACCTATCACAGGTTTTTTAAAAGGAAACCCTAACACAAAGAACTATTGACCAACCGGTCGGGTTATGCAACCGTATTTTGAAACATTTGGAATGGATAATTAGTATGAGTGATACTATTATTACTGAAACCCATGAAAACTGGGTTCAGATAACATTAAACCGACCTGAAAGATTGAATGCTTTTAATGATGAAATGCATTTAGCTTTACGCGAGTCATTACAAAATGCACAAGCTGATGCAAATTGTAGAGCAATTTTGCTGACGGGTTCAGGGCGAGGTTTTTGTGCGGGGCAAGATTTGGGAGATCGAGACCCGAACAAAATGACGGAGCCACCTAACCTAGGAGAAACACTTAGCAAATTCTACAATCCTAATGTGTCGCTCATCCGTAATATGCCCAAGCCAGTTATCTGTGCTGTTAATGGTGTTGCAGCTGGAGCCGGCGCCAATATCGCCTTTGGTTGCGACATAACTTTTGCTGCCGAATCGGCGAAATTTATTCAGTCTTTTGCCAAGATTGGCTTGGTACCAGATGCAGGTGGAACCTGGTTGCTACCTCGCCTTATCGGAGAGCAAAGAGCTAAGGCGATTGCACTAACAGCACAACCTATCTCCGCCAAGCAGGCCGAAGAGTGGGGCATGATTTGGCAAGCCACAGCTGACGATGCTTTGCTAGCCACTGCGCAAGCATTCACAAAACAGCTCGCTAGTGGCCCAACAGTTGGCTTTGCTCTCACTAAAAAAGCCATGCACCAGGCAGCAACAAATAGTTTTGAACAACAAGCAGAGTTGGAAGCCGCGAGCCAACAACAGGCAGGACGCAGCCAAGATTACGCAGAGGGCGTAAGTGCTTTTCTTGAAAAACGCCCCGCAAATTTCAAGGGAGTATAAATTATGGCTCTCACTGCACAGCAAAGGGCAGAAAAAAGCGCCACAGCCATGTGGTCTAGTGATGAAGCCTCAAAATGGCTTGGTATGAAAATTGAAAGAGTTGCTCCGGGAGAGGCAACCCTATCAATGACCATCGAAAGTCACCACGCCAATGGGCACGGAATTTGCCATGGCGGCGTCATCTTCTCGTTAGCTGACAGCACATTCGCGTTTGCTTGTAACAGCTACAACGAGCAGGTTGTCGGCCAACACGCCAACATTTCATACCTTAGCCCCGGCAGGCTCGGCGATACGCTTACTGCGACAGCAAAAGAACTATCAAAAACCGGGCGCTCAGGAATTACTGATGTCTCCGTTTGCAATCAGGACGGAATAAAGATTGCAGAATTCCGCGGTTTTTCACGCGTTATCAAAGGCCAACATTTTCAGGAATAACAAGGCGGCCAACAATTATTAATGACCTTGGGAGGGACATATGGAAGATTTAACACCAAGACGTGAAGATTTAGACCCAATTGAAATTGCATCGCGTGATGAAATAAGCACATTACAGTTAAAGCGTATGAAGCAATCGCTTCAACATGCCTATGATAATGTTCCGCTTTACAAACAGCGCTTTGACGAAGCTGGCGTGCATCCAGATGATTTGAAATCACTTAGTGATCTGTCAAAGTTTCCATTCACTTATAAACAGGACCTGCGCGACACATATCCATTTGGTATGTTTGCAGTCCCTCAAGATAAAATTGTCCGCTTGCATGGCTCATCTGGCACCACAGGAAAACCAACTGTTGTTGGATACACACAAAATGACCTAGATGTTTGGGCAAGTGTTGTTGCTCGCTCGCTGCGAGCATCAGGAACCCGCCCTGGTGACATCGTACACAACGCCTATGGTTATGGTCTTTTCACCGGTGGCATGGGTGCACATGCAGGCGCTGAAAAGCTTGGCTGTACTGTCGTACCCGTTTCCGGTGGTATGACATCACGCCAAGTGCTTTTAATTGAAGACTTTAAACCAAGTACAATTATGGTGACACCTTCATATATGCTCAATATTCTTGAAGAGTATCACCGTGAAGGCCTAGATCCACGCAAAAGCTCCTTGAAGGTCGGCATTTTTGGTGCTGAGCCTTGGACCAACGCCATGCGTAAAGAAGTTGAAGAAGCCTTTGATATGCATGCTGTGGATATCTACGGGCTATCGGAAGTAATTGGGCCCGGTGTTGCCAACGAATGCGTCGAAACAAAAGATGGCCTGCATATTTGGGAAGATCACTTCTACCCTGAAGTTATCAACCCGGAAACAGGTGAACCTGTCGCAGATGGTGAAATAGGTGAACTGGTATTCACCTCGCTGACTAAAGAGGCACTACCAATTGTGCGTTATCGAACCCGTGACTTGACAAGGCTTTTGCCTGGCACTGCCCGCTCAATGCGGCGTATGGAAAAAATCACCGGTCGTTCGGACGATATGATTATTCTTCGTGGTGTAAATGTTTTCCCAACACAAATCGAAGAACAACTGATTGCTACTGATGGACTATCGCCGCACTTCCAAATCGAGCTTTATAAAAAGGGCCGAATGGATGCGATGCGGATTCATGTTGAAGCAATGCCAAATGCCACCAGTTCAGAAGCGAAAGACACGTCCGCCTATCATTTTTCCAAACGCATAAAAGATACTGTTGGCATTAGTGCCCAAGTCGTAGTAGCAGATCCTGGTGTTGTGGAACGCTCCCAGGGGAAAGCAAAGCGCGTCGTCGATAATCGCGCTAAGGAGTAACAATTGGCTCGTACGATCGCAAAAGATCACGATGTGAAACGCCAGTTGATTCAAGATACAGCCGCCCGCGTTTTTGCCGAAACCGGCTTTGACCGGGCGTCGATGAGTCAACTGGCTAAAGAATGTGGATTATCAAAGGCAGCAATCTATCACTATTACGATAGTAAAGATTCGCTATTATTTGACATCCTCGATAATCATTTAAAAGCATTAAGGGACCGCGTTTTGTCGGTCCCGCGCAATGGCAGTGACCCACAAAAATACCTACAAGAGCTTCTAGAGGAAATACTTCTTGCTTACCGCGGTGCCGATTTTCAGCACCGCGTACAAATTGATGCTATGGCCTATTTGCCACCCGAACAACAAACACAACTAAGATCCTATCAACACGCGCTCGTTCAACTGGTTTCAGATTGCTTAATTGAATTATCACCGGATACGCTCACGAGTGACAAGCGTAAGCTCAAAGCCACAACCATGTCGGTTTTCGGTATGTTGAACTGGTTCTATATGTGGAACAAAGATGCTCGGGAAGAGGCCCGTATAGAGTATGCAAACGTAGTCGCAAACCTGATTATGAACGGCATAAAAGGGGTCTAGCTTTTCGCTATCACCAGCATCCAGTATTATTAACGTAAAACAATTGCATTGAAGCCCGCTCCGATAACGAAGCGGGCTTCAGCACACTTAGCTGGTTATGCTTGTTGGGCTACAAGATATACACGGGAGTACCAGTAAGTGTGCAGCTCTCCGGGAATTAAGAGAGCTGCAATCTTAAGCTATTGGTCGAAGTCAATAACGACCTTGTCACTCACTGGGTAACATTGGCAAGAAAGCACATAGCCTGCTTCAACCTCGTAGTCTTCCAATGCATAATTGGCGACCATTTCGGTTTCACCTTCAATCACTTTGGCCTTACAAGTGGAGCAAACACCACCCTTACAAGAATATGGCGCATCCATATTCGCCGCCAAAGCTGCTTCCAGAATTGACATGCCGCTTTTAGGGATACTCAAACTACGAGAAGTCCCATCGAGTTTTACGACGGCTTCACATTCCTCATCAGCTTCGCCCGTGGTATGTGCTGCTTTCGCCTGCTTGAGCTGGCCTTGTTGAGGTGCGCCAAATAATTCGAATTTAATTTGCCCTTTCTCCATGCCGTGCTCTTGCAGACTATCGCTAATCATATGCATGACAGGCTCAGGACCACAGATAAATGCGGTGTCAACAGCATCAACAGGTACCCAATGGGCAAATAGTTCTTTTAGTTTTTCTGGCGAAAGCCGCCCTGTAAACAGGTCAATATCCTGCGCATCGGCCTTCAATATGTGAATTACCGTAAGCCGTCCCATATAGAGGTTTTTCAAGTCCTCAAGTTCTTCGCGGAACATAATCGAATTCACAGAGCGGTTTGCATAAACCAAAGTAAACGATGAATGTGGTTCGCGTGCCAACACGCTTTTTAAGATCGAAAGAATTGGCGTAATACCAGAACCAACCGCAAACCCTATGTAATCCTTAGCGTTTTTAGCATCTAATTCGGTATAAAACCGACCTGCCGGAGACATGGCTTCCAAGGTGTCTCCAACTTTTAGCTCCTCATTGGCAAAACTAGAGAAGCAGCCCCCGCTCACCCTTTTGATGCCTACTTGTAACTTATCCTCATTCACACCAGAGCAAATGGAATAAGAACGCCGGACCTCTTCACCATCAAAGTCTTTTTTGAAAGTGAGGTACTGTCCTTGCGTAAAATGAAAATCTGTTGTGTCTGCTGCTTCGGGCTGTAATGTGAGAACCACCGCGTCACGCGTGGTTTTTTCCAAACCTGTAACAGTTAATCGATGAAATCTAGCCATCATCTATCCTAGATACATTTGAAGTAGTCAAAGGGTTCAAGACAAGAGCGACAACGCCAGCTTGCTTTACAAGGCGTTGAACCGAACTGGCTCACCAGTTCCAAATCCGAGCTGCCGCATTGCGGACAGGCTTTAGGCTTGCCACTGGGTTGCGGCGGTGCAATGCCATAATCTGCGAGCTTTTGCCGGCCTGATTTAGAAATCCAATCCGTAGACCAGGGCGGCGAAAGCACTGAGACCACTTGAAAATCACTAGGGCGCAACCCTTTTTCATAGAGTTTAGCCCGAACATCATCGTGAATGATACGTGTCGCCGGACAACCGCTATAGGTGGGCGCAACATTTACAAGCCATGTATCGCCATCGCGCTTGATCTCGCGGATCACCCCCAAATCAACGAGGGAAACCACGGGGATTTCGGGATCTGGAACTTCTTCCAGCCACTGGCGGATTTCGCTTTCATTTACCGCACTTGCTTGAACCATACTCATGACACTCTCCCGCCTAACTTACCAAGTCGAACCGGGATATGCCCGTTGCAAGAATTGCATTTCAGCCAAAATGAAGCCGAGATGTTCACTATGCGTGCCATGCTTACCCCCCTTATGGGCATAGCCTTCATCGGGTACATTTAGCTTGGCCTGTGCAAAATAGGGGCGCATCAAGGTTTCCCAACGTGCTTTCAGACTGCTAGGAAGAGGTGCAATAGCAGCCTCACTCAGCAATTTATCCTCTGGCTCATCAATGAACATTTCACCCACATAAGGCCACAGCTCATTTAAAGCTTGCTGCATCCGGCGATGGCTCTCTTCATTGCCGTCCCCCAGGCGTACCACCAAATCGCTAGAACGCTCGAGATGGTAAGTCACCTCTTTTTTTACCTTTAGGGCAATCTCTTTAACCCGCTCATTTGAAGAGCGTGTCAGCTCGGTAAGGATCAAGCTTTGGAAGCCATCAAACAAAAACTGCCGCATTAAAGTTTTGCCAAAGTCACCATTTGGTAATTCGACAAGTAGCAGATTTCTAAAATCAAAAGCATCTCGCAGATATGCCAAGTCATCGGCACTACGCCCGGCACCTTCCAGTTCTCCGGCAAGTCCAAGCCAAAGCTGGGTTTGGCCAATCAAATCCAGCGACATATTGGCAAGCGCAATGTCCTCTTCCAGTACAGGCGCGTGGCCACACCATTCAGATACCCGATGGCCAAGCACCAGTGTGTTGTCACCCATACGGCAGAGGAACTCAAACAAGGCTTTATTTAATGTATCGTCGCTCATGTTAAAGCCCTTTCAGTTCCTCAGGCATTGGAAAGAAAGTCGGATGGCGATAAACCTTGTCCTGAGACGGGTCAAATAGTGGACCTTTCTCGCTTGGGCTGGAGGCTGTAATATCTTCAGCTTTCACCACCCAAATGCTTAAACCTTCATTACGGCGTGTATAAACATCACGGGCACTTTTCAACGCCACTTCCGCATCAGGTGCATGTAAACTACCAACGTGGCGATGTGCCAGACCATGTTGACCACGAATAAAGACTTCCCAAAGAGGCCATTCATTTTTCATAGGTTCTCTCCCTAAACCTGTCCTATTATTCCGCCGCTTCGGCAGTGTTTGCTTTTTCCGCATGAGCCATCAAACCTTCGCGGAACCAAGCGCCGTCTTCCCATGCCTTGACCCGCGCATCCATACGCTCTTTGTTACAAGGTCCGTTGCCCTTGATAACTTCAAAGAACTCGTTCCAGTCTGGGTCAGTGTAATCATAGTGACCGCGCTCTTCATTCCACTTGACGTTTTCGTCCGGAATGGTCAGTCCCAAATATTCGGCTTGCGGCACTGTCTGGTCGACGAATTTCTGGCGTAGCTCATCGTTGGTGTTCAGTTTGATTTTCCAAGCCATTGACTGAGCAGAGTGGATTGAATCCTTATCGGATGGACCAAACATCATGAGCGAAGGCCACCAAAAGCGGTTAAGCGCATCTTGCGCCATGCGCTTTTGTGCTTCACTGCCAAACGCCATTTTCATCATGATGTCATAGCCTTGGCGTTGGTGGAAGGATTCCTCTTTACAAATACGGATCATCGCCCGTGAGTAGGGTCCAAACGATGTACGCTGCAAGGGTACTTGGTTCATAATCGCCGCACCATCAACCAGCCAGCCAACAGCACCGATATCAGCCCAGTTTAGCGTTGGGTAGTTGAAGATCGAGCTGTATTTTGCTTTGCCGCTATGTAACTGCTCGTATAACTCATCACGGCTGACACCGAGCGTCTCAGCAGCGCAATAAAGATAAAGCCCGTGTCCTGCTTCATCTTGCACTTTAGCAAGCAAAATCGCTTTACGTTCCAACGTTGGTGCGCGGGTAATCCAGTTTCCCTCTGGCAATTGGCCCACAATTTCGGAATGGGCGTGCTGCGATATTTGCCGCACCAGTGTTTTGCGGTAGCCCTCTGGCATCCAGTCTTTGGGCTCTATTTTCTCGCCCGCATTAATCCGCTCTTGGAAGGCGCGCTCTTGCGGTTCCATATCCTCTAATGCTCGCACCGCATGACCGGTGGACTTAACCATTTGTGCATACATAGCTCTTCCTTTCCGCTCAAACGCGCTCAATAATCATCGCGATACCTTGACCAACACCCACACACATGGTGCACAGCGCATAACGCCCACCAGTACGTTGCAGCTGGTTCGTTGCTGTAAGTGCCATACGCGCCCCGCTCATACCCAGAGGATGACCAAGCGCTATTGCACCGCCATTGGGGTTCACGTGCGGCGCATCATCTGGCAAACCCAGCTCACGCATAACTGCCAGTCCTTGGGCTGCAAACGCCTCATTCAACTCGATCAAATCCATTTGATCCAACGTCAAACCTGCAAGCTTCAAAACCTTGTTTGTTGCCGGCAATGGCCCCATACCCATGATACGCGGAGGCACACCCGCAGCAGCCATGGCTACAACCCGCGCTTTGGGTGTTAACCCATGAGACTTGGCTGCGCTTTCACTAGCCAAAAGCAACGCAGCAGCACCATCATTCACGCCCGAGGCGTTACCGGCTGTGACTGTCAGATCTGGTCCGTTTACACCGCGCAGACCACCAAGCTTTTCTGCACTTGTGCCTGGGCGCGGGTGCTCATCGACACGTACCTCAACCGGATCGCCTTTGCGCTGCGGGATCGTGACTGCACACGTCTCTTCCGAATAGATCCCAGCTTCTTGAGCTGCCTGCCAACGTGCCTGCGAACGCGCTGCAAATGCGTCTTGATCGGAGCGCGAGATGTTATAGTCAGCAGCCACATTGTCTGCGGTTTGTGGCATGGAATGCGTGCCATGAGCTGCATCCATTTTTTTATTTATAAACCGCCATCCAATTGTGGTGTCATAAACTGCATTCGCCCGTGTAAAAGCTGTTTCGGCCTTAGGCATTACAAAGGGCGCCCGGCTCATACTTTCAACACCTGCAGCGATCACAAGTTCGTAATCACCTGCTTTAATGCCACGCGCAGCCATGCCCACAGCATCTAGGCCAGAACCGCAAAGACGATTGATTGTCGTACCCGGAACATCAACGGGCAGCTCGGCCAAAAGCGCTGCCATACGGGCCACATTGCGGTTGTCTTCACCAGCTTGGTTGGCACAGCCCATAATCACATCATCGACCAGCGACCAATCCACGCCAGGGTTTCGCTTGACCAACTCTTGCAAAGGCAGCGCTGCCAAATCATCCGCTCTAATGCTGGATAGAGCTCCCCCATATCGCCCTATCGGCGTGCGTATGCCATCGCAAATAAAAGCATCCATTCCCGGTTTTCTCCCAATTCCGGTGATAGTTTCGCACTTTCGACCGTGCGGTTGGTTTTTAATATGTTACAAATATATTAGTATGTCAAATATTTTGTAACTCTTCTAAAGTCGCATACGACTTGGTCGGGTGGCAGCTAAAGCTATAATTATCGGGAAAATCGGGGGTTCTTTAAGTTAAAAACTATGAGAGCCTAAGAACTCACCTTGTATGCAAACTGCCGGTTTGGAATACGCCGTAAAATAGAAATCGCAGCGATTAACAGTGAAAGGTTGAAGATGCCACATCCTAGCAACTTGCCCTTGGAAATAGTTAATTGTCACTGTCACAGCTTCACGATGGATCACGTACCATCTGGCTTCCTGCCACTTGGGCTTACAAGGCTGCTTCGAACTCTACCCTTTCACCGTACAACTTCTTGGGCTTTAAGGCTTATCAGCCCGCTTGATGGCAATGATTTGTTTAGCAGATACGCCAATTTCCTTGATATTGGCGCGAAAGCCACACAAGAAGAGATTTTTGAAAAGCTGAACGGTTACTATCCAGCAAATACACGTTTTATCATTTTGCCCATGGATATGGCGTATATGGGTGCTGGCACGCCTGCCAAAACGCTGGCACAGCAACATCACGAGCTGGCAGAACTTGCCCTCAAGTATCCTAAAAGGCTAATCCCATTTATCGCTGTAGACCCCCGCCGGGAAACACACGGGGGAGAAAACCTTGAAGAGATGATTACCAAGCTACTTGAAAAGCAGCATCTTGATGGGGCCCGTATCTTCAGGGGTATAAAACTCTATCCACCTCTGGGGTATTTGCCTAACGATCCCTCACTTGAGGCGGTATGGCAACTTTGCAACGATTACCAATTACCCGTGATGACGCACTGCTCACGAGGTGGTGTTAAATCTAAAGATTTGCAAAAGGATGTGGCCGCCAGTTACGCTGATCCGGACCACTACAGGAAATTATTGAAAAAGTACCCCCAAATGAGGCTATGCTTAGCCCACTTTGGCGGCGCGCAAGACTGGGATATGTACTTTAAAGATGTCCGGAGCCGACAAGAGGCAGCTCTGCATGCACCTGACCATGAGCGCAGGCACATGAATTGGCTGACAAAAATCATGCAGATGATTAAGTCTGGTGAGTACCCCAACCTATACACCGACATATCATACACAGTGTTTTACATGGTTAAATACATGCCGGCACTCAAGGTCTTTTTATGGGACGAAACACTTCGCAAGCGCACGCTGTTTGGTTCTGATTACTATATGGCCGAGCAAGAAGAGTTTGAAGAACGATTTCTCTCGATGAGGCTACGCGCTGAACTTGGCGATGGCATTTTTAAAACCATCGCCTGCCAAAATCCATTAGAATATTTAGGTGAACAGCCCACAGTGGGTGCTTAGTCGCACCTCTTAACAATGCAGGCCTCACGTATCGAGCTATTTAACTCACTTCATGCTTACGCGCGTTTTTCGCCAACATTTCACCTTGCTTTTTCGTTAGTAGAATTTCACGGGCCTTTTCGAATTCTGGATCCTGCCAGAAAATCATGCAGCCATTACAGCCTCGGCCGCAACATCCTTCAATACCTAAACGTGGTGATTTCGGTTTTTTGTCCTCGTTCTTTTCGGCTATCGCCTCAACTAGCTTCTCACGCTGGCCTTCATACTTTCCTTGCTGCGCCTCGGTTGCATTGCCACGTGCCTGTATACGCTCGCTAATGCGGTCAAGCTTCAAGCGATTCCATTGCTGGGCAGTGAGTGATTTTTCCTTGCGTACCAAGGTGCCTTGTGGGAAGCGGGCTTTAAAGCTCTCCACATCTTCATGATCGAACAAAGAAAGTGGGATGCGAATTAACGGTTGGGCACCCGCATGAATTTCACTGGTAATTTCGCCATTTTTGCGCACATTTTCAAATTCATAAATGCGCAGCAAAACACTATCTCGTTCTAATGGCGGTAAAAACTCAAGCACATCACCAGCTTGTAACTTATTCTTTACCTGCATTAAAATTGCATCATCGGTAATATCTTCAATGATACCGGCGAATTCCCATTCCCCAATTGAGTGGGTATCTTCATAATTATGCGCAAAATTGTTTAACCGGCCATCATGGAACGCTGTGGTGTAGCCGCGGTTAGCAACCGAATACATCTCGTCCATATATGGCTGTGGATTCCAGTTTTCCGGATCCTTGTAGTAATCGTCAATCGCCATGCGGTAGGCACGCGCAACCACACCCACATAATACATGGATTTGCCTCGCCCCTCGACTTTTAGCGAATCGACACCAATTCGCAGGAAGTCGTTAAGTTTGGGCATTAAGCATAAATCTTTTGAATTCAGAATATAAGAGCCACGGCCATCTTCTAAAATTGGCATCAACTCGCCAGGACGACAACCTTCTTCGAGCAAAAACTCGAACATATCGATGTTGTTTTCGTTAAGCTCTAGTTCCTCGATTGTGCCATCTTTCATACGCATACGAACTTTATAGTTCCAGCGACAAGAATTGGCACAGTTCCCTTGGTTTGCCCCTCGTTCTGCCATAAAGTTAGAAAGCAAACAGCGCCCCGAGTAAGTCATACACATAGCACCGTGCACAAAAGCCTCTAAGCGAATATCCGGGCACTTCTCGCGAATTTCTTCCAACTCGGGGAAGGAGACCTCGCGCGCAAGTACAACAAGATCTGCCCCCTGCTCTTTCCAAAAGTCGACAGAGAGCCAAGAGCACACGTTCGCCTGTGTCGAAATATGAAGCGGGACATCTGGTAGTTTTTTACGCATATACTGAAAGACGCCAGGGTCCGCGATAATCAGCCCATCAGGATTTATCTCGCGGATTGTCTCGGCATATTCATCCAATTTTGGCACGTCTTTGTTATGTGAAAACAGATTCAAAGTCAGATAAACTCGCTTGCCATGCGCATGGGCAAAGGCAATCCCCTCAACCACTTGTTCAAGTGTGAATTCTGATTTGGTACGCAAAGACATATCCGGTGTACCAAGATAAATGGCATCAGCACCGTAAAGCACAGCAGTTTTCAATTTCTGCAAATTGCCCGCAGGCATAAGCAGTTCAGATGTTCTCTTCATGACACTAGGCTTTTTTTTAGCTGCCAAGAGCGGTGGGCTCCAAGTGGCGCAGGCAATTCATGGCATTGCTCATATTGCGCTGGCATATTCCAACATGTCGTTGGTTTTAAGCGATTTTACAGAGTTTGAACAGAGAAAAACGAAAACTAAGCATTTTGCTCAGATCCATAGAAGAAAACAAAAGAATTTCATCGCAGAATTAAAGTGAGCGTGATTTAAAACGAAGCATCACGCCCTTTAAAATATAGTGGGCTTTTATGCGCCCACTAGTTCTTTGAGGTTTTTACCGGCTGTAACTTTCGGGTCGCTACCTAGCTCCATTTGTCGCTCAAGCCAGTTGCAAAATTTTGATATTTTTTCTTCATCTCGACGTTTTTCACGCCAAATCATATCAAAGCTCACACCCTCTTGCTGATGTTCTGGAAAGAGGGGAACAAGTTGACCGCCTGCTTCTGCATCAGCACTAAATAAGCTAGATTCAAGCACAATTCCATCTCCAGCAATAGCAGCATTAATCGCAAAAGATGAACTGTCTGAAACCATAACTTCTTTCATTACGGCATCTTGAACACCAGCGTGAGCAAGCCAAGTCTCCCAACTCATGGGCGCGTCTACACTCATAATTGTAGGGAGCTCCATTAGTTCCTGCGGCTTACGCGGGTAACCAAGACGCTCTAACAATACTGGAGAAATTAGCGGACGCACTTTAGCGCGGCCAAGTGATAGCGTCTCATATCCTTCCTCAAGGTCTTGCTTGGGCAAAAAGTACACATCGTACTGGCCGTTATCAAGCTTAACTGATTTTTCAGAAAGGCATGAAACCACTGTCGTGAGGCCCTCGTTTGCTGCAGCAAACTGGCGCACACGTTTCATAAGCCATAACTCCGCTAAGCTTGGCGGGCAAAAAATTGTTAGAGTATCTCTATTTCCAACTGTTTCTACTGCTTTGGTCGCAGCGGCAATTCGGTCAAAAGCATCAGAAATTTCTGCGGCATAACGATGCGCGGCAGCGGTTGGAAAAACAGCGCGCGAGCGCCTCTCGAAGAGCTCAAGCCCCAAATGATCTTCAAGGGCTTTCAGTCTATGACTAACTGCACTTGCTGTAATGGCCAGTTTTGAAGCAGCAGCTACTAGACTACCGGTCTCCATAACAGCTCTAAATGCAACTAATGCGTTTAATGGTGGCAAACGATTCATGAAAGGCTTCTATGATACCTGATGATAATAAATGAACACGGTAAGACTACATCAGCTATACTGAATAGCACAAGTCAATTAATCGATTAAATTTCGATATAAATATGAATTACTCATTTTTTACTTTCCCTATGCATTAGTCATGATTAAGAAAAACTAAATTACATATTATTTCGTAGTCGACAACTGTCAAAAATTATTAGGAAACTTGGCCTAATTATTATTTAACTAACATATTTTGTTAAATAATTATGACGCTTATCGCTGTATTAGTGGTTTGCTTTAATCAGCTTGCTAGCTTAGCGCTAGTCTACAATTGATGAATATAATGATTGAAATCTTTAAAGTATCTATAGATTTTAATATTTACTTTTCTGCCCTTTCTCTTTCAAACTAGAAAGCCGTTAAGGAAGATGGTGCACTGACCATAAAGCAACGATGCATACCAATTTTTAATACTTTCAATATGACAAAATACTAATATTAGGAATCCAAGTGTAATATTTTAAGTAATCAGCGTTTTAAATAAATCCAAAATAATATAATTATCCCTGTGGAGTAAAATATTCATATAAATCATTTGTTTTGCGAATTAATTACGCTCTCATATGAATCGGTAAAATATTATCGTTCTTCATATTTTCTATTGCTAAACTTGAGCGAGCATTACTAATTTATCCAAGTTACAATTAACGCTCGTTCAATTCACAATTTTAGCTTCACATAATACAACTTTGCAGTTCACAAAAAACAATCATTCCCCTTCCTGTGGCTGACTCTGGACTACTTATCTCAGTTGGCTGACACAGGTTTTATAATTGAATACACCATTTAACCAGAACGACTGGCGATATTTCTAATGCGACAGATCCGCCCAGCCCAGACGGTCTAAGGTTCAGATCACCCTTACTAAATATATATTAAAAGCGCTCAGATATCCGTAGTCTCAACAATTCAATGTCCTCTTGACCTATACAATAATTTACTAGAAAAAACGAGGATGCACCTTTTAAAACCCTATATAATATTGATATTATTCGGTTTTCACCTTAGCGCATCTCCTCCTTTTTTCTGAAACCTCATTCACTGCAAACAGGAAATCGGATTAACCAAGGCAATTATTAAGCACTATTTGAAAGTAAAGGCACCTGTCAAAGTAAGGGTGGTGTTTTATATCCTAAGCAGGCTGCCGTATAGGTTTTCTATTTACTTTGTTTATACTAGACTTATTAGAGCAATCTAATAGGCTTTTAGCAATGCAGTTTAACTTACTCGTATTGTACGAGTTTGCCCTTTTAATTCAGAAATTTATTTTGGTTACAAAAAAAATGGTGCGATCCTTCGAAACTCCCTCTATTCTCTCTTCAGCTCAAAAAGACATGACTGGGGAATCACTTAATTCTCACCTATCACTTTGGGGAGATGGTATGTCAGAAAAAGGCAGCCGAGAACAAATACGACAGCAAAACAGAGATTATATCCTGAGCACCTTACGAAAGGAAAAGCTCATTGCGAGAATTGAACTCGGGCAGATAACCGGCTTATCACCAGCAACTGTTACCTCCATTACTGCCGACCTTCTGGAACTGGGCCTTATTGTCGAACATCATGAAATTGCCAATAAAGAACCCAAAGGAAGGGGGCGCCCACGCTGTATGCTTGGCCTCCAACCGAATGTGGCTTGCATTGTTAGCGTAAAACTATCTGTTGATCACATTCAATTTCTATTATGCAACTTTGCCGGCCAAATCACCCAGCAAAAGATCGTAAATTTCTCATCTCGCAAAGCAACACGTGAACACTTTACCCAGCTACTAATTGAAGAGCTCCAAGATTTTCTGGACGAGAACCCTATTGAGGCAAAACACTTGGCCGAAATTGGATTGGCTGTACAAGGTGTGGTCGATACACAAAAAGGCACCATAGTCTGGAGCCCCGCGCTGACAGATAGAGATATTGATATCGTCAGGACGATAAAAACCCATTTTGGGGTAAACTGTCTACTGTCCAATGACACAAATATGATTGCAGAAGCACTTTATAGAGCTAACCCCAATAAATATGGCGAAAACTTCGTGGTTATCTATATGGACCAAGGTGTCGGTGCAGGCTTCATCATCGATGGGCAATTATATACAGGGCAAACCGGTGCCGCAGCCGAATTCGGCCATTCATTACATATACCAGATGGCGCATTATGCAGCTGTGGCCGCCGCGGTTGTCTGGAAGCATACATGGGTGATTATGCTATTATTCGGCAATACAACGACATGCCTGTTGATAGCGCCCCACAACAGGTCGGCGTAGAGTGGAAGGATATCGAGGAAATAATCCAGGCTGCAAGAGCAGGAAATGAAAAGGCCAAACAAGTATTTTCAAACCTAGGCAAAACTCTTGGTATCGGAATTACGCGCCTGATCGCTCTTCTTGATATCAAGAAAATTTACCTTACAGGCAGAACCACCTCAGCCTATGACCTTATGCAAGATTCATTGGTAAACAGTTTAGATGAGTCCCTAGTTTCTTCACTCGACAACGAGTTGTCGATAGAGGTCTTACAAGGTGACGAAAGTTTGATCGAGCGCGGCATTGTTGCCAAGGCAATGCAACGGTTAGACAAAAAGCTATTGGCGAAGCGCTAAACTGATTAGCTACGCTCCAAAATCATTGCGGTAGCAAGGCCACCAGCCGCCGCAATCGCTGCCAATCCCTGAGCTTGGTATGGAGCTGTTTTAAGCTCATGAAACAGCCGCGTTGCTAATATCGCACCTGAAGCGCCAATTGGATGCCCACGTGCCAATGCGCCGCCGCCGACGTTCACTTTGTCCATTTGAAATGAGAAGGGCGCAATGCAGGCCAATGCTTGTGCCGCAAATGCCTCCATCAACTCAATACAATAAAAGTTCTGACCCGGGTTTGTGTCTTCGCACAACAGACGCGATATTGCTTGAATTGGTACTAAGCCTGGCTGTTTACTATCCCCGCCAATTCGACATTGTGCGCGAATACGGACAGTACTTTTGCATTTCATTAGCTGTGCTGTTTCCTCATCAACAACAAGTAAAGCTGCAGCACCGTCGGCCTCAACCGCACAAAAAGCACTTCGCAAACTGCTTCCAGCTGCTCCATACGCAACAATGGGTGAACGTAATGCAGCTCGCTCTCGCAGTTCACGCGTATACGTATCTTGCAGGAGCTGACCATTTGGTAATGTCACCAACTCATCGTTATGTCGGCCTTCAGCCTGTGCTATGGTGGCTTTATGGTGCGATAAAACCGCGTAGGCTGCCAGCTCTTGTTCTGTATAGCCTCGCATTAAAGCTAACTCGGCCGCCGCTTCGAGCATATCGGGGTCACGCTCGGGGTCAGGAGAAAAGGGAGGGCGCTCGTAGAATTTTATTTCCTGCCCCTTTGCTCCATGTGCTCCATGTGCTCCAGCGTCTGCTGTGGCCCGCAAGGGCCTACGGCTGTAACTTTCCGCACCGCCACATAACACAATCTTCGCAGCTCCGCTTTCAATAAGCGACGCCGCCAACCCCACGCTATCTAGGCCCGAACAGCATTGGCTATCTAGTGTCATTGCTGGGCAGCTTGCTTCCAAGCCTGCAGCGAAGGAGGCAAGTCGGGCCATATTGCCACCACCACCTATGCCGTTGCCAACCAGCACCTGATCTACTTTTTGAGGTAAAACTCCAGCCTCGCTTAACACATTGCGTGCAGCCAAGGCCCATAGCTCGTAGGCATCGTAAAATGCAAGCTCTTGTCCCTTTGGCACAACCGGTGTGCGCTTTGCTCCAATAATTACCGCCTTTGGCATCTTATGGCTCCATTTTTGCAGACAGCCACTGTTCAAGATACATGTAATCTGTTTTGCCAGAGCGGGTTAAGGGCCACTCCCCGCAATAAACACCGTACCTTCTGGGTGCTCGAAGGCTTCCCAACCTTTGTCGCATTGCACTTGCGACTTGCTGAAGGCTGCATACCTCTAAACAACTTTGCGACAGCACAGCAACCGGAACTTCACCACGTTGCCGATCAGCCATACCAAGAACTGCAACGGGCTGGTGAGCGACAAGTTTAGCAAGCTGAACTTCAATTTCTTCAGGATAAACATTAACGCCGCCGATATTAAGCATTCGGCTTTCACGACCCGCTAAGAATATCTCCCCCTCATCATTCTGATAGCCATAATCACCCACGCTTGCCCACGACTTGTATCGTTGAAATGTCTGATCTTCTCCACAAACGTAGCCTTGCATGATTTGCTTTGAATGGACAAATATCTTACCGCGCACACCGTATGGTACACGCGCTCCGCTACGCTCGCGAACTGAAACTGTAATACCTGGCAGTGCAAATCCAACACTTTGGTTATTGACGTTTTTCCCAGTAATTTCGCGAGCACTAACAAAACTCAGCTCAGAGGCTCCGTAAAAATCATAGGTTATTGCATTGGGGAAACAGTGCCTAACACGCTCCAGTAAATGCGGCTGCCAACGTGCCCCCGTTACCAGCAATTTGCGTAGACTTGGAAGTTGCGCGTTTTCAAGACACAGCATTTCTAGTTGGGTTGGTGTTACGTACAATACACTTGCATTTTGCTCTCTCATTGCAGCTAGAAAACTTCGTGGTGCAAACTGCTTCATGGCAACAACACTTGCGCCCATTTCCAATGCTTGAACAGCAGCATAAAGGTGTAAAGAGTGGCTAAACGGGCCAGGTACCGCAACAACATCGCCTGCACTCAACTTAAAATACTGCTTGGAAACACGAAAGCTCTCTAGCCATGAGTTATGATTTCGACAATACCCTTTTGGCATACCGGTTGAGCCAGATGTAAAGCCGACATAAAATGCCCTGTCACCACCTGGATGGCTTGCAAAATCAACTAAATCAGAGGGTACTGTAGAACTTTGTAAAAAGGCATTTGCCTTATTATCTTGCGTCTCCCAAACGAATGCAGCGCCAACTTCATTTAAGAGCCTGCTCGTATTTTCAGCTGACATTCGCGGGTCAACAACACAGGCCACACGCTCTGTTCTGGCAATGGCGAAAAACTGCTCCATTACGGCTAATGGCTCTGCACTGCAAAGCGATATTGGGTCACCAACTTGGCTATGCGTGGTTAGTTCTCGCTCGCACCGAACAACGTTTCCCAAAAAATCCTCATAGGAAAACTTTCGGCAATTCAACTCCAGATCATAAATGCAAACAGCCAATGCCCTAGGGCATTGGCTGGCATAGTCAGCAAGTTGTTGACCAACAATCATGCCTGAGCACGCGTAAGAATGGCAGAAGGCATGCCCCTTGCCACAGTCTGTACAATCGCAACACTAGCAACAACCTTGACCAAATCTCCTGGGATATAGACCAAAGAGCCTGTAAATGCTTGCCACATTGTCAAGTTTGCCTTGAGTGCAAGGTAAGGAATACCAAACAAATATACCACACCAATGCCGCCAATGATGGCCGCAAAGGCTGTGCCCAACATCAAATTCCACCCTTTGGTAAGCTGCATAATAAAGCCCGTTACCATAGCGCCAAAAATCCAACCAACCAAGAAACCACCGGATGGCCCGTAAAAAACGGCTATGCCCCCACGGCCACCAGCAAGCAAAGGCAGGCCGACAGCAACAAGCAAAAGCAAAAGGGCAATGGACAAACTACCACGCCATGGGCCCAGCATAGCACCCGCAAGCATAATGCCAAGTGTTTGCGCTGTAATGGGTACGCCCCCTAAAAAAGCTATATCAAATTTAGGCATTAGGCCCAGCGCGGCGGTTAAAGCCGCAAAAAAACAAATGTAAACTAGTGAAAGTTCTTTTTGCATATATTGCTATCCTCGGTTTAGCCTTTAAGCCTATGGCGATAGCCGTCAACACCACCGCGCGCATATATGGCTTCGGCAACCTTTGTTGCCATGGCTAGGGCATGCAGTAAAAACGGCGCAATCAATCGCCAACTATTTCTTTTTCCTGTTCGTGCCCAGTAGGCCTCCTGCAAAGAGCTGTAGACAGAAAGCAGCACAGGCACGAAACGAATGACCAATGCAACTGCAAGCGACATTTTCCGCGACGAAAGCCCCAAAGCACGTAACGGATAAAATAATGGCTCAACAGCAAGCATCATTGCATCCATATTCGTTGTTATACTGATGAAATTTGCTAAAAGCACCATAGACAACATACGAATGGCAACAGTTACCCCCAGCCCCAAGCTCCCTAAAACCCAATGAAAAACGATAATAATCGCCAAAACCGGTAACAGTGGGCCTGCCGCCTTCATAGCTTGTACGCCACGCGGTCCAAGCGATGTATAGGCACCTAATGATATCGCGAGTAGAAAAAGAGGAAACAGCATGCCATCGAAAACAATTGTGGCCGTACTTAAAATAAATAGTATCCCAAGTTTCAGGCGGGCATTCATACGATGCGCCCAGCTATTACCTTCAAAGTAGATAGATATCATAGGCCTTTCCCCCCAACCGATGACATTTCAAGCTGGCTTTTTTCGTATTCCAAATAATTGCCTATAACCTCGCGAGGTGCTCCATGCTGGCGGAGCTTGCCTGCTTCTATCCATAGGACTTCATCATAATGCGCGAGCAAATCCAGATCATGGCTTATAAAAACAACCTGTTGCGACAGCCTATCAATTTCACGAGCGAGTATTCGTGTACGGCGAAAATCAAGCGATGAGAACGGCTCATCCAACACCAGAACTTTCGGCTCACCAATAAGAACCGACAGAATACAAACAAGCTGTTTTTGCCCTTCGGATAAAGAGAGGACAGGCTTTTCGGCCATGTTTTCCAAGCCATTATCTTTCAAGTAATCCAGCGCTTTCACTTCAGCATCTTTTTTCGAAAAGCCTAGCTGCTTCAATGCAAAGCTTACTTCCTCGACAACAGTTGGAAAGATAATCTGATGATCCGGATTTTGAAAAACAAAACCGGTTAGCTGAGTTGCCTTCGATTTAAGCTTGGCAACATCTTGCCCATGTACCACCACATTACCGGCTGCTGGTACCAACAAGCCATTTAGAGTGCGTACCAAACTACTTTTACCAGAGCCATTGCGGCCAATAACTCCAATACGCTGGCCTGCCAATGTCACCGAAAAGTCCTCAACAACCATACGCCCATCACGTTTGATTGATACGGAATCAAAGACAATAGTCGGATCATTTTTGATGGTCATTCAGCTACTCATATAAAATTGGGCAGCCCCTTATAATCGACAGTCATAACAAAAGCGAGCGTAAACACAATTTAATAATAAGTTGGCTAAACATAACCGCAGTTCACAAACTCTAGGTATCTTCCATTTTATGGAAAGCCGATTTGCAACATGCCTTTCATTTTAAAGTAAATGCGATATTTTTTCTTCCAGTTCGTCTTTCGATACCGGGCCCATTATTTTCTCAACTATTACTCCTTCTCTGTTTATCAAAAAAGAAGTCGGGGCAAATTTTACGCCGTATTGTTGAGAGGTTATTTTCAACTCATCAACAAAAAGCGGGAAAGTTACACCAATACGCCTGTTTACATTGCGAATGACGCTCGATGTTTGCCCCATGTTAACGCCCAAAACTTTAAAGCCTTCGCTTTTATGAGCTTGATAGACTTCATCCAGCTCGGGCATCTCACGCAAGCAGGGTCCGCAACCCGCCCACCAGAAATTAACAAAAAGCACATCGCCTCGATAGTCAGTAAGCTTCCGCTCCTGATTGGCTAAATCCAGCAGTACGGTTTTTGGCGCAACTTGGCCTGTTTTAACTTCTTGCCGCGGCTGGCAAGCGCTAATTCCCAAACTAATGAGTAGTATCGGCAGTATTTTGCGGGTTTGTTCAAGCATCATCCAACCCTTCAGATTCAATATGCCCGTACCGTACTTTGATAATACGATCTGCAACCATACCCAACTCGGGATTATGCGTCACCATGGCGATAGTCCTGCCCTGCGCATTTAGTTCTTTTAACAGGGAAATAACGAGCCGTTCATTCTCTTCATCCAAGTTGCCGGTCGGTTCATCTGCAAGAATAATGGCACAATCGTTGATAAGTGCACGAGCAATACAAACTCGTTGCTGCTCACCGCCGGATAATTGCGAGGGCAAGTGTGTTGCCCGATCACCCAGCCCAATGGTCTCCAGCATTTGCAGCGCCTCAGCTTTGTCTGGCACCGAATGATAATGCTGTGCCAACATGACATTCTCGACAGCACTCAAGTATGGAATAAGATGGAACTGCTGGAACACAAGACCTATCTTTTCGCGGCGAATAACAGCTCTCTTTTGCTCTTCAAGCTGCGAAACTTCAACGCCATCCAGATAATACTGCCCTGCTGTTGGGCTGTCCAAGCAAGAGAGAATATTCAACAGGGTCGTTTTGCCCGAGCCCGATGGCCCCATAATGGCAACAAACTCACCCTTGGATATGGAAAAGTCTGCATTATCAAGGGCTTTAACAGAGCCAAAATACCGACAAAGCCCTTGCACCTCTATAACCTTTTGGTCACTTTGTACCGGCGCTGTTTGTGCTGCTGACGTTTGTGCTTGTACTGCCACTTCCAGCATCGTTATTCTCCTTTCAATACACGGGCTGGTAGCACGCGCAAAGCTTTTTTGATGGGTACAATTGCAGCAACAATCCCTGCAAAGAGCGATAGTGCCATACTGCCAGGAATAACAATCGGCCGGAAAGTAACTGTAGAATTAAAAACAGAAATTCCCATGAGCTGCGCAAGAAAGAAACCAAGAACCAGCCCGAGAATGACGCCAACCAAGCAAATTAAAATAGTTTCAGAAATGAATTGTGCAATAATACTGGAATTATCAGCCCCGATAGCTTTTTGAAGACCAATTTCTTTTGCCCGTTCCGAGACCATAGCCGTAAGCACAGCATTGACGCATAAGCTGGTAATTATGGTAATAACCACCACAACAACAGCCATAAACCCTTTAATTATATCTAGGATTTTACCGTCCGACTGTGCAATTTTCCGCACCGGCCGTGCTTGTATACCGGTAAACTTCTCAGATAACCCTTTGGCAAATTTCGTGGCTTGTGCACCTTCTGTAACGATTGAAGCCATAACAATATCCACACGATGTGGTGCCTTCAATATCTCTCTGGCAAGCCCCATACTGACAAAAATTTGCTCGTCTTCAGCTCCACCTGTTTCCATAATGCCTTTAATTCTAAGCTTATATACACCTTGGTCAGGCGCATTAATACGCAAAGTACTACCCACTTTAACATCAAGTTTTTCGGCCAGCACTTTCCCGACTAAAGCATTGCGATCATCGAAGTCAGCATTAATCCAACGCCCATCCATCTGCCAGTAAGGTGACATTTTCTTGAGGCCACTAAAATTCACACCCACCAATACCGCATCAGTACTATCTAACGGCACAACGCCGTAAAGATATGGTGTGGCACCTGCAAGTTTCTCTTGTGCGAGAGCTTCAAGTATTTCTTGCGCCTGATTATCAGTGAGGCTTTTGTAGCCACTTGCCCGGTCTGGTCCGATATAAAAGTTAGCTCCATAAGCGCGCAGTTCCTCACTCATTTTTATGGAGATATCCAGATACAGATTTGCAAGAGCTGAAACTACTGCAGCGCCTACCATTATTGAAAGAACCGCCGCTGCCAAACGTGTGCGCCGCACACTAAGCGCTTTAAAGATTAGCTGTGCCTTAAAACGTAGCTGTTTTTTGAAGTTACCGTCCATAAAGCACCTCCACAGGCTGTAAGGATGCAATAGCGCGCGTTGGTAAAATTACCCCGATTAATGCGGTCAGAATTGACAGGACAACAACAAGCGGGAGAATAATTGGCTCTAAAATTAAAGGCGAGCTGAAAGCCATGCGCCCTACTTCATAGGCCATGCCTGCACCCAAAAGGAGCCCCAACAAACCGCCAACAGCACCAATAATCAGCGCTTCGCTCCAGAAAATCGAATAGACTTTCCAATTTGAGGCCCCAAGAGCCTTCAAAAGACCAATTTCTTTTGCCCGCTCCATGATTGTTGTATTCATAAGAGATGAAATGCCTAGTGAGGCTGATATGAAGGCAGCACAGGTAATGACCAGCAATAGTGTTTGAAGCTTTTGAATAACCGCCCCTTCACCAGAAGTGACCTGCCACACAGCTTTAGCCGATGCGTTTGGCATTGCCTCCTCAATTTGATGCACAATAGCGCTAACAAATGCACTGCAATACCATGTGTCATATTCTTTTGGGCTAAGAGAATCTTCATCTTTGAGCGCTTTCATTGACAATTCATTTTCAGGGATTGTCAGAGCGCTAACACTAATTGATTGAACTTTGCCCTGTAAGCCTGATAGTTGCTGCGCCATCGCTAAGCTGCCTATGATAGCATCATCTTCCGCTTCTCCTGTCGACACAATACCGCTTACGGTTACAAGAGTAGCTGCATTCTTTTGTTTCTCAGCGCTAGAGAGAGATGGATTATCAATTATTAAGGCAAGCTTGTCGCCAATATTCGCCTTTATCGCACGCGCTAAAGCCTCACCAATCAGTACTTGATCGGTTTTATCGTCAAGAGGCCAAGCCCCTTTAATCCGCCAGTATTTATGGGTTATTTTTGCCCCGCTACGATAAGAGGCATCGGCTTCAATGGGGATTACATGGTCAAAATAGGTTCCAATAAAGTTAAGTTTGTAGGGGGCGTTGGACTGATGCGAAGTAGCCCCCTCGAGAAAAACTGGCACTTTCAAAAAAGGTGTAATCCCAACAATATTATTAGACCAGAAAATCTCTTTAATCGTTGATAGTTGATCTTCCTCTAAATAGTCGCGCCCTTCCAGAGGGTTATATTCCACACCACCCACATTGAGATTAATGGTATCCGAACGGGGAACAACGCGAATATTCGAGCCATAAGACTTCATTTCGCCGGCCATTTTGTCCCCCACTCCAACAACAAGCGAAAGCAGTGTAGTCACCAGTGCTGCAGCAAGCCCTACCGTTATTATCGCAAGGAGTTTGCGACGCATATTTTGCTTAAATGATTCACTTATGATTGTCAGAAACATATCCTAGCCTCGCGTAGATAGTTGCTTAGGATGCTTTGCCCCGCTTACAGGCAGATAGCGCTCGGGGTTTTCGCGAAACAAATCATAATTATGCTCTGAAGCAAAAAAGTAGCTGAAACCGTCGTGTTCATAACTATAAGGCGCACTCATATTGCTGAGTTCGGCCTTAGAGACTGGATCCTCAACGGTTATTTCAATTTGCTCGGAAAAGTAGGTGGCCCCTTTTTCAAGGGCACGGCGGTTAATAACGATCTGCCCGTTTTCTTCACGGTGCTTAAGAGGAATGGGATTACAACCTCCCTCTTTACCAATGGAAGGAACAAATACCCTTACACCGCAGGCAATGCAGTAGACCTCGTTGCCTTCTTGTATATACCCCTCATCGCCACAAATCATACAGGCATCAAAGACAACTGCAATTTTGACATTTTGCTCATCGAAGCGATTAATAAGGAAAAAACGAACACGGTGGCCATCAGAGGATATGTATGAAAAGCGATGTAAGCGCCCGTCCTTAACCTTTTCTATCGGTAATATAACATTGCCGTTGGCATCTGGTGTTACTGGTAGTGCCTCAGATCGCTGGGGTGGTAGTGAGGCATAAAAATCATAGTAACTGGCAGTGGCACCCCAAAAAACACCAGTTAGTAATAATTGGTTAAACTGGCGGCGACTTTGCAAATAAACCGCTCGATCTTTGCGCTTTTGAGCCCTCGTAACGCCAGCAGGTATGCGTTTTTGTTGCCACACACTATAACGATAGGAACAAACAGCAAATACAAGCAGAACCGCAATTAATATATAAAGTCGATACGCTTCCAAATCACTCAGTTTGGCAATGAAGCTCACCCGTTCTGCAGTAATCTCTATACTACCGGTTTGCAGTGCAGATAACCCCAGTTGCGCCAACCAAAACAAGCTCATTATGACTAGGAGTATGCTCGCAAAAGGAAAAATGAAATTTGGTTGTTTTTTACAAAAGACAAAACAAAAGAAAAAAGTAAGTAAGCACGCAATCACACCCAGAATAATACTGGAGCCATTTATAATAAGTTCACTATTCAATACTGCCGTAGCGGACATCGTATGCACTGATGTAACATCAAAATACATCAATGCACCTTGCAAGAACATAGGCCCAATAGCAACAAGAATTGTTATAGCAATTGTATAGCTTGATGGTTGCCTCTTAGTGGCCGAAAAGCGCCAACTCCAGAAAAGCACAAGAAAACACAGTATAGCACCGCCAAGAGCCAACACCTGCACGAGCATTTTTAGCTCAATGAGATCAGATGCAATTGTACAGGTTCTATAAAGTATGCCAGCTGCCACAATAATAACAGCTATTGCACTAAGCCCAATCACGGTTGTTTTTTTTGTTAGCCGAAGTTGCAAACTGGCAGCTAAGCAAGCCACTACCAGAAAAACAGGCATGAAAGATTGGGCGATAACCGAAAGGTAAAACGACATTGCGCTTGGCGCTTTCTATTGCTTTTCTGCAATTGGCGGTAAAAGAAGTAAGCGCAGCCTCTTGCAGAAGGCCGCGCTTTGGTGGCTCTTACTTCAACGGTACATATGTAAAGTCATAGTCAACATCTACAGGCTGGAACCATTTACCAACGCCGGAAACTTTGTCCGTATGGCGCATCAATCCCTGCTTCATAGGGTTTTCAATATGATAGGAAAGCTTGTAGTTACCAGCACCCGGCATTTTAATGTTCGCACCGTAATGCGGGCCATCAACAGCGATCATTGGCATAAAGTTACCGGTTTGAATTTTGCCCGTATCAACATTTTCCAAACGGTAGGAAATGGATAGGTAAGGGATCCACTCACCTGCGCCAAAACCATTCACATTGCCTTTAACGGCATGAATATCGGCTTCCAAGTGAATATCAGACTGGGAGGAAGGAAGGCCCATACCACGTGGTTCCATATCCACGGGTGAAAGATACACAGCCGCAATTTCCATGCCTGCAACTGTTTGCGCATCACCAATCGGGTATTCTTTGAACTCTTGCGCCAAGGCTGCATTTGCCGCACATAACCCCACAATAGCAACGGTGCCTGCGAGTACTTTTTTCATGATTGTCTCTTTTCTTTCCAAAAAGGTTAGCTTTCAATTTGCGGCGCATTCCAAAAGTGCGCTACAAAGCCTCTAAGGATTTTTAAAATCCTGTCTCAGTGGGCGAGGTGTTGCAAAACTTAGACCCTTTTCAACACCTCGCCTCAGAGCTTTTCCTCAGGTCAAGCCTGAGTTCATTCCGCTTTCATTTTGCGAATTTTGTAATGAACGACGTGTGAGTGTGAATGCCGCAATCAGTGCAGCCAGCACCAGAAAAGCTTGAGGCACCATTGTTTCCCAATATGGATATATGCCAAGCCAAGTAATTTGCGGCGCACCTTCTATTAAGCTAGGTACAAACATCTTGCCCTCAACCAGCTCCATCACGCCCTTGCCAGCAAATACAAACGCCATGTAGTAAAGGAGACCACCAGTCACAAGAAAGAATGGGCGTATCGCCAATCGCATAGCCCCGAGTTTTAGTACAAGGTACAAAACCACCAGCAAACAACACCCACTTGCGAAACCAGCAGAAATATAAAGGTTTGCAGCACGTCCTATCGCGTCGGCATAAAGCGCTTGGTAGAAGAGAACCGTCTCTGCACCTTCACGATAAACAGCAAGGAAACAGGTAAACCAAAGCGCTTTCACAGAACCACTAGATAATGAGCTCCCTACGCTTTGTTTTATGAATTGGTTCCACTTTTGCTTTGAGGCTTTTGGAATTAGCCAGTAACTCATAGAGAACAGAACGACTGTAGCAACCAGCATGGTGAAGCCTTCAATCAGCTCCCGACTGGCCCCGGACATATCGAAAACCCATTCCAAAGCAATCGCGGTAACAAAACTACATCCCAGCGCAACCGCAACACTGTTATAAATCACGGAGAGCTTATCTTTATGCCCTGTCTTGATGAGGTACGCCATCATCGCCGTAACGATCAAGATTGCCTCAAACCCCTCGCGCACGATAATCATGAGAGAGAAAACCAATAGGTCCCAAGGTGTTTGAGAGCTTCCACCAAGTAGCGAGCTCGCCCGATCCAAATCGCTGATCATAATGCTTAGTTGCTGGTCCAACCGGCTCGCATCAGCCCCCGCCTTCATAAGACTTATGATTTTCGAAAAATGCCCCTCAACTTGCACCATCAAGTCCATATCACGGGTCGCAAGCAGCTTTTCCATTCCAGATGCCTCAAACACATCGAAGTAGGCATCTTGAACAGAATTGACTGCTTCGTCTTTTTGCCCGCGTAAATAAAGTTTTTTGGCGGCATTGATTTCCGCAATAACCGAGCGTTTCACCTTTGCCCAGTCTTTATTATCCGCAACAGTCGTTTCTTGTTGCACTGCTGGTTGCATACCTTCCAGCAATGGCAATCCGGGCAAAAGGCTATGTAGCCGATCAATCAACACAGCTGTTGAGCCAAACACCAACCGCGAAGGTTGCCCATCCAGAACAAGTTGACGAATTCGATCCATCTCACTTTGTATTTCACCATCCACACGCTGACTGACATGGCGGCGTACGGCCGTTTCCAACAAAGCATTTTTATAATTATCAAATTTTGCAGACTTGATTAGAGCCGCAGCCTTTTCAGCATCACCATTTTGATAGGCCACACTTGCTTGGTGCAGCTGCTCGGAGAGTGCTGTAACCACTTCGTTCCAACGCGGTTCTATGGGCTCATTTGGTTTACTACGCGTCTGCGTTGCATCTTCAGCAACAATGACATGCCCTGTTTGCGCCAAAAGCGGTAGCACCGCCTGAATATCCTCACTATGAGCTTGCAAACGTTGTTGCACTTGCGAGACAGGAGCCCCCTGTTTTATCAAGGCTCTAATCGCAGCAAACTCACTTTCCAGCTCATAGCTTTTCGCCGCCGAAACATTAACCCTTATAGGGCCTTCAAGGTTTTCAAAGATTTCAAAATAGGCTGATTGCAATGATTTTTTGGCCGCAACTGCATCACCCACTGCATATGAAGCACCTGCCTTTTGCTCTAGCTTAACTATACGCGAAATCATATCTTTATAGTCAGTGGCTGTATGCGGGGCGGCCTGCGCAAAACAGCTTGAGAAAAATAGAGCAATAACCGCATGCAAAATCAGATTTCTTATTTTTTTTATCATGGGACGATCACAACTTTAGCTTAAGTTGCAAACTTCCAATCGCATTGATAGCAATTGTGCAACTTATTCTCACAAGCAATAGCGATAAAATACCAAACAGCACAATTAGGTTATTTACTTAAGTGTTACTTCCTGAAAATCGCTGCTTGGCTTCAAACAACCTAGCTAATTCTATTGAAGCCAAATTTTACTTTAGAATGTTTACAACATATGTAGTAACCAGCTAATTTCAAAATCATATATCTCTACGTAGCCTATTAAAAATCGCCGATCATATACGAGAGTCGTAAAAAAAACGAAGCAACCGAGAATTGACAAACCAAACAAATTGAGTCCATCTAACACCATCATTGGTTCCCAAAATCATGACTGAGTTTGGGATTAAAAGGGAACACGGTAAGGCGTACCCAACAGGGACCGAAGCCGTGGCTGCCCCCGCAACTGTATATGGAGAGTTAGAATCAACTATGCCACTGACGCGAAAGCGATGGGAAGGCCGGTTCTAACAATGACCCATAAGCCAGGAGACCTGCCATTGTTTGTCATGCCTGCTTTTATTTGGTGTGACACCGCAACCGGACGCCGGGGTGAGCGTCACGCGACAGAGTGCAAACAATTGTTCTTATGCACTTCCGCTTGTTTCCCCGACCGTCCTTTCACGTGAGCTAACCGGATAATACCCGGCGGCCATTGAGAGAGACGACAATGACATTTCGTAGATTTGGCTTTACAGCCCTTTGCACTGCATTACTATTGACACCACTGACAGCACAGGCTCATTTTCAGTTGGCCTACACGCCTGTTGTGAACCACGAAAAAGCTGCCAATGTTCCGGTGAAACTTGTTTTCTGGCATCCCTTTGAAAACGGCCATGTTATGGACATGGGTGAACCGCAAAAGGTTTACGCTGTACATCGCGGTAAAGAAATTGATCTGAAAAGCAGTTTAAAGCCAATCACCTTCAATGGTGCCAGTAACAAAGCCGCTGCCTATGATATCACATTACCTGTAAAACGTAGTGGTGATTATGTTTTGGTTGTAGAGCCTGCTCCTTACTATGAAGAGAGTGAAGATATATACATCCAGCAAATCACCAAGTCGTACATCAACAAAAACGAAATGCCCACCGACTGGATGGAACCGCAAGGTTTGGCTACAGAAATTCTACCCTTGAACCGCCCGACCAACATCATCGCCGGCTCCACCTTTACAGGCCGTGTATTATCAGCTGGAAAACCTGTTGCAGGTGCTGAAATAGAGATTGAGTACATGGCAGCCGAGCCAGATATGGCCGAAAACAAGCCACAAGAACCAACAGCTTCACCAATGCCAGGCGGCGCTGTTGTCGCGATTTCCGATGACAACGGCTATTTCTCCTTTGGTATTCCAAAAGCTGGCTTTTGGGGTTTTGCCGCACTTGGTGTTGGTCCGTCAAAAAAGCATGAGGGTAAGGAATTAAGCCAAGACGCAGTCATCTGGATTCGCGCCTTTGACATGAACTAGGTCTTCTATAAAGGAATAACCGATGCATATTGTTGACGGCGCCCTATCAAACGAGGTTGTCATCGCCGGCTCAGTTTTGGCTGCTGGTGGCATCGCTTTGGGCTTACGAAAGCTGGATATCGAAAAGATACCTGCAGCCGGCATGCTGAGTGCAACCTTCTTTGTCGCCTCCTTGATTCATGTCCCGATTGGGCCTTCCAGTGTGCACTTGATCCTTAATGGTTTGGCCGGGCTTATGCTCGGCTGGGCCGCCTTTCCGGCACTATTTGTTGGCCTACTGCTACAAGCTGTCTTTTTCGGCTTTGGCGGGCTGACTGTATTGGGGGTCAATACACTCAACATCGCCCTTCCAGCGGTTCTCGTTTTTTATATATGCCGGCAAGGGGTTGCAGCCCGTTCTGCAATTACCTCAGCCGTTTGGGGCGGAATTGGGGGAACACTTTCTATTGTCCTCACCACCTTATTAGTCGGCGCATCGCTAGCTTTAAGCGGTGATGAATTCATTCCAGCTGCAAAACTGGTTTTCGTAACACATATACCTGTAATGATCATAGAAGGTCTTTTAACCGGATTTGCCGTTTATCTTGCCCGCAAGGTCAAGCCTGAGTTATTTGCAGAATTAACTGTTTCTGCCGAGGCTACATCATGAAGCCTCACATTTTACTCACCGTCATAGCCTTAGTTATAAGCTGCAGTACAACACCAGCTCTCGCTCACAAGGTCATCGCCTCGGTATTCGCCAGCGGCTCCGATATTGAAGGAGAAATCGGTTTTTCCAATGGCGAGATGGCAAAGAAAACGCTGGTAGAAGTGTTTGATGAAGACGGCAACAAACTTGGCGAAACAAGAACAGATGAAGAAGGCTTTTTTGTCTTTACCCCAAAAAAGGCCATACCTCATGTGTTTAGTGCGAACTTAGGCTCTGGGCATATTGCGAAGGTAAAGCTGGAATTAGCCGATATGCCGCAAGTAGGCTCTAGCAATACAGATAGGTCGGTCTCGCCAATACCTGAGTTAGGCTCAACAGCCAAGGTATTGCCAACACAAACAATAGCAACGAACGGCTCTGTTAACATTACCATGGCAGAACTCACAGAGGCTAACGCGGCACTTTTGGAAGAAACCCGCAATGTTATGCGCGAGATGATCCATAGAGAGGTTAAGCCTTTGCGCCGTGAAATAGCGGCCTATAAGGAAAAAAATAACCTGCAAACCATTCTCGGCGGTATTGGCTATATTGTTGGTTTGTTCGGCTTTTGGTTTTACTTCTCAACACGCCGTAAACTGGCCAAGAGGTAAACCATGGGTCATATTGTTACTTCAGGCCCACAAGTGCTGGTTAACGCTCAGGTTTCGGGAGGGAACAGACTTCTTGATAAGCTGGACCCAAGAACGCGTATCATTACAGCATGTGTGTATGCAGTCTTGATTGTCTCGTTTAAAAGTCTTGTTGTGTTAAGTTGCGGGTTAGCACTCTCATTGGCAGCAATGCAAGTTACCAACACACCTGTTAAAGCAACACTACGTCGAATGCTGGCAATGGATGGCTTCATTCTCTTTACGCTTGCCTTGTTGCCTTTTACCATGCCAGGAACACCTATCTTCTCGCTCTTTGGTTATGGTTTCTCTATAGAAGGTCTGATGAAAGCCATTGATATTGCGCTTAAAGCCAACGCCATTATTCTCATGCTTATGGTTTTGGTAGGGACGTTAGAGCCAGTAACCATTGGGCACGCTTTGCACCGCCTGCGCACACCACAAGTGTTAGTTCACCTACTCATGTTCACAGTGCGATATATAAGCGTTTTACACCAAGAGTACTTACGCTTAAGGGCAGCAATGAAAGTGCGCTCTTTCCAACTGTCAAATTCTTTGCATACATACAAAAGCGTTGGTTATTTGGTGGGTATGATGCTGGTACGTTCGCTAGACCGTTCTGAACGCATATTAGCTGCCATGAAGTGCCGAGGTTTTACGGGCACAATTCCACTACTCGACACAATGCAATTCACAAAAAGAGACAAGGTCTTTGCACTTATGGTGCTTTTCTTTGCGCTCCTATTGATAGTAATGGAGTGGATGATTGACACCACTTATTGAACTTCGCGATTTGCATTTTGCATATCCGGCCCATAGCGTCGTTTTAAAAGGCGCTTCACTCACACTTGCACCAGAAGAGAAGCTAACCATTAGCGGTCATAATGGCGCAGGAAAGAGCACACTGCTGCGCATGATAGTTGGTCTACTGAAGCCCCAAAGCGGGCAAGTTCTTGCTTTTGGGCAAAGCTGTAGTAAGGAGGCAGATTTTCATAGTGTTCGTCGCCGGGCAGGATTTGTTTTTCAAGACCCCGACGACCAGCTCTTTTGCCCAACGGTAGCAGAAGACATTGCATTCGGTCCATTAAACCTTGGCAAAAGCCGTCGTGAGGCTGCCACCATTGTTGATAGAGTTCTACAGCAACTGGATCTCACTTTCTTAAAAGACCGTATCACCTATCGACTATCGGGGGGGGAAAAACGCTTAGTTTCACTCGCATGTGTACTTGCAATGGATCCCGACGTGCTTTTGCTTGATGAACCAACCAACGCACTTGATGAAAAAAATGAAGCCCGACTACTGGAAATTCTTTGCAGCTTACCGCAAGCAATGATCATCGTTTCACATGATGCCGATTTTCGCCAAAATGTTGGTACTAGGGCCCTTAAATTGCAAGAAGGACTGCTCATTCCCCATTCATAACTTATTATTGAGTGCTGCACTATTGCAGCTTTTTAAAACTTGCTACTATCCCCTCCCCGGGGTTAGGTTATGGCATGACTCATGAAACACACAATGACGTGGTCAAGCGCCTGAAACGGGCGTCTGGTCACTTGCAAAAAACCATCACCATGATCGAGGATGGCCGTTCTTGCGTTGACGTTGCTCAGCAGTTGCATGCTGTCAGCAAAGCAATTGAGCAAGCAAAGCGGGTATTCATTCACGATCATATTGACCATTGCCTCGAAGGCAGTGCAGCGCAGCCCAAAGAGCAAAAGCAGCTTGTCGCCGAATTTCGTGAAATATCGAAATACCTTTAGGAGTCATTCATTATGGATATAACGGCAGCAATTTCAGCCGGTACCAATAACCCTTTACTATTGTTTGTAATGGCACTTGTTTTGGGCGCATTACACGGCTTGGAGCCCGGACACAGCAAAACTATGATGGCTGCCTATATCATTGCTATTCGTGGTTCAGCTTTTCAAGCCACACTTCTGGGCATCTCAGCTGCAACCTCGCACGTCATAATCGTCTGGCTATTGGCAATTATAGGGCTACAATATGGGGAAGAGTATATTGGCGAGGATTTAGAGCCTATCCTTATGAGTGCCTCTGGCATAATCATCTTGGCCGTCGGGCTTTGGGTGCTCTGGCAAGCCACCAAAACAAATAAGGAAGCAGGCGCCAACGCGCACAAGCCCCATGTACATGGGGATGCCCCTCATAACCATTCTCACCACCACGATACCCATCACACTGATGATCATGTCCATTCGCACGCTCATATGGATGCCCATGCATTAGCCCATGCAAAAGAAATTGAAACCCGCTTAGAAAGCGGAGGTACATCCACTTGGCAGACCATTCTCTTTGGTCTATCAGGGGGGCTGATCCCTTGTCCTGCGGCAATAACAGTCCTGCTATTATGTTTGCAATTGAAAAAAATGGCGCTTGGCTTAACGCTCGTCACAGCGTTTAGTATCGGCCTCGCTGCTACACTAGTAATTGTAGGTGTCATTGCTGCATTGGGCATTCGATTTGCAGCGCATCGTGCTCCTTGGCTTGACTCAGCTCTACAAAAAGCACCTCTTCTCTCAGCTATTCTAATTTGCTTGTTAGGCCTGATAATGATTTTTTCAGGCGCTCATCATCATCACATTTAATAGGGTGTATAAGGTGAGTGGTTATCTAACATTACCAATAAGAGTTATTATATTAGATAACCACTTACGTATAGTTTACCCAAGTAATATTAACTTAAAGACTTACAATAAGTTAATAGTACACCCTAACTAAACAAAGCTACTCACTTGAGTGATATTTAATCATTTAAAGTGAACTACTCGCTACTTACTTTAGCTAGTAGATTAAAAATGACTATTTTTTTTCTGCAGGCTTCTCTCCCATTCCAATGCATGAGAAACAATCGTTTTTAAGTCATCGAATTGTGGTTGCCAATTTAGGTTTGCCTGAATTTGACTATTATCAGCTATTATTTCTGCCGCATCGCCATCTCGTCTAGGCTGTAAACGTACCTCAAAGTCAACATCAGATACTTTTTTGACGGCTTCAATTACTTGCTTTACAGAATAACCTTCACCATAACCGACGTTCATTATCAAACTATCGCCACCATTTAACAACCGCTTTAGCGCGAGGTAGTGCGCATCGGCCAGATCGCTCACATGAATATAATCGCGCACGCCAGTTCCATCTGGGGTATTGTAATCACTACCAAATACACTAAGGTGGGAGCGCGATCCCAGTACAGCTTCACAAGCAACCTTAATCAAATGTGTTGCGTTTAAAGTCGATTGCCCTGTGCGACCTAAAGGATCAGCACCAGCAACATTAAAATAGCGAAGCGCTGTAAAGCGAAAATTATGCGCATTAGCCGCATCTTTTAGCATTTGCTCAGTCATTAGCTTTGAGGTGCCATAAGGACTAACTGGCTCCAGAACAGCATTTTCCGTAACTGGAACTATCTCAGGATTACCATACACAGCTGCTGTTGATGAAAATATGAAGTTTTCAATATTATTTTGTACGCATGCCTCAATCAAAGCCATAGAAGCTGCTGTATTATTGCGGTAATACTTCATGGGGTTACTTACAGACTCTGGAACAATAATTGAACCAGCAAAGTGAATTACCGCCTCTATACTATTATTGGAGAATACTCTTTCTAAAAGCTCACCATCGGAAATATCACCCACGACTAGTTTTACAGATTCAGGAATAGCCCAATCAAATCCAGTAGATAGATTATCGAGTACAATTACCTGTTCACCAGCATCGTGTAATCGCCATACCATATGGCTACCGATGTAACCACAACCACCTGTTACCAATATAGTCATATACTAACCTTACTTCCTATCAAATATCATAACCGAATCTACGGATGAATCGCTTAATACGTTTCATTATTGACCTTTTCATCCTCTGTAGAAAAGTTTTAGCTCTAATTGGCTGATTAGGATCATTTACATGCATTCCATCTCCAATATGATGGCAATAACCTGGATCCAGAAAAGCCACCATCAACCCCTCTCGCTTCATTACGATAGATATACGTTCTTCAGTCTTATACTTTTCATACGGCCCGTATTTATCCCATAGTTTTTTTCGAACGAGGCCAGGGTTAAATGAAAAACTTAACCATTCAGGGTGTATATCAAGCGGCATTAGAGCATATTTTACCCCATTCACTTCTTTACGGATGCAATTACGTTGGAATTTTTCTTGTAAGTCAGAGAGTTTCCTCACACAAACGACACTTACCATAGGTTCTGCAGCTAATACCTCAAAGCATTCATTGATTGTGTTTTTAGCCTCAAATAACCAATCATCTTCCCCATGAAAGATGTACTCGCTTTTCACTAATGAGTACATTTTATCAATTGACTTCATTTGGCCAAGTTGTTCATTGTTCAGAAGTACTTTTACATCAGGGTATGCTTTTTTCATATATTGAGCGATATCAACGCTCCCAGCATCTTCAACTAGATATTTTTCAGAAAAAGAACCTGAATGGTATGGCATAAAGCTATCCAGAGTCTTCTCTAAAACATTTTTTCTGCCACAGCTAGTGATGCATAACGCAATAGACTTCGAAATCGTCATGTTTTTTTCCCCATTCACTAACCATAAATCAATAAAATATACTTGAGTCAATGTGACTAATAAGCGATTATTATGCACATTGCTTTCTAGTAGTGAACCGATAACATGCTTGCACGAAAATTCCCGATAACAGTTCTAATCCGTACACTTAATGAAGCTGATCGTTTGTCCAGGACATTAGAATCTGTCAAGCATATTGGTAATGAAATAATTATCATAGATTCTGGATCGAGTGATGAAACTACTGAGATAGCAGAAACCTATGGAGCAAAAGTTATTTTTAATCCTTGGTCAGGCTTTGGCCCACAAAGAAGTTTTGGCGAAAAACACTGTCAAAATCATTGGGTGTTTTATATTGATGCTGACGAGGTAGTTACAAACGAACTTCAAAAAGAAATCCATGAATTATTTAAAAATGGTGAGCCACAGCATGCTTGCTACCTAATAAAAAACACAATGGTTTTACCAGGAGATACTAAGCCGCGCCTGTTAGCTGACTATCGTAAGGTACCAAGGCTATACAACCTAAGATTTGCAAGAATAAAATTGGATCCTTCATATGATAGAATGGATGTTGACAAAGGGCAGTCTATTGGACTTTTGAAATCTCGCCAATTTCATTATTCTTTCAGAAATTGGGGACACACAATTTCGAAATTAAACTACACTTCTCAACTTGCAGCAGAAACTCAAAAGGAAAAACCTATTTGGGTTTTGAGGGTGCGTCTATTAACTGAAATTCCAATTGAAATGCTAAAATATCTTTTTGTACGCCGCTTTATTTTTGCAGGTTGGAAAGGAATTGCATTTGCAACGACACAATCATTTTCTAGATTTATGCGAATTTTGAAAATGCTCGAGCAACAAATAGAAAGCAAACGATTAAAGTGAATATTCGTTATAATAGTCGTGAATTGAATAAGCTTGCGCTCGCTGTTTGCACCAAAGGGCGCCCTGAAATGCTCAAAAATTGTCTAAAGTCTTTTGCAGAGCTGATTGTACCTGATAATTTTGAATTATTCTTGATTGTTTGTGATAACAATTCAGAACCACTTAATAGCGATGTACTCACAGAATTAAAAAACTGCGTGCCGCCCTTCTTACCTATAGAGTTTGTCCATCAACCCATACCTGGTATCCCTTTTGCGAGAAATAAGGCGCTACTTACAGCGATAAATAAGCAACCGCATTGGATAGCGTTCATTGATGATGATGAAAGAATTGATAGTCAATGGTTGATAGAGATGTCAAAGGCCATAAGTCAATGGGATGCTGATGTCTATCACGGTTGGACACAATCCTTACCAGCAGCGAGTACAAACGTACAAACTATAAAATTAAAAAATAAGCGACCAAGTGGCTCCATCTTAAAAACAGCGGGGACAGATAACGTTTTATTTAAATCCTGTTTGGTAAATGGTGAGAAATCCAACTTGAAATTCAACGAAAAAATGCAATTCAGTGGTGGTACGGACATTGAATTCTTTTATAGGGTAACAGATCAAGGCGGTCAGATTATTTGGGTTCCTGAGGCTATTACGCGAGAACGTATTCCTGAAAGTCGCTTAACCATTAGGTATCAAGCTAAACGCGCATATTCAGTAGCTGCTGTGCACGCATATATTGCCACACAACGACATGGCAAAAGTAAAGCTATTGCTAGAATGCTCCCTAAAGTAATTACAAGATTTTTTTTAGGTATGATATTCCTAGCCTTATATATAACTCTCAGCCCTATCAGGAAGGAAAAATCAAGCAAACTAATAATTAACTCAAGTAAAAAATTGGCCTATTCTTTAGGGTCCATTAAAGGTCTATTTAGCAATCTACCAAACCTCTACAAAAAAATCCATGGTAATTAAATTCATTAATTACCCGAACTATTTGTTCTATACCCAACACTATATACACAGGTTTAAATCATATTTTTGGCTACAAACTATAAAAAAATTGTAGCAGATTAATGAATTCAATAATAATTATTATTAGGGATGAATAATAAATTAAACGAGAAAAAAATGGTAGTAAGTTTCGCAAATAGTGCACTAATGCTTAGTAAATTTCAATTAGAAAGAAATTTAAATCTAACAAACAAGTATAAATTATCTGAATATAAAGATATTTGCGATGAAACAACATTATTTTATGACGCTTTCTATTCTCATGACAATAAATATATTATTATAATGGCAGCCCCACCATATGGATACGAAGACCATTTACTCAAAGCAACATTTTATTATGATAATAATAAACTTTCTGCTCACCATAGAAGATTAAAGAAAGTCTATGAAATCTGGTTAGAAGCGCCAACTTCTGAAAAAATAAGTAATATTACAGTAAACATAAATTCGAAAAGCGCAGTTATTAGTATATCTCAAAACCAAGCGTCTCGCTTCAAAGGGGCAAGAGTAATTTCTACTTTATGTAAGGATACTCCCATTTCATGGATATCTGACTGGCTGCGATTTCATGTCGATAATCATAATGTTGACGCTCTTATCCTATTTGAGAATTCAGATGACCCAAAATATGCGCAACAAATATTTAGTCATTTAACAAATGAGTTCCCGAACATTGAAATCGAAGTCGTTCATGTTCCTTTTAAATACGGACCTAACTGCGTTCCAAACCTAATGTTTTTACAACCATCACTTCATCAGCTCCTGAGATGGAAATATGTACAAAATTCTCAGGGTCTTCTTGTTTGTGACATAGATGAACTAGTCGTTTGTGAAGATGATAAAACAATCTTTGAAAAACTAAACAAATGTTGGTTAGGATACCTTCTGATACAGGGCGTATGGGTAGAACCAGCCACAAATACAAAAATCGATAATCCTATAGATATTAATAAGTTACAACATAGCATGTTTCTACACACAAATAACCCGCCGTCAAAAACAGCAAGAAAATGGGTTGTAAAACCTTCTAGAATACCACGTGCCGTACAATTTAAAATTCATGGAATGCGGCCTGAGCCAAAAATTAAAGCACTTTGGCATCCTTTATACTCGCGACTAAGGCCCTTTGCAAAGATGTGCAAACATTTTCACTTCAGATCTATTAGTACTAGTTGGAAATCAGACCGCTCAAAACTCATACCTATTAATAATTCCAATCATTTACGTAATGAACACCTTGTTAAGTCATTGCAAAAGGCTGGATTATACGTAGACGAACTAAACAATTCACAAAAAGAAAGTAATTAAAATGGATTACTTACCTTCAAAAATATTTCTAAACGGAACTAAAGAAGATATAACCGTTTTGGCAATAGCAAGAAATGAAATGCTACGTATGCCATTCTTCTTAGAGTATTATAGAAGAATTGGTGTTAAAGACTTCATTATCATCGATAATGGCTCTGATGATGGAATGGGCGAGTATCTTGATAACCAAGGTGATGTCCAAAGGATATATACTGAATTAGAATACAAGGATCTTGAAGCAAAATGGCGGACTGATTTAGCAAATAAGTATTTTGATAATCAGTGGTTACTTTTCGCAGATATTGATGAGCTATTTATCTATCCAGGGCAAGGTAAAATCAGTCTTACAAAAATCTGCCAATGGTGGAAGTCAAATGATTGGTATGTAATCTTCACCCCAATGGTTGACATGTACTCTTCAAAACCATTATCTGAAGTTAAATACCAGTCAGGTGACGAATTCTGGCAATGCTCAGATTTATTTGATAATTTTGGATATAGACTGGATATTCGTAATAATAGAAAATTTAGTAAGATCCCTAATTTTAGTTTATATGGAGGGCCTAGAGAACGATTTTTCGGCAATTCTTATAATAAGTTATCGGCTTTTGAGAAAAAAATCCATGAGTATTTTTATTCACTTTCACCTAAGCCCAGATCAAAAACTCTAAAGAGAATAGCAAAACTCTATTTGAAGAAGAAGTGGGCTAGCTCTTTTTTGATGCACAAAGTTCCATTAGTCTACTGGAAAAAAGGTTTCAAAATTAGCGCAGGAGCTCACTTTCTAGAGGCAAGCGATAATTATAGCATTGATAATTTAGCATTAGATTGGTGCCCATTATTACACTTTAAATACTTTGATGATTTTGCTGAAAAGGTCAGGGTAGAAGCACAAAGAAAGCAACATTTTAATGGTGCGGTTCAATATATAAAATATAATGATAAAATGTCTTCACTTTTGCATGCTGATATGACCTGTGAATACTCAACTCATTTTACTGGTTATGATAGCATGGTAAAATCTAGTCTTGCTAAAGTCTCTGATAAGACCAGAGACATGTTGAATCTATGCTGATGTGCTCCCTGAAAAGTCCCTCGATTTGAGTTAGAATTTTCTGTGACGAATTTCCTGGCTGGGAAGGAGCAGAATATGAAAGCATCGA
>NZ_LLWE01000022.1 GCF_001562055.1 Polycladidibacter stylochi | reverse complement strand
GCAATGCAGAGCGTAAACAGCACCTCTTCAACCTCGCGCAGGCTCAAAGAGAAGCGATGATAGAGCCAAACCACGTGAGCAATGATCTCGGACGGGAAACACTGGCGCTTGTAGCTAATCGATGATGGCGTCATACGCCAATCGCTATCTCATCAGGCTGGTGCCAAAGTTTACGTGACAACGCCAATCTTATTGGTTACTCTTGGGGTACTGCTGTAGTGGCAAACCAAGCGATTGGTGAAGCATCGAAAGGAATTACTGTTGATAATCTTGTATTAATTGGAGCGCCACTTAACCAATCTATGATGGATAGACTAAACACAACTGATGGCGTCAGGAACGTCTCTGTAATTAATTTAACGAATCAAGGTGACCCACTATCCGCAGGCATGAGCGACTTAGAAATCATCTCATCTGTGCCATCATTGTTTGGGCAAATGAGATCTAACACTGGGCATTTCCATTACAACCCGCCAGGTCCTATAGGACATCAACGGCGCATTGATCTTGGAAACCAATTGATAGACTTGGGCATCAAATAATGGCTCGCTTACTAGAAGTAGTGGCTCGCTTACTAGGAGGAATTGTGTTTGCGGCTGGGGTCGTTGGACTTCTAGCCAGTACATATCTTGCGATAGCATTACGCAGCTATGCGGACAACCTCAACCAAGATTACTTGGTGTGGCCCTTCTTTGGAATTTTTATAGCAATCTCTATATTGTTTTGCGAAGCTGGGCGAAGTTCCTTAAAGGCTATTTCACCCAAACTACTTTTAGTAGAATTATTGACGCTATCCGCGTGTATTGTTTGGTATCTAGTTTTTTGAGCTATCCCCGTCTTAGATCCGAACGGTTTTGTAGCGCATTCTGTGGGTGAATGATTTCAAGGGCGTTGTCACGTTAACTTGAAAGAGCCGGAAGAAGCTTTTCACCTTATGCCTCAGGCATCAATCATGGCAGCGTTTTTCCATTGGGCGAAGGCGCTTAGAC
>NZ_LLWE01000023.1 GCF_001562055.1 Polycladidibacter stylochi | reverse complement strand
AGTGGAGAGCCTCTGTCTCAATTTTTCTACGTTGTCTCTCGAACGTAATTGGCGATTGGTAGTCTAACGCCGAGTGTCGCCGGGTTGGATTGTAAAAGCCTTCAATGTAAAGGCCAAGTGCCTTTTTTGCCTCTTGCCGTGTCAGAAAGGCAGTTCGCCACAACATTTCTGATTTGATGGTCTTGAACACGGTTTCCACCATAGCGTTGTCGTAACAATTTCCCTTGCCGCTCATGGAAGGAATGATATGGTGCCTTGATAAGAGCCGCTGATAAGCATCGGAGCAATATTGAGAACCACGGTCGGAATGATGTATGAGCCCATCAAGACAAGTTCGTGTCGCCAGCGCCCGCTTGAGGGCGTTTGTCACCAAATCGGTCTTCATTCGGTTGCTAGTTGACCAGCCGATAATCCTTCGCGAGAAAAGATCGACAACCACAGCAAGGTAAAGCCAGCCTTCCGCCGTCCATAGGTAACTGATGTCAGCACCCCATTTCTGATTGGGACCGGTGCAAGTGAAATCCTGTTCCAAAAGGTTCGGTGCAACAGGCTTGTTATGATAGCTGTCGGTGGTCCTTTTGAATTTCTTTTTCCTTTCCACTTTCAGTGTGTTATCACGCATTAGGCGGGTCACACGATGTCTGCCGATGGCGATACCATCAGCGGTAAGATCAGCAGCAATACGTCGTGCACCATAAGCTTTGTTCGAGGCTTCAAACCGGTCTTTAACATGGGCAAGCAGCACCATGTCCTCACGTTGCCGGGCGCTCGCGGGTCGCTTTCTCCAGGCGTAATAACCGCTACAACTGACACCCACAAAGGCACAGAGGCTGGCAATTGAAGAATATGCGTTCAGTGCATCGATAAACTGGTATCTCATCGACTTGTTTCCCTGGCGAAGAACGCGGCTGCGTTGCGCTTGGCAAACAGCTCTACTGTTTGTTTTGCCAGCTACACTTTAAAAGATCCCTTTCCTCTCGAAGAAGTTTAATTTTCTTGTGCAAACGGGCCAGCTCATTGC
>NZ_LLWE01000001.1 GCF_001562055.1 Polycladidibacter stylochi | reverse complement strand
TGACGCGTAGCGACTGAGTGGGCGAGGAAGCGGAAAAGAGACTGGTTTTACACTGAGCACTGACGCTCCGAGGCCTCTTATGACGAAACAACAGAAAACAGCGCTGAACATGGCTAAATTCATCCAGAATCAGTCTCTGCTCCTGCTGGAGAAGCTTAACGAGCTTGATCTTGATGCTGAGGCCGACCTTTGTGAGAAACTCCACGATGATGCGGAGCATCTTTTCCGTACACTGACCTCGAGACTGGATGCATTACAGGATGGTAACTGATGGCCAGAGTGTCTATTAGTGAGGCTGCCCGACTGACGGGTAAGAGTAGAACAACACTGCACAGGTTAATTAAAGCAGGTGACCTGTCCACCTGTAGCGGTGAACGTAATGCAAAAATGGTAGATACTTCAGAGCTTTTACGTGTCTTTGGTCCCTTTGAACAACTGAAGGGTGAACACCATTCTGGACAGGTCTCTGAACAGCGTGATACAGCCTCTGCTGACCAGAGTGAACAGGTGATTCGTCATCTGAAACAGGAGATTGAACACCTGAACACCTTACTTTTGTCCAAGGATTCGCACATTGACAGCCTGAAACAGGCCATGCTCCTTCTTGAAAATCACCAGGCAAAATTAACTGAATCCCCGGCGCCATGGTGGAAATTCTGGAAAAAATCCTGACCCCGTCATGCTTTAGTTTTCCTCTCCGGCCATTCCGGGGAGTTCCTGAACCTTCCCAAAAATCGTCAGATCTCTGAACGCTCCTCACCACTAAAAATACCCACACCCCACGCAAAATTAAAATTTTGAAGATAACCCATTAATATCAGTTAGTTGTTGGTTATTAAATTACGCAGTATTACTTTCTGTAAGGTGAATCCAAGTCGTCGGCAAGTCGTAGACGAATCGCCGACGACTTGTCATAGAGTCATCGACGACTCACTTAAGACTATCAGTAACTTATGACGACTTGACTCTAGAGTCGAATCGTCATTTTGGGGTTTTTTTGACCTTGGCGACTCTAGAGTCAA
>NZ_LLWE01000020.1 GCF_001562055.1 Polycladidibacter stylochi | reverse complement strand
CACAGTACACGACACATTTGCTGAGAGTGACTAAATCTGTTTGAGTGCTGGATTCTTCACCAAAAGGATCCAGAGCTTGTCCAACATCGTTTTAGCCACTCTCATAGAGACCTTATCGCCTCACTTTGCTCTCAGCAAGAGCCGTTTGAGTACACTGTCCTGCCTTATTGTGGGGCTCGTGAGCGGACGAACGGTAAACCTGAGTCACCTTGCCAGCCTGTTGCCCGGGGAGGCCTTACATTCTTCTAACTACCGCCGCCTGCAACGGTTCTTTCAACATGTCATCCTTGATCAGGACCGCATTGCTTTATTGGCCGTTAAGATGCTGAACCTTGGGCGCGCGAAAACTTTAGCTCTTGACCGGACCAACTGGCAAATTGGCTCTACACATGTAAACATTCTGGTTCTTTCCATTGTCACGCGGCGCTTCCGCGTCCCCTTGCTGTGGAGTTTTATGAACCATCAGGGCAATAGCAACACGGACCAGCGGGTTGCTTTGGTGAGGCGCTATCTAAGCCTGTTTGATGTCAGCTCCATTGAGCTTGTGTTGGCTGACAGAGAGTTTATCGGCAAGGATTGGCTGGATTTTCTGAGTGAAAACAATATTCCCTTCGCTATTCGCCTGAAAGGAAAGCTTTTGTTTCAGTTGGAAAGCGGCTGTGTTACCAGCCTGAACACGCTGGTCCATGGCAGGCGCGCGCGCAAGAACACACTCGTGTGGAGCGGTCGCTTGCAGGGCGCACACTTCAAGGTCTGCATCGCGGCCAGACAACTAAAAGACGGCGAATGGCTTTTCATTGTGACCAATGCCCCGTGCGCCAAAGCTGCGCTGAATGCCTATAAAAAACGGTGGGCGATTGAGTGTCTGTTTGGAGATATCAAAACACGCGGATTTAACATGGAGGATACAAGGCTGAGCTGCCACAAAAAGCTCTCCACGCTGCTCTGTATTGTCACTCTGGCAACAATCTGGTCCTATCGCTGCGCCACAACTTTAATGGACCGAAAAGCTATTAAGCGCAAAAGCCATGGCAGACGGGAAAAGTCTTGGTTCCGCTTGGGGCTCGATACTTTGCGAAACTGGATTACCCATAAACCTGATAGAGCATCTAAGGCATGGCGAAAAAACTGCCCCAAGCGCTCAATAAACTAAAGAGTCGTGTACTGTG